>CAWITB010000043.1:0-144865 GCA_963838885.1 Bryobacterales bacterium | reverse complement strand
CGCACGGCCGTTAAGACAAACAACAATACTTCACGCGCGCGGCCGTCTTGGGTAGTGCCTTGGCTTAAAGGAAAACCGCGTAGCTTGCAAAGAATCGCGCGATGCAGTTCTCCGGCAACGACGTCATGCCGATTTTCGATGCTTTGCGCGAAGTTGATGAGTGGGTTTTGATTCGCGACATCTTGGCGCGGCTCCGCAGAGTTGCTGAGTGGTGCTGAAACGGCATGCACGGGTGTCTTCTCCTTGATTTTGTATGTCCAGCTGTCACGCGGCACATAGGACAATTTACCGTCCGTAGCAGGAGCAGCGGCGCCCATGAAGAACCCTGGTGCTTGAAAGCTGAAGATCTATACTAAAGGAAAGAACCTTTGAAAAGCCGGCCAAATCTTGGAAAAAATGTCGGAATCTGAAACTCTCACGCTCACATTGTCGATTTTACGCAGTTTAGCCCCGATAAGTAGTCCCCATTACATTTTCTCTTTGCGCCTAAGTGCGTTTTCTTGAGAATCTTATTGCCGGCTCACAACCAATATCTGAAACGTATCCGGCAAAGTCTGCGGACGAGCCCTTTTACCGTCCTTGGATTCCGGTGTAGGCCCATATTCGGCCGTCGGCAGATATAGTTTATGCGCCTTCTGATCCGCGCCGATGGTGCGCGCTCCGCGCTGCGTCGCGATGGTTGCGACGGGCTCGAATTTTCCGGACACATCGCCGACCATCGTGATAGTCCCATCCGCGCCGTTCGCCGCGAAGGCATAACCGTCGTCGAACGCCACGCCATCGTCGCCGGCGCCGATCGCGGGCGTCGCCAGTACTTTTCCCGCCGCCGGATCGCTCACAATCATGAGCTTGTTTTCACAGACCGAATACAAGCGGCTTTTTTTCGAGTCGAAGGCGAGCCCGCTTGGAGAATCGCAGGGCGCGATCGAATACCGCTTGGTCACGACGGCGTTCTTAGCGTCAACTTCTATAATCTCGTTCTTGTCTTCGAGGTTGGCGTAAATGTTACCCTTGCCGTCCACCTGCGCGAATTCCGGCTTACCTCCAAGGGGAATGGAGGACGCGACGACGTTGCCGGTCTTCGCTTCGATAGCCGTGGAATCGCTACTGCGGCCGTTAAAGGTGAAGACGCGATGCGAAACCGGCTCATACACGATGGAATCTGGATTCTGACCGGTCTTGATCTTGGAAAGAACCTTCAGCGTCTTCAGGTCGAATACCGTCACATCGTTATCGGCGCCATCGCTGGTGAAACCGCGCCCCAGGTCGTCCGCCACCGCGATGCCGTGCACGCCCTTGGTGTCGGGTATCGTGCCGACAACCTTGTCCGAATTGGTGTCGACGACATCGGTCTGCGTGGCGTGTGAAACGTAGAGCCGATGATTGGCGCTATCGACATAGACGTAATCCCAGCGGCCCGGGCCCCCGATCTTGATCTTGCTCGTAACCTTATAAGTAGGCGGAGCGGCGACCGCAATCGCAGCGAACGTGAATATCAGGAGCGTCTTCATTGCAATACCTTTCTTCGCGAGGCCAACCTCTTAGACAATACCTCGATAACCTGAAGATTAGCTTAAGAGGATCTCAAGAGGGCCGAGGCACTTGGCAAAGCGGCGCGGACGGACCCGGTCGGGCCGCCCTCCCGCGGGCCGCACGAAAAGACAACGCGGAAAACCGATCCGGAGTCTTCCACGCTGGACACCTCGATCGCGGCCCCATGCGCTTTCGCGATGGTCTGGGCCAGCGCTAGCCCAAGACCGTAACCGCCGTCGCCGCGCGCGCGATCGGCGCGATAGAAACGCTCGAAGATATGCGGCAGGTCGCGCTCCGCAATGCCCGCTCCGAAATCCTGAACGGCCACGCAGACGCGCGAATCGTCGCGATTCACCTCGACATTAACGTTTCCCCCTTCACGTGAATATTTCACGGCGTTATCGAGCAGCGCCAGCAACAGCCGGTGCAGCGCGCCCGGATTACCAACCACCACGGCGGCGTCCCGAGGCAGCGCCACTGTTACGCGAATCCCCCGCGCCTCCGCCAGGGTGCGAGCCTCCGCGCAGACTTCCCGGGCGATGTCGCGGATGTCGACCGGCTCCAACCGCGTCTCGACAATATCTCTGCCGCCGCGGGCGAGGAACAGCAGATCCTCGACGAGCTGTGTCATTCTTCGCGCTTCCTGCGCAATCTCTCCGAGCGAGCGGCGGTACGATTCCGGCGTCCGTAAGCGGCGCACCGCGAGTTCCGCGCCCGTCAGGATCACGGCCAGCGGCGTGCGCAGCTCGTGCGAGGCATCGGCGACGAACTGCGATAACGTTTGAACCGCCGCTTCCAGCCGCGCCAGCATCGTATTCAATACTCCGCTCAAGTACGCCAGCTCGTCTCCGGTAGCGGGAACGGGGAGCCGGCCCGAAAGGTTCTCAATACTGATCGCGATGGCGGCAGAGGCGATGTCATGCACCGGCCGCAGAGCGCGATGGCTCAGCCACGCGCCTCCCAGGCAAGCCACCATGATCACCACAGGAACCAGGCACAGCAGTAATAAACGCAGCAGTTCGAGCGTGTGGAGCGCGCCTCGGATGGAGCCGCGAACCTCGAGATCGAATTCTTGTCCGGTCTAGGATGAATCGCTTCCGGAATATCCGAGCGACGGCGCCCTTGGGGCTACCGTCCGTGCGCGGATAGCGGAAGGTAAACCCGTTCGCGCCGCGCACGAAGACGTAGGTCGAGGGCGGCAGAGCCTGGCAAAACTCGCTCAATTCGTCCTCAAGCCGAGTGCCCGGTTCCATCGATTCGGCCTTGAAATAGTTTTCGAACCTCGTGGCGACTCCCGCCACGTCCCGGTCGACGTCGGCGATCAGTTCATGCCGCAACGAAAACCAGATCAGCGCGCCAAACAATCCCAGTCCCGCCGTGAGAACGGCCGCGTACCACACAGTCAATCTGAATCCGATGGACCTCGTGTTCATGGCGCTACCGCTCCCGCACCATATATCCGAATCCGCGGATGGTATGAATCAGCTTGCGATCGCCCGCATCCAGCTTAAGACGCAACTGCCGTACGAAAACCTCGAGCGTGTTCTCCCCGATATCGCTAGCCACGCCCCACACCGACTGTAGAATCGTTTCGCGGCTGACGGCGTGTCCGGAATTGCGCATCAGCAACTCGAGTAATTTGTATTCGCGCGGCGTCAGGCTCAACGCTTGGCCGTTTCGCGTGACGGAGTGAGTAGCCGGGTCTAAGCGCACGTCCGCAACCTCCAGGCAAACCGGTCTGGGAATAGCCCCACGCCGCGCCACCGCGCGAATGCGAGCCAAAAGCACATCGATCGAAAACGGCTTCGTCAGATAATCGTCCGCTCCGGAGTCGAGGCCCTTGACCACGTCGGAAGCGGCATCGCGCGCGGTCAATATCAGGATGGGAGTCTGGTTACGGCGTTCGCGCAGCTTCCGGGCCATCGCCAACCCGTCCATGCGCGGCAGTAAAACGTCCAGCACCATGACATCGAAGGACGAACAACAGGCGATCTCGAAACCCTCCTGGCCATCGCGAGCCACGACAACCTGATGACCTTCTTCGGCAAGCGCCTGCCGCAGCAGGCCGGCCATGCGGAGTTCGTCTTCGATGACCAGAATCTGCACGATTCCATCGTAATGGACTGCGCGGAACGAATGCCGCGCGCGGTCCGTCTTAAGCATTTCTTCAGGATGCAGTGCTTCACTGGGCTTAGGTTGAACCGACATTGAAAACGATCGCAAGAATGCTGGCGTCGTTATGCGTGGGCGCGTTCGCGGCCCTATGCCAGAATCCATCGCCGGCTCCGGAAGGCAAGCCGCTCACCTTGACGTTGCAAGACGTTCTAGCGCGCGCGCGTCAATATGCCGGACAAATTCAGTCCGCCAACCTCGCCGTGTTGCAGGCCCGCGAAGACCGCGTGCAGGCCCGCGCCGCCGGCCTGCCATCCGTGTCCGCGTTCAATCAGTTCATTTACACGGAGGGCAACGGAACGCCGTCCGGAGTTTTCGTCGCCAACGATGGCGTGCACGTCTACAACGAGCAGGCAACCGTGCATGAAGAAGTGCTCTCTTTCGTAAGACGCGGCGAGATACGGCGCGCCATGGCGGCCGAAGCGCTGGCGCGAGCCAAAGCCGAAGTGGCGGCGCGCGGACTGAATGCCACCGCTATCCAGGACTACTACGCCATCGTCGTGGCGCAACGCAAGTTGGCGAACGCGCAGACCAGCCTGCGCGAATCGGAGCGCTTCCTCCAGATCACCCAACAGCAGGAGCGCGGCGGAGAGGCCGCCCACGCCGACGTTGTCAAGGCGCAGATCGATACGCAACAGCGCGGACGAGATGTGCAGGACGCGCAGCTTGCCATCGAAAAAGCTAAGATCGCGTTGGGCGTTCTGATCTTTCCCGTTTTCAGCGCCGCTTTTGACGTGACCGACGATTTGCAGCAGCCGGAGCCGCTCCCGTCCGTCGAGGAAGCGCGGACGCAGGCGCTGGCCACGAGTCCCGATCTCACGGCCGCAAAAGCGGCGGTTCAAGAGGCAGGCTACGACATCAGCATTGCCCGGTATGCCTACTTGCCGTCCTTCGCTCTCGACGTTTTCTATGGCATCGATGCCAACCAGTTCGACGCTCGCACGCCATATCCGACGCAAGCCACCGGGCGCAGCACGCTCCCTAATTTCCAGGTCCCATACCGCCAGAATCTTGGCTACGTGGCGCAGGCGACGTTGAATATCCCGGTCTGGAACTGGGGCGCTACGCGCAGCAAAGTGAAGCAGGCGGATCTGCGGCGCCAGCAGGCAGCGCTCGATCTCACGGCGGCGCAGCGTACGTTGGACAGCAATCTTGCCGCGTTTTATGCCGAGGCGCAAGTGGCGCAGCAGCAGACCGGCTCGCTACAAGGTTCGGTAGACTTGGCCACCGAAAGTCTTCGGCTGGTGTTGCTGCGATACCAGGCGGGCGAGGCGACGGCGCTGGAGGTGGTGGATGCTCAGAATACGCTAAACCTGGCGCGCAATGCCTACGCTGATGGCTTGGCGCGGCGACGCGTCGCGATCGCGAACTTGCAGACGTTGACTGGAAACCTACGATGATGCGATACGCGATGATCTATGGACTGCTGGCGTTGGCGGCGCTGCTCGCTGGATGCGGCAACACGCCGACGGCCGGCGGAGGCGACCGAGGCGGCCACCCCCGTCACCGTCGAACCCGCGGTACGCGGCGCCATCGATCACCTCATCACCGCCGATGCCGTCCTCTACCCCATCGACCAGGCGACCATCAGCTCGCGGATCGGCGCGCCGGTCAGGCGAGTGCTCGTGAATCGCGGAGACCACGTTCGCGCCGGTCAATTGCTAATGGAACTGGACAGCCGCGATTTGGCGGCAACCGAGGCCGAGAGCAAACAGCTATACGATCAGGCGCAGGCCGTCTATCAGACGACCACCGGCGCCACCGTTCCCGAGGACAGGACGAAAGCTCAGGCCGACTTTCAATCCGCGCAACAGGCGCTCGACGCGGCGAAGAAGCTTTATGAGAATCGCGTCACGCTGGTGCGCGAGGGCGCCCTAGCCCAGAGACTTGCGGATGATGCCAAGGTCGCGATGGTGCAGGCGCAGAGCCAACTGGAAACGGCGCGGCGTCATCTCGAGGCGCTGAACCAAGTCAGCCAGCGCCAGACCATCATCGGCGCGGAAGCTCAAATGAAGGCGGCGCAGGCGCGCTACCAGAATGCCGCGGTGCAGCTTTCATACGCGCAGATACGCAGTCCCATCAAGGGCGTCGTTTCCGATCGCCCCATTTATCAAGGCGAAATGGCCGCCAGCGGTTCGCCGCTCGTTTCCATTGTCGACATCTCGCAAATCGTGGCGCGCGCCAATGTGCCGGTGAAGGAGGCCGCGTACATTCGCGTGGGCCGGCCGGCGCGGATCGCCGGTCCTGAAGGAGATATCGGCGGACAGGTGACAGTGGTGAGTCCGGCGGTGGACCCTAGCACAACGACTGTTGAAGTGTGGATCAAAGCCAACAATCCAGGCGAGGTTCTGAAGCCGGGATCGACCGCGCACGTCACGATCGTCGCCGACACCATTCAGAACACCATCGATCGTGCCCGCCACGGCGCTGCTCAACTCCGAAGAGGGCGGACAACAGGTCCTGGTCGTAAGCTCCGATTCCCATGCGCACGTCAAAAAAGTAGCGGTCGGCGTACGCCAGGGAGATCGCGTCCAGATCCTCAGCGGCGTGCAGGAAGGCGATCAGGTCGTGACTTCGGGCGGACTCGGTCTGGACGATAACGCGAAAGTCGTGATCCAAAAAGCCCCCGCCGAAGAGGAAGAGGGCTGAGCGGGCCGGGGCGTAAACGCTGAGCAAACGCGACACAAAAAAATGAGCGAATCCAATCTCGCCATCAAAGAAACCGCCGCCGCCGATGCCTTCGGAGCACTGGACAGCCGGATTTGCCAAGCCCGTTATCTTCATCATCGTCACGCTGATCTGTATCGGCGTCTACCTCGCTTTCACGATTCCCGTGGCGGTCTTCCCGTCCACCGATTTTCCGCGCATCGTGGTGGGCGTGGACAATGGCGTTGCCCCCATTAACCAGATGGAAGTGATGGTCACGCGGCCGATCGAAGAAGCCATGAACAGCGTGCCCGGGCTCGAGCAGGTGCGTTCCATCAGCAGCCGCGGATCGGCTGAAATCGACCTGTTTTTTAACTGGAACGTGAACATGTTCCAGACGCTCGAATATGTGAATGCCGCGCTGGCGCGCGTTTTGCCGACCCTGCCCGCAACCGCCAAGATCACGGCAAACCGGCTGACATTCGCCGCGTTTCCGATCCTAGGGTATAGTCTGACCTCGGCGTCGATGCCCCAGACCGAGCTGTGGCAATTGGCCAACTACACCATTAAGCCCCGCCTGAATCGCGTCATTGGCGTCTCCACGGTGGTGCTGCAGGGCGGCCAGGTTCCGGAATTCGAGATCGAGGCCGATCCCGCCAAATTGCTCCAGGCGCAAGTAACAGTGCCGGGCATTCTCGACGCCGTCGCGAAGAGCAACATGATCGATTCGCCCGGCCTCATTAATAACAATCATGAGCTTTCTCTCACCCTGGTGACCGGTCAGCGCGATCCCTCGCAGATCGCCAATATCGTCGTGCGAACCACGCCCAGCGGCGTTCCCGTGAAGATCGCCGACATTGGATCGGTACATCCGTCCGTGATGCCCGTGTACACCATCGTGACCGCGAACGGCAAGCCCGCGGTGCTGCTGAACATTCTTCGGCAGCCCGACAGCAATACGGTCGCGGTCGCGGACGCGGTGAACGGCGAACTGGACCAGATCCGGAAAACTCTGCCTCCCAACATCGACGTTCGGACCTTCTACGATCAATCCACGCTGGTACGCGATTCCATCAAGAGCGTGCGCGACGCGATTCTTATCGGGCTTATCCTCGCGGCCGCCATTCTCGTCCTGTTCTTGCGCGATTGGGGCAGCTCGGTCGTGGCCGGGCTGGTGATTCCAGCCACCATCGCGATCACCCTGATTGCGTTGCGGGCGCTCGGAGAAAGCTTCAACCTGATGACCCTTGGAGGCCTGGCTGCGGCCGTCGGTCTGGTCATCGACGACGCCATCGTAGTGGTCGAGAATATCGTCTTGCACCGCGATTCGGGTCAGAGCCGCGCTGAAGCCATCCGCAGCGCGCTTCGGGAAATCCGCACTCCCCTGATCGGCTCCACGGTCACGCCCATCGTCGTTTTTCTGCCGCTGATCACGATCACCGGCGTAACTGGTACCTTCTTCCGCGCTCTCGCGATAACGGTGGCGACGGCTCTTCTCACCTCTCTCGCGCTCGCCCTGACATGGACTCCCACTCTCAGCCATTTCTTGCTTCGCCGGCGCGGATCCGGCAAAACGGAAAGCGCCGATGCGCGCGGCCATGTCGAGACAAAAGGCGTGATGGGAAGGGTCGTCCGCATCTACGAGCGGACGTTGAAATTCGTTTTGGCATACCCGCTCGCGCTCGCGGCCGCTTGCGCCATTCTCGTGGCCGCCTCTTTCTTTTGTTACCGCGCGCTCGGCAGCGATCTTCTTCCGGCCATGGACGAGGGTGGATTTGTTCTCGATTACTTGATGCCCGCGGGCTCCTCTCTCGAAGACACCAACCACGTTCTTCTAGGCGTCGAAAAGATCCTTAGGGCGACTCCGGAGGTGGCTAGTACATCGCGCCGCACCGGTCTGCAGCTCGGCCTCGCCACTGTGACCGAGGCCAACACGGGCGATTTTTCCGTCAAGCTGAAAGGCGGCCCCCGGCGCGGGATTGACGAGGTCATTTCCGATGTCCGGGCCAGGGTGAACAAGCAATATCCGCAGCTCGATGTAGAATTCGTGCAGCTTCTTCAGGACATGATTGGCGATCTCCAAAGTTCTCCCGAACCGATCGAAATCAAGCTGTTTTCGCCCGATCCGAAGGTCTTGGCGTTATGGGCTCCGAAAGTCGCCGATACTATCAAAGCGATCAAGGGCGTGGCGGACGTCAAAAACGGAATTGAAAATACGATCAGCGGTCCGGCGATCGTCATGAACGTCGATCCCGTAGTCGCCGCGCGAGCGGGTTTCACACCGCAGGAGATCGAGATCGACGCGAGCGCCATCCTTCAAGGCGAGCCCGCCGCGACGCCCCTCGTGCTCAACGACCAGCCGTATACGATTCGCGTGCGCTTTCCCGAGAGCGCCCGCGCCTCGCTCGACCAGATTCGCAACGCCGTTATCACCAGCAGCTCCACCGGCAAAACGGCCACCTTGGGATCGCTTGCGGATTTTACGAACGAAGCCGGCCAGACCGAAATTCTGCGGCAAAACCTGCAGCGCGACGTCGCCGTAACGGGGCGCTTCGAGGGCATGAGCCTGGGCACCGGCATGAAAGCGGTACAAAAAGCTGTAGCCGGTCTGAAGATACCGCCTATCGTTCGCGTCGAATACGGCGGAACTTACGAAGAGCAGCAAAAGTCGTTCCGCGATCTCGTGGTCGTGCTGTTGCTCGCCGTCGTCCTTCTGTTGACCGTCCTGGTCATCGAGTTCCGCACCTTCGCCGCGCCCGCTGCCATCCTGGCCTCGGCTCTGCTTTCGACCTCCGGCGTCTTTTTTGCGCTTCTGCTCACGGGCACGACGTTTAATATTTCGTCCTTCATGGGACTGATTATGGTCATCGGCATCGTGGCCAAGAACGGCATTCTGTTGCTCGACGCAGACCAGCGCTTCCGGGCCGAAGGCTCGCCGCCGCGCGAGGCCATGATCGAAGCCGGAGAGCGCCGCTTGCGGCCAATTATCATGACCGCGCTCGCAACCATCGCGGGGATGATTCCGCTCTCTCTAGCTATTGGCGCCGGCTCGCAGATGCTGCAGCCCCTCGCGATCGCCATCATCGGCGGCCTGCTCGCGTCCATGGCGCTGTCCTTGATTGTCACTCCGGCCGTCCATTATTTCCTGAGTCCCCGCGCCGCATAGGCTCTTCGCGGCGCTTATAATCGCAGCCATGGGCAGTTCGCCTGCGCCGCTGGGATCCAGTAAACGCCTGTGGACTCCATCGCTACGGAATTTACCTTGCATGCCTTCAGCCAGTCGGCTAATTGATTAAGGTCCTTTGTAAACGTGGCAAACGAGCGCACCGGCTCTGGGTCGCAATCCGGGTGAACGGCAACGTAGATCTCCGTGGCGCCGATATCGATCCCCGCAGCCGTTGGGTTCATGACGGGCAATTCCGGCGTCTCCTTTTCTTTCAGCTTTCGCTTCTTTGCTTGTGACATCGGGCTCACCTCCGCTTCAGTTTTGCTTTAGAGTTGCCGGGGGCGGCGGCCCAGGCTCGCAGATCGGGCAGTCTCCTAAACGGGATCGTCGGACCGCCTCAACAACAAGCAGCCAACGTCACCACTGATATGAACGCGAAGCCCAGAACCATGCTTGCATCCGGGCTCTATGGCACCATTGATGAGGCGGTCTTAACTGTCGCCGGCCACGGCTCTCGAATTTTACCGCGGCCAACTTCCCCGTGTTCCTTGCTGATGTGACCGACGCGGTCGCTCTCCGGCTTGCATGAAATAAGAGTAAATTGCTGGCGACCAGGTGGGAGTTAATGTAATCACGATCCTGACGCGCTTGAGCGATCGAACCGGCGCGATCCATGAGATCGTCGCGAAGATCTCCCGTTTGGAACCAGAGCGCCGAGCAAGGGCTGGGGCCGCTGTTTGCCTTGGCGGGTTTGCGCGGGCTGGAAGCGGCGGTGGAGGAGGAGACAAAGAAAATGCCCATAATCATTGACATTCTGGAGATTAAAGTTCTCGGCCGCGAGTATGAGAAGGGGGAAGGGGCCCGGGAAGGCCGACACGAGGGCGAGTTGGCAATCTCCGCACGCTTGCTGAGAAGCGTTTCGGCGCAATGCCTTCGTGGGCCGAGGAGCGGCTCACCCGGCCTGTCGAAGAGCTCCAAGATGTGGCCTTGCGTCTGTTGGATGCGAAGAATCTGGAGGAGTTGCTGGGCTAAGGCGCTTTGAGGCATCCACAGAACATAGCCGGCCGATTGCTCATCGTTCAATCGGCGGCCGCGAAGAGCGCAGAGACCGCATGGGCGGCGCGGCGCGAGACCAAATCAACACATTCAGGGGGCGACCATTGTCCGAGATCGCACCCTACGCGAGTAGCGGCCATTCCCGCGGCGCGCCTGGCTTGAAAGAACCGGAAGCGCGAGGCGAATTCGAGCAGCAGCGAGACGTATTGCTCGGGAGCGTGCATGGCGAGCAGGGCGCGGCGGCCATTGTCTCCCACGGCGCGAACTCGTTCCGGGTGGTCGAGGAGGCTTGCAAGGTGCATCTGAATATCGGCCTCTTCGCGTTCCGGCCGGACATAGAGGACGGTGTCTTTGGGTACTTGGGCGTACCATCCTACCGGCGTGGTCAGCGATGGGATGCCATGATCCCATAGCCGTAGCTGGCTCATCGACGCCTCGCCCATTGTGGGGAAGCGCAGATTCACGGCCAGATGCGCTCCGCGCAAAGCCTCATCTAAGCGCCGCAGCGGAACGACGCCGTGCAAAGCGGCGATGCGGCTCAATCCGCAATCTCGAATCAGATTCTCGATAGAGGGCGGGTCCCAAACCGTCCCGTAGATCTCGACGCGGAACAGATCGCGGCGGTCGAATACAGCGAGCGCCCGAAGGAAGGAATCGAGCCTCCGGTTGGGGCCGCCATATCCGGAGATAACGATGCGAAAGGGAGGTCCCGGACGGCGCGCGGGCGCAACCGGCGTTGCGGCGTAAGGCAAATTCAGATAACGCGCCGGTCCATAGTTTTCTTTGGCAAGCAAGTCCAATCCTTCGGGTGAGTGCACGATCGCGGCGAGGCTATTTTCCAAAGCGAGGGAGAGGAGCGGGAAGCGCTCGGCCATTTGTTCCGTCGAAAAACCTCCCTGCCAAAATCGTTCGGCGGCGGCGCGCCCTTCCGGCCCGTAGTAACGCGCCATGGCGGAAACGTAAGAGCCCTCGTCGCGATATGCATCTCGAAAGATGTGGGCAAAAAAGTCCTGCAGACGCGTGTCGTGAAGCACCACGATTCCGGGTACGTCGCGGCTCACCTCCCAAATCGCGCGATGCAGGGGTCCATTGTTCCCGATGTGATACACCGGAATGTTTACGACATCGGAGGCGCTTGCTATATCGCGCCGGCGCAACGTTCGAGAATCGAACCGCCGAACGGAAGCGTATCGTTCAATGGCGCGGTTCCAGCGCTGCTGGCTGGTCCAGAGGACAATATCGACGGCTTTGGCGAGATAGGGAACGATCTGAGCGGTGTAATCCGCGATTCCGGTGCGAGCCGGCGGCAGCGGCGAAAACCAATGCAAGCGATAGCGGCGGGCGGCTCCGTTCATCGGGACGGTACGCTCCGGAGAAGATTCGAAACAACATTTTCCCAACTTATGTTGCAGGATCGATATTTGGCCAGACCGGCCCTCCCCCAGCGCTCGGCTTGGGCGGGATCGGCCCATAGCGCATCCATGGCCTCCGCCAAAGACTCAGGCGTGGGCGCGGCAACCAACCCCGTGGCGCCTGGCTCGACAAATTCCAAAGGTCCACCGGAATCCGAGCACGTAATCACAGGCTTGCTCGAGAGCATGGCTTCGAGCGTCACATAGCCGAAATCCTCGTCGAGCGGAGGATAGAGGACGCCCAGGCACTTGGCATACAACTCGCGCTTGACTTCCTCACTCACGCCGCCCAGCCATTCCGCGCGGTCCGCGACACCGAGCTTCGAAGCCAATTTCCGCAATTGCAACAGATGATCGGCATCGTCCGGGATGCCGGCGAATTTCACGGAAACGCGGGCTTTTGTCTTCACTAGAGCACGAATCACGAGCTCCTGGCGCTTAAGGGTCATGATGCGGCTGGGAAAGAAAAGCCAACGCTCGGCCGGCTCGCGATAAAAAAGACCGGCCGACTTGGGCGGGTGATAAAGAACTTGGGCGTCGATCTCGCAGAATCGCTGCAGGCGCAGCGCCACATTGCGGGAGTTTGCGAAGATCTCGCGGGCGCATGGCATGAGGCGGCGGTCCGCGTTAACGATGGCCTCGCGCACCATGACGCCGTTTTCGTGGTTGATCATGTCTCCGCCCAGGGGGTCGTTCCATAATTCGTAGGCTTGGCGGTGCTGATGAAGAACCCACAGAACTTTATTCGGATGGTTTACCAAGTACGCCGGGAACTTCAGTCCGATGAGGGCATCGATGCGCCTGCCTTGCGCTTCGGTGAGGTCCAGCAAGCGGCAAGCAAGCATGTGATCGAGTATTGTTTCAGGCGGGTACCACTTAAATGGAACCGCAAAGATCTCGGCGTGGTGACCGTGGGCCTCGAGAGCAGCGCGCAACTCGGCGGCGTGGACTTCAGCGCCGCCGGAGACGAACGGCACTTTTACCGTCGCAATGGCGATTCGCATTGCGCCAGTCAGCCCCGATTTCGTTGCATGTGGTCCGTTCGTTCGTCCGGCAACGAAGCAGCGTCCGTTGGCGCCTTCAACGCGGCGTCGCCTCCGGGCGCGGCGGCGCAGGATTTCTCGAGCTGCTGCTTCAGAGCGGCAAGGTCGCGCCGCAGCCGCGCGTTTTCATCGGCGGCGCTTAATGCGAGGGACTGCAGAGCGCGCTCCTGCGCCAAGATGCGTTCCGCGTTTGCCTGGATCAACCGGTACTGGCGCTCGATTTCCATGGCGGCGCCGACCTGAAATCGAACGATCTGCGGCGAATACCAGAAGAGAGCGCGCTTCACGATGGCCACCAGAATCGCTCCGATTCGCGCGCGCAGCGTCGAAAGCTGGGGAGGCATTTGCCCCACAGCCATGGCGGCGCGGTGTAGCGGATCGAACCGTTCCCGGATGGGCGCGGCAGAGGCGCCGTTTAGCGCGGGGCCCACGCTTTCGTAGGCGGAGCGAATCTTTGCTTCCACTTCGCCGGCCATTGCCTCGTAATCCGAAACCCGCTTTCTAGCCATCAGAATTCTCTCATTCCGCGCCCTCGGGCAGGATCGTAAGATCCTTCAGGCAGATGCCAAGCACACGCTTGTCGGCGATTCCGGGTGGGTGTGCGCCGGGGATGGTGAATTCCAGACTGTTTGCTCCATTGTGCATCAGCCCTTGTGGTATCCGGATATTGTATTGCCGCTCGCCGTTTTTAATGGTCAGGTTGGCCAAAGATCGATCGTTGACGAGAATCGCGATCGGCTGCGGTCCGAGCGCACATGCCGTGCGCAGCCTCAAGGTGGCATCTTGCGAGGCGGCATGATTGGGCGGCCATCCTTCAAGCCTGAACACAAATCCGGACTGATGTCCTTCCGACCAACGGAAACCCGGTTCGGCGCCGGACCAGCCAACGAATAGCATTTTGTTGTAGTCGGCGTAGTTTACTACATCGCCCGGATGGTACATCGGGGAGGTCGTCAGAGTCCTTATGCGCTGGAAATACGTACGGCGATACGCGGCGCCGGAGCGCAGCAGATAGCCCGTCCAAACGAGAAATGCCGTCCAGATGGCAATGGCGGTGATGCCGAGTCGCAGGGCCTCGGATTTATTCAACACAGAGGACATGGAGCGAGCGGCCGGCTCATGAAACGAATTGATTGCAGTAAAACATCATGGTATATCGGACCGATAAAGCGGCGGTGGAGAGGAGAACGATGCAAAACGGGGCTGCGGAAAGGGCGGGCGTCCATCGCGACGCAGCACTCCCGGCGCGCGGCGACTGAAGCGCGCGGCGCGGCGCCAACGCCAAGGCGCTCAATGCGGCGACCGGGAACAGTAACGCGCAATGCCTTCCAAGGTTGTACAGTTCGACGCGGTTCACCAGGGCGTTGAGGTGAACGAAAGCAAACATCATGGCCGTAAAGAACAATATTGCGGGCGCGAGGCGGCGTCCGCGATATAGGATGAGCACGGGCATGAGGACAAAGTATACAATGCCGACGACAAACGGACGGAACGGATCGGAGGGGACGAAACCTTCGCCTAACGGTTTCAGGAGATAAGCCATTGCGATGAGATCGCGCGGACCGAATGTGGCGCGGCCCGCCGACCAGGCGCGCAGTCCGTGCGCAAAGGCGAGAGGATCGCCAAAAGCAGCGCCGAGATAGAGAGTATAGGCGGCAAGTCCGGCGCAAGATAAAGGCACTAATATCGCGATATAGAAGAGATATCTGGAGCGGGCAACAAATCGCAAGCCAAACTCGCCATAGTGCAAGCGGGCGAGCTCAAAAGCGAGCACCAGCCCCAAGAGCGCGCCATAGGGACGGCACGCTGAAGCAAAACCCGCGACGACGGCCGCGGCGAAGAAGCCGCCACGCAGCAGGAAGCAGAAGAAAAGAACGGCGAGGCACAAAAACAGCGGGTCGCTGTACCCGTTGTAGAAGAAGCACGAAAAGGGATTGAGAGCGAGCAAAAACACTGCGCAGGCCGCAACGCGGGGCGATTGATTATGGCGCAGAATATCGTAGAAGCCGAGGAGCATGATCAGGGTGGATGCGGCAGAGACGGCGCGCATGGCCGTCAGGCCTGAGACATGGAGCAGTGTCTTTAGGGCATAGCACGTTAACGGATATAACGGAAAGAAGACGACATCGTGTTCGATATTGTCGATTCCATTGGTGAAATATCCCTCATTTAAGATGCGGCCATACCAACTCGCATCGAATGCCGTCTGGCCGATCAGGTGCGCTTTGGAGAAAATGTAATCTTTTGAAATCAAGAACAGCGAGAACGATAATAGAAACGCCAGCAGCGGGATACGGTAGAATGCGAGGGCCGACCGGATCGCGGCCACGCCTCGATGTGCCGCGCTAGCATGCAGGGCGCGCTCAGTTGCCGTTTGCGGCTGCACAATGGTTCAGTATAGCAATCGGTTTTGTGCGCCGAAGAGCGATTGAGTTCGTTACCATTTCCAATTCATGGCGCAATTCATGGGCCTGTCGATAGTGGTCCCGGTCTACAATTCCGCGGAGACTTTGCGCCCGCTTATCGCCGCGATTACGGCCGCTCTGGGAACGGAAGAGACCGAGATTGTCCTGGTGAACGATGGAAGCAGCGACCAAAGTTGGACGGTAATAGAGGAGCTCGCCTCGAAGTGCGCGCTGGTTCGGGGAATCGCCTTGATGCGCAACTACGGCCAGCACAATGCGACGTTGTGCGGGATTCGGGCGGCGCGCCACGAGATCATCGTAACGATGGACGACGATCTGCAAAATCCTCCTGAGGAGGTCCCGCGCCTCATCGAGAAATTAAACGAAGGTTACGACGTCGTTTATGGAACGCCCTTGAAGGACGCGCACGGATTTATTCGCGGCCTCGCTTCGCGCGTCACCAAGCTTGCATTGCAGAGCGCCATGGGAGTGGAGATCGCGGCGAAAGTGAGCCCCTTCCGCGCCTTTCGCGCCGTTCTGCGCGAAGGCTTTGCCGCTTACAGCGGACCGCAGGTATCGGTTGACGTGTTACTGACGTGGGCCACGCAAAGTTTTGCATCCGTGCCGGTTCGCAACAAGCCGCGAGCGGCGGGCGCGTCGCATTACACGTTCTGGAAGCTCATCACGCACGCGCTGAACATGATGACCGGTTTCAGCGTGCTTCCGCTGCAACTCGCCAGCTTGACGGGATTTTTTTTTACGGTTTTTGGATTCGCCGTGCTCGTTTGGGTGCTGGTCCGCTATTTCCTGGAAGGCGATCCGGCTCCGGGATTTCCCTTTCTCGCATCCGTGGTAGCGATTTTTTCCGGCGCGCAGTTGTTCGCGATCGGCATTATCGGCGAGTATTTAGCGCGAATGCATTTCCGGATTTTGGATAAGCCAACTTACGTGAAGCGCGTTGAGACGCCCCCTAAGCCGAGTGTGTCGTGAGTATTGGCGTACTCACGAGCCATCGCCAGGATGGAATCGCGAACGTCAAGCCTGGGCTGGTATCCCAATTGTTGGCGCGCTTTTTCGATCGAAAAGTCCCACACGATTCCCTCTTCCGGGTCCGGTCTTCCGTCAAATTCCATAGTGGATGCCGAAGCCATCTCCTCGATGCACATCCGCGCGAGCTCGATATTGGCAACCGAACGCGCCGAGGCGACGTTGATGATGCCGCTTGCGCCTGTATTCAGAGCGCATTCCACCGCCTGGGCGATGTCGCGAACGTCAACGTAGTTTTGCTTGCGGGTTCCGGCGCCGAGGATTTTTAAGGGCAAATTGCTCATGGCGCGGCGCACGAATACGCCCAGTATGCGATGCGTGGGCGTTCCCGGTCCGCAAGGGGATGAGATTCGCAGACTACAGCCGCGAATCCCCACTTGGGCGGCATCGGCGACTAGGAATTCGCCAAAAAGCTTGCTGCAGTGGTACGCGGTTGACGGGGCCGGTGGGTGATCTTCCGTAATGGGCTGGAAAGCGGGCCGCCCGATCACGCCCGCGCTCGAGATAAAGACCACGGGACACGCTCCCCAGGTCAACCCAAGATCTAATATCTGGCGCGTTCCCACGCAATTTGTCAGAGCCAGCTCCGGATCGTCGTTCGACAGAGATGCGGCCGCATGCACAATGGCATCACATGGCTCGAGTGCGCCTGCGAGGGCGGAAAAACCGGGGTCGCCCAGTTTCGCCTCCAAGTACGCTTCCTGGCAGGCAGGCTCGGTGTTGTGGCGGCTTAACCCGAGCACCGAGTATCCCTTCGCACGGAGGTGGCCGGCGACAGCTCGGCCCACTTGCCCCGTTGCGCCCGTAACCAACACCCTCATGTGCGCAGGCCGTAGTCTTCGACGAGCACTTCTAGACGAGGGGCGTTCCGCGAGAAGAGACGTCGATTGCAGTTCCTCGACGACGTCGGGATCGACGTACAGTTCGTTCCAGTACCGCAGGCACACGCCCCGCGCGATTCGCGGCAGATCGTTTATGGCTTCGCCGAGAACGAAATGGCGCAGAGCGGATTCGACGTCGTTAAAGCCAAAGCGGGCGCGTATCGGCGTCGTGCCCGAGAAACGATTATTGATTTCGAAACACACCGCGCGGCCCTGGCGGAGCCGCATCTGCAGATTGCAAGGTCCCATCGGTTGAAGCGCTTCCGCGATACGGATCGCTTCTTCGCGGATTTCGGGAAAATCGCCTGCTTCCGCCCGCACGGTCGTGCCGTCCAGGAGTTGCCGGCGCATAACAATGGCGCCTCGCACTTTATAAGTACGGTCGCTGAAGCACGCCGCCGTGTATTCATGATCGGGATGCCCAAGGTATTCTTCGAGCACGTAGTCATCGCGCGCGGTGAACTCGTTAAGCGCTTGACGACTGGGGATTTTCGCGACGCCGCGAGAACCTTTGCCGCGCCGGGGCTTCGCGATTAACGGGAAGCCGCACTCACGAACCAGAGCGTCCACCGCGCACACGTCAGGGGCCGCGGCGTAGCGGGGGAAAGCGAACCCGTGCTCTTTTAGCCACACGCACGTGGCTAACTTATCGCCGCAAACAGCCAAAGATTCCGGCCGGCTCACGATGCACACCGCGTTCGTCTCCGTGCGGATACGCTCGGACGCAGGAGCGATGGCGCTTAACACCGGCTCCACGCCCGACAAAACGGCGTCAACCCGCTCTCGATGGCAGACATCGATCAGCCAATCGAGAAAGCGCGCATCCGATGCCAAAGGGCAAAGGTAGGCCTTATCGACCGTGTAGAGGCCCATGGAATCCGCGCTGATGCATGCGCCGACTACGCGGCATGACAATGCGCTCAGCGCCACAGCCTTCAGAATGCCCTGGCCGACGTTGCCGCCCACGCCGATCACCAGAATATTCATCCGTTTCGAATCAAAGCTCATAGGAACGCGGACTGGAACCATGGTATCCAGTTTGGTTTGGTACGATCACTATTTAAGCCGCCTGGTAAAGATGCAGTCCTATCGAATCCCGTTTAACAAGCCAGTTTTGTCCGGCAATGAGCTTCTATACGTGGCCGAATCGATCCAGGCGGGGCACATTTCCGGCGACGGTGAATTTACGCGGCGCTGCCGCGAGCTTCTGGAACGGGAATTGGGCTCGCCGAAAGTTCTTCTGACGACGTCCTGCACGCACGCCCTGGAGATGGCGGCCTTGCTACTGGATATTCAGCCGGGCGATGAAGTGATTGTTCCATCGTTCACGTTTGTCTCGACGGTGAACGCTTTTGTACTTCGTGGCGCGGTTCCCGTTTTTGCGGATATCCGGGCCGACACATTGAATTTAGCGGAGTCTTTTATCGAGGACCTCGTGACTCCGCGCACGAAAGCGATCATTGCGATTCATTATGCCGGCGTGGGCTGTGAGATGCATGAAATCGCGGGCGTTGCCCGGCGGCACGGAATCGCTATCGTGGAAGACAACGCCCATGGACTCTTTGGCCGCTATAAAGGGACGATATCTCGGTACATTCGGAACGCTTGCGGCCCAAAGCTTTCATGAAACCAAGAATTTTACTTGCGGTGAAGGTGGAGCTCTCGTCGTCAACGACTCCCAGTTTATCGAGCGGGCGGAGGTAATCCGGGAAAAAGGAACCAACCGCAGCCGCTTTTTCCGCGGAGAGGTTGACAAGTATACGTGGACGGATATTGGCTCCAGTTACGTGCTTTCAGACGCGCTGGCCGCCTTTCTTCTAGCGCAGCTCGAGCGGCGGGAGGGAATTCAGTCCTCCCGGCGGCGTATATGGCATCGCTATATGTCCGGTCTGTCCAACTGGGCGCATCTATGGGGAGCAAAGCTCCCGTATGTTCCAGAACATTGCGAGCAGACCTATCACATGTTCTATATCGTTCTGCCCTCGCTCGAGATGCGGCAACAATTAATCGATCATCTGAAAACGCAAGGGATTCTGAGCGTCTTTCATTATTTGCCTTTGCATCTTTCCGCCATGGGGCAGAGATATGGAGGCCGCGCGGGCCAGTGTCCCGTAACAGAGGACATTAGCGACAGGCTTTTGCGGCTGCCGTTCTACAACGATCTTTCGGAGCAGGATCAGGGCGATGTCATCGCGGCGATTGAATCGTTCCGTGGGGCGCGAATCAACGCCGCGCAACGGCTAGAATCGACGTTCCGAAAGGAAGCGAGCGTCCTCGCGCAACCCAGCTCGCTTCAAGTCCCATAAGCCAGCTCAAAAATGCATTGGCGCCGGGAATGATGCGAAACTCATCTTCGGCCAGTTTTCTGGCGCGGTCCGCGCCGCCTCTTCGCTCGCGCAGCGCGTAAATTTTGCGAGTGAGCCATACGAGAGGAAGCGTGCAGGCCATGAACTCGGTCATAAACTCGATCTTGTATCCAGCGTCGACTAATTTCCCGCGCAGCTCGCCTCTCGAATAGCGGCGGCAGTGTTTCGCGCTTTCGTCGAAGTAGCTCCACAGTCCCGCATGCGCGGGAACGGTCAAGAGCAGCGTGCCCCGCTGCGCCAACATGGCGCGCAGATCGCGGAGAGCGCGTTCGTCGCCAGGGATATGTTCCAGCACGTCGAACAGGCCGATGACGTCAAATGCCGTCGCGAACGGCCCGCACGCGATGTCTCCCTGCACCAGTCCACAATCGGTGCGCCGGCGGGCATAGCGAAGGCCCTGATGCCATAAATCCATCCCGAATACGGCGCCGTGGACGTAAGCTCGTTCGAGGTAGCGCAGAACGTTGCCCGTACCGCATCCGACCTCGAGAATCCTGCAACCGGGCGGGAGCGTCGCGGCGTTCCGGCGGCACAACTGCAGGATCATGCGATTGCGAGCGCGAAACCAGAAATGGCGATCCTCGATGGCGGCGAGGCTATCGAAGAAAATTGGATCGTATCCGCCTTCCGTCAGGGACTCGGTCACTACCTGTTAAGGTAAACCATCCCCGGCATTCGTCCGATGCAGCAGCGCTCTCTCAGCGCGGCACGATGGCGCGCCATCCCACATTGCTGTTGGGGTTGAGCCAAGCCCAACCGGACCAAACGGGTTGACCAGCGGCGATAACATAATAGTCCACTGCAATTTGGCCAGTTGTATTGTTCTGCCAGACCAGATCGGGGACTCCGTTTCCATCGAAATCATTGGATCCTACGACTTGCCATCCGATCGTGCTGCTCGCGGAGAGCCACGCCCACCCAATAAGCGTGGCTCCCCCCGCTCCGCTGTAAAAATCTACCGCGATTTGACCGGTCGCATCGTTCTCCCAAACGAGATCGGGCACGCCATTGCCGTCGAAATCCGCGGCGGCCGCTACATGCCAACCTGGGTCCGCGGCAGACTGCAGCCAGTTCCAACCGCTCAAGGCGGGTTGCCCGTTCGCGATTACGAAGTAGTTTACGGTCACCTGTCGGGTGGTTTGGTTTTGCCAAACGAGATCCGGCACGCCATTGCCGTCGAAGTCCGCCACCGCGACGACAGACCACCCGGCCGCTCCCGTCGCCAACGGAGCCCAGCCCAGAAAGCGTTGAGCCGCCGGGTCCGCCGTAATAGTCCACTACGGCTTGACCGGTGGAATTGTTGAGCCACACAAGGTCCGGCACGCCGTTGCCGTCGAAGTCGGCGGCCGCCACGACCCGCCACCCGACGACTCCCGTGTTGAGCCAGTTCCACCCCGCGATCGCAAGAGGATTCGCAGTGTAGTAATTCACGGTAACGGCTCCACTGGTCTGGTTTTGCCAGAGCAAGTCGGGGACGCCATTGCCGTCGAAATCGCCCCTGACGGCGGCTCCTTGCTGGCTGATAGCGACGGGTTGAGCGGCAATCGTCAAGCTCCCAGATCGCGCCGTCCCGGTGGTGTTCGCAGCGACGCTGAAGCCCACGGTTCCAGAGCCGGCTCCGGCCGCTCCCGAGGTCACGATAATCCAGTTCGCGTTGCTTGACGCGCTCCAGTAACACGTGCCCGCTTCTGAAACATTGACGGAGCCGGCGCTTGCGCTCGAAGCCACGGCGATCGAGGGGGGAGAAACGGCAAAGGTGCAGCCGCTAGTATCCGACACCTTGGCTAGGAACGCCGAATAATTCGAGTTATTAGCGCTCTGGAATGGAGAGACCAAGGGAAAATTCGAGGAGAGCGTGTGACCCGCTAGAATGATGCTGCCAAACTGGTCGACGGCGATAGCGTCGGTGGAATCGATGTTGTTCCCTCCCAGATAACTGCTGTGGACAAGGGTTCCATTGGTTGTGAAGCGCGCAAAGAAGGCGTCGTATATTCCCGCGTTCGCGCTCTGCACGGCATTGAGGACGGGAAAATTCGTTGACGCAGTGTAGCCGCCAACGTATAACGCTCCGTTCACCGCTATGCTGGTGGCCAAATCGCGGCTGCTGCCCCGGAAGTACGTGCTGAATGCCAGGCTGCCGCCCGCTGGATTGAGAGCGGCGACGAATGCATGGGTTCCACCCGGTGAGGAAGCCTGGTATGCGTTTACAACGGGAAAATCCGTGGAGCTGGTTACGCCGGTCACGTAGGCTGCGCCGGTATTGTCGACGGCGATGCCCGTGGCCCCTTCGGGCGTGATGGTGGTTCCGCCGGAGCCGCCCAGGTAGGTACTGTAGACCAGAGCGCTTCCGGTCGAGTTCAGCTTGGCGACAAACCCCGATTCCTGGCCGGGAATAGTTGAAATGATCGGCGCCTTGACGGGAAAATTGCTGGAGAGAGTGGTCCCCGCGATATAGGCGTTTCCGGCGGGGTCGACGGCAATGGCCGCGGCAGTGTCCGTGTTTGAACCACCCAGATAAGTGCTGTAAGCGAGCGCATGCCCCGTTGAACTTAATTTTGTGACGTAGCCATTCTGCTGACCCGCCAAGTGGGGCTGGAACGCGCCTGCAACGGGGAAATCAACCGACGTGGTGTCGCCGGTCACATAAATGGAGCCGCTGCTGTCCAGAGCGACGGCGGCGGCATCATCGGAGCCGGAGCCGCCTAAATAGGTGCTGAACAACAACGCCGTACCCGCTGAGTTCAGCCTCGCGACAAAGGCATCTCTTGAGCCGCGAAGGCTCCCTTGCAGCGGGCTTACCATGGGCAGATCGGTCGAGGTTGTCGACCCCACTACGACGGCATCGCCCGAACCGTCTACGGCGATGCCGGTGGCTTGGTCGTTACCGCTTCCGCCGATGTAGGTGCAATATGCGAGAGTGTTCGCGGCCGTGAACTTGGCCACGAACGCATCGATGCCGGAGCCGCGCGCCAGACCTCCCGTGACCGGGAAATTCAGCGACTCCGTCCAGCCCGCAACATAGACGTTACCCGCCGCATCCGCCGCGACGCTCGTCGCGCTGCTGTGCCCGGAGCCGCCCAACAGCGTACTGTAGGACAACGTGGGATCGATTACAAGCGTGGAGGAGCGATCGTACTTGCCGATCTCGAAGGAAACCTCGCGGGGGCCCGTAATGCGAAATCGCGCTTTGACAGGCGTGCGCACGGCGCCACGTAAGGCGTAGGCTTCGGGCGCATGTTCTCGAAATGCGCCGCCAGGAACTTCCAGCAGGAGATCGCCCGATGCTTCCACACGCATTCGTACACGGCCGGAGTATTGCAAGCGGATCGCAGTGGCATCGGAGCCAGGAGCCACGATAAACTGCGATTCCAAAACTTGGTCCGTTAAGACCCAGCGCATGTCGATGCCGGGATACAGCCCCGCGTAAACAAGGCCGGAATAGGTCGGCAGATCGGTGGCCCACCCGGCGGGGTCGCGGCCACGCATCACGTTCAGACGGCCCGGGCCGGCGCCTGCGGAGGACAACGTTGCGAACCGGCTCCTGTTTTTGAAAGCGACTTGCAGTGAAGCGGGACCGGCGCGGAAGAGCACTCCATCGTGGCCATATTGCGCTGAGAACTGTTGCCCCCAAAAAAGAAACGGAGCGCCGGTGGCTCCCGCGCCCGGGTTGTCAATGAGAACGGAGGGTAACAGGGCGTACCCGGCCAAAGCTGCGGATTGCCAGCCGGCCACGAGCCATAAAAATCTTGCGGCCGGGGTGAGCGCTCGACGCATAACTCGTTAGTGCGGCGAGGCGGGGATTATCTCAGCAAACTTGTGGGTCGCGGTGAGGCGCGGCGCACACCACAACAATGATAGAGATACCACTCCAGGTGAATTACTATGGCAGAAAACAGCGCGAGTCGACCTGTGCGCCTGGCCTTGGGGCGGTAGGGCGCGACTGTTACGGCAGCATCCGATGTAGAGCCGGCTCAGGAGTGCTGGGAGGCATATATACGCCTACCATGAGGTGGGCGCCCGCCGAGCCACGAACTGATAACTCGACGGGCGCTGTCGTTGAATTTTGCTGTCTCTAAGCTATTTAATGGTTGACGATGGACCAACCGGGAGAGCCAGTGGTTATAATGGCCCAATTCTGCAACACCGCCCCGCCGGCCCCGCCCATATACCAGAACACGACCTCGTTCGAGGATAGATTTTCCCAAATCAGATCGGGAACGCCATCGCCGTTGAAATCGGCTGCGCCGGCCAAGGTCCAACCGGGTTCGCCTCTGCTGTCGAGGTAAGCCCATCCGAGCAGGGTTGCGCCGCCCGCTCCCCCGTAGTAGTTCACTGTCACTTGCACGGTTTGGTTGTTTTGCCATATCAGGTCGGGAACGCCATCACCATTGAAATCGGCCGCGCCGGCAATGTGCCAACCGGGCGATCCCGCGGCCAGATACGTCCAGCCCTCAAACACTGCGCCGCCGGCGCCGCCCATGTACCAGACCACGACTTGATTGCTGCTCTGGTTCTCCCACACGAGATCCGGGACGCCATCGCCATTAAAATCCGCCGCCGCGACCACCTTCCAGCCGGGCTCGCCTGTGGCGTCCAGCCAGTTCCAGCCGATAAAGGTAGCTCCGCCTGGGCCTCCGTAGTAGTCCACGGCGACTTGCGCGGTGCTGTCGTTTTGCCATACCAGATCGGGGACGCCATCGCCGTTGAAGTCCGCCGCTGCGACCACATGCCAGCCGGGAGCGCCGGCCTGATTGAGCCAGTTCCAACCCAGTAATGTCCCTCCGCCGGCGCCGCCAAAATAATTGACCGTAACTTGTCTGCTGGCATTATTCAGCCACACGAGGTCCGGTACGCCGTTACCGTCGAAATCGTCTTTAACAACTACGGCCCCGCTGGGATTGCCGATCCCCCATGCCTCGGCCGTGCCGACGCCATTGCCGGACACGCTCGCTACCGCGCGTGGACCTACCGCAATTCCACTTGCAAAGTCGGTCGCCGAGGAGCCCAGGTACGTTGCGGAAAGGAGCGAACCGTTGCCTGATAGGAGGGTATTCACGACAGCGTAGAAGGGATCGCTGCCTCCTCCGCCGAACGTGGGTTGTATCGCGTTCTTGACCGGGAATCCGTTTCCCGCGATGCCCACAATATATGCCTTACCGGAGCTGTCGGCGGCGACGCCCGTTCCCTGGTCAAAACCGACCCCTCCCAGATAGGTGGAGTAGATCAACGATGCATTCCCGCTTTGCGAGGTATCTATCCGGAACAGGAATGCGTCCGACGAGCCGCCCCCAAAAGCCGCTTGCGCAGCGTTCGGAGAGACGTTGCCGAGGCCACCGGCGGTCGCACCCGTAACGTATGCCGCGTTGCCCTGGACGGCAACCGCGAAGGCCTGACCGTTCACGAAGTATGTGAAAAATAAACTACTCAACCCCGTCGGATCGATTTTGTCGAAATAGCCGTCCACCTGCGGCGTAACTTTGGAAGATGCAAATCCCAACTGGCTCCCGGAGCTCGGATAGGGGCTGAACGTGCTCGACGAAGACGTTGTCGTTCCAACCACACATGGGTTTCCCGAGCCGTCGAGTGCAAGGCCAGTGCCGGTGTCCGCGCCCGTTCCGCCAATGAACCGGCCCCACAACTCGGAACCCGGACCGCTCGTTTGAGTCGTATCCACCTTAACCAGGAAGGCATGGGTCTGGTTGCCTGAGAATCCAGGTCCCTCTGTTGCGGGGAAATTGGCCGAGGCGGTCGTGCCCGAGACATAAACGTCGTTCGGCCCTAGTGCGGCTACGGCGGTCGCCTCATCATCGAGGGAGCCGCCCATATACGTACCGTAGGTGACCGGATTATTGCCCGGGCCGGTTGGGAAAGTGGACGCGAACGCAACTAGAAACCCGTCCCAGTGAGCCCCGGCGGCGTTGGCCAAAGTGTTCTGGAACCCACAGCCGCCGCAATTCAGCAAACCCGTCGCCGCCGTCTGGCCGGCCACGTATATGTTTCCGGCGCCGTCTACGGCCACCGCATTTCCGAGCGTGTTGCCGCCATTGCCGACGAATGCGAATTGTCCGATAACGTTCCCGGTGGGACCAAGCTTATAGAGATAAGCGCCCGTGAAGCCCGGCGATACGGCGCCGGTCTGACCGGTAATGTAGGCGTTGCCGGAACTGTCCACCGCGATGCCGTTTGCCGAAACGACGGCCTGAGAGACGTTTATGTCGGCATAGATCAGGGTTGGGTCGATTACCAGCTCTTTGGCGTGATCGTAGCGCGCTACTTGAAACGCAACCCGGCCGTGAGAGGCGATGAGATATCGTCCCGCGATCTCGACCTTGCGATCGCCCTGTCGCTGATAGATATGCGGACGGCGCTGTATGAATTCGGAGTCGCCGGATTTCAAAACGAGGTCGCCATCGGCATTTAGGCGAGCCGTATCCGCTCCGGAAAATTGGAGAGCGGCCTTCCGCAAATCGGCGCCCGGCCGCAGCACGATATCGTACTCCAGCTCCTGCCCCGTGCCGTAGTAGACCACGTCGATACCGGGCCACACGTTTTGATAGGAAATCTTCCGGTACTCGATTAAGCCGCCGATTAGAACACCGCTCAAAAGATAACCGCCTCGCGCCTCCGTCGGCTCCAGGGCTTGTCCCCGAGCGCCGGCGCGCGCGTGAGCTAGATTCAGCGAAATGGCGTGCCTGGCGCCATCCTGGGAGCTGACGTAAATCGCCGCCCCCGTCCCGCGGACCACGACTTCGCGTCCCAGTCCCCGCGAAACGAAATCTACGCCCGCCGGCGCCTGACCGAGGTTCTCTTCGAATAAGATTCGCGACGCCTCGTATTTTTTCACGATTTGGCGTCTCGCCGCATCACTGACCGTTGTGTCGGCGCAACACAAGCTCGGCATTAAAAGCGCGGCGCAAGTGAGCGCCATCGAACGAAGTATCATAGCTCTCCTCCTGTATTTTTTCCTGTTATATCACGAACGAAAAATTACACAGCGCACCGCCCTATCATACGCTATGGGAGGGAGCGGCCCAGTACTAGAACCCCATGAATGCCGCTTCGAGCGTGGTCGATTTGGACGGCGGTCGATTTGGACGGCTGCCGAATTCGCCGGTTCAGGCCGCGGCGTTCCTCGCGGCTTCTACCTCGCCGGCTGCTGCATGGTCATGCAATGCAGCGCTCCCAGTCCCAATACGAGGTCGGCGCAATGGATCCCGACGATTTCGCGGTCCGGAAAAAGTTGCGCTAGCGTATTGAGAGCGACGCGATCGCGCGGGTCGTTGAAGGTGGGAACCAGCACGGTTCCGTTTGCGATATAAAAGTTCGCGTAGCTCGCCGGCAGACGCTGCCGGTCGAAGTAAAGCGGCTCCGGCATCGGAAGCGTCACGACGCGCAAGCCGCTCCGTTTCAGGATTTCGAGGTTCTCTTGCAGCGGATCGTGATTTACGTCCCCCGGATCGTCCTCGACCGCCGCCGCCACCGCATCGACGCCCACGAAGCGCGCCACGTCATCGACGTGCCCATGCGTATCGTCGCCCGCGATTCCGTTTTTAAGCCAGATCACGCGCGCAATGCCGAGATATTTGGCGAAGGCGCGCTCCAATTGTTCGCGTCCCTGGCCGGGGTTGCGCGCCTGAATCGAACTTAGCAGGCATTCTTCGGTGGTCAGCATCAACCCGGCGCCGTTCACGTCGATGCTGCCGCCTTCGAGCACCAGGCCGGGCTCGTATAGACGCATCCCAAGCCGCTGGGCCAAGAACCGCGGGATTTCGTTGTCGCGGCGCCAATTGCCGTACTTCGCCCAGCCATTGAAGATCCAGTTCGTAATGGCGGTCGCGCCGTCCTGGTCGCGCACGAAGAGCGGACCGTAATCGCGCGTCCAACTGCGATCGGTCGCGAAGTGGAAAAACTCGAGGGTCTCCGGATCCGCGCCAGATTTCGTGAGAACGCAGCGGGCGTCTTGCTCCGCCGCAGCGTCCGCGAGAAGAATGCGTACTTTTTCGAAGCGCGCCAGCCTGCGCACAATCGCGGCATACACCCACGGGATCGGCTCGAACTTGCCGGGCCAGTCGCTGTGCTCATGGGGCCACGCCAGCCACGTCGCTTCGTGGGGCTCCCATTCGGCGGGCATCCGCATCAATCGATCCAACGGCTACAGATTGGGCCGTAGGCATCGATGCGCCGATCCCGCAGAAACGGCCAGTTCCGCCGCACTTCGTCCATGCGCCTCGGGTCGCACTCGGCGATGAGGATCTCCTCCCGATCGGCGGATGCTTCCGTCATAATCTGGCCGAAGGGATCCGCCACGAACGAGGAGCCCCAAAACTCCAAGCCCTGCTCCGGCGGGCCTTCCCGGCCGACGCGATTCACCGCCGCTACATAGACTCCGTTGGCAATGGCGTGCGCACGCTGGATGGTCCGCCAGGCATCGAGCTGCGCGGCCCCGTAGCGCTCCTTTTCGGAGGGGTGCCAACCGATGGCCGTGGGGTAAAACAAAACGTCGGCGCCTTGAAGAGCCGTGATCCGGGCTCCTTCCGGATACCATTGATCCCAGCACACCAGCACGCCGATCGGCCCGAAACGCGTATCGAATTTTTGGAAACCGAGATCGCCGGGGGTGAAATAAAACTTCTCGAAATAGAGCGGATCGTCGGGGATATGCATCTTGCGGTACAGGCCTTGAACCTCGCCGCTGGCCCCGATCACGGCGGCCGTGTTGTGGTACAGCCCCGGCGCGCGCTTCTCGAACAGCGATGCGACGATCACGATTCCGGCTTCCCGCGCCACCGCGCCCAGCCGTTCCGTCGAAGGCCCAGGAATCGATTCCGCCAGCGCGAACAGCTCCGCATTTTCCTCACGGCAGAAATATTGTGAGCGAAACAACTCCTGCAAACAGATGATCTGCGCGCCTTTCGCCGCGGCCTCGCGCGTTCGCCACACGGCCTTTTCCAGGTTCTCGCCGGGATCGAGGCCGCACGACATCTGCACCAGCCCGATCGTGAACTTTGCCTCGCTCGGCGGCGTCATGCCTCTATTCTGAACGATGCTCGCCCGGGCATGCGCTCACATCCCGCGGCAGGCGCTCACATATATATTCCGCCATTCACGTCCAGCACGTGCCCGGTGATATAGCCGGCCTGTTCGCTCGCCAGGAAAGCGACCGCGGCGGCGACGTCCTCCGGACGGCCGACTCGTTTCAGGGGAATGTTCGCCAACATCTTGTCTTTCAGCTCTTGCGATAAACCCTGAGTCATCTCCGTTTCGATAAACCCCGGCGCGACTGCGTTCACGGTAATATTGCGGCTGCCCATTTCCTGCGCCAAGCTTTTTGTTAACCCGATCAGTCCGGCCTTCGATGCCGCGTAGTTGGCCTGCCCCGCATTCCCCATCTCGCCGACCACGGACGAAATGTTGACGATGCGCCCCCAGCGCTCCCTCATCATGCCTTGCAGCATTTGCTGGCACATCAAGAAAGCGCCCGTCAGATTTGTCGCGATCACGCTATCCCAATCTTCTTTCTTCATGCGCAATGCGAGATTGTCCTTTGTCACGCCGGCGTTGTTCACCAGAATGTGGAGCGGGCCGAATTCCTTCGCCGCCTCCGCGGCCGCCGCTTTTATGGAACCGGCGCTCGCCAGATCCAGCATTACCGCAATGGCTTCGCCGCCACCCGCGCGAATCTCTTCCGCGAGTTGTTCCAGTTGGGCGATATTGCGCGCTGCCAGCGCCACCCGCGCGCCCGCTCCGGCCAGCGCCAGCGCGCAGGCGCGGCCAATTCCGCGGCTTGCGCCGGTAATCAGGGCTGTTCTATTCATCTCCGAACTAACCAGTCTACAATCAAGGTTCCATGGCATATACCGGCCTCCGCGACTTTATCCGCGCGCTCGAAAAAAATAAGGAGTTGAAGCGCATCCCTTTTGAGGTCGATCCCTATCTCGAAATTACCGGCTTCGCGGATCGCGCCGTGAAAGAGGGCGGCCCCGCGCTCTTATTCGAAAAACCGAAGGGCAGCAGCGTCCCGGTTCTGATCAACGCTTTCGCCAGCGAGCGTAAGATGCAAATCGCGCTGGAGGTCGACTCCGTTCAGGAAGTCGCGGACCGCATTTCCGAATTTCTAGAGATGCGCATGCCGCAAGGACTCATCGGGAAGCTGAAAATGTTGCCGAAGCTGGCCGAAATGGGCGCTTTTTTCCCTAAGACCGTTTCCGGTGGCGCCTGTAAGGAAGTCGTTCTTCGCCATGATTTCTCGCTCGACGATCTGCCCATTCTGCACTGCTGGCCTCAAGACGGCGGCCGTTACATCACGCTGCCAATGGTGTTCTCGAACAACCCCGACACGGGCAAACGGAATTGCGGCTGTTACCGCATGCAAGTTTACGACTCCCGCACTACCGGCATGCATTGGCAGACGCACAAGCACGGCGCCGAGCATTACCGCCGCCTGCTGCGGGAAGGCAAACAATCGCGCATGCCGGTGGCGGCCGCCATTGGTTCCGATCCGGCCACTATGTATTCCGCCATTTTGCCGCTCCCGCCGGATCTCGACGAGATGATGATCTCCGGTTTCCTGCGCGGCAAGCCGGTCGAAATGGTCAAATGTGAAACATGCGACATCGAGGTGCCCGCCAATGCTGAAATCGTCCTGGAAGGTTACGTCGAGTTAGGGGAACTGCGGCGCGAAGGTCCTTTCGGCGATCATACGGGGTTTTATTCCCTTGAAGACGACTATCCGGTGTTTCATGTAACCTGTGTAACGCGGCGAAAAGATCCAATCTACGCGACCACTATCGTGGGTCCTCCACCTATGGAGGATTTTTATATGGGAAAGGCAGTGGAGCGCATCTTTCTTCCGCTGATGCGGTTGCAGTTGCCTGAAATCCGCGATATCTGCATGCCGGCCGAAGGCGTGTTTCATAACCTGATGATCGTTTCGATCCGGAAGTCTTACCCGCTGCACGCGCGTAAGGTGATGCACGCCATCTGGGGCCTGGGTCAAGCCATGTTCACGAAGTGCATTGTGGTCGTGGATGAAGACGTAGATATCCAAAATACGCGGGAAATGGCCTGGAAAGCGCTAAACAACATCGATCCCGAACGCGACATACAATTTGTGCTCGGCCCCGTGGATTCACTTGACCATGCCAGCCGCATGCCCAACTACGGCTCAAAAATGGGAATCGACGCGACGCGTAAATGGAAGGAAGAAGGATTTACGCGGCCCTGGCCGGATGTTATCCGTTTGCCGGAGGACGTTCGCGCACGGGTGAATGAAATGTGGAAGAAGGCCGGACTATAATGCGCGGAAAGGTAACTATTCGCGGGGACAAACGCGTCACACTCGTAATAAGATGAAAGTGCATCCCATGCTCTCCATCGTAATTCCGATTCATAACGAGGAACCATCCATACTTCCCCTTTATGACCGGCTTACCGTCGTGCTCGAATCGCTCGGCCGGCCCTTCGAGATTGTTTTTGTCGACGATGCCTCAAGCGACCGCAGCTTCGACCTGCTCGCAAATCTCGCCGAGACGGACGCGCGGATGAAGGTGGTGCGTCTGCGCCGCAACTTTGGCCAGACCGCCGCGTTGTCCGCCGGCTTCGATGAGGCGCAGGGCAGCGTGATCGTGTCGCTGGACGGCGACCTGCAGCACGACCCGGAAGATATCCCGGCTCTGCTGGCGAAGATCGACGAAGGATACGACATTGCGAGCGGCTGGCGGCGCAACCGCGTCGACAATGCGATCACGCGCAAGATTCCATCTCGCATCGCAAATTATCTGATGGCGCGCGTTTCGGGCGTCAGGCTGCGCGACTTCGGTACGACGTTCAAGGCCTACCGCGCCGAGGTCATCAAGGACATTAACCTTTACGGCGAGCTTCACCGCTTCATTCCGGCGCTGGCGAGCTTTTACGGCGCCCGCATCGCCGAAGTCCCGATACGCAATATTCCGCGCCCGCACGGCGATTCGCACTACGGGATCGGCAGGACCTTCAACGTTCTGTTCGATCTGATGACGATCAAGTTCCTGTTGAAGTATTTCACTCGCCCGATGCACTTTTTCGGAAGAATTGGGCTGGCCGGCTTAACGCTCGGCGTGTTCATTCTGGGCGGCCTCGCCATCCATAAATTCTGGGGACACGGCATGATCGCCGACCATGGAGCGCTCGCCGTCGCCGGGGCCCTGCTGCTTCTCGGAGGCCTGATGATGTTCAGCACCGGTCTGCTGGGCGAGGTTCTGATGCGGACTTATTTCGAGAGCCAGGGACGGCGGATCTACGCCGTTCGCGAGATTCGCTGCCGCCGCGAAAACGTCACGTCCGCCTAAATTTTGTAGATACAGCACATTTGACAAATTAGCCGGTTTGGCATATGCTTAAGCATATGCCGAGAAAGCTCACGGCGCCGGAACAACACGTCAAGCTGTTCAAGAACGGTCGAAACCAAGCTGTGCGGATTCCCCGCGGGTTTGAACTTCCTGGCAAGGACGCTATCATGCGCAAGGAAGGCGACCGGTTGATTATCGAGCCAACGCCGCCAAAGTCCCTGCTGGCATTGCTGGCAACTCTCTCTCCGCTTGACGAGGACTTTCCGCCAATCCCAGATCTCCCTCCCGATCCCGTCGAGATCTGATGCGCTATCTGCTCGATACTAATATCCTTTCCGATCTGATGCGCAGCCCGCGGGGTCGCGTGAAGCAGCATGTCTCCAGGGTTGGCGAAGCGCGGATCTGCACCAGTGTCATTGTTGCGGCGGAATTACGTTATGGAGCGGCAAAAAAGGGATCGGCGCAACTCACGGCCCGGATTGAGGCGGTGCTCGGCGCGATTGAGGTCCTACCCTTCGAAGCGCCAGCCGACGCGGTTTATGCGCGGCTGCGAGTTCGCCTCGAAAAGGCGGGTCAGCCGATCGGCGGCAACGATCTCCTCATTGCCGCTCAGACGGCCGCTCTTGGTTACACGATTGTCACGGCTAACGACCGCGAGTTCGCCCGCATCCCCGAGATTCGTCGCGAAAATTGGCTGCTGGGACCTCAAAGAATGTAATTACGCCAGCGCCGCCTTGCAAAACTCGAAACACTTCTTTACTTCCGCCACGCATCCGTCCGCGCCCTTATATTCGTACTCGATGAAGGCCGGAATTGGATATTTGTTGTCACGCAGCAAAAGCAGCACGGGCTTGATCGGGGTATCGCCCTCGCCCCAAGGCACGTTGGGACCTTCGTCCTTTTTGCGGTCCTTCAGGTGTAGATTGCTGATGCGGTCGTGGTGTTCCTTAATATACGCCACGGGATCGTAACCGGCCGCGGTGAAATGCCCGATATCGAGATTTACCCAAAAATATTTCGACATCGCCATGGCCGCCGCGAAGCTTTCGGGTTTGGCGAACTGATTCGGATCGGTGATGTTGGAATGCCCGTGCATTGCGACGATCATCTTGTGCTTGTCGGCGAACGGCGCGACGCGCTTGGCGACCGGCAACGTCGTCGAAGCCGTGATTACGCGCACTCCCAGGGCCTTCGCCATATCGAATCCGCGGTCGATCTCCTCGTCGGTGAAGCTCTGATTGAAGCTGTAATTGTAGGCAAAGATCGAGATGCCCGCGTCGTCGAATTTCTTGCGAATGGATTTGAAATGGTCCATGGACACCGACAATCGCCAGTGCCGCAGATCCTCGCGCGCCTTGTTGCGCGCCCCCGCGCGTTCCGGATTTTCCTGCCCGCGCCCGCCGCCTCCTCCGCCGCCTCCGCCCCCAGCCGGTCGCATGAACACCGGTTCGGCCTGCTGGGCGAATAATTCGCACATGCCCAGCCCGATATCGGTCATTGCCTTTATGACCGCGTCCAGGATGCCTTCCGGCGGTAGTTCCCGGAAGCTGTAGGTCTGAACCCCGATCTGCACTCCGTTGATTTTTGAATCAATCTTTGCAAACGCGAGCGAGGCGGGCCAAGCCGCCGCCGCGATTTTCCCGAAGTCCCGTCTTGTGAGCGCCATAATTAATCCCCGCGAAGATGAATTGTACACCTTTGCCGTTATTCGCGCAGACTTCGCAGCACCGTGCGGATGGCGCGCTGCGCTTCCTCGATCTCCACCTCGCTCCGATATGGATGCCGCGGCCAGAAGAACCCCTTCAAGCCGTCCTTTTTCCGCCGCGGCACGATGTGGATGTGAAGGTGCGGCACGCTCTGGCTTACGCGGTTGTTCAGCGCCACGAACGATCCTTCCGCCTTCATTGCCTCCTCAACCGCGCGCGCGAGCAACTGCGCATTCCTGAACAAGGGGCCGGTTGCGCCGGCGGGCAATTCCGCCAGCGTATCGTAATGCTCGCGCGGGACGAGCAAGCAGTGACCTGGAAATAACGGGCGGCTATCCAGAAACGCGATCGAGCTCTCATCCTCGAAGACAATCCGCGCCTCCGTGCGGCCCGCGATAATGTCACAGAAAACGCAGCTCACCGTGACGCCCTTGGCCCGCCGCGAAGCGCTTGGCTCCCGAGACCGTCTCGCCGCTCTCGAGGACGTTCTTTCCGCGGCGCAGCTCGTTGCGCATGGCCGCGTCAAAGGGCAAGGACCATTGCTCGCAGGCAGACATGCGATCCGATCGCATGCAGGCTTGCGGAAAGCGGCACAAAGTATCGGCCAGCTCCATGGCGCCTTCGAGCGCTTTGCCGCGCGCCGTTAAGCGGTTCGCCAGTCCCATTTCGAGCGCTTCGCGCCCCGCGACGCCTCGTCCGGTGAGGATCAGATCGAGCGCGCGGCCGTGTCCGATCAACCGCGGCAGACGCACGGTACCGAGGTCGACCAATGGCACGCCAAATCTGCGGCAATAAACTCCGAATAGGGCGTCCTCCGCAGCAACGCGCAGGTCACACCAGATGGCGAGTTCCAGCCCTCCTGCTACCGCATGGCCTTCCACTGCCGCGATCACCGGCTTGGTCAGCAGCATTCTCGTCGGACCCATCGGGCCATCGCCTTCCTCGCTCAACAACGCGACGCGGCCCTCCGCCAGCGATTTCAAGTCGTACCCCGCGCAGAAGGTCCCGCCTCCGCCGGTCAGAATCGCGACCGCGAGCGATTCATCGGCGTCGAAGGCCCGGAACGCTTCCGCAAGCGCCATTGCAGTCGCGGCATCGACGGCATTACGAACCTGCGGCCGGTCAATCGTCACTACCAGGACGCCGCCGCTCCGATCCGTCCTTACCGTCAAGCTTGGCGCACCCTCGCCGCCTGCGCCGTTCCAAGCGTCGCCGCATCGCCGGTCAGCGTCGCCCACCCTACTCGCGACAGGTTCCAGAAGATCAAGTAGCCGGCAATCGCGGCGAACACCAGCATCGCGATGCCGGCCAGCCACTCGCCGAAGACGATCTTCCCGATCCCGAACAGCGCGCCATAAACCAGCACGCATCCCATGATCCAATTGAACAGGTTACTTCGGACGTCGCGCACTTCGGGAAGGTCCCTGGCCAGGTTCGCAATGGGACGCCAACCATACACGGTCGGATGGACGCGCCTGTAGAACGAGACCAGCGTGTCTCTCGATTCCGGCGCGGTAACGAAGGTCGCAATCAGCCAGGCGATGGTGGTGAGCAGGCCGGTAATGAGCGCCGTCTTGGCATAAACGACGGAGCTGTTGCCGGTGAACGCGATACGGCTAAGCGCCAGCGTACTCGCGGCCGCCACGGCCATGGCGGAAATTTCGCTCCAGGCATTGATGCGCCACCAATACCAGCGCAAAATGTACACCGCGCCGGTCCCGAAGCCGATGTTCAACACGATCTGCCAACCCTGGCTAATGGACGACAACCGCGTCGCCGTATATCCGCTTCCGAGCACCAGCAGAACGGTTACCAGTTTGCTGATGCGTACGTAGTGCCGCTCGCTCGCGTCCCTCACGATGAACCGCCTGTAGAGGTCGTTAACGAGATACGAACTGCCCCAGTTCAACTGCGTTCCTACGGTCGACATGAACGCGGCCAGAAATGCCGCCACCATCAAACCGCGGCACGCCGGCGGCAGGTAATCGCGCAGGACCATAACATAGCCCTGTTGCGGGTTGTTGGCGAAATCGGCGCTGGGATGCATTCCTCCATGCGGTGAGTAGACCACGATCGCGACCAGCGCGGTAACGATCCAGGGCCACGGCCGCAGCGCGTAATGCGCGATGTTGAACCACAGCGTCGCTCCCAGCGAGTTCTTCTCGTCCTTGGCGCTGAACATGCGCTGGGCAACATAGCCGCCGCCGCCCGGTTCGGCGCCGGGATACCATGCCAGCCACCACTGCATTCCCAGGTAGACGATGAACGTCAACACCGGAAGAGTCCACAGCGCATCCGACGTCAATCCCAGATGAAAGTCGGGCAGAAAGGTGAGCGGATTCGAAATGGGCGCGCCGCTCTGGCGCGTGGCGTTCTCTACCGTCAGCAGGTGCGCCTTAAGCGCGGCCATGCCGCCGATCTTCGCCACCGCCACCCAGGCCAGCACGACGATCATTGCCATCTTCAGCACGAACTGAAACAGGTCCGTGACCAGAACGCCCCACAGGCCTCCGATGAACGTATAGATGCCGGTAAACGGAATGATGACCAGTACGCAAATAAGGAGCGCCGTAACGCTGGGATCGGGCAGCGCGTAGTGGAACCCCAACAGATCGACGACGCGCCCTTTCGCGATTGCAGCTCCCAGAAGGACCTGGATAATGTTGACCATCGCCTGCGTCACCCAGCCGAGGATGAAGCAGTTCATCAACAGACCCAGGTAAATCGATTTGAAGCCGCGCAGAAATGCCGCCGGTTTGCCGCCGTAGCGCAGCTCCACGAACTCGACGTCGGTCAGGATCTCGGCGCGCCGCCAGTAGCGCGCGAAGAAGAAAACAGTCAGCATGCCGCCAACGCAGGAGCCCCACCAGATCCAGTTTCCCGCGATGCCGTTAGAAGCCACGACGCCGCAGACCAGCAGCGGCGTATCGGCCGCGAATGTAGTCGCGACCATCGAGGTTCCCGCCAGCCACCACGATACGTCGCGACCCGATATAAAGAACTCTTCCGTGTTCCCGCTGGCGCGCCGCCGGTAGTAGATGCTGATCCCGAGGTTAATTAGGAGATATGCGACGATTACAAACCAGTCGATCGGAGTGAGGGGCATGCGGTCTTGGCGCCAGTATACCTCAGCCCCTTTGCGCGCTAATGCCGCGGCTTTCGCGATGTCGCGAATTCAACTTCAGCGTTGGCGAAATTCGCCTGCATGGCCGCAATCACGCGCTCCGGTATCGCCGAGCCTCTCGCGCTCGTTACCGCCTGCTCGAACAAACGGCGCGCCGTTAAGTATTTCCCCTCCGTCTCGGCGCACATTGCCATCTCGCCATACGCAAACGCTAGGCGCGGATCGCCCAGGGCGGTATATGTTTTCACTACTTTGCGCAGCAGCGGCGCGGCGCGCTCCAGGCGCCCTTCGGCGCGGTATAAAGCCGCCAGCGCCAAAGTTGTGTCGGCCAGCGCCGCTTCATCCCCGGAACTCCTTTCGAGCGCCGCCGCTTCCTTCAAATCCGATTCCGACTCTTGCCAGCGGGCCTCGGCCATGTAAACCCGCGCCAGCGCCGTAAGCGCGCTGGCCAGCGCCGGGCCGTTATTCGATCCCTTCCGCTCGTCGGCAATCAGGGGTAGCAGAATTTTTTCGGCGCCGGGCAGATCGCCGCGCATGATACGGATCTCTCCCATCCGCCGCCGGCACAGGAAAATTCCCTGCCGGCCCACGCTATCGCTCAGAAATCTCGACATCGCTTCGCGTATTGCGTTCTCGGCCTCGTCGAAACGAAGCTGCGCCACATATGCTTCGACGAGCCCGCTCCAGATGGAGGCCAAAAGATTGGAGCGATCGCCGGCGCTCTCGGCTCGCTCCCTGGCCTCGATGTACAGCCGCTCCGCGGCCCGCGCATCGCCTTCCGCGAGGCGCAATGACGCCAGCCCCAGCGCTCCGCGCGCCTTCGCCAGGATTGCCCCCGGCTCGCCTTCGCGCAGCTTCGCAGCGGCCTCGTATGCGACCGGCAATGCCGCCCGCGCATCCGCCAGACGTCCCTGCTGCAATGCGCTCATGCCGTCGAAATACAATTTCTGCCAGTCCAACGATTGCGCGCCGCCATCGCCGTAGCCGATCAGCGCGAGCGCGCACACACCTCGAGCCAGCAATCCAAAAGGCATTGGAATTCCTTTCGCCTGTGCGGCTAGCTTATCTACCGGGCGCGCGCGTCAAAGTTACGAAACGGACACCTTTCAGACGAGCGCCGTTCCCGCGCGTTAGTAAGATTCTCTGCGCTAACCTGAGGACAATGACGGCGCGGTTGCCGCTCCTGCTGTTTCTCGCATCACCCGCTTTCGCCCAGACGCCCTGCGATAACACGAAGGCCTGGTCGCCATGCGAGTTCGCCTTCGATTTGAGCGGCGCCGACGCCACCTCGCACCCGAATCCTTATGCCGACGTAGAGTTCGAGGCGGAGATCCGCTCGCCGCACTTCCGGACGTTTTTGATGCCTGCATTTTGGGACGGCGGCAGTAAGCTCGTCCTTCGTTTCACCCCAACCGAAGCGGGTCAATGGACCTACAAGTTCACGAGCAACGTAAAAAGTCTCGATGCCAAGCAGGGGACCTTCAACGCCGCGGATTCCGATTCGCCCGGCTACGTTCATGCGGCGAACGTTCATCACTGGTGGACCGAGAACAAGCAGCCCCATTTATGGATGGGCACGATCGCGGACCGCCTTGGATTCATGACCCCGGACGAACTTTCGCGGCTCATCGCCGTCATCGCGGTTGAGAAATATAATCACGCGCGGGTGTCTATTCTCGGCGATCCCGCCGACCGCGCCCGCGTGATGGAAGGCTCGCGGCCGAATGCGCAATACTTCGACGAGCTCGACCGCCGTATTCTGGCGCTGCACGGCAAAGGCATCACCACGGATTTGGTATTAGCCGCCAATCCGGACCACTTCAGGAACCTTTTCCCGGACTGGCAGTCGCGCGAGCGCTTCGTCCGCTACCTTATTGGCCGTTATGGCGCGCTGAACATTACCTGGCAAGGCCTGATGGATTTTGAGGACTACCGCGATGGGCGCGCGCTGCTGAAAGAGATTGGTCTGGAGTTGAAGAAATACGACTCCTACGATCATCCTCGCTCCTCGAACGCGAAGATTACTTCGTCGCCGCTGCTCAGCGACGGCTGGATGGATTTTGTCATCACGAATTCGACCGACGATCAGCTTGGGTCCATTGAGCACCAGCTCTATCAGGTTCCGTTTGTCGCTATCACGACGGCGGATCGCCTCTGGAGCAGCACCATGAACGGACAGTATCCGGTCGTTCGTGGCGACGCGCATGGCATGGCGAAGTCCTGGTTCGATTTCATTTCGGACACGCGTCATTGGGAGCTGGAACCCTATTTCGATGTCGATAACGCGCGCTGCGTGGCGCTCGAAGGGATCGAGTATATAAACTACATCCGCGGCTCCTCGCCCGTGGAGGTCGAGGTTGAGAAGCACGGTTACGACGTGATCTGGTTCAACCCCGTTAACGGCGAAACCATGGAGGCGAAAAAGTATAAGGGCGAGCATTTCACCGGCGAGGCGCCGGATAAGTCGCATCCTTGGATCCTGATGATCGCGCGCGAGGGGCGCAAGGAATCGATGCTGAAGTCCTATAAGTTCGATTCCCGTCCAGTTCCCGTCCAGGATGTCGAGATTAATCCGCAAAAGCTGCCTTATGCCATCGTCGAACCGGGCGCGGAGCAGCTTGTGGTTAGCCTTCCGACGCCTTATTCCGTGAAGCTAACCCGTGAAACCCGCGCTACGCGTGAAATGATGTATCTCTGGACGGGCGATGTCGCAGCCGATGGACAGGGCTTTCGAGTGTTGGGCACCGGCGCCAAGGGTACGTTTATCGTCCCGCCGTACATCGCAACGAATTATCCCGCCGTGCTGAGCATTCGCGTTGCCGCGCTGAACGCCAATGGCAAAGCGTACTCGACGGATAAGGTATATCAGCTCAAAAAGTGATCCTTGCACTGGACACTACGTCCCAGTTCGGCAGCATTGCATTGGTGGACGGGGACCGTGTCGTCGATGAGGTCCTATTGCACTCCCCCGATGGATTTGGTCACGATCCTGTTCGCGCATATCACTGCGATGCTGCGCCGCTGTGGCCTCGGCGTTCAGGAGATGGGGTGCTTCGCGGCCGCATCCGGCCCGGGGTCGTTCACCGGCGTGCGTATCGGACTGACCGCTGTGAAAGGGTTAGGCGAAGCGACGGGCCGGCCCGTGGTGGCCGTATCGAATCTGCAAGCGCTGGCCTGTTACGGCGCGGCGGACCTGCGCGCGACAGTGCTCGATGCCCGGCGAGGCGAAGTGTACGCGGCGGTCTACGACAGCGAGCTGCGGCTGCATCAACCGGAAGTGGTGATGAAGTTTCACGATTGGGTGAGGGCGTTACCGCCAGGCAATGTCGAGCTGATCTCAACGGATCCGGCTCTGTTCGCGCCGTTGACGATGGAGATTGCGCCGCGTATTCGGGTAGTCGCGGCGCCCCGTGCCCTCGCGGGCGCAATTGGCCGGATCGCGTTGCGCCGCTTGCGGTCCGGCGAGACATGCGATCCCGCGGCGATCGATGCGAACTATGTGCGCCGTTCCGATGCGGAGCTGTTCTGGAAGGGGTAGAAATAGGGTCATCGTATAATTTCGGCGTGAAGGGTGATGAATAGATGCATTTTGAGGAAGTGCCTATCGTCGAGATGCGATCGAGCATAGCTGTGGCTGCGGCCGGTAGCGGCTGCAAACTTGTCGATGATGAGTAGCGGCGCCGCTGCCGGCGAACGCGTTTTTTCGCGGGCGAAGCCGGTGATCACTTCTGGCCGGTTTGCCGGCCGGCCTCCTTCAGGTGGATGGAAGGCCGCCCCGTTGAAACCTATGATCTCAACGCGGCTTATCATTGGCCGGTCTTGGGCGTTCACCGAGGCGGACGCCCCGTCCTTCCATTTGGAATCAGCGTTATATTCGCAGCGATATATTTGCAACAACGGCAATGCGACAGCCGATCCGCACACGTAAACTGGGCGTGCTAGGGCTCGCCGCGGCCACCTACTTCATGGTCTCCGGCGGACCGTACGGCCTGGAGGAACTGGTCAAGGATTGCGGCTACGCGGTAGCGATGCTGGTTCTGCTCGCGATTCCGTTCGTATGGAGCCTGCCGACGGCGCTGATGGTCGGCGAGCTTTCCGCCGCGATTCCCGCCGAAGGAGGATTCTATGTCTGGGTACGGCGCGCGCTAGGCCCCTTCTGGGGTTTTCAGGAAGCATGGCTGTCGCTGGCGTCAAGTGTCTTCGATATGGCCGCCTATCCCGCGGTTTTTGTCCTGTCCTTGGGACGTATCTGGCCCGCTGCGACTCACGGATCGAACGGGTTGTCGATCGCGGCCGCGGTCATGCTGACGTGCTTGTTGTGGAATCTCTTCGGGGCCAAAGCCGTCGGTGAAGGCTCGATCCTATTCGGCGTTCTGATCCTGAGTCCGTTCGTGGCTATAACGGCCTTTGCGCTATTCCGCCACCCCGCGCTGGCCGGCGTTGCGGACGCGAAAAGTGTTGGTCATCCGGACCTGCTCGCCGGCATCATCGTCGCGATGTGGAACTACATGGGTTGGGATAACGCCTCTACCATCGCCGAAGAAGTCGATGACCCGCAGCGTACCTATCCCCGCGTCATGATGATGGCGCTTCTGGCAATTGCCGTTTCCTATCTGATTCCCGTTGCCGCGGTGTGGCGCACCCACCTGCCCGCGAGTTACTGGACAACGGGAAGTTGGGCCGGCATCGCGTCGCAGGTAGCCGGACCGTGGATAGCGCTGGCGCTCGTGACCGGCGCGATGGTCAGCACCTTCGGGTCGCTCAATTCGCTAACGATGTCGTACTCCCGCGTTCCCTTGGCGATGGCGGAGGACGGTTACGCTCCCCGGATGTTCATGCGCCGTTTATCGAATGCGGCGCCTTGGGTATCCATTGTGGCGTGCGGTATCGCCTGGACGGCAGCGCTCGAATTGAGCTTCGACCGCCTTCTCATGCTCGACATTTTACTGTATGGCGCAAGCTTGGTTTTGGAGTTCGTGGCATTGATTGCGCTGCGGCTGCGCGAGCCCCATCTCGCCCGTCCCTTCACGGTCCCCGGCGGCTTGATGGGCGCTGTGCTTGCGGGTATGGGCCCGGCGGCGCTGCTGATCGTGGCACTGATAAAGAACCGCGATGAGCGGATGGGGCCGATCAGTGCGCTCACGGCGGGTTTGGCGATCATGGCCGCCGGGGTCCCAATCTATTTCGCTGTGGCGGCGCTTTGGAAACCCGCAACGGCCGGAACGGCGGCCAATGTGGACGGCCCTCCACGGCGGCCGGGAGCTTCCTCCAATTTTGAGCAATGACGGACTCCGATTCGCAGAGTCCTTACCGCCACGCAGCACCGCCGTACGGCATTCGATTGCCGGATCAGGCGGCGTGTTAAGACAAAATGGCGGACACAGTCACCGTGTTGCCGTGTCGCGCGAGTGAGCGGGCGAGGCACGCCCCACGCGCCACTTTCATGCCGCGCTCGCACGGCTTACGAGCGCTTCCTGTCAGCGCGAGATGCGCAACAGCACCACGCCGTGCCCGGCGACTTCGGCGGAATAGGAGTCTCGGAAAGGCCCCATGTCGCGGTGCACCCAAAGATCCCGTACCTTATGCTTGCCCGAGATGCCCAGAATCTGCCAGTACGCCGTCGCGCTGGTCATCTGCTCTCCGCGGTTGAAGAGCGCGACCGCCAGATCGCCGTTTTCGAGCTGCTTGACCCATATCTCGAGTCCGGCTTCCTTCGACACGCGATAGCCCTGTTGCCCGAGCTTGTCCTGATCGATCGCAATCGCTTCCGGGTTAGTCAGGATCTCCTTCGTCTCGGCGCTCATGTCGCGCACATCGTTGCCCGCGAGCAAGGGCGCCGCCAGCATCGACCACAAGCTCATGTGCGTGCGATATTCGGCGACGCCCATGCCGCCGTTGCCGATCTCGAGCATATCGGGATCATTCCAATGGCCGGGACCGGCGTACTTTTCGTGACCGGCCTGTTTATCGAATCCGATGGTGGACATGCTCTTCCAGGTGTCCTGAATATCTCCCGTGGTACGCCATAAATTACCGCCCACGGAGGCGCCCCACTCCCAAACATTTTCGCGGCCGTATTGGCACAGGCTGTACACGATGGGACGGCCCGTAGCCTTCAGGGCCTCGAACATCTTCTTGTAGGCGGCCTGCATTTCGGACGGTTGATACACTCTTGCGGCGCTGCACCAGTCATACTTCAGGTAATCGATTCCCCAGGATGCCCAGGTTTTCGCGTCCTGCTGTTCGTGACCGTAGCTTCCCTCGTAGCCGGCGCACGTTTTTGGACCGGGGGAGGAATAAATGCCCAGTTTCAGACCTTTGCCATGCACGTAATCGGCGAGGCCCTTCATGTCCGGGAATTTGGCGCTCGAGTGGATGTTGCCTTGCGCATCGCGCTCGCCTTCCCAGGTATCGTCGATGTTGACGTAAACATAGCCGGCACCTTTCATACCGTTCGATACCATGGCGTCGGCGATCTCGCGAACGGTCTTATCGTCCACTTTGTCCGCGAACTTGTTCCAACTGTTCCAACCCATGGGCGGCGTCGGCGCGAGAGTGGCCGCGCAGCATAGCGGCGCCAACGCGGCGAGCGCGAGAAGCGATTTCATGTCGTTCCCTCAACTATTCCATTTTTTGCCGCAGCGCGTCCAGTTCACGGCGGCATTGCTCCGCTTCGGGCGCGATCTTGCAGGCCGCTTCAAGGCGGCGGCGCGCTTCTTTAAGGAGCCCGAGATGCTCGTCCGCGACTCCGAGCTCGTATTGGGTCATGTAATCGTCCGGCGCGGCGGCGATCACTTGCTCAAACTCCGCGCGAGCGTTCGAGTATAAGCGGCGTTCGAGGTAGGTCGCGCCCAGATCGCGGCGCGCGAGAGTGTTGCGCGGATCTTTCGCGAGAATCTGGCGTAGAATTGCGATCGCCGCGTCCGTGCGGCCGTCGAATAGCGCGTTCATCGCTTTCTCGTAAAGCTGAAACTCGGGTAAGCGGTCCTTGGGATCGGCGGCGGCGGAGCCTGCAAGCTTCGTGGCGGGTCCGGGCGCAAGGTAACCGAGCGAGCCCAGCAGGGCGCGCGTCTGCGGCGAGATATTGCCGGGGGAAGCCGCACGCTGGGGAGCGTAGCGGGAAAGGAGCGCCGCGAGTTGGCGCCGCAGTGTTTGCGCTTGCGCGGCGTTTGAGGCCAGGATATTATGCCTCTCGCCGCCATCGTTCTTCAAATCGTAAAGCTCCGGCCTTGGCGCTTCAATGTATTTGTATGCGCCTACGCGCAGACTGCGCAGCGGCGCCCAGCCGAACGAATCGTGCGTATGGAGACTTTCGCCGTAAACGGTAAGGGGGCCGCGCCGGCCTCGCAGGGTCTGTCCTTCAAAGGACGCCGGAACGGGCAAATTCAGAAAATCGAGAATGGTCGGCGCAACATCGATTAAACCCGCCGGTTCATCCACGCGGGCGGGGAACCCGGAGATGGCCGAGGGCCAGTGGACGATCAATGGAACATGCAGCGTGCTCTCATAGATGAAATATCCGTGGCTCGATTCCCCGTGGTCGCCGAGCCCTTCGCCATGATCGGAGAGCAGAATCACGAGCGAGTGGTCCCACCAACCTCCTTCGGCGAGTGTTTTGCGAAAGGAACCGAGCAGCCGGTCGACGTACTCGATTTCCTCGTCGTAGCCGGAGAGTTTGTAGGGTTTGTGCAGATCGTACAAATGTAGGAACACGAACAGCGGCCGGTCGCGGTTGGCGGCCAGGAATCGGGTAGCCGCGCGGATTACCAGTGCGCCATCGCGCCTCTCCCGGGCCGAATTCGGACCGCGGGAGGCGCCGCCGAAAAACATGGAACCGGAGAGCGGTGAAAAAGCCGCGAATTGAAACGGGCTGTCGTAGGTTTCGAAGCCTTGGTCGAGACCCATCTGCCGCTCCAGGAACACACTGCCGATGAACGCGGCCGTTTTGTATCCGTTCGAGCGCAGAACCGAGGCGAGCGTGACCGCTCCGGAAGGAACGCGCTCGGCGTTTTCCTCGACGCGATTTTCAAACGGATATGTCGATGTGAAGAGCGATGCGTGTGATGGAAGCGTCAGCGGAACCTGGGCGTCGACGCTCGTATACAGCGTGCCGTGGCCGGCGTAGGAATCGATATTGGGGGTCTTAAGACGGCGATCGCCGTAAGCCCCGAGATGGTCGGCGCGAAGCGTGTCGATGGAAATCAGAATAACGGAAGGCTGTCGGGCGCCCGCGGACTGAGCGGCGCACAAGAGCAGGGAGGCGCAAAACGCCGCGGAGAAACGGCGGGCTTGGGACATCGGAATTCTTGAGGACTGCCGGCGTCGTCTGCAAAAATTGTAGCGTACGCGCAATTTACGGCCGCCCCTCACGCGGCGCAGGGAGCCGCCCCCGCTGGAGAACGGCCCAGCCCTGTTCCGTTTTATTCAGGTTTGGATCTGCTTGAAGCGCGGCACTCAGCGTTTCCAGCCCCAATTCCCGATCGCCCGCTTTGAGGTAGCACATGGCGAGATGAAACTGCCGCCGCGGCGTCGTTCCCTTCGCGACGGCGTTTTTCAGTCGATTGCGGTCCGGCACAGTCCCTTGTGGTAGGAGATCCAACCCAGCGTGTCCTCGACGTTGGGGCTATTCGGAGCGATCTCGCCGCCGGAACTGAAGCTCCCGGATCATGCCGATTCTCAGCAACACCCATTCATCGTTCACGAGAATTGTTCTAAGGCGGGCCGCGCGTCCTAGCGCGACGACCCACAGCAATCCGTAGAGATCAAGCCCGCTGCAAACATCCCGCTGCAAACCCACGCCGCCATGGCGCTCCATTTGTGCAATAGCGAATGCAGCGGGATGCCTTCGCACACGATTGCAGCCGAAAGGACGGTCGGCGTCCAGCCGCTTGTTTCCGCGTAGCTAAACGCGCGCCATCCCGGACGCTCTTCGGGCTTCGCCCGCCAGGAAAATAGCGCGTAATAGAGGACGGCAATCTCGCCGGCCAAGACCTGCGCCAGCCGTTCCGAAGGAAGCAAGGCTACGGCCGCCGCGCGAATCCGACTCACGGCATCCCCGCCGCGCTCTAAGGTTCGTATGCGGCTTACGATTCGCGCGACGATCCATAGTTCCGCGGGAATGCCGAACCAGCGCATGCCCGCTAGCGAAATACCTACAATTGGTAGCCGCGGCGACGAACGCCGCCGACGGCCGAGGAGCAGCCACTGGGACCGTGATGACGAGGTCCGCAGTCGCGCTAGCGCCCATGAGACGGGGATGCCCCAGCGAAGCCGACGTGCGCGTCCCGAAGAAGAGCGACGCGCAAACGCCGGCCGCGGCGGCCGCAAAAGTCCATCGCTCCGCTCGCATCATAAGGCAATTGTAGGGCTTTGACAAGGCTGGTCTGGCCAAGGCGGCAACAGCTCGCCATCTCTGATGGGAACCCTGAGAGTGCATTATCGTGAGCTGGATCGCGATGCCGCCCATCATGAAATTGGCTCCATAAGGAGCGAAGTTGCCCTAACGGGAGCGGGACCGCATGCGAATCGTTCGTTTCCCTTACGGCGCGGATAATCTGGCTGGCCAAGAGCAATCGGCAGTCGGCGCCTACGCGTCGCAACCGGCCCGTGAGGCTCCCACAACTCGACTCCGTCGGTAGAAGCGAGCGAAGCGGCGTGCGGGACCTGTTCCGCGTCAACTTGACTGAATGCCGATGGCGCGCAGATGGCAAGGAGAGCTAGCGATGACCATGCGGCGCCGGAGCGTGTCCGCCGCCGCCCGCGTGCGATGCTGGACCGGCGGCGTGCGGCGCTGCGCCACCCCCATGAGGCGCGCCGGCCCCAGACATGTGCGGCGCTCCGCCGCCCGCGCGCGCGCCTTGGCCGAACTGACGTCCACCCGGCGAAGCTGCGGCATGTCCGGGAGCGGCGGCCGCGTGGCCACCGTTAAACGTGCCCGGCCTCGATGCGTATTGTCCCGGACGGGCCATGGGCGCACGCGCCACCGCTCCGGTATGCCCGCCCGGCGCGCCCCCGCGATACCCCGTCGCACCGCGGTATGAGCCCACCGCGCCCGCATGGCCCACCGCTCCCTCGTGCCCGTATGCAGCGCCTCTGCCGGTAACGGCCGGACGGAAATGTCCGGGAACTCCCGGACCGCCGCGCTCATACACGCCGCGGTTGTAAGCGCCGAAACCGCCATGGTTGTAGACGGTCGTGCTGCGAGAGAAATAGTTCGCGTGATTGTACACCACGACCCCGCCCCGCCAGTTCGGAGCCCACGCATGGTATCCCCAACCGTAGTGAGCGTAGAATCCGAGCGAGACGCCTAAGCCGAAACCGATGCCCAGGCCCAGCCCTGGTCGCCATAACCCAACCGCGGTACATCGGAATGGGCGCGCCGTAAACCATCCACGGATTGTAATACGGCACGTACAGGAGCCCCGGATTGACCGGCTGGATCGCGATGAGTCCGCCGTTGTCGTAGACGCGCTGTTGCGGCGTCGATCGCAGCGTACCCGCTTCCTGCGCCTGCATGCGCATTGCTTGCACCGCGTTCATGACATCGCCGGGCTGGTTGTAATACGCATTCCCGAGTTGCGCCGTCCAGTTATAGTTTCGCGCCACGTTGTCGAGCACGGAAGGAAACTCCGTGAGCGCCTTCACGCTGGGATCCCACGGCATGGAATTGACCGCCGCGGCGCGCTGCTCGGGAGGCATTCCGCCATTTTGCTGCATCCAATTCTCCGCTTCCGCGACCTGTTGAGGGTACGTCGATGCCGTCAGGATCTGCGCCACCAGCGAATCCGGGTAGAGCGCTATGGGCGCGACAAGCTGATTCAGTTGTGGAGCGTCGAGGGGAGCGTAGCCTCCCGGCGGCTGAGCATACATGTCCATTTGGAAGAACGGAACCAGGACTACCGCAAGCAGCGTTGCGATGTACTGGCGTATGCAAGTTAAGAACGGATTGACGGACGGAGCTTTCGTCATGATGCCCTTTCTACCGTGCGGCTACATTCCAACGACTACACACTATGATGTTACATATCGGCCAGCCGGTTGCGCGGACGAGATTATAATCCCGTAACGCGCAAACGCGCTTGCTGGACAAGCCCCGCCGCCCTGTCTTAACGTGAATGTTGGACAATCTCATGCTTCGGATCCTCGCCGGAATCGTGCTGTGCGCCGCAACCGCCTCCGCCCAGACCACTGTTATACGGCTTGGAACACTCGTGCCGAAGGACTCCGCGTGGTACCAGATCCTGCTCAAGATGGGCGACGATTGGAAGCGCATCTCGAACGGCAAAATCGAGCTGCGGATTTATCCCGGCGGCGAGCAGGGCGATGAGCCGGAGATGGTCGAGAAGGTCCGAATCAAGAAGCTACAGGCAGTGGCTCTTTCGGGAGCGGGACTGAGCGGCATCCTGGCCGATGTCTCGGCGCTGCAAATCCCGTTGATGCTGAATTCTTACGAGGAGCTCGATTACGTCCGTGACCACATTTCCGAGCGTCTCCAGAACGGGCTCGAAAAGAAGGGCTACGTGGTGCTCAATTGGGGTGACGCCGGCTGGGTCCACTTTTTCACCAAGACGCCGGCTTCGCGTCCCGATCAGATCCGCGCCATGAGACTCTGCGTGCTGCAGGGCGATACCGGCAGCTTTGCCATCTATCAGGCCAACGGGTTTCACCCCGTGGCGCTGGCCGCAACGGACATTTTCACGGGCTTGCAAACCGGCCTCGTCGATGCCATTCAAGGTCCGCCGCTTTTCGCTTTGGCAAACCAGTGGTACGTGGGCGCGCGCAATATGCTCGACGTCAAATTTGCGCAGCTTGTCGGCGCCACGTTGATTGAGAAGGACGTGTGGGACAAAATTCCGCCGCAGACGCAAAAGGGCATGATGGCCGCGGCGCAAACCGCGGGCGTGGCGCTGCGCGATGAGATTCGCAAAGCGGAAGCGAACGCCATCCCGTTGATGCAGCAGTTCGGTTTGAACGTGGTCCACGCCGATGCCGAGGCCGTGGAGCAATGGCGCAAGCTCGCCGAGAGCATTTATCCAAAGATAAAAGGGACCATGGTGCCGCCCGATCTCTTCAATGAAGTGGTGCGGCTGCGGGACGAATACCGCAAGAGCCATGCGACTCGCGCTCCGGCGGCCAAGCGGTGAGCGCGCCGCTCCCACCCGTAACGGACCAAACCACGGCGCCCCGGCGCTCCAATTCTTTTCATCTCTTCGAAGATTCGCTGTCCATGATCGCGTTCTCGCTGATGACCGTGCTACCGGTCTACGCCATGACCGCGCGCCTGCTGCGTCTGCCGGATTTTCCGGGCAATGCCGTCACCGTCCAGCAGCTCACGCTGTGGATTGGGATGCTGGGCGGAGCACTGGCGGCCCGATCGGACCGGCTGCTCGGGATTTCATCTATGGAGCTGCTGCCGGCAAATTGGCGCCGGCCCGTGAAGACGTTCACCAGCATGATCCTCGCCGCAGTATGCGTCTCGTTGACTTGGGCGAGCTGGGTGTTTCTCGAATCGGAGCGCGAGGCCCATAGCTATCTTTTTCCCGGCGTGCCGAAGTGGACGGTGCTGGCAATCATGCCGGCGGGCTTTGCGGCCATCGCGCTGCGCGCCGTATGGCATGCCGGACGAGGCTGGATCCCGAAAGCTATCGCCGCCGTTGGACTTGTATTTCCATACTTGTTCGGCTTCCGCATACCGCCCGGAGCGCCCGGCGTGCTGACAGCAGCGTTGAGCGTGTTTCTGGCCGCTACAGTACTCGGCCTGCCGATCTTCGCCGTGTTTGGTGGTCTGGCGCTGCTGCTTTTCTGGAACGCCGCCACACCGGCCGCCTCCGTGCCGGTTGAAATGTACCGCCTGGTGGCATCTCCGCTGTTGCCGTCGATTCCGCTCTTCACGCTGGCCGGCTACTTCATGGTGCAGGGCGGAGCCACCAGAAGACTGCTGCGCGTCTTCACGGCGCTGTTCAGTTGGATTCCCGGCGGTCTCGCCATCGCGACAGTAGCGATCTGCACGGTGTTCACGTTCGCCGGGTCCGGCCTTACCATTCTGTCCCTGGGAGGCTTGCTGGTGCCGATGTTGATCAAGACCCGCTATCCCGAAAAGTTCTCCATCGGATTACTCACGGCATCGGGCTCGCTCGGGCTTCTCTTTCCCACCAGCGTTCCGGCAATTCTCTATTGCGTCTACTCGCAAACGCCCATCAATCATCTGTTCATCGGCGCGATATTGCCAGAGTTGGTGATGGTGGGGGCGGTGGCGGCGCTCGGAATCTACAAGGGCCTTGCGAACGACGCCGTGCGCGACCCGTTCTCTCCCCGTGAAGCCGCGGCCGCCATCTGGAGCGCGAAATGGGAGCTGTTGCTGCCCGCCATCATGATCACGGGCATATTCGGCGGATTCGGCACGCTCACCGAAGCCGCCGCGCTCACCGCCTTCGCCGCCTTCATCGTCGAGGCCTTCATCTACCGCGATCTCACGCTGGGCCGCGATTTCCGCACTGTTTTTGTGGAGTGCGCCACCATCGTCGGAGGCATTCTCTTGATCCTGGGCGTGGCGCTGGGATTCACGAATTATCTGATCGACGCCGAAGTCCCCTCGCGGTTGATCGACTGGGTGCGCTCGCACGTCGAATCGAAATATCTGTTTTTGCTTTTGCTTAACGGCGCGTTACTTGTCGTCGGAGCGCTGATGGACATCTTCGCCGCAATTCTCGTCGTTGTTCCGCTTCTAAAACCCTTGGCCGCCGCCTACGGGATCGATCCGGTGCAAATGGGGGTGATCTTCATCGCCAACCTGGAATTAGGCTATCTGCATCCGCCGGTCGGCATCAATCTCTTTCTATCCGCCTATCGCTTCAAGAAACCCATGGGCACGATCATCTGGGCGACCCTGCCGTTTCTTCTGATTTTGATGGCGACCGTCTTATTAATCACCTACGTTCCATGGATGACGACAGCTCCCTTGCGGTGGTTTGGCGTGTGAGTCTAGCGCACGGGTAGAACGACGGCCTTCAGCCAGAAATTCTCGATGGATCGCAGCAGATCCATAAAGCCCTCGAAGCGCAGCGGTTTAGTGATATAGCAATTGGCGTTGAGGCTGTAAATCTTCTCCACATCGTAAGGCTCCGAAGAGGTTGTCATCACAACCACCGGGATGCACTTCAAATCGGGATCGCTTTTTATGTTCGAGAGGACCTCGGGACCATTCATCCTCGGGAGATTCAGATCCAGCAGAATCAAGTCAGGGCGCGGAGCGTTCTCGTATTTTCCCGTTTTTCGCAGGAACTGGAGCGCCTCGACGCCGTCGTTCGCGACGCTGAGGTGGACGCCCATCGGCGCTTCGCGAAGCGCTTCCTGTGTCAGCCGCACATCCGATGGGTTGTCCTCGATCAACAGCACGTCAACTCGATTGAGCTGTTTTGCGTCTTCCATCCCTTGCCTCCCTAACCGAATTAAAAAAGAGCAATCTGCGGGCCACCCGCTCTAGTACCATTGCAAACGAGATAAGTGAGGAAAGTTACAAAAGTGCGGAAAAGTTTACCGCAAGATTCGGTAGGCGCGCTGGAAATACAGTAAAGGATTTCCGCCACGAAGCTCCGCGTGGAAAACTTCGCCGAAGAGAATTACATGATCGCCGGCTTCCAGGACGCGCTCGCGGCGGCACTCGATCGAAGCCAACGCTTTCTCCAAAAGCGGCGCGCCGCCCAGCCCCGACGTATATTCTATGCCCTCGAAGCGGCCCTCCGGCTTGGCCGCGAACGCGACCGAGAGATCGCTTTGCCGCTCCGTGAGAATGTTGACGGCGAAATATGGCGACGCGACGAAATGGCCGACGCAAGTGCATTGGCGGTCGATGCAAACGAGAATCAAAGGCGGCTCGATCGAAACCGGCGTGAAAGAACTGACGGTGAGCCCGTGGGGACAGCCGTCCTCCGCGCGTGCGGTTGCGACGGCAACACCCGTGGCGAACTGCGAGCACGCCTGCCGGAAGGTAAACGCGTCGACTGCGGTCAGATAGGAGGGGCTGCCCATGATACTCGGCTTGACAAGTTGCTAACCCTAATCCTATCATGGGGTTTGCTCTTTCCTAATCGTCCGCCGGAGCGATTTTGCCGTGCGTCAGTCTGCTTACGTCAGTCTGCTCACTCGAGGGAGGATTCGTTTGATTAAGCTCGATATCATCAATGAAGTTGTAAACAGGACAGGCATCACGAAAACCAAGGCCGAGATGGCGGTCGAGACCGTCTTCGAGAGCATGAAGCGAGCGCTCGCGCATGGCGAACGCATCGAGTTGCGCGGGTTTGGGATCTTCAACGTTCGTCCCCGTAAGACGGGGATTGGCCGCAATCCCCGCACCGGGGCGGAGGTTGCAATACCGCCAGGGAAGGCCGTCCGATTCAAACCCGGCAAGGAACTTCAGACCTTGCAGTAATTTGTGGTTCCTCCTTCGTCCGCGGAAAGCTTGCGCCTGTTCAGCGTGCCCCGGCCGGTGGTGTCCACGCCGCGGCTGGCGCTGCACATCGCCCTGTTTGCATTCACGCTGCTCACCACGACCATCGTCGGCGTTGGCTTGGCGCAGAGTTTCCGGTCCTCCGCGCCGGTCGATCTCGATCGCAGCGTGGCCGTGCTGCTCGATTTTCCACGGCATCCGGCGCTGCTGCTGGATGGCTTGCCGTTTTCTCTCACCCTCCTCATCATCCTACTGGCGCACGAAATGGGGCACTACATCACCTGCATCCACTACGGCATCGACGCCAGCCTCCCGTATTTCATTCCCGCCCCGACGCTCATTGGAACGTTCGGCGCATTCATTCGCATCCGTTCGCCGATCTATACGAAACGCGCATTATTCGACGTGGGCGTCGCCGGTCCCATCGCCGGGTTTGTGATCCTGCTTCCGGCATTGGCCTTGGGCGTCGCAAGCTCTAAAGTGATTCATGGAATCGCGAACCAGGGCGACCTGATCTTCGGAACTCCCTTCATGTTGCGGATATTTGAATGGGCCATCTTTCCGGGAGTGCCGGCTTCGGACATTTACCTGCATCCGGTTGCGCGAGCCGCCTGGGCCGGACTGCTGGCGACGGCGCTGAACCTATTGCCGATCGGGCAGCTCGACGGCGGCCATATCCTTTACGCTTTCACCGGCGATGTTCACAAGCGCCTTTCCAAACTGTTTATCGGCGTGCTGGTAGGCATGGCGACATACTCGGCGTGGAGGTACGACAATTTCATGACGGGACTGCCATGGCTGTTTTGGGCCGTCCTGTTATCGCTGTTCGCGCTGCGGCATCCCACCATTTGCGACATGTCCACAATGGACTCCATCCGCGTCAGGATCGGCTGGCTCGCGCTCGCCATGCTGCTCGTCTCGTTTACGCTGGCGCCGGTCCGGATCGCCGGGGGATAAGAGATTCTATTTGCCGCCGCTCGGTTTCACCGCTGCCGGCGGAGCCGCCGGTTTCTTCAACCACTCCTCGATCCACGTGAACACGCTGTCGTACCACAACTCCGTGTTCTGAGGTTTTAACACCCAGTGACCCTCGTCGGGAAACACCAGCAGTTTCGAGGGAACATGCTGCATCTGAAGAGCCGTGAATAACTGCAGGCTTTGCGTGTACGGCACGCGAAAGTCCTGCTCGCCCGCGACCACCAGCGTCGGCGTATGGAAATCCTTGACGTAATAGCTGGGCGACCATTTCGCGTACAGGCCGGGGTCGTCCCAGGGCATGCCGTGGAATTCCCACAGCGGAAACCACAGCTCCTCGGTCGCCCCCGCTTCACTGCGCAGATCGTAAACTCCGGCGTGTGAGACGAACGCTTTGAAGCGCTGCGTATGTCCGAGCATCCAGTCGACCATGTATCCGCCGTAGGATCCGCCGGCCGCCGCCATGCGGTCCGCATCGACGTACGGCAGCGACGCGACTTGGTCCGCCACGGCCATGATGTCGTCGTATGCTCTGCCGCCCCAATCCTGGTTGATCTCGTCGGTAAATTTCTGTCCGTAGCCCACCGACCCGCGCGGGTTCGGCATTATGACAACGTACCCCGCGGATGCGAACACTTCGGCGTTCCAGCGATAGCTCCAACTTTCACCCCACGCGCCCTGCGGTCCTCCATGGATCAAAAACAAAACCGGGTATCTGCGATTTTGTCTGAAATCCGGCGGCTTGATGCGGAAGCTGTACACGCGCGTCTTGTCCGCGCTTTCCACCGAAAATTCCTCTAGCGGCGCGAGCGCATAATTGGCCAGAAGATCGTCGTTCAAATGCGTGAGCTGAACGGCCGCGCCGCCCGCCGAGGTCACGCGATACAGCTCCGTGGGATGAGAGCCGCTCTGCCCGCTATAGATCATCACTTTGCTATCGGGGCTGAGCTGCATGTCATCGAGCGTCAAATTACCGCCGGCGAGGACCTGCGCCGCGCCACCCTGCGTGGGGATCATGTGAATGCCCTGCCGTCCACGATCTTCGGTGGTGAACAGCAGCCGCGTGGAATCGGGCGACCATGCGAGGCTCGCGACCCAACGGTCCAGCGCATCGGTCAGCGAGCGGGAAAGGCCGCTGGCGCGGTCGTAGACCATCAGCTTCCAGCGATCGCTTTCATATCCGGCGCGCGTCTGGCTGCGATAAGCGATATAGCGGCCGTCGGGCGAATATTGTGGCCCGCTGTCAGCGGCCGGGTTCGACGTAATACGCTTCGGCTCGCCGCCGCCGATCGGAACCACGTATAGGTCGGTGTTCGTACCGGTGGCGGGAACCGCGTCGTCGTTTACGGCATAGCAGATCTCTTTCGAATCCGGAGAAATAGCGTAATCGTCGGGACCGCCGAGCGAGAACGGCGGGACATCGCGATCGCCCGGAGTCAGGTCGATGACCGCGCCGCCATCGGCATCGACAACCATTAAATGCGAGCGGCGCTCGCTCCGCCAATCCGTCCAATGGCGATACAGCAGCGACGTATAGGACCGCGCCTTCACCTTGCTGTTCTTCGCCTCGTCGAGTTTGCCGCGATTGCACGCGTCGTCGGGGCCGCATGACGGAAACACGTCGCTGATAAAGACCAATTTCTTGCCGTCGGGCGAAAACAGAACGCCGCCGGCTTCCGTCGTAAGCGTCGTGATCTGCTTGGGCTGGGAGCCGTCGGCGTTCATGGTCCAGACTTGCGGCGATCCGGCGCGATTGGAGATGAACGCGATGCGCTTCGCATCCGGCGACCAGCGCGGGCGCTCGTTATCCGAGCCGTCGTGCGTGAGCTGGGTCGCTGGTCCACCGTCGGCGGGGATTACCCAGATCTGCTTCGGCTTGGTATTGGCGTCCGTATCGACTGTTTCAACCGTAAACGCGACAATTTTGCCGTCCGGTGAAAGCCGCGGCTCGCTAATGCGCGCGATTTTCAGCATCGCGGCGACATCGAACGGCTGCTTCTGCGCCCATAGCGCAGGCGCAAGGAGGCATGCGGCAATAGCGGCTCGCATATCTCAAGCCTAGCGGTTTTTGCGTTTTCTTTTATCTCCTGGAGCCTTTTCACCGGGCAGGCGCGCGTCCGGAACGCCGCGCCGCGCCGCCGCGTTCTCGATTTCGGCGTTGACTTCGCCGCCGACCAGGATCGCGGCCCCCGTGAGGTAAAACCAGAGCATCAGGATAATCATCGCGCCCAACGATCCATAGGTCGCGCCGAAGTGATTGAAGTAGTGCAGGTAAACCCGAAACCCGACGGAGACGACGAGCCACAGCGCCACCGCCACCAGCGCGCCCGGCGTCACCTGCTCCCACTCCACCCCATGCAGGTCGGGCGCAAAGCGATACAGTAGCGTGAACGCCAGCAAAACGAAGCCCAGGACCAGGGGCCATTGAATGATGCTCCAAACGGCTGGAAATTCCTCACCGCGGCCAATATGGTTGGCGGCGAGCTCGCCGATCCGATTGCCGTACAGCACGATCGCGAGCGCGACGATAATGAAGATCGCCAACGCCACCGTAAGTCCCATCGATAACAGTTGCGCCTTCCACCACGGCCGCGCCTCCTTCACTTCATAGGCTTTATTAAGACCGTCCATCACCGCCGTCATGCCGTTTGAGGCGGCCCAGACCGTTCCAGCCAATCCGATGGACACCTTGCCCCCACCGGAGTTCGAGCCAATCTCCCGCAGCGTGGCCGCGATGAGTTGATATGCGGCGGCAGGCAGCACGTGGCGCCAATAGGCAAGCAGATTACGCAGCATGTCGCTTCCCGTGGCAAACAACCCCATCAGCGCAGCGACAAATATCAGCAGCGGAAAGACCGCCAGAACCAGATAGTAAGAGAGCTTAGCCGACTGTCCCAAAACATCGTCGGCGCGCGATTCTTTGAGGACTCGCCGCGCCAGTTCCGAGGCCTTCAGGCCGCCCAGGTTCCAGACGTATCTCATGGGTCTGCCCTAAGTTAACGCAGGCGCGAGATATCGGGTTTACTGGAGCTTTGTTTTTCGCCTGCGCCGCGGTGGCTGCGCCCCGCACGGCGGGGATCGAGCGAGCAAAAAGGCCGATTTCATCCTACGGGCGCGTCGGCTCGAACCTTCAAACCACTTCGACGTATCGAGGCAATCGCTGCTCAACACAAACACCGACGCTCGCGGCGAGGGGCGCGCGCAGCTTGCGACGAGTGTAGGGCTATGCCGTCGCGTAGCCGAGCCCATCGCCCGCGATTATGCAAATTACGATTGAGAATAGCCGCGCCAACGAGGCGCTCATGCCGGACCATTCTCGACGAAATGCGCTACGACTTCATGGTGTATCCGGCGCCGTCCGCCGCGGCGCCTTGCCAGGGTCTTTCGGAATCGGTAGAAGCCGATCTGTTGGCAAACGGCTTAAAAATCATGGACTCGCTGTCACCGCGTCAGCGGTCCTCTGTCACTGAAAGAATTACTTGTTCAGTTCAGCCAGCCGCTTCTTGACATAGGCATCGTATTCCTTCTGCAGCTCGGGTGAGAGGCCCGGGCCGCCATAAAGATCGCTCGCCTTATATTTGCCGGTGAGAAATTTCTCTTTTGTCCAATCGTCGTGGATGTGCGTCATATCCGCCGTATCGCAGATTTCTTTCACGAGATGCGGGGGAATGAAGATCACTCCTTCGTCGTTACCCAGCACCACATCGCCGGGCATCACAACCGCCTCCCCAACTTTGATCGGTATATTGATCCCGACAACCATGACCTCACTAACCGCCTCGGGGTGCGCCGCCTTAAAAAAGATCTGAGTCGGAAGTTCCTTGATACCCTCGACGTCCCGAATGGTCCCATCAATCACCGCGCCTGTCTTGGTGCGCCCATAGACCGCAGCTTGCAGGTTGTCGCCGCCGAAATTGTGTCCCGGGGTGGCACCCATGAGATCGATCACCGGCACATCGTTTAGCTGAAGCAAGTCGATAACTTTTTGGTTCTGGCCCGTTGGAAGACCCTCGGCTCGCGCCTCAGCGTCCAGCGTTGCACCTAAGTCCGGCCGCCAGGGAAGATACTGAGCGGTTACTGCGCGACCAACAAGCTTCTTGCCCGGGTGCAGTACCTGGAACCCCCAGCCGGCGAACTGGTGCTTATAGCCCTTTGATAACAAAATACCCCAAGCCTCTTCGAGCGAGAGTCCCTTAACTCTCTCGAGCAGCTTGTCGTCGACCTTCGGCCTTCCATCCGGGAAACGGTCAAATGGACTCTTAGCCGTGTACTTGATCATCTGCTCACGGGTAAGCCGGAACACCTGGCCATAAATTGGCGCCATTGATGTTATAAGTCCCATTAAACTAACCAGTAGAATGACAAAGCGCATCAAAACGCCTCCAAACTGTTGTCTACGACCGGCACTGCCATATTATTGCTTCGCCTCGCTGGCGCGCTGTTCGAGAATGCGCCTTGCTTCGGCGAACTGATCGAGCACGTGTTTGCGCTCGCTTTCTGAACGCCAGCCCGGATGAGCTTCGGCCTGTTTGGTAATATCGTCTATCCAGCGGACAAAGTACTCGGCGTCCTCGCGGGAACGCATCGGTCGATCGCCGCAGTACACATAAACCGGGCTCGTCTCGGCAACCGCGTAAATATCGTCGACAGGGTGATGGCTGTCATTGCTTATGGCTCGGAACGTAAGCCAGCCGCTGCGCGTTACAGAGACGCGCTTCCGTAAAACACCCTCGATTGCGCCGTTAGCGACAGGTATGGTCTCGATTACCGCGCCATTAAGGTACAATTCCATGCGATCAATTGGCACGATGGAATGAAACTGCCCGAAAACCTCGACGCTGCCGCCGGCGGGGGGAAGGTGAATCTCACTTCCCGGACCCTGGCCGTCCACCGTGAATCCAACCAGCGGTCCATTGGTCACAAAAGTACGCCCGTGCCGGATCGCGTCGACCCATCCATCCCAGGTCAGCTTCTGGCCGAGATAGGCATATAAACGGCTGGCGCCGAGAATGGGCGTACCGTTGAGGCTCAGAATCGAATCCTCGCCCGCGGAGGCAGTGACCTTGAAGCCGCAGTTAAGCGCGCGGTGCCATACCTTTGACGAATTGGTAAAGTGAGAGGCGCGAGTCAGCACTTCCAGGTAGTCAAATGTGCCTAGCGCGAGATCCACCGGGAACCCGCGCGCCACTGCATAACCGGACTTCACGGGATCTTGTGACCAGGGGTGTACGTATCCTCCCAATCCCCCTTCCCGGCGGGCAATGCGGAAGATATCGGTGTTGCTGGGATAGAGGCTCTCGATCGCGGTCTGTTCATAACCCGTCGTAAACGGCGAGATCAGATGCTCTTTTAAATTGATTAAATTAATGTGCCCGTAGAATGGCGGCCGGTACTCCTCGCCGAAAATCAAGATGCGATCGGGAGTAGACAGCTTGTTCGGCTCGCCAGTGAAGAATTGCCAATCGAAGATGCGATTATCTTTGTTACAGATCTTATCGCCGATCATGTTCAGATCTTCGGCATTCGCCATGAACATCATATTCTCGGGCGTGTTGTGCAAATTGCCGCCGTAGTTCATATGTGTGTGATCCGTCCCGCTATACCAGCCGAGGGCATTCATGTGAATCATCCGGCGCAAGTCTATCGAGCATTCCGTGACCGAGTCGGCCTTCACGGTAACTGTCTTACTGACAGGCTCGTATTCGATGCCCTTCACGGCTTCAAGAGTAACCTCGCCCGCAGGCGCTTCCACCAGAAAATGCGGCTGCGCGTGAAAGAAATCGCCTTTAACCGGCCTTGTCGTCGCGCGCTGGTAAGCATTTGTGGGCGCATACGTCTTTCCATCCGATGCCAACAAATAAACCCGAGCGGGCGTAGCTTGGCCGGTCGCGGAATCTTTCAAGTACACTTCGAGCGTGCCCATGGGGCGGCGGTAGATGCGCCGGCGAATCTCGACCGCGACGTCCTCTCCGCCAATAGTTCGAAGAAGGTGAAGGCTCGAAACTCCTTGCTGGTTGGAAATGTAGGCGATCCATTCGCCATCGGGCGACCAGCGCGCGTCGAAGTGATCCCAATCGCCATGCGTGAGTTGGTACGGTTCGCCTCCATCAACGGGAAGGACATAGAGATTGTCGAATTGACTACCCCGATGGGAGCTGTAAAGAATGCGTTTCCCGTCGGGCGACCACTGCGGCTCCGTGCGGTAGAGCGTCTCCTCGCGCAGTATCATTCGAGCGCCGCGCATCAGGTCCGAGTGCACCGGCGCGCGCCAGATCGCGCCGGAGCCAAGCGAGATGCCGCGATTCGAGACAAGCATCAGGTCCTTGCCATCGGGAGACCAGGAGGGCTGAATATGGTCGTCAAAGACGCCGAAATAGAGTCGCGCGTGGCCGAAGCTGTGCGGCTCGCTCAGGCGGACCAGCTCTCCAGCACGGCCGTTCTCGAACGGCAGAATATAAATATGAAATTGACCGCTGGGCTCATTGCGGACAAAGGCCAGCCGCTTGCCATCGGGCGACCATGCCGGATCCAGATTTAGATCTCCGCCGGACGTTAACGCCGAGCTTTCGCCGGTGGCAACATTCAACAATTTCAAATTTACGCCGTTTTCATCCTCGGCCGTATATGCTAGCCAGCGGCCGTCGGGCGACCAAGCAGGCGATGAATCATACGTGCGACCCGCCGTGAGTTCATAAGCCACGGCATCACCAGGATGAATTCTCCAGATCGAACCAGCCATTGAAAACGCGACCTGCTTACCATCCGGCGACCACGCCGGCCGCCACGGGGTGCTGGCCGCGGGAGGCACATAATAGCTGTACATGTAACCGCCGGAGTAGCGCGACCGAACTGTGGCTGTAGTCGCAGAGAACGCCAAAGCGGATATCGGGAGCGTGAGGAGCCAGAGACGTTTCATCGCTTAATGCGCCTCTTCACGACGCCTAACCATCGCGGCTCGAGCCTCACCGTATAATTGTCGCGTTCTGGATTTCTCTAACTCGTTATTCCAGGCTGGCAGCGCCAAAGCATCTTGCAAAGTCTTGTCAATCCAATTGATGAAGTAATCGGCGTCCTCGGCGGAACGAACGGGTTGATCTCCGACGCTTACCCAAATCGGCATAGTCGCGGCAAAGGGAGAAAGGGTCCGGATCGGGTGTCTGCCGTATGCCGCCTTTACTCGCACCGCGTACCAGCCACTCCTATTCGGCATGACGGCTTTAGAAAAGCGGAATCTCAAAGGGTGATCGGCCGGTTGCTCGCGATCCACTACGGTGTTGTTATATAGAAGCTCGACGCTTTCGATCGGAGTTATGGACTCGACTTCGATTGCGGCGCGCAGTTCCCGACCTGCCGCGGCCGGCAACTTGATTTCATCGCCGGGCTGTTTGTTGTCAAGCGTGAAGAACACTAGTGGACCGCTGGTAACAAAAGAGCGGCCTGCCCGAAAATTTCGGATCCACGTATCGTAATCAAGCTTTTTGCCGGCATTTACGTAGACCCGGTTGGTTCCTATGATGTAGCTCCGGTAAAAGTTCGGAAAAGCATCTTCGCCCGCCGATGCGACAACATGATACCCGCAATTCCATGCACGGTACAGCGGCTCCATGGCGCTCATGGCGTTGGCCTCGACAAAATCGACATTGTCCAGAGCTAAATCCGCGGCAAAGCCCTTTCCGGCGCCGTGCGCGTAACCGGAATATCCGCCATCCTCGCGGACAATTCGAAATGGAACGGTGTTGGGAGGATATATACTGCTTACGATGGTATCCTGATAACCTACATAAGCCGGAATGATAAGATGCTTTTTCAGATTGAGAAACACGGCATGACCCCAGAAGGGCGGATGATATTCTTCGTTGTGATATAAAACGCGCTCCGCATTGGAAATGGCGTCCGGCGCGCCCGTAAAATATCCCACGTCTGGAATGCGCTGCTCCTTATTGCAAATTAAATTGTTCATCACACTGATGTCCTCGGCGTCCGCCTGCTTCATCAACAGTTCGGGATTCTCACGATAGACGCCGGCGTAATTCATGTGAAAATGATTGTCGCCCCCCCACCATCCTTTGGAGGGCAGGTTATCCAGGCGCTCCAGATTTACGGTAAGCGAGGCGACTTGATTGGCGCTAACGGTCAGCTCTTTTTCGACGGGTAGGTACTCCAGCCCTTTCGAAAACGCAATGCGCGTAATGCCAGGAGGAAGCTCCACCTCAAACTTGCCGTCCGTCGTGTGGAAGTAATGGTATTCACTCTTATCCATCTGATCGAACATCAACCAATCGGCATGAAACCAACTGTCGGTCGGGGCGTACGACCGTCCGTCCGCGGCGGAAAGAGAGACCCGGGCGGCGACGGGTCTGTTCGTCGCTTTATCTATTACCGTAACCCGGAGTCGCCCCATGGAGCCGTTTGAAGTCCAATTTCTTAATTTCGACCGGCTCTAGTTTTCCTCCGAACCAATGAAACAGCCACAGGCTGGTATCTCCCGTTTGATTCGAGATGAAAGCGATTTTGGTTCCGTCCGGAGACCAACGCGGTGTGGTCCGGTCAAATTCACCGTACGTGAGTGGAAACGGATCGCCGCCCTTCGGAGGCATACCCCAGAGCTGCTGCCATTGGCGCCCTAGATAGGAACTATAGATAAGCTTTGAACCGTCTGGAGAAAGCGTTGGCCGGGTTTTCCACGTGGTCTCCTCATAGTAAAAGCGGTGCATCTGGGCTGCCGGCTCGGCCTTCATCCAATAAAATCCGCCGGATCCATTCTTATTGTCACGGTTGGAGATGAAGATCAGTTCTTTACCGTCGCGTGTCCAGGCCGGGTTGATATGGAGCGCCCACTTTCCATAATAGACAGTTGGTGGAACGAGTTCGAAATCCCGAGTAATCATTTCTGGCTTGCCTGGCGTGCCATTTTGAAGCGGCATTATATAGATGTTGTAGTTCCCGTTGGGCCATGTCGACACGTACGCAATACGCATCCCGTCGGGAGACCATTCCGGCTCCACGTTTATCGAGTTTCCGGTCGTGAGCTGCGTGATCGCACCGTTTTCTAAATTGAGCAGTTTGAGATGTATCTGCTCATTCAGGTCCGAAGTATAAACGATCCACTTTCCGTCCGGCGACCATGCTGGCTGGGATGCATATCCCTTTTCCACCGTGAGCTCATGCGCAATTCCGTCGTCCATTCTCAATCGCCAGATGGAGCCCTTCATTGCGAAGGCAATTTCACGATTGTCTGGTGACCAAGCCGGAAAGTTGGGTCCATTTGTAATCTGTGGTAAATAGCACTCGATCGTGTAAGGCTCGCCTGTGAAAATTTTAGAGAACACGCGCCGCTGCGGCTGGGGACTCGCTGCGACGGCTGTAAGGAGCGATAAAATCGCAAGATTGCGAATTGTCATTTATTTAAGTCTTTCCTGGAAAGCGGTTCGGGATTGAACTCCCGGCCTGCGCGCCGCCATGCCGGACAAACACTCGGGAACATCAGGTTCAATAATTACGTGAGAGCATTCAACAGCCGGTCGATATCCTCGTCGTTGTTATAGACGGAGGGAGATACACGCATCTGATGCCATGACTTGCCCTCCCCTACCTTTACGGTCACGTTCGCCTTCTTCAGTTTCGCCCGGGTAGCATCCGGATTTTTGGCAATAAACGACAAGGTTGGCGATTCATTATTTTCAGGGGTCATACAGGGATATCCCAAACGCGGAATTTCACGCCGCAATCGGTCCGTTAAGGGCCTGGCGTGGGCTCGAATCTTATCAACTCCCAAGCGCATAATGTAAGCCAGCGATTCCAGTTGACCCGCTCCCGCCACATTTGAAATATTGCCTACTTCATAAAAGCTGCCCGCGCCAGTTGCCTGCGTCCAGGTTGCCGGCGCCGGCCCCGGAGGGTCATACGGGAAGATATGGTAATCGAAACTGGTGAATTGCCGATCCCCATATTGCGTTCTATGCAACACTTTTCCCTGAAGCTCGTCCCGGACAAACAGATATCCAAATCCCCGCGCCCCCATGAGCCATTTGTAACTGCTGCATGCGGCGAAATCGATACCCATCGCGCGCATGTCGATCGGCACAGCTCCGGCCGCCTGAACGATATCAGTGTAGACGTAAGCGCCGTGCGCATGGGCAAGGTCCGCAAGCGAGCGGATATCATGAAAGAAACGACCGTTGATATAAGAGACCAGCGACGTCGCAACCAGCTTGGTCTTGCGATCGACCAGGCGCTCGTAGTCGCGCACATCCACTCCCCAATCGCGCATTTTCACGATTCTCACATCCAAGCCCTGGTTCTTGAGCGAGGTATAGAGATACAGCGATCCTTCGTAATGTAGCTCGTCCGTAACCACATTCCAATCCGATCCTGGAATTCCAAGGCCGGCGGCAACAAGATTTTCTCCGGTAAGAGTGCTCGGCACAAAAGCGATCTCGGATGGCCTGGCATTAACCAGCTGCGCGAAAACACCCTTCAACTGCGCCTGCTCGCGACCGCCAAAGTCCTGTCCTCCAGCGCCCGGTCCGTTTAACTGAGACTCCAGGTATATTCGCATGCCACGAAGGGTATGAGTTCCCAAAGGATGCCAGCCGGCGTTATTTAAAAACGTCGTGTTCTGGGACCACGGGAAGTCCTGGCGTAGAGAAGCGAAGTTCGGAGCAGGGTGCGGAGGCCCCCCTTGCAGCCCTGCCATGGGAAGGGCGGCAACAGCGCTGCCCGTCAGCAACCTCCGTCTACTTAGCTTGGTCATTTCATCTCACTTCTAAAATTCGTACCTGAGCGCAACTTGCATAATCCGGCCATTTCCCGCGCTGAGGACTTGGCCAAACGTGCCGTCGCCGAGAGTTGCATCGGGCGGGTTGAGCGGAGGCGTGTTGGATACATTGTACGCTTCCCAGCGGAACTGTATGCGTTTTGTCTCCGTTAGCTTGAAGTTCTTGAATAACGAACAATCCAGATTCACCAGACCCGGTGCGCTCAGAATGTTGCGGCCTTCATTCCCATAATGGCCCCTGGCGACGACGAAGTCCGAGGTGTTAAACCATTCCTGGGTCGTCGGAGCATTGAGAGTTGGATCGCCGAGTACATCGGGGCGGCGCGTGCAGCGAGGGCAGCCATCCGCTACCGGCTGTACTGTCTGAATAACATAAAAGGGCAGGCCGGTTGCAAATGTAAAAACGCCATTGGCTTGCCAGCCGCCCAACACATGGCCCGCAAAGCCCGATTGTCCGCGGAAAAACGGCAGCTCGTATAACCAGGAAGCAGTGACTCGATGGCGCTGGTCTGTTTCGGCCCGCCCCTTTTCGGCGAGAGCGTCGAATGGATTGCTCAACCGGTTGGCTCCGTTTCCGGCAAAAGAATCGAACAAAGCCTTCGAGAACGTATAGGTAAAGAGAAAGGTAAGATTGTTCGAGAGCCGTTTCTGCAGCTTCGTGATCAGTGCTTCGTAGCTCCCGGAGGCATCGGAGTCTATCAGCTCAATATCGCCCCATTGAGGAAATGCTCGCGTGGTTTGCCCGGCCAGAACATTGATATCGTTGTATTCGGCCGGACGGTCAAAATGAGTGGATTTGGAGCCAACGTAGCCGACCTCGAGAGTCATGTTGCTTGGCAGCGAGCGCTGGATATTAAATGTCCATTGCTGCGCATTCCCCATCCCATAGTCCCACGGCACTCCCAGCACCTCCGGCGTCGCGCCGCCGACCACTGTAGCCGACGCATTAGGCGGTACGGCCATGCTAATAGAGACGTGTCCCGGAGTATTCAACTGATTGATGCTCACATTGAATGGCGGGTTCACAGCCATGACCGACACGTTATTCCACATATTCACGCTATAAAAGACGCCGTAGGAGGCCCGGACGACGATGTTATTGCCCCCGAAAGGCCGGTAAGCCAGTCCGAAGCGCGGCGCGAAATCGTGATGATCCCACTCATAAAGATTGCCCGGTACGCCGGGAGCGGGAAAGATTTCACCGGTGTTCATATTGATGTTCGGAGTTAGTCCCCGGATGTCCCGGATCGGAGAGTTCAGTTCCCACCGCAAGCCCAGGCTCAAGGTCAGTTTCTGGGTTGCTTTCCAGTCATCCGTGACGAAGCTATGCAGGCGCCAGTCGAATAGTCGCACATAGGTTTGTCCCGGCGGGTGCCCGGGAACCGGCGGGTTGGGGCTGACCGCCTCCTCGACCTGGTAAGGCTGATCGAGAAGAAAGTCCGCCCAGGCCGCGCCGCTCATACTGCCGTTGAAATTAAATTGCCCTGTTACATATGTGAAACTCTGCCTTCGTACAAGAACATGCTGGAAGTCGATGCCCAGCTTGAGCGTGTGAGCGCCGTGCGTGAGCGAAAAAGTATCTGCCAGTCTGCGGTTTTCATCCCAAATGGTGGTCGGCGTAGTATTGCCCAGACCAGTGAGTCCCGTAATTGAAATAGTAGGTACGCCTTGGACATAGGGATCGTTATTCAAACCTGGAATTAGCAAATCCTGCGCGATGTTGAAACCTTGCGGTACGGTATCGAGTGTGCCCCAGGTATCCCGATTATATGAAAGGCTGAATTCGTTCAGCTTTGTTGGAGAGACCAACCGCGTGTAGGTAAACACAGCGTTTTGTTGAATTTTTGGTTGATTTTGGCCGAAGAACGGATTTGGATTGACCTGCGTGCTAAAGAGCGTGTTGTTCTCGATGCCATAGCGCCCAAAGACTCTATCCCGGTCCGAAATGTTGTAGTCAACGCGCGCAAATCCTTGGTGATCTCCGGTATTGTGAAGGGTGCTGCCGTTGTAGTTAACGGCGCCCGTGAATTGCGCCGGCCCGTAATTTGACGCCGGAAGAAACTGCATCAGTTTCTGGGCCTGTGGCGAGATGCGATCCTGTGGGATGATGTTGCCGGGGAAAGGCGCGCCGGTAAGCGGATCGATAATGGGCGTGGGCTGACCGTTGGCGCTGTTTCCAGAATGGAAGAACGGCTCGGTCAGAATGCCCTGCTTCATCAGCGCGGTTGGGTAGGTGGCGAAAGCCTGCGCGGAAGATCGTTCGATATACCCCTCATAGTTCGTTGTGAAGAAGAGCTTGTTCCGGATGATACGGCCGCTGAGTACTCCGCCGAAGTTGTTTCTGCGTAAAGGTTGTTTCGGCAGGGCCGGGCTTTCGAAGAGATTCTTAGCATCCAAAACGTCGTTGCGAAGAAATTCAAAAAGCAGTCCCGTGAAATTGGTTCGTTCCGGGCCGGATTGCGGAAATGACCTGAGCGCCGCTTTCGTTGCCGAGGTCCGCGGTATAGAAACCGGATTCAACCTTAAATTCCTGCAGCGCCTCGACCGACGGCCGCATACGGACTTGGCCAAACATGGCTGTCCGCAGAGGCGCGCCGTCAAGAAGAATCCAATTATTCTGGACTTTTTGCCCCATGGCCGCAATCCCAAAGCCGGCGCCGTAGACGCCAGTGGTCACCGACGAAGCCGGCCCCGGGCTCATGCCGGCGCTCATCAGAGCCAACTCGAACATGTTGCGATTCAGCGGGATGGGCAGCTCCCGGATTTCTTGCGTATCGATTAGCTGCTCCTGCGTGGCATCGTCGGTCTGGAGTAATGGCGTTGTCGACTCTACAGTAACTTCCTGCCTTGTGTCGCCGACCTGTAATTGCACATCAATGCGCGCCTGCTGGTTCACCGCCAGAACGATATCGGAAACGGTTTGTTGACGGAATCCTGTCTGCTCTACCGTAACCGAATACTTTCCAATATTGAGCGCGGGGACCTGATACGCGCCGCGACTGTCGGTCGTCGTGACCCTCCGCTCATTAGTGCCCAAATTAATAACCGTGACCGTGGCGCCGGAAACGATTGCGCCCGACGTATCCGTCACGGTCCCAAGGAGCGTCGCTTGTTCGCTCTGCTGCGCCGTCAAGGAAAGGACGGGAGCTAAGAGCGCCGCAACAAAGAATGCATATCTGCGCAGGTTGGAATACAAGGAAAGACCCCTTTCAGGCTATGGCCAATGACATGTTCTCCCAAAAAGCACTCTTACAACAAGATTGTGTCGCCGGGAGCCGCTCACAAAACCATCCAATTTCACGTCGCGCATCCCTCGGGAACAAAATATTATACCTGGAATAGCCCTCGTGAATTCGCTATTTCCCGTCGTGAACAAAGGGATGGCCGCCCTCGCCCGTCCGTTCACGTCAGCATCTTCACGCCCCTTCCCGCATGTTCCCTCAAAAAACGCATATGGACCCGAATGTTCAAAGACTCTACAAAACGCCGCTGCCGCCCGGGCCGAAGCAGCTCTAATATTCGGGCGAAATCAGCTGATCCAACTCCGCGATCGAAAAATCTTTCGATCGGCATAAATCGATCATTTTCCGCTCTTCCAGATCGATTCGAATGGCCGCGGCCGCAACCTGGCGCGCGATTTCTCCCGGTATGACCACGGCGCCGTGCCGGTCCGCATGGACCAGATCGCCTGGATTCACCGTCATTCCGAAGACTTCCACAGGGCGGTTGAAATCCTCCAAATGCGCAAAACCATGCGATACACTCACGCCGCGCGCAAATACGTGGAAGCCGCTCGAGCGAACCTCCTCGATGTCGCGCGCCGTACCGTTCGTGATCACGCCGATGCTCCCCAGCGCCAGATGGATATTTGCGTTTACCTCGCCCCAGTACGCGCCTCCGGGCGCGTCGCTCAGATCCTGCACGACTGTTAACTTCGGCCCCGGCGCGCGCCGCGTGTGCTCCCAATACGCGGTGCGCGAAACCAGCCGCGTTTGCGGGGCCGGCTGAGCCGAGAGGATCGTCGCGGTGCAGGCGTATCCAGTCATCGCGCCGAATTCGGGAAACAGGCACTGGACGCCCGCCGCCGTGACGCCCTCGCCGCGCGGCCTGAACCGAAAGGTCTCGATCGCGTTTGCAATCGTCGGCGATGTGATGCGTCTCAATGCCGCGATCTCCCGCTCCGTAAGGAGAGAGTCTTGCTCTAACGTGGATTGTGCCTGCATTTCAGTGAGTAGCAGCAGTATAGAGCGGGACGATGCGAAGTTGCAATTGAATTTCTTACATCGCCGATTCACGATTTGTGAATCGAAGCGCTTTCCAGCCGGCGCTTGAGCTAGCCTGTTCGCATGGAGTTCAGGGAGCTCAGGAGCATGCTCGCGCTGCACGAGACGGGCAGCATTCGCGAAGCCGCCGCGATCTGCAACATCAGCCCGGCGGCTGTCCATAAGCACCTCAAGACGCTCGAACGCGAACTGGCCATTCGCATTTACGGCAAGCGCGATGGAAGTTTACGTTTCACCGAGCCTGGGCTGCTGGCTCTTCCCTTTGCGAAGCAAATATTGCGTGACCACGACGCCGTGTTCGCGGCGATCGCCGAGTGGAAGAGCGGAGCACGGGGCATCGTCCGCGTCGGCGCGGGGCCGAGCTTCAGCAGCTACATGCTTCCGGGTCTTATCAAACGATTCCGCCGCAAGCTTCCCCAAATCGATGTTTATGTCGAGACTGGCGATAGCAATCACCTGACGTCACGCCTGCAGGCGGGCGCCCTGGATCTCATCTTCGATCTTGCCGCGGCCGCCCTGGCGCATCCGAATCTCGAGCAAGTGGCGGAGTGGGAAGCGCAAACCGGCTTTATATCGGCGCGCGCCGATGTTCCCTCTCATTGCCGCCTGCGGGACCTTCAGAACGTTCCTTTTATCCTCTTCGGGAAAGGCACTCTCATGGAATCGGTCGTTCAGCATTATTTAGATTCGCTCGACTTCAGGCCGAATGTAATGATGCGGTCCGACAGTTCGGAAGCGATCAAGGCCATGATTCGCGCCGGTATCGGCATTTCAGTGCTGTTCCTCTGGAATATCAATGTGGACCTGCGAAGCTCCGTTTTCTCGGTCATCCGCACCGATGCTCCCCCGCTCTCCATGCGAATGGCGTTGATTCGCCTCAAGTCCAGCTACGCTCCGAAAGCAGTTGCGGAATTCACGCAGCTCGCGAGCGGCATGAATTGGAAGAACCTCCACTTGGTCAAGAGCCGCCACTGAGGCGCATTGATCGAGGATCACGGCTTGTGAACGCGAACTCACAAATATTCAGTTGCCTTGATCCGGCGTTCACAATATAATCCATGCATTCGCGGAGGTTCTCCCAGATTGCAGACGCGCGCGCCGAGTTCAATGTCGTGGCCGCTGATACTGTTGTGCGGTCTTTCGGTCTCCATAGGATGGGGCATTCGCGGGCAGTTTGGGCACGAATATGGCGCGGCCTTGGCGGGCGCTTTGGGCGGCATGGTCGTGGCTCTGCTCAGCGGGCGGGAGGACTGGCGCCGGCGGGTACACTACTTCGCCCTGTTCGGGGCCGTGGGTCTCGCCTTCGGCGGCGGCATGTCGTACATGAAAACGATCGCCTACACGCAGTCGTCCGACTCCGCGACTGTTCTCTACGGCTTCGCCTGCGTTTTCGTGCTCGGCTTCATTTGGGCCGCTCCGGGCGGCGCCGGTATTGCTCTCGCCGCGTTTTTAGATCGCGATGAACTGACCAAAATGTTTGTCCCGATGACGGCGGTCTTCATCGCCTGGTATCTCCAAAGCGCAACGCTGCCATGGTATCGCGGCCTGGGGCGAGGAGCCTCCCGCTTCCTCATCGGCCAAGCCATGAGCGCGCTCCTCGCCGCGGCCGTTGCCCTCGCGGTAGGGCTGGTCAAGCGCAAGTATTGGGGCCGCGGCTGCGCCCTGATCGTATACATGGGACTGGGCTGGTGCGCGGGACATCTGCTGCTTATAGAACTGCTCCATCTCGACATGAATCCGCCGCGCGGCGATAGCTGGGCCGGTTACCTCGGCCTGGTTGGGGGCATTCTCGCGTTCTGCTGGCAATATCGCATGGGAGGCGTAGGTTTCGCCACCTTGGCCGTGGGCTTTCTCGGCGGCATTGGATTTGCGCTTGGAGCCGCCGTCAAAGACGTGATCATGGCCAGCGGGTTCAACACCAATTGGCATAGCATCATGGAGCAAACTCAGGGATTTTTCATTGGAATCGCAATTGCCGTGGGACTCGGCCTGCTTATCCGAAGAGCGCCGCAAGCCTCCGATTCGCCGCCCCTGCGCCCCTGGACCGAAGCGTACAGCGTCGTGTTCGTCCTGTGCCTGTTGCCCTATCTCAACATCCGCCGGAGTCCCGGCGAATGGACTAAGGAAATCGCCACGCTCACGCCGCGGCTTTACGGCATTCCCGTTAGCGGCGATTTACTTCCTTGGCGGGGCTTCATCGGCTGGCTCGACATGATCTATCTCGCGATTGCGTTCGCCATGATTCTCCTGCTGGCGCTGCATTTGCGCCGCCCCCTGCCTTTTATTCCGGCGGACTGGCTTGGTAAAGGACAATTGTTCTATCTCGTGTTTCTGTGGTCCATCGTGACCATTAACTTCATCGACGTACTTCCGCGCTTTACTCCAATCCGTCTCGTCACGGAATGGTTTATAACGTTGAATGCCGTAGCTTGCACGATATTGCTGATTTACGGATGCTTCGCCGCGCGCGCGGCCATTCCGCCGCCGCATTCGAGATCGCCCCTATTTACCTTGGATTCGCAACGCCGTCGTATTGGGAATACTCGGAGTAGTCATCGCGTGCTTCGCCAGTTGGGGCGCCAAGCGGGCCATTTGGGGCGATCATCCGGCGGGTCAGGTCAATAACGATCAAATCCGTTTTGGAGTTAACAACACCAACACGATCAGATAGCGGTTATGAACAGGACACCATGATCATGCTTTATAAGTTTCAACGAGCTTGCTTCTCTTTCCCTCGCGCTTCTTTGCTTTACGCTGGGCCTCCGGGCCCAGCTCGATCGGGGTCAGATCTCCGGCTTCGTGCGCGACCCGAGCAACGCCGCCGTGGTCAACGTGAACGTCGTAATCCGCAACGAGACCACGCTTCAAATCACTCAGGTCAAGACGAACGACAGCGGCTATTACCAGGCGCCCGATCTTGTAACCGGATTTTACACCGTGGAGGCTGAGGCTCCGGGGTTTAAGAAGTTTGTCGAAAGCCACGTAAAGCTGGACGCCGCCTCCGCCGTCACAGTCAATATCCCGCTGGCCGTCGGCGCAGTCAGTGAATCCGTGGACATCGTCGCCAACGCGACGCCGCTGCAAACCGACAGCGCTCAAGTCGGCCGCGTAGTGGAAACAAAACAAATCGAGGATCTCACGCTGAATGGGCGCAATCCTCTGTATTTGCCATTACTGCTGCCCGGAGTGAACAGTTCCTCTTCGATCGCCACATTCGATCCCGACGGTTTGGGGAACGGAAATTTCAGTATCAACGGCGGCCGTACGGACGAGAATATGATCTATGTCGATGGCGCCATAGCGCTGCGAACCCGCGCCAATGGAGCGATACTTGGAACACTGAACGTAGATACAGTCCAGGAAGTCCAGGTTCTCACGGCCGATTACAGCGCCGAATACGGCCGTGTGTCCGCCGGCCAGATACGCTATATAACCAAAAGCGGTGGGCATGACTTCCATGGCGGGTTATGGGAGTACCTCAAGAACGACGCTCTGAATACCAACACATGGGCCCGCAATGCCTCGGGCGTGGCCAGCCAGGCGAGCCCGGCGCCATATCGTTTCAATGAGTTCGGTTATGCCTTTGGCGGTCCCGTATACATCCCCCGGAAGTTCAATGTAGACCGGAATAAGCTGTTCTTTTTTTCATCCCTTGAATGGATTCGATACAATCAGTACACGACCAGTACGGGGACCGTGCCATCCCTCGCGATGCGCCAGGGAAATTTCGGCGAGTTATTAAGCCCCACGAATATCTACTTCGGCAAGACACGGCTGATTACCGACCCGGTAACAGGCCAAGCTTTTCCCGGCAACATCATCCCAGCAAGCCGCCTGAGCCAGAACGGCATCGCGCTGCTGAACACCTACCCCGCGCCGACCCCAGGCATCGCCATTGTTGGAGCGACAAACTGGACCTCCACCGGCCCAGACCCCCAGGACGTCAGTCAAGATACCTTCAAGGTCGATTACCGGATCAATGACAAGAATACTCTCTCAGTTCGCGGGACCATCTATGAGTATCACGAAATCCAGCCCTTCCGGGGCACGTTCAATCTCGTTCAGCTTCAATCCAACCGGCCCAATTATACGTCGGTCGCCAGCCTCACGACTATTCTCAGTCCGACGCTGATCAATGAGGCCGCTATGACGGCCAGTGAGGATCGCGACTGGAACACTCCTTCTAATAATGGCCTCTACGACCGCTCCCAATATGGAATCAACTATCCTTACCTATTTCCCGGAACTAAGGACATTCCGAATAAAATTCCAACTATCAGCATTGCTAACTTTTCCACCGTGGACGGCGGGCCGTATCCGTCGTATTCGGGGGGCCCGATATTCGTCTGGACGGACACAGTTACCAAAATATACGGGAACCACACGTTTAAGTTTGGCGTTTATATCGAACGCTCCGGCGAGAACGACCATGACGAGCTGCAATCGAGCTCGACCTCGGGTTCAACCAACAATCCCAACGGGCAGTTCAATTTCAGCGATACGGGAACCGCCCAGACAACCGGCGTCGCCGTGGCCAATGCGGCGCTCGGATTGTTCAATACGTATGGGGAGGTCGGTAAGAAAGACTATACTCCGTATCGCGCTACGGCGACGGAATTGTTCGCGCAAGATGGGTGGAAAATTACTCCCCGGCTCAAACTTGAGTATGGGCTTCGCTATGAGCATTGGCCGCCATGGTCCAGCTTGTGGGGTAACATCGCGTCGTTCAATCCGCAGTATTACAATCCTAACAACGCCGCCATCGTCGATCCCAAGGGCGGATACATAGTGAGTGGTCCTTTGTATAACGGAATGACGCTGCCCGGCGCCACCTGGAATCCCGCCGAGATCGGGCGCGTACCGGCGGCCGGAGATCCGACGTTGCAGTATCTATTCCACAACCTTCCAGCTGGTTTGGCGCAAACGAACAATATTTTCGATCCGCGGCTCGGACTCGCTTATAGCGTCAACGCCAAGACTGTCATTCGCACTGGCGTCGGCGCCTTTCACGACCGCCTTGCGGTCAACGACAACACCTTGCTCGGCGGGAACGCGCCGCTGCAGGTGATTCAGGTCGTAAGCAACGGGATTGCCGACGCGCCTGGAGGCTCCGCCGCCGGGAAGTTCAATTATCCTTCGGCCGTAACAATGCAAGACCCGGTGAATAAGGCTCCCATCGCGTGGAATTGGAATTTCACCGTGCAACGCGAGCTTCCCTGGTCCATGACGCTGGATGTTGGGTATGTTGGCCGCTCCGCGTATCATCTTCCCCGCGACCGCAACATCAATTCGCTGCAGCCGGGAACCGTGCAGGCCAACCCGGGCATCAACCAGGACTCTTTGCGTCCTTATCAGGGCTACAGCACCATCACGTTGGCGGAAAATGCCGCGCAGGCTAACTATCACGGACTGCAAACGCAGATCAATCGCCGCTTCAGTTCGGGTTTCAGTTTTGGAGCTTCGTATACGTTTTCGAAGAGCATCACCAACGCCGATACCAAGAGCGAACTACTTTTCGATCCCTTTAATGCGAGCCTTTCGCGCGGTCTTTCCACTCTCGACCACACTAACGTCCTAGTGTTTAACTATATTTACGATTTGCCTTTTTTGCGACACAACAGCGGCATTTTCGGAAAGACCCTCGGCGGCTGGGACGTTTCGGGTATCAGCCAGTTTCAGAGCGGCGCGGCGCTTTCAGTTTTGGGAACCGTGGACCAAGCCGGCATCGGCACCGGCAATGGCGCCCAACCCTGGAACGTGAACGGCAGTCCATCCATAACGAACCAGGCTTTCTCGATCTCCAATGGCGATCAGAACTTCTGGTTTAATCCTAAGGTTTTCTCGCTTCCCGCGCCAGGCACGTTTGGAGATGGGGGAAGAGGCATTATTCGCGGGCCAAGTTCATATATCTGGAATTTCGCTGTTCGCAAAAATTTCGCCGTTACCGAGAAGCTCAGGTTCCAGTTGCGCGGCGAAGCGTTCAATGTGTTCAACCACCCCAACTGGAGCAACCCCAACGTAACTCCGACCAGTTCCTCTTTTGCGCGCGTGCAGAGTAAGTCGGGCGACCGTGAGATTCAGGTTGCCCTAAGAATGGATTTCTAAGAAGGCAACACGATGATTTCGAGAAGAAAGTTTGTTTTCGGTGGATTACTGGCGGGCGCGGTTCCCGGCGGCGGATTCGGCAGCATCAATTCATTGACCCATCTTGGCTATAAGTCGCCCAATGAGAAGCTGAATCATGCCGCTATCGGCGCGGGCGGCAAAGGTTGGACGGACATTAACGGATGCCGGACCGAGAACCTCGTCGCCATGGCCGATGTGGACGATAAACGCGCCGCGCGCGCCTTCAAGACCTTCCCGAATGTGCCGAAGTATAAAGATTTCCGCAAGATGCTGGACAAAGAGGGCTCCAATATCGATGCCGTGACTGTCTCCATTCCGGACCACATGCACGCTCCCGCCGCGATGTGGGCGATGGAGCGTGGTAAGCATGTCTACTGTCAAAAGCCTCTGACCCATACTGTATGGGAAGCTCGCGAGTTGGAGAAAGCTGCGCGAAAGTATAATGTCGCCACGCAAATGGGCAATCAAGGATATTCGACCGATGGCGCGCGCCGCTGCTGCGAAATCATTTGGGCGGGCGAGATCGGCGATGTCTCGGAAGTCCACGCCTGGACCGATCGGCCACATTGGCCGCAGGGACCGGAGGTTGTGCCTCAAGAGGCGCCCGTGCCCGCCACGCTCGATTGGGACACTTGGCTCGGCGTTGCGGAGCCGCGTCCGTACAGTCCCGCGTACGTCCCCGGCTCCTGGCGCGGGTTCCCGGACTTCGGTTGCGGAGCGATCGGCGACATGGCATGTCATATCCTGGGGACACCCAATATGGCTCTGCGCCTCACTGCGCCGGTAAGCGTCGAATGCGTTGAGCAGGAAGGAAAGGGCAAGTACACGTACCCCAAAAAGAGCGTCATTCGCTTCGATTTTCCCGCGCGTGAGGGGATGCCGCCTGTCAAAATCTTCTGGCACGACGGACTAAAAGCGCAGCCGCGCTTTGAAGGCATCCCGCCCGATGAGCTGATCGGCGACAAGGATATTAACGGGAGCTTGTTCATCGGCGACAAGGGCTTTGTCACCACCGGCTGCTACGGAGAGCGCACGCGCTTGATGCCTGACGCCCGCATGAAAGACTACACCTTCCCGCCGGAGCTTCTGACTCGCTCTCCAGGGCATTATCGCGATTGGATCCGCGCTTGTAAGGGCGGCGCGCCGGCTTGCTCCAACTTCAGCGTCGCGAGCCCTTTCGTCGAGTGGATGCTCCTCGGGGTTATTGCGTTGAGGTTCGACGGCAAACTCGAATGGGATGCGTCCAAAATGCGTTTCACCAACAACTCCGAAGCGAACAAATATTTGAAGCCGCATTACCGTAAGAACTGGGGCTTTGCTTGAGTTCAATGAGACCGATCCTATGATTACTTCGCGACGCGCCATACTCGCTGCTATTTCCGCCACCGCCGCGGCCCAGACTCAGCGCCGCCATTTCGTGAATTGGAAGCCCCGGCTGGGCGTTCTGGGACGATACTCGGACGCCAACGTGGAATTCGTCAAATCCGAGGGCTTCACAAGCATGGAGCTACGGCTCGACCCTCGGCAACTCGACGACGCCGCGATCGCGGCGATCAAAGACAAGCTCGCCAAGGCCGGTATTTTTGTTTCCTCGCTCGATGTCGGCGGCAACCACATCGATCCCGATCCGGCCAAACGCGAGGCGATGAACCAGCACACCATTCAATGCCTTGAGCTATGTGGAAAACTCGGCATTCCATACATTGGAGGACAGTCCGGCACTATTAAGGGCGAGCCGCTGCAGAAGCAAGTGGACGAGATCGTGCGTGTTTACAACGAGCGCTATTTCGCTTCCTGCGAAAAATACAACGTCAAGATTTTATGGGAGCCCTACGCGGGCGGCCCTAATATCGCGACGGGACCCGTCGGTTGGGAAGCGCTTTTCAAAGCGTTCAACGGCAGTCCGCATGTGGGCCTGCAGTTCGATCCCTCGCACCTGGTTTGGCAATTCATGGATCCGGTACAGGCCGCGCGCGATTTCGCGGACAAGATCTACGACGTTCATCTCAAGGACACGGAGATTCTATGGCATATAGTCCGGCGCGCCGGAATCGAGCCGATCGATCATCGCCGTTGGTGGCGTTTCCGCGTGCCCGGCTACGGTTCCGTGGATTGGAAAGGATTCTTCAGCGTGCTGGCCGAGAACGGTTATACCGGAGCCATGAACATTGAAAACGAAGACCAGTTCTACTACCCGAACTACGACAAAGAAAACTTCACGGAGCAATTCAAGCGCGGATTCCACGTTGCCCACGAGTTCTTAAAGACGCTGGTGCCGCCTCTTACTGCCTGATCCCTTTGGCGCAAAACGCGGAGAACCTTTCGAGAGGTTGCTTCGGGTGAACTTCAGAAGGCGAATTTCATCCCGAACTGTAAGACGCGCGCCGGTAGGGCGCTGCCGATCGTGCCGAAGGCCGGAGACGTGAGGCTGATGTTAGCCGACCCTAGATTCACGTGATTAAACGAATTGAAGGCCTCAGCGCGAAGATCGAGCCGCAGCGATTCCCTCATCTGGAACGATTTGGCGGCGATCAGGTCCACCGTCTCCAATCCGGGATTATGGAAGACGAGGCGCGCCGAATCGCCGAACCTGCCGCAGGCGCCGCATTGGGCGAAGGAAGGCGGCGGAGCGAAGGCGGCCGTGTTGAACCATTTGCGGGCGGACCGCTGACTCGACGGGAGCGTGGCAACGCCGATCTCATCCGGAAGTGACCCGATGCTGGTGTTGGTGGTATCCACGCCGTAAGTCACTCCGGATGCCGGACCGGTCTGTAAGCTGACAATCGTGCCCACGCGCCAGCCGCCCGCCACCGTGCGAAGCAATCCCTTCGCGTTACGGAGGACCGGCAAGTCATAAAGCACGCTAGTCGACATGCGTTGCCGGATATCGAAGTTCAGATCCGAATAGGAGTTGCGCAGATTGAAAATATTCTGGATTGCCTGAGCTCCGTCTCCGGTGCCGAACGAATTGCCGTCGACATCGCCCAGCGCGTGGGACCAAGTATAGGCGCCGAGGAAGGTCAAGCCGCCCATATTCTTCCGTAGCTTGCAATTGCAGGCCATGGTAATTCGAATCGCCTATGGAGCCGTAGTCCGTAATGCCGCCGAACGCGGAGAGGGGTCTCTGCAGCGCGCCGGGTTGATCGATGAGAAAGGGCCGGTTGGATTGCCAACTGGTGGTGAGGAAGTGTGCTTCATTACCGACATAGGCGACATCCAGCACGATGTTGAAGGGCAGTTGCCGCTCCACGGTCAGGTTCCATTGCGAGACTTCCGAATCGCGCAGGTGCGGTTGAACCCCATAGGCGCCCAGCCCTCCCGGCGTGGCGGTCAATCTCGCCAGAGCCGCCGCGCTGTCGTATTGAATCGGGTTGGTGGGCGTGCCGTTGGCCGTGATGGACAGAGTGAACGGTGGATTGAAAGTTAGAACGGTATAGGAATTGGTGATCTCTGGCGCATAATAGAGGCCGTAGCCGGCGCGGAGGACCGTTTTTCCTCCATCGCGGATTCCAGGAAACGCCGATGCGCGGCCCCCAATCGCCGTAATCGTTGAATACCAGCGCCGGCGGATAGCCCGGCGCGCCGGGAAAGACCTGTTGCGAGACTAGGTAGCCCCCACCGTTACCCAGCGCGAAGTTGTCCTCCGCCGGAGGATTGCCTTCGGACAGAGGACGTCCGAAGTAATCCCAGCGCAGCCCGAAGTTCACGGTCACATGAGCGGTCGCGCGCCAATCGTCCTGCGCATAGTAGCCCATGTTCCAGTTATTCATGCGAGTGGCTATGGGAGTGGGGTTCAGAGTAACGCTGCTGGACAAGCCGAGCAGGAAGTCGGCGAACTGATTGGGGGCCTGGGGCGAGTTGGGCCCGGCCGTTTGCAAGCCGTTAAAAGCGTAAATGCCGCGCGGATACAGCGCCTCGTTGAATGTCCAATTGATGCGGTAGAACTTGCCGCCAAATTTGAGCAGATGCTTCCCGAACTGAATAGAGCTCTTCAGGTCATAATCCCAGGTTTGGTTTAAGCGCGTGCGCGGGCCGTTGGTGCGCACGGTGTAATCCGTATACCCATTGCTAATGCTGGGCGGCCCGTAGTTATAGGGATCGCAAGCCACGCCGGGGAGGTTCATTATGCCGCAGGCGATGTTGTATTTAGAGTTCCCCGTCGTCCCCAACAACTCCGTCTCGAAGAAGCGGTCCCAAGCCGCTAGGGCGTTCACGACCCAGCGGGAACTCAAGGTGTGAGTCCAGTTAATAGCCATGTTCTGAGTCCGGCCATTATTATTATCTTGATCGCTGCCGAAGGTCGGGAGAACCGTATTTGTGGTCAGGGAATTGAACATATAACGGAAGAAGAGGCGATCCCGCGTACCGGGATAGTAATCCACGCGAGGGACATACTGATTCTCCTCCGTGGGCACGGTGATAGTAGGAGTAATGAAGTTATTGGGTCCGGCGCTGAAATTGGGCAGCGGAGTGTACTGCATGAAGGCCGTCGAGGCGGGACGGATTCTCGTCGACGGGATAATGTTTCCCGGAAACGGAGCCCCGGTGGCCGGATCGTAGATGATGGCGCTGGATGAAGAGAAGTCGCCGGCGCGGAACGCCGCCGGGGCCACCGTGGTGAGTGCGCTGAACGTCCCGGCCACCTGCCGCCCGGATTCCCAGTTGAAGAAAAAGAACAGCTTCTGGCGCGCCTTGGGGACCGGACCGCCGGCATTAGCGCCAAACTGGTTGCGATTCAATCTCTGATTGGTGATGTTGAACGCGTTTCGCGCCGAGAAATCGTTATTGCGGTTAAACTCCCATAGGGTCCCATGATACGAGCCCGTGCCGGATTTGGTGACCAGATCGACGAATGCGCCCGGCGCTCCGCCGTATTCGGCCGAATAGCCCGTCGTGACGACATGAAATTCCTCGATTGCGTCGATGGACGGGGAGAAACTGAAATCGTAGCTATCCAGGTCCATGGCCGGAACGCCGTCGTAACTGTACATGTTCTGCGTGGAGGCGAAGCCATTGGCCTGAACGGCGATGCTGGTCCCCATGGAGCCGCGGTTGCGCCGCAAGGTAATGTCGCTGTTCACCGCGGGCGTGACGCCCGGAACCAACTCGGCAAGCTGCGCGAAGGAGCGTCCGTTGAGCGGCAGGTCCGCCGTGGTTTTGCGATTGATCGTTTCCCCCAGCGCCGTGCTCTCCGTCTGTAGTTGGGCCGCGTTAGCTTCCACCTGCACGCTTTGTGTTGTGGTTCCGACTTCCAGATGAAAATCCACGCGCACCGTCTGGGACACATCTAGAGTGACGCGGTTCACAACCGACTTCTCGAAGCCGGCGTGTTCGGCCGTTAACGAGTAATCTCCGGGAGTCAGATAGGGGACTTGGTATTCCCCCGTGCCATTCGTCCGAACTGTTTGGCTGCGCTTGGTGGCGTTTTCAGTGACCGTCACGTTGACACCGGGCACCAGTGCGCCCGCGGGGTCGACAACGGTTCCTACTATAGTTCCAGTGGCCTGCTGCGCCTGAAGAGCCGCCGCGGCAAGAAAGCAGACGACGAAAAATCCTGCGAAACGGAACATACCTCAATCCCCCTTTTGCTCACGCTGAACCGGGATGGCCATTAAACGCACGCCCGCTCCGGCGAAGAAAACCGGAGCTGCTCGGAAATGCGCCGGCTCGCCTTTCAAAGCCGTTCGAAATCTCGTAGTCCTTTCTTTGCGGCCGGTACCCGGACCCGCTGCCCTCAGGCCCCCTACGCGCCAGTTCCCGGGGGCGGCCCTCTCCATATGGGTTTCAAACTCGCCGGCATCGCGAATATTCGACATTAGCGCTCGCCAACTCCACAACACCGGCCAGCGGGCCGGCTCCATTTGGCCCCGGTTGCCTTCGCGATCCATGCGGCGGAGATTGGATCAAGTCGGATATGGACTCTGCACGAATATCGAGGCAAAACGGCAGATGAGATCCGCGAGAAGCCGGCCAGCCGTGCTAGCGCCGGCCTCCCGCTCGCCGTCACTACCTGGTCCAACGACTTGGATTCGGTCCGCGGAAGATCGAGAACAGCGGAGGTGTCGTGCAGCACGGCGATGCTCATGCGCTCGCGAGCTCCCGGACGCCATCGGCGACCTTTTGCAACGCCGCCACAAAGTCCTCGATATCATCGCGGCCGGCCAGCAGGATTCGATGCGAGATCCAGAAGCTGTCGCGGCAAGCTTCCCAAGCCCTGGGACACTCCGTAGCGCGGTAGGCGTGTTTCTTAAAGAGCTCATTGTAGTGCAGTGGATATGGATAGTAACCCGGGCCGGGGATTCCCTCGGCCGCCAAGGCCTTGGTGAACGTCCCCAGATCAATCCCGTCCAGCGCCTCCGGCCGCAGCCGGATCATGTACAAGTAATAGCTATGGCAGGTGACCCGCTCGTCGGGAAGGCACACCTCCACAAAATCGAGTTCCGCCAAGCGCCGGTTCAGGTAAGCCGCATTCTGAGCCCTGTGCTGAAGCTGGCCCGGCAAGCGCTCCAGTTGCGCCAGCAACACGGCCGCCTGCCAGCCCGTCATTCGCTGATTAGTCCCCAGATTGATGTGCTCGAACCAGCCCCGTCCGGGAATGCGCCCTTGATTAAAGAACGAGCGCGCGTTTTCGATAAGCTCGGCGTTGTTGCCGATGAGAATGCCGCCTTCACCGGCGGTGACGCTCTTCGATTGCTGGAAGCTGAAAGATGCGATGTCCCCAAACGTTCCGACGCGTTGTCCCCTCCACGAGGAGCCGTGGGCGTGTGCGGCATCCTCGATCACCGTCAGGCCGCGCTGTCGCGCAATTGAGCCGATAGCGTCCATGTCGGCGGGATGCCCTCCGAAGTGAACCGGAATGAGGGCCTTTGTGCGCGTCGAGAGCGCCTCGTGAATCCGCTCCGGATCGATGTTGTAATGCGCCCCAATATCCGCGAATACTGGCGTGGCGCCGGCGCGCAACACTGCCGTCGCGGTAGCCACGAAAGTTATGGGCGGCACGATTACCTCGTCCCCCGGTCCTACGCCCGCCGCCAGCAGCGCGCTTTCCAAAGTGACGGTGCCATTCGAAGCCGAGACTCCGTGCGAAGCGCCCTGAAACGCGGCGAAGGCCTTTTCGAATTGCTCCACCTTGGGGCTGTACCCGCCCCACTCTCCGCTTTCGAGCACTTCGAGAAGCTCCGCCTGTTCCCGCTCGCCGAACTCAGGCCAGCGGGGAAAGGGCTTCGTTCTAAGCGGTCTCCCGCCAGCCAGGGCCAAACTTGACATTGTTCTCCTCTCGCCGGAACCTACAGCACCCTTGTGCGCCAGTTCGTCCCGGATGTTCGATTAAAAATAGTTTCTTTCCGTTTGCGCGTATTCATAATCACTCGCGCTGGCGATCTTACCGGCTTGGGGGGTGTTCCCCGGATACACGTAGGGATCGTCAAACTGCCCTTCGCGCTGTTCACCACGCCCGCCGATAACGACGCAAGTTGCAGCATGTTCAGCCCATTGAGCGGCAACTCCGCGATCCGCTGCTCGTCGATAACCGGCGACGCGCTTGTATCCGCCACCTGCGGCAACGGCCCCCTAGACTGCACCGTCACGCACTGCCCGAGCGTGAGCATCCGCAGCATTACGTTCATCGTCCGGGTCTCGGCCACTTGCAGCGGAATGTCCTTTATGACTTCTTTTGCGAAACCCGCTTGCTCAATCTCCAGCGTGTAGACTCCAAGCGGCAACGCGCGAAACTGGAAAAAGCCGCTCGCGCCGGCCGTATCGGGACCGGTCTGGTCGGTCTGCTGCTCGGTCAGCGTGACGTGGGCTTCGCCGACTACGGCCTGAGAGGGATCGTAGACAGTGCCTTGGATCGTTCCCCTCGCGGTTTGGCTGTGCGCGGAAATGCCTAAAGCGGCCAGACAGAGTGCGGCGGCAATCCGGATTCTATGCTTTTCCAGCATTATGGGAGCCGAATCCTACGACGAGATGGGTCGATTATTGCCGGTATTTGGACCTGTGTCAAGGTCTTGACAACAGGTCCCGGGTGCGCCATCCTTAGACTTTTCCGATGGCGATGAACAGACGCGCGTTCGGCAATCTGCTTGCCGGCGCGGCCGGGCTCAACACCGCGGTCGCGCAACCCGCGCAGCAGCGCTCGTCAATGCGCGCCGTTCCGCTGGATCTGGCGGGTATGCGAGAACGGCTCCACAAGGACCTTTTTCAGGACTATCTGCCTTTCATCGAAAAGTACGTCGTCGATCCGCAATACGGCGGCTTCATGTGCAGTGTCCGCCCCGATGGCGAGCGGGTTTCCACCGCAAAGGCGACTCTGGTACGAGGGCCGCGGGACGTGGGTCTTTTCGTTCCTGTACAATAATTTTTCACGCGATCGGAAATACCTGGACATAGCCGAAAACTCCGTCCGGCTTGTCCAGCGCAGCCGGCCCAAAGACCCGGACGAATTCTGGCCCAAGGCGTTGACCAGGGAAGGCGAGCCCGCAGGCCCTCCCGACACCGAAGTCTACTCGGATATGTTCGTTGCCGAGGGCTTCGCCGAGTTTTCAAAAGCGACCGGCGACCGCAAGTACTGGGACGATGCAAAAGAAATCGTTCTCAAGTGCGTGCGGCGCTATGATCGGCCCGATTATCATCCGTCGATCGGACAAACGTATCTCGGGCCGGGCGCCCGTCCTTTCCCCGGCGCCAGAGTGGAAGGGGTATGGATGGTGTTGATCCGAACCACCACGCAGATGCTAGCCATGCGCCCCGACGCCGACTTGCAACGGATCTCCGGCCGCGCCATCGACGCGCTGCTGAGCTATCATTACAATCCTCGCTTCCAGCTTCTTAACGAGCTCGTCAACCATGACCTCTCGCGGCCCGCTAACGAATATGAGCAGTTGGTGTATGCCGGACATGCCATCGAGACGCTCTGGATGGTGATGGACGAAGCCCGCCGCGTAAAGGACACGGCGCTTTTCGACCGCGCCGCGGACCTGTTCCGGCGCCATTGCGAGGTTGCAAAGGATCGCGTGTACGGCGGACTCTTCCGCAATTTGAGAAATGTCGACAACAACGATTGGACCATGGACAAGACGCTGTTCCCGCACCAGGAAGCGCTCAACGGGGGTATCCTGCTGATTGAGGAAACGGGCGATCCGTGGGCGACTGCTTTTTATTCGGAAATCGACAAATACACGAGGAAAAAATTTCCGATGCGCGCAATTCACTCCCCGCTGTGGCAAGTGATGGGTGATCGTCAGGTGCATCTCACGCCGAACATGACGCGGGCCGAGAATTATCATCAGCCTCGCTTTTTGATGCTGAACCTGCTGGCTGTGGAGCGGATGATACAGCGGAACGGGGTCCCGGTTCGTGCCGCCTGAAGCGCTGATTGGAACAGGCGTACGCCTCATCACGCCAGAACTCGGCTGCTCCATGGCGGGCTTCGACGCGCGCAAGGATACGGCACAGAGCGTCCACGACGATCTCCACGCGCGCGCGCTGGTGCTGGACGACGGGAAGACGCAAATTGCGCTTGTCAGCGTTGAGCTGATAGGGGTTGAACGGCAGTTCGGCGATCGCGTACGGGCGCGCATCGAAGAGCGGACCGGCATTCCGGCCGGAAACGTAGTGCTCGCGGCTACGCACACGCACTGCGGTCCGGTGACTTTTACGCACTTCTACAGTGCCGGGCAGCCCTTCGACCACAGCTACGTAGACCGCTTGGCCGAAGAGATTGTATTGAGCGTGGAGGACGCGCGCGCCGCCTGCCGGCCTCGCCGTATTCGCGCCGGATTTGTCACGGTGGAAGGCATTGCCGTGAACCGCCGTAGCGATGATGGAAAGCCCATCGACGTAAACGCCGGCGTTCTTCTCATCGAGGAACCGGATGGCTCCCCCGCCGCGGTCGCAGTCAATTTCGCCTGCCACACCACGGTGCTCGGTCCGAACACGGTGGCCATTTCCGGTGATTTCCCGTTTTACACGATTCGAACCCTGGAGAGCGCGCTCGGAGCTCCGGCGATGTTTTTCAACGGCGCCGAGGGCGACATCAGCGTCGGCCATAAGAGCGATTTGAGCGCCGTCGGCGTCATCGCTCCGTTTCGAACGTTTGAAAAAGCCGAAGAATTAGGAACGCGGCTGGCCGATCGGGTCCTCCAGGGGCTTTCCAGCTTGGAGTCCGAAGAACCGGAGCTTTCCGTCGAGCGCCTGGAAGTAGAATTGCCGCTCAAACGCTATGCCCCGCTCCCGCAGATGAGGGCCGAACGCGAAGCCGCGGCTGCGGCCTTACTGAACCTCACCAATGAAGACGATCTTCTGCTCGCCCGCAAACGCAGCCTGTTCAGCCGCATCGAGGAATACTACGCGTCTCTCTACGAGAGTATGGACCGGCCCGAGCCGAAAACGCTTTCCGTGGAACTGGTTTGCGTGCGCATTGGGAAAACGGCGCTGCTTTCGTTTCCGGGAGAAGTTTTCGTCTCCATTGCCTTGGACATTCGGACCCAATCGCCATTTTCGCGAACCCTGTTTCTCGGCTTGGCCAATGACTACATCGGATATGTTCCCACTGCCGACGCCAGCGCAACCGCGGGCTATGAGGTGGTCGCGTCGCGGTTGGCGCCCCAAGCCGCCGAGGTGTTGAGCGCCGCCGCCGTTACTTTGTTGAACAGGATGAAATCCGGCGCCGATGCACGCTGAATGCCGGAGAAACGATTAGAGGGTTATTCGCGTTCAAGCGGCGGCCTGATGAACCGCAAAGTCAATATTGGCATCGTCGGTCTGGGCATCATGGGTGAGCAATACATTCGCGTGTATCGGAGCCATCCCTATGCCGAAGTGCTCGCCGTGGCTTCGCGGACGCCCGATAAGTCGTCGGCGATGGCCGCCAAATACGAGATTCCTCACGCCTGCGCGCATTGGCGCGATATGTTGCGGATCGCCGAGATCGACGCCGTTTGCGTCGCCACGCCCGACCACCTGCATTATGAGCCGGCGCGCGCCGCGATGGAAGCGGGCAAACACGTACTCATCGAAAAACCGATGACCACCGACGTGGGCGAGGCGGACTCGCTCATCCAAGTGGCGCGCGAGACCGGGATGAAAGTACAGGTTGCGTTTAATCACCGCTGGCTTTCCGTTTATCATGAGGGCCGCGCCGCCATTGAACGCGGGGCCATCGGACAACCTCTGGCGGCATTCGCGCGAAAGAACGACACCATCTATGTGCCTACGGAATACATCAACTGGGCGTCTCAAACCACGCCCGCGTGGTTCCTGAGCTGCCATGATATCGACCTGGTGCGCTGGTATCTGGGCAGCGAGCCTTTGGAGGCGCGAGCCTGGGGCGTGAAGCAAGTCCTTCGCGCCCGAGGAATCGACACCTACGATATGATTCAGGCGCAGGTACGTTTCCACAACGGCGCCATTGCGACATTCGAATCGGGGTGGATCTACCCGAATACCTTCCCGACACTGGTGGACTCCTTCGTGGAAGTGGTGGGCGAGCACGGCCACCTGCATTTCGACCGCAAGCGGGAGAGTATCGAGCTCAGTACTCCCGAGAAGTTCTCGTATCCGAAGACGTTCTTGAGCTCTCAGATTTTCGGCACGATGCGCGGGGCTTTTCCGTCCTGTCTCAGCGATTTCGTCCGCTCCATTCGCGAAGACCTGAAGCCGGAGGTGGGAGTAGTCGATGGACGCCAGGTCACCGCAGTTCTGTCGGCCATCCACCAATCGCTCGAAACGGGCGACACGGTGCGCATAGTGTAGCCGGCGCCGTAATGCAATATCATCTCCCCGCACACCATCTCCACGCAGCCGATCAAATCGTCATCGCGGGATATTTCGCGCTGCTGGCCGGAATCGGATTGTATTTCTGGCGGCGCATGAGGCACGTGCGCGATCTGTTCACCGGAGGGAATAACGTTCCCTGGTGGCTGGCGGGAGTCTCTTTTTATCTCACGGCGTTCAGCGCGTTCACCTTCGTGGCCTATTGCGAGATGGCCTACCGCTACGGCTTCATTGCGATCACGCTGAGCTGGAGCTCCGTGCTGGCCATGGTGCTGGGCACGGTGTTCCTCGCGGGCCGCTGGCGGCGCGCGCGCATCCTCAGTCCCGTGCAATTTCTCGAAGCGCGCTACAGCCCGCAAATCCGGCAGGTGTTGGCCTGGGCCGGCATTCCGCTTAAGCTCATTGACGATGGACTCAAGATTTATGCCACTGGAATTTTCGTCTCGGCTGGCCTGGGCTATGACTTGAAGGTCAGCGTCATCGCCAGCGGTATCGTAATGGCGCTTTATACCTTCATGGGAGGACTATGGGCCGTAGTTGTCACGGATTACGTTCAGTTTGTGATCCTGACATTAGGCGTGGCGGTACTGTTTCCGTTGGTATTTGTTCACATGGGCGGCTTCGTGGCGGGAATGAGGACGCTCGGGCAAGAAGCGCCGCACGGCTTCTTCTCTCTCATCAATGGACCGTACTCGCTATTCTATGTAATCGCATTCTATCTGCTCATCATCTTGAGCTACAACGGCAACTGGGCCTTCGCGCAGAAGTTCTATAGTGTCCGCGACGAGCGCGAGGCGAGAAAGGCTGGAATGTTGGCAACAGTCCTGAAACTGACTGGGCCGCCGCTGTTCCTTCTGCCCGCGATGGCCGCTCGCCACCTCTTGCCGGAGTTGGCGAGTCAGCCCGGCGCCGCGCAATACACCTACGCGGCGTTGACGTTGAAGTTTCTTCCCGCCGGTCTGGTCGGGTTAATCATCGCCGCCATGTTCTCGGCGACCATGTCCACACTTAGCGGCGACTTCAATGTCACCGCCAGTGTCATTACCGAGGACCTTTACCACACGCTCTTGGACCGCAATGCCAGCCAGAAGAGGCTGGTTCTCGTCGGGCGTTTGGCAACGCTGTTCGCCGGCGCGGTTACGATAGCGATAGGCGTTTTTCTGGTGGGGACGGCGAAGACGGGCCTTTTTGAAGTGATGGTAAAGTTGTTCACGCTTTTTGTCGGACCAATGCTGATCCCCATGTTGGCCGGCCTGCTGAGCCGCCGCCTGACCCATCGCGGAGCGGCCGCCGGCATCGCCGCGGGCTTCGCTTGCGGCTTCGGGATGTTTCTTTTGAAGCAACTCGTCTTACAGACACGCCCGGGTATCGACCCGAATTGGCTCGCTCACGACTATGAGGCTATCAGCATCTTCGCGAATTTCGGCGTGACCATTGCGGCGATGGTCCTGACCACGCTACTGGAGAAACGCACTGCGGCGGATGTGCAGAAAAGTCGGGCGTTCTTCAGGCGTTTGGACAAGCCCGTGGGCATCGAGGAACAGGTCAAGGAGATCGGAAACGCCTTCTCGCCGCTTCCGATCATCGGATGGATTACTGCCGGCGTCGGCGCGCTTCTACTTATAGCCGCAGCCACTCTTCCGCCCGGAGCCGGCCGCACAATCAACATCGCCGTTGGGTTGTCTTTGGGCCTCATAGGCGCGGGTTTTTACGCGCTTAACCAAAAGGTCAAAAGGGTACAAAAAGCGGCGGAGTCGGCGGCCATATAATGCGATTCTCTCTTTTCTTACTGCTCTGCGTATCTTTTGCGAATGCGGAACGCGCTGTTGTCTCCCAGCCCGCGCTCCTGCACGATGATTTTCAGAATGACAGCCTGGGGCAATGGGCCAGCTATCCCCCGGTTCAAGACATCGGTTACGATCCATCTCTGACCCCCACTAATGAATACGCGGCGCCGGGCGGTCGCGCGCTTATGCGCGTGTATCGTCCCGTCAGCACCGGGCTGATGCGCCTCGGGTTTATTAAGCGGCTGGATATGCTTGCGGACGGCAATGTAACGATGACGTTCTCGTACCGTCTGAAACCCGCAACCCCCGGGGCCGTTCTCGAGATCGGTCTCGCGGGCGCCGATGGTCATCGCTACACTGCGACTGTTACTGCCGTACCACACGATGGATGGGGAAAGGCGTCGGCGCACTTTCGCAATATTCCGCCCGGAACCGGATTGCAAGCGGTATACATAACAGCGGACGTGAGTCATCCCGATACCGATGCTGAGTATCGCTTCCTGATTGACGATGTGTCTCTGCAAGCCTCGAAGCCCGTCCGCTTCGACGTACATGAACCTCGTTCCATTGCAATCAATCCGTTCCCTGCCCTGGTCAGTGCGGTCAGCTACGCGCCGGGCGACGCCATCGCTATCGCGGCGGCCTCGAGCGTTGCGCTTTCGAAAGTCAGCTTTGCGCTGAAAGACCAGGACCACCGCACGTTGAAAGCCTCCGGCCTTACTTTTCAGAACGGAGCCTGGATCAATCGGTCGGCGTATACCGTGGGCGCAACTGATCCCACCGGAGTGTGGCGCCTCGAACTTCGCGGTGTAACCCCAGACGGCCGCGGCATGGAGACGGAGGTGCGATTAATTGTTCATCCGGCCCGTTCGGCAGCGCATCCGCGCCTTTATTTCAGTGCGCAAGACAGGACTGCTCTGATCGCCCGGACGCGGGACGCGAAAGAGGGAGTCGTGTGGGGCAGGCTCCTGGATTCGGCGAAGAGCTCCCGGGGGACGGACGATCTCTCGAACGGCGGCCGCATTTTCCGGATGCTCGATTCCCGCTTTTTGCTGCCTACTTTAACCGGCTATTTCGATATTCTCAATCGAGCCAGCAACCGCATTCTCTTCAACTCGCTCGAAGCATACGTAGACGGGTCCGAGGAAGCGCGCGATGCGGCCAAATCCGCGCTGCTGGACTTGGCGCACTGGGATACTTGGGTTCCGCCGTGGTTCGAAGCGCATGGGCAACACACTTATTATCCGGCCGGCGAATTGGCAGGCGACGCAGCTTTCGGCTACGACACTCTTTACCATAACTTATCCAACTCGGAGCGAGAGTTAGTTCGGCGCGCACTCATCGAGCGTGGAATCAAACCGGCCTACAAGGAGTATGTTCTCGATAACCGCGCAATGGCGGATACGAGCAACTGGATCGGTCACGCCGTAAGCGGAGGAGTACTGGCGTGTTTAGCGGCCATGGAAACCGAGGACGATCCCGAATTGAACATCTATCTCGGGGGCCTGCTTATTAAGCTGGAGAATCATCTCGCGGCCACCTACCTTTCGGATGGAAGTTACGGAGAGGGAGTGAGCTATCAGGAGTTCGACCTTAAGAGTACGACGCTCGCGCTTTCCGCGCTGGCTCGAGTTTACGGAATCGACTATTGGCCGCGCACGTTCGTCAAAGACTCGCTCCATTATCCGCTCTATTTATTGGCGCATCCGATTCGCGACGGCTTTGACATGGGGGACAGCCATACTCCTACCGGATACAGCATCGCGGGGGTCATCCAGCATACGGACGATCCGGTGATGCACTGGTACTACGATCAGTTCCAGCACCGCTCTATTACGGACTTCCTTTTCCCGCCCGATAACATCGCCCCGCAGCCTCCCTCGAAACCGATGTCGCGCGTGTTCGACCAAAAAGGTAATGTTGTCTTCCGCACCGGATGGGGGCCAGACGACGCCATTCTCCTGTTTCGCGCCGGTCCGAATTTTAACCATAATCACGGGGACCAGGGCGCATTTCTGCTTCGCGCAGGGGGCGAAAATCTCGTGGTTGAAGGGGGACCCGCGGATTACTACAAGGACCCTTATTATCGGACTTATTTCTCTCAATCCGCCGGACACAACACCGTGCTGATCGATGGGGATCCGGGGAGCCAGGAAATCGCCGACACCCGTCAATTCCGGGCGTTGAATGCTTATCCGCGCATCACGGACGCGATCACCAGCGGCTCCTTCGATGCGGTGGGGAGCGAACTGGCCTCAGTGTATCGGGGCCGTCTGGAACAGTTCTCGCGCAGAATCGTTTTCCTCAAACCGGATACCGTGGTAATTTACGATGACTTAGCCGGACGTAGCCCCGCCACCTTCGACTGGTTACTCCATGTAAAGGATCGCGCCAAGATTCGAATCAGTCGGGGCGCCGCTGTATACAGTGGCGCCAAGGCGGCCATGAGCTTGAAGACGCTCGCGCCCGACAGCGCCACCATGGACTTGCAGGATGGCTATCTTCCCTATACGGCTTTTGCGCCGCTCGCGCCCAAAACAGTTCCCGCGCAACCCGGAGTCATCCATATCCAGTCGGGCCCCGCGAAGTAAAACCCGGTTCCTCACTGCTCTCTCGATCGCTTCGAGCCCCGAGCGCGCAACGGCCATGGCGGATGGTGCGCGGAGGCTCACTGGATCGGACTGCATCGGCGCGCGCCTCGCCGCCGGCTTGGTCATGTTTCGGGACCGGACGAGCCCCACCGCCAGCTACGAAGAGTGGCGGACGAATGCACAGATGTGGAGTGCGGCAGGCCAGCTTGTCGCGGCTAGTGCCGTGACCTCCCTGGAGCGGGCTGGCAAACCGCTGCTTGAAAGCGATCGGCCCGTTAGCTTCGTAGCGGTGTATGCTCCTGATGGCATCGATTTGTCGATATCGTCAGATGCTCCAGTCACGCTGCGATTGTTCACCGGCTTTCGGCCGGCTGGCACAGAGGCTGGCGACTACGACGAGAAGCAAGAGATCACCCGTCTGCGATTGTCTGCGGGTCGACGAGAATTGAGCCTGCATCCATAATCCGTTAAGACCGCACGACCGAGGATGCACGATCGCGAACTGGATCCACCGCCTATCATGACATCAGGCGCTTTTGCCCTGACCGTGACATACGCCGGCATCGACATCGCGATACTGGATCACTCGATTGCGCCGAGCCTTGGGATAGCACTGCCGCAGAGCTACCCTTGGTGGCGCATGTCCAGCGCCCAAGGCGCTTTCGTCTTGCAGGCGCTCTGACGACGTCGCCGCCAGTATTCATGACCACGCCCCGGCACATCGCCCGAAGCAGTCCCGCGCCCAGTTCCTTCTTGGAATTCTGTCCAGTCTCGCACAGATTTGTGCGAGTGCGCATACGAATCTTTACTCGCGCACGCATGAACGGCTGGCGTGCGTGCGCATAATCCCTCGGGCACATGCTATGATCACCGCCTGCCGAGAGTTCGCGAGCAGCGCGCCGACGCGGCGCGCCAAAATCCCGCTGTTCCGCGCCGCCCTTTTATGAGCCGGGGATCCGGCAATTCGTAGCTGAGCCGGCGACAGCGCCGCAGGGTGAATCAGCGGAATCGGCTTCGAGAGGCGCGGCGGTAAATCTGAAACTAACGAACTTGATCGGCCAGATCGGGCGGGCAATGCGTATCGCGCGAAGGCGAACGGAAACGAGCGAGAGGCTCGCTATTCAGGTAAACGTTTGAGATGCTCCGAGTATTGACGCGACCGGCGGAATTCTAGCTGCGCCGCTATGTTTGCTCGCCGCGCCGTGCGGCCCACCTTTTGCGTTGCGCCTCCGCCATGCGTTTGCGCGCCTCCGGACTGAAATGGCGCCGCTTGCCGGAATCGGAGTTTTCCCCCATTTCCGCTTCCGTTCCGGCCGGATTCTGTTCCGCCAACCACTTCGGCGGCCGCCCGCGACGTTTTCCGCCCCCTTGCGCAATTCGTTCCAAAGCCAATATGGCAGCTTCTATTTGTTCCCGCTCATTACGAAGCTGCACGAGCATTGCGTTGATATCCATAGATTTTTTTTGATAGTACTGTACCTATTTGCGCTCTGCTGCGGCTCCCCGCTGTCCGGACCCTCCCCGATCAGCATTTTTTATACGTTAATAGGATTGCATTTGCAAAGCGCATAGGATAACCTGAGTATACCAATGATCTCTGTGGCGAGGAAAACGGCAGCCTTTAACGCCCTACCGGGCAATGCGCCGGTTGTCCTCCGGCTGGATCGGGTTTCCAAGCTGGTTCCGATTATTATTCAGGTGGCCGTACCCGGCCCCGCCTGACCGGAACCTAGGAAACAGGAAGTTTCGAGGCCATCGGCGGGGCGCACGGTCCTTCCGATGGCCTTTTATTTTGGATCGTTTTTTCAAACTATGTCGAACGCAACTGCACCTCGCATGGCCGCCTCGCACGAGGCCAAGCTCATGAGCGGCGCCCAGATTCTTCTGGAGTGCCTGGTCCGCGAAAACGTCGATTGCATTTTCGGCTATCCGGGCGGCGTTACGCTGCCGCTCTATGATGCCATGTACGACCATCCCATTCGCCATGTCCTGGTGCGGCACGAGCAGAACGCCTGCTTCGCCGCCGAAGGCTACGCGCGTTCCACGGGCCGTGCGGGCGTGTGCTGCGCCACCTCCGGCCCGGGCGCGACGAATCTTGTCACCGGTTTGGTGGATGCCATGATGGATTCCATTCCGGTGATCGCGCTCACCGGCCAGGTCTCCACCAAACTCATTGGCAGCGATGCCTTCCAGGAAGCCGATACATTTGGCATTACGCGTTCCTGCACCAAGCACAACTTCCTGGTCAAGAACGTCGCCGATCTGCCGCAGACCGTTCACGAGGCGTTTTACATCGCCGCTTCGGGACGGCCCGGTCCAGTGCTGGTCGACATTCCCAAAGACGTTTTCCAGGCACAGTACCATTACGCCCCGGTGTCGACCGTTCATCTTCCCGGCTATAAAGTCTTCACTGAAGGCCACAACGGTCAGATCCGCCGCGCCGCGCAGATGATGTGGGAGGCGGAGCGGCCGTTTGTTTATGCCGGCGGCGGCATCATCGCGGCTGGCGCCTCCGAGGAGCTGCGTGAGCTGATCGAAACTCTCGACGTCCCCGCCGTCACCACTCTCATGGGTCTCGGCGCTCTGCCGGCGCAGCACCCCAATTTCATCAGCATGCCGGGCATGCACGGGAGCTATGCGGCGAACATGGGCATGACGCATGCCGACCTGTTGATCGCCCTGGGCACGCGCTTCGACGATCGCGTTACGGGCCGGCTCTCGGCGTTTGCGCCTCACGCGAAAGTGATTCACGTCGATATCGATCCGGCTGAAATCGGTAAGAATCGCGCGGCCGACCTGCCCATCGTCGGCGACGTGAAGCGCGTTCTCGCTAAGCTTACTAAGAATCTCAAGGAACTGGAGGCCGCCGAGCGCTCGAAGAACGCCACCGCGCGTCAAGCCTGGTGGTCGCAGATTCGCGGCTGGAAAGAAGAGCATCCCCTGCGCCCCGAGTTCTCAACGAGCGAGATCAAGCCGCAGCATGTGATGGTGGAAATCGACCGCCTCTCCGGCGGCCAGGCGCTCATTAGCGCCGACGTCGGCCAACACCAGATGTGGGCCGCGCAGTTTATACGCTTCAACGAGCCGCGCCTGTGGCTCAACTCCGGCGGGCTCGGCTCCATGGGCTTCGGTTTGCCGGCGGCGATTGGCGCTCAATTCGCGCGGCCCGACAAACTGGTTTTCGCCATTGTCGGCGACGGTGGATTTCAAATGTCGGTGCCGGAGCTCGCCACCATCGCCAACCACGCGCTGCCCATCAAGATCGTCGTCGTCAACAATGGCTATCTCGGCATGGTCCGCCAGTGGCAGGAGCTGTTCTATAACAACCGCCTCTCCTCGGTGCAACTCGATACGTTTCCAGACGCGGAGAAGCTCGCGGGCGCATATGGGTTTAAGGGGCGTACGATCGAGCGTCCGAATGAGCTGCGCGCCGCGCTCGAAGAGGCGGTCCAGGAGCCCGGTCCATATCTTCTCAATGTTCGCGTGTCGCCGTTTGAGAACGTATATCCCATGGTGCCGGCAGGCGCCGCGATTAATGAAATGGTCCTGCAGCCGCCGCAGCCGGTCGAGGCGTAACGGGAGATGCCAATATGATCCAGATCATTTCGCTGCTGGTCGAAAACAAGCCGGGGGCCTTGATGCGCGTCACCGGTCTGTTGACTTCACGAGGCTACAACATTGAAAGTTTGACGGTGGCGCGCACGCTCGACCCGACGCTCTCGCGCATGACCATCAAGGTGGATGTGGACGCGGCGCTGCGCTCCCAGGTGATCAAGCAGATGAACAAGCTCATCAACGTGCTTCAGGCATCGGATTTAACCGAGAGTCCCGCCGTGACCCGCGAAATGGTGCTGCTGCGCGTTCGCGCCGCGCCGCCCAGCCGCACGGCTATTCTTAAAGAAGCGGAGATTTTCGGCGCTCGCGTGGTGGATTCGTCCACCGAGGGTTTCGCGCTCGAAGCTACCGGCGATCCCGAAAAGCTCGACGAGTTTATCGATGTGATGCGCAGCTACGGCGAGATCGACGTTACGCGCTCCGGCGCCGTCTCGGTATCGCTCGAGCCCAAGAAACTGCGCCTGTCGCCGCCGGTCCAGCGCGGGACCGCCGAAGCCGCGCAGGCAGGCAAGTAGAGATCTCAAAAATATGCCCAACCGCTACTACGAAAAAGACGGCAACATCGCCGCGATCAAGGACAAGACGGTGGCCATCATCGGCTACGGCAGTCAAGGCCATGCCCACGCGTTGAACCTGCGCGATTCGGGGGTCAACGTTATCGTCGGACTTTATTCCGGAAGCAAGAGCGCGGCCAAGGCCGAAGCCGCCGGGCTGAAAGTGCTGCCGGTCGCGGACGCCGCTCAGGCCGCCGATATCATCATGATCCTGGTCTCGGATCACATCCAGGGCGATCTCTACAATACCGGTATCGCACCGCACATGACCGCGGGCAAGACGTTGATGTTCGCCCACGGTTTCAACATCCATTTCGGCCAGATCCAACCGCCGCCGGAGATCGATGTTTCGATGATCGCTCCCAAAGCCCCCGGCCATCGCGTCCGCGAGCTCTTTACGGAGGGCGTCGGCGTCCCCGCTCTGGTTGCGGTCCACCAGGACGCCTCCGGACACGCACTCGAAAATGCGCTGGCTTACGCGCTGGCGTTGGGCTGCCTCAAAGCGGGCGTGATTGAAACGACATTTAAGGAAGAGACCGAAAGCGATCTCTTTGGCGAGCAGTCCGTCCTGTGCGGCGGCGTCAGCGAGTTGATCCGGGCTGGTTTCGAAACTCTGGTCGAGGCCGGTTATGCGCCCGAAATTGCCTACTTCGAGTGCCTTCACGAAGTGAAGCTGATTGTCGATCTGATTTACGAGGGTGGACTTGGCTATATGCGCTACTCCGTCTCCGATACGGCCGAATACGGCGATTACACGCGGGGGCCGCGCATCGTGACGGAACAGACGCGCGCCGAGATGCGCAAAATTTTATCGGAGATCCAATCGGGCCAATTCGCGAAGGAATGGATCGACGAGAACAAGAATGGCCGTCACAAATTTCTCGCCATGCGTAAGGCGGCAGCCGATCAGCCGGTTGAAAAGGTCGGACGCGAGCTCCGCCAGATGATGACGTTTTTGAAGAAGAGAAAAGAGGCCGGCGTACCTCAAGAGCAGTCCTCAAAACCCGCCAACGCCTGAACCGAATTATGCGTATTTTCACTTTCGATACCACCCTCCGCGACGGCACCCAGGGCGAAGCCGTCTCTTTTTCGTTCGAGGACAAATTGATCGTCGCGCAAAAGCTCGACGAGCTCGGTATCGACTATATCGAGGGCGGCTGGCCCGGATCGAATCCGAAAGATCGCGAGTTTTTCACGCGCGCGCGCGACCTCGATCTCAAGCACGCCAAGCTGACCGCGTTCGGCTCCACTCGTTTTGCAAAGAATCCGGTCGAGCGCGACCCCAATGTGCATTCGCTGCTCGAGGCCGGCACTCCGGTCTGCTCCATCTTCGGCAAGAGCTGGGACCTGCACACCACGCGCGCGCTCGGCATCAGCGAAGAAGAGAATCTCGCGCTCATCTCCGAAACCGTAAAGTACCTCAAGGACCACGGCAAGGAGGTCGTCTATGACGCCGAACATTTCTTCGACGGGTACAATTCGAACCCCGCGTTCGCGCTGCGGACTCTCGAAGCCGCCCAAGCCGCGGGGGCCGATGTTCTGGTGCTGTGCGATACCAACGGCGGGACGATAACGGCGCGTCTCGTGGAAATCGCGAGCGAAGTCCGCAAGCGCTTTGACGGCGTCCTCGGAATCCATACCCACAACGATTCCGATGTCGCGGTCGCCAACACGCTCGCCGCGGTGGAAGCCGGGTTCACGCATGTCCAGGGGACCATGAACGGTTACGGCGAGCGCTGCGGCAACGCCAATCTGACGTCCATCATCGCCAACCTGGAACTGAAGCTCGGCCATACTACCATCGGCCGCGACAACCTCGTCCATCTCGGCGCCGTGGCCCGTTTTATCTCGGAGCTTGCCAATCTGCCCATGCGCAACGACCAGCCCTATGTCGGCCGCAGCGCCTTCGCGCATAAAGGCGGAGTTCACGTCAGCGCCGTTCTGAAGGACGCGGCGACATACGAGCACATCGCCCCTGAGGCGGTCGGCAATCGCCAGCGCGTGCTGCTGAGCGATCTCTCCGGCCGCGGGAACGTCCTTTATAAGTTGAAGCAGCATGGGCTTGAGGATCGTCTCGATTCGAACGCGCGCCGCGAGTTGCTCGACCGCATCAAGCAAATGGAGCACGAAGGCTACGAGCTTGAAGCCGCCGAAGGCACCTTCGAATTGTTGGTCCGCGAAGCCTTGCGTCCGGGCCTGAACCTCTTCGAAGTAGTGGCATTCGAAGTCGCGACAAAGATGACGGGGGTCGAGGAAACGCAAACTACCGCGACCGTGACATTGCGCGTGCAGGACAGCGTCCACGCCGCGACAGCCACCGGGCAAGGACCCATGAACGCCCTGGACCTGTGTCTGCGACAATGCCTAGCCAAGGTCTACCCGAAAATCGCGGATGTGCGCCTGACCGACTACAAAGTGCGCGTCCTCAACTCCAAGAAGGGCACCGCCGCGAAAGTTCGCGTCCTGGTCGAATGGTCCGATCACCGCCGCAGTTGGACCACCGTGGGCGTCTCGGACAACATCATCGAAGCAAGCTGGCGCGCCCTGCTCGACGCCATCCGTTTGGAGCTGATGCGCTTGACGGAGCAGGACTCGAGCATCGAGAAGGCGGTCGAAGACTACTGCTGGGGCGTGTAGCCGCCGCGGTTTTCCGGCAGGCCGGGATGCGGTTCGGGCGCGCAGGGCGGGCGAATAAGATTGCAACTATACCGTCAGATCGTCCAGAAACTCCGAGCCCGGCGCAACGCCCGTCACCAGCAAGTGATCTCGCGCACGCGTGCAGGCGACATATAGGAGATGACGTTCCGTCGCGTAGACTTCTTCCAATTCCGCCGCGTCGTCCGCCGTCTCGATTCTTTGCTGAAGCGGAATCACTTCGTCGTCGCAGGCCATCACTACAACGGCGCGGAATTCGAGTCCCTTGGCCAAGTGCATGGTTCCGATGGAGGCGCGTTCGGCGTTTGTCTCCATCTTTTCGTCCAGCGCGGTGAAGGACACCCCGGCGCTCTCCGCGGTGGCGCGGGCTCGCGGCAGTTCGGCGCCTGAACGCACGAAGATGCCGATTTCGCCAGCAGCAACGCCCTCGGCCAAACGCTCGTGAAGCCAATCGCCCACCGCCTCGCACTCTTCGATCGGCCGTCTTGAAAACGCGAATCGTGGGGCGCGGTCCGTTGAAGAGCGAAACGGTTCCCTTGCGTTCTTCCTTATTGCCATCGACGTCGGTCACTTCCGGCCCCAGCAGCCGGTCCGCCTGGATGCGGATCTGATGCGACGTGCGATAGTTGACCTTCAGCGTGGACGACCGACCGCGCACATCGACGCCCACCGCCTTCCAGGAGAACGGCTGCTGGAAAATGCGCTGCCCCAGATCGCCCGCGAAAAACAGCGCGTGCTTGCGACCACCGGCCAGCGCGGCTAAAAAGCGCAGTTGCGCCACCCCGATATCCTGCGCCTCGTCGACGACGATGAAGTCGAACGGCCCGGGCGCGCCATTGCCGAACTTCGCGGCCAAGCGGCCGAATACGCCGGCCGGCGTAATCGCGCCCTGCGCTTCCAACGCCGTCCGCACCTGCGCAAAGATCGACCACAGCGGCGGCGCGTTGCGGTTCCGGCAACCGCGTTTTGCGCCCCAGCCGAGCTACGTCGCGGTAGCTCTCCCAGGTTTCAAGCTGCCAGGCATCCACCACCTGCTCCCATTCGGATAGCAGAAAGCGCGGCGAGAACGGCTTTCCAGCGGCGCGCGCGGCCGCGTCCAAAAGCAACGCCGCGATGACCTCGCGATCGGCCATACGCGCCCGCCCGAAATTGCGTTCGTAGAGCCGTTTCGCGACAGAATCGAGAGAATCCACTTCGACCCGCTCCGCCAGCCGCGGCTCGTTGTGCACCAGCGCCCGCAGCTTCGCCTCCCAGCGCGTTGGCGAGCGGAGCGGAAAAGGTCGTCAGCAGCACCCTCGCTTCCGGATTCGCGCGCGCCAGAAACACGGCGCGATGCAGCGCGACAATTGTCTTGCCCGTTCCCGCCGAACCGGCCACGCGCGCCGGTCCGTTGTAATCCGCTCGATCGAGGCGCGCTGCGCCGGATGCAGAAAAATGGTCCACTTCTCCCACGGAAATTCGAGCGCGCGTTCGAGCTCCTCCAGATTGCTCACGATGCGGAAGCGGCGCCGCGCGTCGGGATGATTGAAGGCGTCCGGGCCAACGGGCTCCGGCGGCGGCGCTTTGGGCTTCGCTCCGGTGGCCACATCGAGCAGCGCTTCGGCCGCCTCCTTGGGCAGATGATCGATCAGCTTTAAGAAAGAATCCTCGTCGGCCAGCTTGCGCACGTCCGCGACCCATTCCGCCGGCACGCCATAGCCCAGCAGTTCGCTCATCCGATACGGTGGGGAACAGCAGCGCGCTTCGGCGACTACGTAGACGGGTACAACGATCTCCTGCACCGTTTCCCGCACTTCGACCAGTTGCGCGGCGCCAGTCTTAGGATGAATCTCGATCTTGCGCTGTTCCGCCCAGCGGTACGCTTCATCGTGATGATGCACGTAGCACAGCAACAGGCTCGCCGAGGTGCGATGCACGATCAGCCGCACGTCGCGTTGAAACGCGCACCGACCAGAAATTCCTGTCGCGCGCCTTTTCGAGCTTGTGGAACTGCAGAGCCGGATGCGCCGGGTTCATCTGCAGATCGAACGCCGTGGTCTTGGCGGCCTTCTGCTCCTCGCCGCTCAGCCGCGCCAGGCTGTCCGTAAACGTATCGGCGATGCGAAATTCCATCAGCATCCATCGACCCGGAATACCTTCATCACCTCGTCGCCCAGGTGGTTGATGGCCTTCACGGCGATGCGCCCGGACTTCGGTTTTTCAAACGGCGCGGGAAGTATCGCTGTGCAGCGTCGCCCAGGCCTCTTCGTCGATCTCGGCCTTGAGCGTGGTCTTCAGCGACTTGTAGGGATCGTTCGCGCCCAGAAAATAGGCGTGGCGCACGAAGAAGCTTTCTTCGTTGTAATCGGTGTCGATGAACCAGCAGGCGATGCCCTCGGCGCCGTCGCTGCGGACCTCGCCGGTGTTGGGATGGAACACATCGATGCCGTGGACCTTTACTTGCACCTCGTCCGTCCGCCGCCGTGAAGATCGTCGATATCGGGCTCCCCGAAGATGACGAAGAGATTGCCCTTGCCGGTGTTCTTCAGATCGTCGGCCATGTGCAGGTCGGCGTTCATGCGGGCTTTTAGCACCGGAATGCGGCCGAGCTTGTTGAACTCCGAGGCGTGCGCGTCGTAGTTGAAGGCGCAGGCGATCAGGACGTCGAAGCCGGCGTCGCCCGCTTCGCGCGCGGCCGCGACCAGGTCGGCGCGCGACACGGTGCCGAATTCGGGACCGATGAAGATGGCGGCGCGGCGTTCTCTTTCTCGTCCTTCGATGATAGCGCCCTTCGGCGCAGATCAGATGGCCGGGCCAGGGCGTCAGCGAGGTGAACGAGATCTTGTCTTCCTTGTGCGCCTGCTGCACGCCCGCCGTTTTCAGATTTTCGAGGATCATCTGCGGCGAAGTCCGGCCGCTTCCGCGCACTTGGTCGCGCGGATCGATCAGCTCGTCGTTCTCATCGACGCCCAGGACGCGGTGCGGCGAAAGGCTTTCGACGGTGAACGGCCCCGCCACGCGGACTTTGCGGTTGTCTTCGTACGGTTTGTCGTAGAGATATTCGGATTCGGCTTTGGAGGCGATGGAAGCGTCGATCTCCTTCTGGCGCGCGATGCGCCGCTCCCACCACTCGGCGTGCAGGTCTTTGGCCTGCTTCGGCCAGTGAATCGTCGAGCCTCGCGCGGAATCTGCCATTCCTCCCAGGTTTTGTTTAGCGCTTTGTTGAGCGCCTCCCGCAGCGGTTCGAGCGTCGCTTGATACGTCTCCCAGATGACGTCGATTTCGGCGTTGTTGGCGATGGACTTGAGCGTGATGTGCGGAACGCGCTCATAGACGAAGCCCTGCCGGATGTCTGTTGTAAGTGGGAGCGCTGGACGGCGCGCGGTCGCGTGACCTCGCCTTCTTTGCGCTGGCCGTCGGGGCTGTCCGCGAGCAGGTAGTAGGGATAGCGCGCGCCCATGATGCGCGCGCGAGCGAGCGCGAGCGCGACGCGGGAGGTGTCGATGGTGATCCAGCGGCGGCCCCATTGCTCGGCGACGTAGGCGGTGGTGCCGGAGCCGCAGGTGGGGTCGAGCACGAGGTCGCCGGGGTCGGTGGTCATGAGGATGCAGCGCTGGATGACTCTTAGTGCTCGTCTGTACGACGTAGACTTTGTCTTCGCGAAGCCGCCGTCTGCGTATCGTCCCAGATGTTCGTCATGCCGAATGCACTGGAAAATCATCGATGAACGCGAACGTACGCGAGAGGTTCGCCCGTTGGCTAGCAAGTCGATTCGCCTTGCAGGCGATCGCATACCCTGCTGCGTGTTGTTTTCCAGATGCCGTTTGCCGGGATCGAAGAGTCATGCCTTCGAAATCGTAGTCAAAGCCACTGTACCGGCGTCGTCGCTCTGACGTTGAGGTTGCATCACGGTAGACGTCCGACTCTGCGGTACAATCGTCGGTATCTCGACTGCCTCGTTTCGACAGTGCCTCGACGGACGCCATCTCGATCGTTGCGAATTTCGCCGTATACGCTTCGCCGAAGCCATCTGCCAGTTGCCTTCGATCGAGAAAGCTGCCGAAACTTTAGCGTTGCTTGTCTTTCGCGTACCACAGAGATAATCAGCTACGTGCTGGCAAGATAGTCTCCGGTCGTTGCCCCGCTGTCTTCTTGAACGAATCTCAGCGATGAAATTGTTCGTCGCCAAATACCTCGTCCAGTACGCCCGCACGCGATGAACATTCTCATCCCCGATCTGCACGAATATCGAGCCTGAATCCGCCAGCAAATCGCGCGCGACCGTCAGACGGTCGCGCAGATACGTCAGATACGAGTGAATGCCGTCGCGCCACGTATCGCGGAATGCCTTCACCTGCTCCGGCTCGCGCGTAATGTGATCGACGTTCCCATCCTTCACATCGCGGCTCGTCGTGGACCACTGAAAATTCGAATTGAACTTGATCCCGTACGGCGGATCGAGATAAATACACTGCACCTTGCCCGCGCAAGCCCTCGCGCTCCGCGAGCGACGCCATCACCTGCAAGCTGTCGCCGAGAATCATCCGGTTGCGTCCAGTTCGGCGTCGTGCTGATAGAACTCGGTCCTGCGCGTCGCCGCTCCGGAAGCCGTTGAAATCGGCGAAGAGATCGAACTGCTCCTCCGCGTCCCGCGGCTCGCTCGCGTGTCTGCGCGCAGCAGGTCGTCGATCAGCGCCTTGGGATGCACCTTCTCCTGGATGTAGAGCGGCGGCGCGTGCACCACCAGGTCGGACCAGTCCTGCTCGTCCTTGCCGCGCCACACCAGTTGCGGGTCCAGGTCGCGGTTGCGGCGCTCGTAGGCAACGCGCACCGGGCTTCTGCTCTTCTGTGCGCATCACGGACTGGAACTCGGCCGTCGGGATATTCTTGCGGGAGGCTTCGTCGTGGATGCAGCGTTTCCACGGCTCTTCAGGCTTTGCGGGCGTGGGTTTTTGAGCCATAAACTTCTTTCTTATGCCGTGGCCGCCGACGCCGCGGCGACGGATTCGACCATTTTGTTAAAACGGTCGCGCTTGTTCAACCGTTGCGACCTGCGAAATCCGGATTCGATCTCGATACACCTCCGTAAATTCGGCGAAGGCCCAGCGACCGTAGCGTGCCGACGTTGTTGACGCCGGGAACCCAATAGGTCTCCATCGTCGACTTCTTCTCCTTCGCGTCCTCGCGGCGGTAGCCTTTGATTTCGACGATCAGGTGCAGCGGGTCGGCGTCCCGTGGCCATCGTCGACCAGGACGATGAAATCCGGGATGATAGCGGCGCGTCTCGGAACCGCAGCGGTAAGGGACTTCGAAACCGAGGTTGTGATTCTTCACGTAAGCGCGCACGCTGCGGATGCGATTCGGCGACGCGGCAGAACTCGCCTTCCCAATCGCTGTCGAGAATCACCCAGTTGATATGGCAGCGCTGCGGGCTGGTCTGCCAGCGGGTGGTCTTCGATGTGGTGAAGCGGACGTGCATGGTCGAGCCGGTCGGGATTGTAGGGATCGAGCACGGCCTTCACGGGATGCTCTGCCCGACTTCGGCGCGCGTGATGGCGGCGGTGATGCGGTCGCAGGCGCATGTCGGCGAGTTCCTGATAGAGCAGTTGCGCGGGATACGTGCCGCCCTTGCACTTCAGGCAGGTCTCCAGCCATTCGCTTGCGCGATGCGCTTCAATTGGCCGAATAGATAAAGCTTCGGCTCTTCGCCGGGGTCGCGCCAGTTCGTATAGATGAGGTGCTGCGTGAGGTGATATAAGACGCGTGGACGGGCGGATGTCGCCCAGGTGCTTCGACGGTCAGATCGACTGCCTTCGCCGATGATGCCGGAGTTGTTCGTGACGGTGGGGCCGACCAGTTCCGGCGTCAGCTCCAGCACCGAATCGGCGTTGAAATTCGCTGTCAGGCGCTCTTCGCGGCAGTTCCACGCGGTAGCCGGAGACGCGCGGGAAGCGGATCTCCAGATGAGTCGCGCTCCGGGCGCACGGCCTGCACCTGAATCGGTTTCGCGCGGCGGCTGCGGCGGCGCGACCACCGGCTTGGCGGTGAAGTCGAACGGAATGCCGAGCACGTCGGCGTATTCGACATTGAAAAGCCCGTCGTCGTTCAGGTCGTAAGATTGGCGGCGCAGCGCGCGGCCGATCACCTGCTCACAGAGAAGCTGCGTGCCGAACGCGCGCACGCCGAGACGTGCGTGACGGTGTTGGCGTCCCAGCCTTCGGTCAACATGGAAACGGAAACCACGCAGCGGATGGATTCGCCGAGCCGGCCTTCCTTGCCGACCGTGTTCATGACCTCGCGCAGCAGTTCCTGGTCGGTGATGTTTTCGGCCGTCGCTGGATGTCGCCGGTGCGTTCGACAATTTCGCGGCGGAAGCGTTCGATCTCGGGCGCGGCCATGGCGCGGAAATTGTCGTCGAGCGCTTCGTCCGGATTCGAGCTGCTGCTATCGATCAGGAGCGTGTCGCGGGCGCGGCAGCGGATTGCCGTGCTCGTCGATGTTGCGGAACAGTTCGAGGCGGCCGTTTTCGAGGTTCGTGGAGCCGTCTTCGTTCTTGCGCTCGAAGCCGGAAATGTAGTCGTAAACGAGCTTCGATGCCGACGTGTTGTTGCAGACGACGATGAAGCAGGGGGGAACGCGGATGCCGTTTTCCTCCCACAGATGCGAACGTCTTCTCGTAGTGGCCGTAGAGCGCGTCGAGGGCGGTCTGCAGCTTGACGGGGAATGCTGAGCGGGTCGAGCTCGCCGGCCTTGCCGCGGCCCTTCTTCGGCATCTTCGGCGCGGATGTTTTCCCACAGGTTGCGGAATTTCGGGACCTCGCCGCCGGGATGTTGTCGGCGACGGGAACGCGCGGAAGTTTGACGATGCCGCATTCGATGGCATCCATCAGCGAGAAATCGCTCATGGTCCAGTGGAACAGCGTGCCCTCGGCATAGCCGGAGCCGCGCAGGAAGAACGGCGTTGCAGAGAGGTCGAGGACGCGGGTGATGCCGAGCTTGCGGTTGACGGCTTCGAGACCGGAGATCCACAGGCGGGCGGCTTCGCGATTCTTTTCGGCCTCCTCGCGGTCTCCTCGCCTTTCAGATCCTCTTCGTCCGGCTCGCCCGGCTTTTCGCGATAGCAATGGTGCGCTTCATCGTTGATCACGAGCATGTTTTTCATGCCCATGAGCTCCGGCATGACGCGCTGGATCATCTGGCCCTCGGTTTCGAGCGTGTCCAGCGGCTCGCCGTGGCCCTTGCAGCAGAGAGCGCGTCGCCTTTCGAAATTTCCAGGCGCTCGCGCAGTTTGAAGGCGTGATAGTTGGTGATGACGATCTTGGCGCGTTGCAGGTCGGCGAGCATGTCGCTGCGGGACCAGCTCGCGGTTTCTCGTAGTAGCTGTCGGGGTCGTTGGGCTGGAGCACGCGGAGGCGGTCTCGGATGGTCAGGCCGGGCGCGACGATCAGGAAACCGCGCGTGAATTTGCGAGCTGCCGGGGCGGCGCACGGCGTTGATCGTCTGCCACGCGATGAGCATCGCCATTACGGTGGTCTTGCCGGCGCCCGTCGCCAGTTTCAGCGCCAGCCGCAGCAGGTCCGGATTCGACGCTTGTGTTGGCGTTCTCCAGGTGTTCGAGAAACCGCTTGCCGGTGCTGCCCGATATTCGGCGCGACTTCGGTCAGCCAGATCGCCGTTTCAACGGCCTCGATCTGACAAAAGAAGGGGCGGATGTTGGTAAAGGGATGGGTGCGCCAGTGCTCCAAGCAGGCGTGCCGTCTCAGGCGTGACGAGCCAATCGGCCGGGTTAGAGAATTTCCGCCACTGCGTCCACCTGCACGCGCAGTTCGTTGATGACGGGCGTGGGTTCGTATTGCTGCTCGGGCGGTGGATAACCCGTCGCCGGCGCCCAGGTTCAGGCTCGTCTGACGCAGTTTGCCTTTCTGTTTGCGCGGCTTGGGGATGGGCGAGATGTACTTGGCCTCACGGCGGCGTTCGATGATGACATGCGTCGGCTGGCCCTGCTCGTCGAGCTCCCAGTGGCGGCTTGGGCACGCATAGGGGGAGTTCAGGATGGGGTGCGCAAAGAAGCGATCGGCGCCGCTCAACGGCAGGCCCAACTTTCGGGAGGTTCGCCCGAACGCCGGGATATATCTTGAATCACTTTTGGTTTAAGATAACATGGCGTTCGTTGTGAGGGGAGAAGGGTGTCTGGTTCCGGATGGCCGTCACCTGACGCGCGCGGTTCGGACCACATTCGAAGTAACGGCCGCGAGGACTCTTACCATAAATACTCTTTCGCGTCCTTGCGCCGCTCATAGCTATCGAGCACGTGAACCACGCGGATTCGCTTCAGAGCCGTTGGCGAGAGCGCGCCCATCGGAATATACAGGATATTTCGGTTGAGATGCGCCGCAATGGAGCGGAAGATCGAGCGCGGCGGCTTGGCGGCCACATACACCACGTGCCGCTCCACCGAGTAATCGAGCGCCGCTAGCAACAGCCGCTCAGGCTTGTTCAGCGCCTGTTCGTAATCCGGGTCCGACCACACATCGTACAACCGCCGGGGCGGCAGCGTCATCAAAAATCCGCCGTACTCGGCCCGGCCGATCCCCGGCCCCACAATATGATCGAACGGATAAGTCGAGTAGAACGCCATGTCCGACTCGTTCTGGTTCTCGCCCAGCCACGTCGTCAGATAGGTGTAGCGCTCCTCGCGATCTTCGTCGAAAATGACGACCACGGCGCCGACCTCGCCCGCCAGTTTGTCGAGCTGCCGCACGTAGATCTTATTCTGGTGCCAATTTCGGATTGTCTCGCGCAAATCGATGCCGTCCAGAACCGACGTCGTGAACGGCTCCGTCCGCACCCGCTCCTCGGAGACCACGCTCTTCGCCTTCTTCTTCAAGAAACGGCCGTAATTTTCGATTACGAGATCCTCCGGCGGATAGGAGCAAATCGCGCTTCCGTCCGTCTGCTGCGCCCATTCGCCGGCGAACTTCTCTTTCTTACGCGGCTTCATGCCTCGCGGCATCAGACGCTGTTTCGGCCGCGGGAGCCGCCGCCGCAGACGCATCTTCTTCGTATTCAGCCACACCGCGTCGCCCGATAAATTCACCGTCTCGAGGAGATCGCTGGCCGGCTTTTGCGGCGTATAGCGATTGCCTGCTTGCCAAACTTCCCAGGCGTAGTTATCGTCGACGATGGAACGCGCCGCGACCGTGATATCGAATAATCCGGCTACGAGGTCGCCGCTCATGGAAGCAAGATTGCGCGTGTAGCGGGCCATGGCGCGTCTTTGCCAGTGCTCAATCGTATCGCCCGTATTTTTCGCATACTCGCGTTCAGCCTCCCGCAACATCTGAAGCTGTACGCGCGGCCGCTCCAGAAAGCCTCCTTCGGCAATCTGCGGACGCAGGCGCTCGTAGCGCTCCTGAAAATAGGGATATTCCACAGTGATCTCGGCCAGACAATCGGGATGCGGATTGAGCAGCCGCACGTCGGCGGCCGGACGCTTGCGCGGAGGATCCTGCGGCGCTTCCATGGCGTCGAGCAGAGGGTCGAGCAGATTCAGCGACACGACGACGAGAATGCCGGCCAGCGGATCCGCCCCTTGAAGTTTCCACGCCATCGCGGAAGCGTGCTCCGTTACCTCCTCGGTCCGCTCCTGCGGATAAACGCGGTACGCTTCGATGAATTTCTGCAGTCCGATGTAGGGAATCGAATAAGAGTCGGGGTAAACGTCCGGAACGTGCGGCTTCTCGGTGACATCGGGCTCGATGAATACGATCTCGGCATCGATCTCGAGACCCGTGCGGACAGCTTCGGTAAAGGGATCGCACGGCTCGACCGGAACGTACACGCCGCGCTCATCGTCCTCTGGGTCGGCAAACACGATTACCGACATCTCGGGCATGCGCGCCAGCGCCTGCAGGTAAGAGTCTTCGAGCGCGCCTGGCAATTCTACCGCCACAATGCTCGGACGCTCCCGCAGAATCAGCCGCCGCAATTCCGCGCTGAATTCGGCGCGCCCGGGCACGACCGGAAAGTAGGTGATATTTCCACGCCTGAGACTGGCGGGGTCCTCGCCAAAAGATCCGTGCAGCGTCAGCTCAGGCTCGCGGGACATACCTCAGCGCCTCGTCCCCGAGCGTTTCCAGAATGGCCGTTCTTAACAGGAACTGCGTGTCCGATCTCTTGCCCGCGCCCGAGCCGTTCTCCATGCTCTTCAGCTTCATCGTAAATCGCGCGATATTAATTCCGTCCCGCACCGTGTAGCGCTCGTCGGCGGCGTGAGCCTGCTGCAAGAAATCCGTCACGTAATTCAGGATGTGCTCTTCGCCGAACGGCAGGTTCTCCTTGAGAATCGCGAACTCTTCGTGGCGCTCGGGAAATTCGAGCATGATCTGGGGCTGCAGGCGCGAATGGATGTACTCGGGAAGGTCGAACGTGGACGCGTCGTCGTTCATCGTCGCAACCAGACGGAACAGCGGGTGCGCCTTGATCTTAATACCGGCTACAATCGATTCCACATAACGGCGGTTGTCGAGCAAAGGCGCGAGACTCGACCAGCTCTTCTCGCTCATGCGGTTGCCTTCGTCGAGAATCGCAATACCGCCGCGCAGCATCGCCGTCACCAGCGGCGAGGCCACATAGCGCAGCTTCGACGCACCCTCGATCACCGGAATAACCAGCAGGTCCTCCGGACGCGTGTCCACCGTGGCTTGCATGATGTACACCTCGCGGCCCAACCGCTTCGCGGCCGCGTACGCCAGAGTTGTCTTGCCGACCCCGGGCTTACCCAGCAGCCGTGGATTCATGGGGAGATCGCGATCCTCCACGACCAGCCACGCCGCCAGAAGTTGCCGCATGGTTTCTTCCTGCCCCACCCACGTGACGGAAAGCTCGTCCGGGTGCGCGAGATGCAGCGGCACACCTTCTATTTCCACGACCATACGACGCCTATTCTACCGGGTTAGCGCCCGTTGCGTGTCGCAGCCGTGCGGGCGCCAGGAAGCCGCGCTCGAGTAATCCGCGCAATAACTGTAGACAGGAGGGGGCGAGGCGCTCCGCCGCGATGCCCGTCTCCCCGCCCAGTTCCGCGATCAGATCTCGAACGCGCCGCTCTCCGGTGCAGCGCGCGACCAGCTTTGAAACGTAACGGTCGATGTTGGCCATATATTCCAGCTCTCTGTGAAAACGAAGCTGGCAAGCGTCGCTGCGCCACTCGCCTTGGTCCCAATCGCAACGCTCGATGAGATGTATGTCGGGTGAGATGCGCAGGCATTCCTGCATGAGAAGCTCGTCGCTCAGTCCGTCGAGATAGTCCCCGATCGCGAATGATCTGAGCACCGCCTCGCCGAATGGGCTGCGAGCGCGCCCTGGGCCTTCGTCCATGCGTATCCAATTCTTCGCGCCCTTCGCTCCCAGCCGCATGGCGATCGCGCCGCTATGAATGCGCGCGATCTTCCGGCTCTTGTAAAAGCGCATCCACTCGTCAAAGAGGCTCCCGCTTCTTTGCGGCTGACATGGCTCGGTGTCGGCGATCCATTTCTCGGCATACTCATCGGGCGCGAGCGAATCCGTTTTCATCACCCACACGTCGCATCCGCCGCGGTCGAACCATTCGACCAGACGGTCGCGCCAGTCCTGACCCTCGATTTCAACCCATTGGCAGAGTAGTTGGCAATAGCCGCCGGCGTTCAGATGAGCCGGCGCTTCCGCCACGATCGCGCGCGCGAATTCATCGAGCGGCAGCCCGCTGTCCCGGTATGCATAGCGCGCCGCCGGCGCGATCACGAATGGCAAATTCGCCACGATCAGGTCGAAGCGGGCCTCCGCGACCGGCGCAAAACCGTTCCCGAGCCCCATCTCGACGTTCGTTGCCCCATTAAGGATGATATTGAAGCGGGCGAAATCCAAAGCGCGCGCATTCGAGTCGACTGCCATCACGCGGTCCGCGTGAAGACTGGCGCGCAAGGCCTGCACCCCGCATCCCGTGCCCAGATCGAGGGCGTTACGCAGCGGCCGCCGGATCGTGAACAGCTCGAGAAACACGCTGCTGTCCATCAGACCTGGTACATAGTCCGGAGAACCGCCGGACCGGAACGGCTGATCCGAGGCGATCGCGAGATCGTCGTGCGGCATAATAGCGATTAGCGGCGTCGCCATCCCGCCCGCGATCCGCAGGACCCCGATCTTCGCGAGCGTCCGCAAAGGGGTGGGATGGAGAGCCGCTTCCGCCTCCGCTATTGTCACGGCAACACCGGCAACGAACAGCCGGATGAGAGTGCCCAGGGGCGGCCCGCTGCGCGCGGCATGGAACAGCAGCCGTGGACTGCGCGAGCGCAGTTCGGAAATTGGAGCGCCGCCCAGCAGTCCCATAATCGCCGGCGTCGTAAAATCCGCGCGTCGCAACGCATCCCGAAGCTGCCCCAAGGAACCGGCGTCTACCGAGGCGTCGAGCCGTCGAGCCCTTCCCCTCCGACCGTCCGGCATCTTTATATTCTACGAATGCCGTGCCGCGGTCTTTATCCGCGGCCGCAAATGGCACGAGGAAACTCGCTGTCTCTTGGTCAAGTAAAGATCTCAAGACAGTCTTCTTGGGCGCCCTTGCGGCGCTTGGTATAAGGAGCTTGTGACATAGCGGGCCTTTCAATTTCTCATCAGCAGTGTCTGGGATCTCAGCTCCTATATAGAGTCGCCTCGGTACGCCAGCTCCGGGGATCGCGGCCGCTTTGTCCGGGTTGCCGCGTTCGACTGGAACTGGGTGGATGCCCACTCTTCATTTCCGTGCCGGCGTGCAGTGATCTCGATGGCCGACCGCATCCTCCATCATGGTCAGGCGCTCAAATCCCTTTGTTCCATATTTACTCGCATCATGCGCGAGAGTGCCGCTGCCATCCAGTAGTCCTGTCAAGCCAACGGGCAAATCGTTCTTTGCATAATTGGTCATCCAGAATGCCGGGCCAAATTACTAAAAACTCAAGCTTGAGCGCGAACTGTACGATGCGCGGCGAACCAGCGCCTGTGATTGCCCCGAAATTGCTCGCATTCAGGGTACTCACTGGATTCCCAAAGTTCGGGTGGTTGAACACGTTGAAAAACTCGGCTCTAAACTGTAACGCCGCTTTTTCTTTTATCATGAACTTTTTCATCAATCCAAAATCGAAGTTCGTCAAGCCAGGACCGCGCAGGATATTCCGCGGCGCGGTCCCGAACGTGCCAAGCGCATTCGGGGCAAAAGCCGCGGTATTAAAGTATTCTTTGATCAACTGCCCGTCCGGCCGGCTGGAGTCCAGGTAGGGGTTGCCCACCAGGTCCGCGCGATCAATGCCGTCGCCACTTCGCGAGTTATCCACCCCGGACAAAATACTGAATGGCGAGCCGCTTTGCACAGTCAGAATGCCGGTGGATTCCCATCCGCCAATAGTGCTTCGAACGAGGGAGTTCCTCTGTTTGAAGGTGGGCAGCGCCCACACGTATGACATTACAAACCGCTGTGTATGATCGAAATCGGAGACGCCTCGATTGGCACTGAGACTCGTTGGAATAATAGGCGTGCCCTGCCCTGGTTCGGCGTCCGTAGAACCAATGTCGATAGATTTCGACCACGTATAATTCGCTTCGAACGAAAGGCTCTGGGCTAGCCGGCGCTCCACCGCAAGCTGCAGCGCGTTATAACTGGATGTTCCATCGGAGGGCGCATTGAGCACTTCTCCGAAGTTCGCATACGGACGCCGCTGCTGTGTATTTGCGACCGTGGCCCCTGGCGCATATTGCGCATAGTTCACATCCACGACATAGGAGAGATGCCGGCCTTCGTTTCCGATATAGCTCAAGCGCACAGCCGTATTCCGCATCAGCTCCCGCTCGATGGTCAGGTTGAAGCTCTCTTGATAGCTCGGTCGCCAACCTTGAGAAAAAACGCCAAACTGGCCCAGTGGAAGTTGGAACGCGACATCCTTGGGCGGCGAGAAAGGCGCGTAAGATTGCGGGAACGGGTTCGCGGCGCCCGCATATGGGTTGGAGAAATTGACGCCATATATGGTGACCTGATCGCTAAACGGCGCGGAGTCGACGTCGGTATTGTACTGCTCCGTCCAGAGGGGATTCCAGAACAGGCCGAACCCGCCACGAACGACCGTACGCTGGCCAAAGCGATACGCAAAACCGAATCGAGGGGCCAAAACGCCCAGATCCGGATTAAAGCCGCCCGCGGGACAACCGGGGTCGCCGGCAAGCAGGTAGCCCGATGGAGCATTTGGGAATCGCGTGGACTGCTTCCCAGGCTCGAAACATTCGACCCGCCCCAAATCGTCGTGCGGCGGAAATAATGGATCCCAACGCAATCCAAGGTTCAAGGTCAGTTTCGAAGTCACCCGGAAGTTATCCTGGCCGAACATCCCCCAGCGATTTTCGCGAAGCTCCTTATACTCTCCTCCGCCTTGCCAAAACTGATAGACATCTCCAAGCATGTAGTCCGCCATGGCATTACCGCTGATTGAGCCGTTGAAGGTGAACATACCCATCTGTCGAAACTCGTTCTTGATGCTGTTTGAAGTCCGAATGAACTCACCTCCAAATTTCAACTCATGCCGCCCATGAATCCAGGTAAGCGTGTCCGACTCTTGAATGTCCCTTTCATGCAAGTCGTATTGCCAGCCTGGCCGCGCGGTAAAACCTCCGGAAACGCTGATGTAGACAGAAGTGGGGCTCGGCACGGCAATCCCCTGCACGCCGGCCTGTTGGAAGTCGAGCGGCAGAGTAACGGCGCCCCAGTCGTTGAATTGGCGGTCGGCGCGAATGCCGAACGTGAAGCTATTCAACAACGCCGGCGAGATTGTGTACACATCGTCTACGGACATATGGCTATAGGGCTGAATGGATTTGGCCACGCCCGCTCCAGTCATCGTCGCGTAGTCCTGTAAGTTGCCTGTGAAAGGTTGAGTGAAATCAGTGTAAAAATATTTCCCGCTAATGCTGTGCTTCCCCACCAGCCAGTCAACTTTGCCGGTATATTCCTGCTGATTATTAATCGTGGGGGTCCCTTCGAGGCGCGAGCCGTCCGGCGTGCCGGGATCCGGCAGGTATTTCAAAAAGGCAATGGACACCGGATTCAACAGCGAGAGCGGAATCTTATTGCCTGGGAAAGCGGCATTCGTGAGCGGGTCGATTATAGGCTTGGCAATCGCGGAAAAATCGCCACCGCGTTCGGCCGTGGTAGGAAGAAACTGCTTGGTGAGCACCGGGTTGCTGCGTATTGTAGTGCCCTGCGCGGAAAAGAAGAAAAACAGTTTGTTCTTGATTATTGGTCCACCGAACGTCCCACCGAACTGGTGGCGCTTCAATGAGTCCGTGGTAGCGGCAAAGAAGTTGCGCGCATTGAGATCTCCGTTGCGAAGGAACTCGAACGCCGAGCCATGGAACTGGTTCGTGCCCGACTTAGTCACGACGCTCACGACGGCCCCTGTCGCATTGGAGTATTCGGCGCTGAAGTTATTCGTCTGCATCCCAAATTCTTCGATCGCGTCCGGATTGGGGAACTCGCCGCTATAGTTTTGGTACGAATTCACATTGGTGGCGCCATCGAGCAGGAAATTGACGCCGGTATTACGGCTGCCGTTAACGACAAAGGCGTTCCCGACTACTCCCGCCGACGATACCGTCTGGAGAACGCCCGCCTGAACCGTCAATAGTTGCGTAATATCGCGACCATTTAAAGGCAGATCGACGATGCGCTGCTGATCGACCACGCGATTGATCGTCCCGCTCTGCGTATCCACAAGCGGCGCCACCGCCGTTACGGCCACCGCCTGCGAAACTGCTCCAACAGTGAGCGTGACGTCAATGGCGGCATTGTCGCCGACAGCAAGGGTGACGCCGGAATGAGTTACCTCGTTGAATCCTTCCTTGGAAACCTTGATGGTGTAACTACCCGGCGGGAGAAGTGGAATTGTGTAGTACCCTTCCGCATTAGAAGTCACAGTCCGTTCAGCGCCCGTATTGACCTCGGTGGCGGTGACTTTCGCGTCCGGCACTCGGGCGCCGGTGACATCGGAAATGGTTCCGACGATCTGCGCCGTTTGCCCCCAGGCGGCTGTACCGATCAAAGTCAAAAAAAGTAGGGAGATCCTCATACTTCGCCGTGCTATTGACATTCAACCATCCTCGTGATGTAGATTTCTATCGCCGATGCTAATGGCCGCGCGATCACGATGCGAGCGCCCCCAGCGTCGCGGCGTCCCAGCGCGCCTCCGCAACCACGTCCACGTTTGCCGCTTTAGAGTAGGCTTCCCGCACAATATCGACCGGAGCAGCCTGACCGGCCGCGTCCACCACACCCGCCAATACAACGCGCTTAGGACCCGGCAACTCCGTCAGGTCGGTATGGCGCAAGACGCCCGGCAGAAAATTGGCGAATGGATGTGTATAGTATTCCGTCTCCACGATGTTGCGGAAGGACAACAGACCCCCGGAAAGATATAGGGTGGAGAAATTGGAATCGAGCGCCGCGGCAAACTGGGCCGGCACGGTCATTTTGCCCCGTGCGGCCACAACGAGGGAATGCTCCCCGGCGCCATCGTGATGGCGCGCCGCCTCCTGGACTGCCAGGATATCCGTCACGCGCTGTCCGAGCAGCGGCTTGCCCAGAATCAACGATCCCCACGCCCACTCTTCTTCACTGTTGTGACGGGCCGCGTGGTGCGCCGCGCCGCGCCCCATCTCCGGCACGAGGTCGCCCACTCCGCGCAGATCCGGCACGCACACGATGTGGCCATCCACCGCCAACGTTTGATACAGTCCGCCCTCCTGCCAACCGCCGTTGCGGCCGGCGGGCTCGAGCAACAACAGCACCGATTTGACCGGAGCGCCTGCTTTTGGCCGGAACAGCCAGGCCGGCAACCACACGCGCGGCGCGGACGGAATCTCTATCGCCTCGATCCGGCACCCGGCGGACGGTACCTGCTTCAGAACGCGAGCGGCCAGACCTGCGCGCCGGCATCTCCGCCCCGAGGAGCGTCTTCAGGTCCTCCGGCGTGCGCGTCTTCGGCATTGCCGCCAGCGTCAGCGAGAAGGGAGTCTCGCCGGAGAAAGACCGCACGGTGTTGCCCGATGTCGACACCCACAGCGTCGAATCGGCCTCCAGCTTCGTCGGCGGTTCCACCTCGATGCGAGCCGTCTCTCCCTTGAGCCAGCGCGCGAACCAGTTATAAACAAGCAACCGCGTGTCGTAAGATAGCCCGTGCGGAAGCGGAGTCCCGCCCCAGGCAATCAGGCCCTCCTGTCCAAGCACGGCATACACTTTTCGTAATTTCTGAAATTCTTCCCAACCGCTCGAAATGTAGCTCGGCGAATAAGTGCCAAAGAAATCTCTATCGCTTACGCTCACCAACAGCGGCTTCGGAGCCAGCGGGTACAAAAGGTCCCAACGATCGAAGCCGAGCGGACCGGAACCGGGGAAATTCTGCTCGGCGTCGTCAGTCGAGCCGGGCGCGATGAAGTTCGCGCAAGCCACGTTCTCGGTAATTCCGCTGCACACCACCGCCGCGGCAATGCGATCGTCCACCGCGGACAGAAACATGGTCGTCGTCCCTCCACCGGATTGCCCCGTAGCGCCAATGCGCTTTGGATCCACCAGCGGATGGGAAGCGAGCACGTCCATACTCCGCACCGCGTCCCACACCTGCATGCGCGTAGCGCTGTGTCCCACCAGCAGCATTTGGCGACCGGCCTGCGAATGTTCGTTAGTCGCCCCGGAAGTTGCCGCGGTTTTCCCATAGTAGATTCGCTCGCCTTGGCCCATCGGATCGAAGGCGAGCACCAGGTAGCCCAACTGCGCCAACCCCTGACAGCACCGTTGATAGGTCGCGCCCGCCTTGCCGTTCGCCGTATGCCCCATCTGAAACAGCACGCCCGGAAATGGCGGCTGGTATGACTTGGGAATGTAAAGATTCGCCGGGACGTGCAAATTCGGCTGGCTTTCGTACAGCAACTTCTCGACGCGGTAGTGCTCTCGATCAAACCCTCCAATGGTGCGGACGCGCAGTGGCGTCCGTTCCGGCGCTCCGCCCACCAGCTTCCAGAAGGTTTCCCGTGTCCACCCCTGGCGCTGGCGCACGGCTCCCGGCGTTGTCAGGGCGGCGAGCTGCTGATTTCTCGTTCGATAGGCGCGCGCTGCAAGGCCATCCAGAAAATCCGGGAAGCAACGAAAATAGTCGCGGTATGCGACGCCGGGATAAACATCGGAGTGCGACGGCGGCGTCGCGGCGCGCAATCCGGCGAGCGGCGGAACGACGCTTAACGCGCTGAGCAATTGGCGGCGGGTCATAATTTCTTGATATTGCCACATCCAGCCGAAAACGCGCACACGCGAACCGCATTTATGCGGCCGGTTCCGGCGAGAATAGAGGGAAATGCGAAAGAAATAATCCGAGTGTACAGGTCGTTGCTTGCGCGTTCTCGCTCTGTTCGCCAGCCTCGCGCTCTTAAAACTGGCTTTCAGATACCTGCCTGGAGCTGGCCCGGAATCGTCCCGACCATTCCCTTCGATGATTGCCGATATTGCCGGTGACACCCGCTGTCTTCTACTTCGACATCCGGGTTTAGGGGACCGCCCCGTTGCGGGATCATGTTGCGGGATAATTGAGATGCGGGCGCACTGCTCGCCGCAACTATCCTTGGACAATTCCATCTTCATTCGAGGGGCGCGAGTCCACAACCTCAAAGATGTCTCGCTCGCGATTCCGCATAACCTGCTGACCGTCGTCACCGGCGTTTCCGGCTCCGGCAAATCGTCGCTGGTTTTCGATACGGTTTACGCGGAAGGGCAGCGGCGCTATGTCGAATCGCTATCCGCCTATGCGCGCCAATTTCTGGAGCGCATGGAAAAGCCGGATGTGGACGAGATTGCCGGCATCGCTCCGCCCATCGCCATCCGGCAGAAAAACACCACGCGAAATCCGCGGTCGACCGTCGCGACCTCGACTGAGCTGTACGACTTTCTGCGCCTGCTGTTCGCGCGAGCCGGCCGCTCCTATTGCCCGCAATGCGGCGAGCTCGTAGAGCGCGACACGGTCGACCAGGTCGCGCAGCGCATGCTCGCGCAACCCGAAGGCTCGCGCTGGTCCGCGCTGTTCCCCGTTCATTCCGAGACGACCACGGAGGCCCTGCGGGACCACCTCTTCGAACTGCGAAGAAAAGGATTCACTCGCCTCTTCCAGAATGGCCGTATTTTCGAGTTCTCCACGCCGGAGTCGCTCCTCGACATCGATTTCAAGCAGCCGCTCTTCGCGCTCGTGGACCGCATCGCCATTTCGCCGGAGCTGCATCAGCGCATCGTCGACACTGTGGAGACCTGCTACCGCGAAGCGGGCGAAGTGATTTTCCAGCCGGCGGCGGAAGGCGAATCGTTGCGCTTTAGCGAGAAGTTCGCCTGCAAGCGCTGTGGAATCGCAATGGCGACGCCGGAGCCTGCGCTGTTCAGCTTCAACAACCCCATGGGCGCCTGTCCGCGCTGCCAGGGCTTCGGCAACACCATCGACTACGACATGGATCTGGTCATTCCGGACCACGGAATCTCTCTCGCCGCGGGCGCCGTCGACCCTTGGACCAAGCCGCAATATCGTTGGTACTGGGACGAGACGTTCGCCGCGGCCGCCAAGAAAGCAAAGGTCCGCTTGAACGCGCCCTTCGGCGATCTGAGCCCGGAAGAAAAACAGTTCGTCCACGATCACGCGCGCCGCTTCTTCGCGGAAGTTGAAACCAAGAAGTACAAGGTTCATGTGCGCGTGTTCCTGAGCCGCTATCGCGGGTACGCGCAATGCCCGGATTGCAAGGGCTCCCGCCTGCGGCATGATGCGATGAACGTGCGCGTCGGCGGCAGCACGCTCCCCGATATCGTGCGCCTGAATATCGCGCGGACATACGAGTTCTTTGAAGCGCTCGATCTGACGGCGGAAGAGAACGCCATCGCGGATAAAATACTGTTCGAGATCCGCCAGCGTCTGAAATTCCTGAACGACGTCGGCCTGGATTACCTCACGCTCGACCGCCTTTCCTCGACGCTGTCCGGCGGGGAAGCCCAGCGCATCCAGCTTGCCACCTGCCTCGGATCGCGACTGGTGGGCGCCTGCTACGTGCTCGACGAGCCATCGATCGGACTGCACAGCCGCGACACCGGCCGGCTGATTCGGATTTTGGGTGAGTTGCGCGATCTGGGAAACACGATCGTGGTTGTCGAGCACGATGAAGACGTCATGCGCGCCGCCGATCACATTGTGGATCTCGGCCCCGGCGCCGGCGAGCTCGGCGGCAGCGTGATTTTCGAAGGCTCCTATGCCAAATTGCTCGAGGACGGCGCCGCCTCGCTCACATCGCGATATCTCAAAGGCGAGATGCAGGCCTGGCATGGGACCAGCCGCCGTAAGGTGAATCCCAAGCGCACGGTCAAGTTTTTCGGCGCGCGCGCCCATAATCTCAAAAACATCGACGTGAGCATCCCGCTAAACATGATGGTGGCGATCAGCGGCGTCTCCGGCTCGGGAAAATCCACGCTGGTTCACGACGTCATCTATAAGGCGCTCGAGCGTCAGCTCCGCAATGAAACGGAGCCGGAGGAGAATTCCGAACTCGGCGGCGCGATCGAAAAAGTGACCTGCGGCCGGGTAGAAAACGCGAGTCTCTTGACGCAGGTCGTGCTGGTCGATCAGTCGCCCATCGGCCGCACTCCGCGCTCCAACCCGGCAACCTACATCAAGGCGTTCGACATTATACGCGAGCTGTTCGCGTGCACGCCGGAGGCGCAAAAGCGCGGCTACGGCGCCGGCCATTTTTCGTTCAACATTCCCGGCGGCCGCTGCGAGAACTGCCAGGGCGACGGGACCGTCACGGTGGAAATGCAGTTTCTCGCCGATGTCGAACTGCTTTGCGAAGAGTGCAAGGGAACCCGATTCAAGAGCGCGATTCTCGACGTTCGCTACAAAGGCAAGAACATCCACGAGGTGCTGCAGCTCACCGTTAAAGAGGCTCTGTCGTTTTTTTCCGGCGTCCCGCGGCTGGTGAACCGGCTCAAAGTCCTGGCCGATGTGGGGCTTGGTTATCTCCGCTTGGGCCAGTCCGCGACGACGCTGAGCGGCGGCGAAGCGCAGCGCGTCAAACTCGCCGCTCATCTTTGCCAGGCAAGCTGCGAAGGCACGCTGTACATTTTCGACGAGCCGACCACGGGCCTGCATTTCGACGACATCGCCAAGCTGCTCGACGCCTTCGACCGCCTGATCCGCAACGGCGGCAGCATCCTGATTATCGAGCACAACCTGGACGTGATCCGCAGCGCCGATTGGGTGATCGATCTGGGGCCGGAGGGCGGCGACGCGGGCGGCGAGATTGTCGCCCAAGGCACGCCGGAGCAGATCATGCGCGCCCCGAACTCCTACACCGGAAAGTACCTGCGCGCCCGGTCCGCAATCACGAAATAATAGAGATATGGCGTTGTTGACCGCGGTCGCGATCCTGGCCGCGTTCCAGACCAATTACTACAACGACGGCCTGAAGGCGCTCGATGCCAAGCAGTACGAGACTGCGGCCGACGACTTCACGAAGGCGCTCGCCGCCGATCCGAAGGATTTCACGGCCCATTTCAACCTCGCGTTCGCTTACGGCATGTTGAACCGTGATCGCCGACGCCATCGCGGAATACAAAAAGGCGCTCGAACAGAAGCCGGGATTGTATCAAGCCGAGCTGAACCTCGGAATTCTGCTGTTACGCGACAAGCAGCCCTCCGAAGCTCTGCCCCATCTTCTCGCGGCGCAATCGCAGAAGCCCAAAGAGCTGCGGCCGAATTTCTACCTCGCCGAAGCGTTGCGCCAGCAGGATCAGCTTGCGCAGGCGGAACAGGCATACAACACGGCGCTCCAGATCGATCCGAAAGCGGCGGGCGCGGAGCTCGGATTGGCGGAGACGCTCGCCAAGCAGGACCGCCTCGCCGAAGCCGCGCCGCATTTCAACAAAGCCGCGGAGCTGGATCCTCATTATCGCGACGCTCTACTCGAGCTCGCATCCCTATACGAAAAAAAGAAGCAGCCCAATGAGGCCATAGCGATTTATGAGCAGTTCCCCGGCAACCCTGGAGCTCAGGAGCGCGCCGCGTCATTGTTGTTCGACGCCGGCCGCTACCCGGACGCCATCGCGCGCTATGAAGAGGCCGTAAAAAGCTCGCCGACTCCCGGCAACCGCGTCGCGCTCGCGCAGGCTTACATTAAGAATAAGGAGCCGGACAAGGCCTTGCCGCTCGTCCAGCAGGTTCTGGCCGGGCAACCCAACGACTACGATTTGCGCATGCTGTATGGACGAATGGTACGCGACCAGAGAAAGTTTCCGGAAGCCGCGCGACAATTCATGGCCGCCGTGCAACTCAAGCCCGGCGCGGCGGAGGCCTGGAGCGAGCTCGCGGGTGTGCTCGTGCTCATGGAAGATTACGGCGGCGCGCTTGGAGCGCTGGACAAGATCGCCGCGCTGCACGCCGAGAAGCCGGGCCATGTCTATCTGCGCGCCATGGTGTTCGACAAAGTGCGCCAATTGAAGCCCGCGCTCGAGAGCTACCAGCGCTTTCTTGCAATTGACGGCGCCAAGGATCCCGACGAGGATTTCATAGCGCGGCAGCGCATTCGAATTATCCAGAATGAGTTGAACCGGCGGTGACACCGATACTCGCTTTATTTCTGCTTTTTACGGACATCGCGGCCGTGAAGGCCGAGCCCAATCTCGAGAAGCGCTCCGACTTGGCGCTGCTGAACGCCGACCGCGCCATCGACGACGCCCGCACCGATTATCAGGCCGGAAACGTGAAAAAAAGCGAGGCCGATTTGAATCAGGTTCGCGATCTGGTGGACCTGTCGCTCGAATCGCTGGAAGGCACGGGCAAGCAGCCCCGCAACAGCAAGTACTTCAAGCGCGCCGAAATCAGAATCCGCGAGCTGCTGCGGCGGCTGGCCAGTTTTCGCGATGAAATGAGCGTGGACGACCGCAAGCCGCTCGACGATGCGGCGGCGCGTTTGCAGGAAGTGCACGATCGCCTGCTATTGGAGATCATGAGTAAGAAGAGGTAGTTGTTATGCGATTCGCCGCCGCGGCTCTATTTTTCGCTTCGGTATTCACTTCGGCGCTCTTCGCGCAGGAGCGGGACTATTTGAGCGCCGATGAGATCGATCAGGTCCGCGAAGCGCAGGACCCCAACGACCGGCTGGTTCTATATATCAAGTTCGCGCAGGAGCGTCTCGGGATTCTGGAGCAAATCCTCGCCAAAGAGAAGCCCGGCCGCGCCGCGTTCATTCACGACACTATCGAGGATTATTCCAAGATCATCGACGCCATCGATACGGTCGCCGATGACGCCCTTAAACGCAAGGTCGACCTCTCCAAAGGAATGGCCGTGGTCGCGAGCGCGGAAAAAGACATGGCCGCGCGGCTGAAAAAAATTGAGGACAGCGAGCCCAAGGACATCGCACGCTACCGGTTCGTGCTCCAGAACGCCATCGAGACGACGCAGGATAGCGCGGATCTCTCGGCCGAAGACCTGAGCACCCGCGCCACCGAAGTCGTCGCGAAGGACAAGAAGGAACAACAGGAGCTTAATTCCCTGAAGGGCACAAAGGAAGTGGCCCAGGAAAAAGCGGCGGACCAGAAAACAGAGGGCGATAAGCCCAAGCGGAAGCCCCCTACGCTGCTGCGCAAGGGCGAAACGCTCGACAACGCTAACAAGCCGCCGCAATGACGGGCTAGAGCTTAGAGCCGGCCCATTTTCCCGCTCTGGAAATCTTCGAAGGCCTGGGCCAGCTCCTGCCGCGTATTCATGACGAAGGGGCCGTAGCGGGCGACCGGTTCATTCAGAGGCTCGCCGGCGATCAACAAGACGTTGGCATCGCTGCTCGCCGTGGCCGGCGCCGAGAGAGCGATCTCGTCACCATCGTTGGCGAAGATCGCCACCTCGCCCTTTTTCACCGTGCTTCCCTCGGCGAATTCAACTTCCCCGCCTATGACGTAAGCGAAGGCATTCTGGGCCCGTGGAACGGCCTGACGTACTCGCGCCCCCGGCGCCAATGTCACATGCAAGTATGTGATCGGAATGCGCGTCTCGATCAAGCCCTTCTGGCCCGACGATTCGCCCGCGATGACGCGCACAGTCGCGCCGCCGTCCTTCACGACCGGAATTTCGCCTCCCTTGAGCTCCTGGTATCGCGGGGCGGTCATCTTATCGCGCTGCGGCAAATTGATCCAGAGCTGAAAGCCCTCCAGCACCCCTCCGTCCCGCGCGATGTCCGGACCCGGCATTTCCGAATGGACGAGCCCGGAGCCCGCGGTCATCCACTGTATATCGCCGGCGCCGAGCAGCCCGCGGTTGCCGTACGAATCGCGATGCTGGAACTGTCCCTGCAAGACGTACGTGACCGTTTCGAAGCCGCGGTGCGGATGATCGGGGAAGCCTCTGTCGTCGCCCGGCCGCATTTCGAACGGCCCCATGTGATCGAGCAGCAGAAACGGATCGAGGTCGTCGAGCGAATGCGTGGGAAACGCCCGGTGAATGGGAACCCCGTCGCCTTCGAGCGTGCTCATTGCCGCAATAACTTTTGAAACACTGCGAGATTTCAATGCGATGCTTTCCATATTTGCTCCTTTCGTCCCCAGGCGACGATTGCCGTCGCGACCAGCAGTACAACAGCAGGCGCCGGATTACCGCCCAGGATTAACAGATGCGCTAAGAGCGCCCCCATCATCACTGCCGCGAGCAATAGCGCGCCGTACACGGCGGCCCTCGGGACGAGCAGGGCGAGCGCGCCGAGCACTTCGAGCGATCCCGTCAAATACCGGAACCACTGCCCCAATCCAATAGCCGCGAACATCCCGACCATTTTCGGATCTCCGGCGAGCTTCAATTCGCCTGCCATCAGAAACATGGCCGCCGCTCCGATCTGAAGAACCCATAAGGCCGCGTTTTTAACCCTCGATTGCGCCCGCGGCGCCGCGCTAACCGCCCAATCCGCCATATCGTTCCAACCTCCTTTGTTGCAATTTTGATATCTCAAAGTCAATATTATTGATGTCAAGATGGTTGAAAAGGATTCAAAACGCGGCGTGCACCTCTGGCTGGTTCTTTGGAAGGCCTATGCCGCCCTCGAGCGCCAGGCCACGCGTAGCATCGCGGCGTTGCAGTTGGGGTATTCGGATTTCGCCGTTTTGGAAGCGCTGCTCCACAAAGGACCGACGCCGGTGAACGCCATTGGCACGAAGGTCAATCTGACGAGCGGATCGATCAGCGTGGCGGTCGACCGCCTGGAAGAGCGCGGTCTGTGGAACGCCGCGCCGGGAAGGCGACCGCCGCGAGCGCATCGTGCATCTCACGCCGGCGGGCCGCCAACTGATCGAGCGAGCCTTCGCGTGCCATGCCGCCGCCATGGAGCGCGCGACGTCGGGGCTTTCCCCGCAGAGCGCGAACAGGCCATCGCGCTGCTGCGGAAACTCGGCCTCTCGGCCGCCGCGATGCTTCGACAGGAACGGCCATAAAAGCAAAATAGGGAGCCCGAGGGCTCCCTATGTTTGACATAAAGCGTGAATTGGTCTCTAGAACGTGAACTTCACCTGTGTCTGAATCACGCGGCCCGATACCGCCGAACCCTGGAACGATCCATAGGCGCTAGTCGGCGCCGAAACCGTTTCCTGAATTGTGCCAAAGGTGCCGGAGGCGACATTATTGTACGGCAGATCGAAGTTCGGATGATTCAATACATTGAAGAAATACGCGCCGATCAGGAGCTTATAGCGCTCGTGCATCGAAAACGTCTTGTTGATATTGAGGTCGGTGTCGAAGTAGCCCGGTCCGCGGAAGGAATTGCGCGGAATATTGCCGAAATTGTGCTGGCTTGACGCCGAGGCGAACATGGAGGTCGAGTAGCACGCGCCGTCGGGGCTGGTGCAACTCGGGTATCCATTGCCGCCCAGATAGTCGGCGAGGAACGTTTGCGTAGCGATGCCGCTGGCATTACTCACCTGCCCGCTTCGCACGCCGCTATCCAGGATGCTAAAGGGATAGCCGCTGTGGAAAAAGAAAGTTCCCGCAGCCGTCCAGCCGCCCAGTACTTCCTTCAAAAATCCATTGTGGAAATACGAATTGGGAAGCGTGTATACGTAGTTGGCATTTAAGGAGTGGCGGATATCGTAATCCGCATTGCTGTAATTCAGCGAGCGAAGGCTTCCCGGATTGATTTGATACCGCAGGCTTGGCGCCTCCGGCAAAGCGTTGAAAGGCTCCAGGCAATCGTTCGAGCACGTATCGAGCGCGTGGCCCCAGGTGTAGCTGAAATTGCCCGAGAAATTGGACGTTGCGCGCCAGCGGAAGGAGGTCACCAGACCGTCGTAGTTGGACCATCCCTGATTGTTCAGCTCGCGAATCTCGCCAAAACGCGGGTCCGGGGCGGCGGCCGGGAGACCGTTAAATCCCTTGGCCGAATAGGCGTTGGCAAAGAGCGTCTGGTTCAACTCCTGATATCCGTGATTGCCGACGTAGTTCACGGCGAACATATAACGGTTGCTCAACGCCTGTTCGATTTCGAAGTTCCATTCGTAGTACTTGGGATTGTAGAGCTCGTTCGATACGGTATTGTAATTCGGCAGCGAGAAGCCGAGGGGAACGCGAGCCTTCAGTTGCGCCACGTGTTGCGCCGCTGGCGAAACCGCCCTGCAGGGCGTTGAACGAATTCTGCACCGCGGCGAAGGCGCTGTTGGGACTGCCCGACGCGACTATACCGGAACTCGGCCGTGAACGAAGCGACGCCGGGGAAATTCGTAATCAGGCGATCGGCGATCAGGCCCTGGTACAGATCGGAGAAAATTCCGAACCCGCCGCGCACCACGGTGGATTTCGTTACGTTCCAGGCGATGCCCACGCGCGGCGCGGGAACGACCGGTTCCACGTACGGAAACGCTTCGTGCAAGCCCGTCTGCACCGTCGTATTATAGGGCGTGGCTGCCGAGTGCGCCGACCTGCCCGAACGGCTGTCCCGCCAATTCGTTGAAGCAGCCGACCGAACATTGGATATTGCTGTTGCGGTCCATCCGCAACGCCAGCGTCACGGTGAGATTGGGCCGCACCTTCCATTCATCCTGGCCGTAGAAAGCCCGCGCTATACATCGTCAGCGATTCGGCTCCGATGTTCGCGAACGCCTGCGAGTAAGTCGATCCGCCATCAGCCGTGAGCTGACCGTTGACGAAATCGGTCATGGAGTTGAACGTGAACAGACCGCTAGTATTCGGGCCGTATGCATAGGTGCTGATGAAGTTCTTGCGGACATTGGCGCCGAACTTGAACGTGTGCGCGCCATGCGTGATGGAGTAATCGTCCACCAACTGCCATTGCCTCACCTTGCGGCCTTGCGGATATACATTATCCGAGCCGCCGAGGTTAGAGAAGGGCGCGCCGTCGGTGAAGCCGAACGTGGTCGGGAAAGTGCTCAAAGCCGCGCTCAGATTCGGAGGACCGAAGATGGCAGCATAGTCCGAAGCGGAAAGCAGCAACTGGTTCACCATGGTTGCGCCGATCACCCTGGTGTAGCCGAACTGGCCGCCATACTGCGGGCTGCACGCTGTTCGCGTTGAAGGCGGAGTTGATGGGATCAGTACCGGTCGCCTGTATGCCGTGGTCGGTGTTGTAGCGGAAATAGACGCGATCCTTATTGCTGATATCGTAATCGCCGCGGATGGCCATCAGCCACTCCGTATTCAGGTTGTTCACCGTGCTTCGGAATGTCGAGGCGCAAGGTGTGGCTGGCGCCGAAGCCGGCCGCCGAGAAATCTGCCGCAGCCCAAGGTCGGATCCTCGCGGCGGTCACCGGCGTGGCGCGGCCAGCGCCGGAGGAGCCGGCATACAAGTTGAAAGCCTTCTGGTAGAATCGGAACCGCCGCAGGATTCGTCGCCTGCAGATTGCTCAGGACATAATTGGCGAACGCCGTGGTCGGAATGTAAACCGGTCCGCCGCCGGGCAGCACGTAACGCAGGCCCTCATTGTCGAAAAAGAAGAACAGCTTGTTTTTAATGATAGGGCCGCCGACGGAGTCCGCCCATTCGTTCGAGATCGCAAAAGGCCGCGCCGTCCCGTGGCGTTGTTGAAGAAATCGTTGGCGTTCAAAACCCGCCCGTTATAAAACCACGCCGCGTTTCCATGAAAAGCGTTCGTGCCCGATTTCGTGACATAGTTTACCTGCGCTCCGGCCTGGCGTCCATACTGTCCGGTGTAGCCATTGAGGACCACCGCCGCCTCTGAAATCTCGTTCGCGCCGAGCGTCAAGGTTGCTCGCGCCGGAGTTGTTCAGGTTGAGGTACGGGTCCATGTTGTCGTTGCCGTTGATGGTGAATAGGTTTGCGACGCCCGGGAGCCCAAAGGCCGAAAAATTCCCGTATCCGGCGCCCGTGCTGATCGTCACGCCCGGCGCGGTGAACGCATACGCCGTCATGTCGTTGCCGGGAGCCGGCAGGTTCTCGAGCTGTAGCGTGTTATAACTTCGTTGCCAGATTCGCGTTGTCGTTCTGCAATAATGGCGCTTGCTCGGTTACGCTCACGGTCTGCGTTTGCTGTTGCAGTCCAAGCTGAACGCTTCAAGTTCGTCACCTGCCCCAGGTTCACGACTCGCTCTCTGCGTCGCTTCCTGGAATCCCGGCGAAGCGATCGGTGAGCGTGTAGGCGCCCGGCCGCAACAACGGAAACCGGAACTCGCCCACGCTGCCGCTGGTGGCCGTCTGCGTCTCGCCGGTCGTGTCGCTTTTGTAATGTGACAGTACTGCTCGCCACGGCTGCCCCTGTCGGGTCCGTTACGGTTCCCGAGATTTCTCCGGTCGTGATCGTTTGCGCAATAGATAAGGTCGAAAGGACAGCAGCGCCAATGCTCCCGCCCACAACAGCAGCAGTTTTTTCATGGTTCCTCTCCCCAGACTGGACCTTCCCAAGCGACTTGAGTCTTGCACTTCCATTACCAGCCCTTAAGTGGCTGGACACAAAAGGTCTGACGCGCAGATAGACGAAAAAGTATCCTAACGTCGGTAGGACTGCGGTTTGAAAATCCCAGAATTAGTAGCGGCCAGACACTAATGTCCGTCGTGATCGGGATCGCTGCCTTTCGCGCTCGCGTTCGCCTTCGCGGTCGCACTCAGACTGATCGTATCCTCAGTGCTCCCGGAGGGCTCCGCAGCCGGTTTGGCCGCAGCTTTGGTAGCCGGCTTGGGCGCGGGCGCGGCCACTGCGGCCGGAGCACTCGTATTGCTTACGCTTTGGATCATTGAAAAGGTATCTCCTATAGCTCTCATCGGCGGCGATGACCCGATCTTCCAGCGAATCTTTTTATTCGCGCCGGCCGTCCGCCGTAACCAAGGACGGCTGAAATGCTTTGTCCCCGTATTCGTCAAACAAACGGAGACATAGATCGGATATGGACAACGTCACCGCGGGCTTGGAACGAACTACGACGGAGCGGTGGGACGCGCCGTCCTTACCGTTGGCCGACGCGCTTGAAGGAGCCGCTGTGGAGCGCCGCAGCGCCTGGAGGGAGGACGGCAATGCCCCTAACTTCGCCGCTAAAACCGCCGAAGCCTTAGGCGCTACGGCCGGGTACATACAGTCGCGCGACATGCACGAAATGATCGCGGACGCCGAAGCGGCCGCACGCCGCAATCCCGTGCCGTCTCTGGTGGCCGCCGCCGCTTTGGGACTTATCCTGGGCGCGTTCCTTCGTAGGAGCTAGAAAAGGAGTTTAATCATGGATTTGGATCCTGCCAGTGAAGCGGGCGGAAAGCTCGGTTCCTATGTATACCCATCGGGGCGAAGCGGCGAGCGTACCATCACCGACATTCTAAAAGACGCCGTCACCAACATTCAAGACATTATTCGTTCCGAGGTGCAACTCGCTAAGGTCGAGACCAAGGACGAAGTCCGCAAGGCCAGCGCCGCCGGCATCATGTTCGGCGGGGCGGCTCTCATGGCTCTGTTCGGGCTCGGTTTTTGCCTCTTGTGCGTGATGTTCGCCATCGCGCTGGCGCTGCCCTTGTGGGCCGCGGCTCTGATCGTCGGCGTATTCTTGCTGCTCGTCGGAGGAGCGCTGTTCTCTGTGGGCAGGGAGCGCTGGAAAAAAGTCAAGGGGCCCGAGAAGACCGTGTTCACCGTAAAGGAGGATGTTGAATGGATGCGCAATCAGAGCAAATCATAAAAAACATTCAGGATAAGCGCGAGCAGTTGGGCGACAATCTCGCCGCGCTTGAAGTGAAGGTCCGGGACGCCACCGATTGGCGCACCTATTTCAATCGCAATCCCTGGGCAATGTTGGGGGCCGCGGTTGCCGGAGGTCTGCTCGCATCGACTATCCTCATCCCCTCGCGCCGTCGCTATTGAGCCGATCCGCTCAGAAACGGCGGAGTTTAGCGTCCGCCCATTCCGCCAAACAACCCCGGTGGCAGTTTCTTGGCGAGGCGTTTACCCATCATCCCACCCATGCCGCCGGTCAGAGATTTCATCATTTTCCGCGCTTGCGCGTACTGCTTCAGTAGCGCGTTGACTTCCTGCACCGAGGCCCCACTGCCCTTGGCGATGCGGCGGCGGCGCGCCCCGTTAATGATCATGTGATTGGCGCGCTCCTGCTTCGTCATCGAGTCGATAATGGCGACGACGCGGGTGACCTCGTTCTCGTCGACTTTGACATTTTTGAGGTCCTTCAACGGCCCTAACTGCGGCATCATGCCGAGCAGCGATTCGAGCGGCCCGAGCTTGCGGATCTGGCGCAATTGATCGCGGAAATCCTCCAGCGTGAACTCGTTTTCAAGAAGCTTGCGCTGCGTCTCCTCGGCCTGCTTCTCGTCGATGTTTTCCTGGACCTTTTCGATGAGCGAAAGGACGTCGCCCATGCCCAGAATGCGTTGCGCCACGCGGTCCGGATGAAACGGCTCAAGCGCGTCGGACTTTTCGCCGACGCCCACGAACTTCAGCGGCTGACCCGTGATGTTGCGGATCGAAAGCGCCGCGCCGCCGCGGGCGTCCCCATCCATTTTCGTGAGAATAACGCCGCTGATCCCGAGCTGTTTATGAAACTCGTCGGCCGATTTGACGGCGTCCTGCCCGGTCATGGCATCGGCGACGAAAAGAATTTCGCTGGGATTGAGCTGCTCCTTCAATTCCCGCAATTCCTGCATCAGCTGCTCGTCGATGTGCAGGCGTCCGGCGGTATCGACCAGCAGAACATCGCGGCCCGTTTGCACGGCTTCACGGCGGGCGGCGCGCGTCAGATCGAGGGGCTTGGTCTCGTCCGGCTCGCCGGCGTATACCGGCAATTTGACGTCCCGAGCGATCACGGCCAATTGCTGGCGCGCGGCCGGGCGGTAGACGTCAACCGACACCATCATGGGGTTGTGACCGTTTTTCGAGAGCCATTTGGCGAGCTTGCCGGTGCTTGTGGTCTTGCCGGAGCCTTGCAGGCCGACGATCATAATGGCGCTGGGAGGCTCGTTTGCAAAACGAAGCTTGGACTGGTGGCTACCCAGAAGATGCACCAGCTCGTCGCGCACGATCTTGATCACCTGCTGCGTCGGCGACAGCGCCGTGAGCACTTCTTCGCCGACGGCCTTCTGCCGGATGTTCTCGATGAACTGCTTGACGACGCGGAAATGCACGTCCGCCTCGAGCAGCGCGACGCGAATTTCGCGCAGCGCCGTCTCCATGTTTTCGGCGGTCAATTTTCCTTCGCCGCGCAGATTTTTGAACACCCGCTGCAGCTTGTCGGATAAGTTATCGAACATGGGGGAATGGAGCGGTCGTGCTTCTATTGTAGCGATGGCCAGAACGCTCCTGCTCGCGGCGATGGTCCCAATCTGTTGCGCGCAGACGTGGACGGCCCAGCATAGCGGAGTCGAAGCATCGTTGCGAGGCATCGGCGCGGTGAGCGAACGCGTCGCCTGGGCCAGTGGCGCGAATGGGACGTGTCTACGCACGACCGATGGCGGCGCAACCTGGCAATCGCTAAAGGTCCCCGGCGGCGGGCAGCTCGACTTTCGCGGCGTGCGCGCGCTCGATGCCGATACGGCGTGGCTGTTGAGCAGCGGAGCGGGGGACAAGTCGAGAATTTATAAAACCTCGGACGGCGGCGCGCGCTGGACGCTCGAATACGCCAACCCCGATCCCCAGGGATTTTTCGACGCTATCGCGTTTCGGGACGCCTCGCATGGAATGGTACTGGGAGATCCCGTCGCCGGCCAGTTCGTGATCGTCACGACGGACAACGGCGGCGCGATATGGAAACGCAATCTCGCTGTAGCGGCGCTGCCGGGAGCGGGCGCGTTCGCCGCCAGCAATTCCTGCCTCTTCCTGCTGGGCCGCTTGGACGCATGGTTCGTGACCGGTGGGGCGGCGGATGCACTGGTGTTCCGCTCGAGCGATGGGGGCCGGATGTGGATCTCGGGTACGACGCCGATCCTCGGTGGAACGGCGGCGTCCGGTATTTTTTCAATCGCGTTCTCCGATGCGCGCCAGGGCATCGCGGTGGGCGGCGATTATTCCCAGCCAACGGTGAGCGGGGCTAATGTCGCGCTCACCTCCGATGGAGGCAATTCGTGGAGCAAGCCGGCGGGAGAAGGCCCGCATGGCTACCGCTCGGCCGTGGTCTACTCGGCCGCCCGCAAGGCGTGGATCGCGACCGGCATTACCGGGACGGACGTCTCCGTGGATAATGGAGAGAATTGGAAACAGTTCGATAACACCGCTTATAATGCTTTGAGCGCGGCGGACGGCGCGGTTTGGGCGGTGGGCCCCAACGGCAGGATCGCGCGCCTGAGCTGGCGGTGAAAGCGAGAATAAACACATGCTATATGAAAATCGCCCCGCCGGCGCGGTGAACCAGCGGCGGCGTGGAAGCGCCATAGCCGGTTCAGAACGGCAGATCGCCGCAACGCGCGGGGCGCTAACGGCTGGCTCGCGGGCGCGGCTCGGTTTCGAGGCTCGCGGTTGCGCCGTAAGGCATGGGTTCCTCGGCCGATTAAAGGGCATTTGCGCACTGGTTATTGCGCTTACGGCCGCCGCCCCCGCGCAGACGCCGCGCAAGCTCACCACCCCCAAAGAGGCGCTTGGATTCGATATCGGCGACGATTACTACCTCGCCAACTATACGCAATTGACGGCGTGGTGGAAGAAGCTCGCCGCGGAATCCGGCCGCATGAAGCTGGTCGAGATTGGAAAGACCGAGGAGGGCCGGCCGCAATGGATGGCCATCATCACGTCGCCCGAGAATCAAAAAAAGCTGGCGCATTATAAAGAGATTTCGCGCCGGCTCGCCCTCGCCGATGGCCTTACGGACGAGACCGCTCGCGCGCTGGCGCACGAAGGCAAGGCGGTGGTCTGGATCGATGGCGGCCTGCACGCGTCCGAAGTCCTGGGCGCGGCGCAGTTGATGGAATTCGTCTACGAGATGCTCAGCCGAAACGATCCGGAGACCATGCGTATCCTGAACGACGTTGTCATTCTCGCGGTGCAGGCCAACCCCGATGGAATGGAGCTGGTCTCGAACTGGTATATGCGCGAGTCCGATCCCAAGAAGCGCTCCACCAACAATGTCCCGCGCCTATGGCAGAAGTATATCGGCCACGACAACAATCGCGATTTCTACATGTCGAACATGAAGGAATCGACGAACATGAATCGCGTACTGTATTCGGAATGGTTCCCGCAGATCATGTACAACCATCACCAGACGGGTCCCGCGGGCGCGGTTATGTTCGCGCCCCCCTTCCGCGATCCGTTCAACTACAATTTCGATCCGCTGATTCCGATGCAGATCGAAATGGTCGGCTCGGCCATGCACAGCCGTTTCATCGAAGAAGGCAAGCCCGGCACGACGATGCGCAGCGGCGCGCCCTACTCGACGTGGTACAACGGCGGCCTGCGCACGACGACGTATTTTCACAACATGATCGGGCTGCTGACGGAAACCATCGGGAATCCCACGCCTTTCGAAGTCGCGTTGATCCCGGATCGGCAATTGCCAACCGGAGACGAGCCGTTTCCAGTCCCGCCGCAGATCTGGCACTTCAGGCAGTCGATCGAATACTCCATGACAGCCAATCGCGCGGTGCTCGACCTGGCTTCGAAATATCGCGAAGATTTTCTCTACGACATCTATCGCATGGGCCGCAATTCGATCGAGCGGGGCAGCCGCGATTCCTGGACCGTGACGCCCAAGCGGATCGAAGCGCTGAAGGAGAAGGCGGCGAAGGAGCCGGCTGCGGGCGGCGGCCGAGGAGGCGCGCGCACGCTGGCCGCGGCTGCGACGAGCGCGACGGGAACGACCGCGGCGGCCATTCCCGCCGGCGATACCCCCGGCAATTTTGGCGGGCGCGGCGGAGGCGTGCCCGTGAAGCTGTACGACGCCGTGCTGCACGATCCCGCCATGCGCGATGCGCGAGGATATATTGTTCCCATCGATCAGCCGGACTTCCCGACCGCGACCAAGTTCATCGACACGCTCATCAAGAACGGCGTCGCGATCGAGCGCGCGACCGCCGATTTCGACGTCAACGGCAAGCATTACCGGGCCGGTTCGTGGGTGGTGAAAACGGCGCAGGCCTTCCGGCCGCACATTCTGGATATGTTCGAGCCGCAGGATCATCCCAACGATTTCCGCTACCCGGGCGGCCCGCCGATTCCGCCCTACGACGTCACCGGATACACGCTGGCGTTCCAGATGGGCGTAAAATTCGACCGCATTCTGGATGACTTCAACGGGCCGTTCGAGAAAGTAAGCGGCCTCCAAAAGCCGCCCGCAAACAAAATGCTCGGTCCAACGCAGCCGGCCGGATATCTGGTCAGTCACGAGCAAAATGATTCCTTCATCCTTGTAAATCGCCTGCTGAAGAACGGCGACGAGGTCTATTGGCTGAAGCAGCCCGTCGAGTTGGCGGGTCGCCGCGTGGGCGCGGGAACGATGTACATCCCGGCGCGCGCGCAAACGCGCCCCATTCTCGAGCGCGCCGCGGAGGAGCTGGGCATCACGATTGAAGGCGTCGCGAGCAGACCCGCCGGTGATGCGATGAAGCTCAAGCCCGTGCGCATCGGACTGTGGGACCAGTACGGCGGATCGATGACCTCAGGATGGCTGCGCTGGATTTTCGAGCAGTTCGAGTTTCCCTTCGAGGTGGTCTACCCGGCGGCGCTCGATCAAGGCGATATCGCGAGCCGTTACGATGTGCTGGTATTTCCAAGCGGCGCGATGCCGCGCGAGCAGGGAGCGGCGACGGCCGGACGCGGCGGAGGCTTCGGATTCCGGCAGCCCAAACCCGAGGACATTCCCGAAGAATTTCGGAAGATGCTCGGACGCGTTACCGCCGAGAAAACGATCCCACAATTGAAGCGGTTCGTCGAAGCGGGTGGCACAATTGTCACCATCGGCGACTCCACGGGCTTGGCGCAGTTCTTCGGACTGCCGGTCGAGAATGCGCTTGTGGAGAGAACGCCCGACGGACAAGAGCATCCGTTGCCGCGGGAGAAATTTTACGTGCCCGGATCGGTGCTGCAGGTGAGCGTGGACAACACCCAGCCGGTGGCCTACGGCATGGCGGACGTTGCCGACGTATTTTTTGAAAACAGTCCGGCATTCCGCATGCGGCCGGATGCCGGCATGAAAGGCGTCAAACCAGTGGTGTGGTACGCCGGCTCCACGCCGTTGCGCAGCGGCTGGGCTTGGGGACAAGGATATCTCGAGGGCACGGTGGCCGCCGCCGAAGCTCCCATGGGCGAGGGAAATGTGTTCCTGTTGGGAGTGGAAGCGGCCTTTCGAGGCCAGCCGCACGGGACCTACAAGCTACTGTTCAACTCTATTTATGCCGGTGCGGCGAAGCCGGCCAAGCTGGAGTAGATAGCCGGCGGCGCCGCAGAAACAGCCGAACTCCCGCAGAGCACGATTCATAAGCTCATCCCGTAAGACGTTGGGCATATTTTAAGAAATCATTGGAAGCCGCCGCAGGGAGGTATCTGAGGCCGGCTCGGACGCGGTATTTTGCGGCCCGGGCCTCCAAATCGCGGCCGCTTCGCGATTCGCGAAATTTGTCGACAAAAGGTGGCGCGTTCAAACCAGCCGATCGTATTCAGAGTGGCTGCCGATCCAGTACCAGACGGCGCGACCTTTTCTCATTACTGCCAGTGCGCGATAGGCGAGTCCGATGAGGACTGAGTAGATGTCCTCCTCGCCTTCCAGTTTCTTGAAATGCAGGCCGGGGTGAGCTGGATCGGCTTGGAAAAGGCGATAAGCGCGTTTGGCTTCACGCTGAGCATCGGACGGCAGGCGAGCAAACAAACGCCAGAATTGCCGGGTGGTCCGCGACTGCATCAGAGCAGGTCGTCTAGGGGAATCGTCTCACCTCGCTCGTCCTCCTCCAAGGCCTCCTGGGCCATGCGACGGATTACGTCGCGTTTCTCCGCAAAACGTTTTTTCCAGGCCTCTTCGTCGGCAAGCGAGGCCAGCATTTGGGAAGCGATGGCATCCTGCTCATCGGCAGGCAGGGCAATCACTTTTTCTATCGCTTTGTCTAATAGCGCCGACATGCTTCCCCTACTCGAAGCCGCCGCGAGGACGATAGCCGGGGCGGGCGCGCACACGATATTTGTGTCCGGGGTCGGACGCGATTTCGATGGTGATCTTGCGGAAGCTTTCGTTAGGATTCGCGGCCGGATAGTAGGTCGCGGTATAGCTGTTGCCGAGGTCTTCGCGAATATTTTCGAACGCCTCCACCTGCTTCTGCCAGGTCTTGGCGAAATAGGCTTTGCCGCCCGTGCGGTTGGAGATGCGCTTGAAGATGGCGCTCGAGACGGGATCCTTGTTCACTTCGCTCGTGGAGATGACGTAAATGGGGATGCCTTCGTCTTCCGCCACGGCGCGGACATCGTCGGGGGCGATCATGCTGGCGTTATCGGGGCCGTTCGAGAACACGATGACGACTTTGCGGCCGGGCACCTTGGCGGCGTCGCGCAAGGCCAGCAGCAGCCCGTTATAAAGGGCGGCGTCGTCGCCGGCCACAGCTTTGCGGAGACCGAAAATGGCCTGGTTGCGGTCGTGATTTAGCGGCGCGACGCGCGACAGATTGCGGCTGAAGGTATAGACGCCGACCGAATCGGCGCGGTCCAGGCCGCGGATGAAATCGGCGATGGCGTCGGAGGCGTACACGAAGCCGCGATACATATAATTGCTGGTGTCGAACAGGACGAAAACGTTCGTGCCCACGAAGGCGTCGGCGGCGCGGTCGGAAGCCATTGTCACGGCGTCCTTATCGACCGCACCGGGGTTAATCGGGACCGGGCGCGTGGAGCCGTCTTCGAGGATCTGCAGCGGCGGCTTGTTTCCCTCCCCGAACGTATTCATCTTCTGGCGAATGCCGTCCTCGAAAATTCGTACGTCGCCGGGCTTCAGGCCGTTGATGTAGTGGCCCTTGCTGTCGGTAACCGTGAAGCTCACCACCACCATGTCGACCTTAATGCGGAAGGTGGGATGTTCCTGCGCCCAGACCCAGACGAGGCTGCTCGAAGCGGCCAGCGCCGCGCCGAGCATTGCAAAAGATTTAACGGACTTCAACTTCATCCTCCATTAATAGATACTTTGGATTCGCAGCTTAAAGACCTCCGGCGGCCACTGCTGCTTTGCGATTTTTCCGCACGGCGTCGCCGCCGACCGCGCGCAAGGAGCGCAGCAAGGCCGGCCAGTCTTCGAGGTGCGTGGCGAAAATGCGCTCGACCGTTTGCTCCGTCCATGCGGGGACCAATATATTCAATTGCGACGGCGGCAGGTGCATCTCGTCCGCGATGGTCGCGTAATAGAGAAGATTCGATTCCCAGCTCTCGGCCATGATGCGGCTGGAATACCCCATCAACGTGGGGAACGTCCGCAAGTTGAGCAGCTCCGGCGTATAGGAATTGGCGAGCGTGGGCTTGGGCGTGCCGAAGCGCAGCGAAATGATGTCGTAGGCCAGCTCGCGCGGCGAGGCGGCGGCTTCACGGCGTATCTCAACGGCGCCGGGCTCGGAGTTGTTCTTGTCCGCGCTCAAATCGGCGGCGATGGCGAACATTTCCGATGGCGTGATCTCGTCGAGCGCGGCGGGGACCTGTCCGGATTCGAGCAGCGTGGCGATCTTATAGGTCCGCGCCGGCGGGGCGTGATTTTCGACGGCCTTCAGAACGAGCGCGCGCTCGCCGGGATTCATGGACGCTTCCGCGATGGCATTCTCCGCGTAATGCATGTGCAGCGCGACCCAGTGAAGCTGCGCCGGGGTGACGTTCCACCAGCGCGGCACGGTGGCCCCGATCAACATCTGCGGTACCAGGTCGCCCCAAATAAGAGCCTGCTCCTTCGTGGGAATCAGGAAATTCTGTTCGGCTTCCGCGAGCGCGTAGGGCAGGCCGCACAGCGAGCCGATGAGCTTGCCTCCGGCGCTGGCGGGCCAACCATTGCCCAGAACCTCGGTGGCTTTCCAGGTCTCGGTCGAACCCTGCATTCCGATGAAGTCGTGACTGCGCACGAATAAAGGATTGGTCGTGAGGATCTGAGCGCCGGGCGGGGCGTAATGGACATAGTTCAAGCCCACCAGAGTATCGCGCAGAAAGGGAGCGAGCAGGCCGCGCACATCCTCGAGTTTGCGGGGATCGGTGGCGGATTTATCGACGATGGCCCGCAGGTTCAGCTTGCGCTGCGTTTCGATGTGCCTCTCGGGCCAGTATCCGAACGCTAGCGCGTTCTTCTCGACGCCGCTGAGATCGGCGCGAGGCAGTTGGATTTCCGAGATGCGCGCGGCCGTCTTGGCGATCAGAGCGGAGTTGGCCTTGGCGCCCTTGGCGACGGCTTCGAGATGGTCCGAAAGCTCGAAGATGGTCTGGAGAGAAATTAGCCGCTGAGCTTCGAAGATGCGGATCATCTGCTCGACAAGCTGCGTGTGGGAGTCGGCGTCGATGGGATCGGCGGCGCCGGCCAGCAGGTCGATCATGCGATCCTGCGGCGAGCCCTCGCGAGCATGAGCCGCGGCGAGCAGGGTGCGAACGCCGGAGCGGCCGGCATCGAAGATTTCGCGCTCGTTTTTAACGTTATCGAAGCTGGCGACGAGAGCGGCAAGCTCCTTGTCGGCATCGGCGGGGGCGATGGAGCCCTGGCGATAGAAGATTTGCCACAACCCCACGAGCGCCTGCATGCTTCCGGCGGCGTCGGCGCGCACTCCCAGATCGCGAATGGAGCCGATCGATTGCGCCGCGTCCAGAAACGCCAGCACGGTTTTGTCCGAGATGACGGGGGCATCGGCGAATACGGCATATTGGGCGCCGAACGCGCGATACTGGCGCGCCAGGCGGGCCACCGTGGCAGCGGCCAAAGGCGTGGAACGCCGCCGGTCGACGTCGCTGAGAGCAAGGAAAATCTTGAGCGGCTCGTTCTCGACCGATTTGCGGCACAAGCCGAACAGCGCTTCGAGAACGTCGTCCGGATCCTTCCAGCCGGCGGCGGCCTTGGAGAGCTTGGCGTCGTACTTGCCGTGGGGGTGCTCCACGAAGAGGTCGCGCCAGACGGCGATGCCGCCGGGAATGTGCGGACGGCCGCTCGAATCGAGGCGCAGGCGCGTGGTGAGGAGCATCATATCGGCGTTGGCGCGGAACACGGGCCGCGCGGGGCCGGGGCTGGTTACCTTACCGCGGATGGCGGCGTAGAAGCGCTTCAGACGCTCCGGCTCGGTGAGGTAATTCTGTACCGGGCCGTGGGCGGGATTGTAAACGATGCGCGCGAGCGAATCGTAGTAGCTGGCCATCCAGCCGTCGTCTCGGACGATGAGCTTCTCGTAAAAAGCGGCGCCTTTGTCGGGCGAAACGCCGACCAGATCGGTCCAGGCCTTTATAGAGCGCGCGCCGCCGGGGACCGCGGCCTTACCGTCGCGGATCTCGAACATGCCCCCGTAAAAATCGAGCACGTGGGCGAAGGCGCGCAGCCGCGGGGCGGGAACGGCCTTGCGAATTTCCTCCGCGGTGGGCGGATCGAGCTTGGAGAGCCCCAGATACAAGCGGCAGATGGAGGGATCGCCAATAAAGAAGTCGATGAATTCCTGCGATCCGGCGGCCTTATTTTCGTGCGCCGACGTCCAATAGTCGGGTCCGTAGAGAATGGGCACGACGGTAGGGTGGTAGTCGTAGACGAAGGGGCGATTGGTGCGAAGGGATTGCTCCAACTCGGCGAGCGGGAAGCCGGAATCGATGGTCAGGAAGGCGCGCGTGGCGTTAACCGTCTCGAGCACCACGTCGGAGCCGCAGCCGCCGCGCATGCGATAACCGAGCACGCGTAGAAGCTCGCCGGTCTGTGTGGAATCGCACGTCTCGATCTTGATGACCTTCGTGGCGCCGGCGAGCTTATCGAGCTCGCGGGCCTGGGTGAGATAGCGCACGACGAGCTTGAGATATTCCGTTTGCTCCAGCGCTTCATTGCTCGCCGCGGCCTGATATCCGTTGGTGACGACATTGCGGGCGAGCGCTCCGAGAAGATCGCCCGGCTGCAGGTCGGGAGACAGGGCGGCCATGCGCGCGAAAGAACGCAGCGGACCGGGCACGAGGATTACGGGCTTCTTGGCATCGCTTTTCGCATCGGGCGAGACGGCTGGCGGCAGCGCGAGGTCCCGGCCACCGGCGGCGCGGTATTCGTCCATGTCTTTCCGCGCGGCGGCCCAGTCGCCCAGGCGGGCATCGATGAGCAGCAGATGGCGTGCGGCGGCGGCGCGGACGGCTCCACTGCTTTGGGGAAGTAGTTTTTCCCAAGCTTCGCGCGCCGCGGGATCGCCATGACCGTCGAGAAACTCAGCGTAAGCTTCGAGAGCCGCGGAATCCGCGGTCTTGGCGGCAGCGGCCTGTTGCAGCAGCGCGCCGGCTCCCGACGGATCCCCCTGGATCTCCATCCGCCATGCTCGTTCAGAAAGGTCCTGCCCCGGCAGGTCTTGCGTCAGCACAAAGGCGAAACCAAAAACCGCAAAAAATGCGATTGCGAAAGTCTTCACGAAATCCCCTCCTTCCGCGCTCCGGCCCGGCGTGAATGCCGGCGATCATGGAACCGCTGGCGCTCGCAGGCGCTGGTTTATTACTGTATCACTCGGGATACAGAGCGTGCATGATGGGTAACGGTTACGGATCTTTCAGGGAGCCGGGGACAAGGTTTCGCGGGGGAAAAAATACCGGCGAGCTAAGAAGCCAATACGCGATCCGCCAACTCGTTCAGGTCGTCAATTAAAAAATCGGGCGGAACTTCCGCGAACGTCTCCGGCTGAAACCCGTAGGTCACGCCGCAGGCCCGAATGCCGGCATTGCGCGCCGTGCGGATGTCGACGGCGCTGTCGCCCACCATGACGGCGTTCTCGCGCGGCAGCCCCGTTTCCGACAGGAGCGCGTCAATACCCACCGGATCGGGCTTTTTCCGCTCGAAGCTGTTGCCGCCGTAAACGCGGAAAAAGTGCTCGCCGCAGCCCAGTCCGGCGATGATGTGATTGCTGATGCGCACCGGCTTGTTGGTCAGAACCGCCATCCGCGCGCCGCGCTCCCGCAGGCGGTCGAGGGCATCCTTGACGCCCGGATACAACGACGTGTTATCGAGACAATGCGCGGCGTAATGAGGGATCAGGAAGTCGAGCGCCTGCGCCACCTGCTCTTCCGTCGCCTGCGGTCCCATGGCGCGCCGCAGCAGCACGGGCGCGCCGTTGCCGACATAGCTGGCGATGCGCTCGTGAGAAAGCGGCGGCATGCCCATGTGTTCCATCGTGGCGTTCACGGCATGCGCCAGGTCGAGCTTCGAATCGATCAGCGTTCCGTCCAGATCGAAGATAAGCAGGGACATCAGACCGCTTGTCCCTTCGGCTCCTTATGTTGCACACGGTCGTGCCACATGCGCTTCACTTTCTCTTTCGTTTCGCGGAAAGCGTCCTTGATCTCATGAGGCGTAATGGCGGCGAGCACGCCCGACGTATCGATGATATAGGGCAGCGTCTTCGAGCGCACGATGGACGCGGGCGGAGGCGTGGGAGCAAACGCCAGGATCACGGTAACCAGCGCGACCGACATCACGGCCCCGCGTAAAAACCCGAACGCGGCGCCGAGCAGCCGGTCGAACCAGGACAATCCAACCCACTTGAAAAGGCTGGCCAGGATGCGGCCCACGATCGCGCCCGCAACGGCGAACAATGCGAACACGAGCAGAAACCCGAGCAGGTTCGCCACCCCGGGCGAGGAGACGTAATCGGCGATGTGCGCGGCGGCGATGCCGTAGAACCAGAACCCGAACACGATGCCGAGCACGGTCGCCGCGAATCCCACGCCGACCCTCGCGAAGCCGCTAGTAAAGCCCGTGAAGATGGAATACGCCACGATCAGCAGGACCAATATGTCGAGCCAGCTCATAAATTGTTTCCGGTCAGGACGCGATAGGCCTCGCGATACTTCGCGCTCGTTTTTGCGACCACCTCGGCGGGCAGCTCCGGCGCGGGAGGCTGCTTGTTCCAGCTCATGGATTCCAGATAATCCCGCACATATTGCTTATCGAAAGAAGGCTGCGGTCCGCCGGGAGTGTATGTTTCGCGAGGCCAAAAACGCGACGAGTCCGGCGTCAACACCTCGTCGGCAAGAGTCAATTGGCCGCCGATGAAGCCAAACTCGAACTTCGTGTCGGCTACAATGATGCCTCGCTCCGCCGCGTAGGCCGAGGCGCGGCCGTAGATTTCGAGCGTGAGCGCGCGCAAACGTTCCGCCAATTCCCGTCCAATCCTCTCAGAAACATTATCGAACGAAATGTTCTCGTCGTGCCCGCTCTGGGCTTTGCTCGCGGGAGTGAAGATCGGCCCCGGCAGACGATCGCTCTCAACCAAACCCGCCGGCAGCTCGATTCCGCAGATCGCTCCCGTACGCCGGTAGTCCTTCCATCCCGATCCCGAAACATAGCCGCGCGCCACGCATTCGACATCGATCATGCGCGCGCGGCGAACGAGCATGGAGCGGCCTTCGAGCTGCTCCGCATACGGCCGGAACGGCGGCGGATATTCCGCTACATCGGCCGTGACGAAATGGTTCGGAACGATATCGCGCAGCAGGCCAAGCCAAAAAATCGTAAGCTGCGTAAGGACGCGGCCTTTACCGGGAATGGGAGTCGGCAGGATGCAATCGAACGCCGAGAGCCGGTCGGTGGCCACGATGACGAGATACTCGCCCGCCTCGTAAATATCGCGGACCTTCCCGCGGCCCTGCAGTTTCAGATCCGGAAAATGGCTCTCGAAGATCAAGAACTATTGTACGGTCGGCGTGCGCGAAGGAGCTTCGGAAGATTGATGGTCCCGCGGCAATTCTTCGCGCCGCATTTGCACTCTACCGCCTCCTCGTCCGCGCCGAAGTGATAATCCACTGTAAGCTCCTCGCCCTTCCGGATCGGGCGCTTACTGAAATACAGAATGTGGCCCTTCAGAATGCGCGATACGAGATTCGGATCGCAGCTATGGTTGATAAATTCCGCCCCGCTCCCACCCGAGGCCCCGTCGAGCGCCCAGTAATCGTCCAGCGTGAAAATATAATTCAGCGGCAGCGCCGCGCGGATCTTCGTTTGCCGCCGGCTGATGCGCTCGCCGGTGTATTCGATCACTTTACGATTCGCCGGGATATCTTCATCGGCGTAGACGCCCCAGCGATGTATCTTCGATTCCCTGGCGTGCATGCGAAAACACGCCAGCTTCGGATCGATGCGCGGGGCCCGGGCTTTGCGCGGCCGCAACCTACGACCCGATCTTCTGCTTAATCACGCCCAGCAGCTCTTCGACCGCGCGGGCGCTCTTCTCCAAGGCGGCCTGCTCCTCGCCGTCCAGCGTGATTTCATAAATTTTCTCGATGCCGCGCGCTCCCAGCTTCACCGGTACGCCCACGAAAACATCGCGAATCCCGTACTCGCCTTCCAGATACGCCGCGCAGGGCAACACTTTCTTTTTGTCCTTGAGAATGGATTCGACCATCTCGACCGCCCCGGCCGACGGCGCGTAATAGGCACTGCCCGTTTTTAAATACTTCACGATCTCGGCCCCGCCGTCGCGGGCGCGCTGCACCAGCCGCTCGAGCGTAGCCCGATCAAGCAGCTCCGTTAAAGGAATGCCCGACACGCTGCTCAGCCTTACCAACGGCACCATGGTGTCGCCATGCCCGCCGAGCACCATCGCGGTGACGTTTTCCATCGATACATCGAGCTCCTGCGCGACGAAGGTCCGGAAGCGCGCCGTATCGAGAACCCCGGCCATGCCGACGACGCGACTCTTCGGAAACTTCGAAATTTTCAGAGCCGTCCAGCACATCGCGTCGAGCGGGTTCGTGACCAGGATCAAAATACAATTGGGCGAATATTTCACGGCCTGTTCGGTCGCGCTGCGGACCACTTCGTAATTCGCCAGCAGCAGATCGTCGCGGCTCATTCCCGGCTTGCGCGGGAAGCCCGCCGTGATCACGACCACGTCGGAATCGGCCGTCGGCGCGTAATCGTTCGACCCCGCGATGTTGACGTCGTAGCCTTCCACCGGCCCCGACTCCAGCAGATCCAGCCCCTTGCCCTGCGGGATGCCTTCGACCACATCGACCAGAACCACATCGGCCAGCTCTTTACCGGCGATGCGCAAGGCGCAGTTCGCGCCCACGTTTCCGGCTCCCACGACAGTCACTTTTTTTCGCATAAATAGTAGAATCTCCAAGGTAGGACAGCCCCGCGGAACAGTCAAGAAGAGGAGACGCGAAAGCACGCATGAGCCGTCATTTCGAAGATTTCGAGCTCGGACAAAAGACCGTTACTCGCTCGCGCACCATCACCGAAGCCGACATTGTGAATTTCGCCGGCCTCTCCGGCGACTTCATCGAGCTGCACATGAGCGAAGAATTCGCGCGCCAGGGACCCTTCGGAAAGCGCATCGCGCATGGACTGCTGCTGCTCGCAATTTCGAGCGGCCTCACCGTGCAGACCGGCCAGACCACCGATACCGTGATTGCGTTTTACGGCATCGACCGGCTGCGCTTTACCCACCCGGCCTTCATCGGCGACACCATCCACGTCGAGAAAGAAGTCGTCGCGCTGGACCGCAAGGGCGCCGGGCGTGGCATTGTCACATTCAACACCCAGGTTCTGAACCAGAACGGCGAACCCGTCATCGTGTATCAGGACAAGCTCATGGTAAAGGCCCGCGCGTGAGCGCGCTCGAGGGCATCATGGTCCTCGATCTCACGCGCCTGCTTCCTGGCGCCGCCGCCACGGCGATGTTAGCTGCGAACGGCGCCGAGGTCATCAAGATCGAGCAGCCCGGCGAGGGCGACTACGCCCGCACCCTCGATCCCGAAGTATTCGAAGCTACCAACGGCGGCAAGAAGAGCGTCGCCCTGAATCTCAAAGACCCGCATGGCCGCGAATCGCTCCTGCGCCTCGCCGTTCGCGCCGACGTTTTGATCGAAGGCTTCCGCCCTGGAACGATGGCCCGTCTCGGTCTCGCCTACGACGACCTGCGCGCCGTGAACGCCCGCCTGATTTACGCCAGTCTCACCGGCTACGGCCAGGTGGGCCCGTATTCCGCGCTCGCCGGACACGATATCAACTATCTCGCCCTCGGAGGAGTGCTCAGCCTCAACCTGCCCGTCATCCCCGGCGTGCAGATCGCCGATCTCGCCGGAGGCGCAATGCAAGCCGCGAACGCCATCCTGCTGGCCCTCCTCGAGCGCGCCACAACGGGCCGCGGCCAATATCTCGATATATCCATGCTGGCCGGCGTGCAATCGCTATTGACCATTCCGCTAGCCGGCTATCGGCGCACCGGCCGTGAACCGAGCCCGGGCCAAGGCCTCCTCGGCGGCGGATATGCCTGCTACAACCTCTACCAGGCCGCCGACGAACGCTGGCTCGCGGTGGGCGCCCTCGAAGCGAAGTTTTGGGCTGAATTATGCCGCCGCCTCGGATGCGAAGATCTCGCCGGCAGACAATTCGACGAAGACCAGAGCCTCCTCAAACAGCGCCTCGCCGCTATTTTTCGTACCCGCTCCGCGACCGAGTGGTTCGAGACCCTGCGCCATTATGACTGTTGCGTCACGCCCGTGTTGTCCGTCTCCGAAGCCGCCGCGCACATCACAAACCGGGGCAGCCGCGCGCCGGCGCCCACGCTCGGCGAACACACTACCGGATCCTGGCCGCTATGGCAACTGACCGAAACCGCTATCATGAAAACAGGAAGAACATGGCGAGAACCAACCAGCCGAAGACCGCGAGACAACCGCGTAGAGGCCGCGCGGAAAGGGCCAATCATCCCGTCATCGATAACCGCAGATATCCCACGGCTGAAGAGCTAGGAAAGCTTTACGGCGTTCCCCCGGATCGAGTTCGTGAATTGAAAGAGCTTGCCTCTGAGTTGATGAGAAAGTTTAAGGAACGTTCCGAACCGGGATCCAAGAAACTGCTTGAATAACAGGTCGCGTAAATAAAGCGCCGCGCGACCGAGATAAAGTCTGTTCCGCGCGGTTTTTGCCTCAAGATGTTGGTGTGACGCTATCAGTTCCAACAACGAATGGTTCTCCCCGCCAACGGCGCCCGCCGGAGGGACCGCAGTTGCCCAGGCAATTTCGGAACTCCGTTTTTCTGAACTTGCCCTATGACGAGCGGTTTCAAGAACTGTTTCTTGCCTATGTCGTCGGCGTTTGTTCCTTCGGATTAAGGCCTCGCACAACTCTCGAAATCCTCGGCGGCGAACAGCGGCTCTGACGCATTGCATCTCTCGTGCAATCCTGCCGGTTCTCTTTCATGACCTCTCTCGAGTCGAGCTCGATTCCCACGCGCCGGCCACTCCGCGATTCAACATGCCGTTCGAGGCGGGCTTCGCCATCATGGTCTCCCTGACCAAGAAAGCGCCAGGCCACACCTACTTTATTTTCGAGAAAGATCGAAGTCGTCTGCAAAAATCTCTGAGCGATCTCGGCGGGACGGACGTATATGCCCATGGAGGAACGGCGGAGGGCGTCCTTCGCGAAATCAGTAACGCTTTGATTGCCGCCCAGCGTCGCCCATCTGTCGACAGCATGCTGAGATTTCTGGACGAAGTACGGGACCGTTTGGGAAGGATCATCGAAGACGCCAGAGCCGAAACGCCGTACTCGGCCCGGGTCTTCTCCGACCTCGTCGTATTCACGACCGAGCTCGTGAAACGGCAACTCCGTTAATCTCCCCCATTGAGCCGCGCCTGCAGCCGGCGCATTCCGCGCAGCCAGCGATCGGGATCCGCCGCTTTGCGCCGTGCGTACTCGGCAACCTCAGGATGCGGAAGAATCAGAAAGGTCTCTCGCTCTAGCCCTTCCACTACAGCGTCGGCGACCTGTTCCGGCTCCA
>CAWITB010000042.1:0-30234 GCA_963838885.1 Bryobacterales bacterium | reverse complement strand
CGCCGCCAGCACTTTTTCCTTGATGCCGCCGATCGGCAGCACCAGACCGGTCAGCGTGATTTCACCGGTCATCGCCGTATCGTTGCGCGCCGGCAGTTCGGTGTAAAGCGAAGTCAGAGCGGTCGCCATGGTGACGCCCGCCGACGGACCATCTTTGGGAATGGCGCCCGCCGGAACGTGCATGTGCACGCCCGAGTTCTTGAACAACATGGGGTCGATGCCGAAATCGGCCGCATGCGACCAGATGTAGCTCTGCGCCGCTTTCACCGATTCCTGCATCACTTCGCCCAGTTGTCCGGTCAGCGTCAAGCCTTTGCCGTCTGGCAGCAGCGTGCCTCGATATAGAGGACATCGCCGCCGGTTTCGGTCCAAGCCAAACCCGTCGCGACGCCCGGCAGGAAGTTCGCGGCGCATCTCTCCTGCGTGAACGGCTCCGGTCCCAGCATCTCAGTCACATCCTCGGGCGCACACCGGTTCGGTCTTACCCTCGGCGAACCGCAGCGCGACTTTGCGAGTCACGCGGCCGATCGCCCGCTCGAGCCTCCGCAGACCGGCCTCACGGGTATAGCCCGAAATGATCTTCCGCAACGCTTCGTCCGGAAAACGCACTGTTCCGCCGTCAGCCCGGTTCCTTCAACTGCCTCGGAATCAGATAGCGCCGCGCGATTTGGATCTTCTCCTCTTCGCTGTATCCGCCCAGCCGCAGGATTTCCATACGGTCGAGCAACGGCCGAGGAATCGTATCGAGCGCGTTCGCCGTGGTGACGAACAGCACCTTCGACAAATCGAACGGCAGATCGAGATAGTTATCGCGGAACGTCTTGTTCTGCTCCGGATCCAGGACCTCGAGCAGAGCGTGCGCCGGATCGCCGCGGAAATCGTGGCCCAGCTTGTCCACTTCGTCCAGCATCAGCACGGGATTGTTCGCGCCCGCGCGCCGCATGGCCTGGATCACACGGCCCGGCATCGCGCCGATATAGGTCCGGCGATGGCCGCGCAGTTCGGCTTCGTCATGCAGGCCGCCCAGGCTCATGCGCTCGAACTTGCGATTCAACGCGCGAGCGATGGATTGGCCCAGCGACGTCTTGCCCACTCCGGGAGGTCCGACGAAGCACAGGATCGGCGCTTTGGCGTTCGGGTTCAGCTTTAACACGCCGAGTGTTCCAGAATCCGCTCCTTCACCTCTTTCAAGCCGAAGTGATCCTCATCCAGAACCTGCCGCGCATGCGCGATGTCGAGAGTGTCCTCGGTCCGGGCGCGCCAAGGCAGTTCGAGCACGTATTCCAGATAGGTCCGGATCACGTTATAATCGGGCGCTGCGGGAGGCAGTTTTTCCAGCCGCGACAGCTCGCGCTCGGCTTCCTTCCGGACCTCTTCGGGCAGTTCGGCCTTTTCCAGCCGCTCGCGCAGCTGTTCCGCTTCGGCCTGTTCCCGCCCTTTTCGCCGAGCTCCTGCTGGATGGCGCGCATCTGCTGCCGCAGCAGATATTCCCGCTGCTCCTTGGTCATCTCGGTGCGAGCTTCGGTGGTGATCTTATTGCGCAGTTCCAGCACCTGCACTTCGTGGGTCAGGTACGTGTGCATGCGCCGCAGCGCCTCGGCGCGCGAGTCGCTTCCAGCAGCGACTGCTCCTTCTCGAGATCCAGGCTGAACATGGACGCCAGCAAGAACGCGAGCCGCAGCGGATCTTCGTTATTGGTGGCGAGCAGCCGCGTCACTTCCTGCGGGGTATTCGGCTGCGCCAGCGCGATGCGCTGGTCGCCAGCTCCACCAGCGCGCCCTGCAGCGCTTCCACCTCCGCGCTCTTGTCTTCCGGCAGAGGCAGGGGTTACCTTGCGCGCGCAGGAACGGCTCGGAGTCGTCCAGCCTTATCAGAGTGACGCGCTCCATGCCGAGAACCAGCAGTTCCAGCGATCCTTCGCGGAGCGCGCATCTTGCGGATAATCGCCTTGGTTCCGACGGTGTAGAGATCGTCTTGCTTGGGCGATTCTACCGAGGGATCGCGCTGCGAGAAGACCACGATTTCTTTCTCCTCGGTCGCGAGCGCCGCCTCCACCGCCGCCACGACGACGGCCGGCCCACCGACAGAGGCATCAGCAGATACGGAAACAGCACCGTGTTCTTCAGCGGCAACAACGGCAGTGTGTGGACATCGTTTTTCAGACATTTTCGTTTCCTTCCCGTCACCATACGAACCAACAGGAAGCCATCGCGGGCCTCGAGGGTTATGCGAGCGTTTTCGAAGTTCAGCGGCATCTCGCCCGGCGTTTCCTGGATGGCATCTCAATGTCGCTCAAATCGGCTGTATGAGATCTCCATCGAGTAATGACTGAGACCCTTCCTCGTAATCGAGTCCCGGCGTTGCCCCACGATTCGCACCTGCCGCCCCCGATCGATACCGTGACATCGTCTAACCCTACTCCGGCCAGATCGAACTTGAACAGCCAGCCATCGCTGGTGCGGAATACATCGGCCGAAGGACGCCAGCCGTCTGGCACTCCGCCGGGAACAACGGCCAATGATTCTTGCGTTTGTGCATTCGCTTCCTAAAGTTAGATGCACCGAAAAGAAGAAGGGCGCAGACTATCAAGAAATCTGCGCCCCGAATTGTCAAGTTCTGCGAGGACCTGCTCAGTGGTTCTGAACCACTATAAACAGCGCTCCGCCGCCACGATGGACCAGCAGCAGCGTCGATCCGCCGTTGCCCGCCCGCACGGCGGCATTGAATTCCGCAACGGTGTTGACCGGCTTACGATTCACCTGCGCAATCACATCGCCCTGCTGCAGACCGGCCTCGGCGGCCTGCGACGCCTGGTCCATGTCCGTGACCACCACGCCAGTGGCCGAGGCGGGAAGCTGGAGCTGCTGGCGCAAGTCCGAGCTCAGCGCCTGCACCGAGACGCCCTTCAGCGCACCCTTCTCGCCTTGCGAAGGTTCGCGCCATTCTGCTCCGGCCCTTGCCACCCGGGTTCTCGTTCGCGGTACCCAGCTTCACGCCAGGTTCTGCTCCTGACCGTTGCGGACAATCTTCAGGTCGATGTTGCTTCCCGGGGCCATTCCGGCGATCTGCAGCCGGAACTGGTTCACGTCCGACACTGGCGTGCCGTTGATGGCGGTGATCACGTCGCCCACCTTCAGGCCGGCTTTCTGCGCCGGGCTGTTTGGGTCTACTTCCGCCACGGCGACGCCCTTGAGATTGGGATTCCCGAAGGCGCTGGCCATGTCGGGAGTCATTTCTTGCGGCAAAATTCCCATGTAGCCGCGGGTCACCTTGCCGTTCTTCAAAATCTGGTCCATGATGTTGTGGGCCAGATTGATCGGGATCGCAAAGCCGATGCCTTGATTGCCGCCGCCGTCGCCCGCGAGAATCGCGGTGTTGATGCCGACGAGCTCGCCGCGCGTGTTGATCAGCGCGCCGCCGGAATTGCCGGGGTTGATGGCCGCGTCGGTCTGAATGAAGTCTTCGTAATGCTCGATGGCGCCGATGCAGGCTGCGGCCGGTGGCGCTGACGATTCCCATCGTGACGGTCTGTCCCAGGCCGAAGGGATCGCCCACGGCGAGGACAACATCGCCCACCTGCGCCCGCGAGGAATCGCTAAGCGGCAGGACGGGAAGGTTGTGCTGGTCGATCTTCAAAACCGCCACATCGGTCTATTTATCCGTGCCGATCACTTTGGCCGGAAATTCGCGCTGATCGGCGAAAGAGACCTTCACTTCGTGGCGCCTTCGACGACGTGGTTGTTGGTCAGAATGTAGCCGTCGGGGCTCACGATAACGCCCGAACCGAGGCTCTCGGCGCGCCGCTCGCGAGGCTTCTGCTGCGGCATGCGGCCGCCGAAAAAACGCCGGAAAAAGGGATCTTCGAAAAGGCCCTCCGGACCGCCGGTCTGCTGGTTCTTCACCACCTTCGACGAAGAAATGTTGACCACCGCCGGAATGACGTGTTTCACCACGGGAGCGAAGGTGTTAAATTGCCCCTGCTCGTAGGTCGCGGCATGGGCGCTCGAGACGAACACAGGCACGTTATGCGTGACGCTCACGCTGGCCGCGAATCCCCCGATGAGCCCCGCGGCAACGACCGCCAGGATCGCCGTGGAGCGGCGTATGTGGAACGATTGGTTCATGGTTGCTCTATCCTCTTTAAAACTGTTCTAAGTCTCCAAACTACTTGGACGCACGGCCAGCCAATCCGGTATGCGTCAGCTTACATTCGCAAGACGGCCGGCCGGCTCGGTCTCGAAGCGTAGAGAGCCGGAGCCCTCCGCATCGACGAACACGTGCTGGCCGTCGCGAACCTCGCCCGCAAGAATCCGCCGGGCCAACGGAGTTTCCACTTCGCGTTGTATCGCGCGCTTCAACGGCCGCGCGCCGTAGGCCGGATCGTATCCGCTTCGCACCAATTGCGTACGGGCGGCATCCGACAGTTCAATTCCAATGTGCCGCTCGGCGAGGCGCCGCCGCAGCCCGGCGAGTTGTATCTCGACGATCTGCTTGAGGTGCTCTTCCGAGAGCGCGTGGAACACGATGGTCTCGTCCACGCGATTCAAAAACTCGGGACGGAAATGACGCCGCAGCTCTTCGAGTACGGCCTCTTTCATCCGCTCATAGCCTTCGCCCGCGAACGTCCCTTTGTACTCCAGAATGCGATGACTGCCGATGTTCGACGTCATGATCACGATGGTGTTCTTGAAATCCACCGTGCGGCCCTGCCCATCCGTTAATCTCCCATCGTCCAGGATTTGCAGCAGCACGTTAAAAACGTCATGGTGCGCTTTTTCGATCTCGTCGAACAGAATTACCGAATAAGGTTTCCGGCGCGCCGCTTCGGTGAGCTGACCGCCCTCTTCGTATCCCACATATCCGGGAGGGGCTCCCACCAGGCGCGCCACCGTGTGCTTTTCCTGGTACTCGGACATGTCGATTCGTATCATGGCCTTTTCGTCGTCGAAGAGGTATTCCGCCAGAGCGCGGGCCAACTCGGTTTTGCCCACCCCGGTCGGACCCAGGAAAATGAAACTGCCGATCGGACGGTTCGGATCTTTCAAACCGGAGCGCGCCCGCATAACGGCTTCCGCCACCGCCAGCACCGCTTCATCCTGCCCAACTACGCGATGGTGCAATTCATCTTCCAGTTGAAGTAGCTTGCGCATCTCGCCTTCGAGTAACTTCGAAACCGGGATGCCGGTCCAGCGGCTTACCACGGCCGCGATATCCTCTTCGTCCACCTCTTCTTTTAAGAGGCGCGTTGCGGTCTGCTTGCGGGCGAGGCGATCCTGCTCCGCCGCGAGCTGCCGCTCCAGCTCCGACATCGTGCCGTATTTCAATTGCGCCGCCTTGTTGAGGTCGTACTGCCGCTCGGCGCGCTCGATCTCGATTTTCGTCGCTTCGATCCGCTCGCGAATTCCACGCAGCCGCTGCACCGCTTCTTTTTCTGCCTGCCATTGCGATTCGAGCGCTTTGCCTGCGGTTTTCAATTCCGCGAGCTCTTTCTCAACTTTGCCGAGCCGTTCCTTCGAAGCCGCGTCGGTTTCTTTTTTCAACGCCTGCTTCTCGATTTCAAGCTGCATGCTGCGGCGCAGGATCTGATCCAGCTCCGAGGGCATGGAGTCGATCTCGGTGCGCAGTTTCGCGGCCGCTTCATCGACCAGGTCAATGGCTTTATCCGGCAAAAAGCGGTCCTGAATATAGCGGTTGGATAAAACCGCGGCGGCCACGAGCGCGGAATCTTTAATTCGCACGCCGTGATGCACTTCGTAGCGCTCGCGCAGTCCGCGCAGGATCGAAATGGTGTCCTCGACAGTCGGTTGATCCACCAGCACGGTCTGAAAACGGCGCTCCAGCGCGGCGTCTTTTTCGATGTATTTGCGGTATTCGTCGAGCGTGGTCGCGCCAATGCAGTGCAACTCACCGCGCGCCAGCATGGGCTTCAGCAGATTGCCTGCGTCCATGGAGCCTTCCGCCTTGCCGGCGCCCACGACGGTGTGTAATTCGTCGATGAAAAGAATAATCTGTCCTTCGGACGACTGCACCTCTTTAAGGACCGCCTTGAGCCGCTCCTCGAACTCACCGCGAAATTTCGCGCCCGCTATCAGAGCTCCCATATCGAGCGCCACCACGCGCCGGTCCTTCAATCCCTCCGGCACATCGCCGCGGATGATGCGCTGAGCTAAGCCTTCGACAATCGCAGTCTTGCCCACGCCCGGATCGCCGATCAGCACCGGGTTGTTCTTGGTGCGGCGCGAGAGTACCTGCATCACGCGGCGTATCTCTTCGTCGCGGCCGATCACCGGATCGAGCTTGCCCTGTGACGCCAATTGCGTCAGATCGCGGCCGTATTTCTCGAGCGCCTCATAGCTGGCCTCGGGGTTGGGGTTCGTGACGCGCTGGTTGCCGCGCACCTCCTGCAGGGCCTTCATGAGACGGTCGCGCGTCAGGCCAAATTCCTTGAACAGGCGGCCCGCCGGACCGTGTTCCTCGGCCATGGCGAGCAGCGCGTGCTCGACCGAAATGTAGTCGTCCTTGAGGCGCTTCGCTTCATCCTCGGCCTTCGTCAGCACGCTCTGCAGCCGCGGCGTCACGAAGACCTGGCCGGGACCCCCGGCCGGCCCGGAAACTTTGGGCAGCCGGTCGATTTCCTGTTGCAGGCGCGACCGCAGCGTGTCTAATCGGACGTCGGCCTTATTAAAAAGGGACGAAGTCAGCCCGCCTTCCTGGTCCAAAAGGGCCAAAAGCAGATGCTCGACGTCGACCTGTTGGTTGCCGTTGCGAATGGCGGTCGACTGAGCCTCGCGAACCGCATCCTGCAGTTTTTCGGTGAAGCGATTGAAATCCATGCCTTGCTCTCAGTGAAGTACTGTTGAGTGCTGTCTTATCAACTAATCTAAGTTTATCACCAGCACTCCAGGAGGTCAAGGCGTGAAAAGGCGCGTATGGGGCGGAATTAAGACTCGGGATTACTCGAGTTGAAAAAGCTTAACCATGCCCCTAATGGGTACTCACGCTGGGGTTGAGGTTTCAGAAGAGGCAAGCCGGTGCCCAGAATGAAGGGCCAGCACGATCAAAGCGAGCACGTCTGAAACTTCTTTCAACAGATTCAGCGCATAATAGCCCCACCGTCCGCGACGACGCGGGACGAAGACGTCGAGGAGCCGGTCACCCTGTATGGTCCAGCCCGTGGTCTAGCGGAATGACTTCGCCGTCGGGCAGGCGCCGACGACTCCGAACACACCGCCGCCGCTCCTTCCGCACTATCGTGCCGAGATCAAGCCAAATACCCGGTAGAAGTAAGTTCGAAGTAAACTTGTGCTTCGAAATGTCCGCAATTGCTACACGAAAGCATCCTACCGTTGAAAGTGCTGTGATTCGATTGACGCAATAAGACTAAACCCTTCGCCGGCGCCGTGCCCGCAACTTCCCACTTCCCTTTGAGATCGGTAACGGTCTCGTCGGCCCGTATCACGCCATCGGCGCTGAGCAATTCGGAGCAGGTCGCAGGAACTTCCCTCCCAGTCGAAGCAACCGGCCACAAACCCAGTAGCGAATTCCCGTCGGGAGCCCAGGCAAGAAATTTGCCGCATGTCTGGAGGTCGAACCGCCGGACACTCGCATGAGGATTGCGCATATCTACGATCAGTAGGTGTGTCTCAACCACCCCCGCCTGGAAGTGATCGTCCATCGTGGCTGCGCTTTTCCGCCCTCGGGTGAAAACGCGAGATCAGCGATCGGGTGGCCTTTGGCCGCTGTCCAGTTCACTGGCTCCGTCAGTTTGTCTGAGAGGCGCACCTCCCATACCTGTTTCAAAACGGAGCCGGCGGGCGCGATCGTTGCTAACCCGCTTTTCTCACCAAACTATTGGCAAAAGGCCGCCCTTCATGGCATAACTGAGTTTCTAGCCAGCAGTTAGAGCCAAAGAGAGGACGGCCTTCGCTATGACAGAGTGTAACCAATCGAGCTTCGGATTTGAAGCCTGCAGGAGGCGGGAGATCGTGGCCCGTTTCGATGGCGGCACGATCAGTTCCGATGGCGGCGCATTCCTGCTGCGCCAAACCGACAAGCGGCTGAATCTATTGCCGCGCCTGGCCGAGTGTTTCTGGACAGCCGCGATCCGAACCTCATCGAGCACAGCATAGCCGAGATGCTTTCGCAGAGGATCTACGGCTTGGCGCTGGGCTACGAGGACATTAACGATCACGAGCAACTTCGGAAAGATCCTATCTTCGGCGTTCTGGCGGGAGGGGAGGCGCTGCAGGAGCCGCTGGCCGGAAAAAGCACGCTGAACCGAATGGAACTGGGCACGGGCGCGAAGGATCGATACAAGAAAATCACGTTCTGGAAGGACGCCATTGACGAACTCCTCGTAAAGGTTTTCATCGAGTCTCACGAGGGCGCCCCCGCTGAAATCGTTGTGGACGTGGACACCACGGACCTGCCGCTGCATGGCAAGCAAGAGGGACGGTTCTTTCATGGCTACTACGACAACTATTGCTATTTGCCGCTGTACGTCTTCTGCGGCGAACACGTTCTTTGCGCCCGTTGCGAGAGGCCAACCACGACGCTTCTTTCGGCTGCTTGCGGGAGATAGGAAGGATCGTGGGGCAGATTCGGGCGGCGTGGCCGGAAGCAAAAATCGTGCTGCGCGGGGATTCCGGTTTCTGCCGCAACGAGCTGATGAGCTGGTGTGAAGACAAGGGGGTGGATTTTGTGTTCGGACTGGCGCGCAATCGGAGGCTGCGCAAGATCATCGGGGCGCAGATGCAGGAGGCGACCCGGCAGTGGGACCAGACGGGCAAACCGGCGCGGGTATTCACCGAGTTCGACTACCGGACGAAGAAGACGCAGAAGCGTGGCTGGGACCGCGAACGGCGCGTGGTGGCCAAGGCGGAACACATCGACGGGAAAGAGAATCCGCGCTTTGTGGTGAGCTCGCTAAGAAATGAACAATGGGCGGCGCGGGCGCTGTACGAAGAACTCTATTGCGCGCGCGGCGACACGGAAAATCGCATCAAGGAACAGCTCAGCTTATTCGCCGACCGCGTGAGCGCGGAAACAATGCGAGCCAATCAGATGCGGCTTTACCTATCCGCCATGGCCTACATTCTGGTGAGCGGGCTACGGCGGCTGGGGCTGAAAGCGACGGAGTTGGCGAAGGCGCAGGTAGCGACGATCCGCACAAAGTTGCTCAAGATCGGGGCGCAGATCCGCGTGACGGTGCGTAAGGTCTGATCTCGATGGCTTCCGGTTATCCCTGGCAGGATCTCCATCAACAGGTCTGGATCAACCTGCGCTGCTGAAACGCCTATAATGGGCTTCGACTTTTTCAGATTGCAGTCAGCCGCCGCCGTCCGGCTCGGATCAGTGCGCCTCTACTGCCCCGCGAGCGCCCTTGAAGCTTCTGGCGAGGGACCCGTGAAGCCCCCTACGCGGCCTAATCGATCACCTTTTTTCGCTGGCCGCAAAATGGGAACGTTGCGTCGCCTCAAACGCCTCAAATCTTCAACTCCGAACTGCCTGTGAGAAAAGCGGGCCAGGAGTGCGGCCAACATACCGGCGCGGATTATCAGCGGCGATCGCACTGGCGCCCACAACCATATTAGTGAAGCCAACTAGGCCAAGAGCTGTTCCTGCGCCGGGCTGGTAGCGAGCCGTAGATCCGCGAAAACAAAGCCGTCCCGCTCGACAATCTCCCCGGTTTTTACCGGAATCGAACCGCTAAACATCGGACCGGCATAGGCGAAGGTGTGAAATTCGCCGTTTTCGCCGCACGGATCGGCTGCGGGCGGCAGATCGGCCAAAAGCGCGGCATCGAACTCGCGGCCGGCGAAGTCCGCCGGGAGAGAGCGCGGATCGACGCAGGTGACGCGGGCCTTCAGTCCGCCGTCGATCATCTCGCGCGCCAACTCGCCTGTAGGCACACCCCACAGAGGAAAACGCGGCAGCAGACCCGTGTTTTGGAGCTGCCGCTCGCGATAGGCGCGAACGTCCGCGAGAAATAGATCGCCGAATGCGATTTCTTCTATGCCCTCAGCGACGGCCCTCACGAACACCTCGCGCATGATGGACTCATAATCCTCGTTGGAGCAAGGCCACGGCAGCGGCGCCGGCCACAGAGGAATGCCCGCGGCCGCCGCCTGGGCCTCCAGCAATTCACGGCGCACCGCGTGCATCGCGACGCGATTGAATTCGCGGTTTACGGTTGTGATCAGCGCGACGACTTCGACCGCTGGATTGCGGCGTATAACGTGCAGCGTCCAGGCGCTGTCTTTACCCGTGCTCCAGGACAGCGCGATGCGCTGGCGCAAGAGTCACGCCGCTGCGTGCGCGACGCGTTCGCGGACGGCGACCTTGCGGCTCAACCAGGAATGCAAAGCGAAAAACGCCGCGCCGTAGGCGAGATCGGAAAGAAGCGTCCAGCCGAAAAACGGAATAGCGGCGGCGTAGCAGGTCGCCAAGCCGCCCGGCGTTTGCGCATAGACCGTGCTGCCCAGCCAGGAGCCGAAGTTCGTGAGCAGGAAAAACTGCGCGGCGCTAGCGGCGAGCGCCAGCCCAATGCGGCCCGCGCTCTCCGTGCGGCGCACGCGTCGGCCAATCCAAACGCTGATCGCGAAGGCCGCATAGACCCACAAGCGATGAAGCGAAAACGCAGGGACGCCATAGGAGGCCGCGATGATGGGATCTGTCGCGGCCAGAATCGCCAGCGGAACGAGATAAGCCTGCCAGGCGGGCAGTCGCGCGCCGGCGAAAACGCTGCTGGCGCCGACAGGTGCGAAATTCGGCGGATGCGGCAGGAGTCTCGCGACCGCTCCAAACACGGTGAGCGAGAGAGCCGCGGGACGCCACTGGTTCGAATCGGAGAAGGCCGCGCTCGATGTCATCAGCTTTATTATAACGGCGCGCGCAAGCGCCCTGAGCGATCATAAGACTCGATACAAGACTTTACCGCCGTTTTCGAAGTTGAGACGTTTATTTAAGTAGGAGGGATAAAACAAATCCTATGAAAAACAATTTACTTCGGCTGGCCGGGTTGGGCGCGCTGGCCACCGGAATGATTTTCGCCCAGACTACTACCGGGACCGCCAACGGGACGGCTCCGCAAGCGGCGCACAACCAGCGGCGAGCGCGCCGCGCGCGCGTTCAAAATCGCATGGCGGACTACTTGAACCTGACGCCCGCGCAACGGGTCGAGGCCAAGCAGGTCATGAAGGAAGCGCACGCGCAATCGGCTTCGTTGCGGCAGCAGTTGAAGCAGGATCACGCCGAGCTCGCCACGGCGGTGAAGTCCGGCAACGATGCGCAAATCGACCGCATTACCAAATCCGAAGCGCCTTTGCTGGCCCAGATGGCCGCCATCCGCGCGCATGCTCGCGAGAAGATCTACGCCACGTTGACGCCGGAGCAAAAAGCGAAAGCGGACAACATGCGGCAGAACTTCTTATCGCATCGCGGGCGGCATGTACGGACGCCGCAGGCCAATAGCTAACTCTACATTGCTTGCTTCGCGCGCGGCTTGCCAACACGTTGTCGAGCCGCGTGCGTTCTCCTTTTACCCCGCCGCGCCGCTGCTGCCCTTGCGCTTGATCTCGATGTTCAGCCGCTTGATTTTCTGATTGAGCGTCGACAGCGGGATGCGCAGCAGCTCCGCCGCGTCGGTCTGGCTCCAGTTCACCGCTTCGAGCGCCTCAATGATTTTGCGGCGCTCGAAATCGGCGCAGACTTCAAACAGCGAGGCGTCGGCGGGAAGAGTTCCGCTTTCATCGCGGCGCACGCGGACGCCGGCCGCTTGCAGGATCGAATCGGGCAGCACGGAGACCGGAACAACCTGCTCGGAGGCGAGCACCACGGCGCGCTCCACGGCATTTTCGAGCTCGCGCACGTTGCCGGGCCAGTTGTAATCCATCAGAAGCTGGATGGCATCGGGTTCGAAGCGCAGCGCGCTCTGTTCGGCGGCATCGAGAAACTTCTCGTTCTCGCGGCAATACTTGGTGAAGAAGAAATCGATCAGGCGCGGGATGTCTTCCTTCCTGTCGCGCAACGGCGGGAGCTGGATGTTGATGACGTTCAGACGGTAGTAGAGGTCCTCGCGAAATTTCCCCTCCTCGACCAGTTTCTTCAGGTCGGCATTGGTGGCGGCGAGAATGCGGACATCGACGCGCACGGTCTCGTTCGAGCCCACCGGCATGAATTCCCGCTCCTGGATGACGCGCAGCAGCTTGGCCTGCGTCTCGGGAGTGATCGTTCCGATTTCGTCGAAAAAGACGGTCCCCCGGTTGGCGACCTCGAAGTAGCCCTTGTGCGATGAGATGGCGCTTGTAAAGGAGCCCTTGACATGGCCGAAGAGCGTCGATTCGAGCAGCTCGGCGGGCATGCTGTTGACGGCCACGAACATGTGCTCGGCGCGCGGCGAATTGGCATGGATCGCTTTCGCGATCAGCTCCTTGCCGGTGCCCGTCTCGCCCGTGATCAGGATGGTGGCGCGGCTCGCGGCAACCTGCGCCACCAGATCCAAAATCCGCAGCATCCGCTCGCTCTTGCCGATGATGTTCGGAAAGCTGTAGCGCTGCTTCAGCGCGCGCTTGAGCTGCGTGTTTTCACGCTCCAGCCGCGTGCGCGCGATCATGCGGTCGATCTCGAGCACCAGCTTTTCGTTGTCCCACGGCTTCGAGAAGTAGTCGTTCGCGCCGGCCTTCAAAGCCTTGACGGCGACCTCCACCGAGCCGTATGCCGTGATCATGAAAATGGGGGTCTCGGAATCGCGCACGCGAACATCGTGCAGGACCTCCATGCCGGAACGGTCCGGCATCATGAGATCGAGCAGAATCAGATCGTAGGCGCCGGATTCGATTTTCTTCAGGCCCTCGGTGGCGTTCTGCGCCAACTCTACGCTGTATCCTTCGAGATCGAGCAAGGTCTCCAGGCTTTCGCGTATGTCGGCCTCGTCGTCCACCACCAGGACGCGGCCCTTTGTGTTGACGTTCGTGTGGCTAGTTGGGGACTCGTCTACGGGAAACTTATCGGGCATGCACCAGTTTTCTGACCAAGGGAACCTCCACCTGAAAACGCGTCCCCGCGCCGGGCTGGCTCTCCACCTCAATCCTACCCCCGTGCTCGCGGACGATGCCGTAGGTCACGGAAAGCCCCAGGCCGGTACCCTTGCGCGCGCCCTTGGTGGTGAAGAACGGATCGTAGATGCGGGCGAGATTCTCGGCCGGAATTCCCTGCCCCGTATCCGCAACCTCGATGCGAGCGGCCCCCCCGGCGGCGAGCGTCGTGACCGTCAGGATACCGCCGTGTTCCATGGCGTCGCGGGCGTTCAGGAACAGATTCAAAAACACCTGCTGCAGCTTGCCGGCGTTGCCCTTCACCGGCGGCAGCGAGGCGTCCAGATCGGTCTTCACCTGCACCGCGGCTTTTTGTAATTGATGCTCGATAAGCATCAAAGTCTCGCGCACGACGCGGTTCAGGTCCACTTCGACAAACTCCGTCGAGGAGGTACGGGAGAAGTTCAGCAGCGAGTTCACGATCTCGCTGGCGCGGAAGGTCTGCTTGGCGATCTTTTCGAGCAGCTTGGCCTTCTGGTCGTCGCCCGAAACCTGTTTGGCCAGCATCTGCGCGTAGGTTGAAATCACGGCCAGCGGCGTGTTCACCTCGTGCGCCACGCCCGCCGCCAATAACCCTATCGAGCTGAGCTTATCGGCCTGCACCAGGCGCCGCTCCAGCTCGTCGCGATCCGTAACGTCGTCGAAAATGATCAGCCGGCCGATCTGCTCCAGATCCTTTGAGACCAGCGGAGCGATGGCCAGGTTCAGGGTATGCGGCGCGGGGGGCGGCCCGTGCGAAGATCCATTGGCGCCATTGCCGTTAGAGGCCGCGGCGGCGGCCGTTGCCGCCATCGGTTCGAGCACGAACTTATAAATGTTGTGGACGCCGATTTGGCCGCGCACCTGATCGAACTTCTCGACCAGCGCAGGCGGGAAAAGCTCCGCAAGGCAGCGCCCCACGGCGGCTTCGCGGCTGATCCCGGTGAGGCGCTCGATCTGCGTGTTCCAGCTTTCCACGCGATCGTCGAGGTCGGCCGCGAGAATGCCGACATTGATCGATTCCACGATATTCTCGCTGAACTCCTTGAGGCGCTCGTATTCCTCGACCTTGCGCTGCAGCGAGCGATATAGCCGGGCGTTTTCGATCGCAATCCCGACATTGCCCGAGAGCGTCGTGATCAGCTCCACGTCCTCGCTCGAAAGGAAGTCGCCTTTGTCGGTGCGGCTGAGCCCCAGGTAGGCGATGGTGCGTCCGCGCACGGAGCACGCGAAGTAATACGTGAGATCGAGGTCGGAAATCGTCGAGCGGACCGAGGCAGGCCAGCGATGCGAGACTACGTCGAGGAGATGGCGCGTGCTCTCGAAGAAAAGATAGGGCTTCTCGGGACGGCGGCTGAGAAAACTCAGATCGGGATGGCGTGGAACGGCGCCGTGCTTGCGATGGCCGAGCGTGGTATGCAGCTCGAATTGGTCGTCGTTCTCGCTCGCCAGGAAAAATCCGACGTGCTGGATCGAAAGCGTGTGAACGAGGCGGTCGGCCACTGCCTGGAGCATCGCGTCCAGGTTCGTTTCCGAGCTGAGCTCGCGCCCAAACTCGAGCAGTGTGCGGCGGTAGTCGTAGCGATCCTTATAGAAGAAATAGCGGTCGAGCTGTTCCTGCAGCCAGTCGCGGATGGGTTGAAAAATGAAGGTCGCGAACAGGATGAGACCCACGACCATGGCGGGACCAAGATCGTCCGGGTGCGTGAAGGAAATGAAGAGGCCGTAGAAAACGCCGATCACCGCCAGCGTGGCCAGCGTATAGACGTAGCCCTGCTGGAAGATGATGTCCACGTCCATGAGGCGATAGCGCAGGATGGCGTAAGCCCACGTGATCGGGATGAAGGCCAGGGACAGCACGGCCATTTTCTGATAATGATTCGGGATCGCTCCAAAGATGTAGGGAAGAACGTAAAGGGACGCAAAGGGGACGATGCCGAGTATCGCTCCGTTGCGCAGGTACTTGAGCTGGCGCACCACCACGGCGTCTTCTACATGCCGGAACTGGACGCTCAACGCCACCGCGCCCAGCAGGTAGCAGAGCACCAGGTAAGCGAGCCAGATGCGATCGAGAAACCAGCGCACCTCGATCAACGGCGCGGCCACGCGGAGCACTCCCAGAGCCACCAGGATCGAAATGGCCGAAAGGAACGCGGCCGGAACGTAAACCGACGCGACGCGCAGCTTCGAAGCCATCCAGCGGCGCCGTTGCGGGTACACCAGGCAGAAGTGGAGGAAAATTGCGGGCGCCCAAATTCCCGCCATGACGTTGCCCCAATAAATTGTTTTATCGAACAGATTCAACTTCCCGGTGTAATGGAAGCTGGACAATACAAACGAAGCGAAACAAAGGATGTAGAAATGCACCGCGCGGGGCGCATTAACGCGGCGATAGTACACGAACAGGCCGATCGCGAGATAGATGGCTCCGACGATGTATTGGTAATAGACGGCGGTGTCCGGAACGGCCTCGCCGATCACGACGGGAATCGAAACTTCCACGCCGCCCCGCAGGATGCGGTAGACCGGTTTCACCCACACTCCGATCCGTGAGAGGACCTGCGGAACATCGTTCGCTTGCGCGATCTTGTAGGACCCGATGTCGCGCAAGATATCACCCGCGCGAAGGCCGGCATAGGCGGCGGCGCTGCCCGGAGCGATATAGAGCGCCATGACGTTGTTGCCGCCGGCGGGAGCCTTACGGTCTACCCAGGTGACGCCGTCGTCGGGCAGACGATCGAGCGTTTGGCGCCGGAAGTTAATGATGGCGCAACACACCGCCGCAACTGTCAGGATGAACAGAAGCGCGCCGGCAAATTGGGCCTTGAGGTCCTTCAACGTCCCACCCGATCGTTGCGTACCGCCCGTGCCGGTCCGATGACGAACACACGCGGAGCATATATTTCTGACTCGCCTTGTTCGTGCACTTCGGCTGCCACGTCAGCCGCTTAACGGTTCTTTGATATTACAGGATTTTTTAGCATCGCTGGGAATGCGCTATGCCTTTTAATCTGGAATTCTGGAGAGTACACTACCGGAAAGTGGAATTGCGCTTTGGCCTCTAAACTGTATGGCGTTCGCGCTCGCCGTCCTCAACTGGCGCGATGTCGACGATGCGCCCCTGTTCCCGTTCGATCTCGCGCCGATACAGCACCTGGCGGTAGGAAGCATCGGAGGCGTTGCGCACGAACATGCCGATCAGAAACCACCAGATCCCGCTCACGGCATTGCCGCGAAATACGCTCCAGGCGCCCAGAAGAATTAAAAAATATCCGAAAGCCTTACCGAACCACGATGCGATCCGCGTGGAACTGACGATATCGCGCTTTTTGGCCCAAATCGCCGAGCGCAGCACGCGTCCGCCATCCATGGGGAAGGCGGGAATCAGATTGAAGAGGCCCAGGGCGGCGTTGATAAATGCCAGATAGGAGAAGACGGCCGAAACGCCGCGCGTACCGGCCCCGGCCAGCAGCGCGGCGACGCCGAATGAAAGCGCGGCAATCGCGAAGCTGGTGAGCGGTCCGGCGATGGCCATCAGAAACTCCGATTTAGCATTGGGAGGCTCGTCGCCCATTTCGGCTACGCCGCCGAAGATGAACAGCGTGATTCCACGCATCGGAATGCCGTAATGGCGCGCTACGACGGAGTGCGCGAATTCATGGATCACGATCGAGAAAAGCAGCCCAGCGAGGCCACCGAAGGCCATCCACCAATAATCGGCGCGGGGGTAACCCGGAAACCGGTAGGGAAAGAATTCGCCGGCCAGCGACCACACCACCAAAACGGCTAAAATTGCCCAACTGGAGTGCAGCCGGACCTCAAATCCCATTAAATTAAACAGCTTGATGCCGCGGCCGAACATAGCGCCTCCACCTATTGGACTGGGGAAGCGCTAGTTGGTTGCGTTTTTCGAACGGAGCTAAGGGGTTACGATCAGATACGTGCTCGACGAGGTGTTGGAGTTCGCAACGCTTCGCGCCGTGATCGTGATGAACTGCATAGACGATATGCTCGCCGGCGCGGTATAGACTCCGGACTGCGATATGGAGCCGACGGCGGGGTAAACGGACCATACCACGGCGGTATTGGACGTGCCCGTAACCGCCGCGTTGTATTGCTGTGTTTGATTGGCGTGGAGCGTCACGCCGGGAGGCCCGATCAGGATGCTTACCGCCGGGTCGTTTCCGGGGGTCGGGGGCGGCGGGGGCGCGGGCGAAGCCTGTAGAGAGACGGTTGCGGATGCGGATTTCGACGCGTCCGCCTGGCTGGTAGCCGTGATTGTGATCGTCTGAGCGTCGGCGATGGTTCCGGGAGCCGTGTAGCTCCCATTTGAAAATGTGCCGATGCCGGACGGGCTCACGTTCCAATTCACGGCCGTATTAGCGCTGCCCGCGACCGTAGCCGTGAAGAACTGCGATTGTCCCGCGGAGAGATTCACGCTTTGCGGAGTCAGCGAGATGGAGACAGTGGGAACCAGGGTGACCGTGGCGCTTGCGGATTTGGACGTATCGGCCTGGCTGGTGGCCGTGATGGTAACGGTTTGCGGCGCTGCGATCGGGGACGGCGCGGTATAGACGCCATTGGTCAGGCTCCCGGCCCCGGCCAACGACCAATTCACGCCGTTGTTGCTCGACCCGGTCACGGTCGCGGTAAAGGCCTGCGAGGCTCCCGAAGATAGAGTTACGTTCGTGGGCGTGAGGGAAACGGAAATAGCCGGACCCGGCGGAACCAGGTTGACCGTGGCCGTCGCGGACTTTGTCGTATCGGCCTGGCTGGTGGCCGTGATGGTGACGGTTTGAGCCGCTGCGATCGGGGACGGCGCGGTATAGACGCCGTTGCTCAGGCTACCGGCGCCGGCCAGCGACCAATTTACGCCGTTGTTGCTCGACCCGGTCACGGTCGCGGTGAAGGCCTGCGAGGCTCCCGAAGACAGACTTACGTTCGTGGGCGTGAGGGAAACGGAAATCGGACCCGCCGGAACCAGGTTGACCGTGGCCGTGGCGGACTTCGTTGTATCCGCCTGGCTGGTCGCCGTAATGATGACGGTCTGGGCCGCGGAAATGGGGTTGGGAGCGGTGTACGTGCCGTTGTTGAGCCTCCCGATGGCGGGAGAAAAGGACCAACTGACGGCGGTGTTCGATGTTTGCGTCACTGTGGGAGTGAAGGTCTGACTCGCTCCCGCCTGCAAATTCACATTAGCGGGCGAAAGGGTGATGCCGACCGCGGCGCCGGGATTCAGAAGCACTGCCGTGCTCACGGAAGACGCTCCGTTAGCGACGCTCGTCGCGGTGATGGTAACGATCTGACTCGAAGCCACGCTGGAGGGCGCCGTGTACAGACCGTTCGATGAAATCTGGCCGCTGGGCGGCGAAATGGACCATCTCACCGCGGTGTTGCTCGATCCCGTAACGGTCGCGGTGAACTGCAGGCTTTGGCCCGCTCCAAGCGACGAAAAGCCGGGCGAAATTCCTAGGGAAACATTCCCGGGCGGTCCGTCAGGCGTTGGCGCCGGCGGGGGCTGCAACGTGACGTTGGCCGCGGCCGATTTTGTGGCATCGGCGTTGCTGGTAGCCGTGATGGTAATCGTTTGTGAAGCCGTAACAGAGCTGGGCGCGGTGTAAACGCCGTTAGAAAATGTTCCGATGCCCGCCGGAGCGACAGACCAGGTGACGCTCGCATCGCTGCCGCCGCTGACTGAGGCGGTGAAGGTTTGCGATTGACCGGCGGTGAGCGTCGCCGATGTTGGGGAAATCGAGATCGAGACCGAAGCCGGCGGCGGGGGCTGCAGCGTGACGCTGGCCGTGGCCGATTTGGTTGCATCGGCATGGCTCGTCGCCGTGATGCTAATTGTTTGTGAGGCGGTGATGGAACCGGGAGCGGTATAAACTCCGTCAGAGAACGTTCCAACGCCCGCCGGAGCGATAGACCAACTGACGCTCGCATCGCTGCCGCCGTTTACGGAAGCCGTGAAGGTTTGCGATTGACTGGCCGTGAGCGTCACGGACGATGGCGAGATCGAGATCGAGACCGGCGCGGGCGCCGGCGGTGGTTGCGAAGACGACGCGCATCCGATCGGTTCATTGGTTTCATCCACGCCAGCGGGGCGCGGTCCATAAGACGGCTGCGGGCACCCGGATTCGAGCGCTCCAAGATCGGGCCCGGCGCCGGTATAGCCATCGTTGATATTGGGCAATATCAAGCCGCGGTCCAGCGCGGGCGATCCATAAGCGAGAGACACGTCCTGGGGCGACAGCCGATTCGTGTACGTTGGCATCCCGACCAGGCCATTAGCGAATATCTGTCCATTCAGAATCAGCCCGTGCGTCTCCAGACCGCCGGCCTGCACCGCCGCAAAGTTGGGCCAATTGAAAAAGGCATAGCCGCCCGGGACCGGAAGATTCCAACTCATGGGACCGTCCGGCCAATAACCGTCGTAATCGAAGTGCCCGTCGTCCACCGGACCGCACCACATCACGGCTTTGTTCACCGGCGAAGGCGGCCCCACGAAGAGATTGTTTTCGATCCAGAAATGGTGGCTCGTATTGGGGGTACACAGGTATAAATCCCCGTTCGGCGAAACGAAAGTGTTGTGATACGCCAGCACGCCATTGGGCTCCTGCGGCGGCGTGGTGTTCACGGCGTGGAATTTCATCTGCTCGTCCGCGGCGTTCACGACGATGTTGCGGAACAGATAGGCCGGGCCGCCCAGAATCGGCTGCACGCTGAGCGTATCCCATGTGTTTGTGAAGCGATTACGGAAACAGCGCGTGTTGCCTTCGCTGGCGTCCAGCTCGATGCCGTTATCGTAGGTCCACAGAATGTCATTGCCATAGAAATCGTCGGCGCGGTCCCCTTGTTGCGAGGTCTTCATGGCATCGCCGTATCCCGAAATGGTGTTGTAGGCGACGACATGGCCGTTGCCCTGCACATTAATGCCGTCGTTGTTCGCATACAGACCTTGGTCGTCGGCGTAAACATGCGGCCACGCCAACACTCCTTCGAGGATGTTATCGGCAATGTAGTAATCCGTCTGGTTGGCCTGTGAGCCGATGCCGAGCGAGGTGTTTGAGATGTGTACGTAGCGCACGACATTGGCCGTTGATCCAATGCCCTGGAAGCGCAGCGCGCGCTCCGCGTTGCGCAAAGAAAGCTGCTCCACATGGACATAGCTCCCGTATACTTCGAGCACGTTGCAGGGCGTGCAATTGCCGCCGTCAAGTACGGTATTTTCCTCACTTGCTCCGCGAATTACGATTGGATTTTGAGGCGTTCCCGAGGCTTGAATTCCGAAAAAACTGCCTTGATAATTACCACTGGCAATTTGAATCAAGTCGCCGGCCTGCGCGGAGCCCAAGGCCGCTTTCAGGGAGGGGACGTCGGTGACATTGACAACCCGCAATGGCGCGGGGTCGCTCGGAACCGGGCGGGTGGCGCCCGTGAGGGTCAAAGTCTGAGACACGTGTCCATTGACGTCGGTAATATCGAGAGCGATGTCGTAACTCGTGCCCGGTTGGAGGTTAAAGATGCTGCCCGCGAACTGCGGCATGACGTTGTAAAGTACCGTGTTTTCCGGGTGCACGCGAAACAGCGGCAGCCCTTGGCTCCAGGCCGTCGTACCCGTCGGACGATAGCGCACCGCGACCGAGGCGCTGAAATTATCGTCCCCTGAAATGGGCAATTGGATGCCGAGAACGGTCAAGGTGGGGCGGTCGAGCACGGGCGTTCCGGGATGCAATACATTGTCCGCGAATAGCGGACACACCGCTAGCGCGGCCGCCAAGGCCAGTAATTTCATTTTCATTGGGCTTAAAACACAGAGTAGGTTTCAGCCGCAATTTTTCTCGAACTTGATCACTAGTGAGTCAGTTTGATTCACGGGCCCGGTCTTGGGAGACAAATCGCAGCTAGCAACGAGACGGCACATGGTATCGTGATGGCGTGCGAGCGTAAGATATGAGACGGATCTTCCCGGCGATTGCTTTTCTGCTCATTTTGGCGGGAGCTTCGCATCTCAGATCGCAGGATTCTAGAGACTTCATCCTGGCGGCGCGCCGGAGCGGCGTTGTCGAGCTGATCGATCCCGCAACACTTGAAACGGCAGGCCGCATCCATTTCGATTTCAACGTTGAAAGACTGTCCTCGAGCGCGGATGGCTCGACGCTGTATGTGGACGGGTACAGCGAGAATTCATGCTGCAAACAGTACGCGCTCGATCTGTCGGCATGGAAGCTGAAAGAAGCCGAATCGACTGCGGGGAGCTTGAGTCAACGATGGGAATACTTCGGGAATCCCCAGATCTCGCCGGACGGGCGTTGGCGCTTTGAAATGCGGAGCTTCCGCGGCCCCGCGCTCAAAACATTCGATCTCGCTACAGGCGCCGCTCAGGAATTGATCCCGCCGGCACTGCCGTTGAGCGAAGAGAATTGCGGCGGCAATTGGTCCGCGCAGGGAATCTGGTCCGGCGATCGCTTCTATTTTTATGTTCAGTGTCCCGCTCATCCCGGATTCATGTGGACGATCTTGCCTGGAGCCACACAGTTGGGCGTGAGCACGGCCGTTGCTCCGTTTGGCGAGGTTCTCGGTTGCCGCCAACGTCTACCGCTTGAGAGGGCGCTCGTCGCAGCCGCGGGCAAACTTTTTCTTTACGAGGAATTTGGAGGGAAGGGAGACCGCACACGAATGTGTCACGCAACGCCGCCAGGCGGAGCGTGGATGGTGGATGCGGAAACGGGGCGGGTTACACGGCAGATCGCGGCCGGATTTCATTTCAACCGTCTCATTTCGAACCAGTCGGGATCGATGTTATATGGCGTCGATCCAGGAGCGAGATGGGGGACGGTGCAACTTGTCGCCTTAGATGGCCAGAATTACGATGTTATTCATTCTCGCAACTTCGATCCGGGCCCTTTGCAAATTGCAATCGGACCGCTCCGAGAAGTCCCGGCGGGCGATGTGTGGGTGACCCTCACGGGAACTGATAAGTAAGGCCTCCGAACGCGCGCTACGCGGTGCGGATGCTGGCGGCACGCTCCAGACCGCGCTCGCGAATCTCGATTTCTTTCATCCGGAATTTCTGGATCTTGCCGGTCACCGTCATGGGAAATTGCTCCACGAAGCGGACATACAGTGGGATTTTGAAATGCGCAATCCTGCCACGGCAGAACTCGCGGATGTCGTCCTCACTGGCGGATTCGCCGTCCCGCAGCCTTATCCACGCGGCGACGGCTTCGCCGAGGGTGGCATCGGGGACGCCGACGATCTGAACGTCGGCGATCTTCGGGTGCGAGTACAAAAAATCCTCGACTTCCCTCGGATAAACGTTTTCTCCGCCGCGCACGATCATGTCCTTGGCGCGGCCGGTAATGCGAAAATAGCCGTCCGGACGCATGGTCGCGAGGTCGCCCGTATGGAGCCATCCGTCGTTATCAATGGCCTGCGCCGTCGCCTCGGGCTCCCGATCGTAGCCCTTCATGACCAGATAGCCGCGTGTGCATAGCTCGCCCTGCTCGCCCACCGGCACAGTGTCGCCATCCGGCGCGACGATTTTCACTTCCGTATTGGGACAGGCGCGGCCGACGGTTGAGACGCGATGCTCCAGGTCGTCGCCGCTATCCGACATCGTGATCACCGGCGAACTCTCGGTCTGGCCATAAACGATGTTCATGCCGGGGCAGTGCATTTGGGTCGCGACGCGCTTCATGATCTCAATGGGGCAGGGCGCGCCGCCCATCACTCCCACGCGCAGAGAGGAAAATTCGAAGCGGCCGAATTCGGGATGTTGGAGCTGCGCGATGAACATCGTCGGAACGCCATAGACGGCGGTGGCGCGCTCGTCATGGATCGCCTGCATGGTGGCGAGCGGATCGAACGTGGGCGCGGGGAGCAGCAGCGCGGCGCCCCGAGACATGCACAGCAGCGTGGCGCAGACGCATCCGAAGCAGTGGTATAGCGGCACCGGCGCGCATAAAATATCGCCGGCGCCAATGCCCGCGCCCAGGCTCACAATATGGGCGTTGTTCAGCAGATTGCGATGCGTCAGAAGAACGCCCTTAGGCGATCCGGTGGTGCCGGAAGTGTACTGAATATTCGTGACGTCTTCGGGATAAATCGAGATCGCCCGTAAATCGGCGCCGTTGTCGAGCATCTCCGTCCAGCCGCGCGAGCCGAAATAGACGGCATGCTCGAGAGCGAGCGGCTGGCCGGCGCGGGCCTCCTCGAAAATAGCGCGGTAATCCGAGCGCGCGTCTTTCTCCCATAGGAACAGCGCACGCATGGCTGATTTGCGCAGAATGTAGGACAGCTCGTGCGCGCGATAAGCCGGGTTGACATTGACGAGCACCGCGCCGAGCCTCGCGCAGGCCAAATGCAGCAGCACCCATTCGATGCAGTTGGTCGACCATAGGCCGACGCGGTCGCGGCAGCCGAGGCCGAGTCCCGCGAGACCGCGCGCCGTCCGCTCTACTTCCATGGCAAGCTGCCGGAAGCTCAGGCGGACGCCCTGGTGGCGTACGATGACGGCGACGTTGTCCGGCGCGCGCGCTACCGTTTTCGCGAACGCCTCGGCGATGGTATCGGTTAGCAGCGGCGTGTCCGGTCCGCGCGCCTGGCTCAGCATTTCATGGCTTCCGCTCCGACAGTGTATAACAGTTCGTATGGCAATGAAGACCTGTCTGGCAGCCGTTTTCACGATCGCCTCCGCTTGGGCGGGGCACTTCACTTTGGAGCAGGTGATGAGCTCTCCGTTTCCCTCGGAGCTGAAAACGGCTCCCCATAGCGGCAAGGTGGCGTGGGTGCTCGATGAAAATGGAGCGCGCAATATCTGGGTCGCCGAGGCGCCCGATTATAAAGGACGCCGTGTGACCAAATTTACGGCCGACGACGGCCAGGAGATCGCGCAGATGGCGTGGACCCCCGACGGGCAATCGATCGTGTATGTGCGCGGCGGCGATTTCGAGACGCATCGCGATAATCCCAATCCGGCGAGCTCGCCCGATGCGGTCGAGCAGGCCATCTGGATCGCTCCGCTCTCGGGCGAGCCGGCGCGCAAAATCTCGGAAGGCAACGAGCCGGAGTTGTCGCCCAATGGCGACCGCCTGGTGTTTTTAAAAGGCGGACAGATCTGGACCGCGGCGCTCGCCCCCGCGGCCAAGCCGTCACAGCTCATACACGCCAAGGGGCGGCCGGGGATGCTGCGCTGGTCGCCCGACGGATCGCGCATTATCTTTATCAATAATCGCGGCGACCACGCGCTGGTGGGAGCGTACGACTTCGCCGGCAGGAAACTGTGGTACATCGACCCCAGCGTGGATTCGGATTCGAACCCGGTATTGTCTCCCGATGGCAAACAAGTCGCGTACATCCGCATCGCGGCGGGAAGCCGGCCGATGCACTTCGGTCCCGTCCGCGACGCCGAGGAGCCCTGGTCGATTCGCCTCGCCGATGTCGAGAGCGGCAACGGGCGCGAGCTTTGGAAAGCTTCGAAAGGTCCGGGCAGCGCCTTTCATCCCATTACGGCCGAAAACGAGCTGCTGTGGGGCGCGGGCGATCGCATCGTTTTCCCCTGGGAAAAAACCGGCTACGTTCATCTTTACTCCGTCTCGATCCACGGCGACAACCCCACGGCCCTAAACGCGGACGAGCCGTTTGAAGTGGAAGACATGGCTCTATCGGAGAATCGCCGCGACGTGATCCTGAATTCCAATCAATATGACATTGACCGGAGGCAGCTCTCGCGCGTTCCCGTAACGGGCGGCGAGATGCGGCAAATTACGAAGAGTGGCATCAGTTGGGCCGCCGCGGAGACCGGCGACGGGAAGGCCATCGCCTTCTTCACCTCCGACGAGAGGCGTCCGGCGCGCGCCGCGATTATGGCCCGAGAAATGAGCGGCGAGATTCGCGATCTGGCGCCGCAGGCGATCCCGGCGGACTTTCCGGTGAACGATTTGACGCCGCCGCGGCCCGTCGTGATTTCGGCCGCGGACGGAATGCAAATCCACTGCCAGTTGTTTTTACCGCCTGACGCCAAGCCCGGGGAGAAACATCCAGCCGCGATTTTCTTCCACGGTGGCTCGCGGCGGCAGATGCTGCTGGGCTGGCATTACATGGACTACTACAACAACGCTTACGCTATGAATCAATATCTGGCGAGCCGCGGCTACGTCGTTCTCGCCGTGAATTATCGCAGCGGAATCGGCTATGGATTGAATTTTCGGGAGGCGTTGAATTACGGCGCTTCCGGCGCGAGCGAGTTTAACGACGTGCTCGGCGCGGGCCTGTATCTGCGCGGACGGCCGGATGTGGACGGACGCAAGATCGCGTTGTGGGGCGGCTCCTACGGCGGCTATCTGACGGCGCTTGGCCTGGCGCGCGCTTCCGATCTGTTCGCGGCGGGCGTGGATTTTCATGGCGTCCACAACTGGATCGGGACCATTCGCAACTTCGACGCATCATACAATCCCAACGCCGATCAAAACGCTGCGCGCATTGCCTATGAATCTTCGCCAATCGCGTCGGTTGACACATGGCGCTCACCGGTGCTGTTGATTCACGGCGACGACGATCGCAACGTTCCGTTCGACCAGACCGTGAAAATGGTGGAGGCGCTGCGCAAGCAGGGCGTCGAATTTCAGCAGTTGATCTTCCCCGACGAGATTCACGGGTTTCTGACGCATCGGCGCTGGGTGCAGGCGTATGAGGCGAGCGCCGCGTTTTTGGACAAGCATCTCAAATAAGACCGGGCGTAGCGACGCTTTTACGGGCGGTGGGATGCTCCACGACAATGGAGCCGGTTCCGCAACAAAGGCCCCGATACGCCCAAGATACGCCTAAGATCTGTCTGGGCCGGCCACTACCGGCAGGCTCTTGGCAGGCGTGCGCGACGAAGCCGGCATGAGCCGCGTAAAGCAGCTCTATGGAGCGAGGACGAGATCCGCGCGCGCATCGAAAATTGAAGACGGCTGGACTGCCGCGCGGCGCGTGGCCGCAGTTGTCCGAAAGCATGATGCTTCCTCGTCGTCGGCCATCGGACTCGGTGAAAAACCTTTCCCAACACATCTCGCCCGGCGCTACGCATTGTGAAAAGCGCGATGCATGTCAGGAAGAAGTAGAACTCGCGGGCGGCCTCACGCCGACGGCAATAAAATCGTGAATCGCGACCCCTTCCCCAATTGGCTTTCCACGGCAACCGAACCGTTCATTCGCTCGATGGCGTGCTTTACGATCGAAAGACCGAGGCCGGTGCCTCCCAGAGCTCGCGAGCGGCTTTGATCGACCCTGTAGAAGCGCTCGAAAATGCGCGGCAAGTGCTCCGACGGAATGCCCATGCCCGTATCGCTGATCGTGACCTCAAATCTTTCCGCCGTTATGCGGCGGCTTTCGATCCGCACCTCGCCTCCCGGACGGTTAAACTTGATGGCATTATCGAGCAAGTTTACAAGAACCTGTTCGAAACGAAGGCGGCTGCCGCGGATGCAGGCATCGTCGAGCGGCCCGCGCACGAGGCGTAGCTTCCGCAAGCAGGCCTCCGGTTCCACCGTGCCCAGCGCGGATTCGAGAGCTTCACGCACCGAGACCGGCTCCGGCTCGGGTTCCGGACGCTCCGATTCCAACTCCGACAGGACCAGCAGGTCGGAGGCGATACTGTTCAACCGGATGGCGTGAGAAAGGATGATGCCGAGAAACTTGCGGTTGTTCTGCCGGTCTTCGAGCGCTCCCTCCAACAGCGTTTCGGCATAACCGCGGATGACCGCCAGGGGCGTGCGCAGCTCATGCGAGATGTTGGCTACGAAGTCCTTGCGCACGCGCTCCAGACGCTCCAGATCGGTGATGTCGTGCAGCACTGCGATCACGCCTCGCCCCGAGCTGGAGACCAGAGCCGAGGCGTGCGCCTCGAACGACCGATCCCCCGCGGCGGCCAGCCGCAAAAGCTGTTTGCGGGGCTCGCCAGCGGCCCGCACCGCGGTCAGAAGATCCAGCAGGCCCTGATCGCGCACCAACTGAAGCAATGGCAGCCGCTCCGCGGGCGGCGCGCCGGCCCCGATCGCGCGCGCGAAGGCTTGGTTGCAGAAGATCACGCGCATCTCCGCGTCTACCGCCAGCACACCTTCGACCATGCCGGCCAAAATGGACTCCCGGCGGCCGGATTCGATACGGAGCTTTTCGAGCAGCCCGCGTAGCTCGATTGACATGCTATCCAACGCGCGCGCCAGCGAACCCAGTTCATCGTCGCCCTCCGGCTTCAATCCCGGGCCGGAACCGGCCAGCAGCATGCCTTCGGCAAAAGACTGTAGCCGCCGGATGCGCTTCGAGAAAGAGCGCGATAACAGGAAGGCAAGCGCAAGGCCGGCCCCCAGAGCCGCAATCGAGGCTTGTGCGATGCGCCAGCGCACTTCGGAAATCGATGCTCCGATCTCGTTCGCGGGTACCGCCAGGCGCAGCACGGAACCGTCCGGCAGACGCGCCGCGAAATAATAAAGCTAGCGGCCGAGCGTGGCGCTGCGCCGAACCGAGGCGCCCTCGCCGGACCGCAGTGCCTGCCGCACCTCGGGCCGCTGTCCGTGGTTTTCCATGGTGCTGGAATCGTGCTGGGAATCGGCCAGCACGACGCCGTTTGCGCCGATGATGCTGGCACGCGCCTGCGAACGCGCGCCCGCATCCTTGACCCACGCCTTTAAATCCGGACGGGGCAGTTCGCCGGCCAGGATGCGCGCCTCGCTCCTTAATCGATCTTCGATCGCGTGCCGCTGGCGAAAAGCGATGTAGGGCGTCAGGTAGAAATCCGCGACGAATAATGCCACCCCAACCACCACGAAAGCGCTGAGCAGCAGTTTGCGGAAAACCGGGCTTCGCAGTGTCCAGGCGGACGGCATTCCCGAGGTTTATGCCAAGGCGGCATCCGCCACCGCGGCGCGGCCGTCATGATTGAACTTGTAGCCGAAGCCCCGCACGGATTGAATCAGGTCGGCGCCGAGCTTCTGGCGCAGACGAAGCACGTAAACATCCACGGCCCGGTCCGTGATGGCGCGGTCCTCGCCCCACACGCCGTCCAGTAATTGGCCGCGATTAAAGACCACCCCGGGCCGGCGCATCAGGAACTCCAAAAGCCGGAACTCGGTCGCGGTCACCGCAACCGGCTTGCCGCTTAGGCGCACCTCGCAGCGATTCCGGTCCAGATCGACGCCCGCGATACTCAGAATACTCGGCGCGCGCCCAGGCGCCTGCTGCCGCCGGAACTGCAGGCGAATGCGGGCGATAAGCTCGCGCAGAAAAAACGGCTTCACCATGTAATCGTTGGCGCCGAGCTCCAGGCCTACGATGCGATCCGTCTCCGATCCGCGCGCCGTCAGAAAAATGATGGGAACGGCGGCCAGCTCCCGGTCGCGGCGGATTTGTCGGCAGAGGTCGAGACCATCGCCATCGGGCAGCATAATATCCAGGAGGATCAGATCCGGCCGGGCTCTCCGGCACAGCTCCATCGCGCCCCTTCCGGTTCGGGAGCCGCAGAATCCGAAACCCTCCTTTTCCAGGTTGTACTGCACTAACTCGAACAGGTCCGCGTCGTCTTCGATTAGAAGAACCTTTGGAGTCATTTTGAAGAGGTCTCCTGCTGGTATCATAACCAGCCCCGATTACAGGACGGTTACAGCTTCTCGCAATCGCGTTCGCCGCCAAGCCGCAAATTTTCCGGATCGCCACCGCATTGTCGTCTATCGCTAACGATCCCTTATTTCTCGATAATCCCTAAGTTAACGAGTTCGTAACCCATTGGTCATGGGGCGGAAATATTCGCCCGCTACGCTCATTGAGAAATGTTCCGAAAAACTTGTGCGGCGCTCACTGTATGCGGCGGGCTGCTATGCCTCTCGCGTTCGCCTGCGGAGGGGCAGGAGCGGTCTTCCGGCGGCGAGATAAGCGAACTCAAGCTACTGTTGGCGGATCAGCAGCGACAAATGGAGGAGTTGCGTAAGACCGTTGAAAATCAACAGAGGATGCTGGAGCGCTCCACGGCCGCGTCCACGGCGCGGCTGCATGATGGACTCGGCGAAGTGGCCAGCGCGGCTGGCATGGTTCCTTCAGGACTACCCAGCGGAGACGCCATTCCGGCCCCTGTTCCAAACGCAAATACTGGCGTGCAGGCCAACGAAGCCGCTGAAGCGCCGCTGCAGTTGCACATCGGAGGCGCCGCCATCACGCCCGTCGGTTTCCTTGATTTCACGAACGTCTGGCGCAGCGTCAACACGGGCAATGGCATCGGCACCAATTTCGGCGGCATCCCGTTTTCGACGGCGGCGACCGGAGGGATCTCCGAAGAACGCATGAGCATTCAAAACTCGCGCATTGGGGCGCGCGTCGATGCCGATGTCAAGGGCGTCCACGTGTTGGGCTATTGGGAATCGGATTTTCTCGGATCCCTGAACGCCACGAACAACGTGACCGTCAGCAGCAACAGCGATCCCCTCCGTATGCGCCTGTATTGGGTTGACGTCACAAAGAACAAGTTCGAGTTTCTGGCGGGCCAGTCCTGGAGCTTGCTGACACCCGGGCGTAGCGGCATCTCGCCGCTTCCCGCCGATATTTTCTACACCCAGGACATGGACGTGAATTATCCGGCGGGCCTCGTCTGGAGCCGCGATCCGCAGCTACGCCTCGTGTACCACGCCAATAACAATGTCCACGTCGCGCTCTCGTTCGAAAATCCCGAGCAGTACATCGGCGGCTCCAGCGGCGGCAGCGCCGTTACCTTGCCCTCCGCGCTGGCGACTCCCTACGGAACGCAGCTCGATAACGGCGGCACGACCTTGAGCGCCCCCAACAAAATGCCCGACATTGTCGCGAAGCTGGCCTTCGACGGCGCTAAAAAGTTCCACTTTGAGCTGGGCGGCGTAATACGCCAATTCCACGTCTGGAACCCTGCCGCCTCCGCTCACTACAGCGCGACCGGAAGCGCCGTGCAGGCCAATCTGAATTTCGAGTTGGCCTCCGGCTTACGGATTCTCACGAATAATTATTGGAGCGATGGCGGTGGCCGCTACATCTTTAGCCACGGCGCCGGATCTCGCGGTTCGCGCCGATGGGAGCCTCTCGCCGGTGCGCTCCGGATCCACCGTGTCCGGTTTCGAGTTTACTCACAAGAACTCGTTTTTGTACGCTTACTATGGCGGCA
>CAWITB010000041.1:0-18051 GCA_963838885.1 Bryobacterales bacterium | reverse complement strand
GCGTTTATGATGACAGAAAGGAGAGCCATGAGAAGCAGCCTTCTGACAACTATCGTTCTGCTCACGCCGCTCGTGTGCCGGGCCGCGGATATACCGTTCGACATCAACCCCGGCTTATGGGACATCACGACCACTACGCAAATGAGCGGTATGCCGCCCATTCCACACCTCGATCAAATGACGCCTGAGCAACGGGCGCGGGTCGAAACCGCCATGAAGAGAATGTCCGGGACTCCTCACACTTCGACGCAGAAGCAGTGCATTACTCGAGAAGGAATCCAGAAGGCGATCGCCGACGCCACGGCCAACAAGAACGACCGATGCGCGCCGAAAATAGGGATGATGACTGCCTCGAAGGTCGTCCTGCGCTTCGATTGCGCGCAGCAAGATCAAATGAAATCCAGCGGCGATATCGTGATTGAGAGGCAGGATTCCGAACATTTCAAGGGAAGCGGAACAATAACGACGAGCGGCAATGGCCACAATATGGATATCAAGTGGTCGATGACGGGCGCGTTCGTCTCCGCCAATTGCGGGAACCTTAAGCCGCCGCGCGAATAGACGCGCCCGCAAGAACCGGGCCGGACAGCTCGTACGAATCTCTTCGGCGGCAGCCCGCGGAAGACCAGGATTCGCAGCGTCGACAGCAAAACCAGGAACCCGGCTCTCCTACGCCTAAGAACGCCCCTGCCTCTCGTCAGCTACGTAATAGTGCGGCCCTCATCGGCGGATCGCGCCACCGCGAGCAGGCTCGCCCCTGCCGGAAATCTGATCCACCTCAACAAATACGCCTCAAGCGCGAAGAGTTTGTATAGGATCTCGTTCTGCCACTTGCGAAGTGGCGCCACATCGCTGCGATACATCTCACGCGGAAACAAGAGTCGCTTTGTCAGAGTCACCGACACAATTACGGGGAATAACAGCGCATTGAAGTAGCTGCACCAGACACAGTTGAATCCGGCCAGCCGCAGTTGGCGTATCAAACCCGTCCGGGTGTAGCGGCGCTCATGCTCCGAGACATAGTCCTCGCCGCTCCACAGGAACTCGTACGCGGGGACCGTCACGACCAGAACCCCTCCGGCGCGAAGCGCACGGCGCAATGAAACGAGCAATGTCAAATCATCGGCGACGTGCTCCAATACATCGCCCGCCAGCACACAGTCCGCGCAGCCCTCACGAAGCCGCTCTGTTTTTAAGTCGATGGTTATTAGCCCTCGCATCCGGCAGGCTTCCAGCGCTATTTCGGACATATCGGCGGCCACGACTCGATACCCGCATCCGCTCAGCACGCTCGCAGTTGCGCCCGTGCCGGCCCCGAAATCGACGATGTCTCTCCCGCGCGGCACGAGCCGCGTGATCAAATCGCACAGGATTCGCCTTCTGGAGCGATACCACCAGTAGGAATCCTCTAGCTTCGCCATCAGATCGTATGCTACGCTCTTCATTTCCGATCAACAGTCTTTCTTAAAGAGGTAGATCTTTTCCCGTCCTCCGGGCGCGAGAAATTCCCGCCGAAGCAGCGCCCGCTGCTGCTCCACTAATTCATCCAGCGTCTTTTCCACAAAACGCTTCCCGGCCGCGCCGCCGCCTGGATCGGTCAGCTTGCGCGAGAGATAGGCCACTATGGGCCACTTCGACGATGTGAAATTCCGTATTGGTTCCGCGATAACGACTGCTTTATGCGCTGCATTTAGCATTCGGGCGAGCATGACGGCGGCGTCGGGCAGGAAATGATATAGGCTTGCCTGCATGACGACGTACTCGGCCGAGGGCAGCGGACGCTCGCTTCGCAAGTCCCATCGTTCCGCTGCGATGCCATGCCGGAGTAGATTCCGGATAAACTTATCATTCACGTCCAAGCCTCGATACCGGACGTTTTTGTGTCGTAGATAGCGCTTATAGAGAATGCCCGGCCCGCAACAGAGCTCCAGCACCTCGGCACGGTCTGGAATAAGCTCTGCGATGGCCTGATAGCGGGCGGCATAGTGGCGTCCGTAGAGTGCCATCATTACAAGTTCATACCCGGTGCTGGTTCGATAGATCAGGCTCGTCCCCATCCGCGCTTTTCGTCCCCAGGCCTGGTTTGGCACACGGGCAATTCGGCCCCACCTCGGTTTGACGTGAATTGCCGCTCTCCTGCATTTGGATGCAAAGAGCCGCGCGGGCTCCCGAGTCCGATGATGGTTCGCACCGCGGCCTGCGGCTGGCCATTGACTCTCAAGTAGGTCCTCCCCGCATACTCTCCTAAAATGCCGAAAAATATCATCTGGATTCCGCCGAAGACGAGCACTGCCACTGCTAAGGAGGCCCAACCCACTGTATTTGGTCCAAAGCTGGCGGGAGAGAGCAGCCGGTAGAGAATGACCGCTACGGCGAGCAAAAGGCCTAGCGCGGAAAAACTTATCCCGAAAACCGTTACTATCCGGAGTGGCTTCACTGAGAACGAAAATGCCACTCGGGCCCAGACGCGGATCGACTTGTACAACGTATAATTACTCTGGCCAGTATATCTTGGCCTATGGTCTACTGGAACGTGCGTGATGCGCGACGTGACTTGTAGAAGCAGACCATCTATATACGGTTCCGCGCCATGGTGAGCGCAAATCAGGTCGGCCAGTTCCCGGCGGAATACCTTGTACGGTGAAAGATATATGTTTTTTGGCTTCTGCAGCACCCATTCCGCGATCTTCCCATTAAACCAGCTGCCGAGCCTTTTCCAAAGCTTGTGATGTTTCTTATGAAAGTCTCCGTAAACCACATCGAAGCGCGGCTCAAGCGCGCGTACCAGTAGGGGTAAATCCTTGGGGTCGTGCTGTAGGTCGTCATCCATCAAGGCAATGTGCTTGCCTCGCGCTACCCGAATGCCCGTCAGAAGAGCATTGTCCTGACCAAAATTCCGGCGCAGATCAATGCCCACGATATTGCCGTGCCTCTGGCAGAGACGTTCAATGACTTCCCAGGATTGGTCGGGAGAGCAGTCGTTCACCAGGATGACTTCATAGCGGCTGCCTGCCGGGACAAGCGCATCGCGAATCGAGGTGATCAGCGCTTCCAGGCAGTCTGCGCTGCGATAGACCGGTATGACGATGGATAAATCGAGCTCCGCTTCACCCGGATCGGCAGCCTCTGGTCCGACGCGGATTTGCCTTGGGTTTTCCGGTCGCATGTATGCTCTCTAACGGGCGCCCAATTTCGACGTGGCGACGAAGAGGCTTTCGCCATCCGAAATCCGCGCCACCGTAATCGCCTCGCCGTCGTCGGCTAGTTTTCGCAGGAGCCATCGCAAGTCCTTGTCCCCCCGCCAGATCATAATACGCTTGTGTTGTTTCAGAAACTCCTTAGGGCCGTACACCCGGATCGGATAGTATCGGCTAAGGAGAAGCAGCCCCCGTTCGTCATCGTCGGTTCCGGTATATCGGATCGAATCTTCTCGCGAAGTTAGATAACATAGCCTCCCCGCAAGTTGCGGAGGCGCGTTATAAATAAGCTCCATGAAGTCTAGCGGGTTCTCGATCACGATTGGTAACGGGTCGTCCGCACTTCGCAGCAGAGACGGGGTCTCGAAGCGGTTCGGAGGCCGGATCACGTCATGGGCGATAAAGGAACCGGCCAATACAACCAAGGAAAGCGCGCCCGCCAGGGAGCTGCGCGTATCATACCGCCGGATGATCGGCAACGGTAAGAGCGCAGATCCAAAGACCACGCACGTCCCATAGCGGAGCGCGAAGATGCCGTTTGTGAGTTTAGCCAGTAAAAAGGCGCCCACTAGAGAACAAGCCAACGCGATACCTGTAAGAATCTCCCACGGGGGAATCGCGTCCACTCGCGCGTTCCTGGTCGGCTTTGCTATGCCAGATCCGAAGAGTTCCCAGATGGCCAAGCCAAGCACGATCGCGGCCACGGGAAGGACTCCTCGCGCCAGAAAGAGCTCATAAGCGGACACGAGGCTGCTTGGAGTCGCGGCCGACCAACTCCCGCCGGTAAACGTCATAGCGGCGCGGATCAGCGGCAAATGAAACGGCAGAGGGATAATGGCCGCCGCCAACGCCATCCAAATGGATCGGTCAATGTCTGCTCGTAGAACCGAACGGAGGATCTCCCCGGCGCCGATCGAAAGAAGCACTAAGACCATATAGAACTGGCACGCGATGGCCGCGGCCAGAAAGAATACGAGGCCAATCAGACACAGCTTGCGGCGGCGGCGCTCCGCGGCGCCTTGCCAGCAAACCAACGCGGCGCCGCTGAAGCCCAAAGCGATCCCATAGCACCGCGCCTCATAGGTGTAGTCGGCTGCTCGGGTCACAAAGGGGATCAACATCGCAATCAACCCGTAGAGCGGCCGCAACCGGCGGGAAACGAATATGTACAGGCTGATACACATCAGCCAGCCTCCAAGTATCGCAGGCATGCGCAGCGCCAGCGGACTCTGTCCGAATGCGCTCGTGAATGCCCGTGTGATCAGGTGGAATAGTGGCGGCTCTATATCGACTCCAGCCTTCAACGCGGACCACAGCTGGGGTAAACTGAGGCGCGCCATATATGCTGTCAGCACTTCATCGGCCCACAAAAACTTGTGGGAAGCGGTAAGCCCATTACCGAGCAGATACAGGATGGAAAAAGCTAGAAGAACTATTCGGCTGTTGTGGTCCAGCCAGCCGGCAAGCTGCTCAGGAAAGCGCCTCGCACTCTCGAAGGCGCTGGAGCGCCACGCCCTATCACGCAATTGCCCGCTTGGCCGGCGCTCAGATGCAAGCATAATTGACTCACCTCGTCCTGTCCTCCCGGCGCCATGGATCGAGGTATACATGAGCCGTCGCGCTGATATGTTTCCTTCACCCGCCACAGTTTAAAACGAATTCAGCATCCGTAGCCGTTCTCTGACGGACATCCGAATTCCTTAACTCACAATAGTGCGTGGCCTGGAACGCAGGCGCCCTCCATGAAACAGCCACCTGTTCCGCTAGCCTGCTTTGCGGCCAACGCCTCGGCTCCCCAAACGCCCACATCCCAATGTGGGGGAACCGCCGACGCCCGTTTCGTGCGAAGTTGGCACCGTTGGCCCAGCGAATAATTACCTACACTTCGCGTTTCGTATGTGATGCGGCAGTGGGATCTGTTGCTTCTGTTCTAACCGCTACAAACTTCACCGCGCGGGACGTACCTGGTCCGGTTCGCCGCTCTATAAAAGAGGTGACAGAATGGCCCGCACAGGACGTCTGTAGCGGTCCGGCTTCAAACCGGTTTCGGCCACCAGCTATGTAGAGCATCCACGATCGAGGCTGGGCAGTACGCGGCACATCTGGCCGTTGATCTTAGCAGTTGATCGGCCGGGCCGTGTGCGCCGCCGCGGACGAGGAATACACCCACCTGCGTGGGGGTGGCGGCACGACGCCCGTCAAGAGCCGTCGATCGCAGGGTGTCAGCCTCACGGCCCATGGGCGGCAAAAGTGGTCCCGCTCGAGTTCGCGTCGAAAGCAAGTCTGTGGTGAAACGCCTGTGGCTCCATTCAGTCAGCCTTACGCCTCTTTTGGGCTGCGTGGATTCGCGGCCTGAATTCCGCCGCCCCGCTTTCGGCTTGGAATGCCGGTCAGGAGCACAGCAGCCTTTCGCGCCAGGTCAGTTATTGTACACAAGCATTTCAGCCGGGAAGTCAACGCGCAGGAGGCGCGCCCGGAAGCGTGTAGCGCAAATCGAGAAACAGCATGTTCGCGCTCGCATTAGAGGGCGTGCCGGCGGCCGCATACCAGGGGTCGCGAGTCAAGTAAGAATACTGGCTAATGAAAGACAAAGCCCCATAGCGCGGATCTTTCCAGAAGGTCTGAATCCAGCCGAAAGTCGCTTCTTGGATGACACGGTTCTGACTGGCGCCGGCATAACCATAACCAACCGGCTTGCCCGTCCCGTCGATCTGGATGTCGCGGCCGATGTAAATGCCGCCATAGTAAGCGTACAAAAACGAGTTCTTGTGAGTAAACTCGAAACCGGACACGGTGGATCCGGAACGCACCGGCGAGAGGCTCCCATCGGCGCGAACCGCGAGATCCGGCGCCTGGCCAAAGATGTAGCGGCCACCGCCATCGCTCCAATAATTATTCGTGAGAATCCGTAAGCCGGAGGCCAACTCGAAATTCAGATTGGCCTGCACGGCGCTTCCGGGCGCGCTGTAGTGAGCGGAGGCGGCAGGGTTCCAGACGTGGAATTCGCGTATTACGCCGCCCAGCTCAAAGTGGAACTTTTTAGCGCCGTCGAAGGCCAGCTTCGCGACAATGTCGGGCATTTTGTTGGGGGCGCTCAAGGTCGTGCCGCCGTTATCGAGCTGCGTTCCGTAGGGAGTCGCCAGCGCGGAGGGCAAGGTAACGGCGCTGCCGCCGCTGGAGCCGCCGATGTACTGCTCGGGATTTTCGAACGAGAGCGCGATGTGGACATTGTTATTGGCGTGGTACACGAGGCGTAGCTGCGGATCGCGGCTCCAGACCAGGCCCGCCTGATAATTCACGTCCATGTCCTGGGTGTAGAAAATATCGGCGGGAAGCGGCGAGATGCCGCTACGCCCGGGTGTCAGCAAGCTCCAGGACTGGCCCGCCAGAAACTCGAACTTGTTCTTTGTGACGTCAACCCAATACAGGCGCATACGGAGGGGATCGCTGTTGCTGCTGACGGTCACGTTGTTCGTGGCGTTCAGGGATCCGAGAAAATCCGATTCCCAATAGCCCAACACGTGGACGCCCTTGACATCGGCATCGACGCGCGCCCCAATGCGCGAGTTTTGAATGCTCATGCGTTCTTCGGAGATCCCTCCGGTCGCCGCCGTCGAAAACGGGATGCCGCCGAAATTGGTGCCGATGCCATTGCCCGTGTTGACGCTGCGCCAGACGTTCGTGAAATCAAGGAAACCGACGGGCGTGATGGCGGCGCCTCCGATGTGCAACTGCAGCGGCGCTTCAGCGGCTTCGTTGGCCTGCACGCCAGTATTTGCGTTTGGAACAGGGGCCGGAATGGCGTCTCCGCTGGGTAGTCCTGAAGGAACCATGCCAGCCGCGCTGGCCACTTCGCCGAGTCCATCATGCAGCCGCGCCGTGGACGCGGCCGTGGAGCGCTCCAGCATCCTCTGTTGATTTTCAACGGTCTTACGCAACTCCTCCATTTGTCGCTGCTGATCCGCCAACAGTAGCTTGAGTTCGCTTATCTCGCCGCCGGAAGACCGCTCCTGCCCCTCCGCAGGCGAACGCGAGAGGCATAGCAGCCCGCCGCATACAGTGAGCGCCGCACAAGTTTTTCGGAACATTTCTCAATGAGCGTAGCGGGCGAATATTTCCGCCCCATGACCGATGGGTTACGAACTCGTTAACTTAGGGATTATCGAGAAATAAGGGATCGTTAGCGATAGACGACAATGCGGTGGCGATCCGGAAAATTTGCGGCTTGGCGGCGAACGCGATTGCGAGAAGCTGTAACCGTCCTGTAATCGGGGCTGGTTATGATACCAGCAGGAGACCTCTTCAAAATGACTCCAAAGGTTCTTCTAATCGAAGACGACGCGGACCTGTTCGAGTTAGTGCAGTACAACCTGGAAAAGGAGGGTTTCGGATTCTGCGGCTCCCGAACCGGAAGAGGCGCGATGGAGCTGTGCCGGAGAGCCCGGCCGGATTTGATCCTCCTGGATATTATGCTGCCCGATGGCGATGGTCTCGACCTCTGCCGACAAATCCGCCGCGACCGGGAGCTGGCCGCCGTTCCCATCATTTTTCTGACGGCTCGCGGATCGGAGACGGATCGCATCGTAGGCCTGGAGCTAGGCGCCAACGATTACATGGTGAAGCCGTTTTTTCTGCGCGAGCTCATCGCCCGCATTCGCCTGCAGTTCCGGCGGCAGCAGGCACCCGGCAGCGCGCCGAGTATTCTGAGTATCGCGGGCGTCGATCTGGACCGGAATCGCTGCGAGGTGCGCCTAAGCGGCAAGCCGGTTGCGGTGACCGCGACCGAGTTCCGGCTTTTGGAGTTCCTGATGCGCCGGCCCGGGGTGGTCTTCAATCGCGGCCAATTACTGGACGGCGTGTGGGGCGAGGACCGCGCCATTACGGACCGGGCCGTGGATGTTTACGTGCTTCGTCTGCGCCAGAAGCTCGGCGCCGACCTGATTCAATCCGTGCGGGGCTTCGGCTACAAGTTCAATCATGACGGCCGCGCCGCGGTGGCGGATGCCGCCTTGGCATAAACCTCGGGAATGCCGTCCGCCTGGACACTGCGAAGCCCGGTTTTCCGCAAACTGCTGCTCAGCGCTTTCGTGGTGGTTGGGGTGGCATTATTCGTTGCGGATTTCTACCTGACGCCCTACATCGCTTTTCGCCAGCGGCATGCGATCGAAGAGCGATTAAGGAGCGAGGCGCGCATCCTGGCCGGCGAACTGCCCCGTCCGGATTTAAAGGCGTGGGTCAAGGATGCGGGCGCGCGTTCGCAGGCGCGTGCCAGCATCATCGGCGCGAACGGCGTCGTGCTGGCCGATTCCCAGCACGATTCCAGCACCATGGAAAACCACGGACAGCGGCCCGAGGTGCGGCAGGCACTGCGGTCCGGCGAGGGCGCCTCGGTTCGGCGCAGCGCCACGCTCGGCCGCGAGCTTTATTATTTCGCGGCGCGTCTGCCGGACGGTTCCGTGCTGCGCCTGGCGGTACCCGCGAACGAGATCGCAGCATCGATTTCCGAAGTGCGCTGGCGCATCGCACAAGCCTCGATTGCGGCTCTGGGGGCCGGCCTTGCGCTTGCCTTCCTGTTATCGCGCTCTTTCTCGAAGCGCATCCGGCGGCTACAGTCTTTTGCCGAAGGCATGCTGCTGGCCGGTTCCGGCCCGGGATTGAAGCCGGAGGGCGACGATGAACTGGGTTCGCTGGCGCGCGCGTTGGATCGCATGTCAATCGAGCTACGCGGGCTGCTCGAAAAGCTCCGTATCGAATCCGGCCGCCGGGAGTCCATTTTGGCCGGCATGGTCGAAGGTGTGCTGGCGGTAGACGCGGAGATGCGCGTGATCTTCTGCAACCAAGCCTTCGCGCGCGCGATCGGGGCCGGCGCGCCGCCCGCGGAGCGGCTGCCATTGCTTCAGTTGGTGCGCGATCAGGGCCTGCTGGATCTTCTGACCGCGGTGCGGGCCGCTAGCGAACCCCGCAAACAGCTTTTGCGGCTTGCCGCCGCGGGGGATCGGTCGTTCGAGGCGCACGCCTCGGCTCTGGTCTCCAGCTCGGGGCGAGGCGTGATCGCAGTGCTGCACGACATCACCGATCTGGAGCGTCTGGAGCGCGTGCGCAAGGACTTCGTAGCCAACATCTCGCATGAGCTGCGCACGCCACTGGCGGTCATCCGCGGTTATGCCGAAACGCTGTTGGAGGGAGCGCTCGAAGACCGGCAGAACAACCGCAAGTTTCTCGGCATCATCCTTTCTCACGCCATCCGGTTGAACAGTATCGCCTCCGACCTGCTGGTCCTGTCGGAGTTGGAATCGGAGCGTCCGGAACCCGAGCCGGAGCCGGTCTCGGTGCGTGAAGCTCTCGAATCCGCGCTGGGCACGGTGGAACCGGAGGCCTGCTTGCGGAAGCTACGCCTCGTGCGCGGGCCGCTCGAGGATGCCTGCATCCGCGGCAGCCGCCTTCGTTTCGAACAGGTTCTTGTAAACTTGCTCGATAATGCCATCAAGTTCAACCGTCCGGGAGGCGAGGTCCGGATCGAAAGCCGCCGCATAACGGCGGAAAGATTTGAGGTCACGATTAGCGATACGGGCGTGGGCATTCCGTCGGAGCACTTGCCGCGCATTTTCGAGCGCTTCTACAGGGTCGATCAAAGCCGCTCGCGAGCTCTGGGAGGCACCGGCCTCGGCCTTTCGATCGTAAAGCACGCCATCGAGCGAATGAACGGTTCGGTTGCCGTGGAAAGCCAATTAGGGAAGGGGTCGCGCTTCACGATTTTATTGCCGTCGGCGTGAGGCCGCCCGCGAGTTCTACTTCTTCCTGACATGCATGCTGCGCGCTTTTCACAATGCGTAGCGCCGGGGCGAGATGTGTTGGGAAAGGATTTTCACCGAGTCCCATAGGCCGGCGACAGGAACATCATGCTTTCGGACAACTGCGGCCACGCGCCGCGCGCCAGTCCAGCCGTCTTCAATTTTCGATACGCGCGCGGATCTCGTCCTTGCTCCATAGAGCTGCTTCACGCGGCTCATGCCGGCTTCGTCGCGCACGCCCGCCGAGAGCCTACCCGGTTGTGCCGGCCCCGACAGATCTTGGGCATATCTTCGGCGTACCGGGGGCCTTCGTTGCGGAACCGGCTCCGTTGCCGTGGAGCATCCCACCGCCGGTGAAAGCGTCGCTACGCCCGGCCTTATTTGAGATGCTTGTCCAAAAACGCGGCGCTCGCCTCATACGCCTGCATCCAGCGCCGGTGCGTCAGAAACCCGTGAATCTCGTCGGGGAAGATCAACTGCTGAAATTCGACGCCCTGCTTGCGCAGCGCCTCCACCATTTTCACGGTCTGGTCGAACGGAACGTTGCGATCGTCGTCGCCGTGAATCAACAGCACCGGTGAGCGCCATGTGTCAACCGACGCGATTGGCGAAGATTCATAGGCAATGCGCGCAGCGTTTTGATCGGCATTGGGATTGTATGATGCGTCGAAGTTGCGAATGGTCCCGATCCAGTTGTGGACGCCATGAAAATCCACGCCCGCCGCGAACAGATCGGAAGCGCGCGCCAGGCCAAGCGCCGTTAAATAACCACCGTAGGAGCCGCCCCACAACGCGATCTTGCGTCCGTCCACATCCGGCCTTCCGCGCAAATACAAACCCGCGCCGAGCACGTCGTTAAACTCGCTCGCGCCGGAAGCGCCGTAATTCAACGCTTCCCGAAAATTCAATCCATAGCCGATTCCGCTGCGATAATTCACGGCCAGAACGACGTAGCCGCGGCTCGCCAGATATTGATTCATAGCGTAAGCGTTGTTGTAGTAATCCATGTAATGCCAGCCCAGCAGCATCTGCCGCCGCGAGCCACCGTGGAAGAAAATCGCGGCTGGATGTTTCTCCCCGGGCTTGGCGTCAGGCGGTAAAAACAACTGGCAGTGGATTTGCATTCCGTCCGCGGCCGAAATCACGACGGGCCGCGGCGCCACAAGATCGTTCACCGGAAAGTCCGCCGGGATCGCCTGCGGCGCCAGATCGCGAATCTCGCCGCTCATTTCTCGGGCCATAATCGCGGCGCGCGCCGGACGCCTCTCGTCGGAGGTGAAGAAGGCGATGGCCTTCCCGTCGCCGGTCTCCGCGGCGGCCCAACTGATGCCGCTCTTCGTAATTTGCCGCATCTCGCCGCCCGTTACGGGAACGCGAGAGAGCTGCCTGCGGTCAATGTCATATTGATTCGAATTCAGGATCACGTCGCGGCGGTTCTCCGATAAATCCATGTCTTCCACTTCAAACGGCTCGTCCGCGTTTAGGGCCGTGGGGTTGTCGCCGTGGATCGAGACGGAGTAAAGATGAACGTAGCCGGTCTTTTCCCAGGGAAAAACGATGCGATCGCCCGCGCCCCACAGCAGCTCGTTTTCGGCCGTAATGGGATGAAAGGCGCTGCCCGGACCTTTCGAAGCTTTCCAAAGCTCGCGCCCGCTGCCGCTCTCGACATCGGCGAGGCGAATCGACCAGGGCTCCTCGGCGTCGCGGACGGGACCGAAGTGCATCGGCCGGCTTCCCGCCGCGATGCGGATGTACGCGACTTGTTTGCCATCGGGAGACAATACCGGGTTCGAATCCGAATCCACGCTGGGGTCGATGTACCACAGTTTCCTGGAGGCGAAGTCGTACGCTCCCACCAGCGCGTGGTCGCCGCGATTATTGATAAAGATAATGCGCGATCCGTCGGGCGACCAGCGCAGCATCCCCGGCCGCCCCTTGGCGTGTATGAGCTGCGACGGCTTGGCCGCGGGCGCGAGCGCCGCGGTCCAGATCTGTCCGCCTTTCAGGAACACCAGCCGGTCGCCATTGGGCGACAACTCCGGCTCGTTGCCTTCCGAAATTTTGCGCGCCGGCTCGCCCGAGAGCGGAGCGATCCAGATGGCCTGCTCGACGGCATCGGGCGAGCTCGCCGGATTGGGATTATCGCGATGCGTCTCGAAATCGCCGCCGCGCACGTACACGATCGATTGCCCGTCCGGAGTCCACGCCATCTGCGCGATCTCCTGGCCGTCGTCGGCCGTAAATTTGGTCACACGGCGTCCTTTATAATCGGGCGCCTCGGCGACCCAGATATTGCGCGCTCCATTTTCATCGAGCACCCACGCCACCTTGCCGCTATGGGGAGCCGTTTTCAGCTCCGAGGGAAACGGAGAGCTCATCACCTGCTCCAAAGTGAAGTGCCCCGCCCAAGCGGAGGCGATCGTGAAAACGGCTGCCAGACAGGTCTTCATTGCCATACGAACTGTTATACACTGTCGGAGCGGAAGCCATGAAATGCTGAGCCAGGCGCGCGGACCGGACACGCCGCTGCTAACCGATACCATCGCCGAGGCGTTCGCGAAAACGGTAGCGCGCGCGCCGGACAACGTCGCCGTCATCGTACGCCACCAGGGCGTCCGCCTGAGCTTCCGGCAGCTTGCCAAGGAAGTAGAGCGGACGGCGCGCGGTCTCGCGGGACTCGGCCTCGGCTGCCGCGACCGCGTCGGCCTATGGTCGACCAACTGCATCGAATGGGTGCTGCTGCATCTGGCCTGCGCGAGGCTCGGCGCGGTGCTCGTCAATGTCAACCCGGCTTATCGCGCGCACGAGCTGTCCTACATTCTGCGCAAATCAGCCATGCGTGCGCTGTTCCTATGGGAGAAAGACGCGCGCTCGGATTACCGCGCTATTTTCGAGGAGGCCCGCGCCGGCCAGCCGCTCGCTCTCGAGCATGCCGTCTATTTCGGCTCGCGCGGCTGGACGGAGATGCTCGACAACGGCGCCGATTTACGGGCGATCTCGATTTATCCCGAAGACGTCACGAATATTCAGTACACTTCCGGCACCACCGGATCGCCTAAGGGCGTTCTTCTGACGCATCGCAATCTGCTGAACAACGCCCATATTGTGAGTCTGGGCGCGGGCATTGGCGCCGGCGATATTTTATGCGCGCCGGTGCCGCTATACCACTGCTTCGGATGCGTCTGCGCCACGCTGCTGTGCATGTTTCGGGGCGCCGCGCTGCTGCTCCCCGCGCCCACGTTCGATCCGCTCGCCACCATGCAGGCGATCCATGACGAGCGCGCCACCGCCGTCTATGGCGTTCCGACGATGTTCATCGCGCAGCTCCAACATCCCGAATTCGGCCGCTTCGAATTTTCCTCTCTGCGCGTGGGAGTGATGGGCGGCGCGCCCTGCCCCATTGAGATCATGAAGCGCGTCGCGACCCAAATGCACTGCCCCGGCATGAACATCGTTTATGGCCAGACCGAGAGTTCGCCGGTGATCACGATGTCGGACAGCGGCGACGACCTGGAGCATCGCGTCTCAACCGTCGGCCGCGCCTGCCCCAATACGGAAGTGAAAATCGTCGCGCCGGAAGGCGACGCCGTGCCGGTGGGCGAGCAGGGCGAGCTATGCACACGCGGCTATCTGGTCATGAAGGGCTACGATGGGGAGCCTGAGGCGACGGCGCAGGCCATCGATAGCGATGGATGGCTCCATACGGGCGACCTCGCGACCATGCGCCCGGACGGCTATTTTCGCATTACCGGCCGCGCCAAAGACATGATCATCCGCGGCGGAGAAAACATTTATCCGAGGGAAGTCGAGGATTTTTTGTACTCGCACCCGAAGATCGCCGACGTTCAGATTGTCGGAGTCCCCGATGCCACCCTCGGCGAAGCCGTCGCCGCGTGGATAAGGCTGCGGGACGGCGAATCCGCCAGTGAGGACGACATCCGCGAGTTCTGCCGCGGCAGGATTGCGCATTTCAAAATCCCGCTGTATGTCCGCTTCGTCGAGCAATTTCCCATGACGGTGACCGGCAAGATCCAGAAATTCCGGATGAAAGAAATCGAGATTCGCGAGCGCGGTCTGGAGCGTGCCGCCAGCATCCGCACCGCGTAGCGCGCGTTCGGAGGCCTTACCTATCAGTTCCCGTGAGGGTCACCCACACATCGCCCGCCGGGACTTCTCGGAGCGGTCCTATTGCAATTTGCAAAGGACCCGGATCGAAGTTGCGAGAATGAATAACATCGTAATTCTGGCCATCTAAGGCGACAAGTTGCACCGTCCCCCATCTCGCTCCTGGATCGACGCCATATAACGTCGATCCCGACTGGTTCGAAATGAGACGGTTGAAATGAAATCCCGCCGCGATCTGCCGTGAAACCCGCCCCGTTCCCGTATCCACCATCCACGCTCCGCCTGGCGGCGTTACGTGACACATTCGTGTGCGGTCTCCCTTCCCTCCAAATTCCTCGTAAAGAAAAAGTTTGCCTGCGGCTGCGACGAGCGCCCTCTCAAGCGGTAGACGTTGGCGGCAACCGGGAACCTCGCCGAACGGAGCAACGGCCGTGCCCACGCCCAACTGTGTGGCTCCAGGCAAGATCGTCCACATGAATCCGGGATGAGCGGGACACTTAACATAAAAATAGAAGCGATCGCCGGACCAGATTCCCTGCGCGGACCAATTGCCGCCGCAATTCTCTTCGCTCAACGGCAGTGCCGGCGGGATCAATTCCTGAGCGGCGCCTGTAGCGAGATCGAATGTTTTGAGCGCGGGGCCGCGGAAGCTCCGCATTTCAAACCGCCAACGCCCGTCTGGCGAGATCTGGGGATTCCCGAAGTTTCCCATCGTTGACTCAAGCTCCCCGCAATCGATTCGGCTTCTTTCAGCTTCAATGCCGACAGATCAAGGGCATACTTTTTGCAGCATGAATTCCCGCTGTACCCGTCCACATACAGCGTCGAGCCATCCGCGCTCGAGGACAGTCTTTCAACGTTGAAATCGAAATGGATGCGGCCTGCCGTTTCAAGTGTTGCGGGATCGATCAGCTCGACAACGCCGCTCCGGCGCGCCGCCAGGATGAAGTCTCTGGCTTCCTGCGATCTGAGATGCGAAGCTCCCGCCAAAATGAGCAGACAAGCAATCGCCGGGAAGATCCGTATCATATCTTACGCTCGCACGCCATCACGATACCATGCGCCGTCTTGTTGCTAGCTGCGATTTTGTTACCAAGGCCCGGCCCGCGAATCAAACTGACCCAACTAGTGATCAAGTCCGAGAAAAATTGCGGTGAAACCTACTCTGTGTTTTAAGCCCAATGAAAATGAAATTACTGGCCTATACGGCCGCGCTAGCGGTGTGTCCGCTATTTGCGGACAATGTATTGCATCCCGGAACGCCCGTGCTCGACCGCCCCACCTTGACCGTTCTCGGCATCCAATTGCCCATTTCAGGCGACGATAATTTCAGCGCCTCGGTCGCGGTGCGCTATCGTCCGACGGGTACGACGGCCTGGAGCCAAGGGCTGCCGCTGTTTCGCGTGCACCCGGAAAACACGGTACTTTACAACGTCATGCCGCAGTTCGCGGGCAGCATCTTTAACCTCCAACCGGGCACGAGTTACGACATCGCTCTCGATATTACCGACGTCAATGGACACGTGTCTCAGACTTTGACCCTCACGGGCGCCACCCGCCAGGTTCCGAGCGACCCCGCGCCATTGCGGGTTGTCAATGTTACGGACGTCCCCTCCCTGAAAGCGGCCTTGGGCTCCGCGCAGGCCGGCGACTTGATTCAAATTGCCAATGGTAATTATCAAGGCAGTTTTTTCGGAATTCAAGCCTCGGGAACGCCTCAAAATCCAATCGTAATTCGCGGAGCAAGTGAAGAAAATACCGTACTTGACGGCGGCAATTGCACGCCGTGCAACGTGCTCGAAGTATATGGGAGCTATGTCCATGTGGAGCAGCTTTCTTTGCGCAACGCGGAGCGCGCGCTGCGCTTCCAGGGCATTGGATCAACGGCCAATGTCGTGCGCTACGTACACATCTCAAACACCTCGCTCGGCATCGGCTCACAGGCCAACCAGACGGATTACTACATTGCCGATAACATCCTCGAAGGAGTATTGGCGTGGCCGCATGTTTACGCCGACGACCAAGGTCTGTATGCGAGCAACGACGGCATTAATGTGCAGGGCAACGGCCATGTCGTCGCGCACAACACCATTTCGGGATACGGCGATGCCATGAAGACCTCGCAACAAGGGGACCGCGCCGACGATTTCTATGGCAATGACATTCTGTGGACCTACGATAACGGCATCGAGCTGGACGCCAGCGAAGGCAACACGCGCTGTTTTCGTAATCGCTTTACAAACGCATGGGATACGCTCAGCGTGCAGCCGATTCTGGGCGGCCCGGCCTATCTGTTCCGCAACATCGTCGTGAACGCCGCGGACGAGCAGATGAAATTCCACGCCGTCAACACCACGCCGCCGCAGGAGCCCAATGGCGTGCTGGCGTATCACAACACTTTCGTTTCGCCGAACGGGGATTTATACCTGTGTACCCCCAATACGAGCCACCATTTCTGGATCGAAAACAATCTCTTCGTGGGGCCGCCGTCGCTGGTGAACAAAGCAGTGATGTGGTGCGGTCCGGTGGACGACGGGCACTTCGATTACGACGGTTATTGGCCGGACGGTCCCATGAGTTGGAATCTTCCGGTCCCGGGCGGTTATGCCTTTTTCAATTGGCCCAACTTTGCGGCCGTGCAGGCCGGCGGTCTGGAGACGCACGGGCTGATTCTGAATGGACAGATATTCGCTAATGGCCTGGTCGGGATGCCGACGTACACGAATCGGCTGTCACCCCAGGACGTGTCTCTCGCTTATGGATCGCCCGCGCTGGACCGCGGCTTGATATTGCCCAATATCAACGATGGCTATACCGGCGCCGGGCCCGATCTTGGAGCGCTCGAATCCGGGTGCCCGCAGCCGTCTTATGGACCGCGCCCCGCGGGCGTGGATGAAACCAATGAACCGATCGGATGCGCGTCGTCTTCGCAACCACCGCCGGCGCCCGCGCCGGTCTCGATCTCGATCTCGCCAACGTCCGTGACGCTCACGGCCAGTCAATCGCAAACCTTCACGGCTTCCGTAAACGGCGGCGGTGATGCGAGCGTCAGTTGGTCTATCGCTCCGGCGGGCGTTGGAACGTTCTCTGACGGAGTTTATACCGCTCCCGGTTCCATTACCGCCTCACAAACAATTAGCATCACGGCCACGAGCCATGCCGATGCAACAAAATCGGCCACGGCCAGCGTCACGCTGCAGCCCCCGCCGCCGGCTCCGGTCTCGATCTCGATTTCCCCCACGTCCGCGACGCTCACGGCCGGTCAATCGCAAACCTTCACCGCCTCAGTCAGCGGAGGCAGCGATGCGAGCGTCACCTGGTCTGTCGCTCCGGCGGGCATCGGAACATTTTCTAACGGCGTTTACACCGCGCCCAGCTCTGTTACGGCTTCACAAACAATTACCATCACGGCTACCAGCAACGCCGATGCTACAAAATCGGCCGCGGCCAACGTCACGTTGCAGCCCACTCCGGCGCCAACGCCTGACGGACCGCCCGGGAATGTTTCCCTAGGAATTTCGCCCGGCTTTTCGTCGCTTGGAGCGGGCCAAAGCCTGCAGTTCACCGCGACCGTTACGGGATCGAGCAACACCGCGGTGAGATGGTCCATTTCGCCGCCCAGCGGCCAGATTTCATCGAACGGTCTGTACACCGCGCCCTCCAGCGTGGCTTCAGTCGGTCGTTACCATCACCGCGACGAGCCTCGCTAACGGAGCGTCTTCCGTGAGCACGGCAGTGCTTCTCGATCCCGGCGCCGCGGTCGGCATCACCCTTTCGCCCGCTAATGTGAATTTGCAGGCGGGAGCGGGTCAGACCTTCACGCCCACAGTGACGCAAACATCGAACACCGCCGTCAGTTGGTCCTTTTCTCCCGCCATCGGGAGGCTCAACGACGGCACGTACACCGCTCCCAACCCCATTTCCGCGGCCCCGACCGT
>CAWITB010000040.1:0-21309 GCA_963838885.1 Bryobacterales bacterium | reverse complement strand
ATTGCGCCAAGTTGCGCTCGCCCTTATCGCCTCGCCCAAAAACCGTGCCTGCAGGAATGCAATAACGGACCAAGCCGCGCTAGCGTGGTTCCGGCACATAGCGGCCCAGCGGCAACGTAAGCGACGAACTTCATACCTTCCCTCGATAATCGACAGCGCCCATTTGCGCCGCTGAGTGACGCCGCTCGCCGGAATCCGAAATAATAATTGCGCGGCGCGAAGTGGGCGCGCAGATCCGCTTGGGTGGTAGGGGCCAGTTCGATGCTGCGCGCGCGCGTGGCCGTGAACTGCCGCACAAGCTCGTTGAAGCCGGGCCAGCGTTCCTTCGGATGCGCGGGCTCAGGCGCCTACACCCGGGTTAAGCGCGCTGGAATGTCTTCGAGAACGATTTTGTCTTTGTGTGCGCCCTTGCCGCGGCGCGAGTCGTCGGGCGATCCTGTGGCGAGCGCGTTCTCGATGCGGCTGAGCGCCATATTCTCAACCACGACGATATGCTCCAGCAATTCCGCGGCCGCCCAGCTCTCCGCGGTGAGTCCGCTCCAGATAGCGCACCGCGAAATTCCGTTCCGAATCGTTCATCGCGGGGGCCTTTCCTCAATACGAACACCGCTCTCCCGATCTCGCGGCAGCTCTAATTCTAGCGTTCCGGCGCGGTCTGTTTCGACTTCCGCCATCTCTTCATCGTCCACCTCGACATTGTAGGCGCGCCGGGGATCGAGCTTTAACAAAAAGAGCGCGCCACCGGCCGCCGTCAGTGGCGCCCCGGTGTGCGCCAGCGCCACGGTCGCGGTATCGCCCACGGCGATTTTTGCCGTCGCGCCCGCGTTTTCGCGCAACACCGTAATATGGCCGTCGCGAAAAAGCTGCGCCTCACCGCCGTATAAACCGAACCAGACGGCGTCCTCATCCCAGCTGGAGCGGATAAAGAGATCGCCCGACCGCGCGTCATGAAAGGCGAGCGGCAGGTGCGCATAGCTGAGACCGGGCTGGTAGGGATTGGCCCATAGAAACTCGTACGGGCTCCCCAATGCGCCACGCAACAGAAAGCGATCCTGCATCAGCCAGCCCTGCACGTATTGCGCTTGCTCGGCGTTCGTATCGAAGGCCACGATGCCCAGTCCGGCCGCGCGCGATAGGGCCGCGCCTTTCAGATCGGGCTGCGATCCACCGCTGTAAACCGGGATGCGGTATTCGTTTTCCGCCGCCGGGTAGGGGGCCGGATAATGGCATGAGACGTAGAATTGCGGGAGCTTCTTGAAGTAATCCCCCGAATGCTCGCGCAGGTCGATATTGAGGTTATCGCGCACGGCGTGCAGCAGCTCGAGCAGCGCGAGCATGCCGGCGCCCGGAGCGATATCGCGTCCGGCGGCGAGCTCCGCGGCTATCTGCCGCCAGCGGCGCTCGACCAAGTCTTCGAGCGCGGCCTGGCCACGGTCGCCAAGCTGGTCCGCCACCGCGATCGCCGCCAGCGCGCGCGTACGAATCGCGCCAATGCCGGCGACCGTGCCGTCGTTCGCGGCCGACGCCAGTTTCGCAGCCAACGTTTTCGCCTGTGCCGGCGTAAGCGCGTCCTGGCACCAGTCGTAAACAAACGCGGACTGACGCACATCCGCGGCCGGCGAAAGGGCCCATTGGATGGCGCGCCGGCCTGATGCGTCATCGCCCGTCACCGCATGGTACAGGGCGTAGGCGAATCCCGGCTCCGGCATTTGGGCATTGCCCGCGACCAAGGTCTCGAATTGCATCCAGCGCATGGACTGGCGCTCGCGCTCCCGCTTGAGCAAGCGCAGACGCCTGGCGTTGAGGAAGATGCGGGGATGATCGGCGTAGACGCGATACTCCTGGCCGCCGCTCTGCGGGCGCGCGATCGCGGCGCAAAACAGAATTGCCGTGACCAAACGCATCCGCATAAGAACTCACCAGAGTAGCGCTTCAGGCATTCTGGAACTTGCGGACTCGAATTCGACTGCGGCGAGCGCTCGAGCGTGACATCGAGCGCATCCTCAAAATCGAAACGGACGCGTTCCGGCGCGACGCCTGGCCCCGCTCCGTTTTGCTCGCAACTCTGCGAAACTGCCCGGAACTGTTCCTGGTTGCCAAGCTGTCGGGAAAAATCGCCGGCTACTCTGTTACGCAGGTAGACGACGCTAGGGCCGAGTTGATCTCGATCGCGGTATTTGCCGCCGCGCGCGGCCGCGGCGCCGGGGAAGCTCTGCTGCGATCCACGCTGCGTTCGCTGAAGCAGCGCGGCGTGAAGACCTGGACTTTGACGGTGCGCGTTGGCAATGACGACGCCATCCGCCTGTATCGCCGGGTGGGTTTCGTGCGCGTCCGCAGGGTGAACGGGTATTACGGGCGCGGTGGAGATGCCTGGAGGATGCGATTGACGATTGCCTAAATTGAAGATCGCTCCCGCGACAGCCCATCTGTATCAAAACCAGCAAAACCCTGTCCCATTTCCTTTCTCCCGATGGATCACGTCGCATCAGCGAGTAAAACTGGGGGCGCTCCGGCGGTATCAATTCGAGAGCGAATTGCAAGAGGCCAACGCCTCTAGCCGCGCCAAAACTACGGTCAAGAACAAGTTCCGATGGTCCGCATTCCCGACGCGTGAAAGCCGATCCGGGATGCCGCCGAATGCACCGGGCCAACCACCAGCCCCAGCATCACAATGATCCGGACGACAACCGCAACGTGGAATGCGCGGTGCGGCGGCGACGAACGCATTCTGCGTCTTCGATATTTTGGGCGGGAAGCATCCCGTTGACAAGGTGCGCTTCTTCACGGCAAGACGATTTCTAGACGAACTGAATCCTAAGCTCAATGCTCGGTACGAACCGCGCCCATTTACCCCTCAGGCCGCAGCCAAGGGCGTGACGGGATCGATAAACGGCCAGCAAAAGGTTCCCAGAAGGTACATGCCGGCCATCGTGTACAGGAAGGCATTCCAGTTGCCGCCGGTCTGCTGCAGAATGTAGCCGCCGAAAACGGGCGCGGCGAAGCCGGCGAGATTTCCCATCATGTTCATCGAGCCCGAAACGGTGCCGGCGAATTTGCCTCCGATGTCCATGCAGGCGCCCCAGGCTTGCGGCATTACGAGGTCGTTCGCGAAGCTCGCGAGACCCATGGCCGCCATGGCCCAGCGGGCGTCGCGCAAGTTTAGTGAGATGGTCAGCATGGCGGCAGCTCCCAGAAATCCGGCGCACGCCATCCCTCGCCGGCTCGACCGCACGCTGCCGGTCCAGCGCGCGATGCGGACCGCGAGCAGGCCGGAGGTGAGGCTTCCAATGCCGCCGCAGAACAGCGGAACGATGCCGTAGATTCCGATCTGGCCGGGCGTAAGATGACGGTATTCCTTAAGATAGGTCGGAAGCCACGTAATGTAGAAATACCAGGGAAAAGATAGACAGAAATATTGCACCCACAACAGCACGACGGAGCGCGAGCGGACGAGCTTGCTCCACGGGACGTTGCCATGTCCGGTGGCGGATTTTGGAGCGTCGCCTAACAGCGCCAACTCGCCCGCATTCACCCCGCGATGATCGCGCGGATTATCGCGGAACCAGGCAAAGAAACAGGCCGCCCAGATGAAGCCGGGCAGGCCGAAAATCACGAAGGCCCAGTGCCAGTTCACATAGCTGAGCGTGAGGACCACGAGCGGCGCGGTGGCCGCCCCGGCCCAGCGCGCGGCAGTCCAAAGAATGCCCTGCGCGCGCACACGCTCGCGGTGGGGAAGCCACACGGTGAAGGCTTTAGTGATGTTCGGAAATCCGCCGGCCTCGCCCGCTCCGAAGAGGAACTGGCATATCCAGAAGGACGTGAAATTCCACATCCAGCCCATCAGCGCGGTGAAGGTCGACCACCACAGCACGATGCGCATCAAAACCTTGCGCGGCCCCAACCAGTCTCCCATCCAGCCGCCGGGGATTTCGAACAGAGCATAAGCGAGGCCAAACGCCCCGAAGATGGTCCCCATCTGCTGCTTCGTCAAGCCGAGGTCCTTCATGATGTACGGCGCCGTCTGCGACATGGCGACGCGGTCGATATAGGAGAGCACCGCGAGCAGAAGCGCGAATACGACGACCCAGTAGCGCGCGTGCGTGGCGGGCGGCGCCGCGGTCCGCGGATTCATTGGGCCTCCGCGCGGACCAGCTCGCGATCCATCCATGCCAGATACGGCGCCGCGCCGTCGATGATGGGCAATGCAATCGCTTCCGCGATCTCGTAGGTATGCAGGCGCGCAATCTCAGCGCGCAACTCGGAGAACAGCGCGCGAGACGATTTGATCAGCATGAGGACCTCTTCGCTTTCCTCGACCTTGCCTTCCCAACGGTAGATGCTGCGCATCGGAGGCAGGATATTGACGCAGACGGCGAGGCGCCGGGCGATGAGCTCGGCTGCGATGCGGCGCGCTTCCTCGGCGGAGGCGCAGGTGGAGAGCACTACGATTTTGTCGGTCATGTTTATCGGTCATGCCAGGTACTTGCGTTTTTTTTCGACTTTTAGTGGACGTTTGAGCAAAACCGGATTATAAACAAATGTAGTAAGAGTTTTCTTCGAATGACTACAACACTGCGCCGCGCCGCCTACTCGCTAGCCTTGGCGATCATGGCCGCATACGGATACATCGCGCTGAGCGGACCGCGGGGGATTCCCGCGCTCCGCATGCGCTGGAACGAGATCCGGCAGCTCGAAGAGCAGAACGCCAATCTTCAGCGTGACAACGAGTATAAGAAGCAGCGCATCGAACGGCTGAAGAACGATCCCGCCGAGCAGGAGCTCGAGATCCGCAGGAGGCTAAAGGTGCAGCGGCCCGGCGAAACGACGTTCATTCTGCCGGAGGGGCAGAAAAAGTAGACTTGAAAGCTTCGAGCGCGGTTGGGTCGGCGACCGTGGATGTATCGCCGAGAGATTCGCCCAGGTATTGCCGGCGGATCAGGCGCCGCACGATTTTGCCGCTTTGAGTCTTGGGGAGCGCCGGAACGGCGACGATCTCGCGAGGCTTGAACGGGGCGCCGAGCGAGTCCGTCACCTGCGCCGCAATGGCATTGGCGTCGAAGGCGGCGTCCGGCTTGAGCACGACGAAGCCGACGATAGCTTCCCCTTTGATCGGGTCGGGAACGCCGATCACCGCTGCTTCCGCGACGGCGGCGTTTTCGAGAATAGCATCCTCCACCTCGGCCGGACCAACCTTGCGGCCGGCGACATTCATGGCCTCGTCGGCGCGGCCGTGCAGGAACCAGTAGCCGTCGCCGTCCACGCTCGCCCAGTCGCCGTGGTACCACATGCCGGGAAAACGCGACCAGTAGGCCTCGATATAGCGTTCCGGGTCGCCCCAGATGCCGCGCGCCATGGATGGCGCGGGCTTGCGGCAGACCAGATAGCCCATTTTGCCGCGCACGGATTGGCCGTTTTCGTCGACCACATCGGCCGCCATTCCGGGCGCCGGAGCGCCGAGCGTGCAGGGCTTGAGAGGCTGGATCGGGAGCGGGAACAAAAAACAGCCCACGATTTCGGTACCGCCCGAAATATTGATAATGGGGCAGCGGCGTTTGCCGACATTTTCGAAGAACCAGGCGTAGGACGTGTCGTCCCAAGGCTCGCCCGTGGAGCCAAGAAGGCGCAGTGATCGCATCGGGAATGGTTCGGCCGATCCGCCGCGCATCAGCACCCGAATCGCCGTGGGAGAAACGCCGAAAATCGTAATCCCATGGCGCTCGATCATTTGCCATAGCCGCTCGGGAGTGGGATAATCCGGCGCGCCGTCGTACAGGAAAATCGTGCCGCCGAAGTGGTGATTGCCGATGATGGTCCACGGTCCCATCATCCAGCCAATGTCGGAGAGCCAGAAGAAGCGGTCTTCGGGCTGGTGGTCGAAGGCGAGATAAATTTCTTTGGCCGTTTGCGCCAACGTTCCGGCATGGGTGTGGACGCAGCCCTTCGGCTTTCCCGTCGTGCCGGAAGTGTAGAGAATCATGGCGGGAGCTTCCGAATCGAGAGGCGTCGTGTCACACTGGTCCGATTGCTTCTCGAGCAGAGCGTCCCAGTCTTCGAGCGCAATGACGTGCTCGACCGCGGGCACTTTGCCGCGCGCCTGCTCGACCTTGGACCTGAGCGGAAGCTGTTTGCCGCGGCGATTCAGATGATCGGCCGTGAAGATCACGCGCGCGCCCGAATTCTCCAGCCGCGCGGCAATGGCGCCCGCGCCGAAACCGGCGAAAATCGGGACCACAACCAGACCGAGTTTGAAACAGGCGTACAGGATCGCGGCAATCTCGGGAACCATCGGCATGGCTAGAGCGACGCGGTCGCCGGGCGCGAGGCCGAGAGACTTCAAGGCGTTCGCGAGCCGATTTGTCTGGGCATAGAGCTGCGGAAATCCAACTTCGCGCGTGCGGCCATCTTCCGCCTCCCAGAGAATCGCGGGTCTGGTTGCCGACTTGTAGCGGTCCAGGCAGTTATAGGCGATGTTCAGCTTGCCGCCGACGAACCAGCGCGACCACTGCGGGCCGTTGGAATCATCCAGCGTTTTTTCGAACGGCTCGGCCCAATCGATGCCGATCTCTTTGACAAGCCGCGCCCAGAAATCCTCCAGCCGATCGACCGAGTAATGAAGGAACTCTTCGCGATCCGCGATTCCGAGGCGGTCCATGAAGCGGCGGACGTTGGTGTGGGCGATGAACTCGGGACTCGGCCGCCAGATGGGATCGGCGCTCATGCGCGATTCGAGGCTAGCAGATTGGGGCGTCGCACGGAGGTCTCAAGCGGCGGCCGAAAGCCTCCTATGATTGCACCCATCGCCATCGAACGGAATCCCGATCTGAGCGGGAGATTGACTTGCGGTCCGCTCCGGCGCGTGGCACGTTGCCGAATTGGTCGAAGGCGCAGCCGGATCGGGACTGCGTAGCCCAGAGCCGCGATTCAGTTTCGATGAGATCGAGACCGATCTTCGCTCGCTCGGCGAGATCGAGTGACCGGTTATGCCGTTCCCTTTGCCGCCTCCGAGCGCCTGCTTCCCAAAAATCCGCGAGCTCTAAAAACTGCTGGCGCATCCGATTATCTTTGATAATGTCTGGCGAAAGACCCACGCTGTAAATGCGAGGAGAGCAGCAAACAGACCCTCCAGACGGCTGCAGGCGTCGCTCATCGATTTGTCAGTCGATTTCGCCATTAAGAGCGCTCGTAGCTCGCGCCGATCAGACGCTTGCCGACCCGTCGGATGTTGGGATGAGCGCGGCGCAATGGCTGGCTTTTCTCGACGCCCTTGACGCGCTGCGGCAGCGGCCCAGAATGGCGCGGCTGGCGAATGCACCGGGATTTTCGCCAAGCGTTCGACTGTGGCGCCGGCGAGCTGAACCGCTGTCCTATTCGCTACCCTGGCAGAACCGGCCGGTGACATCTCACCAACAGCTTTGGTGCGGCCTCCCCTCCCGATCATTCAGCTGGCTCGTTTGGCCTCAATTACAGGTAGCAAGGGCAGAACGTCCGCACATTTGCATTTATTTCTATCGAGGCAAAGGCTTGTTGCGCGCTGAATTACGGGCCATGGTAGTAACGCCTGCTCCGCTTTATCCTCATGGATTGCTCGCAACCGGGATATGCCTCGATTTGCCGCGCTAGTTGGCACTATTTTTTCGTTGTGCGCGATCGCGCAAACACCGGATACGGCGACCATGCAGGGGCAGATTATCGACGCGAGTCATGCGGGCGTACCGGACACGGAAATCAAGGCCCGAAACGCGCTCACGGGACTCGAACGGAACACGAGGACGGACAGTTCCGGGAAGTTCTCGATCGCGGGACTCCCGATCGCCGGCCCTTATGACGTCACCGCCTCGAAGCAGGGCTTCGCATCGGGGCTTCTGAGCGGAATCACATTGGCGGGCGGTGAAACGGCCAACGTCACCATCGAACTGAACGTCGCCGCGGAGCGCAACCGCATCACTGTAACGGGCGTCGTCGGTGAGATCCGTACGGATGAACCGCAATTGGGCGATCTTCTGACTGCAACGCAAATGGAGGAAACTCCGCTGCCGGATCGCAAAATCACTTATCTGCCGCTCCTGAACGCGGCGAATCGTCCGGCGATCAACCAGGGCGACGTCTTCATGAACGAAAACCTGTTCACGACCAACGGGGCGGGGCGCCGCCAGGCATGGTTCGAGGTGGATGGCGCGAACGGAATCGACATGTGGGGACGGCAAACCATCTTCAGCAATATCCCGCTTGCGGCGGTGCAGGAAATGGACGTGCTCACAAACGCATTCTCGGCGGAATACGGCGGCAGCACGGCCAGTGTGATCAATGTCGTGACCAAGAGCGGCGGCAGCCAGTTTCACGGCGAGGCGCTTGAAATGTGGCGGCCTTCGGCCCCCGAGGCAAAGCTCTCCGGGTTTACGTCCGCGAACGCGGGCAGCGGCAACGACCTCACGAACGACACCGTGGGACAGTCCGCGCTGTCGATTTCCGGGCCGATCGGATCGGGAGACCGCACGCATTTTTTCCTGGCCGGCGAATTCACGCGTGAAAATCGCGCTTCTCCGGTGACGTCGCCGGTCGCGCCTGGTAATTTCATGGGACATTATCGCGACTGGCTCGCATATTTCCGCCTGGACCACGCCATCAATCAGAGCAACAATCTTTTCTTGCGCGGCGATCTCGATAGCTTCAGCGACAGCAATCCGAATGGTACGGTGGGCGGAAACAATTTGCCAACGGTCGATCGCGTTTTTCGCCGTCGAACCTACTCCGAAGAGCTCGGCGAAACGGCCGTATTGAATCCGCGACTGCTGAACAGCATTCGTCTCCAATTCCAACTGGCGTCTCCGATCACCCAATTCGATCCGGTGGTATATGGCACGCAATACCAGGTCCCTGTTTCCACCGGCGGCACGTTTACGACGGGGACCTCGCAATCGGCGCTACTGCTAAATCGGCAGTACGAGGCGGCGGAAACTTTGTCGGCGGACTTGGGGGCGCACCGCGTGCGGTTTGGCGCGGACGCGATCTTTGCTCACAATGGCGGCGACAGCAAGGAGTTCGGCGGACCGATCTACCTGGGACAGTTCGTTTATAACACCTGCACGCAGGCGCTCTCGTATTGTGAAAGCTCCGCGTATCTCGGCAATATCGCCAACGTGAGAACCTATACGCAAAGTTTTGGGAATGCGAATTACACGGTAAACGATACGCTGTGGTCATTGTTCGCGCAGGACGATTATAGGGTAGGCAAGGACCTGACGATCAATCTCGGACTGCGTTATGAGCAACAGACGTTCACGGATTCGCGCAACGATTTCGCTCCGCGGGTGGGCTTCGCTTATAACTTGCGCGGCCAGGGAAGGACCGTGATTCGTGGCGGTTTTGGTATTTATTATTCGCAGGTGGTGGACAACTCCGAGGCAAATTATGCGCTGACGGGGCCGACGGGAGTCTTCAACTACACCGCCGGTCCGGGGCAGATTGGGTTTCCGGCGAGCATCGCGGCCGCGCCCCTGCCCGCGTTTCCGGCCGGAGCCATCGCTCCCGTGCGCAGCCTGTACATCCGCCCCGGTGACGCCTCGTATTACGACCAATTCTTCCCTACCAACACGCTAGTCGGGTATCCCGGCAAGTTACTTAATCCCTATTCGGAGCAATGGACGTTCGGCGCAGAGCGGCAACTGGCGCGGGAATGGGTCTTGAGCATCGATTACGTCGGGGCCCATACCTTACGGATCAATCGTCCGCTCGACGTTGATGCGCCATCACCATTCATTCGCACCGCGCCCGGCCAGACTCGAACGGCGCAGGCGGCCAACTGCACGCGCCCCTATTGGATCTGGTGGTACGCGCAGAACGGCTTGACGTGCAATCCCAGCGCCGCGACGAATCCACAGCCGCCCTACGGCGTCATTCAGACCGATGTCAATGATGGGTTTGCCACTTACCAGGCGCTCGATATCAATCTGAGCCGCCGCTTCAGCCGCCGCTTGTCGATGTTGGCAAGCTATACCTGGTCGCACGCGATAGACAATGTCGATCCCGACGTGCCTAGCCAAAATCCGAACGATCCGAACTTCACCGGCAAGGTCGAGAAGGGGAACGCTATTTTCGATCAACGGCATCGGTTAGTACTGAGCGGCGTTTACGTAGCGCCACTGAAGATCAATATCGGCGGAGTGGCCACGCTTGCGTCCGGTCTACCGTATAACATCGTGACCGGCACGACGAACAGCGGGGACAATGGCGCAACTATGGACCGGCCGGTAATTAACGGCGTAGTTGTTGGCCGCAACACTGGTCGCGGCAATTCGATTTACGAGGTATCACCGTTCCTCGAACGTGCTTTCGCGCTTGCAAGGGAGCGCGTGCGATTGGTTCTGCGCGCGGAGTCGTTCAATGTACTGAACCATGCCAATTTTGTGGGTTACAGCGGAACGTGGGGGAACGGCGCAACGCCCGGCGCGGGCTTCGGCCAACCGCTCGCGGGCATTACAAACCAGCTTCCGGCGCGTTCGATCCAATTCTCGGCTAAGGTGACGTTCTAACGCTAGGATATCGAGGCGACCTTTGGGAGGCACTGGTTCCGGTGATTTGTTCTGCCTGTCCCTGCCGCCGATGCCCGAGGTCCTCGAGCGCGTGACTTCCAAAATTATACCCTTGAGCCGAATGAGGTCTTCCGGACGTCGCTCGATTCGCTTCACTGCCGGCGCCGGCGCATCTCGCCTTGGTTGATCGCCGATGTTAGTAATGAAACCGATAGCGAACGCCGGCATAGACCTCCCGCGGATCGTTAAAATGGGTTCCTCCGAACGTCAAGCTGTTGTCGAGCAGTAGCCGCCGGTCGCCCACGTTCAACGCGTTTAGCGACAGCGACCAGTTCTCGCCAACGCTCTTGCCCAGCATCACATCGAAAGTCGTGTGCGGAGAAAGATGATCGGGTCCGCTATTGTCGGCAAATCCCGAGCCGTAGTACGCATTCAATGCGACCCAGCTCTTCCAAGGCAGGTTCGCTTCGAAGCCCGTATTCAATGTATGGCGCTGATCGTGATCCAGCAGGAACTCCCCGGTGGGCGGCGAAAAATCCGTCAGCCCGCCGCTAACGGCTCCGCGCGCCAACGCATGCTGGTAGGAGTACGCCAAGTGCAACTGCGCCGTGCGAAACAGCCGCGGCGAACGCATCGTCACTTCCCAGCCTCGCAATCTCGCCTGATTGATCGTCAGAGGGAGAAAAATATTCGAATTCCCTAGCGCATTATGATCGAAGAAATTGCTCGCGTTGGTCTGAAAATGATTAATGTCGACGTTCCAGCTCCGCAGCGGAATGTTGACGCCGAATTCATATTCCGAATCGCGCTCACCGTGCAGCGGCAGAAATCCGAAGCCCTGCTGGGCGGCAAAGTCCAGCGCGGGACCGCTTACGGTCGCAAGCGGCGGCGGTTGGTAATAGCGGCCATAAAAGCCCCGAAATACCCAATTGATTTTCGGTATCCGAAGCGCCACTCCCAATCGCGGCGTTGCGGCGCCTTCGGAGAGCTCGCCCGAGAAATGGGTCAGCCGCAGCCCGGCATTCAGCGTCAGCCACGACAGCACCCGGTACTGGTCTTCGAAGAATGCCGCTTCCAACTGGCCCGCCGGCTGCAATGCCTGGCGAAACGACGCGCCGCTGCCGTCGTTTGCTACGAGCCGCAGGTTTTCGTTATCGCTCTGGCCGAATGCATAAATTCCGGCGCGCGCATTGTGCTTGCCGGCGACGACCGTCAGTTCCGCCTGACCGCCGGCATAAGTAGACCCGCGCTGATCGTTCGTGCTGACCGGCGTGTCGTTCGGGGAGCCTTCATAGTTCGTGCTGTTGTAGTGGAAAAACGGCGATAGAGTGAAGAGCACCCCGCTGCGAACCGTATGTACCCAGGAAAAGTTTAGAAATCCGTCGACCTCTCGCTCGACGTCCCTGACGCCGGTGGTCTGTGCATCAGGATCATTCGGGATCTGATAGAAATCGGACCGCGCCGACATGATGAGGCGAAGTTGGTTCGCCGCGTCAACGTTAAAGATCAGCGAGCTGAAACCACCGAATCCGCTGTCTTGATCGTGAATGATCTCTTTCACCGGTGGCATCAGGCCGTAGTCGCTGCGATTCCCGTTCACGCTGGCGTAATACGCGAAGCGCTCCGTGTGACTCCCAAAACTGAGCTGGTCGTTGGTCTGGCCGAAATTGCCGGCCGTAATGCGCAATTCGGCCTCGTTGTTCCGCTCGAAGCCGGTACGGGGCACAACATTGAATACGCCATAGGTGCGATCGCCGGAATCGGCGCTGTAGCCGCCGCGCTGCGCCTCGATATAGTCGGCATCCTTGGGATCAAATTGCGGTCCGACATTGCTGGCAATGTTACTGTTTGGCACGGGAATGCCGTCGATGGCCCAGGTAACCTGGTGGCCGCCGCGAATATGCAGCTGATCGTGAGTCATGTAGGCGCCCGGAACATAGTCGGTGATGGCTTTGAGGCTGTTGGTCAGATCGGCTCCCGGCGTGGTGTCCATTTCCGCGCGGCTTATCAGCGTGGCCGGCGTTGACGAGCTCGGATCGACGGCCGCGGCGTGCTCGGAGACAGTAACACTTTGCCCCGTGGCAGCCTCGAGCATGAGCTGAATATGCAGGACGCGCGCGCTATCCGAGGTTACCGTGACGGTTTCCTCGATGGGGCTAAAGCCTTCACTGTGAATCGCGATTTTGTATCCGCCCATCGGGACGGCGTTGAATTCAAATTCCCCGTCCGGGTTCGTCCGCGCGCTTTGTGACCATTCGGATGCTTCCGCTCGCACCCTTACCTCAGCGTTGGCGACCGGACGATGATCGGGATCGTGAACGACTCCTCGTAAGTTCCCGAAAATATCGGCGCGCACGCAAATAGAGCAGAGCAACGCCGCGCCGATGAACAGACCTCTCATCGAGATTCCTCCCTTTAGCGAGCTAGTGTCTTAGCTGTTGGGAAAGGAGCGGGGAGGCGAACGGGGATGAAGCGAATAATGCGTGCTGGCCGCCTCAAATCGAGTGTGGCGTACCCAAACGTCGCCGGGGGAATCCAGGGTATGCATGGCCGAGAGCGCGACGGGCGCGAGCAACTTGACGTATTGCCCGGACACGCTGTAACAACCGCATCCGAGTCCGCTGCAAGCGCCGGTCGAACTGAGCGCCACCTTTTGCGGCATCTGCTTTCTGCAACAACGGTGGCCACGCTTGCAACAGGAAGAAGGAGACGGCCCGGCGGCGAAGCCCGGAAGCGGAAAGTTGCCGCACAAAAGTGCGGCCACAAGCCCTGCCAACACGGCGCGCTGAAATTTCAGGCGCTGCGATCGACCCATACCTTCTCCGCCGCGGCCGCGCCTAGCTGTACCGGCTCGCCCGCGATGCGCAATGTCAGCGTCTCGTCGTAGTTGCGGGAAACGGCTTCGATGGAGGCGCCCGGGCAGATTCCCAGACGATCCAGATACTCCAGGAGCTTGCGGTCGCGTTCAAAAACGCTGACGACGCGGGCGGCCTCGCGAGGCCGCATTTCGCTGAGCGGCCGCAGTCCGCGCGCGCGCCGGGCCTCCGGGGTATCGCTTTCCACGCGATTGCCGTGCGGGCAGGCCGTCCCCGCTCCCAGCTTGTCCACCAGACGGCGCTCGAAGTCCGCCGACACCGCGTGCTCGAGCTGTTCCGCCTCGTCGTGGACCTTGTACCATTCCATTTCGAAGATCTCGGTGAGCATGCGCTCGATTAAATGGTGCCGCTGCAGAACGCGGTTGGCAATGTCGCGTCCGGCGGCCGTGAGCGTAAGTTGCCCCTCATTGCCGGCCTCAGCGCCCACATGAATGAGCCCGTCGCGCTTCAGACGCTTGATGGCCATTGTGACCGCCGGTGGGGATACATTGAGCCAGCGCGCCAGCGTGGCCGATTTCACTACCTCGCCTTCGCTCTCCGCTTCGGCGATGCTCTTGAGGTAGTTCTCTTTCGAGATCGTGATTTTCATGCGGACGTTAACGAAGGATGTCCATCTGCTTCGCTACACGCGTCAGAATGTCAAGCGCCCGGTCCAGTATCTGGCGCGTATGCGCCGCGGTTACGATGGTTCGTATCCGCGCCTTGCCTTCGGGAACGGTCGGATAGCCGATGCCGGTTGCGAACATGCCGTTGTCGAATAACGCGCGGGAAAAGTCGTGCGCTTTCTTCGCCTCGCCAACCATGATGGGCGTAATGGGAGTCTCGCTCTCACCGGTGTTGAAACCAGCGGAGTTCAATTGCCGCTTAAAATAGCGCGTGTTCTCCCATAAACGGTCGATCCGTTCCGGCTCGCGTTCGAGTATATCGAAGGCCGCAATGCACGATGCCGCGACGGAAGGAGGATGCGAGGTCGAGAACAGGAACGGCCGCGCGCGGGCATACAGAAAATCGATCAAGTCGCGGCTTCCGCATACGAAACCACCCAAAACGCCGATCGCCTTCGAGAGCGTTCCCACCTGAATATCCACGCGCCCGTGGAGACCGAAGTGATCCACCGTTCCGAGGCCGTTACGCCCCAGCACGCCGGAGGAGTGCGCGTCGTCGATCATCATCACGGCGCCATAACGCTCCGCAATCTCTACCAGCTTTGGTAACGGCGCAATGTCGCCATCCATGGAGAACACGCCATCCGTGATCAGAAGCTTACGGCCGGGTTTACCGGCGAGGCCGGCGAGAATGCTCCCGGCGGCTGCCGCGTCGCGATGCGGAAAGACGTGGATCTTCGCTTTGGACAAGCGGCTGCCGTCGATAATGCTGGCGTGATTCAGTTGGTCCGAAACGATGTGATCTTCGGGTCCGAGAACGGCCGAAACCGTCCCTGCATTGGCCACGAACCCCGATTGAAATACTACGCAGGCTTCCGCTTTTTTGAATTTCGCGATCTTCTCCTCGAGCTCCAGGTGAATTTCCATCGTGCCGGAGATGGTGCGCACGGCCCCCGATCCGGCGCCGTATTTCTTTTCCGCCGCAATGGCGGCTTCAACCAGCTTGGGGTGGTTCGCCAAGCCCAAATAATTGTTGCTTGCGAGATTGATTACTTCTTTGCCGTCGAACTTCGCCAGGGGTTCGCAGGGGGATTCGAGCACTCGCGGACGCTGCCACGTCCCGGCCTTGCGCCACGCCGCGAGCTGCTCGGATAAATAGGAAAGAGGGTCCGTTCTGACCATGGAGGTTGTCCTGCGCACTTCTTATGTTAGCGGACGGATTCGCTATACTCGGCGAAAGGAGTTTTCTTATGCAACCCGAGCACGCGGAAGTTTTGCGGGACGCCTATGTCGCGCAGCTCAAAGCGGAGCACGAAACGACCAAACGAGTTCTGGCCGCGGTTCCGGCCGGCAAAGGCGACTATACGCCCGATGCGAAATCGATGAAGGCCATGGATCTGGCCTGGCATATTACCAGCTCCGAAATCTGGTTCCTCAACGGCGTCGTCGATGGCGCGTTCAAATGGGAAACCAACAATCTGCCCGCCGAGTTTCGCAGCGGCGCCGATGTCGTGGCGCGGTATGAGGGGCAATTCGCGAACAGTATCGCGCGCATCGAAGCACTTCCCGGCGATCACCTGGCGCAAAAAGTAAAGTTCGGACCGTGGGAGAACCCGCTAATCGATACGCTGAGTTTTGCGTTGCGGCATTCCATCCATCATCGCGGTCAGCTCTCCGCCTACTTGCGGCCGATGGGAGCGAAGGTACCAGGCATCTACGGCCCCAGCGCCGACGAGCCCATGCAAATGCCTGCCGAGACCGCGAGCGCCTAACCCGAAACCAGCGTTTTCTTGGTCCGCAGCCGGTAATCCTCGATGCTGGGCATGCGGATCACTCGGCACATTTCAAACAGCCGCGAACGCGCGCGCATCCCGATGCGCTCCTCCAGAAAGTATTTGCTCTTGATATCGCCCTCCAATCCGGACAGCCGCTTATCGCCGGCCTCGGGCTCGCGCAGATTCGTCGTCGCGATCAGCGGCTTGCGGTGATTGCAGCGATGCGTGATGATCGAGGTGACCGTATCCTCGACCCAATCGGTCACGCGTTGCGCGCCGAGATCGTCGAGCAGCAAAATCTCCGAGTCCAGGGCGGAACGATACGCCTCGCGCTCGCTTGCGCCGGAGACTTCGTTATAGCCGCCCCGTATCCGTTCCAGCAGAGTCTGATAATCGAAGAATAGCCCCTCGAAGCCTTTGGCCAACATCAACTCGCGCAATGCGGCAACGGCCAGATGCGTCTTGCCCGTCCCGGCATTGCCGATCAGGAGCACCCCCGGCTTATCCGGCGCCGGGAATTCGCGCACGAAAGCGCGAATCTCAAGCATCACCAGTCCCAGAGCTTTGGCCGCGACGGGATTATCCGGCGGCAGTTTGAAGCTGTCGATGGAGGCGTTCCCGTAATTTGCTGGAATGCAGGCATTCTCGAGAAGCTGATGTCCCCGCTTGCGCGCCACACAGTCGCAGCGCTCCGCTCCGGACAGGCCATCCCGCTCGGTCACAACCCAACCGGAGCCTCCGCAGACCGCGCATACTCCATCTTCCATAAAGCTAAGCTCTATTCTATTCGAGCGTCGCCAGAATGTCGCCCGCGCTCACGGTCGCTCCGTCTTTTGCGGCTATTCGAACCACGCGTCCCGCGCGCAGCGCTTTCAGTTCGTTCTGCATCTTCATCGCTTCGACCACCACCAGGCCTTGACCTGCGCGCACCTCGTCCCCCTCCCGCACCAGCACGCGAACCACTTTCCCCGGCATCGGCGCCTTGACGTCCTGATGCGAGCTTGCAAGCGCCGTGCCGGAGCGCTTCCCCGCATCGCGAGGATCCCGAACTTCCAACGCGAAGGTCCGATCTCCAATCGTCGCCCGCCAGGCGTCGCCGGAATTCCCGATGCGCACTTCATAGCTGCGGCCTTTATAAATTACGGAGTACAACCCCGGCGCGATCTCGCGAACGCTGGCGTCCGTTACAGAATTGAGCGGCGCCGACCGGCCGTCGATCAGGATATCCAGCGTCACCGCAGGTTCTGCGACCTTCCTTCGAGAAGCCAGGGGCTGACGCCGGGGCTGCCATTGCGCGCCTCCGGGCGTGGCGCGTGATTACGGTAGTGCTCGGCCGCCGCCAGTGCCACGACTAAATCCAATCCGGCCCCGTCCGATGGACGCGGCCTTCGGTCCAGGAACTCGGCGATAAAGCCAGTGTGCAGGCGGCCGGCGCGAAACTCCGCGTCATTCAGAATCTCGCGGAAGAACGCGATGTTGTTCTTGATTCCGTCAACCCGGTATTCGCTCAATGCGCGCAGCATGCGTCCGATGGAGGAGTCGCGCGCGGCGCTCCAGACGCTCAGTTTCGCAAGCAGGGGGTCGTAGTCGATGGGGACGCGCCAACCTTCGTAAACACCGGAGTCGAGCCGCACGCCCGGTCCGGCCGGCTCCGCCAAACCTGCGATCAAACCGGGCGAAGGAAAAAAGGAGCTGTCGGGGTCTTCGGCGTAGATGCGGCATTCGATCGCGCTTCCCAGCCACGTCACGTCTTCCTGCCGGATCGTGAGCCTTTCACCCGCCGCGATGCGCAGTTGCCAATGCACCAGATCGAGCGACGTCGCCAACTCCGTCACGGGATGCTCCACCTGAAGACGCGTGTTCATCTCAAGAAAATAGAAATTGCAGTTTGAATCGACCAGAAACTCGGCCGTCCCGGCGTTGTAGTAGCCGGCCGAGCGCGCAATTTTCAGCGCCGCGGCGCCCATGGCCGCGCGCATTTCCGGGTTTGCGGCGACCAAGGGCGAGGGACACTCCTCGAGAATCTTCTGATGGCGGCGCTGCAGCGAACATTCGCGCTCGCCGAGGTGAATCAGATGCCCGTGCTCGTCGCCGAGCACCTGGATCTCGATATGCCTGGGATTCTCGACCACTTTCTCGACGTAAACTTCGCCACTCCCAAAGGCCCGTTCCGCTTCGCTGCTCGCATCGCGGAGCGCAGACTCGATCCCGGCCTCGCTGTCGACGCGCCGCATGCCCTTGCCGCCGCCGCCCGCGACCGCTTTGAGCAGCACTGGATAGCCGATCTCGCCGGCGATGGCGCGTGCGTGTTCATAGCTGGTCAGGGGCTCGTTCGTCCCCGGCACGACCGGAGCCCCGGCGGCCTTGGCCAGCCGCCGTCCGCCAATCTTCGATCCCAGCGCACGGATCGAAGCGGAAGATGGCCCGATGAATTTGATCCCGCCGATCTCGCAAGCTTCCGCAAATTCCGCGTCCTCGCTGAGGAAGCCATACCCGGGATGAATGGCTTCGGCTCCATGCTTGCGCGCCGCGTCGATCAAGCGCTCGATGCGCAGATAACTTTCAGAGGCCGACGCGGGGCCGATATGCTCGGCTTCGTCCGCCATGCGCACGTGCAGAGAGGCGCGATCGGGATCCGAAAACACGGCTACGCTGGCAATGCCAAGCTCCCGCAGCGCTCGCACGATGCGAACCGCAATCTCGCCGCGATTGGCAACGAGCACTTTCCGAAACATGGCAGATCGATTTTAGCAGCTTGACATAGAAGCTGTATCATATATCATGATAATCATGAACAGGGTATCTTGCGCCGATCTCGTTTGGGTCGCCACCGCCTTGTTGACCCGCGAAAACCCCGATCGGGCGTCCTTTTCCTCCGCAGAGATCCGCGCCAAGATCGACGAGATCGAGCCCGAGCACGGTTTCGAACAATCGACCGTCGCGACTCACATCGCAGTACATTGCGTTGCGAACAGAAAGCCCGATCCGGGCAAGCACAGAAAGCTTTACCTCGAACCTGGCGGCGCGTACCGTCTTTTTAATCCAGGGGATCCGTCCGATCCAGGCCGGAAAGACGGCAAGCTGCTGCCGCTGGTTGATCGGCTCCCGCCGCAGTACAGAGAACTCCTGGAATGGTACTCCGGCTTGCATCGCCGGCAGCCGCCCAAAGAAGACGAAGATCCCATTCTCGCCCTGAGAGGCATTGGCAAGGAGCTATGGAAATCGCTTGGCGGCGGTGACAAATTTATTCGCGAAATGCGTGGTAATTGGCATGGTTAAGGATAGACCCTGCCGCTGAAGCCCTCACGCCAAAGCGGAAGGACGCATCTTGAGCTTGGTGTTTTGGGACACCATGCTCTTCATTTACCTGATTGAAGAGCACCCCCGCTTCGGTCCGCGCGTCATCGAAATTCGTCGCCGCATGTTGGCGCGCGGCGATCAACTGGTGACCAGCGCTTTGACTCTCGGTGAACTCTTAGCCGGAGCCGCTGCCGGGTCGGACCTCACCATTGCCGGTCGCTATCGTTGCGCCATGGCTGCTCCCTTCTGTGACGTGCTGCCCTTCACGGCTCGAACCGCGGAGTACTTCGGCCAAATTCGAGGGGGCAGCGGCATTCTGCCGGCGGATGCCATCCAACTCGCCTGCGCGGCGGAGGCCAAGGTCGATCTGTTTGTTCAAACGACCGCCGCGTGGCGAAGAAAAATCCCCGGAATCCAGTTCATCGCGGACCTGGATTTCGATTATCTTTGAGCCGCTCCCCGCAACTCGCGCTTCACCGGCGACCCTTCGACGCTCACCGATTTAGAGTCGAGTCTGGAGGTAGCGGCTGGTACGCTTCAAGCATGGACAAGTTCGAGTACAAATGGCAGCGGGATCAGGAACGCTGGGCGCGCGCCAGGAGCGGTGGACGCGACGGCAGGGGCGCTGGGGACCAGGAACTCCCCGGCGCATTCCGTTGTTCGGCAGCTATCGTCATTGCGATCGGCGTCGTCTTCCTTCTCGACAATCTCGGAATTGTCCGTGTTTCCGACGTCTGGCAGTATTGGCCCGTAATCTTGATCGCCGCCGGCGTTTTCCGCATCGTGGCATCGCGCAGCCACACGGCCATGGTGATGGGAGCCATACTGGCGTGCATTGGGGCGCTCTTTCTACTCACAACCTCGACCTTCTGCGGCTCGACTGGAACGTGTTTGGCCGGTAATTCTGACATCATGCCCCTGCTGTGATGCTGCTGCGTCCGCGACGCTGGCATGCCCCCTGCGCCGTGGCGATGGGCGGAAGTAGGCCCGGATGGCGTGCCAGTCGCCGCGCCGGAGGCAACGGTCTCTCTACCTTGAATCTCTTAACGTTTTTCGGCGGTAGCAAACGGCAGGTCAATTCGCAGGATTTTCGTGGCGGCGATGTCACAGCGGTTTTTGGCGGCTATGAGCTCGATCTGCGCATGGCCGCCATCGCTGTCGATCAGGCCGTGATCGAAGCGACGGGAATTTTCGGAGGCATCCAGATCGATCGTGCTCGTCGGACATGGACGGTGGAAGCCCGTGGCGTAGGCATCTTCGGCGGGTTTGTAGACGACACCCAGCCGCCCCGGCCGAGGAGAGCGCGCGGCCGCAGCGGCTAGTGGTGACCGGTGTCGGAATTTTCGGCGGCGTGCATATCGCGAACAAGTAGACCGGCGACATGCACCCAATTTTCGCCGCCAGAACACGGCTCGCGCTCTATCTCTTTTTGCCTGGCCGCTGTTCGCGGTCGTGGAGGCGTTCATGCTGCAGCGCTACGGCGGTTTCGGCTGGTCGCGCAGCGCCTTGACGGCGACCGGCCTGATCGTATTTTACGTGTTGGTATGCCTCTCACCGTGGTACTCCTGTCAATTTCTCCCATTGCGAGCGGATATGTGGGCGAAGCTGCTGATCAACCACGCGGCCTCCGCGATTACGGCCGCTGTCTTTCATCGGTTTGGCCAAGCTTCTGGGAGCGCCTTTCAACTTGATGTTTTTTATGTTCGCGACGGCGCTATTGCTGTACCTGCTGGCAACGGCTTTGCATTATGTGCTGTTCTCGTTTCAGACCTCGCGCGAAGCCGAGACGCGCGCACAGGAGGCCCGCGTGCTGGCCCGCGAGGCGGAGCTGAAAGCGCTCAAGGCGCAGATCAATCCCCATTTTCTCTTCAACAGTCTGAATTCCATCAGCGCTCTCACGATCCTGGACGGCCAGCGCGCCCGCGAAATGTGCCTGCGTTTGTCCGATTTCCTGCGCTCGACGTTGAATCTCGCCGAAAAGGAAACGATCCCGCTCGAGCAGGAGGTCGCGCTCGCTAGAACGTATCTGGACGTCGAACGCGTGCGGTTCGGCGATCGGCTACGCGTCGAAGAGGCTGTCGGCCCCCACTGCGAGACCTGCGCGGTGCCGTCTCTTATTCTTCAACCGCTGGTCGAGAATGCCGTGAAACATGGGATTGCCGGGATGGTCGAGGGTGGCGAGATCCGCCTTAACGCCGCTTGCAGCGATGGCGTTCTTCATCTC
>CAWITB010000039.1:0-306376 GCA_963838885.1 Bryobacterales bacterium | reverse complement strand
GTCGACCGTGGTCATGAAAACGAAAACCAAGATCAGCGTTATGACGCGCGCATGCGGGAACTTGATTAAATAGGCGCCCATGACGCCGGCAATGGCGCCGCTCGCTCCGACGGTCGCACCGTCGAAGAGCAGTTCCATAGACGTGCACGACGCCGGCGGCCAGTCCGCACAACAGATAAAAGATTAGAAAACGGAAATGACCCAGCAGATCTTCGATACTTTTCCCGAAGATCCACAGGAACCACATATTGCCGAGGACGTGCAGCCAGCCGCCATGGAGCAAACATGGACGTGAGCAGCATGGAGGGATGAAAGCGGTCCGGCACGATTCCATCCACACGGATAAGGCGGTTGAGCTGCCATTCCGGCAGAGAGATCTCGTAAAAAAATACGAGGAGATTGACGGCGATGAGCCCCAGCGTAACGGCGGCCGGGGAAGTGGTCCGTTCGGAGGAGCGTAAAGGGATCATGCGCCGCTGCGCGTTTGGGCGCGCCGCTCAAAATCGGAATGTCCGCGGCGTTCGGCGCGGGCGATGAGCGCTCGCGCTTCGGCGATGCCGGAAATCCCGCCTCGGGCGCCGAGCGCGGTGCAGTTCAAAGCGGCCAGGGCATTAGAGAACTCGAGCGCGTCGCGCATCGGCATCTTCTGCAAGACAGCATAACAGAAGGCGCCATGAAAGACGTCGCCCGCTCCGGCGGTATCGACGCAGTTGACGACGAAAGCGGGAGAGTAGATGAACTCGTCATTCGCGAGCGCCAGCGCGCCGTGGGCCCCTAATGTCATGGCCGCGACGGGCATGTGAAATTCGCGCTGAATCGCTTGCAGCGCGGCGAACGGATCGCGCTCATTGGTCCATTGGACGGGGAAATCGGAGCCGGCGACCAGGTAATCGACGTGGGGGAGAACCTCGTCGAGGCCGTGATAAATGGTGTCGACATCGAGCGTCACGGGAATGCCGCGGGATCGCGCGATACGAGCGGCTTTGGCGACGGCGGGCGTGTCGTGGCCATCGATGTGGAGGAGACGGGCGAATCGATCTGGCGCTCCGTGATGCCCGCGGGTTCCAGGCGCAGGCATTCTTCGCGGCGCCACAGCACGGTCCGCTCGCCGGTCGACTCGTCGATCAGGATGTAGGCGGTCTGGTTGGGGCAGTTGCGGCGGACCTGCAGGTCGTCGAGGTTGATTCCGGTCGAGCGCAGGCTCTCGACCTGAATACGGCCGCGCTCGTCATCGCCCACGGTTCCGATGTACTTGACGCGCAGGCCGAGACGGGCGCAGGCGACTAGCGCGCTGGCGACCTGGCCGCCGGGGCTGAGGATTTCACGGTTGAACGCGACCTTACCGGCGTAGGCCGGAAATTTTGAGAGCAGGAGCAGCGTGTCGGTGGCGTTGAGACCGACGCCGACGACGTCGAATTCGGGCATCAGCAGCAGGATAACGCGCAGGATCGGCCAGACACACTCTGTTAAAGTGTGGACGTGGCGCTTGACGATTACAAAGTGGTCCTATACCGCAACCAGCCGGAAGGGTGGGTGGCGGAGATCCCGGCCATTCCAGGTTGTTACGCCCTGATGCCGACGAGAGCGGAAGCAGTGATGGAACTGGAGCGAGTATTCGACATGATCTCCGGCGAGTACCGTGATCGGGGACTCTTGCTACCTCGCGACAACACCGAAATCGTGCATGCCTAGCGCGGGAGGTTTCGGCGCGCTGCCATGAGGCTTGGATTCCGGCGGGAACGTCAGACCGGCAGCCCACGAGCGCTGGATTCACCACGACGGACGTGTAAAAATCCCAATCCATGGCGGCCGGGGGATTTGGCCGCCGCTGTTTAATAAGATCCTGAACCAACTCGGGATCGGCCTGGAGGAGTTTCGGCGGCTTCACTAATCCTGAATTCCGAACCCAGGCCACTTGCACACTGGTCATTCATATCGCAACGCGATCATGGGGTCCACTCGCGTTGCCCGGCGCGCCGGGAAAAACAGGCCGCAAGTCCTACCACCGCGACGAGGGCTATCACGGCGCAGAGCGTCAAGGGATCTCGCGGCGAGACGCCCCAAAGCTGGTTCGCCATCACCCTTGTTACGGCGAAAGTTGCGAGGAGCCCAGCGCCTACGCCCCAGCCTAGTAATTTCAAACCCATGCGTAGGACCATCGAGAAGGCATGACGGCGCTCCGCGCCGAGAGCCATTCGTATCCCGATTTCGTGCGTTTGCCGCGACACAGTGTAAGCAATTCGCTGAAAACGCCAAGCGCGACCAGCACTAATCCAACGCCCGCAAATACCCACAGCAGAATGAGGCTGAAGCGCGGCTCGGCGTAGGAGAACTGCTTCATAAAATCGTGCAGGCTGCCGGCGAAAGTGAGCGCGATATTGCGGTCCACGGCCCAAATTTCACGGCGCAGGGTGTTGAGCATGGTTAATGGGGGAACCGAGGTCCTGACCAGGATTCCGCGGTCGAATGCGGCGGTGATAGTGTATGGAACGAACATTTCGGGCATGGGCGGGTCCTGGACACCCTGATTCCTGGCGTCCGCAAGCACGCCGATGATTTTGAATAGCGGATCCTTAACGGGAGATTCGGGAAAGGTTCCCAGCATGTCGATTTTTGCCAGCTTACCCAAGGGGTCTTCGCGGCCGAAAAACTTATTGACAAACGTCTGATTGACCACCGCCACCTTCCGCGCGCCGTCCACCTCGACTTCGGAGAGAGTGCGGCCGCGCAAAAGCCGCAGTTGCAGGGTTGGAAAATATCCTTCGCTGCACAGTTGAAAAATCGCCTGCGCTTTTTCCATACGAGGTTGGCCTGCGATATCGATATCGCTTCGGATGCCCCCGTAAGGCGGCAGCGAGATCGTCTCGCTTGCCGCTACAATGCCCGGCGTCGCAAGTAGCCGCTGCAGGAGTTGGCGATAGAACCGTTGTTTATCGGCGGCCGTCTTGTATTGCCCGCGTGGGAACGGCAGACGCGCGACCAGGACGTTGTCCGGATTGAAACCCAAGTCTGCCTGCTGCAAGCGAATGAAGCTGCGCATCAGCAGGCCTGCCCCCGACAATAACACCAGAGACATGGCGATCTCGAAGACCACCAGCGCCTTGCGCAGCGGCCCTTGCCGAAATCCGCTTCCGACTCCCCGGCCGGCATGCTTGAGCGGCTCGATGAGATCTTTTCGGGCGGTCTGCAGCGCGGGCGCCAGCCCGAAGAGCACCGCCGTACAGATCGCCGCTCCCAAACTGAACAGCAGAACCGGCGTATTGAGGCGAATCTGCGCTTCCCGCGGTATGAGGCCCTCCGGAAGCAGCGCCACGAGCCCTTTTATTCCGGCGTATGAAAATAGTGCGCCCACCAGCGCGCCCGCTAACGCGAGAAGCAGACTTTCGACGAGCAACTGACGGATCAGCCGGATGCGGGCCGCTCCGAGCGAAGAGCGAATTGCCATTTCTTTTTCGCGCGCAGTGGCGCGGGCCAGCAACATATTCGCGACATTGCTGCAGGCAATTAACAGCAAGAGCGCCACGGCAGCCGCGATCGTGTATAGGGTTTTGCGAAACTGCCCGACGATGCTGTCCAGCCAGCTAATGATCTGCACTGTGAAGTTTTTGGGATAGTTCTTGGGATAGATCCGGGCGAGGCGGCGGGCGATCACCTCAATGTCGGCCTGCGCTTGTTGAATGGTGACGCCGGGCTTCAGTTTCGCCTGAAAATTCCAATAATCGTTGCGCCCTTGGGGATCGCTGCGCTCTATGGCCCTGGACATCCATACATCCGCGCCGAGCTTTGTGAAACGCTCCGGCATGATTCCGGCCAAAGTTGCCGGCATCCCATTCAGCACGAAGGTCTTGCCAAGAATGGATGGGTCCTGGTTGAAGCGCTTGACCCATAATTTATATGCCATGACGAAAACGGGCGGTGCGCCCGGCTTGGCATCGTCCGGCGTCAGACCACGGCCGAGCAGTGCGGGCACGCCCAGGAAACGGAACGTGTTCGGCGTGACGTAGCCGCCCATGAACTGCTCCATGCCGCCTCCGTTGTCATACAAAACATCGTCCCCGGTTCCGCCGATGACTTCTTCAAAGACATGGTTCTGTTGCTGGTAATCGAGGAATTCCGCAGCTTGAAAATACGTCCGGCCACCGGGACGGCTGTTGATCGTGTCGTGAATTTGGACCGCGACCACGCGCTGGGCATCCGTGTAGGGAAACGGGTCCAACAAAATATTCTTGATGGCGCTGAAGATCGTGGTCGCCGCGCCGATGCCGAGCGCCAGAGTCAGAACCGCGATACTCGCGAAAGACGGCTGTTTGCGCAGGGTGCGCAGTCCATATGCGAGGTCCTGCCGCATCCAGAGCATACCGAACTAGACGGCGGAAACGCGATTATGTTCCCAAGCCCGATTCCCGGCGAGTTCGGAGGATCTACGGAGCGACGGCAATGGAAGCGGTGTTGCTCGCAATACCGCCGACGGCGACGGTCACGGGAACGGAATCGCCGGGCGTTACGCCCGCGGGAACGCGCGCATTCACCTGCAATAGCCCGGAGACGTAGCCCGGCGCGGCGCCGGCGAAGGTTACCTCCGCGTCCACGCCGCCGATCTGGACCGTCACGGGAAGAAGCGGCTGTGGCAGAGGATTCGCGGAAAGAGAGCCGGTCGCGGCCGGCGGGCTCATCTGGCCCGCGCCGGTGACATACAGCACGACGACGGATCCGCCGGCAGCGGGGTTCGACGAGGAGTTGCTGGAGGCGTCCTGATTCAGCGCGGCGGCCTGATTCCCCGGTGAGGACATGAAGATTCCCGGAACCGCCGCGGCGACGGCCGTGCTCATGGATGGAGAAAGAAGGCCATTGTAGGAGACCTGTATCTGCGTATTGGCGCGTCCGTAGATTTCGTACGGCGCGACGACGTTGATCTGCGTGGCGGAGACGTAGGTGAGCGGGGCAGGGAAGCCGTCGAACAGTACCTGCGTGCCCCCGAGAGAGTTGGCCACCATGTTCGAGGGTGTTAACTGAAGCCCTTGCGGAGGAGCCGCCGCCATCGCAGCTCCGTAGATCGTGACGATTTCGCCGGGCGAAACTTGACCGGCTACGGCGCTGGCCGCGTTGGTAATTCCATAAATTACGGGAGCGGGCCCCGGGGTGATTGTGAGCGTCACGGGGACCTTGATGGCGGGTACGGCGGTATCCTGCGGCGTAATGACGATAGTCCCGGAGTATGTTCCAGCGGCCAGTCCCGCCGGTTTGACGGAGACCGTTACGGCGGTAACTACTGCGCCGGCTGAAGGCGTCGCTATAAGCCAGTTCCCGCCCGCCGCGGTTTCGGAAATTGTGACGGGAATGGAGCCGCTGTTGGTGATCAGATTAACGGTCTGCGAAGCGGGAGTGGAGGCGCCGGCCGGAGCGCTGAACGCGAGAGAAGGCGTATCCACGGTCAGGGTGAGCGGTGAAACATTCAGGGTCACGGGGACGGATTGCGCCACGCCGAGTTGTGGCGTGACGAGCACGATTCCGCTGTACGTTCCAGGGATCAGGGTCGCCGTGTTAACGCTGACCATAAGCGTGCTCGGTGTTATGCCTGCGAGCGGCTGAAGTGCCAGCCAATCCGTTCCAATTGCCGTCTGCGGGGAGGCGGTGAAGGACATACTGGTCGCGCCGTTCGCGACGGTGAGCGGCTGCTGCGAGGTGGAATATTGCGGCACATTGAAGGTGAGGGTCGCGGGCGTCAAAGAGAGCGCGCTTGCGGCCGTGATGGTCAGCGTTACGGGAATGGTTAGAGGGTTGGCGCCGGCGGCGGTGATTGTGATCGAACCCTGGTAAGGGCCTGGCGCGAGAGATTGGTAATTTGCGGCGATAACAGTGAAGGTGCTGGGCGTGGTTGCCGAAGCCACGCTCGTGGACAGCCAATTGCCAACTGCGCCCGCGCTGGTAATGGTGAACGCGACAGCGGAGCCCGTGGAAGTGATGGCAACGGACTGCTTCTGTGGAGTAGTTCCTCCCTGCGAAGCGGTAAAAGCGACGCTTTGAAGATTCGCGCTCAATGTCGTGGTCGCGCCCGCGCCGCCGATCGCGATCGAGAACGATGCGGTCGCGCTTTGATTGCAAGAGTTCGATACCTGGAGTACGAAACTGTAGATGCCGGGCGAGCTTGGTGTTCCCTGGATGCTGTAGCCGGAGCCGTTCGACTGCACGCTAAGTCCGGGGGGAAGAGTGCCGGCGGCAAGCGAAAACACGGGCCCTGGCGAGAACGGACTGCCGCACTGGCCCGAGGAGTACGTGAGCGCCTGACTGTACGCCGAGCCCACCGATCCGTTCGGGAATGCAGTGTTGGTAATCGTGATGCCGCCCGTACCCGTCGCCGCGACGGCGATGCTGAACATTTGCGATTGAGTGGCGCCGGCGCTGTCCAATAGGCCAATGGTGAAGGGGAACGATCCGGCCGTGGTGGGCGCGCCGGAAATCGTCCCAATGGAAGGATTGAGAGCGAGACCGGGCGGCAAGGATCCCGAGTTCAGTTTCCAGGAATAGGGCGGTTGTCCGCCGGTTGCGGCGAGCGTGGTCGAGTATACGGAATTAACGATGCCGCCGGGCAAAGTGGATGGAGTCGTGATGGTGAGAGGGCTACCGGAAGAAGAGGCGCCGCTCTGGTTGACGATGAAGGTCTGGCCGGCAATGGAGACTGTGCCGGATCGCGCGGCGCCGTTATTTGCGGCGACTGAGAATGCGACCGCACCGTTGCCGCTGCCGGAGGCGCCGGAGGACACGGTGATGAAGCCGGCGTTTGAAATCGCGGTCCAGGAGCAGCCCGCCCCGCCGAGTACGTTTACAGCGCCGTTGCCGCCGTTGGCGCCGAAAGATTGAGAGGCGGGCGAAAGTGTGAAAGCGCAAATTTGGGCTCCCGTAATCGTGATCGTGAAGATTCGGGTGTTTTGAGATCCGCCGCCGAGAGCGGTGACGGTATAAGTGCCGGGCGTATTGCCGAGCACCAGATCGCAAGTGGCGAGTCCGCTTGCATCTGTAAGAACGATGGCCGCGGGCGCATTACAGAACGCGGGCGCGGGGGGAATCGGGGCGCCGGAATCGCCGGGCGCGCTTACGATCTGAACGCCGACGCTGGGAATTCCCTGGCCCTGATTCACGCCGTTTTGCGCGGTGACCGCAACAACTACGGCGCCGGGTAACGTCGCGCCCGCCGGTCCGGAGATATTCAGATTGTCGGGAGTTGGCTTGACGAGCGTGACGGCGGGCGGCGGGGTGGGTACGACGGTCACGGCAAAGTTAATGCTGCCCACCGCCGTGGAGGCCGCAATAGTAGCGGAGGCGTAGGACATGCCGGGCTGAATGCGACTGCCGAAGAAGCCGGCGGTGGATTGGCCGTTGGAGTCTGTCTGATTTGTGATGGAGTTGAGTGTTCCGAGTTGCGTTCCCTGCTTTATGGACCAGGCCACGGGCACGCCGGCAACGGGAACGCCGGACGCGTCCGTGATGCGGATGGTGAGTAGCGAAGTCGTTTGAAATTCTTCCTGGACGACCTGGCCGTTGCCGGCGACCATGACGATGCGCGCGGGCGGACCCGGTTGCGCGGCGGCGGCAGGCGCAAACGCGGCGAGAGCGCACAGGAATATAGAAATAAGAATGCGAGGGGAATGCACTCAGAGCACCTCAATGCGGGGTTGTGGAACGCGGGGACTCTTACAATGTAGCAGCGATTCGGGGGCGCCTTAATGGGCGGGGCGGGGTGGGGTTCTTCAGTAGGCGCGACGCGAACCCTTCAGCCCTCGTGGATGGCGCGCTTTTCAGGATCGTGGACCATTCGTCGGCCGTGTATGTAAGCTTCATCGGCCATGATGCAAGCGACGGCATGTCCGTAGCCCGCGTCGATCGGAGCGGCGGGCTGCTGCCGCGAGCGCATGCAGTCGAACCAATTCTTCATGTGCGGCGTGCTCGCAACCTCCGGCATTTTCGTGTCCGGCGCGATTTTATCCGCCTCTCCGGAACCTTCCCCGCTCACGATCCAAGGCCGGTTCCATTTTGTCGCGTCCATGATTCCGCGCGTTCCAATGAATTTCATGAAGCTGTTCGCATTTGTTCCGAACGATGAGTTGTAGCGAACCAGAAAGCCCTCTTTATATTCCAGGACCACCTCAATCGAATCGGGCGCGGTGCGCCGGTCCTTCCAGCGATAGGTACCGCCCATCGCGATCGCGCGATGCGGGTAACTGGCGCCAGTTACGTAATGAACAAGGTCGACAAAGTGAGCCATGAATTGCGTGTGCGGCCCGCGTGAAAACTCGCGATATCCCATCCACCCGGCGTATTGATCGGCATCCCAGGGACGGTACTTGCGCTGCATCAGGAACGCCTTCCAGTCGACGTCCGATTCCTCGACGGGCCGCTCGGATTCGCCTTGCCAATAAGGCTTGTAGCTGTTGCGCGATTGTTCGATCTTGAAAATCTTCCCGAGTCCACCGGACGCTACGAATGCCTTGCCCGCGCCCGAGGGCGGCCAACTTCGCACCTGCGTTCCGCACTGCACGATGCGATCGCTCTTCTTTACCGCATCCACCGCCGCCAGCAGTTCCTTCATGTTCATGGCAAGCGGCTTTTCGACGTACGCGTCTTTGCGCGCGCGCATAGCGGCGGATAGGATCGTACAGTGCTGGTGATCGGGAGTCGAGATCAGCACCGCGTCCACATCGGGAGACGCCAGCACATCCGCATAATGCACGACGAGCTTCGGCGCGACTCCGCCGGCCTTTACTACTTTCGCGGCGCCCGCTTCCCGCTGCTGCCGCCAGGTATCGCAGATCGCGGCAACCTCAACGTTGCTGTCCGCGGCGAATTGCAAAACCTCGTTCAATAGACCGCGATTGCCGCAGCCAATGACCGCCACCCGGATGCGATCGTTCGCGCCTTTTACGCGCGCCGCTTGCGCCGCGGTCATGGCGGCGCCCATCACGAAATGCCTTCGGTTCAAATTGCTCATTGTCAGCCTTGCGTAATTTTATCCAGTAATGGCGCCAAGTAGGCGCGCGCGGCGGCGATGCGCTGGTCGATGAGTTCGGCCGGCATATCCGCCATGTGGTCCGTTCCGTCGATGCGCTCCACGGCCATGGGGCCGTTGAATCCTGCGCCGAACAGAATGCGGAACATCTGTTCGTGATTGATTTGGCCGCTTCCGGGGACCGGGAAATTGTCCTGCCCGCGCAGCCCCAGATGATCTTTGATGCAAACCGCTTTTACATCAGGAGCGAGATCCGGGAGGTCGGGATCGGGATAAATGCCTTCATAATAAGCGACGTTGCCCGCATCCCAACAGATCTTGAAGCGATCGGATACCATGCGATTCATTGCCTCCAGTCCAGCTTTTGCCGTGGCGACAATGCCGGCGTGGGGCTTGACCGTGATCGTGACGCCGATGGATTCGGCGTGACGCACGGCGGGAGCGATAGCGGCGTAGTATTGATCCACGTCCTTGCGCCAATCGGCCGCGCGCTTTGGTTGAGCGGGGAAATGGACGTAATACCTCGGGCCCATCGCCACCGTGGTATGGATGCCGAATTCCGCACAGAGATCCAGTTCGTCGATCCACTCCCTGATCCCTTGCGGCGTGCGTACATCCGCAGTGAGACCCAGAAAACTCATAAACGGATTGAGGTTCGCATCGCGCAATTGCGTACGCATTTGGGCGCGTTCCCCGGCCGATAAAGCCGGAGTAAACACCGGCTTCTTCATATGGTTCGATCCCAACATTACATAGCGGTACCCGGCGTTGGCGATCCCTTCAAGCGCTCTCGCAAAGGGGAGAAACTGGTACGGCAGCGTCTGACATCCGAGGCGGTAGCGCTCACCCGTGGCGGCGCGCAGAGACCTCGTCGTCAGCGTGACTGCGCCGGCTTGTTTCAGAAATTCTCTTCGTGAAAATGCCATGGAACAGCTAGAAATCGATTCTGATGCGCAGCTCTCCAATCCGGCTATAAGCAGTTCCGAATTCACTACTGATGACGCCGACGCTACCTGGCGAGGTGATGACGGACGCGGGTGTGGAAAAATTGGGATGGTTGAAGAGATTCGAATAGGCCCCCGTCAGGGAGACCTTCACTTTTTCCGTAACGTTAAACGCCTTCGCTAACGATACATCCTGAACCGAAAAGCCGGGCCCAACCAATATATCAACTCCTGAATTCCCAAACGTACCCGGCGCCGGAACGGTGAAGCACGAAGCGTCGAACCAATGATAAATGCTGCGTTGGCTCGAAGGCAGGTTGCCATTGCAGACGCGGTTTGGAAGACCGCCCGACGTGTTCGTATGAGACGCATCGGAGCCGGCGTAACTCGGCGAGAAGAAGTGCCCCGATTCCTCGGTCGAAATCCAGGACAGGCTCCACCCGCCCAGGATATAGTTCACGATCGGCGGCGCGTTTGACAAGAAAGACCGGCCGCGTCCCACCGGAAGTTGCCACATGGCGCTTACGACCACGGAATGCTCGGAGGGATACGCATCCCGGTTCCAGGCCAGAGCCGCATATGGATTTTCAAGATTTAACATGTTATCCAAGCTGGAGGACCATACCCAGTGGCCGGCGAAAGTCAATTGCCCCACTTTTCGTTCCGCTTCAACCGTGAGCGAGTTGAACTTTGTCTCACCGTTCGAACGCCAATACGAAGCGCTTGTATATTGTGGGTACGGGAGCGAGCTTTGCGCGAACGGCGCCAGGCTGGGCTGTGGCTTATCGATGTTGATCAAATAATTCAGGCCGATATCTCGGGATCCCGTGTAGGTCAGCCTTAACCCAACATCTTTAATCTGGCGCTCTAGCGTGACGCTGTATTGATGAATGCGTCCGTTCGACGTGCTCAAGGGATAACCGCTGACCGTCTGCGAAGGAACGGTTGCGCTGGCGGTGGAAGCGGGATACGGATTGGGGAAAGAAAGTAACGGCTGGCCATTTACGATCGAGTTGACATAAGTCTCGGTGATCTGGAACGGACCGCCGCCTTGCGCGCGGGCGAAAACGCCCAGCGTGGGCGTATAAATGCCGTAGCCGCCCCGGACTACCATGTGGTCGCCAAGCCGGTAGGCGGCCCCAAAACGTGGCGCAATATTTCTCCAATCGGGCGATGAAATGACGGGACCGGTCGAGATCGGGATATTGCTTGGGAACAAGGGGCTGATCGACTTCACCGCCGCCGAGGGCACGATGATGGCTCCCGTATGTGGACTCCAGTTGTAAACGAGGCCATCATTATAACCCGGAGGTCCGAAGACGTCGTAGCGAACTCCGAAGGTCAGAGTTAACTTGGCGCTGACTTTGAAATCGTCCTGAATGAAAGTTCCGAATTCATTGTCCGTGAGAGATCGCGGTACGAGCGGATTAAGACGCGAGCTGGTGTATGGGTAGCCAAGCAGGAAGTCCGCATAGGCATTGCCGGTGAAGGTCCCGTTGAAGGTATATGAGCCGTACGTTCCCGTCGGAGCGTTGTTTACGGTATTGAATTGCGGTCTCTCCTCGAACCCAATTTTTAGAAGGTGCCGGCCCTTGGTCCACGCAACCGTATCGGAGATGCCCCAGTCCCGAACATCTTCAGATGATCCGCCCGCGTCTGTGGTCAGCGTGGGATAACCCGTGATCGCCATAGACGGGAAACCTTGTGCGCTGATCCCCTTGGGATTTACGCCCTGCAAACCCAATAAAGAAACAGCCTGCGTGCCGCTGACCGGAGTAACGCCATACACCGTACCGCCATCGGTGGGTTGCTCCTTGTAAACCCCCACTCGCGCGGTATTCACTACGTTCGGCGTGAAGATGTGAGTGTCCTCGACAACCGCGTTGTAGTTGAAGCGAACCCGGGTCCACGTAAACACCGGATAGTTGTCGGGCAGAACATACGACGTGTCGTCGATAATCAACCGGCCCATCAGCCTGTTCTTGTCGGTGATGTTATAGTCGATGCGCTGCGTGAAATCCTCCCGAACGTAATTGTCCTGAGGGTAGGGGAATGTATACGTGTAATTATTCGCGGTCTGATTCGGACCGCCGATGTTGGGAGCGGGCAAATAATGTTGATTGACGCCCGCCGCGACTGAGTTGATGCGGTTGGCGGGGATGATGTTGCCCGGGAACGGCTGCCCCGTTAGGGGATCCTTGATAACTCCGGAGACCCCGGAAAAATCCCCATTGCGCATCGCGGCGGTCGGCACAGTTTCGACGTACGATGTGGCGCTGGGCGTAATGGCGCCATTGGCCGCCGCGTAAAAGAAAAGCTTATTTCTTAGAATCGGCCCGGAAACCGCGACGCTCTGCGTGTCTTTGAACGTCTTGACTTTCGAAGCCTGGAAGAACTCGCGCGCCTTCAGCGCCGGATTCACATTCCAATACAGTACGCGTCCATGAAAGACATTCGATCCGGACTTGGTCACTTCATTGAAGTACCCGACGCGGGCAACCTCGGCCGTTGGGAGCACAGTTACAACTACGATCTGATCCGCGTCCAGAACGTCATTAAGTTGGTTTACGAACCCATCATTGAGATGACCATCCATCGCTTGCTGAATTTGAGTGGTGTTTTGACCCGCCCATACCGCGCCGAAGCCGGAACCCGTGGACTGAACGAGCGGGAGCGTGGTTAACAGCAGCTGCGGAAGAAATGTCGCCGTCACATTGATTAGGGCGTTATCCACATACTGATTCGACGATACGGTGTCTTCCACTTTGGCGCTTTCCGTCGTGATCACCGCGGCTCCCGCAGTGACGCTCACCTTCGCGCCCACTTGTCCAATGGCGAGAGTGGCATCGATGCGGCGCGTTTCGCCCCCTTCGACGATAATATCGTCCGCCTCGAACGTATCGAATCCCGGTTGAACGATGGTCAGGCGATACTTGCCCGGTTGTAGCGCCAGAATTTCGTAGTCTCCGCTCTCGCTAGTGGCGACGGTCCGCCGGCCGTTGGTGTCTGTATTGACGAGCGTAACTTGCGCTTTGACGAGTACGGCGCCGCTTGGATCGACGACTCTTCCGCGAATATTTGCCAGGTTGATGGTTTGCGCGGGCAAAACGCAGGCAACCAAAATGGTCATGAGCGCGAGGCGCCATGACTTAAAAAGACACATTCCTAGCATCCGTGCTCTCACTTTCTCCAACGCCGACGGGTTGGACTCTATTATATGGACGGTGGAATGCGGAAGTTCGAAGGTATGGGTCTGCGGCGCCGCGGAGGAGGGCGGCGGCACGCGACGGGCCACCCACTCCATCGTGTCCGTGCCGCGATGCAGCGTGCCGCTCATCTCCGCGCCATTCAGGCGGCCTTCCAGCGTGCCGAACTCATCGCCGCCGCGCATTGCTTTGAGCTTGAGCGCGCCATCCTGCGGCGTGCCCTCGAGTTTCAACTCATTGAGCGTGCCCGTGACTTTGTCGCCATCGAGTTTAAGATCCACGCGCGCCGGAGAAGTTTCCTCCCAAACGACACGATGTGGAAGATCCACGACCCGCGATATCGGCGGGCGCCGCCATGGCTAGAACGGCCCCTGCCAATAGACATGCCGGCGATCCCAGGGCAGTTTCGCGATCAAAAAAGTCCTTACAAGGCGGCTAGTACTTAATTGCATAAGTCAGAGTACTTCCGCTTTGGCGCGGACGGGAAGACAACGGCCTTCTTCCATTCAAACGGCGCAGCCTTTTGGTTGTACACCACGACAAAATCGTCAATCGCTTGGCGGAGCTGCTGTGGCGAAGTAAAACTGGCCCCGCGCAGCGCCTGACGGCTTAGAATGCTGAACCAGCACTCGATCTGATTGAGCCACGACGAATACGTGGGCGTGAAATGGAAATGTACATTGGGATGACGCTGCAGCCAGCGGTCCTCCTTCGGCTTGTGCGTATTCAAGTTGTCCAGCACTGCATGGATCTCCCGGTTGGGATGCGCGGCCACGATCTCGTTCATGAAGTCCAGGAACTCCCCCCGGCGGCGGCGCGGATAATGCGCCGTTTTCACCAACCCCGTCGTGATTTCCAGCGCCGCGAACAGGGTGACCGTACCGTGCCGCTTATAGCAGTGGCTGAAGCCGTTGACCGCTTTTCCGTCCGGCAATCGTAGATAGCCCTGGGCCCGTTCCAGAGCCTGAATAGAGGGTTTCTCGTCAATGGAAAGCACCACGGCGTTTTCGGGCGGATTCAGATATAGGCCCACCACGTCGGCGGCTTTCGGGCCAAACTCGGGATCCGTGCTGATGCACCAACTCCTGCGGCGCTGCAAGCCAATGTCGTGACGCCGGAGCACGCGCCACACCTGGTCTTTGCTGACGTCTTGCAATCTTTCCGCCAGCAGCTTGCCATTCCATTGGGCATATCCCTTCGGCGGCGCTTCGTCCAACAGGCCGAGCACGCGTTTTTCGGTTGCCTGGTCGTATTTAGCCGGTTTGCCGGGACGTTGCGAATCGCTCAAACCGGCCACACGATTAACTCCGAAGCGCTGACGCCACTTTGAAACCCGAGCCGTGCGGGTGCCCAGCCGTTGTGCGATCTGCTGGTTGGTGCGCCCCTCCTGGGCAAGCAGGATGATGCGCGCCCTTTCGACGAGGCGGTTTTCAGCCTTTCCCTTTCGCGTCCACTCGTGCAGCGTCCGGTGTTCTTCGCCGGTGAGATCGATGACGGCGGTTTGCCTGCGCATGCCCCAGCATGTCACAATACGCTAACTTCTGCAAGTAAGTACTAGATTTCACCTACCGATGGGGAACCGATCTGGAGTCCGAAGGAAATCGCCCATTCAAGCCGCAGTCGAGACGCGCTTAGCCAGAGACCGCGCCAAACTCGAAACGTCTGAGAGGAAGGCGTTTCACTAAAGAGGCCATGTGCCGATGGACTCGGAAGTGGCCCATTCGGTTAAGGCCGCTGAAGCTTGCGCCGAGAAAAGAAGGTAAAGTGAAAATCTGGAATTGGACGATCTCCGTCGGTCTCTTCGTGACCGCGGTTTCCGTCCTTCTGTTGAAGAACGACGTTCATAAAGAACGGGTGGAAATCGCGCAGCGCCGGCGCACCGACCCGCCCAGCAGGCAATACACCGAGGCCGACCTCGCGCCCAGCATCAAGCTCCAGCAGACCTGTGCCGCGCAGGCAAAGGAGGTATTCCGCTCCGAGGGATGGGAGGGAAAGGAGAAAAACTCTCTTGCGAACTTCACGAACCACTACAACCAAAAACTGCACAGGTGTTTCATACGGGTTGATGACATGAGGCAGGAGCGAGATGGGATATGGATGAACACTGAAATCGCGGATGTCTTTGAACATAAATCACACGGCGAGTATATGTGGAAATCGGACAAGGTCGAGAAGTACTGGGACGTAGCTCCGTTCATCTGCCACGTCACCCTGCCATTCGGCATCCGAAGACATGCGACTCATCGGAGGAGTTTGACTCGCTAGCCAAAGTCTACATGGATCAGTGAATTCCCGGACAGAATCGCCCTTGCGCCGCGTACCTGCAAGCTGCCATCGAAGCTGCGGTGTTGCGGCACTGGCTATCTGTGTTACAAATGCCACTAAGTGGATACAACAGTCCAAGATCTCGACGAACAACTGTACCGGGCTTTTCGATCTCGCGCCATCAGCGAAGGACGGAACGTGGGAGATCTCCTGAATGACGCGATGCGCGCGTATCTCTCCCGGGCTGCCGTCAGGCGGCAGCTCTCTTCGTTGCGCTCTCTCCAGCCGGAATCGTTTCCGGCAGGCAATGAACGCTTGAGCCAGGAAATCGATGCCATCGTTTATGCGATCGCGGGCACTGATCTTCCTAGATTCGAGTTCCTGATCGGTTTTTATAATGAGCGTGAAGCCCACCACGCAGCCACGCGCGTCCTCATGGAGCGGTTCTGGCAGGCACATGGGGCAGTGCGTTGTTGCTCGAATACGCATTCCACGAAATTATGACCGTCTTGTGGGTGCGGCGGATCTTTGCACCGCCAAACGAGTCGGTCGCATCCTTTCGATGCAGAGGAACTGGAATTCCGTCCCGTGCTCGGACTGGTTCGTCGAAGCCATGGAAATGTTTTCAAGTCAAGCAAGCACCCGCCTGAGCTTCGCCGATGCCGCCATGGTCGCAGTAGCGCGAACTTGCGCGGACGGACTGATCCTAAGTTTTGATGAGGAGTTCGGGAACGTTATCGGTCTAATTGTTAACCCGGAGTGAACTTCGTTGCGAGCCCCTACCGGCGCCGCCGCCCAGCGCGCTTCTTCGCCTCGCTCCCGAACGCCTCCTCTACGATATCGGCCTGCTCCTGCTGATGCCGCCGTAACGACCCCGTCGCCGGACTGGCACTCTCCGGCCGCCCAACATAACGCAGCGTGCGCTTGCTCCCATCGAGTAGCGGTTGCAGGCATTGCGAAATCGCGGTCCACGCGCCCATGTTGCGCGGCTCCTCTTGCACCCAGGCGATCGCGGCCGTCTCCGTATACTGCGACAACGCCGCCTTCACCGCTTCCGCCGGGAAAGGATAGAGCTGCTCCATCCGCACGATCGCCACGTTTTCAATATTCTTCTGCTCCCGCGCAGCCTCCAGGTCGTAATAGATCTGGCCACTGCAAAACAGCACGCGGTTCACTTTGCCGGCGTCTGCGCGCGTATCGCGCAGCACGGTTTCAAACCCGCCGCCCGTGAAATCGTCCAAGTGCGAGACCGCTTTGGCATAACGCAGCAGCCGCTTCGGCGTAAATACGATCAGCGGCTTGCGCACGCCGCCTCCATCCGAGCCTCCGTACATCTGCCGCCGCAGGACATGGAAATATTGCGAGGGCGTGGTGCAGTTCACAACCTGCATATTGCCTTCCGCGCAGAGCTGCAGAAAACGTTCCATGCGCGCGCTCGAATGCTCCGGTCCCTGTCCTTCATAGCCGTGGGGAAGCAATAGAACGAGTCCGCTCGGCTGCCCCCACTTCGATTCCGCCGAAGAAACGAACTGGTCGATCAGGATCTGCGCGCCATTCGCAAAATCTCCGAACTGCGCTTCCCACAGCACCAGCGTGCGCGGATCGGCGACGCTATAGCCGAACTCAAAACCCATGACAGCGTATTCGCTGAGCGAGCTGTCGAACACGTCGAAGCGCGCCTGCTGAGGCGAAAGATGCCGCAGCGGAATATACGGCTCGCCGCTCTCGCTGTCGTAGTACACCAGGTGCCGCTGGCTGAATGTGCCGCGTCCGCTGTCCTGGCCGCTCAGGCGCACCGGCGTTCCCTCCACAGCGAGACTGCCGAACGCAAGGCTTTCCCCCGTTGCCCAATCGATTGGCGCGCCGTTGAGTACTTGTTTGCGCTTCTCGACGAAACCTTGCAGCTTGGGATGCAGATGGAATCCGTTTGGGAACGTAGTAAGCCCGTGGACGACGTCCTCAATGATCTTCGGTGTCGCCGCGGTCGTCCGCGCCACGGATTCCACGGCGCCCGAAACGGCGCCGCCCGGCTCCAGCGTTTGCATTTGCGCGGCATTTTTCTTGCCCTCGTCATACGAGCGGTTGAGCCGTTCCTTAACGCCCTGCCGCATTTGCTCCAGCGCGGCCGCCGAAATTATTTTCTCGCGCACCAGACGATCCCCATACTGCATCGCCACCGAGGGCTGCTCCCGGATCTTGCGATACAGAATGGGCTGCGTGTAGCTGGGATCGTCCGCCTCGTTGTGACCATGACGGCGGTAGCAGACCAGGTCGATCACAACGTCTTTCTTGAACTTCTGGCGAAAATCGTAGGCCAGTTGGCTCACTCGCAGACAGGCCTGCGGAGCGTCGCCGTTGACGTGGAAAATGGGCGCCTGCACGGCGCGCGCGATGTCGGTCGAATAAGCGCTCGAGCGCGACTGGTTGGGGTTGGTGGTGAATCCAATCTGATTATTAATGACCAGGTGAATGGTGCCGCCCGTCGAATACCCCTCGAGCTGCGATAGGTTCAACGTCTCGGCCACCACGCCCTGACCGGCGAAGGCAGCGTCCCCATGGATCAGAATCGGGATCACGCGCGCGCGCTCCACGTCTCCCAGTTGGTCCTGCTTGGGCCGGACCAATCCCTCCACCACGGGGTCCACCGCTTCGAGGTGGCTGGGATTGAAAGCCACAAAGACCTCGATGTCCTTGCCTTCGGTCGATCGCCTCACCCCGCTCGCGCCAAGGTGATATTTGACGTCGCCCGAGCCTTCCGCGCTGTACGGGTCGATTCCTTCAAACTCCGAGAAAATCTGCGAAGTGGGCTTGCCCACGATATTGGCAAGCACGTTGAGCCGCCCTCGATGCGCCATTCCAATGACCGCCTCGTGCACCCCCGTGTTGGCTGCGCGGTCAAGAAGCTCGTCCAGAATAACGACTGCGGACTCCGCGCCTTCGAGCGAAAAACGCTTGTGCCCCACGAACCGGGAGTGCAGGAAATGCTCGAACTCCTCGGCTTCGATCAGACGTTCGAGTGCGCGCGTCTTCGCGGCGGCGCCCAGCGGCCAGCGATTGCGCGATCGGCTCCATGCGCTCCTGCAGCCAGCGCTTCTGCTCCGGAAGCTGGATGTTCATGTACTCGCATCCGATCTTGCCCGAGTACGTCCCGCGCAGCGTTTCGAGGATCTCGCGCAGTGTCGCCACACGATGATCGCCGTCCACCGTCAGCGTGCCGGTCAAGAATTCGCGGTCCAAGTCCCAGATGGTCAATCCGTAGGTGGCGGGATCGAGCTCGGCGTGGCGCGTGGTGTTGGCGCCGAGAGGATCGAGATCGGCAATGAGGTGGCCGCGAACGCGATAGGCGTTGATGAGCTGGTGTACCGCGCCGGTCTTCGCCATCCCGTCGAGATGATCCAGGCGCACGCCCGGAATCGCGACGGGCGCGTCGATTTGCCAATGAACAGGTTGATGAGGGATGCGCAGATGCTCGAAAATCTCTTCGTAGAAATCATCTTCGCCCTGCAGCAGCGCTTCCAGCCGGCCCAGGAACGATCCCGATTCGGCGCCTTGAATCACCCGATGGTCGTACGTGCATGTGACCATCATCGATTTTCCGAGGCCTAGCGAAGCGCGGGCTTCCTCCGAGGCGCCGCGGTAGGCCGGCGGCACGTCAATCGCCCCTGTTGCGATAATGGCGCCTTGCCCCGGCATGAGCCGCGGGACGGAGCCGAACGTTCCCACCGTGCCGGGGTTCGTAAGCGAAATCGTCGTGCCTTCGAAATCCTGCACCTGCAGCTTGTTCTCCCGCGCGCGGGCCACGATGCCGTCGTAGGCCGCCAGGTACTGCTCGAAGGTCAGCGCCGCGGCGTCTTTGATATTAGGAACCTTAAGCGAGCGGCCGCCATCCTTCCCGGCTACGTCCACGGCAACGCCGAGGTTGATTTGATTGCGAACGGCGCGGAATGATGCGCCGTCCACCTGCGCGTAAGCGTAATTCAGCGATGGATAGTTCTTGAGCGCTTTGACGATCGCCCAACCCAGGATATGAGTGTAGGAGACCTTGCTCTTGTGCATCAGCGCGCGATGCTCGTTAATGATGCGGCGATTTTCGTCGATGACCTTGACTGGTATGTTGCGCTGCGAAGTGGCGGTCGGTATCGAGAGGCTCGCCGTCATGTTTTCGGCGAGGCGCAGCGCCGGCCCGCGTAGCGGAACAAGTTCCTCGCCCGGCATTGCTTGATGCGGCGGCGCCGCGGCCGGTGTATTCCCGTTGCCGGCGTAGCTCCGCGCCGGCGGCGCTGCGGGCTGCGCGCCGCTACCGTTCGACTCGAACAGCTTCTTCCAGCTTTCGTCGACGGTCTTGCGGTCGTGCAGATATTGCTGGTACAGCTCGTCTTCTAGCCAGCTATTGATTCCGAGAGTCGTCTCGCGGCCGGAGTCTGACATGGAAAGCTTGCGGAGGGCCTCTGACTTCATGATATCGGGTTTGTCAGAGCGCTAACGCCGCGAACGCGAGGGTTCCCCCCGCGTTCGAAGCGTTACGTCTTCCTCCTCCGATGACCGGGGTTCCTCCCCGGTGCTCCTAGCCTTACATGATGTTAACTTCGCAAATCCACTTGCCCGAACCAAAGCACGCTTCTGTCCAAAACCGATCATGCTTAGGATGAAGAACTTGGGTTTCTAAGGCATACAACTGCGTAGCAATTCCTACACATAGACCGCATTTTCTATCGGCCTATTACGCCAGCTTACGAACCACGACCCTCGCGGGAGCTCCATCGGAATCCACGAGTTTCAAAGGCAGGCAAATCAGCTCGTAATCTCCGGCTTCGATGCCCACAAGGTTGAGCCCTTCGATTATCCAAACGCCGCCCTTGAGCAGAGCGCGATGAGTCTCGGGACCATCGCTTTCAAAGCCGCCGACCGAAAGGTAATCGACGCCCACGGTACGGACGCCGCTGGAGGCGAGATACTCCGCCGTGTCGTGCGGGATGTGAACGAACTGCTTCTCAAAGGAGCCGGTCTTCCACGCAAATTCCGAGTTGCGGGTGCGAAACAGAATGCGCTCGCCCGAAGCGATCTTATAGGGCTCGATCTCGGAGACGCGAATGAGTTCGGGATCCGCAATTGCGATGACGCGGGCGGGTCCAATGACGGCATCGAACGGCAGTGCCTCGATCCCCGCCCCATCGGCGATGAAATGGCGCGGGGCATCCATATGCGTGCCGATGTGAACCGTACACGTCATCTTCGAGACGTTGCACTCGTCGCCTTGCGCCATCCGCAGCGTTTCGTGGCGCTGGAACGGCTCGTCTCCGGGCCAGTGCGCCATGCCGTTGTGGAGCGGCACGGAAACGTCGATCCATTCTTTCGCCGTGGCGCTCATTGTCCGATGGTGATGATGTTCTTGATACCGCCCGTTTGGCCGGTGAGAGGCTGCAGAGCATCTTCAAGCGGGAAGCGTCCCGTAATAATTTTCGTTACCGCGCCGGGCCAGCGTTCGACGAACGTCGCCATGTCGCGGATCGCGGCCGCGAAGCTTTCAGGCGGCGCGTTCACCGTTCCGTATAGGAGCTGATTATTCAGCACCATATCGCGCATGATGAAATCCGTGTCGACTTCAATGGGGCCTTTGCGGCCGGGGACTCCGGTGAAAATAAAAACCGCGTTGGGGCTCAGTTGCTTGATTACCTCAAAGGCCAGGCTCGATGCGCCAACGGCTTCGTAGACCAGGTCGACGCGGCCGACCGCCTTTGCCATCTGCTCCACGGTGTGCGTTTCGGCGGGGATGAATTTCGCTCCCATGGCCGTGACGATGTCGTCCTTGTCCTCGTGCGATTGCGTGCGCGAGTAGACTGCCACATTGAACCCCGCGACCGTCAAAGCCATGGCGCCGAGCAGGCCGACTGGGCCGGCGCCTAACACCACGGCGTTGTAGAGCAGCTCGGCCGGCGCGTCTTTATCCCCAAGACGCCACCACGGCAGCCGGGTTTGAATATCCCGAAGCTGCGCGATGGCCTTTTCGGCAATTGTCAGCGGCTCGACCAGCACCGCAATCTCGCGCAAGGACGCGGGCACGGGATTGAGATACTGTTCCTCCTCCACCACCAGCTCGGTCATATAGCCGTGCCGCTGTTTGATGCCGCGCTCGGTGAAGTCGCCGGTGTAACAGAAATCCTGGCGGCCCTGGCGGCACGCGATGCATTCCGGATGCGGACAGGGCCGGCGCACGGTGGCGACGACCAGATCGCCGCGTTTCACCTTCGACACTTGGGGTCCGGTTTCGATAATCTCTCCCAACGATTCGTGACCGATGACAAGATAATCGGAGCCCGGCGGCGGATCGCCGTATTGAAACGAGACGATTTCTTTGTCGGTGCCGCAGATCCCGACGTTGAGCATCCGTATTTTCGCTTGTGTGGGCGATTCGATTTTCGGTTCCGGATGATCGATCACGCGGACCTGACGTTCACCGGGAAATACGGCCACAGCACGCATAAACTCAGAATACACTTAGGGGGTGCGGGTCGCCCTCGACGCCACGCCTTTGACGGTTTTGACCGGCGGCGTGCGGCGCTACACGGCGGAGTTGGCGCGAGCGCTCGCCGAGAATTTTTCCGCGGACGATTTTTGGCTGCTCTCGGACCAGCATTTCGACAATCCCGCCGCCGAATTTCGAAATCTGCGTTGCGGCCGCGGACCGCGCAACGCCGCGGAACGGCGTTGGTGGCTATACGGACTTCCGCGCGAACTATCGCGCCTGCGGATCGACGTTTTTCACGGGACCGATTTTGCGGCGCCATATCTTCCCCTGCGTCCGAGCGTAATGACCGTACACGATCTCTCGCCCTGGCTCGACCCGTGTTGGCATTTCTCTGCGAACCGCATTCGAAAGCGCACGCCGCTGCTGCTGCGCCTCGGGCTGGCTACCATGGTCATCACCCCTAGCGAAGCGGTGCGTCGCGCGGCGATCGAGCGATTCCACCTGCGGCCGGAGCGCGTCGTCGCCATTCCGCACGCCGTGCCCCCATCGTTCCACCCCGTGCCGACGAACGGCAAGCCGCGCAATTATTTTCTCTACGTGGGAACTTTAGAGCCGCGCAAGAATTTGCTCCTACTCATCGATAGCTGGCGGGAAGTTCGCGCCAGACATGCCGCGCATTTAAAAGTGGATCTAAAATTAGTGGGCAGGAGGCGCGAGGATTTTCCCGCATTGCCGCCCGAGCCGGGCCTCGAGATCACCGGTCCGGTTCCAGACGACGAATTGCCGGCTTTGTATTCCGGCGCCATCGCGTGCGCCTATCCGAGCCATTACGAAGGGTTCGGATTTCCGGTGCTCGAAGCGATGCAATGCGGAGCGGCCGTGATTGCATCCCGCGACGCCGCGATCTCGGAAACAGCGGGGGAGGCCGCATTATTGCTCGAAGCGAACGATGTGAGGGCCTGGACGGAGGCGCTGGCCGCCGCCGCGGCGGATCCACCCTGGCTATGCGAATTACGAGCGAAAGGGCTGCAACGAGCGTCGCAATTCTCGTGGAAAAGGACAGCCGCGCGCACGCGCGAGGTCTATTGTGAAGCAGCCCGGCGATTCCGAAGCTCGTCCTAAGGCGCTGTTCGTTTCTCCCGAAGCCCCTTATCCGGTGGTGGGCGGCGGCGCGCTGCGTTCCGCGTCGGTGCTGGAATTTCTGGCGCAATCGTATGACGTGGACGTAGTTGTTTTTGCCGAGCGCGGATCGCCAGATCCCCGCCCCGCGTTTCCCCCCGGCGGCGCCCGAAATATCGCGCTCATCGAGCTGCCGTTGCATTCGAAATCGACTCTAGCGAAGCACTGGCGCGCCGCCTGGCGATTGCTGCGAAACCGCCCGCCGCTGATCGACCGCTTCTCCGGATTCGAGCGCCAGATCGCGTCCTCGCTCGCGCGCGAGCATTACGATCTTGCCGTCCTCGAACACCTCTGGTGCGCCCCCTACGTGAAACAAATCCGGCCGCGCGCTCGGCGCGTCTTCCTCGACGCCCACAACATCGAATCCGCGTGGCACCGGCGCGTCGCCTGCGCCTCGGGGCCGCTGCGCCGCCCGGCGTTCGACATATTTGCGCGAGCGTGCCGCCGCTTCGAGCGCAAATGGCTGCCGCAATTCGACGCTGTGATGGTTGCCTCCGAAGAGGATGCAGCACGCATTCCCGAGGCTCGCTCCTTCGTCTACCCCAATGCCATTCCGTTGATCGACCGTCCCGCGCGCCATGAAGAGCACGCCATCATATTTACCGGCAACCTCGAATACCAGCCCAACATCGCGGCCGTGCGGCATTTTCGCGACAAGATCTGGCCGCTTGTACGAGAGCGTGCCCCTGATGTGGAATGGCATATCGCGGGAAAAAATCCCGGCGCCATTCGGAATCTTGTCAACGGCGACCGCCGAATCCTCGTCACAGGTTCCATGGAGGACGCCATCGCCACGCTCGGCCGCGCCAAGATCGCGGTTGTACCACTGCTCTCCGGCAGCGGCACGCGTTTCAAGATCCTGGAAGCCTGGGCCGCCGGAACTCCCGTAATCTCCACGCCCCTGGGGGCCGAGGGATTAAGGTGCAACGCCGGCGAGCATCTGCTCGTCTGTGAGACGCCACTGGAATTCGCCGAAGCCGTCGCATTTCTCCTGGAAGCCCCCGAAGCGCGGATGCAATTGGCGGAGGCAGGCCGGCGGCTTTATGAACGCAGTTACACGTGGGACTCAGCCTGGGAAACGCTCCGCGAGGAGATCGGCTCCCGCCAAGAGTAGCTGACGGCCAAACCCTTATACTGGAACTGGTGATGCGCTTTTCCGTTGATGCTCACGCGATCGGCCAAAGACTTACCGGGAACGAGACCTACATCAGGAATCTCCTCCATGGTTTCGCGCGGCTCGACCGGGAAGCGGAGTTTTTCGCCTACATCTCGCGGGCCAGCGCCATCGCGGAGCTGCCGCAACGCTTTACCACGCGCATAGTCGCGGACAGCCCTTGGAAACGGCTTGGCTTCGATTTGCCGCGGCGCTTGGCGGTCGACCGGCCCGCGCTGCTGCATGTGCAATACACCGCGCCCGTGCTGTGCCGGACGCCCGTAGTGGTCAGCGTCCACGACGTGAGTTTCCTCGAATCTCCCGAGTATTTCACCCCCTTCCGGTCGGCCCAGTTGCGCTTCACGGTGCGCCGCACCGTCAAAACAGCCGCGCGCATTCTCACGCCCAGCGAGTTCTCGAAGCGCTGCATCATGCGCGCTTACGGGCTCGACGACGAGAGGATCACGGTGATGCCGAACGGCGTGTCGGGAGCTTTCCGTCCTCTGGCGCGCGAGGCCGCCGCTCACTGGCTTGAGAGCCGCTACGCCGTGCCGCCGCGATTCATTCTCAGCGTTGGCGATCTGCAGCCCCGCAAAAATCATATCGCGCTGATCCGCGTCTTCGAGGAATTGGTGCGCACGTATCCGGAGCTGCCGCAGCACCTGGTATTCGTGGGCAAGCCGGCCTGGCGGTCGGAGCAAGTGATCGCCGCCGCGAAGGCCTCGCAGATCGCCAGCCGCATCCATTTCATGAACTTCGTTTCGGACGAAGACCTCACGCGCTTCTACGGGGCCTGCGATATGTTCGTGTACCCCTCCTTGTACGAGGGCTTCGGGCTCCCCATCATCGAGGCCATGGCCTGCGGACGCGCCGTGGCGTGCTCCAACGCCGCGGCGATGCCGGAGGTGGCCGACTCCGCCGCCTTGCTGTTCGATCCGAATTCGGATATCGAGATGCTGCGGGCCATGCGCGACATTCTTCTCGACGCGCAACTGCGTACGCGCATGGAGCGTCTTGGAGTGCAGCGCGCCGGCATTTACAATTGGGACCGTACCGCGCGCCAAACGCTGGACGTCTATTATGAAGTCGCGGGCGCGGCCATGCGCTCGCCCGCCGGCAGCTCCACTGCGGCGTTGCGGCGTTAGTGATCACGGCCATGATTCCACGATCATGAATCTCTGGATTTTCCCCGCGGCCCTGGCCGGCTTGACCGTGATGGCCGCGCCGGCTTCCGCGCCCACGTTCGACGGCGAATCGCTGCATTACTCCATCAATTGGCCGAGCGGCTTGAGCCTCGGCGAAGCGCAGCTCCGAAGCGCGCGCGTAAAGCCCACCCCGAAATCCGCCGAGCGCTTCGACTTCGAATTCTCGCTCGACGCGGGAATCCCCGGATTCGCCGTCGCCGATCGTTTCCATTCCGAGGCCTCCGGCGAGTTCTGCTCCATCGAGTTCGACAAGAACGTTTCGCAGGGCAAGAAAAAGGCGGACGAAAAGACCGTCTTCGACCCCGAGAACGGAACGGCCACTCGCGAGACTAAGGGCGGCGGCAAATCGGATCTCTCCACGTCTTCCTGCGCCAAGGATGCTCTCTCATTCCTGTATTTCGCCCGCCGCGAGCTTGCGCTGGGACGTCTGGCGCCGCGCCAGCCCGTCTATTTCGGCTCGCCCTACGAAGTCCGGCTCGATTTCGCGGGAACGCAAATGATCAAGGTCGCCGATGCCCAGGTCGAGGCGGATCGCATCGACGCATCCTTGAAAGGCCCGCAATCGGACCTCAACTTCGAAGTCTACTTTCTCAAAGATGCCGCCCGTACGCCCGCGTTGGTGCGCGTACCACTTCCCGTCGGGACCTTCTCGATGGAACTGGTGAAGTGAAGATCGCGTTTTTCTCGCCCCTTCCGCCAGCCCGTAGCGGAATCGCCGATTACTCCGCCGCGCTCCTCGAAGAGATGCAACGAATCGCGGATGTCACGCCGTTCGCGCGCCGCCCCGAGCGGTTTACTCCCGCCGATTACGACATCGCCTTGTACCAGATCGGCAATAATATTCACCACGATTTTTGCTATCAGGCCGCCATCGAGAATCCCGGAGTAGTGGCGATCCACGAGGCCAATCTGCATCACCTGATTGCCGACATGACCATCAAGCGCGGCGATTGGGACGGCTATTTGCGCGAAGTCGAGATCAACGGCGGCGCGGACGCCATGGAGCATGCGCGAACGCGCGTCGCCACGCTGCAAACCGGCCCGGACTACGAAGGCTTACCCATGCTGCGCCGCCTCGCCGATCGCTCGCGCGGCGCCGTGGTGCATAGCGATTGCGTAGGGAGCGAGCTGCGCAGGAGCGGTTTCGCCGGACCCCTGGCGCGCATTCCGCACGGCGCCTGGATCCCTGATGCCGACGGGCTGGGTTACCGCTCGAAGCTTGGCGTCGAAGAGACCGCCCCGCTGATCGGCGTTTTCGGGTTTCTCAAGCCGTATAAGCGTATCGCCGAGTCGCTGCGCGCTTTGCGCCGGCTGCTGCGCGTCGAGCCGCGCGCGAAGATGATCCTTGTCGGCGAGCCGCATCCCGAGTTTCCGCTCGAATCCATTATTCAGTCGCTGGGACTCTCCGCCAACGTTCGCGTTCTGGGTTTCACGCCGATCGAGGATTTTGTCGGATACATAGCGGCCTGCGATATCGTGCTGAACCTGCGTTATCCGACCGTGGGCGAAAATTCCGGCACGCTGATGCGCTCCCTCGGCTTGGGCAAGGCCGTGATTGTGTCCGATGTCGGATCGTTTTGCGAGCTTCCGGACGAGGTTTGCCTGAAGGCCCCCGTGGACGCCTCCGAAGAAGATTACCTCTTCGAGTATTTGAATCTGCTAGCCGGCCGCCCCGATCTGCGGCGGGATCTGGGCGAGCGTGCGCGGCGCTGGGTGGAACGCGAATGCAACTGGACGTCGGTCGCGGAGCGCTACGTCGCTTTTCTCGAATCCATCGTCTCCGGCCGCCCCCTGAAGCCCACGGAAACGCGGCCTGCGGAAACGAAGCCCATCACAATCCAGCCCGCGCCGCCCGTCGAGCCGGAATACATTCAGGCATGGGCTCCGAATGGCGGCTCCCGCACCTATGTCGATACGCATTTAACGCGCCTTCAGAAAACGCTCGAGATTACGCCCCCGGGTTCCGAACTCGATCGCATTCTCGAAATGGGGTCGTATTTGCAGATCACGCCGGCGCTGAAGACGCGGCTCGGCTACGGCGAAGTTCGCGCCTGCTACTACGGCGAGCTGGGGCGCGTCGACCATCGCCTCGAAACATCGATTGACGGCGAGGAATTCTATTGCGACATCGAGCTCTTCGACGCCGAGAAGGACAGGTTCCCTTATGACGGCGAGTACTTCGCGACGGTGCTCTGCTGCGAGCTGATTGAACATCTGTCCGCGGATCCCATGCACCTGGTATGGGAAGTGAACCGCATCCTCAAGCCGGACGGGTATTTCGTCCTGACCACCCCGAACATCGGATCGCTGCGCGCCATCTCGGCGATCCTGCAGGGCTATCATCCGGGATTCTTTGCGGCCTACATCAAGCCGTCCGATTCCGGTCTGGTGGAGGCCAGACATAACCGCGAGTACACGCCGAAAGAGATCGGGCGCCTGCTTCTCGACGGCGGCTTCGAGCCGTTGCTGCTCGAAACCGGTCCGTTTCGAGACCAGCCCAAGCCGGAGCACGAGTGGGTCCTGCACCTGCTCGATCGCTACAAGCTGAGCACGGAGCTTCGCGGCGACGGCATCTACGCCGTCGGACGCAAGAAAGGGCCGCCGCGCGAGCGCTACCCCGCCTGGCTCTATAACGGATGACAACGTATCGCGACGTCCGCGTGCAGGCGTCCGGGCACACGCTTTCCGTGCGCCTGGAACTCGAAAACACGTCGGCGCGCGAATGGAAACAGGGTCAGTTCTCGATCGGCTGGCAGTTGTTCGATCCCCAGACGAACCGCTTTATTCGTGAAGGCGAATGGACTCCGCTCTCCCGCGATGCTCGCGCCGGCGAGGCAGTCGGCGTCGATCTCAAGATTGCGTTAGCGCCCGAAGCCGGAGACTACCGCGTCTACATCTCGCCGATCGATCCGGAACTGGGCTGGCTCTATGCGCGCGGCGAGCGTTTTCTGGTCATCGACGCCGTTGTCGCGGACAAGCGCGCGCAAGTGTTGAAGACGGAGCTGACCACCCGTCGAACGCTGCTGCGGCGCAGCCTGTTAAGCGCCCTCCCGGGACTATTTGCGCGTCCTTTCGCGTCCATCGTGCGCAATCGCGCCTTGATTCGATCCATGGTACGGCGCGACATTCTGGCGCGCTATCGCGGCTCCTTCGGCGATCTGTTCTGGACCGTCCTCAATCCGCTGCTGTTGACCCTCACTTACTATTTCGTTTTCGGCGTAGTGCTGCGCGCCCGTTTCGGAACCGACCAGAGCTCCGGCGGCTTCCTTCTTTATTTCCTGGCAGGGATGTTGCCATGGCTGGCTTTCAGCGAACCCGTCGGCCGCGCCACGAACAGCCTGCTCGACCATCGGACGTTTGTGAAGAAACTGGTCTTCCCGCTCGATACTCTCTCCGTCAATCACGTCGTCGCGGGAATCGTCACGGAGATTTTCGCGCTCGCGGTATTTCTATGTTTCCTCGTTGCCCTACGCGGCCGCGTGCCATGGACCATCGTGTGGCTCCCAGCGCTGCTCGCGCCGCAATTGCTGTTTACCCTCGGCGTGTGCTGGTTTCTCGCCGCCCTCGGAGCATTCGTCCGCGATCTCGTGCAATTGATCGGCTTCATTTTGACCCTGTGGTTCTTCATCACCCCCATCTGCTATCCGGAGCAAAGCATCCCCCCCGCCGCAATCGCAATTCTCCGCTGGAACCCGCTGTTCTCGCTTGTGCGCGCCTACCGCGCAATCTTCCTCGAAGGCCACGCGCCCGCCGCCCGCCCGCTCATCGCCTTCTGGATCGTCGCCGCCCTCACGTTCTTCGTCGGACACGCCTGGTTCAACAAGCTCCGCAAAACCTTCGCCGACGTAATTTAGATGGCTAAGTTCGGAAGAAGAGAGTATACTCCCGACAGACATAAGGAGACGTTCCATGCTGCGTTGCAGTGCGAGCGCAATTACCTGCGCGTCCTATCGGGCTTTTTGGATCTGTCATGAGCGGCGCGACGCTGAGTTCAACTGCATCCTGTCTTGCCGACAGCATCACGAGGCAGTGATACTTGGAGCCAATAGGGCCAGGTTCTCAGCGGGACGGAATGCCTCGTGCAGCATTACCGATCCGTTTTGGGCAGGCTTCGGCAACTGCGTTACAGCGGGCGCTCATGGCGAGCCTTAAGATTGACTCACAGGAAGGCGTTTATACGCAGGCGGGCACCACACCGGCGGACCCTAGCTTGGGACTGGGCTATAGCTCGATTGCGGCGGCCAGTTTCGATGAAGACTTGACCTTTACATTCTCGGGTATTCGGGCTCCGGTTTGGCGATTCCACGAACTGATACTTTTTTCGCGTCCTTTTGAAAACGATGTTCCGCTGACAGACGCCTACGCAGACGCATCACTTGGCACCGTGAGCCTGAGCGATACCGATATGTACGATCATGGACCAATGCTATAGTCTACATACCAATACAGCGCGATTTCCTTCACGTTCGGCGTCCCGTTCACGGCCCACCTGCATCTCGATTCTTATCAGCGGCAATGTGCTGTTGCACGGAACCAGTCCGCTCAGGTCGTATGTCGTTCGTATGCTTACTTTGGTGGTATGAATAATCGAATTTCCGGACGGCTACGCAGGCCCGACGCAACCGTCATCGAAACTCGTTACGCCTGAACCGTGGAGCTTCCCGCTGCTCCTCGTCGCCTTCGGAATCCTCTCGTTACGAAGAAGGCGCTTTCCCCAGCGCACCTTTCGCTGATGGAAGACCTTCGCCGAGGGTGGGGCGTTGTGCGGTGAACTCAACGGGCGTTGACGCCAACCTGCCTGCGCGATTCCGCCGATTGACATGCGCAGAGTCCTATGATGAAATCCCGCCTAGAAACCGCCTCGCTTAGCGGACTTAGGACGCCCCCCGCTCCACTGACACCAACCGTACCCCGCTAAGATTCATCATCGCTCCGGAAGCCTTCTCCGTCACACGCACCGTCAGCCTGCCGCGCCCGGCGGGTACGCACAACCGGCCCAGCGGAAGCCACGGCGATAGAGAGGTCCAGCCCCCGGTATTCCACACGCGACCTTCCAGCTCCCCTGCTCCCTCAATCCCGACGCGATAACGACTGCCCGCGAACTCGTCCGGGCAGGCGTACCGTATCTCCACCGAATAGTTTCCACACGCCGCCTCCGGGAGCTCCCAGGTTACGAACTCGGCTCCATCGGTCCAGTCCCCGATCACTCGCTGGCCACTCTCGTTTTCCATGTACCGGATCGTGCTCCCGTGGACAGCAGCGCCGCCGGCGAGGAATTCGAGCCTTCCGGCAGGCAGATTTCGTCGCCAGACGGCGATCCTGCCGCCATCAAAGGATTCCGGCCACTCGCGAAACCAGGAATAAGCGTCCGGCGAAATGGGATAGCGAACCCTGTTCCAACTGAAGGGCCCCTCGTCCACGGGAAGAAATTCGCATCGTTCGAAGCGCACCAGAGGAGAAAGAAAATCGTTATAGCAATAAAGGAACCCGGAGTCCTGGCCTGCAAAACCTCGCAAGCGGTGAATCAGGGCGGTGAAGGTGCTGAACAGCGTTCCAGCGAAGACCCGTGCCTTGCTGGCCACCAATTGAGTGAGCAGCGCCAGCACGGCTTCATCGTCGCGAGGCAGTTGCGAAATCGCTTGCGTGGATGCCGTCGCTCTCGCGCAGGTAGCGATCGAGGAAAATCACTTCACGGAAATACTTCTGGATCGGCCCGAAGAGCTCCTCGCGAGAAGAGCCATCGGTACAGATGACGAGCGGATCGTCGCGGCGCATACGCGTGGCCAGATTCGCAACCACCTCTTGACCGCTGACCGTGGCGGCGCGCGTGATCTTCTTATTCGATAACTCGTTCGAGAGGAAGTCCCCCCGGCGGAGATGGATGGCATTGAAAGGTCCCAAACTCGCGGCGATGCGGTCCGCGAGCTCTCGATATGGCCGCTTCGGCCGCAATCGCTTCATCAGGTCCACCACCCGTCGCCGGCGCTCTTCGTCGAGATAGAAAAAATGCGAGTAGTAGCCCAGCGTGTGGGCGTAGATGTGCAGGTCCGGCGCCTCCTCCTGCCGCTCGTCGAAGGTGTACACGTACTGCCGCCCGTTGCGAAAATCTTCGAAGCGTGCATCATCGCGCGGCGAGTTCGCCGGAAAGCTGAGTACGGACTCGAACACCGGCCGCCAAGCGCACTCGAGTGCGTTCGGCGCGGAGATCCAGGTCTTGAGCGCGTACTCGTCCGACCAGGAGACCGGGATTTCGAAGAGATCGGTAAGAGGCAGCGCCTCGGGCCAACGGCCGCGCTCCAGGGACGCCGCGACTCGCCGGGGCACGCGAAAACGGTAGGGCACTAAAACGCGATCGGTAAGATAGGCCAGTACCACGGCGATATCGAGGGACATCTTGTGATTACTGAAGCCACAGTAGTAGCCCGGTACGAAGAGCCGTCGCATCGAACGGCTGTTAACGGCCTGCCGCGGAGATCGAGGGCGGAAAGCGGTCTGGCTGCCCGTCGAAAGAATGGGCGGCGAAACGACCGCCCGCCACTACGTAGTGCAGAAAAATCTGCCCCATCGCGTTCCCGGTGAATCGCTCCCGCCAGTGCTCCGCCTCGCAACCCAGGTAAACGGCGCCATCGCCCTCGTCCATTTCGACCTTAGCGTTCGGCGCGAAGCACAGGCACGAGTCGCCCCCTTGCTTGCCAAGGTGAATCGACGTGCTCACCTCGCAACTTCCGCGATCACGGCGCCGGATCATAGCGTCGCCATGGAAGTACACTCGCGCGTAACTGTAAGCGGGCGTCAGCCGGTGCCCGGTGATCTCCTCGATCCTGGGCAGCAGTTCCAGCAGCAGCGCGTCCGTTACCGCCTCGTTGGAAACCGAGACCGCGGTTGGAATGTGATTGTCGCGAAAACATTGACCGCGCCACTGCTTCAGCAGGAGCGTCTTATACAGGATGCGAGCCAGGGTGGGATCGATTAGGCCCTTGATGAAGAGATAGCCCTTCTCGCTTAGCTCGGCATTCACGGGCGAATTGTAGCAGGAAAATCGCCGCTGCCACACGGCTCGATCTAAGTCATTTGTAGAGGCGCTCGCCTATTGCCCGCGGCGGCGTAGGTGCTCCGTAATGCGGCTCGCCACCTGCTCCGTGTCCAGCTCCCCACGCTCGCTCGCAACCAGCCAGTCCGGCATCGCGGCGTGCCACCAGGGAGCGTAGATTACCAGGCCGTGCGGGTTCAACAGGCCCCCCACATAGCCGAGCGAAGAAAGGGACAGGATCAGCACGTCTGCCGTGGCGAAGTCGTCCAATACCTCTCGAGGCTCCACGTTGAGCACCGTCTCAAGATTCGGCAGCGCTTCGAACTCCTCCAATGCATACTGCGCGGGATCGATGGTCGACGGGTGGTCCAGTTGGAAGTACAGGCCCTGGATGCCGGGATGAAGGGTGTAGGGCCGCGCCGGCATCTCCGTGTGCAGGCGCACGACGAACGGGGCGCCCTGTTGGCGCAACGCTTCCACCACTGTCCCGCAGGCGCGCAGATAGTACTCGTTCGGCAGCCAGCGATGGCGGCTGTCTTGCCGGTCTGGAAGATTATCCCCCCGGCGCAAGTGGATGCACACGCGGATGGGTCCCGCCGCCCGATACCCGCGGTAGGGGCTGACCTCCCGCAGCGCCTCGTATGCCGCCGGATGCCGGTCGGTGTAGCCATAGGGCGTGCTAGCCTGCAGCAGCACCGGGCGCCCTGTCGCCGCCGCCCGCTCCCGGTACTCCTCGATGCTCTTCTCGCTCAAGTTGCGAAGCTGGACTCGCTCGCAGCCTTCGAGATCGAAGTCGTCGGAGGGCAGTGAGAAGAAAGCATTATAGCGGGCGGCGAAGTCCGGGTCGGTGTGCCCCGCGAGCATCGGCATCAGCCCTTGGTAGCCGACCCGCGCCAGCGGCGTGTGCACGTATTTGACATGGAGCGAGCGCGACAACGCATACAGACCATAGATGCGCTGCAACTGCGCGCCCACGCCATCGCTCTGGCTCTCATCGTAGGTGACGGCGACTTCCCCCGCGGCATGGCTGCAGCTCGCCTGCGCCGCAATGGCACGCGGCTGCGGGTCAGGCTTTCGAGGAAACGCCGGAGTTTGACAAACCGTTAGAACCCTCCTGCCGCACGCTGCGCGAGGAGCCGCCCCATACGCGCTTGGCACGAACGAGCCGCGAGACGGCACGCAACGCCGGCTTTGTCGCCCGGACCGCGCGTCGAAAGGAGGCCGGCGTTGATTTGGCAGAACGTCCAGGGCGGACGCGTGGCCTGATCCTCCGAGAGGATCACCTGGCGAGTAACGGATAGAATGAATCGGCCCTCGAGAGGCAGTTGAGCGAAGCCGCTCCTCAAATCCGTCAGAGCACGGGACGGCACCTCCGCCCCCACCAAATCGCGGGCTAGGCAGAGTAAATAGTAGAGATACTTCCCCGTCTTATAGGCCTCTGCCTCTTTGACGAGGAGGCGCCAATCGATTGCGCTCCCATAACGTCGGCACATCTCGCCGATATCGCACAAGCCTCTCAGGTGACCCACAAATTGATCTCCCGTCGAAAGATGCGTCGCGAGATGCAGAACCAGGTGCATGAGAAGATCCTCGTGGCTGAACGCAAGCGTTTCCACCGACGCGATCCGAACCGGCCGCGAGCGCTTCCAGAAATCTTCGATAGGAATGCGGGCGAGCGGCGTCCGCTGGTCTTCAATGTGACTATGAATCTCTAGCAGAGGGAATCCATCGGGGCCCATATAAGGGATGTCGTGGCGTCCGTCATGGCAAAGATTCAATACGGGAGCATAATTCATGCCGTGGAGTAACTCGTCCACCCTCTCGAGATCGCGCCTCTGTACCAGAAGATCCAGGTCCCCCATCGGCCTCAATGCCGGAGAGCCATAGACCAGTTCCGCCACCGCCGCGCCCTTCAGGACAATGACTGGAATGCTCGCCTCCACGAATCGCAGTAGGATTGCGCGAAGCGCCTCGCGCAGGGCGATGCTGCGAATTGCGTTTCCGCGGTGCAGATGCCTGAGGCGCTCCGTAACCGGCTTCGGCACTCGCCCGGATGCGGGCCGCCGCAAGCTGTCATGGACTAAAGGCGCCACGCCCCAGCGCTCCGTCTTCCGCATGATCTCCTCCCAGTCGGGACCACGCCCTATCAGGTCCTCGATGATCCGGATGTCGGGTTCCGTTCGCGCGCACGCGAGGATGAGGCGATTTTCTAGAGTGCGCGGAGAAGACATGTGGAGGATCTCACTCAAATTGCCGGAGCCGCCGCGATGCTCCCCTCGTCTGATAGAACATTATAAAATTGATAGCACTTACCGTCAAATGAGCCAATTTCTTCTTCAGCTTCGTTGGACCGGACGGTTCGGCAATCGGATGTTTCAATACGCCTATGGAGCTACTTATGCGCGAGCTGACCGGTCTCGAATTCTGGCTTCCAAGCGATTGGGAAGGGACGAGACTGTTCAAGCGGCAGATCCATCAAGTTGTGGAAAATGAAGAGATCCGGCTCGCCTTGATCCCTCCTGATGAAGGAGCCGCGAGCAACCAGAAGAGAATGCAGGCGGTTCAGAAATACTATCCCGACGCCGAACTTATCGATGCTGAACTTGCTCCGGATCCTTACTTGAAGCCCGGCCATCCTATTTGTCATGCGAATCTGTGCGCTTACAATCCCAGTACTCTTCGCCCATATGTCGTAGAAGTCATCTGAAAAGCTTGTGTGAGTTCAGTGACGAGGTTACGCGCCTTGACGCTTATAAACGTTATTTTGATATCCAGGGTATGTATGACGTGGCTCACCTGCGCCGGGATGATATCAGCGACGCGCGATTACAACCGCACCCATGGTCAGGGATACTCAGTCATCTCTAAGGATTCTTATTTACGGGCTTTCAGAAAGTTCGGGTATTCCAGCGATCTATCGAATGGGTATCGGACGATTACACCGGGAAATGGCACGTTGGCAGGAAAGTGCGATTCCGCGGCGGATGGGAGTATCCAACCGGATCGCAATACATTCCGGGAATCATTTTCGACTGGCTCGGTGATTTCCTGCAGTTATACTTTGCAAGAACGATTTTTCGTGCAAACTCCTCGTTTAGCTGGTGGGCGGCGATTGCTGTCGCCGACCGCGAAAGTGTTCAGCCCGGTTCTGGACAGGCGCCACATTTATGGCGTCGACGGCATGGAGGAGATAACTGTCGATTTCGTCGAAGGCAACCATCCCCACTGGCTCTATGGAGAACCGGATATAGTGCTGGCTGAATGAGCTTCAAGCCGATGCGACTTTCCGTGGTTGGACTCGGGAAACTTGGTTCGCCTCTTGCCGCGCTTTTCGCTAGCAAGGGACACCAGGTTATCGGCGTCGATGTCAATGTCGAATACGTGCGCATGCTGGCGAACGGCAAGGCGCCGGTCCGGGAAGCGCATCTGCAGGAGATCCTCGACGCCGTCCACGGCCGGTTGACGGCAACGGTAAATTACGAGGACGCGGTTTTCGCCAGCGATCTCACTTTCGTGATCGTGCCGACGCCGAGCGGCGAGCACGGAGGGTTCAGCAACCAGAACGTTGTCGCTGCCGTGCGGGAGATTGGTAAAAGTTTGCGCAAAAAGCCGGGGTACCACGTCGTAAACATCGTCGCGACGGTGATGCCGGGCTCAACCGGGGGAGAAATCAGGGAAGCTCTCGAGAAAAGCTCGGGGCGGAGCGCTGGTGACAACGTGGGCCTGTGTTATAACCCGGAGTTCGTCGCTTTGGGCAGCGTCGTGCATGACATGTTAAATCCCGATTTCATCCTGCTGGGTGAGTCGGACTCTAGGGCCGGTGAAATGGTGGAAAGTCTCTATCGCGGCATTTGCGATAACGATCCGCCGATCAGACGGATGACTCTGATTAACGCGGAGATCGCGAAAATCTCCCTCAATTCGTACCTCACCACCAAGATTTCCTACGCCAACATGCTGGCGGAAATTTGCGAGCGGCTGCCCGGCGCCGACGTCGACGTGGTTACCTCGGCTATGGGCCTTGATACCCGCATCGGAGCCAAATATCTCAAAGGCGCCACCGGTTATGGCGGCCCATGTTTTCCCCGCGACAATATTGCGTTCGGAGCGCTCGCGCACAGAATCGGCGCGCGGGCGGACATCGCGGAAGCGGCCGACGCGCTCAATCGCTATCAAGCGGACAGGCTCGCTGCCATTGTGCGTGGGCGAGCCGCTTCCGGTTCTACGATCGGCATTCTGGGACTGTCCTACAAGCCCGGAACGCCCGTCGTTGAGGAGAGCCCGGGCATTGCTCTCGCGGTCCGGCTATTGCGTGAAGGATATGTGGTGAAGGGATTCGACCCGCTGGCGCTCGCCGCCGCATGGGCGATTCTTGGAAAAAAGGCCCGGGCCGAAGCGGCCGATTCGATGGAAGCGTGCGCTCGCGAAGCCGATGTGGTCGTCATCGCGACGCCCTGGCCGGAATTTTCCAGTCTCGACCCCGCCTGCCTGCGCCGCGCCGGTAAGCGGTGCGTGATCATTGACTGCTGGCGAGTATTGCCGAAAGAGCGCTTCCACGATACGGCCGACGTCGTTTACCTTGGTAACGGTGATCACTGATCCTCGGCCTGCGCCGGCCATTCCGGAAGCTGCGTTCATCGGCAAGGATGATTTGATCCTGTTAACCGGCGCCGGCGGCTTCATCGGCGGTCATCTCGCAGGCGACCTCCTCAGGCAGGGGTACACGCGAATCCGTGCGGTTGATATCAAGCCTCTCGAAGAGTGGCATCAGGTTTTCCCCGAAGCGAATAATCTTCAGTTGGATCTCCGAGAGAAAAACGCCTGTTACCGGGCAGCCGGCGGAGTGCGCTTCATCTTCAACTTTGCCGCGGACATGGGCGGCATGGGCTTCATTGAGAAGCATAAGGCCGATTGCATGTTGTCCGTGCTGATCGATACCAACATGCTGCTCGCCGCCCGCGACCGGAAAGCCGAAAAATTTTTCTATTCATCGTCCGCCTGCGTGTATGCGGCCGACAAGCAAGCCAGCCATGATGTCCAACCGCCTGAGGGAGATCGATGCTTATCCGGCCATGCCGGAGGATGGATATGGCTGGCAAAAGTTGTTCAGTGAGCGAATGTGCCGCCATTTTTCCGAGGACTATGGGTTGGCCGACGCGCATCGCGCGCTATCACAACGTCTACGGTCCCCATGGCACTTATGATGGCGGGCGCGAAAAGGCCCCGGCGGCGATCTGCCGTAAAGTGATTACCGCGCTCATGACGGGCAATCATGAGATCGAGATCTGGGGCGACGGGGAACAGACGCGCAGCTTCATGTATATAGACGACTGCCTCTATGGCACTCAGGCGCTAATGGCGAGCGATCTGCGCGAACCCATCAATCTGGGCAGCGATGAGTTGGTCACCATAAACCATCTAGTCGACATCGTGGAAGGGATTGCGGGGGTCACGCTAAAGCGGCGATTTAACCTCGCCGCCCCTCGGGGAGTGCGAGGGCCGTAACAGCGATAATACGCTCATCAAGCAAAAGCTCGGCTGGGCGCCCTCGATCCCATTACTGGAGGGGATGGACAAAACCTATCGCTGGATTTACGATGAGATGCACAAGCGCGCTGATGTGCGGCGCAGGACTTATGGCTGAGGCACACCACCCTGCCCGGCGCCGGTCTGGGCCGGCCACTTTCCCTCGCGAAACCAGATCGTCACCGCGAACCGGCTGTCGGCAAATGCTTCGGTCTCCGGGTACACGGGGCAGACCTCGTGGAATGCGTTACTCGGAAAGAACACGACGCTGTTGTCGAGCGGAGTGAGCGTCGTATAAGTCGTAGCAGCCGTGCTGCCGCGATCCGTCGCCCACGTGTCGTATAGTTTCAGCTCCCCTCCGGAGAAGCGCCGCGGGCTGGCATGAAAATGGTAAACGCACGAAATGCGCCGGTTTGCCACGACCGGATGGCCGGTGTCGACGTGCGGCGCGAAAAAGCCGCCGCGGCCGTGGGCGGTGAGCTGCCGCTCGACCTCGCCGGACGGAAACCAGGGAAGCCCCAGCTCCTTCCTCACATGCGGCAGCATCCCGCGCAGCCGCCGATCGAACACCTCCCAGATCTCTTCGAGAATAGGACCGAAAAGCGTACGCGACTTGCGGATACCGTAATCTTTTCGATCTCCGCCGTGTTCGGCGACCAGCCCCGATTCCTGGAATGCATCCTCATTGGCGAGCGCGAGATCCAGCAGGCGCTGGTGTTCTTCCGGCGAGAGAAAGTCTGTAATCCGCAGGTGCCGGGCGGCCAGCAACCGGCGGGATGACGGCGCCGGCGGTCCGATCTGGGTCCGTAACCGCATGTTCGCGACGGCAGCCAGATTAGCAGCCGCGCTATTCGAAGCCGTTCCGCTTGCATCCAGCGCTTGGCTGACAATCGCATCATCGATCAGATCGAGGACTCGCGGCGCCACTTCCGCCACCTCCGGCCGGGGGCCCCGGAGGGTGACAATGGAAGGCGCGACGCGAGCGGCGATTCGTAATATCCTGGCGGATTCCTGACGCGCCAGAACCGCGCCATCGATTAAAGACAACGCGGCCCGCGTCCCCTGCACGATATTCGGGCGCCACACCGCTCCCGGCTGGTAGGGAGCGGCCACGATCAGGCCGATAGGCAAGGGCTCTTTCGATACACCCTCGCGAACCAGGCGGAGATCTTGCGGCTTCCGTGTCTCGTCGTCGCGGAGCACTGGAGTCCTTCCATACGGGTGAACATGGCCCCTGTCGTCGAGAACGGCAAACTCATCGGAGTAGTATTCAGCGCCCCGCCGTACCAGTTCCGCTACCAGCGTCGATTTTCCGGTAAGGCTTCGTCCGGGGATAACGATGGCCAGCCCTCTCCATCCGGCCACGCCGGCATGCACGAAGATCCAGTCGCGGGAGCGCCGCGCAACCATGTTGTCGATGTCTCGCTGCAGCCATCGGAACGCTTCCTCTTCCGTCGCAGCCTGAAATTCTTCTGCCCCGTCGCGCGCGATGCGGTATGGTCGCTCCGCTATCTCCGCGGCCGTGTTTGCGGTCACGGCGTATGAGACCATGGCCGCCGCCGACCCGGAGCGAGGCACGAACTCTGGCGGCAGAGCGTCTTGCAGCCGTCGGCACAGTCCTGCGCCGGCGGCGTCGAGCAGGTCGCAGCTCGACGCCGTAGCAAGAGAGCGCCAGCTCCTCCGGTTTGTGATCCATGGGCGTGAGCATAACACTCATTCTCTCCCCTAAAAAAGCCCCGAGTCTCGGACTGTTTGTCGCAGCTTGACAGCTCCGGCTTAAAAGTGATACTAGATCGCCGGAGGAGTCACACATGTTAGCGAAACGTGTTCAAGGCGTGCAGGTCGAGCGGGCGGCAGACGAGATCCTGGCCGTGAAGGCGGGCAGTCCCGAAGCCCACGCGCTGAACCAGAGCGCGGCAGTCGTTTTCGATCTGTGCGACGGGACGAGATCAAAGCCGGAGATGGCGGCCGAGCTGCAGCGCCGCACCGGCCTTCCCGCCGACGAGGAAATTGTTGATCTGGCCTTGGCCGAACTGTCCGACGCCGGGCTGGTGACCATGGACGAGGTCGAACCTCGCGCCACCGCCACTCGCCGTTCGCTCATGCGCCGATTCTCGTTGTCCGCGGCGGCCGTCGCAATGCTCCCCATTGTCGAGACCGTCCTGGCGCCCCCGGCAAGCGCTCAGGGTCCGGCGCCCTCGCCCGCGCCCCATTTCACGCCTACGCCGACGCCGACGCCGACGCCCATACCTACCTAAAAGGCCAAAGCTCGGCGTCCAGTCCTATATCACGCTGATCCCCGGGGTCGAGTTGTTGTCTTGGGCTGTCGATGAGCCACGACCATACCGGTGAATAGCACCCGCTGGACTATGCGACCGATGGCCCGGAAGAGGGTTCAGACTGGATCATGCGGATTCCAAAGGCCCACGCAGTAGATTCCGTGGCTCGCGTCCGGCGTTCCGGCGCGTCAGTAGCTACGGACGGCATCGGCATCAAAGGGGTCCTGCGGTTTCCGAAGGACAGCGACGCGAATCTTCCCCGCGCTTTTGTAGTCCACCTGGAGCGAACGTGGCTGGCGCGCTGTCCTCGCTGTGAGGTCCACTTGACCCCAATTTGTGATCCATGGGCGTGAGCATAACACTCATTTTCTCTCCTAAAAAGCCCCAAGTCTCGGACTGTTTGTCGCAGCTTGACAGCTCCGGCTTAAAAGTGATACTCAATCGTCGGAGGAGCGACACATGGCAGCGAGACGCGTTCAGGGCGTGCAGGTGGAGCGGGCGGCAGACGAGATCCTGGCCGTGAAGGCGGGTAGTCCCGAAGCCCACGCGCTGAACCAGAGCGCTGCAGTCGTTTTCGATCTGTGCGACGGGACGAGATCAAAGCCGGAGATGGCGGCCGAGCTGCAACGCCGCACCGGTCTTCCCGCCGACGAGGAGATTGTGGATCTGGCCTTGGCCGAACTGTCCGACGCCGGGCTGGTGACCCTGGACGAGGTCGAACCTCGCGCCACCGCCACTCGCCGTTCGCTCATGCGCCGATTCTCGTTGTCCGCGGCCGCAGTCGCAATGCTCCCCATTGTCGAGACCGTCCTGGCGCCCCGGCAAGCGCTCAGGGTCCGGCGCCCTCGCCCGCGCCCCATTTCACGCCTACGCCGACGCCTACGCCGACGCCCATACCTGAATGAAAGGCCAACGCTCGGCGTCTAGTCTTATATCACGCTGATCCCCGGGGCCGAGCTGTTGTCGTGGGCTGTCGTGACCTTGACAGCTCTGGCGTGTGAGGCTAAACCATAACGGGCGTAACTGGCTGCAAAATGGCGCGAACGCTCGATGAGCCACGACTATACCGGTGAATAGCACCCGCTGGAGTAGGCGACCGGTGGCCCGGAAGAGGGTTCAGACTGGATCATGCGGATTCCAAAGGCCCACGCGACGCGAATCTTCCCCGCGCTTTTGTAGTCCAACCGGGGCGAACGTGGCTGGCGCGCTGTCCTCGCTGTCAGGTCCACTGCACCCCGACCAGCGTCAGCTTGGTTTCAACCTCGTGAAAACGATTGTTTGCCGAAGCGATCAAACGATGCCGCCGCCCGGGGAAGCTACGCGCCCGTTCGATCCCTGGGATTTCCGGATCAGGACATAGCTTCCTGGAGAAGAAAGCCATGAGAAGATTCATCGTCACAGGCGCGCCGGGCGCAGGGAAGACGGCAATCATCCGGCAGCTGGAACTCGACGGGTTCAGCGTAGTCGAAGAGGCGGCTACTGACGTCATCGCCGCCGCGCAAGCCCAAGGAACGGTTCAACCCTGGACGCATCCCTCGTTCATCGACGTAATCGCTAGTCTGCAAAGGGACCGTCTGATTCGAGCGTCATATCAACCGGATGAGGTTCAGTTTCACGACCGTTGCGTCGTCTGTACCGCGGCGTTGGCAGCCTACCTCGGGCGCCCTTTTTCACTTTTTCTTGCCGGCGAACTGGAGCGCGTCAAAAAAGAAGCAATCTACCAAAACCGAGTCTTCTTCATTCGCAATCTTGGCTTCATTACGCCTACCGAAGCGCGGCGAATCACATTTGACGAAACGGTGCGTTTTGAGAAAATTCACGAAGAGACTTACCAAGCCTTCGGCTTCGAACTGGTCTCAATCGAGCCGGGAAGTCTGATGGAACGGGTCGGCATAATCAAAGCGGCGATTCGTTAATCGAAGCACGTACTGGCCCGCCGCCTTCTTCAACGTAATTTGACTCAGGCCACTAGCTCAAAATCTGCTTCGCGATCGTGAGCTTCTGCATGTTGCTCGTGCCTTCGTAAATGCGTCCGATCTTAGCGTCGCGATAGAGCTTCTCGACGGGATAGTCCTTCGTGAAACCGACGCCGCCAAAAATTTCGACCGCGCGCGATGCCGTCGCTTCCGCTACTTGCGAAGCGAAATACTTGGCCATCGCGGCTTCCGTTACGAACGGCAGGCCGGCATCCCTCAGGCGCGCGGCATTGTAAACCAGCAGCCGCGCGGCCTCCACTTCCGTGGCCATCTGCGCCAACTCGAACTGCACGCCCTGGAACTCGGCGATAGCCTTTCCGAACTGCCGCCGCTCCTTTGCATACTCCACGGCGTGACGGAGCGCGCCCTGCGCCAGGCCGGTCATCTGTGCCCCGATCGCGATGCGGCCTTCGTTCAAGGTCTCGATGGCGATTTTATAACCTTGTCCCAATTCGCCCAAGACGTTCGCCGCCGGCACGGCGCACTCGTCGAGGATCAGCTCGCACGTGGACGAGGCGCGAATTCCCAGCTTGTCCTCTTTCTTGCCGACCTGAAAACCGGGAAAATCGCGCTCCACCAGGAAACAGGAGATGCCGCGATGGCCCGCCGCCGGATTGGCATTGGCGAACAGCAGGAAGAGTCCGGCCTCCGCGGCGTTCGTGATCCAAAGCTTGCGCCCTGTAATGCGCCATCCATCGCCGTCCTGTACGGCGCGCGTCGCCAGCGCAAACGCATCGGAGCCGGAGCCGGCCTCCGACAACGCAAAGGAAGCGGCCATGTCTCGCGCCAGCTTGGGCAGATAACGCGACTTCTGATCGTCGTTGCCCCAGCGCAGAATGACGTTATTGGCGATCGTGTTCTGAACGTCGGCGATGACCGCGGCGGCGGGATCGACCTCCGCCAGCGCCTCGACGGCGAGCACGGAAAGAAAGAAATTTCCACCCTGGCCGCCGAACTCTTCCGGAATTTCGATGCCCATCAGCCCTAGCTCGAACATCTCGCGCAGCAGTTCCTTGCGAAACACGCCGGCCTCGTCCATTTCGCGGACATGCGGCCCGATGCGCTCGCGCGCGAACCTGCGGACCACGTCGCGGAACATACTCTCTTCTTCGCTGAGAACCGTCAACGGAGTCCCTGGGCTTCGAAACGTTTCGGTTGCGGCGGCCATTGCCCTTAGTTTACGGTAACGGAAATCTGCAAAAAATAAGTTCCAACGGCTGCTACGACTTAACGCCGATTCGCGCGAGCCTCCGCGCTTGACTCGCTCCGGCGGCCGCTATTCTTTGGTCAAGAGTTCGTCGCTCATTCGTCGGAGAGGCGATCGCTAAGCGCAGAAGCAAACCCGGGCTCCTCTGCGCCAGTCACGAGTGACGAATGGCCGCCGCTCCATCAGCTGTCCCGCGCCGTAGCGGGTTAACAAGACGGCTTGGGAGGCCTCCTCGTAAATTGCAGCGCTTGTGCCTCGAAGCAAGCTCGAAGAAGAGAAGAGATACGGCGGCCGATAGCGGCCGCCGCGCAAGCCACCATCGCGCGCGCCGCTTAAGCGCGCCGAAGAACCGCGTCCGCCCACGCCTTATTGCAAGAGATCCGAATACCGCCCGTTGCCACCCCTTTTCACACGGCGCTAACATCGAACAATGACGGCCATTTCCGTTCCGAAGGAGCAACTCGAGCGCATCGCGCCCGTGGTGGACGCCTTGATTGCTCAATTACACGAGTTGCTGAGCCGGCTGCCTCCCAACACGGACTCCGCGCTGGTGTTTCGCCTCCAGTCCGAGGAACATCGATGACTCTGCTGGAGGCTTCCCGCGCCATCCACCAGCGCAAGATTTCATGCGCCGAGTTATTGGAAGAATGCCTCGCCAAAATCGAACGCCTTAATGCCGATCTCAACGCCTTCGTCACCGTAGTGGCGGATTCCTCCCGTGCCCGCGCCGCGGAGCTCGACGAGGAGCTGTCGAACGATATCGATCGCGGCCCGCTGCACGGCATTCCGATCGCCCATAAAGACATCATTTGCGTCAAGGGTTCGCCCTGCACCTCGGGATCGAGGATCTTCGACGATTACAGGCCGGATTACGATGCCACTGTAGTCGCCAAGCTGCGGCAAGCCGGCGCGGTGACGGTCGGCAAAACCGGACTGCACGAGCTCGCTTACGGCGTCACTTCGGCCAACCCGCACTTTGGAGTCATTCGCAATCCGCATGATCGCGACCGCATTCCGGGCGGATCGAGCGGTGGCTCGGGCGCCGCGGTCGCCGCGGGCATGGCGCTCATGGCTACCGGAACCGACACCGGCGGCTCCATTCGCATTCCCGCGTCCTACTGCGGGGTGGCCGGTCTGAAGCCTACCTATGGCCGCGTCAGCCGCTATGGGGTGAAACCGCTCGGACTCAGCCTCGATCACGTCGGACCGCTGGCCCCGACCGTGCGCGATACCGCGGCCGCATACAACGCCATGGCGGGATTTGACGACCGCGATCCCTCTTCCAGCATGCGGCCCGCGCTCGAATATATTCCCCCGGAGCCTTGTCCCATATCCGAGCTCAGCATCGGCATTCCCCGCAACTACTTTTTCGATGCCGTCGACCCGGAGGTTCGCGCCGCCGTCGGCAACATGGCGCGAATCGCCGAAGGACTGGGAGCGCGAGTGGTTCCGGTACAGGTTCCCGACGTCGAAGCCCTCAACGTCGTCGCGCGCACGATTCTTCTGGCCGAGGCCACGGCCGTGTTCGAACCATATCTGGCCCAACGCGAGAAATTCGGGGACGACGTGCTGGCGCTGCTCGATCAGGGCCGGCTCATCGCGGCAACCGACTACGTCAATGCGCAACGGCTGCGGCGGTTCTTTTCCCAGGAATGGCGTCTGGTGTTCAGCGGCGTCGATTGCCTGTTCACGCCCACGACTCCCACTGCCGCGCCGGCGATCGGGCAGAAGCAAATCGAGATCGACGGCGAGCCGCACGATGTCCGCCTGGCAACGACGCGCTTCATGCGCGGGATCAACGTTCTTGGTCTACCCGCGCTATCCCTGCCCTGCGGTAAAACCAGCGCCGGGCTGCCCATCGGCCTGCAAATCGTCGGCCGGGCATTTCAAGAGCCGACCGTGCTGCGCGTTGGCGCGGCGCTCGAAGACGCCCTGGGCGCGGCCGCTTAAGTGTGATGCGCCGCCTTTTCGCAGCCACCATCGCGGTCATCGGTCTCCTTTCACCTGATATGTCGCCGGCAACAACCCCCCATAAGATTCTGGTACACGGCCATCGCGGCGCCCGGGCGATGCGCCCCGAAAACACCATCCCGGCGTTTGAGTACGCCATTCATGCCGGCGCCGACGCCCTCGAGATGGACATGGCCGTCACGAAAGACAACGTCATCGTCATCTCGCACGACCCCCTTCTGGAGCCGCCGGTCTGCACGGGACCGCGCGCCCGCGCCGTCATTCACGAGCTCACGCTCGCCGAGGTACGCCAATGGGATTGCGGCGCCGTGCGCAACCCGAATTTCCCCCGGCAGCAGCCCATCCCCGGCACGAGAATGCCGACGCTCGACGAAGTCCTCGATCTGGCGAACCAGGGCAGCTTCGATTTCAATATCGAAACAAAAAGCTTCCCCGATAAGCCGCAATATACGCCGCCGCCCGAGGAATTCGTGCGCCTCTTCCTCGACTGCGTCCGCCGCCATGGACTTGAAAGCCGCGTCATTTTGCAATCGTTCGATTTCCGCACCTTAATTGCCGCCCGGAAAATGGCGCCCGAAATCCGCCGCTCGGCGCTGACCGAATCCGACCCCCGCGACTTCGCCTCCATCGCCCGCGACGGCGGCGATGCCCAAATCGTCTCCCCCAATTACTCGCTAATAACAAAAGACAAGGTTGCGGCCGCCCACCACGCGGGCATTCAAGTTGTACCCTGGACCGTGGACAAACCCGCCGATTGGGACAAAATGATCGCCGCGGGCGTGGACGCGATCATTTCCGACGACCCCGCCGCTCTGATTGAATATCTGAAATCGAAAGGCTTGCGCTAGCTCGCGGCCCGTGCCCGTTGTATAATAAAAGTGTCGAGAAACCAAGTGGGCGAAAGCCCACTTTTTTATTGCTTGCGAATTGCCGCCCGGGATGTCCAACGAAGCAATCGTCAATAAAATCACGGAAATCGCTGAACGCGCCGCTCGCCCGGAAGGGATCGAGATCGTGGAGGTGCAGCTTCTCGGAGGCGGCAATGCGCGCGTGCTTCGTATCTTCATCGATAAGCCAGAGGGCGTGTCGCACAAGGATTGCGAATTTATATCGCAGCAGGTGGGAACCATTCTCGACATCGAGGACGTTGTTCCGGGGGCCGGGTACACGCTGGAGGTCAGCTCGCCCGGGCTGGAACGCAAGCTCTCGAAGCCGCGGGATTTCGAGCGCTTCGCCGGCCAGAAGGCCAAGTTCCTGCTCCGCGAGCCGGTCGAAAATCGGCGCCGCTGGGAAGGAACGCTGGCGGGATTCTCCGGCGGCCTGATCGCGCTCGAGCCCGCGCCCGGCAGGGTCATCCAATTCCCGCTCGCTCAGGTCGAAAAAGCGAACCTGAAGTTCGAGTGGTAGCGAGTCCGGGACACCATTGCGAGAAAGAGTGGGAGAGAGGAAAACGTGGGTAGCATCTATCAGTCCATCGAGATCTTAAGCAAGGAAAAAGGCATCGATCCGCGCATCATCGAAGACGCCGTCAAGGACGCCATGCTGGTGGCGGCGCGCAAGCACTTCCATACCACGGAGGACCTGATCGCGGACTTTAACTCCACTGGAGCGCTGGAGATCTTCGGAGTCCGCCAGGTAGTCGAGGATGTGCAAGATTCTGGTAAGGAGATTTCACTTACCGACGCGCTGCGTACCGATCCGGCCGCGCAAATCGGTTCCACCGTGCGCTTCGCCAAGCCCACCGATGCGCTCGGCCGCATCTCGGCCCAGACCGCCAAGCAGGTGATTCTGCAGAAGGTGCGCGAGGCCGAGCGTGAGACCGTTTTTTCGGAGTTTTCAAGCCGCGTCGGCGAGCTCGTGAACTGCGTCGTGAAGCGTCTCGAAGGCCAGGACCTGGTCTGCGATCTGGGTAAGACGGAAGCGCGGCTCCCCAAGAAGGAACAGAGCAGGCTTGAGAATTTCAGCGTCGGCGATCGCGCCCGCTGCGTGATCAAGAGCGTGGAAAAGGCCGGCAAGAACGCCGGAGTGATCGTATCGCGCGCCGCCCCGGAGCTTGTGATGCGTTTATTCGAGCAGGAAGTTCCCGAGATCTACGACAATACCGTCGTGATTAAAGGCTGCGCCCGGGAAGCCGGCGAGCGCACGAAAATTGCCGTGTTCAGCCGCGACCGCGACGTCGATAGCGTCGGCGCGTGCGTGGGAATGAAGGGCATGCGCGTGCAGTCCATCATCCGCGAGCTGCGCGGCGAAAAAATCGACATCATCGAATTCTCGGACGACCCGGTGGTCTTTGCTACTCATGCGCTCAGTCCTGCGAAGATCTCCCGCGTCTTTGTGGTCAACGCATCCGAGAAACACATGGAAGTGATCGTCGACGACACGCAGCTTTCGCTCGCCATCGGCAAGAAGGGCCAGAACGTAAGGCTGGCCGCGAAGCTGTTGGGCTGGAAGATCGATATCAAGAGCGAGGAAGAGAAGCGGCAGGAGGCCGAGTCGGCCATCAACGCGCTGGTGCCCACCGGCGCTCCGGTCTCGATCCTGATGGAGCACAACCTTTCAGAAGCGGCCGTCGAGATGCTGGTCGGCGGCGGCATCGGCACTGTGGAGAAGCTCGGCTCCATGACGCCCGAACAGTTGGAGCTGATTCCCGGCATGGACCCCGCGACCATCGAGAAAATTTTCGGCGCGGTGAATAGTTATTACGATCAATTTGAGGCCGACGAGGCGCGCGCCGAAGAGGCCGCCGCCGCGCCGGGAGAAGCCGCGCCTGAAGAATCCACGGTAGCCGGGCGAGAGCCCGCCGCCGACGAGGAACAAGTTCCAGCCCCCGGCGAGGAACAAATTATGGATGCCGCCTTCGCGCATCTTTCGGTCGGGCCATCGGAGTTGGGCCGCGCGGCGGGTTCCGACCCGGGCGGGGAACCCCCGGTTGACGAGGAGCAAGTCCCGGCGGACGCGGAGGAACAAATCCTCGCAGCCGGCGGCCAGGATCAGGTAGTGGATGCGGCCTTCGCGCATCTCTCGGTAGCGCCGTCGGAGCTGGCCGGCGCTCCACACGCCGTTTCGGCTGTTGCGGAAAATGAATCTGATACGATAAAGGACTCGGAGGACGCGGGCTAAGTCGTGTCCTGCGAGGGTGATGCAGTCTGAAACTATGAAGAAAATCCGCATAAACGAGCTGGCGCGGCAGCTTGAGGTTCCCTCTCACGAGATCCTCGAAATATTGCCGGAACTCGGAGTCAGCGACAAAAAGACGCACTCCAGTTCCATCGACGACGACCTCGCGGAAAAAATTCGGCGGCACTACTCCGGCAACGGCGTGGCCGGCTCCGAAACTTTGCAACGGGAGCGGGCGCCTTTCCATGAGGAAGGGCAATTCCTCCCCGAGCGGCAACCTTATGAAGAGCGGCAGCCACGGGAAAGTGAGCCGTCGCGGCACGCCGTCGAAGCTCGCGCGAGCGAGCCCGCGGCGGAGCAGGCCGGTGGAATCCCGCCGCCTGCGGTTCCCGCTCCGGTCCCCGGCCATACTGCCCCGGCCGAAGCATCCGCGTCATCCGCGGTAGGGACAACTCCGGGTCTGCCGCAGGTCGCGAATACTCCCGCGGTTGCGCCAACGACTGCCGATGCCGCGGCCCTCGCCACGACGGCGGAAGAGGCTGCGCGGGCGAAACCGGCGCCGCTGCGTCCCCCTCTTTCGGGAGGCGGCCCGCCCATCACGCCGCCGCTGCGAACCACCGTGCAAGGACGCCCGGCGCCAACTGGTCCGCCGCCACGCCCCGGTCAGATCCTATCGGGCCCGCGGCAGCCGTTGCCCGCGATGCCCAGCGCGCCGCCGCCTCCGCCGCCCAGCGTCATGCCGGGCGCGCCGCGGCCGGCCGCTCCGCCCCGTCCCTTGGCGCCCAAGGTCCCGGCGCGTCCGGAGCCGTCGCGTTCACCGGCCGAAGCGCCCCGCGCTGCATCGCCTAGCGCTCCTTTATCGAGCGCCCCCTCCCCCGGCGCGCCCTCACCGAATGTACCTCTGCGCCAGCAGGTTCGGCCCGGACTCGCGGGACAGCCGGCGGCCCGGCCAGTGGTTCCTCCGCGGCCCGATATGGTCGCGCGGCTGCAACAACAATCGCAGCCCAGACCCATGCCATCGGCCCCGGCGCCGCGGCCCGGCGTACCCACGCGGCCGTCGTCGCCCACGCCCGGTCAGCCCATCTATCGCGGTCCGCTGCGGCCCGGCCAGCCCGGTCCCATGCGCGGTCCTGGGCTGCCCGGTCAAGGACCGGGGGGACCCGCGGCGCGCCGCGGAGCGCGTCCGCTGCACCCCACCACCCCGGGACGCATGGAGCCGGCCGCCATGCCCGCCACCGAGCAGCAGCGCCGCCACGCCGCCAAGCCCATACCGCGCGATCGCCGCCGCGAGGAGGAAGAAGGCAAGCTGCGGCTTCCGATGCGTCGCAACGAGCCGCTCGCTCCGCCGCCCATCGACCGCGAAATTACCGTGGCCGAAGGCGTCACCGTCAAGGAGCTTTCCGAGAAGCTGGGGGTGAAGGCCAACCTCGTCATCAAGAAACTTTTCGATCGCAAGATTTTCGCCACCATCAACCAGACGCTCGACGTCAAAACCGCCGAGGAGATCTCGCGCGAGTTCGGCGCTTCCACCAATAAGGTCAGTTACGAACAAGAGGCCACGCAGGAGATCGAAGCGGTCGAGGTGGAACACGATCGCGTCAAACGCCCGCCCGTGGTCACCATCATGGGCCACGTCGATCACGGCAAGACCTCGCTGCTCGACGCCATTCGCCTCAGCGACGTCGCGGAGCACGAAGCCGGCGGCATCACGCAACACATTGGCGCGTATCACATCGAGAAGAACGGCCATAAGATCGTCTTCATCGACACGCCCGGGCACGAAGCGTTCACGCGGATGCGCTCGCGCGGCGCCAAGGTCACCGATATCGTGGTGCTCGTGGTCGCGGCCGACGACGGCGTCATGCCGCAGACGCTTGAAGCCATCGACCACGCCCGCGCCGCCGCCGTTCCCATCATCGTCGCGATCAACAAAATCGACAAACCCAACGCGCAGCCCGAGCGCATCAAGCAGCAGCTTGCCGACCGCAACCTGCTGGCCGAGGACTGGGGCGGCGATACCGTCATGGTCCCGGTCTCGGCAAGGGCCAAGACCAATCTCGACCTCCTGCTCGAGATGATTCTGCTGGTCGCCGACATTCAAGATCTAAAGGCGAATCCCGATCGCCCGGCGCTCGGCACGGTGCTCGAAGCGCAGCTCGACCGCGGACGCGGTCCCGTCGCGACCGTGATCGTGCGCAATGGAACGCTGCACGTGGGCGATTATTTCATCTGCGGCTCGGTGTTCGGCAAGGTGCGCGCCATGTTCGACGATCGCGGCGCGCCCGTTCGCGACGCGGAACCATCCATGCCGGCCGAAGTTTTGGGACTCGAATCTCTGCCCGATGTCGGCGATTCCTTCCAGGTTGTAACCGATACCGCCAAGGCCAAGCAGATCGTCGTCTATCGCGAATCGAAGGCCCGCGAAACGGCCATGGCCCGCGGCGCCCGCATGAGCCTTGAGCAACTGCACGAGCAGTTGAAGGAAGGCGAGATTAAGGAGCTGAATATCATTCTGAAGACGGACGTCGGCGGCACCGCCGAAGTACTGTCGGAGATGATGCAGAAGCTCTCGAACGAAAAGGTCCGCATCCACGTGATCCACTCCGGCGTCGGCGCCATTAACGAAACCGACGTGCTGCTGGCGTCGGCTTCAAACGCGATCGTTATCGGCTTTAACGTCCGGCCGGAGCGCAATGCGACCGCGCTCGCGGAGCAGGAAAAGGTCGACATCCGCCTCCACACCATCATTTACGAGCTGACGGACGAGATCAAGCGCGCCATGACGGGGATGCTCGAGCCGGTCTTCAAGGAAGTCTATCGCGGGCGCGTTTCGGTCCGCGAAGTATTCCGCATCAGCAAGGTCGGCAATGTGGCCGGCTGCATGGTGCTCGACGGGACCATCGGCCGCGACAGCGAAATACGGATTCTGCGCGACAACGTCGTGGTCCATACCGGAAAGATCGAATCGCTGCGGCGCTTCAAGAACGACGTCAGCGAAGTGAAGGCCGGATTCGAGTGCGGTCTCACCGTCCATAATTACGGCGACTTGAAACCCGGCGACGTCATCGAGGCGTTCGCCAGAGAACGGGTGGCGCCTCAAGCATTCGAGTGATGCCCAGCATCGGCGTTCTCACTTTAGAACTCCATTTGCCCGAATCGCATTCGCTGAAAGAGAAACGTCAAACCGTCAAAGGACTGAAAGACCGTCTGCGCACGCGGCACAATGTCGCGGTAGCGGAAATCGATTTTCAGGACGTGTGGCAGCGCTCGCTCATCTCCGCCGTGACGGTTTCAAGCGATCGCGTCCGCGCCGGCCAGGTGCTGCAGGCGGTGGAGCGCGAAGCCGTCAACTTCGCCGGCCCGAACCTGGTGGACGTGACCTTGGAGTGGCTGGATTGAAGCGCAAATTTGGATTAACGAAATGGACCCGCATCGAACCGAGCGCCTCGCCGAGGCGCTGCGAGAGGAATTAAACGAGCTGATCGCCTACGAAATGTCGGACCCGCGGGTGGGAGAGGTGTTCGTCAGCGAAGTGATCGCGCCGCCCGGCAAAAGACATGCCGAGGTACGCGTCGGGATTTCGGGAGGCGCCGATCCGAAGCAGGCGTTGGAGGCGCTCGAACATGCGCGCGGTTTCCTGCGCGGCAAGCTTTCCGAGCGCCTGGATACATACAGGATCCCGGAGCTGCGCTTCGAAGCCGACGTGTCGACGGCGTTGGGAGGCCGCATGGACTTCCTTTTGCGGCGCGTGCGCAAGGGCCGTCCGCGCGACGCCGAGCCGCCGCCGGCTTCCTCCGGGAGCCCCGAAAAATAATCGCCACATGAAACATTTTGTGGTAACTTTGTCGTTGGCCGGCATGATGGTGCTGGCCGGCGTCGGCGCGAACAAACCCGGCAAAGCCGCGCCGGAGATGTCGCGCGCCGAGGGCAGCGTGGACACCATGGGCTCTGCCTTCACGGTCGTGGCGTACGGGGAAGATCGCGATCGCTTGCAGTCCGCCGTGGAAGCGGCGCTCGAGGAGGCGCGCAGACTCGACCGCCTGCTCTCCAATTACCGCCCGGAAAGCGAATGGAGCCAGATCAACCGTGAAGCGGGCGACCACCCCGTCCATGTTTCCGCGGAACTCTTCAACCTGCTCGCGGCGTGCGTGAAATACAGCCGTGAAAGTGAGGGGACGTTCGATATCACGGTAGGACCTCTGATGAAGATCTGGGGCTTTTATAAAGGAAGCGGTCACCTGCCGCATCGCGCCGAGGTGCTGGGCGCGCTAGATGCGGTGGGCTATAAGGGCCTCCTGCTCGACCCCGTCAATCAGACCGTGAAATTCGCGAAAAAGGGCATGGACATCGACCCCGGCGGCATCGGCAAAGGCTATGCGGTCGACAAACTCGCCGAGGTGTTGCGGGCAGCGGGCGTCCGCTCCGCCCTGATCTCGGGCGGCGGCAGCAGCATCTACGCCATCGGAGCGCCTCCGCAGGATCCGCAAGGCTGGAAGGTGACTATCAAGGACCCGAAAAATACGTCGAAATCCGTGGCCGGCGCGTATTTAAAGGACGATTCGATGTCCACTTCGGGCAACTACGAAAAATTCTTCTTCGCCGAAGGCAAGATGTGGAGCCACATTATGGACCCGCGGACGGGCTATCCGTCCATGGGAATGCTTTCCGTGTCGATTATTACGCCCAAAACTCTCGACTCCGAGGCATGGTGCAAGCCATACTACATCTTGGGCCGCGATTGGACCCTGAAACACAAACCAAAAGATTTCCGCGTCTTCATGTGTGAAGACAGATCGGATGTGCCATGCGCATGGCTTCCATGACAAGCCGTTTTCTAGACGCTTGCCGCCGTCGGCCAACTGATGTCCGGCCGGTTTGGTTTATGCGGCAGGCGGGCCGCTACATGAAACAGTACCGCGAGATTCGGGCCAAGATGGGCATTCTCGACATCTGCAAGCGCCCCGACCTGGCCGCGACGGTGACGTTGCAACCGGTGGAAGTTCTCGACGTGGACGCCGCGATTATTTTCGCGGACCTGCTGCTGCCCGTCGAGCCTATGGGATTGAAGCTGAAGTTCATCACGGGCGAAGGGCCGTCCATTCACAATCCCGTCCGGACGTCGGAGGACGTGGATAGTCTCTCCATCTCGAACACCGACGATCTGCAATACGTAGGCGAGGCGATCCAATTGGCCGTACGGCAGCTCGCCGGCCGCGTTCCGGTGATCGGTTTCGTGGGCGCTCCCTTCACGCTCGCCAGCTACATGATCGAAGGCGGCCCATCGAAAACCTTCATCGAAACGAAAAAGATGATGTATGGCGACGAGACGCTGTGGCGGCGGCTGATGGGCAAGCTCGTGGACGTCCTCGGCCCCTTCGCGCTGGGGCAGGTTTCGGCGGGAGCGCGCGCCATTCAGGTGTTCGATAGCTGGGCCGGAGCGCTTGGTCCGGACGATTACGTGCGTTACGTCGCCCCGTACTCTCGCGCGCTCATTGAGCGCATCCGGACAGCGAGCGTCCCGGTGATCCACTTCGGCACCGGCTGCTCCGGGTATTTCCGCGAGCTGCATGCCGCCGGCGGCGACGTCATGGGCTGCGATTGGCGCATCAACATCGACCAGGCATGGATGGACATTTCCTATCGCTCGGCCATTCAAGGCAACCTCGATCCCGCAGTCCTTTTCGCGCCGCTTCCGGAATTAAAACAGCGTGTGCATGAATTGTTGCGGCGTACCGGAACGCGCCCGGGTCATATTTTCAATCTGGGCCATGGCATTCTGCCCGAAACGCCAGTCGATCACGTGCGGGCCGTCGTCGATTTCGTGCGGGAGTTTAAGCCGTAAATCGCGTCGTCATCGTAGGCGGCGGCATTTCCGGATTGTCCGCCGCTTATTATCTAAACAAGGCAGGCATTCGCCCGGCGCTGATTGAGCGATCGGAGCGGCTCGGCGGAGTCATCCAGACGGACCACTCGCACGGCTGCACGCTTGAAGCCGGACCGGACAGTTTTTTGGCGGCGAAACCGGCGGCTTTAGAGCTGATCGGCCAACTGGGATTGTCCGGCGACGTGATCGATTCGAACGACGAACAGCGCGCAACCTACATTTTGAAGCGCGGCAAGCTGGAGCCGCTTCCCGACGGCATGATGATGATGGTTCCGACGAAGATCCTGCCGGTCGTGAGGTCGCGATTGCTCGGCTGGGGCACGAAATTCAAGATGGGCTTGGAGTACTTCCGGCGCCCTTCGCGGCATGAAGACCGCAGCGTGCGCGAATTTCTCCTCGATCACTACGGTCGGGAGGCGGTCGATTATTTGGCCGAGCCGCTGCTCGCGGGCATCTACGGAGGCGACCCGGCGCAGCTCAGCGCCGACAGCGTTCTGAGTCGTTTCGTTGCGATGGAAGCGAAATATGGCAGCCTGACTCGGGGCGTCCTGAAGCAACCTCGCGCCAAAGGCGGCGGCTCGATTTTCAAAACGCTTAAACCCGGTCTCGGACGGCTGATTCAAGCATTGGCGCCAAGCGCGGACATAGTTCGCGCAACGGCCGAACGCCTGGAGCGCCACGGGAGCGGCTGGCGTGTGCGAGTGAACGGGACGTGGATGGAGGCCGATGCGGTCGTAATCGCGGCCTCGGCATACCAAGCTGGCGCGCTGCTCGAGCCGCACGAACCCGCGCTCGCCGCGCTGCTCAATGGAATCCCGTATACGTCGTCGCTGACGCTGAATCTCGGCTATGATCGCGCGGACATCAAGCACCCGCTGAACGGCTTCGGCTTTCTGGTCCCGAAACGCGAGCGCAAGCAGTTGAAAGCCTGCACCTGGGTACATAGAAAGTTCAACCATCGCGTCCCGGGCGATAAGGTCGTGATGCGCTGCTTCTTTTCCGGCGAATCGTTGAAAGAAACCGAGCGCGCGCTCCTCGAGATCGCGCGTTCCGAGCTGCGCGACATCATGGGCGTGGACGCGGCGCCGTTATTTCACGACATCCATCGCTGGCCGCGCTCCATGGCGCAATACGCCGTTGGCCATCGAAAGCGCGTGGACGAGATCCGCTCGCGCCTGCACGCACTGCCCAATCTGTATGTGATCGGCAATTTTTTCGATGGCATCGGCATCCCGGACTGCATCCGGTTGGGAAAAGAAACCGCGCAGGCCATCGCCAGTCGCGGTATTCAGTTCGTAACCCATGAGAAGGGCCGCAACAAGGCCATTGAAATCGACCTCCGGCGATCGCGGCGATTACTACGCGTGGGCCAACTGCAATTCGCCGGCGTACGCCCGCATCTCGTCATAGGTAACGGTGACCACCGTTTTCTCGATGTCATCACCGCTTTCAATCATGTTCTTGAGGTGCAGGCCGGCGATCCTCATGCACCAGGAGTCGGTGAGCGGGTGACCGGTTTCTTTGCTAAGCTTCAACAGCGCGGGATGGGGCAGTGCGATCACGCGCTCGTACTTGAGCTCGCCTTCCGGCGCCGCTTCGAACTTTACGTCCACGGTGTCGGCATGGCGGATTGAGATGCCGGTTTGGAGCCAGCGAAATTCGACCTCCCACTTGCGGCCGAAGGGGTCGGGTCCGGCGTTGAACTTGCGGAAGGTTTGCGGTAAATGGCGATCGCGCATCTAAGGTCAGTTTAGAATAGGCGGGCGGGCGCGCGGCGAGACAACCCTCGAGCATCTATTAGCGGCGTCGAGAGCGCGCGCGCAATCGAGCTGACCGGCGCTGAAGCGCTCCCCCGTTTCCCGCTGCGATCCTGAGGCGCGGTTATGCCTTGCGCGTGCCGCGCAAGAACGATCGTCTGCTGTACTCGCTCGTCATGTCTCCCTTTCCGCCCGCCGGCCCCCGCCGCGCTCTGCGCCAGCGCGCGTAGGGGCGAAGCCTCCGGGCGGCTCGCTTGGCGGCATCACTGCTCTGGCCCTCGAAGCGATGCAAAGCTGCTCGACAGCTTATGGGAGGGCTGCGTCGTAAGCCACGCAATTGCGGAAGACCTCGGCCGTCCGGAGTTGCCCGGAGAAATTTGCGGCGCCATCGCCTCCGCTGCGGCGAGAGCAGGCTGCATTCAAACGCGCAAGCGCTTCGCGCCGGCCGGCTCGCTTGGCGGCATCCGCGCGCTCGCCCGCATGGACTGATCCGACAGTCTAAAGCGGCTGCGCTATCTTGTTAAAGGAAGTCAAACATGGCCACAACAACCGCGGGAGCAGGGCTGGAAGGCGTCGTCGCCACACAATCGGAAATTTGCTACATCGATGGCGAGCTCGGTATTCTCAGCTACCAGGGTTTCGACATTCATACGTTGGCGGAGAACGCCACATTTGAAGAGGTCGTCTATCTGCTGTGGCACGCCAAGCTGCCCACGCGCGCCGAGCTGGACCGGCTCAAGGCCGCCCTGGCCGAATTTCGTCCCATTCCGGAGCAGGTCACGGCTTTTCTCAAATCCGCGCCGAAGTCCGCGCCCATGGACGTCTTGCGCACGGCCGTTTCGATGCTAAGCCTTTACGATCCTCTCGCCGCGAACAACTCCGTGGACGCCAGTCTGCAAAAGGCGCATCATCTGATGGCGCAAACCGCGACCATCGTGACCACCTACCACCGCCTGCGCAGCGGCGAGGCGGTCGTCGAAGGGGATCCCAAGCTCGGCTTCGCGGCGAATTTCCTGTACGCGCTCACGGGCAAGAAGCCCGACGACGTCATGGAGCGCGTTTTCGATGTCGCGCTCATCCTGCACGCCGACCATGAGTTGAACGCTTCCACGTTCGCGGCCCGCGTCACCGCCGCCACGCTCTCCGATATTCATTCCGCCGTGACGTCCGCGATCGGCGCATTGAAAGGCCCGCTGCATGGCGGCGCCAATGAAGACGTCATCCGCATGCTGCTGGAGGCGGGCAGCGAATCGGCCGCGTTGCAGCATATTCGCGATCGCCTCGCCAACAAAATTAAAATCCCGGGATTCGGCCACCGCGTCTATCGCACCGAGGATCCGCGCGCGACGCACTTGCGCCAAATGTCGGAGGAGCTCGGCAAGCGCACCGGCCACCTCGATTTATACCTCACGTCGAAAAAGATCGAGGAGACCATGAAGGAGTTGAAGCACCTCAACGCCAACGTCGATTTCTACTCCGCTTCGACGTATTATTCTCTGGGCATTCCGATCGACATCTTCACCCCGATTTTCGCCGTGAGCCGCATGTCGGGCTGGACCGCGCACATTCTCGAGCAGTATCGCAATAATCGCCTGATCCGGCCCCGCGCCGAATACATCGGAAAGCCCGTGGGACAGCGCTGGGTCCCGCTCGCCGACCGTTAATGTACGATCTCGCGTTCTTCCGGTCCAACCTGGATTCCATCGCCGCGCGTCTGGCCGAGCGCGGCTTCACATTGGATATCGCCGAGTTCCGGCAGCTCGACGGCGAGCGCCGCCAAGCCGTCACGGAGGCCGAACAGCTCCGCGCGCAACGCAATTCGCAGAGCGCGGAAATCAGCAAGCTGCGCCGCGAGGGGGTGGAAACGGCGGAACTGCAACAGCGAGTGCGCGACATGGGCGACCGCATGGCGGAATTAGACGAGCTGGTCAAATCGCTCGACGAGAAGTTCCGCGCGCTGCTGGCCGGTATTCCGAACCTGCCGGACGCGACCGTGCCGGCCGGCAAATCGTCGGACGAAAACGTCGAGATTCGGCGCTGGGGTCAACCGCGCAGCTTCGATTTCGAGCCGAAGCCGCACTGGGACCTTGGGCCGGACCTGCGCATCCTCGACCTGCCGCGAGCGGCCAAAGTGACGGGCGCGCGGTTTGCCGTCTATTGGGGCCTCGGCGCGCGCCTCGAGCGGGCGCTTATCAACTTCATGCTCGACGTCCACACGCGCGAGCACGGCTACACCGAAGTGCTGCCGCCGTTTCTGATCAACTCGGATTCGCTGTACGGAACCGGAAATTTGCCGAAGTTCGCCCAAGATCTCTTCCGCGTCGAAGCAACCGATTTCTGGCTCGCGCCCACGGCCGAGGTGCCGGTCACGAATCTCTTTCGTGAGGAGACGCTGGACGCCGCTCGGCTGCCCATCTCTCTGTGCGCTTATACGCCATGCTTCCGCAGCGAAGCCGGCTCGCACGGCCGTGATGTCCGCGGCATCATTCGCCAGCATCAGTTTCAGAAGGTCGAGCTGGTCAAATTTTCGCCGCCCGACGATAGCTACGAGCAGCTTGAAAAACTCACCGCCGATGCCGAAGACATCTTGAAGCGTCTGGGCCTGCCGTTCCGGACGGTGGTCTTGTGTACCGGCGACATGGGTTTCTCGTCGGCCAAGACGTACGATATAGAGGTCTGGCTTCCCGGACTCAACGAGTACAAAGAGATCTCTTCCTGTTCAAATTTCGAGAGCTTCCAGGCCCGCCGCGCCTCCATCAAGATGCGCAGCGGAAAAGGGAAGGCCGAGTTCGTTCACACGCTGAACGGCAGCGGTCTGGCGGTGGGACGCACCTGGGTCGCCATCGTCGAGAATTACCAGCAAAAAGACGGCAGCGTTGTGGTACCCGAAGCTTTGCAGTCCTATCTCGGAACGGACAGGATCGCGCGGCGGGAAGAATTGTGAAGGCCTGAAACCTAGGCATAGCGCTGATCCCTAGATCGGGCCACGGTAAGAGTCCTAGGTTTTCAAATAGCTCCTTCTACGGCTTATGTAAGGTTGTCCGCGCACGCGGCATCCGCCATCATAGATTACATGAGGACCAACGCAGATCACGTCGCGATCAAGCTGCTCCAATCGCTGCGCAAGAACGAAGAGGGCCAGGACATGATTGAATACGCGCTGCTGGTGGCCGCGGTCGCCGTGATCGTGGCGGCAATCTTGCCGCCGGCGCTAATGCCCGCCATTAACAGCGTCTTTTCCCGGATCGCGAGTACGCTGTCGCTCGCATAACGCGCATATTCGAGCCACAGCATTGGGGTCTTTTTAGCGGGCAGGTGCAATTCAGACACTCAGTCCCCAATTCATTTCGAGACAGAGTCTAGCACTTGCAAGTCTTGATTTGCGCGGGCCCGGTTTCAGTCTCCAGATGGACCAGTTTCGAGACGCGGAGTTTACCAGTCTCGTCGCCAACAACACGCCCCAAGAAGCCGCCTGCCCGTGATCAGCGGAGTTCATGTACACTGCGCCGATCCCGCTATCTGAAGGACAATAAAGCCATGAGCGGAATCCAGTTTGTCACCGATGAGAAGGGCCGCAAGGTCGCCGTTCAGATCGATTTGAAAAAATACGGCTCGGTGTTAGAGGATTTTTGGGACGGGCTGATTTCGGAATCGCGCCGCAAGGGAAAGGGAATACCGCTCGAAAAGGTCAAAGCGGACCTCGTAAAACGCGGTCGAATGCGTGAATAGCTATGTTGTCGAGGTCAAGCCGCCCGCGCGGAAGGAACTCGAAGCGTTGCCGGATAACGTGCTGGCCCGGGTCGTCCACAAGCTCGAAACCCTGAGCCATACTCCACGGCCACCAGGATGCAAAAAATTGAAGGGCTACAAAGATCAGTGGCGCGTCCGCCTCGGTCACTGGCGCGTGGTGTACATCAGTTGACGATGACGCAAAAGTTGTGAGCGTGACGCGGATCGCACATCGCCGCGAGGTCTATGAATAAGAGGCCGGGACCTATCAGGGGAACCTGCATCAAAAATCGAACGGCCGCATAGCTGCGCTCGATCTCTTCTAATGCCATTGTGGAACGACCCTTCGGTCGCTGGGAGAGGTGGCCTACAAATACTTCTTCACGTCGGGGTGAAGTTGCGCCCGCACCTCCGGATCGTCGAGGTTCTGCAAATCGACCAACCTCGGCGCGAGGTCGTTCACCTTCGCCACGGGATGCCCGTCCAGCTTGTCCACCGCCAACGAAACCGCTTCGTAGCCCATTTTGAACGGGTCTTGCACTACCAGCGAATCGATCAGCCCGGAGCGCAAATCGTCGAGCAAAGTAGGGCTGGCATCAAATCCGACGAGCTTGATTTTACGGCCGCTCCTGGCGCGTAAGGCCTGCGCCGCGCCCATCGATCCGGACTCGTTGGAGGCGAAGAAGGCGTCGAGATCGGGATGCGCGGTCAGCATATTCTCGGCGACTTCCAGCGATTGGGCAATGTCGGACTTGCCGAAGCGCTTGTCCACGATCTGAATGCCGGGGTATTTTGCGTGGATCTCGTCGGCGAAGCCCTTTTCCCGCGCTTCGGTCGACGCGCCGCCGGGCTGCACCGCGACGATCGCCACGGCGCCTTTCCCATCGAGGATGCGGCCCATCCGGTCCGCCGCGATCTGGCCGGCCTTGTAGTTGTCCGTAGCCACTCGCGAGACGTAATTTTCCGTGTCGATGCCGGAGTCGAAAATGACGACGGGCACGTTCTCGCGCGCGGCGCGCTCTACCACGCCGGCCATCGCCTGATGATCGATGGGCGCGAGCGCGAGCGCGTCCACATGGCGGTTGATCATAGCCTCCGCGATCTGCAACTGTTGCGTGTAATCCGTTTCCGACGCCGGGCCGTTCCAGACGATTTCGACGCCCTTCTCGCGCCCCGCCTTGGCCGCGCCCGCATGCACGGACTGCCAGAAAAGATTCGCGTTCCCTTTCGGAACCACCGCGATGACGCGTTTATGCTGGCGGCCGCAGCCCGACAGAATCGCCACGAACGCGCATAGAAAAGAAGCGCACAGAAAAAGGGCCGGAGCGGACGAGCGCCGGCCCTTCCCGCATGCGACGGCAATGCCGCTGGTCATCTATTTGTTCGCGTAACCCTTATTTGTTCGCGTAACCCTGGACGTAAATTGCCCTGAATCCGCCATGCGATGCCTCCGTGCCGCTCACTTCGACGATCTGTCCGAAATGATCGATAGCGTTTTGACGGAAAGAAGTCTGGCCGTCGCGGCGCGGGTCGTGCTCCTCCGCCATCAGCATATAGACCGCGCCGTCCTTGGCCAAGAGCCCGATCGGTTCGTTGTTCTGGAGGCATTTCTTGCCGCAGGAAACGTGCTTCTCGCCGTGCTTACCGAGTTGCAGGTAGCACGATAAATCGATAATCTCGCCCGTCGCCGTAATCGCTTTGCCCGGCTCCGGTTTCTTGTCCACGCCCGCTGCCACGGTCGTAGCGGTCCAGTTCTCGCCCGTTTTCTGGCCCAGCGTGGCGGCCGGTTTCTGGTACGTGCCGGCATCCGCGCCAACCGTCATTTCGGGGTGCAGAACGCTGTGGCTGGAGGTCTGCGCGGCAAGCAACCCCGCCGCGGCGATGGAGTACGATACAACTTGAAAAAGTCTACGCATTCACTCTCCTCAACTCAGTTTAGCCTCGATAGGCGCCGCACGGAAGCGCGATGGCGGTATACTTCCAAGGACTCGTTTTGGAGGACGATTTGACACCTTACGCAGTCGCTTTGTCGATTTTATTCGCCGCGCCGCTAGTGGCGCAGCAAGCGCCGCCTGAAATCCCCTACGAATCGGTGGCCGAGCCGCTGAAGCTGCCGCCCGGCCTTTATCTCGGCGAAGCCGCCGGAGTGGCCGTCAATTCTCATGGGCACGTGTTCGTCTACCATCGCGGCAAAGGCGCCCAGCTTCTCGAATTCGACGGCGACGGAAAATTCCTGCGCGAGATCGGTAAGGATCTGTACGGCTTCACGTTCGCCCACGCGGTGCGCATCGACAAAGACGACAACATCTGGTGCGTGGATGAGGGCTCCAACATGGTGATCAAATTCGATCCGCAAGGCCGCGTGTCGATGCTGCTCGGACGCAAGCCGGAAGCCGTCGAGGCGGCCGGCTCGGGCGCTCGCGCTGAACCTCCCGTGGCGCGAGATAATCTGTTCAACCGGCCCACCGATGTCGCCTGGGATGCGGCCGGAAACAGCTACATTAGCGACGGCTATGGCAACTCGCGCGTCGCCAAGGTGAATAAAGACGGCGATTGGGTGAAGTCCTGGGGCAAGCGCGGGACCGCGCCCGGCGAGTTTCATACGCCCCATACGATTGCCGTGGATGCGCGCGGAAACGTCTACGTCGGCGATCGCGAGAATCGCCGCATCCAGATTTTCGATGGCGAGGGAAATTTCCTGAAGCAGTGGACCAATGTGGGCGCCCCGTGGGCGATATGCCTCACGCCAGGGCCGCGGCAGGTTCTCTATAGCTCCGATTCTGTACCCGGGCGCATTTATAAGCTCGACCTCGACGGCAATATTCTCGGCGTGTTCGGAAAAGCCGGCAAACGGCGCGGCGAGTTCGGCTGGGTCCACGAAATGGCGTGCCCGTCCGAGAACACGCTGTACGTTGGCGAGATCCTCAACTGGCGCGTGCAGAAGCTGCTGCTGCATCCCGCGGCGCGCTAGTCTGGCGTCGAAGCAATCGGCTTCGGGCGGAAAGCGGTCCCTTGCGGGTCGCGGCTCGGTCCAGAGGCGTTGGCGCGGGTGGCCGGAATCGGTTGCAGGGCTCGCGCTTGCGGGGTCACCCTAAAGACCTGCTGCTATACTGCCGGATTGATGAAGGCACTGGTCACGGGCGGCGCGGGCTGCATCGGTTCCGATTTGGCCGAGGCGCTGCTGGCGCGCGGCGATGAAGTGGTCGTCGCGGACGACCTCAGCAGCGGCAAGATCGAGCACATCGCGCCGTTGCGGGATCGTCCCAAATTCCATTTTCGCGAGGGCGACTTGCGCGATTTTGGTTTCACGCTGGCCGCCGTCGAGGGCGTCGACATGGTGTACCATCTGGCGGCGAATCCCGACGTTAAATTCGTCGCGGGCGAACCCACCGACAAGGACCTGCAGCAGAACGTACTCGTGACCTACAACGTGCTCGAGGCGATGCGGCGCGCCGGCGTCAAGAAACTGGCGTTCTCTTCGACCTCGGCGGTCTATGGAATTTCGCCGCTGCAACCGATTCCGGAGAGCGCGTTTTTTCCGGCGCCGATTTCGCTATACGGCGCCACGAAGCTGGGGTGTGAAGCCCTGATCGCAGCTTTTCAAAACCTCTTTGCATTGAAGTGCTGGATTTTTCGTTTTGCGAACATCGTGGGTCCGAAGGTCCGCAAGCGGGGGCGCACCGTGATTGGCGATTTCATCGCGCGGCTTCAGGAGAATCCGCGGCAATTGATGATTCTGGGCGACGGCCGGCAGGCGAAGTCCTACTTATTGAGCGAAGAGTGCGTGGAGGCGATGCTTTTCGCGATCGAGCGGGCGCCCGAGGAATTGAACATCTATAATCTCGGCTGCGACGACAGTCTGCAGGTGACGCGCATTGCGGACCTGGTCGTAGAGGCAATGGGCCTGCGCGACGTGGAGTACGAATTCACCGGCGGCGAAGGAGGCTGGCCGGGCGACGTGCCGCGTTTTCTTCTCGACGTGACGAAAATCAACCGCCTTGGCTGGAAAGCGCGGCGCACGTCGGAGCAGGCCGTGAGAGTGGCGATCGGGAGCGTTTTGGCCCAGACGGGCGCTTCATGCAGGCAGTGATTCTGGCGGGCGGCCTGGGCACGCGATTGCGGCCCGTTACGGTGACGATACCGAAGCCCATGGTCCCGGTCGCGGGCGCTCCTTACCTGGAGCATCAGTTGCGCCTGCTCGCGGAGCAGAAAATCCGCGACGTGTTGGTACTGACGGGATATCTCGGGGAGCAGGTGGAAGAATATTTCGGAGACGGCGCGCGGCTCGGTCTGCGCATGACCTACTCGCGCGAGCCGTCGCCCTTGGGCACTGGCGGGCGCGCTGCGCCATGCGCGGGCGATGCTGGCCGATGCGTTTCTCGTCATTTATGGAGATTCGTATCTTCCCATTGAGTATAAGGACGCGTTCTCGAAGCTGCTCGAAGCGAATGCGGACGCGCTCGTCGTCGTATACGACAACTCGATCGAGGACACCGCGGTTAAGAACAACGTCGATCTGGACGATAACGGATATGTGAGCCGTTACGAAAAAGACTCCCCCGAGGCGCTGCGGTATGTCGAAGCGGGAGTTTTGGCGTTGCGGCGCGGCGTGGTCGAAGGAGTGCCGGCGGAAGGGGCCGTATCGCTCGAACAAGAGATTTTTCCGAAGCTGATCGCGCGGCGCAAGTTGGCCGCGCTGGTCACCCGCCAGCGGTTTTACGACATCGGAACTCCGGAGCGATTGCAATTGATCGAAAGCTTCCTTTCGCATGATCATCACTAGGACGCCGTTTCGCATTAGCTTCGCGGGCGGCGGCTCCGATCTTGCGGCGTACTACACGCAAGAGCCGGGGGCGGTGCTTTCGACGGCGATCGATAAGTACATCTACATCGCCGTGAAGGACCATTTCGAGCGAAATTTTCGCGTCAGCTATTCGCAGACCGAGATTGTGGGGACGGTGGACGAAATCCAGCATCGCATCGTGCGCGAGTCGCTGCGCATGCTGGGCGTGGACCGAGGACTCGAAATCGTGTCCATGGGCGACCTGCCGGCGCGCACCGGCCTCGGCTCGTCCAGCAGCTTCACGGTGGGGCTGCTGCATGCCTTGCACGCTCTCGATGGCAAAGCCGCAAGCCCGGAGCGTCTGGCGCACGAAGCTTGTTGCATAGAGATCGAGCGCTTGAAAGAGCCCATCGGCAAACAGGACCAGTACATTGCCGCCTACGGCGGGATGCAATATATTCAGTTCAATCCCGATGGCCGAGTGTTCGTGGATCCGGTGGTCTGCCCGGCGGAGACGAGGCGCGAATTGAACCGGCGGCTGGTCGTGTTCTTTACCGGCTACACCAGGGACGCTCGCGATGTTCTGACCCAGCAGCAAGCGAACACGGGCGCGCGACTTCCCGTTTTGCGGAGAATGTGCGGGATCGCGCGCGAGTTGCGGGAAGTGCTGACGGGCGGGCGCGATCTGAATGTTTTCGGGACGCTGCTCGACGAGGCTTGGCAAGCCAAAAGGTCGTTGACGGCGGGAATCAGCAACGGCGTCATCGACGATTACTACGAGCGCGGCATGCGCGCCGGGGCGCTAGGGGGGAAACTGCTGGGAGCGGGCGGGGGTGGCTTCCTTCTGTTCTTCTGTGAGCCGCACAACCAGCCCAGGCTTCGGGACGAGCTGTCCGATTTAAGGGAGTTGCAATTCTCGCTCGATCCGGAAGGCTCCAAGGTGGTGTATGTGGGGACGGAGCGGCTGTGAGATGAGGCAGGCGCGGCCAGTGCGCCTGCCCGGTACGTTCTCGAGGAGGAGAGACGTATGTTGCTTTGATCTGGTAGTGCTTTGCGGCGGAATTTTTCTCAAACATTCATAAATAAAAGTAGCCGCCCGCTCGCCACTTCATCGCGCCTCGAGATCGTAGGCCATACGCCACCTGAATTCCCGGCCTGGCGCCACGTTCATATCGATATACGGCTCGGGGCAGGCGACCGTTCGGATGCACCAGAAAATGAGTTTCGCAAGCGGCCTGTCACCCGTAATGCGTACTCCCGCGCCGGACTTGCGGTTCTCGACTCTAAAGTCGTAATCCTTGGGCGTGGGGCCGAAACCCTGCAACTCGGTCAGGATCGACTCTCCCTTTTGTAACTCCGCCGTATAAGTGAGATCGTGCCCGTGGATTTGGGCCGGCGCCTTTAGCTCCGCAACCGGCTTGGGGTCGAATGGAAACGCGATGACGACGCCGGGGCCTACCACCTCGTCGTCGATTACGAAAAAGTCGTGGTCATATACGGAGGTCTCGATGGGGAGATGGCCGGTGTTTTTCAGGGAGTGATCGAGCACCAGTTGCGGCTTGCCTTTGGTTAGCCGTACGGTCTTGGTATAGACGTACCCATATCCGCTCTCCGTTTTGAGCTCCTGAATGAACTCGATCGAATCGGGATTGCGGCGGACGACGCGCTTGCCGGGATCGACGATGTCGTAGGTGGCGAAGCGCCGGTACACGGTTTCGCCTTCCGGTTTGCGCACCACGCCCACGCCGATGCGAACGAACGTGCCGCCGGGTTTGGCCGCCTCATAGCCCAGCCCGGCGCCGTTGCTCAGAAACTCCTCGACAGGTCCGGTAATGGCATCGTGGATCTTGGGATCGTGCCGCTCGTACCACTTTCCAACGTATTGATGCTCCTTATATTCGAGACGGTAGACGATTCCGGACCAATCGAAGCGAGTGCCGCGATAGGAGCCATTTTCCGCATCGGGGAGATAGAGGCGCGCGCGCACCAAGCCGTTGGAGATGGCGGCCTCGGGATAGTCCGCCGCGGTCAGCGCGGCGGCGCCGGTGGCGAGCAGAACGGTAAGAATAAACTGTTTGGTCATAAACAAAGGCTCTTGGCAGATTGTGTCATAACAGGGAGGGATGCAACTGCTCCTGTTGACGCTCGCCGCGGTGTGCTTCGCGACCGGCGGCTTACTGATGAAGCTCTCGCAAGGCGTAACGCGACCGCTTCCGACGGCGGGATTTCTGGCCCTGTTTCTGGCCGGCGCGGTCGTGCAGGCCGTGGCAATGCGTCATGCCGATCTCGGCGTAGCGTACATTATCGTGCTCGGGCTGGAGGCGGGGCTCACCGTCGTGTTCAGCGCCGCATTACTGCGAGAGGCGTGGCCGGCAGAGCGCGTGCTGGCGGTGGCGCTGATTGTCGCGGGCGTGCTGCTGCTGCGGCGTACATGAAAGGCGCCCTTGGCGAAGACTGGGACGCGCTAAAGAGGTCCCACGAAAGCCATGGGGGATTCCCGCGTAAGCGACGCGCACCTATCACGGATGCGCTGAGAGCGGGGCAATGATGCTGGCCGCTTTGCGGAGCAAGGACGCTGAGCAAGGACGCGAAGCAAGGACGCGCGGCGCGCGACGACAGCGAGGCTACAACCACACGCCGCGGTGTGATGGCGGAAAAGCCGATGGATCGCCTGGGCAAGAGCAGCTCATAGGCGAGCTCGCGACGCAAGCGCGGCATTTTGTTGGGGAGGAGCGCAAGGACGCGGCGCTGGTCCCAGGGATGGGACGCGGCTGCTCGAACCGGCGCTGGGCAGAGCTGCCACGACAGGCGAACCGATTTCTGCATTCATTGCGGCTGGGCGCGGCGCGCCGCACCGTTGCGATCGCGGATCGAGAACCCGGAGCTGAGTCGGTTGGGTGGGCCTCACCGGGCATTCCGCCAAGCGTCTCCTCCGTAAGCGTCTCGGCGGAGGCGCCCGGTGGCCCTGGTATTCATATCGCCCGGCCTCTCCGCCTTCTTAGCGAATTACACTAGGTGCGAACGAAGCAAATGCGAATTGAGGAATGGGACGCGCGCTATCGCAGCGGAGAGCGGGCGGCGGAGGACCTGGTGGCCGCGCCAACGCCTCTGGTCGTCGAATGGGCGGGGATACTGCAGCCGGGCGCGGCGCTCGACCTGGCGTGCGGCGCGGGCAGAAACGCGCTCTGGTTGGCGGGGCAGGGATGGAAGGTGACGGGGTTCGATGGGTCGGCTACGGCAATTGCCACATTGCTGCAGCGTGCGCGAGAACGCGATCTTGATCTTAAAGCCCACGTCGCCGATCTTGAAAGTCCCGGTTTCGCGATCGAGGCGGCCATGTGGGACCTCATTCTCAAGTGCTACTACCTGCAGCGCAGCTTAATTCCGGCTGTGCGCGAAGGCGTTCGGCCGGGCGGAACCGCCATAGTAATCGTTCATTTGGCGAACCCTGGCGAGGAGGTGACCTATCATCGCGCCGCGCGCGGGGAACTGCGCGGTTTCTTCGCGGATTGGGAGGTCCTGTACTACTATGAAGGCCTCCCAAACGATTTGGCGCATAAGCGGGCGGTTGCGGAAATAGTGGCCAGGAAGCCGGTCTGAAACGGCCGCGTGGTGCTTACCCTCTAACCAATATGGCTTCAACCGTCTGGAAAGGCCACTTGACCTTTGGCTTGGTCTCGATCCCGGTGCGCCTGTTTCGCGCCGCTCGCGCCGAAAAAGTGAGCCTGCACCAGCTCCATCGGGCGCCACGGCGACAGGCGGTGGAACAAAAAAACGCCTGCAGGCGGTCGAAGAGCCGCGGCGCGGCATCGCGGCCATGCACGTTCCCGGCGCGCCCAAAATCCAAGCCGCGGGCGGACGCGCGTTCGTGCCCGAGCCGCGGACGCAAGTGGAACCCGAGCCCGAGCCGGAGATCGCTCCGGTCTCGCGCATACGCCAAACGTTGGTGGATCCTACAGCCAACACGCCCATTCCGCGCAGCGAGATCTTGCGCGGTTACGAGTACGCCAAAGATCAATACGTCGTCCTCGATGAGGAAGACATTCGCAAGATCACGCCGCCGACCGCCTCCGAGATGCAGATCGTGGAGTTCGTGCGTTTCGCCGAGATCGATCCGGTGTATCTGGAAACTTCCTATTACATGGCGCCGGAAGATGCCGGGGAAAAGGCCTACGCCTTGCTTTTCGAGGGCATGAGAGAGAGCGGCTTTGTCGCGCTGGCGCAGGTTGCCATGCACCGCCGCGAACATGTCATGATCCTGCGGCCCGGCAAGAGCGGCATCGTCACGCACACGATGTTTTACCCCGACGAGGTCCGCACGACGCAGGAGTTCCGCACCGACGCGAAGCTTGTGACGCCGAAAGAACTGGGGCTCGCGAAGATGCTGATCGACACTCTGGCCGCGCCCTTTGAGCCCGAGAAGTTCAAGGACGCGTATCGCGAGCGATTGCGGCAGTTGATCGAATCCAAGGTGCAGGGCAGGGAAGTCGCGCCGGCGGCGGAGCAGCCCGCGGCCAAGGTGGTCGATATCATGGACGCGCTGCAAAAAAGCCTGGAAGCGGCCGCGGGCCGGAAGACGGCCGCTTCGGCGCCCGAAGAAGCGCCTCGCAAAAGCGTGAAATCCGAACGCGCGAGCGCTAAGAAACGGCGCGTTTCCGGTTAGCGGCCGCTATGAAGCGACGTTCTGAGCGCGCGCCGAATCTCTTCACCAGAGCGACGCCGAGAAAGATGACGCTCATCGAAGCGAGCTCGCGCCAGCCGAACGGCTCGCGATAAAATAGCCAGCCGAGGAAGACGGCGACGATGGGATTGATATAGGTGTAAATACTGGCGACGGCGACGGGCAGATTCTCAAGCGCGTAAAGATAGGCGCTATAGCCGACGATGCCGCCGAAAATTACGAGATACATCACGGCGCCGCAACCGCGTGCGGTCCAGTGGATTGGCCTCGAGGGCAACAGCAATGCGGGGACCGCAAAGACCAGACCAGTGGCGAGCTGTTGCACGGCGCCGCTGACGAAGGGATGGGCTTGCGTCTGCTGGCGGCGCTGCAGAATGGAACCCAAGGCCCATCCGCAGCAGCCGAATTGCAAGAGAACGAATCCTTTTAGAACAGGGCCGGCGAAGCCATTCTGAATCGCGCTGGGTCCCACCAGGAGCACGGCGCCGAGGAGTCCTACCATCATGGCCGCGATGGTGGGCCCGTGCAGGCGCTCGCCGCCGGGCAGCGCCGCTTCGAAGCCGACCATCCAGAAGGGAGACACGCTGATGAAGATGGCGGCGAGTCCGCTGGGGACGATTTCTTCCGCGTACGCCAGGGCGCCGTTCCCAATTCCTAGGATGAGGAGACCGAAAAAGGCGGTCAGCAAGAGCTCGCGGCCGCGGGGGAGACGCGCTCCAGCAAATTTCGCTCCCGACAGCAGAAGCGCTCCTGAGATGATATAGCGGATGGACACCAGTTGTGCGGGCGAGATCATTTCCTCGGACATGCGAATGGCGAGATAAGTGGTTCCCCAGAAGAAACACACCGCGGCGAGCGCCGCGTAGGCCCGCCATTGGCGATGTTGCCGCAAGAAGCTCAGGTTACCATTGTGGCTTGGTTCTGACGCTCACCATCAATCCAGCGGTCGATCGAAACGTCCTCGCGGACCGCCTGGTTTTCGAGGATCGCGCCTACATTTTGTCGCAAGAGGACGCGGCGGGCGGGCGCGGAATCAACGCTTCGCGCGTGCTGCACTCGTTCGGCGTCAAGACCCGGGCAGTAGTTACCTCGGGCGGGAAGACCGGCGAGTTGTTCGAGACATTGCTTGCTAAAGCTGGATTTCCAGTCGAGGTAGTACACATCAAGGAAGAAATCCGCGTTAATTTTACGATCACGGATAAACACGGACTTGCGATCAAGCTCAACGAGCTGGGCCCGCATCTCACGACCAAGGACCAGGAGCGCGTCGAAGCCGCCATGGCGAAGCATCTGCCCAAGGCCGAATGGCTGATGTTGTGCGGCAGCGTTCCGCCGGGTGTTTCGCCGGATTTCTATTGCCAATTGATTCGCATGGCAAGAGGCCATAATGTGAAAACGCTGCTGGACACGGACGGCGAGGCGCTGCTACGCGGCGTCGAGGCGGAGCCGACGGTGGTGACGCCGAACCAGCAGGAGGCGGAGCGGCTTCTGAACCGGGCGCTTCTGACGCGGGCGCACTTCCGCGAGGCTGCGGCGCGGATCAAAGCCATGGGAGCGGAGGCCGTGATTCTGTCGCTCGGGAGTCGTGGAGCGGTCGCGACCGATAGCGAAGCGACGCTGGAGCTTTCGCCGCCTCGAATCGAGGCGCTTTCCCCCATTGGCGCGGGCGACGCCATGGCGGCGGCGTTCGTCTGGGCGAGTACGAAGGGAAGCGCGTTCCCGGATGCGGTGCGTTGGGGCGTTGCAGAGGGGACGGCCAGCACGCAGTTGCCGGGCATGGAATTTGCCACGCAGACTCAAGCCAAGGCGATTTACAAATCGGTGGAAGTGCGCGCGGTTTGATCTTCGCCGGACTTCTCTTGCGCCGGGGCCGCAACGCCTGCCATTTTGTGGCGCGCCACTGCGGCGCGGCCCGGCGCGACCACTAGAGCGAGGAATAGCAGCACCAGGCAGAGCAGCGTGGCCACCACGCCCATCACCAGATAATCGGTGGGCTTACGCGGTCCAGGCAGAATGGCCGCCAGGATCGCGACGACGGCGGCGAACACGAAGACGAGCCCGAGGGCGAGCGTGACGCCGCGGTTCAGCACCATCATTAATCGTACTTCTCGTATACGATCTGTTTGCGGTCGAAACCCATTCCCTTTAGTATGGCGCGTACGTCGTCCACCATGGCCTTGAGCCCACAGATATAGACGTCGAGGTCGCGGCGATCTCCAATCGCTTCGATCAAAGCGCCTTGCACGCGGCCTATGCGGCCGGTCCAGGAGGGCTCCGGGCGGGTAAGAGTTGGCAAAAAATGGAAATTGGGGTGCTTGCGAGACAGCTCTTCAAATTCGTCGCGATAAAGGAGACCGTGCTCATGACGCACGCCGAAGATAAGCGTAAGCTCCCGCGGATCGTCCTGGCCAAGGTAGGCTTCCAGCATGGAGCGCATAGGCGCTATGCCCGTACCGGTTGCGACGAAGATCGCGTCGCGCTGGGGGTTGCGAATTACGAAAAAACCCAAGGGCGCGCTGGTCTCGATTTCATCACCGGGCTTTAGGTCGAAAAGCCAGGGCGTGAATAGGCCCTCTTCGACCAAGTTGAGGCACAAGTCGAAGCGATTGCCCCCGGGCTTTGAAGCGATGGAGTAGGGGCGGGTGATCTCTCTGCCATGAACTGTGTGAGTGAGAGAGACGAACTGGCCGGGGATGAAATAAAACTCGCGCACGCCTGGCGCCTCGAACACGAAGTGGCGCACGTTGGGCGCGATCTCGCGGGTTTCGATGAGGACGGCTTTCATTCGATCGCTCCTCGCGCGCGCTCCAGCAGAATCTGAAGCAGCGCCGGGTGACCGTCGAGCGGCGGCGCAACCTCGACGCGAGCGCCGCCGCATTTGCGCGAGATGTCCGCGACGATGCGCGGCAGATCGCGCTCCACGTGGCGGCCCAGAGTAAGGAAATAAGGAAGGACCACGACGCGCGAGGCGCCGTCGGCGACGAGGCGCTCGACGGCCGCGGGCAAATCGGGTTCGCCGAGCTCGAGAAAGGCGCTGGCGACCGCAAAATCTCCGGCGGGTAGCGCCGCCTTCAACTCCGCCGAGACGGCCCGTACGGCTTCGTTCGCCGCCTCGATTCGCGAGCCGTGGGCGAAGACCACGAAAGCGGTCATGTCTTATACGATGAGCGGCGCGGCCGTTCGATTCACGCCCGCGCGATCGGGGAAGAACTGGCGCAGGTAATCGATGAACGCGCGGCCTCGCCTGCGGCCGTTGTTGTGATGGTATTCCTGGCGGTGCAGGATCAAGAGCATGCCCATGACGTCGGCGTCGCGAACGGAGATGCCATTGGTGGACAGGATCTGTTTACGCCCTTCCTCGACGCCGGACTGAATCAGAGTATAGATATTCGCGGCAATGGGATTCACCGGCCGGCTTTCGTATACCAGGCCGCTCTGCAAAGTCTTATAGGTCTTGAGCAGGGCCTCGAACGCTTCGCGGACGTCGTAGTCAATGGCTCCCGGCGTCGCGAACACGGCCTCCACGACGGTTTCGGTGACCACGCGCGCGATGTCTTCGTGCTCCTGAAGGTAGCGCTCGGGAATGCGTATCTCGGAAAATGGGATCTTCTCAGGCGAGATGTCGAGCTCGTTGCGTTTTTCGCGCAAGCGCGCCTCGCGCAAATAGACGCAATCGAACGGGCAATCGACGGTGTTTTCGCGCTCCGTACCGCAGCAGACCGTGCAGATTTCGCCCCTGACGCCGGGACAGTAGCGGCGCGCCTTGCGCGCCTCGCAAATCACGCACTTCATGGGGAAAGCTCGTCGGGTGGGCGAGACACCACCATCGTATCATCGCGGTGTATCATTGGGGGCGTATCATTGGGATGATGACGCGCACTGTTTTGTATTTGAAGATCGAGCTCGATGCGCTCGAGACGGAGGAGCCCTCGAAGATCGCCGCGCAGATTTGCCGGCAAGTTTCGAAAATTTACGGCGTGCGCACGGCGGAGATACAGAACATGTTGACCGCCGGGGATTAACCCGTTTATCCTTTATGGCCGAGGGCCTGCTCGTAGCAGCGCAGGAAAAAGCCGTCGGTCATCCCCGCGATATAGTCGCACACGATGCGATGAAGGGGCTGATGCCGCATCTCATCGACGTAATTTTGCGGCAGGTCCGCGGGATGCGCGAGGAAATGTTCGAATAGCTCGGCGATCATCGCCGCGGACCTACGCCGTCCGGAGACGAGTGGCTCGGCGAAATACACGCGCTCGCGCAGGAACTGCTTGAGCCGTGAAGTTGTCTCCCGCGCGGCGGGCGTGAAGGCGGAGACGCGATGGGCGAGACATCGCACTTTGGCGGCGTCGCAAACGCCGGCCTCTTCCACTTGCGCGGCAGTTCCCTCGACCAGGCCCGATACAAGCTCGTCGATGAGGGCCCGCACGGACTCCTGAAAGAGCACGCGTTCGGGAGCGCCTGGGAACTGATTCTCAAAATCGCCGTACGCGGCGTGAAGCTCCGGGACCGCGGCCTGCAGATCGCCGATCTCGAACATTTGGGCGGAGTGCGCATCGTCGAGATCCGCCGTGTTGTAAGCGATCTCATCGGCCAAGTCGATCAGTTGCGCCTCGATTACGGGGCGCAACGCGGGTAAATATTCATCGAGGGCAGGATCGGCGCCTGGCGTCAGGTCGCGAGAGTGCTTGACGATGCCCTCGCGCACTTCGAAGGTGAGGTTCAGGCCTGGAAAACGGACGTAGCGCTGCTCGAAGCTATCCACGATCCGGAGGCCGTGGATATTGTGATCGAAGGATTCGCCAAAGCGCTGCATCTGGTCCTTCAATGCTTCTTCGCCAGCGTGAGCGAAGGGCGGATGCCCGACGTCGTGGACGAGCGCCAGCGCCTCGGTCAGATCTTCATTGAGTCCGAGGGCGGCGGCAACGGTGCGCGCAACTTGGGCGACCTCAATGGTGTGGGTCAGGCGATTACGAAAATGGTCGGAAACGCCGGGCGCGAACACCTGCGTCTTGTTCTCCAACCGGCGGAACGCGCGCGAATGAACGATGCGGTCGCGGTCGCGCTGAAACTCGTTGCGGTAAGCGTGCGGGAATTCGGGATAACGCCGTCCGGCGCTATGCTCCACCGGAAACGCCAAATGCTCCAGGAGGCCGAATCCCGGCGCGGCGGTCACTTCGGCAGGTCGCTGATAGCGGTGATCGCCGCGCGGCTGACGGCGCTGCGATCGCTGCCGCGCAAAGGCTCGAGCAGCTTGCGCGCGCCTTGCGGGTCGCTTGGCGCGATCAGGCGAGCGAGCGCGATGGTCGCGGCATCCTTCGAAACCATCGCGGTGGGATGAGCGATGACCTCCTGCAAGGTTTTCTTGGCCTGGTCCATTTTTCCGTCCGAGGCATAGAGCTGCGCGAGCGGCAGCCGGGCTAGCGAGGAGTAATTCGTCTTCCCGGAGTCGACGACTTCCTGGAAACGCTTTTCCGCTTCCTGCACATTCCCTCGATCGGCGGCGTGGCTGGCGAGGTAATATTCGGCGATCACGCCGGCCTCGCTGCCGCCGTACTTGGCGGCGATCTCGGTCCATGCCTTTACCGCGGCCTGGTCCTTGGCCGCTTGCGTCGGATAGGAGAGAATGTACTCGTTATTGGCCGGGCCGACGGCGGCATTTTCGGTGCGCATCGCATTCTGAAGCGCGGCTTGCTGGACGGTGGCGCGGTGTTGCATAAACAGCAGCGCGGCGACGATGACTATGACTGCCGCGCCGCCGACGATGCTCCAGCGCACCAGACTTTGACGATGACCCGTCACGAACTCGAAGCCGTGCTGGACTTCCAGGGCAAACTTGTCGCTTTTTAATTCTTTTCGGGTAGCCCTATCCAATGAAGAACCTCTTACAGGGGGAAACTAAATTTTAACATAGGGGCGGCGCGATAAACGGCCGCCCCTGAGTTATACGCGGGCGCTCAAGCGAAGCTTCGAATGGCCGCGGCCTCGTCGTCGTAAACCTCGAATACGGTGTAGAGTTTGGTGATCTGAAGCAAGTCTTTAACGCGCTTGTTCAGTCCCAGCAGCTTCAGTTGGCCGCCATGATTGGTGACGGTGGTGAAACCGGAGACGAGCTCGCCGATGCCGGAGCTGTCGATATAGGTTACATCGCCCAGGTTGAGCAACAGCTTCTTGTGTCCGGCGGCCGCCAGATCGCGGACCGTGTCGCGGAAGGCGCTGGCGCCCTCGCCCAGAGTAATCCTCCCGCTCGCATCGATAACAGTGACGTCGCCTACTTGACGAGTCGATAATTTAATGCTCACTTCTCCCTCCTCGATTGGAATTTTCGTTCGCCAGATACTTTACCAGCTGGACTTCCGTGCCGCGGGGCTGCCTGCGGCGAATTTCGAGTTCGTCCACAAACGCGCGGATTAGCAGCAGACCACGCCCCGACTGGCGCAACAGATTCTCGGGCGCGAGCGGGTCGGCAATCGCATCCCTTTCGAAGCCCTCCCCTTCGTCCCCGATCACGATCGCGAGCCGGTCGGAGGAAAGGGACACCTTCAGATGGACTTTCTTGCGCGAGTTGTAACGATTTCCATGAACGACGGCGTTTACGGCCGCCTCGCGCACGGCCATGCCGAGGGCGTGCAAATCGTCTTCCTCCAGCCCCGCCCGGGCGGCCATGCGTAGGACGGTATGCTCCGCTTCATCGACGCTTTCCAATGTGGAATCAAGCAGCGCGTCTACGGTCTGGACCTCACCGCTTTGGTTCTCCGGCATAGCGTCAGGTTACGCTTCTTCGCTCCATGCTTCTACGCCGCGCGGCGTCAAGCTGAATCTTAACAGTAAATACCAGGCCGGGGAAAGTCAATTTGCGCCGTGGGTTATGGGTTCCGGCAGTGACGCCGGCGGCGGTGGTCCGGGCGGGATCACGGTCGAGTTGGGAGATGTAGCGGAGGGGAAGTCGATGGCCAAGGAGACCGCGCCTTGAGGCGCCGAAAGCCGCAACTCACAGCGCGGCGGAGCGGGAGCGGCAGGATCGGGGGCCGGGTATGTGATCTCGTAGCGATCGAGCAAGGCCAGATAGGCCTGCATAACGGCGTCGCCAAGGCGGTCGTGGGGAACGGCCGCGAAGGATCCGCCCGGCGTGGTTTCGCAGAGCTCGCGAATTAAATCGTGGCCGGATCCCGATTGCGGAGCGAAACCATGCAAGCTCAATGACTCGGTCTTGAGCGAGTTTGCCAGACGGCGCAACAAGACTTCATCGACGGGGCTCGATTCGAAGAATGCAAGTACATGCCGCCGGCCGGAAGCGCTTCCGAGCACATGGACAACTTTGGCGATGGCGAGCGTCACGTCGGTAGTGGCGCGCGTGCGGGGGCCCGGCTCGGCGGCCATTTTGCGGAACAGATCCGGCGCCAGAACGAAGCCGCGATGGATTTTCAAGTGCAGCGCCAGGGCGGGATCGCCGGAGCTCATTGAAACTTGCGAATCGGGGGTAGAGGTCTGGACGCTTTCGAGATAGCGCTGCATGCACCACGGGTCCATGCTGCGTTTGAGATCGGCGCAGGCGAGCAGAGCGCGCTCCACGGCTTGCCCGTAAGCGTCCACCTTGGATGTAAACCGCGGCGTGACGCAGCCGACGATCAGGACGGGCGGCGTAGGAACGATCTGCACGGAATAATCGGTGATCAGCCGCTCGTTTTCCCACAGCGCGAATCTCGTCGCCGGCATGGACCCCAGGCTGGCCGATTGCGACCAGACGGAGACGTTCAGCCAGCGCGAGCCGTCCTCCCGGACGGAAGCTCCCAGCACGCGCAGGAGCACTTTTCCAGCCTGTTCGGCGGCCTTTTGCTGCTGCCGGATGCGCGACAGCGCCCGCAGAACCCGGTGCTTGTCCTTGCCCTGAGCTTTCTCGAACGCGGCGATCAGGAAGGGCAGAAAACGCGGATCCTGCGTTTCGCCCATGGCCCAAATCGCGCTTCCGCGGCGGTCCGGGTCGCCGGCCTCGGCCATTTTCAACAATAGTGCGATGGACTCCAGGGCGCCGTGCCGGTATAGCCCCAGCAAGCCGTTGGCGGCCACGCGGCCGTGCGGGGACCGCGAGGCGATCATAAGTATGGGCTTCAGATCGCGATCGGGGTTGTCCCACAATCCCTCGACGGCATTGGCCTGGACACGGGGATGCTCCTTGATCAGGATGCTGGCGACCCATGCGGCGCTCTTAATGGATTTGGCGATTTCCATGGCCGCCTTGGAGCGTACGCGCTCGTCGCAATGGGCCATCAATTCCGTACGCAATTCGATAATGCGCGTGCTCCACGAGAGAGCCGAAAAAAGAGCAAGCAGGCGGACGATCGTATCGCCGGCGTCGCGGTCGCAAACGGCGGACGCGAGCAGATGATCGAGTGCGGTTTCGAGCGGCACTCCCGAGTCCCGCAGTTCTTTCGCAAATGCGATGGCGGATTCGATGGGGGATTGCGCCGGGTCGGCCAGATAGCCGATCAGGCCGGAGTGTTGGACTAACAACTGCAAAATGAAGCGTCGCGCCGCGGCATCGCAGCCGTTTCGCAGCAAGGGCATGACCTCTTGACGGAAACCCTGGGGGTCGCCTTCGGCGTATATCCGCAATTCCTCGCGCACGGCGCTGGGCCGTTCCGTAAAGCGCTCCAGCAGCGGTGCGATATTGCCATTCATGGGCTACGAAATGCATATCGCTCGATTTCGCGGAGTTGTGAGCGATTTACGCGCTTTCATCGCCCCGCGGGAGATCGCTTCCCGCCGGAAAACCGCCCAATAAAGAGGCCAAATCGTGGTGTCCGGCCGCTTCCGCCACTTGCGCCGCCGTGAGGCCGTTCCGCGCCGGGCGGCGAGCGTCCGCTCCCTTACCAAGCAGCGCCCTCGCGAGCGCATCGTCGCCCTTTAGCGCGGCCACGTGAAGAGCGCTGGTTCCGTTCTCGTCCGCCGCGTTGACATCGGCGCCATGCTGGAGCAGCAAGGGCGCCATGGCGGGAGCGTTGTTGGCCGCGATCATCAGCGGCGTGACGCCTCCGGTGGCCGCGCGATTGGCATCCGCGCCGCGCTCGAGAAGCAGTTCGAGAATCTCGGTGTGGCCCCGCACAATGGCGCCGATGAGCGCCGTGGTGTCGCTGCCGGCGCGCGCGCTGGAGTCGGCGCCGCGGTCGAGCAGCATGCGCGCAACCGGCACGTGACCATAGAGACACGAGGCGATCAGCGGCGTGGTTCCGCTAGGATCGGCCGCGTCGATGACAGCGCCCCTGTCGAGCAGGACCTGGACGACCTCGAGCGAGCCCTGGGCCGCGGCGACGACGAGCGCGGGCCGGCCTTGCTCATCCGTCGCATTAGGGTCGGCGCCATGTTCCAAAAGACGCCATACGATGGCCGCGGCGCTCAGCGCCGAAAGCAAGGCGGTGATGCCGGAGCGGGTGCGCGCGTTCACTTCCGCGCCGCTGTCGAGAAGCGCGCAAACCGCTTCGAGATGGCCGTTCGCGGCGGCCGCGATCAAGGCCGTGGACCCGTTGGCGTCGCCCAGATTGGGATCGGCGCCTTTGGCCAGCAGCGCCTCGATTACCTCCGTGTAGCCGCCGACTGCAGCGGCCAGCAGCGCCGTCGATCCACCGCGAGCGCGCTCGTTGGGGTTTGCGCCCTTTCCCAGCAGCAGCGCGCACGGACGATGCCTGCCCCTGCGTCGCGGCCAGAATCAACACGGTGGCGTCGTTGCTGTAGCGCAATTTGATATCGGCGCCCTGAACCAGCAGCAACTGCATGACGTCGGTCTTGCCATAGAGGGCCGCGGCCAGCAGGGGCGTCATGCCGTTTTTGTGGCGGGCGTTGACCTTGGCGCCCCGGCCGATCAGAATGCGCACGCCTTCAAGGTCGCCGTCGGCGGCGGCGCGGATGAGTTCGAGTTCACGCTCGCTGGCCATCACATCACCTTTGAAAACGGAATGAATCGCGGCACGGCGCGCCGGTAGGTGAGGAGCTATGCCCGAATCGCGACGCGAGGAGCCGCTCTTCAATGCGCATTCGGATCTCCGTGCCAATGAGAAACAGCAGCAAGGCCGCGATGAAAAGATAAAACGGTGTCATCAAAAGGGCGGTCCCTGCGAGTATGCAGAGCATCGGTGTGTAAACGGGGCGCCGCACGAAGCGATAAGGACCGGATCGAATGAGTTCGTGCTCGCAGTCAGGGCGGCATGGACGCGCAGTTGACGCCCCAGCGCGCGGGCGGCGGTCCAGGAAAGAAGGCTTGCCGCGGCAAAACAGAAAGCGGATAGGATAACCTGCCAGACCGCGGGCGATCTCAACCAGAACGATCCTTACCACCATAGCGAGTACCCCAAGCATTGCAGAATCACGCCCCAGCGCGCTCCCCGGTCAAGCGTGAGGAAGCCTCTTTGTGACCGATCGGAAAATCGGGAACGGAGCGGCCCACAAAATAGAGCCGGTGGCCACCATGACATAGGCGTAAACGGGCATTGATGGACCTGAGCGCGGCTCCGCTTCTCAACGGCCGCGCATTTGCTCGCTAACCCTTGGCTTTTTTAACCTCTTCGGTCAAAGCGGGGACAACTTCGAAGAGATCCCCGACGATGCCGTAATCGGCCACTTCGAAAATCGGCGCATTGGAATCCTTGTTGATGGCGACGATGGTCTTCGATCCCTTCATGCCGACCAGGTGCTGGATGGCCCCGGAGATGCCGACCGCGAGGTAGACCTTAGGCGACACGGTCTGGCCGGAGCTGCCCACCTGCCGCTCCATGGGCAGCCAGCCGCTGTCGCAGATGGGACGCGAAGCCGCCAGCTCACCGCCCATGGCTTTGGCGAGCTCTTCCACGATGCCGATGTTGTCCTTCTCCTTGATTCCGCGGCCGACTGAAACGATAATGTCGGCGGACGTAAGATCGACGGCGCGGGCCGATTCGCGGAATGGCTCACCCGGTTTTGTGCGAATCGCGCCCGGGTCCAGATCGGGCGTGAATTTTTCGACCTCAGCGGTTCCCGCTCGGGCCTGTTCGGCGCGGAAGGCTCCTGCCTGGACCGAGATGAAGTGCGGCGCCGGACCGCCCGGCTTCACGTCGGCGTTGAGCTTGCCTTGAAAGAGTTGCCGAACGAAGGTGGGATTGCCGCCTTCGGAGCGGATTGCGACGACATCGCTAATGAGCACCTGGCCGAAGCGCGTGGCGAGTTTAGGCGCGAAATCGCGCACCTGGTACGTGTGCGGGAACAGCACGAAGGATGGCTGCGTCTTGCGAATCAACTGCTCGAGCGCGGCCGTGAAAGCATCCGCGGTGTAGTTGTCGAGCAGATCGTGATCGATCGCGTAGACGCGTTCCAGGTCCTTCGACGCAAGCTCGTTCGCAAGCGCATCCACGGCTTTGCCGGGCGCCGCGGCCGCCGTCGAGGCGCCCACGCCGGAGGCAAGCTGCTGCGCCGCCGTGAGCGTTTCAAAGGACATGCGGTTCCAGGCGCCGCCGCGCTGTTCCATGATTACGAGAACGGTCCCGCTCATAAAACGCGCGCCTCAAATTTGAGTTTTTCGACCAGTTTCGCCGCCGCTTCCTTGGGGCTTCCGTCGAGCAACTGCGTCTGCTTCGCCTTTTGCGGAAGGTAAACGCGCTCGATGACGGCGGTAGGCGATGGGCTTACGCCGAGCTCGCCGACGGTCAACCGCTTCACTTCTTTTCCCTTGGCCTTCTTGATACCCATGAGGGTGGCATAACGGAGCTTGTTGATGCCCGACTGAATCGTGAGCACGGCGGGAAGAGGCATTTCGATGTGCTGAAACCAGCCGTTCTCGAGTTCCCGCTTCACGCGGATTCCATGATCCAGCGCCTCCACGGCCATGATGATGGTGGCGTGCGGCACGCCAAGGATCTCGGCGAGAACCACTCCGGTTTGGCCATAGCCGAGATCGTCCGATTGCAGACCGGTGAGGATAAGATCGGGCTTCTCCGGCGCGGCGGCTTTGGCGAGCAAACGCGCGAGACCCAAAGTGTCCCACGACGATACGTTTTCATCTTCGATATGCAGCGCCCGATCGGCGCCTTTGGCCAGCGCCTCGCGTATGGTTTGCGAGGCGCGCGCCGGACCGGCGCACAGCGCGACCACTTCGCCGCCATGCTTCTCCTTGAGTTGCAGGGCCTCTTCGAGCGCGTACGCGTCCGGCTCGTTGATCTCGAAGTTGAGGTCGCTTTCCTGAATCCAGCGGCCGCTCGAATCCACTCTCAACTGCGAGTCGCGTACGGGTACCTGCTTGATGCAGACGATTATCTTCATGTCCAAGAGCTATCCGGCGTATTTACTGAAAATCAGACATCCATTAGTTCCGCCGAACCCAAATGAATTCGACAACGCGTGATCGATGCGGAGGGGTCTGGCCTGGTTGGGGACATAGTCGAGGTCGCACTCGGGATCGGGGAATTCATAGTTAATGGTGGGCGGGGCGATCTGATCGCGTATCGCGAGGACCGTGATGCCCGCTTCGAGTCCGCCGGCCCCGCCCAGCAAGTGCCCGGTCATCGACTTGGTGGAGCTGACGCAAAGCTTGCGGGCATGTTCGCAGAAGGCGCGCTTGATCGCGGTGGTCTCAATCCTGTCGCCCACCTCGGTCGAGGTCCCGTGAGCGTTTATGTAATCGATGTCGCGCGGCTCCAGTCCCGCATCGTCCAAGGCGTGACGCATCACGCGAAAGGCGCCGTCGCCATCCTCGGACGGGCTGGTGATGTGAAACGCATCGGCGCTCATTCCATATCCGGAGATTTCGGCCAGGATGGACGCGCCGCGCCGTTTCGCGAAGTCCAATTCCTCGAGAACCAGGATACCCGCGCCTTCTCCCACCACGAAGCCGTCGCGCTCCTTGTCCCAGGGCCGCGAGGCGCGAGCGGGATCGCCATTGCGCTGCGACAGCGCTCGCATGGCAGCGAACCCCCCGATTCCCATGGGCGTTATGCACGCCTCGGCGCCCCCGCAGATCATTACGTCGGCGGCGTCGCGCTGGATGATCTTGTATGAATCGCCGATCGAATGAGCGCTGGTGGTGCAGGCCGTCGCGGTCGCCGAGTTCGGGCCTTTAGCGCCGGTGCGAATCGAAACGTAGCCCGATGCGAGATTGATAATCGTCGCTGGAATAAAAAACGGCGAGATGCGGCTGGGTCCTTTTTCGAGCAGAATGCGATGCTCCCGCTCAATGACTTCAAACCCGCCGATTCCGCTGCCGATATAAACTCCGGCGCGATCGGCCATATCGGCATCGATCTTCACACCGGATTGCGCCATCGCAAATTCCGTGGCCGCGATCGCGAACTGGATGAAGCGGCCCATCTTTTTGATTTCTTTGCGCTCGATGAACCGCGCCGGATCGAAGGTTTTTACTTCCCCGGCGATGCGGCAATTAAACGCGGCGGCGTCGAACTGTTCGATGCGCGAGATGCCGTTGCGGCCTTCGCAAAGGCCGCGCCAGGTCTCCTCCGTGCCAATGCCCAACGAAGTGACCAGGCCGACTCCCGTTACTACAACTCTGCGAGCCAAAATCCCGCTCCGCTCTCGCTACTTTTTCTTCTTTGCTTCGATGTAGTCGATGGCGTCCTTGACCGTCGTGATCTTTTCGGCGTCTTCGTCCGGGATGTCGATGTCGAAAGCTTCTTCGAACGCCATCACGAGCTCGACGATGTCGAGCGAGTCCGCGCCCAGATCGTCCACAAAGGAGGCGGTGTTGTCCACCTGATTCTCGTCCACCCCGAGCTGTTCCACGATGATCTGTTTCACCTTCTGTTCCACTGGCGACATGTATCCTCCCCAAGTTTCTCAGCCCACAACCACGTTCAAACGCATTGATTCTAGCATGTAAGATTTGTTTTTCACCTCCTCGTTTCGCGAATGCGCGCGTGCTCTACTAGAACCATGAGGCTCGCCCCGCTCGCGGCCGCGGCGTTCGCGATGGCGTGCGCTCAGACCGCCTCAAGCGCTCCGCGTGGAGCCGCCACGTCCGCTCAAGATACCGCCGTCATTCGCGCGCTGCCCCGGATCGCCGAAGCGGCGGAACGTTTTGCGGCCAACGCGCAGCAAGTGATGGGCCTTGAAACATTGCGGCAGCGCATGATACACCGCGCATCCGCGCATAAGGAGCAAAAAAGAGACGCGGCGCTCAGTCCCGCCGCCGCGCAGTACTCCGTCCGCCAGATCGTATCCTATTACGCGTTCACGACGCTGCGAGGCTCGCCCGCGATTCACGAGATTCGGCAAGTGCTCACGGTCGACAAGGAAACCGAGGCAAAGGACGATGATGGACGCAAGTTCCTGCGCAATGCGCTGCTCTCCTACGATGACGACGCAAAGAAGAAAATGCGTCAGCAATTCGAGGCCGAGGGACTGAGCGGCGTTGCCACCGACCTGGGACAAATGGTCCTTCTTTTCGATAAAAGCGGGCAAAAAAACTTCGTATTCGAGTACGATCGCGAGGAGAACATCGGCGTGGCCCGCACCATGGTGATTCGTTATTCGCAGAAGAGCGGGCCTGAAGGGGTGCGCATCAACGATCGCGGCAAGGAAACCAAGGGCAAGTTGACGGGCTGGATCTGGGTAAGATTACCGGATTGTTTTCCCATGAGAATCACCATGATTACCTCGCGCCACGACCGCAAACTGGAGATCCGCGACGAGGCCGAGGTGGATTATGGCGAAGGCGCCAGGGGCAGTCTGCTGCCTTTCGCGGCGTTTCATCGGCGCTACGAAAACGACATCCTCGCCGCCGAAGACGATTTCAGATACTCGAACTGGCAATCGTTGAAGTGAACCGCGTCGTTTACCTGCACGGATTCGCGAGCAGTCCCGGTTCGAAGAAGGCGCGTTATTTTCGGGAGCGCTTCGCTCAACGAGGCGTCGAGCTTGAAATACCGGATCTGGCGCAGGGAAATTTCGAGCGCCTGACGATTACGGCGCAGTTGCGCGTCATCGAGAGGACCGCGGGCGGCGAGCCGGTTTGCCTCATCGGATCGAGTCTGGGCGGTTACCTGGCGGCGTTGTACGCCGCGCGGCATCGCGAGGCGCAAAAGCTGGTCCTGATGGCGCCGGCTTTCAGTTTCGTTCCGCGCTGGCGCGAGCGGCTCGGTTCCGAAGCGATGATGCGGTGGAAGGAGACCGGAACGCTCGCGGTGCAACATTATGGCGATGGCGAACTGCATCAACTCGAGTACGGGTTGATCGAGGACGCGAGCGAGTACGAACCCTACCCGGAGTTTGCGCAACCGGCGTTGATTTTCCACGGCCGCCGCGATGACGTTGTGCCGCCCGAATATTCGATCGAGTTTGCCGGCAGCCATGCGAATGTGGATCTGCGGCTACTCGATTCCGATCACGATCTGGTCGATGTTCTCGATCGTATGTGGGAGGAAACGGCACGGTTTTTGTGGCCCGAGGCGCCGGTAGGCCGAAGCACGGGGCGTTGCATTCCGTCTTGACCGGCAACGACTTTTTCGAGACAGATGGGATCTTGGTAGTAGTTCAGTTTCAAACTTTAATCTCCCGTTTACGCAGTCTCGTTAGCGCATCCGGATGGCGGGATGCGCCCGCATCCGCGACGTGAGCGGATTTATTTCGGCTCCGGCATTTGTCAGGTCCAAGGCGAGCTTGTCCCGCTGGCCGAGATCAATCTCGCGGCTAACCTCGGGCTAAGCTGGAAACTCAAGCGGTTGCGATGAACGTAATGCAGCTCTCCGGCGGTCTCAAGCGGGCGTTCGCCGGGCATGCCCTTCATCAGCTTGGCGAGCGGACTTGGCCGCATCGGCATCTCCCGCGATGCGGCCGGCGAGCTCGTCGTTGTCATTGCACCCCGGCATGGAGCTGAAGTTTCGCGAGCACGCTTCCCTGCGGCATCGGACCAGATCAACCATTCGTTTTGTGCTCCTCAATGGGGGCGCCCGCTCATCTTTTGCGCGATGGCAGAGTCCCAGGCGCTGGCGACTGATTGTCGCGGGCGTGCTGCTGCAAGCGGCGTACGTGAGAGGCGGAGTGCCTTAGTATGCGCCTGCGGTAGCATGTGAAAGTCAAAGTTATGGATTCTCTACTGCGGCACGCGATCGCCACGCTGGCCTATCGCGCAGGGAAGGCGCTACGCGGCGCGCCGAACGATTTCGGGTCGTTCAAGGCGTCTCCCGGTACGCGCACGCCCGCGCAAATCCTGGCGCACATGGGCGATCTGATTGATTGGGCGCTGGCCCTGTCGGAGGGCAGGCGCGAGTGGCGCGATTCGGCTCCGCTCGCGTGGGATGAAGAGGTCGCGCGATTTTTCCAGGCGCTCGAAACGCTGGACCGAGGGCTCGCTTCCGGCGGCGTGACCGGCGCGTCCGCGGAGAAGATATTTCAGGGTCCCATAGCCGATGCCCTGACGCACACCGGGCAGATGTCGATGCTGCGGCGCATGGCCGGGCGCCCCATTCGTAGCGAGAATTATTACCAGGCGCAGATCGTTTGTGGCCGCGTGGGCGCGGATCAGGCGGCTCCCGCGGGAGAGTTCGACTGACAATGAAATACGTAACGCTCGGATCAACCGGTTTGAAGGTCTCGCGCATCTGCCTGGGCACCATGACCTACGGCTCGAAGAAGTGGCGCGAGTGGGTGCTCGAAGAAGAGGAGAGCCGGCCGTTCATCCGCCGCGCGCTCGAGCTGGGAATTAATTTTTTCGACACCGCCGATATGTATTCGCTCGGCGTGAGCGAGGAGATCGTAGGACGCGCGCTGAAGGACTTCGCCTCGCGTGATCGCGTCGTGATTGCGACCAAGGTCTTCAACCCCATGGGCGACGATCCCAACCAGCGCGGTTTATCGAGGAAGCACATCCTGCACGCGATCGACGACAGCCTGAGGCGGCTGCAAACCGATTACGTCGATTTGTATCAAATCCACCGCTTCGATTACGAGACGCCGATCGAGGAAACGCTGGAGGCGCTGGACGACGTCGTAAAGTCCGGCAAGGCGCTGTATATCGGGGCCTCGTCAATGTTCGCGTGGCAGTTCGCCAAGATGCTTTATAAGGCCGGCGAGCGTGGGCTGACGCGCTTCGTCGCAATGCAAAACCATTACAACCTGGTCTATCGCGAAGAAGAGCGCGAGATGCTGCCGCTCTGCCGCGAGGAGGGGATCGCCGTAATTCCATGGAGTCCCCTGGCGCGCGGATTTCTAGCCGGCAACAGGCGGCCGGAGGACCGGGGAGAAACGGTTCGCTCCAAGACGGACGATTTTGCGCATCGGCTCTATTACCAGGAATCGGACTTCGCCGTGGTCGAGCGCGTCAGCGGGATCGCGCGCCGGCGGGGGGTCTCGAACGCGCAAATCGCGCTTGCGTGGTTGCTGCAGCAGCCCGGCGTCACGGCGCCGATCGTGGGCGCGAGCAAGATGCGGCACCTCGAAGACGCCGTCGCGGCGCTGGACCTGAAGCTGGACGGCGCGGAGATCAAGGCGCTCGAGGATCCCTACCAGCCCCACGGCGTACTGGGGCATTCTTGACCGTCCTGGCGGGCTATATCGAGGCGTATCTCGGCGAGCTGCGGCGCGCCAACGCATCGGAACATACGGTGCGGAATTATGAGTCCGACCTGAGGCAGTTTCTTGCATACCTGACGCCACCGGACGGCGAAGCGCCGCCCGTAGACGAGATCGACGCGCTTGTGATTCGGGAGTGGCTCGGGGGGCTGTACCGGCAGCGCTTGACGGCGGTTACGCTGCGTCGCAAGCTGGCTGCTGTAAGGTCGCTGTTCAAGTTCATGCAGCGCGAAGGCGCCATCGAGGTGAACGCGGCGAAACTGGTGCGGACGCCGAAGGCTCCGAAGACCGTGCCCTCGGTGCTGACGGCGGAGCAGACCAGCACCCTGATCGACGGTGTGGCCACGAGCGAGTTGGAACGTCCTTTCCCGGCGCGCGATTTGGCGATTTTGGAAATGCTATACGGCTGCGGGCTGCGCATCGGCGAATTGTGCGGGCTGAGCCTGGAGGACTTCGATTTCGGCGAGCGCTGGATTCGCGTGCGCGGGAAAGGCAAGAAGGAGCGGCAGGTTCCGTTCGGATCTAAGGCCGCCGCGGCGTTGCAGAAATACTTGACCGTGCGTCATCCGCAACCGGAGGAGCGGGCCCTTTTTCTGAATTACCGCGGCAACCGTCTGAGCCCACGCGGGGCGCGCGCCATCGTGAAATTCTACGCGACGATGTTGACCGGCGATTCGTCGCTGCACCCGCACAGCCTGCGCCACGCCTATGCGACGCATCTGCTCAGCGATGGGGCGGACCTGCGGGCCATTCAGGAACTGCTCGGCCACGCCAAGCTTTCCACCACCCAGAAGTACACGCAGGTGGCCCTGACGGACCTGCTGGCGGTGTACGATCGGGCGCACCCAAAGGCGCACGGAAGATAGTATGCGGTATTCGTGAACTTGTGGCACCCGACGTGCCGCCTCAGTCCGTCCGGAACAGCTCCGATTCCGGCCAGCGCGTTTTGCGGCCGATGCGAAGGATCTCGGCAACTTTCCTGTCGAACGGCAGTCACCGCCGCCTGATGCACGGGGCGGCGTTAACAGCGGACCAGGCCGCATCGCCGGCCGCCTTCTTGACGCGCATCCGCCTCCTCGAACGCCTCTGGATTTTAATCGCGTGATCTCACGCAACTTGCGAAATTTGGCGGTATTCTTCTTCCGACTTGGCCGGCAGCAGGACCCATAAAGTGTAAATGCCGAGCGCGGTACCGAAGGGCATGTCGATCATGCCGACGCACCCCATGACGATGGATAGCATGCGCGCCCACGAGAGGCGTTGGAGCAGGCCCCAGCCGGCCGCGACGCCCAATCCGCCCGCAATCAGGAGCACCGTGGCCACGCCCTGGAGCAAGACTGGGACGAAATCGGGCACGTCCGCGGGAAAGACGTGCAGATCGGGGCGCGTGATCGTGAACAGAACCAGAGCGGGGAGCAGCCGGAAGGCGGAAATCGCAATCCATAGAATGCCTAGCAGGCGGATGTGACCCGCGATGCGGCCGCGTGCCGGCAGCATGGGCGCTTGTGTGAAGGCTTTGCCGCATCGCGGGCAGAAGCTTTGATTATCCTGGAGTTCGATTCCGCAACGGTCGCAATACATATGACGCGCTCCTGATGGCCGCTATAGGATACGACGGCGCGGCCGTTTTTGTTCGCTTGAACCTCTTCGATGGCGCTTATGACCCGAAGAGGCAGGCTGGACAGCGCCTCCGCATCGGGCGCGAACCCTGAGCAGCGGTTACGTTGCGCTGAGGCTCGTGCTCCGTTGCGAGCTGCCAATGGCCGTGATGGTTTTGTCTTTCGCATAGCAGATGGGGTCGAGGCGGCACTCGGCGCATTTTGGTTTGCGTGCGATGCACAGAGCGCGGCCGTGGAGAATCAGTTGGTGCGAGAACAGGATCCAGCGGTCCTGCGGAAGAATCTTGAGAAGGTCCTGCTCGATTTTGGCGGGCTCGGAGTTTTTCGTCAGATCGAGGCGTCGCGAGACGCGCTGCACATGCGTGTCCACGACGACGCCCGAAGCGATGCCGTAGGCGGTTCCCAGCACGACATTGGCCGTCTTGCGCGCGGCCCCGGGCACTGTCAACAACTCTTCCATTGTGCGCGGAACCTCGCCGCCAAATTCGCTCAGGATCTTCTTAGCCGCGCCGATGACGGCTTTCGATTTGTTATTGAAGAAGCCCGTCGGGCGGATGTCGCGGGCCATTTCGGCCTGATTCGCGTGCGCGAAATCCGCCACCGTGGGGTATTTCCTGAACAGTTCGGGCGTGACCTCGTTGACGCGCTTGTCCGTGCACTGCGCCGAAAGGATAGTCGCAACGAGCAGTTCCCAGGGATTGCGATGCCGCAGGGCGCAGGTGGCCCCCGGATACATGGCATCGAGAAGCTGGAGGATTTTCGCGAGACGAGCTTTGCGTTCCGCGGCGCTTTTCGGTTTGGGGACGAGGCGGGGCGGAGTGGCGGTCGCCATCGCGGCTGGAGCCGGCTTTGTCACACTGAGAATGTTACCCCGTTCCGTTCCGAAGTCGGTTGAACTGGATTCACACTTCGAACCGGCAGCGGTTCGGATCTCGCGCGCGCGAGCCGGAGAAAACATGCCGCTGCCGCGGATGCAAATGTTCGAACTCGAAGACCTCTCTTGGTTCCCCCAGACGATCCGGGACCTTGCAACCGACTACCTGTATTTCATGGAGACACGGTTCGCTTTGCACAAACCGGTCGTCCATCTGCTGCGCAATTTTCTCCAAAAGTCGAGCGCGGCGAACGTCGTGGATCTTTGTTCCGGCGCGGGAGGACCCGTGCGGGCAGTGTATGAAGGCCTCCTGAGCGAGGGCATTTCCATACGGTTCACGTTGACGGACAAATACCCGAACCATAGCGCTTTTCGCTATTTGTCCGCGCTGCACCCGGCAGGCATTTCGTACATTTCGGATGCCGTCGATGCAATCAAGACGCCGGGAGACCTGGTGGGATTAAGGACCATGTTTAACGCCTTTCACCACTTTGCCCCGGCGGCGGCGCGTGCGGTGCTCGAGTGCGCTGTCGAAGCACGGCAACCGATCGGGATTTTCGAGATTCCGGAGCGTTCGCCGGCAACAATAATTCCGCTCTTCTTCACGCCACTCTTTGTGGCCATCGCGACTCCATTCATCCGCCCATTCCGGTGGCGCCGCTTACTTTGGACGTACGTGTTACCGCTGGTCCCGCTTACGTGTTTGTGGGACGGCTTGGTCTCCCAATGCCGCGCCTACACTGTTTCGGAAATGTTGGAGCTAACGCGAGGTCTGAGCGACTACTGTTGGACAGCGGCTCGCGTCCGTATCGCGGGAACATCCGGGCATCTCACGTACTTGTTGGGCCTTCCGAAGGCTCCGCGCGCGTAACGTCTTCGGGAAGCGCGCCCAAGCTCCCTCATTCGCGACTTGAAGCATACTGCCGTTATCAGCGCAGGCCGCCGGTCGTGTACTGCAGCTCGGCGTAGGCGCTTTCGTAATCGTATTTCGCGCTGACATTCTCGATCTGCGCCTGAGTGAGGTTGAGCTGCGCTTGCGTGACCTCGACGATGGAGGCCAAGCCGAGCTGGTAACGGCCTTGGGCGAGGTCGAGGGCAAGTTGCGCCTGGCGCAGCAGTTGCTCCGTTACGGGAATGCGCTGGTATGCGGTGGACGCCGTGATCCAGGCGGCGCGTACGTCTCGCTCGATCTGCTGCTGCAGGTCGCGGATGCGCTGATTTGCCGCGACCGCCTGGTACTCGGCGGCTTGGCGGCGCGCGGAAAACAGGTGGCCGTTAAAGATCGGTATGTTGACGTTGACGCCCACGCCTTCGTACTCGTGCGGCGTCACGCGCGGGGTCTGATCCAAATAGGGCAGACCGCCCCCTACGGCGACCAGGCTGACGTCGGGGCGCTTCAGATCGGCCTCGGCTTGTTCAAAGGACTGCGCCGCCTGATAGCGCAGGCGCAGGTCCTTCAATTCAGGACGGTCTTGAATCGCCTCGGCAATAAGACCGGCGGGATCGGGCGCGGGCGGCGGCGGCGCGGGAACTTCCGCCAATTGGTATGTCGCGGGCTGGTCGTTACCGAGCGCGCGGGCGAGATCGGCGTAGGCGCGCCGGACGGCATCCTGCGAGCGGATGAGCAAAAGCTGCGCCTCCGACAGATTCACCTCGGCGAAGCTGACGTCCACCTGCGATTTCAACTGCGCTCTGGCGAGCGCGTTGACTTGATTCGTCAATGTCTGGCGTGCGCCGACGGTCTGATTCGCGACCGTGACATAGGCCTGCGCTTGCAGCACGCCGAAATAGGCGCGGTCGACGCCCAGGGCCACATTGTAAACCGTCGCCTGCGTCTGCTGGTTCGCGGCCTACGCCTGATATCTCGAATTCGCCACCAGATTGCGGGTTCTGCCGAAATCCGTTACGAGCTGCGTAAGCTGGAATCCTTGTCCGAAGCGGCTGAACAAGACGGACACCTGCAGGGCGCCCGCGCCGATGCGACTCAGATAATATCCTTGCGTGCCGCTGATCTCGCCTTGGACGACGGGATAGTAAGCGGCGCGCGCCTTGACGACGCCCTGGCCGGCGGCGGCGGCGGCGTTTTGCGCGGCCGCGATCTGGGGATGGTTCTTGAGCGCGATGGCTTCGGCTTCGTCGAGGGTCAGACGGGGAGGGGCGGGAGTTCCGGGCGCCAGGGCGCGGATGGAACTCGCCGCATGAACAGGGTGGGGTTGCTCAGACGCTTAGGTTCCGTCAGCGCTGCGGATAGACTTGCGATTCCCGTACGAAGTTTCCCGGTCGCCACGTGTCGTTGCTGGCGGCAATCTCGATCCACGACTCTCCATGCCAAATGACCCGTCGAATCCCTCGATAGCCGCGGTCTTTGGGCAAGGTGTAGATGAGCTGCGCTTTCACATCAGGCAGTGCGTAGATCCCCACCTCCGGCTCTTTGGCTAGATAGAACTTCGGTGGAATCGGCTGTATCTGATAGCTTGCCGTTACCAGGATCCGGGCTGCCGGCGTAATGGCCGCAGCTTCCGGCCTGGAGACCACGCTTTCGAGGATGGCGCTTACGCTGTTCGGCTGATCCGGCCGGACGCTTACGTGGACACCATCCTTGGCCAGCCATACCAGCGTCGGATACGAAATCGCTTTGCCGTGCGCCGGATCGAGTTCACGAAGGATCGCGGCAATCGCGCTCTCCACTCCCGCATTCCAACGGATCGCATTGTCACGGAGCGCGGTTGGCAAAGCCGCCGGCTCAGCCAGAGTTTCGTACATTTTTGCGAGCAGTCCGGTATTCCTGGGCATCGCCGACTCCCCGAGATACTCCAAACATTTTGACTTGTCCGTGGGCGCCATCTCTACCCAGCGAAACTGAACATGATTGGTCAGGTTTCGAGAAATTCGGTACAACGCCTGGCTGTAGCCGCAGCAGGGACCAGCGATGATGTAAAGCTGCTTGTCCGATACCGGGCCGTCCGGAATCCAGATGCTGTTGTCGAGCGCGGCGAGCAGTTCCTCTTCCGTCTTCACTCCGGGACGCGGTCGATCAGGCGCGGTCTCGGCAACGCGGATCCGGCTCCTCGTTGAACCGTCCGCCGCGGCGGCCGGAGGGACAGCCGGGGTGCTCCCAGACCCCTGGATTTTCGCCAGCACGATGCCTTGGGCGTTAAATCCCGCCCGGATCGCGTCGTCGAGGCTATTCGCTTGCGGTAACGCCGGGTCCGATTTGAGCGCCGTGAACAACACACGAATCAGGAAGCCATCCCGCCAGTGGTTCGCCGCCCTAATCTGATAGACGATCCCCCTTTCGGTCAGCCGGTCCGAGGCTTTCACTTTGTCGGAGACCGAAGAGTAGCCCCAGCTCGCCTCGCAAACCTTGAACTCCTCCCCCAGTGTGCGCAGCCTTTCGCGCCTGTAAGGGTCGATCGAGCGCTGCGCCATTTCCGGCGTGATGCGCGCGCACGTTCTCACAATCTCTATCAAGGCGGCGCTTTCTTTCTCGTAGCGCCGCGAATCGAGAGCAAGGGCGCTGCTGGAGCGCTGCAAGAAGCCCGGGAACGCCCTCGCGAAATCCTCGGGACTTCCTGTGAACTGGAGTTCGGGTCGAGTGGCGACTTGGGGGGGTGCCGGGCGAGTTGCAGGGGAGATACTGGGAGCGGTCACGTGAGTCTGCCGCATGGACTCAGGTACCGGGAAAGCCAGACACTTGCTGGCGAACTGGCGAAAGCCTGGGTCCTGAACGCGCACATCCACCACTCTTCCCACACCATTGCTGAGAGGCAGTTCCACCAAAAGCGATCCCGCGTTCAGAATTTGAGTCATGGTCGCGATGGAGGAGTCTTTGCATCTGCAAACTGCCCCCACCAAGCCCGCCAGCGCGCCCATGCCTTGATTGGAGGCAGCCGGGCCCATCAACGCCTTCGTCAGATCGCGCGCCCGAAATTGGACGAAGCCCAGCGCTGCCACATGGTCGGTCCGGCAATCGTTCGACATCACGGAGACCGCACCGGCGTCGCCGATCTTCACGCGCAACCAGGCGCAGGAAGTCGGGGCGCTGATCGTATCGTCGCCAAGTCGCGTCCCAAAAATTGTGGGAGCACGGGATATTGTCTGGTCCACCGGGGAGCGATGCAGCACAATCCCCTTGTCGGAAGAATACGCGAAGTAAAAAGTCAGAAAGTGGGGATCCAAGCTGTCCGCCAGTTGCGTCACCTCGGGAGCAACGCCGCATCTGGCGCTCACTTCCACCGAGCCGTCGCGATCGGCCTTGGTCACCATGGACGCTTCGATACTGGCTTGGCCGGTCATCGGGTCTGTAGCCTCGTGGAATTCCCAAGTGCCTGGCGGCCTCTGATCGCTATGGGAACCCTTATCCGACTCAGGCGCACCAGGGCCGGTCCCGGAACCCTTGGCGATCATTGCCGCCAGCACCTTGTCCGGCACTCCTTGCTGCTTCAATTGGATCAGGCTGTCGGTGGTCAGAGTGTACTTGCCTGGTTGATTCCGAATCATCTCAACGATCAGGTCTTCGCCCAGGCGGGCCTTGACCATTTTGACTACGGAGTCGTTGCTGAGAACCTCCTGTCCTATGCTCAGGAAGCTACATGCCAGCAGCGTTGCGACTAGGCGGACTGCGGTCCGGATTGATCGGTATTTCGATAGAAATGGCATAAATTCGGCTCTACTGAAACTGGCGGATGCCGCTCGCCAATAGGGATAAGCATAGCTCTCGAACGTCGTGCGCGCAATCGCGCCGCCGAGCGCCGCGGCTAGTTTTAGTTATTTAGACGATCCCATCGGGCAGCTCTTTAATTGCGTGGATCCTGGCGGGTCGGAATCCCAGCCGCCTGCGTCGCGGGCTTAACGCCGATCTGTTGCGCGCGCCTCGTTTAGCGCAGGCCGCCGGTAGTGTACTGCAGCTCGGCGTAGGCGCTTTCGTAATCGTATTTCGCGCTGACATTCTCGATCTGCGCCTGAGTGAGGTTGAGCTGCGCTTGCGTGACCTCGACGATGGAGGCCAAGCCGAGCTGGTAACGGCCTTGGGCGAGGTCGAGGGCAAGTTGCGCCTGGCGCAGCAGTTGCTCCGTTACGGGAATGCGCTGGTATGCGGTGGACGCCGTGATCCAGGCGGCGCGTACGTCTCGCTCGATCTGCTGCTGCAAGTCGCGGATGCGCTGATTTGCCGCGACCGCCTGGTACTCGGCGGCTTGGCGGCGCGCGGAAAACAGGTGGCCGTTAAAGATCGGTATGTTGACGTTGACGCCCACGCCTTCGTACTCGTGCGGCGTCACGCGCGGGGTCTGATCCAAGTAGGGCAGACCGCCCCCTACGGCGACCAGGCTGACGTCGGGGCGCTTCAGATCGGCCTCGGCCTGTTCAAAGGACTGCGCCGCCTGATAGCGCAGGCGCAGGTCCTTCAACTCAGGACGGTCTTGAATCGCCTCGGCAATAAGACCGGCGGGATCGGGCGCGGGCGGCGGCGGCGCGGGAACTTCCGCCAACTGGTATGTCGCGGGCTGGTCGTTACCGAGCGCGCGGGCGAGATCGGCGAAGGCGCGCCGGACGGCGTCCTGCGAGCGGATGAGCAAAAGCTGCGCTTCCGACAGATTCACCTCGGCGAAGCTGACGTCCACCTGCGATTTCAACTGCGCTCTGGCGAGCGCGTTGACTTGATTCGTCAATGTCTGGCGCGCGCCGACGGTCTGATTCGCGACCGTGACATAGGCCTGCGCTTGCAGCACGCCGAAATAGGCGCGGTCGACGCCCAGGGCCACATTGTAAACCGTCGCCTGCGTCTGCTGGTTCGCGGCCTGCGCCTGATATCTCGAATTCGCCACCAGATTGCGGGTTCTGCCGAAGTCCGTTACGAGCTGCGTAAGCTGGAGTCCTTGTCCGAAGCGGCTGAATAGGACCGAAGCTTGCAGCGCTCCGGCGCCGATGCGGCTCAGATCGTAGCCTTGCGTGCCGGTAATCTCGCCCTGCACCACCGGATAGTAGGCGGCGCGCGCTTCAATGATGCCCTGGCCGGCGGCGGCGGCGACGTTTTGCGCTGTGGCGATTTGAGGGTGGTTCTTGAGCGCGATGGCTTCGGCTTGGGCCAGGGTCAGAATAGGGGCCGCAGGAGCGGGCGTTCCGGGCGCCTGGGCGCATAGCGGAGCGGCGGCCGCCAAGAGGATCGCGGCGATAGGCAAAGAGGAGGTGAGCATGCGGCCCGAAGTCGCGCCGAAGCCGGCAAAAACCGCGGTTGCGGCAGCCGCGCGAGTAACTGCGCTTGCGGCGCTCGCGCCGGTTAGGGCGCGCCGCTTGGGAACGCCGAGGCTACGCATTCTGCAGAGCCCGCTCCTTGCGGCCGTAGATTAAGAGGTATGCCGCGGGGACGATAAATACGGTCAGAATGACCGATGACGTCAGGCCGCCCATGATGGCGCGAGCCATGGGAGCATACTGCTCCGCGCCGGTGCCCAGTTTGAAGGCCATCGGCGCCATGCCGATGATGGTGGCGAGCGACGTCATCAGAATGGGGCGAAGGCGAACGCGGCACGACGTGATGACGGCATCGGTGATGGTGAGGCCTTGTTCGCGGAGGCGATGCGCGAAATCGACAATCAAAATACTATTTGAATTCGCGACGCCAACCAGCATCAGCACGCCCATCAGCGACATAACATTGATGGTGGTGTTCGTGAATAGCAGAACGAGGAGCACGCCGCTGATACCCATGGGAATGGCGAGCATGATGAGGATCGGGTCGACGAAGGACTTGAACTGAGCGACCAGGATGAGATACAGCAGCAGGAACGAGAGAGTAAAGCCCATGGCGAAGCTGGAGAAGGACGCGCGCATGCCCTGCACCATGCCGGCGAGGGTGACGCGCACGTTGGGATCGTGGGGCGTATGCTGCGTTATGTTCTCGATTTGCGTCGCTATGTGCCCCAGGTCTTCGGCTTTCGGCGTGACGTAGACGTCCATGGAGCGCTGGATCTGGTAGTGATCGACCACGGTGGGCGACTCGATGGGCACTAGCTTGGCAACGGCGTCGAGCGAAGTGGCCTGCTTCAGGTTGGGAGCGCGCAGAGGAATATTTTTCAGATCGAAGGGACTCTGGATGGAAGGCGTCCCGTGTTCGAAATACTGCACCGTCAAAAAGTAGTTGTTGCCGTTCTTGCGATCCACCCAGTAATTGGGCGCGATCATGGCGTTGGAGTTCAGGGCGGTGATGATGTTATCGACAACGTCTTTCTGGCTGAGCCCCAGCTCGGCCGCATGGACCCGATCGATATCGAGGCGCAGACCGGGGTAATCCATATCTTGCGGGATGTAGACCTGGCCCACGCCGCTGAGCCGTCCGATGCGGTTAGAGAGCTGCAGGGCGAGGCGATAATTCTCCGCCATCTTAGGGCTCGTCACGCGAACGTCGATGGGAGCGGGCATGCCGGTATTGAGGATGGCATCGACCATCGATCCGCTTTGGAAGAACGTCCGCAGCTCGGGGAATTGCTCGTGGATGCGCCGCCGCACTTCGTCCATGTACTCATAGCTGCCAATCTTGTGATCGTCGCTGAGCTGCGTCTGAATGGTCGCGGTATAGGATCCGGTGTTGGTCGTGTAAAGGGACGAAAGGTCGTTTGTCATGCCGATGTTCGACACCGTCATGCGATAGTCTTCGGGCCGCACCGTGGCCTTGATCAGGTTCTCCACTTTGGCGACGTAATCGTTGGTCAGCTCGATGCGCGTGCCGGTGGGCGCTTTCAAATTAATGGTGAACTGGCCGGCATCGGTGCGCGGAAAGAAGGAAACGCCGAGGAAGGGGTAGATGCCTAGACTAACGATAAAGGCGGCCATGAGTATGGCTACGGTGAGGGCGGGGCGCCGGACAACGCGGCGAACCCAGCGCTCGTACACGTCGAGCATGCGGTTGAAATAATGGTTGAATCCGTCGTTGAAGCGCGCCCACAGCGATCGCCGGCCGGGGGTGGCAGCAGCGGGATCGATCTGGTCATGGTTGCCGGACGGCTGCGCGTGCGCGGCGTGCGGGACCGATTTGAGGAAGCGCGAGCAGAACAACGGAATCACGGTCATGGCGACGATGAACGACACCAGGAGCGAGATGCAGAACGAAAGGGCCAGGGCGGAGAAGAGAAACTTACTGACACCGTAGAGGAATACGACTGGAAAAAACGTGACGACGCCGGCGAGGGTGGCGGCGAGCACGGCCAGAGTCACTTCCTGACCTCCGAATTGCGCCGCCAGCATGGGAACCTCGCCCATCTCGAGATGGCGGTAGATGTTTTCGAGCGAGATGACGGAGTTGTCGATGACGCGGGAGAAGGCCAGGGCGAGGCCGCCGAGAATCATGGTATTGACGGTGGCGCCCATGAAATTCAGGATCACGAACGTGGCCAGCGCGGAAAGCGGTATGGAGAGCAGCACCGCCGAGGTGGCCCGAACGTTGCCGAGGAACAGGAGGATCATGATGCTGGTCAGCGCCAGTCCAATGGCGCCTTCGTGCAACACGGTCTTGATCGCTTCCCTCACGAATACGGACTGATCGAACAGCAGATCGGTTTTTAACTGCTTGGGGATATCGTAGAGATGCTCCAGGAGCTTGCGAACGCCGTTCACGACCTCGAGCGTGTTGGTGTCGCCGCCTTGTTTCATGATCGGGATGTAAGAGGTTTTTTGGCCGTCCACGCGGACAATGTTGTATTGCGTGGCGTTGGAATCCTCGGCCCGGCCGACGTCGGAGACGCGCACCCAGGAGTCGCCGACGGCCTTGATGGGCACGTCGTTGAGCTGCTGCATGTTATCGACGAGGCTGTTCGAATACACGTAGTAATCGTAGGGGCCCATTTTGACGTCGCCGGCGGGCAGAATCAGATTCTGTTCGTTGACGGCCTTGACGACATCCATGAGGCTGAGCTCGCGCGACTGCAGCTTATAGGGATCCACTCGCACCATGATCTGGCGGTACTTGCCGCCATAAGGCTGCGGGATCGTGGCGCCCTTGACCACCGCGATCTGATTGCGGATGGTGAACTGGGCGATATCGTGAAGCTGCGTTTCATTGAGGCCTTGCCCTTTGACGGCGACGAGGCAGACCGGCAAACTGGAGGCGTCGGATTTCAAGACCACCGGCGGCAGAGTGCCGGGCGGAAGGCGCTTCAGATCGGCGAGCGCGAGGTTGGAGAGCTGCGTCACGTCGGCGTCGGCGTTGGTGCCGGGCTGAAAGAAGGCGCGGATGAGGCTGACCCCCAGCATGGAGTGCGACTCGGAGTGATCGATCCCACTGGCCATTGTGAAAAAGCGCTCCAGCGGCGACGTGATGTTTGTTTCGATGTCCTGGGGCGGCATGCCGGAGTAGAACGTCGCGACGATGACCTGGGGCAGGTTGATGGGAGGGAACAAATCGACGGGCATGCGCGCCAGCGCGGTAACGCCGAGGAGCGAAACGGCCAGGCAGAGGACGACGATGAAGTAGGGATTTTTAATCGAGAAATTCGACATTTAGTTTCACTGCTGCGCCGGGGAACTCTCGTAGACCATGGCCTGCACGGTTTGCGGCTTCACCTGCTGCCCGGCTTTCAACCCGCTGCGGTCGGTGATGACGACGCGCTCGCCCGGGCGCAGGCCGGAGGTCACCTGCGCGTAGTTGGGCGTTTGCATTCCCAGAGCGATGGGGCGGTCCTCGAGGCGATCATCCGCGCCGACAACATATACGGAGGTGGCGGTGGCTTCATGATTGATGGCTTGCAGCGGAACGGTAAGCGCGTTGGAGATCTGGCCCAGGGTTATGACGGCCTCCGCATAAGTGCCGGGCACCAGACGGCTGTCCGTATTGGGCACGTCCACTTCGGTGTGCATGGTTCGGGTGGACCCGTTAACGTCGACGGAGAAGCGGGCCACCTTGCCACGAATGGTCTTGTCGAGGGAGGGGATGCGCACTTCCACGGGGTCGCCCACGCGGATATATTTCACGTCCGATTCGGGAACGGGAATGACCAGACGGTAGAGATTTTCCTGCGAGAGGCGGACCAGCGGCGTGGATTGCGTGGTGCTGGTGCCGGCCTGCATCAAGGCCCCTTGATTGGCATAGCGCTGCGTTACGACGCCGTCAAAGGGCGCGGTGATGCGGGAGTAATCGAAGAGAGCCTGATCGTGGGCCAGCCTGGCTTTGGCGACCGCAAGCTGGCTCTGCGCGGCTTCGTAGGCGCCCTGCGTGGCCGCCAATTGCGATTCCGCCGCCAGGTCTTTCGCCTGCGCATCGTCCACTTCCTGTTGCGCAACCAGACCGGTCTGCGTTTTCGCCACGTCGGCGAGGCGCGTGTATTGTAAGTGAACGGCCTTGTGCTGCGCCTTGACGCGGCCGATTTCTTCGTGGGCGCGCTGGACTTCATCGGATTGCGCCTTAATGGCAGCCTGATCCTGTTGCAGTTGCGCTTCGAGTTCGGGGATCTCGAGAACGGCCATGAGCTGGCCCTGGCGGACGTGGGTTCCGTAATCGACGAGCAGCTGTTTTACGTAACCAGCCTCTTTGGCATAAACGTCGATTTCCTGAAAAGGGACGAGCTCCGAGCTGAGAGTGAGATGCTGCGCCAGAGGACGGGTTGAGACTGCCACTACGCCGACGGTGGGGACGGCCTCGGCATCGTTATTCTTTGCGGCAACGTCGCGGCGCGAGCAGGAGGAGAGGAGCGCCAGGGCTATACCGGCGGCCGTGGCGTAAACGGGTGCGCGGGACATTCTTGCGCGCGGCATGTTAATGTTTCACCCCGCGCTTGGCCCAGAACCAGGCAAACTGAATGCTGCGAATGATCTGGTCGCGATCGGCCGAGCGGGCGAAAACGTCGTAGCCGCGGGATCGAATGACTTCTTCGCGGAGATTTTCGTCCACCACGGGTGAAGCGAGCAGAACGCAGGGACGATTCGGAAGCGAGGCCAGACGGCCCACCTCGGTCTGCCATCCATCGCCATCGGAATCGAGGATGACCAGGTCCGGCGAGAGAGACGCGGGGGCGTTTTCGACCGTGTCCGCGCGCTGAATCCGCCAATTACGAGTTTCCGCAATATCCCGCAGCGTGGCGTAGAAACCGTCGTCGGCCGTGATCGCCAACAGATCGAGAGCGGCTTCGGAATGGGGTATCGCGGGCCTCGTGTGGATTCCCAGAATCCGTGCCCACTGGAACATAGAGAACGGCCTCCTACCGCCGGCTGAAGTCGCTTCGGCAACCATCAATTTCAAGGGTAGGGAGCGCGGTGGCGGGAAAGAATACCGCCGCGACTGGAATTTTAGCGGGGATGGGCTGTATTTTGGCCGGCGAGTCGCGGCGGAAATTCGCGGGTTGGATTTAGGGTTACAGGCAGTCGTCGTGGGCAAGAGGAGTTGTTGGGGAATCTTCTAAAAACATCGCATAAGCTATGAGATTGACTGCGGGCGGCTTGCGGCGGCGCGGGCCGGTTGGCGCACGCAGTCGACCGGGCCTGGATTCGTGGCGATGCGGGCGTGCGTGGCGGGGCTCGGCGGCGGTTGTCATAGCGATCTTATTATGGAGCGCGGGCAGCGGACATAGCAGGCGCGCCGGCGGGGCTGGTGACGCAAGTAATTGTATTGACGGGAGATGCGCCTTTTGCGCGGCGTAAAGAAACTTGGGAACGAGGGCGCGGGTGGATTTAGGCGAAGCGCGCGCTGGGGCAGGCGGCGGGGCGCGGCGACGTCGAGATGATCCAACTGCTGCTGGACAAAGGCGCCGGGGTTGGGGACTGGATGAAGCAGCGCTGCCAAGACAACCTGAACGGACTTAATGCGCGGATGGCGGATTTAAACAACGGGCGGAAACCCATACGGCGATCGGATGGAAGACTTGCAGGCGCGGTATAAGGACTGGGGAGGAGATACAGCGGTTGTTTAACGGACGCCGATCGGAATGAGGCCGGCCGATTTCAGTGGGGACTGGCCATCTCTTGTTCCATGCGGGCGATTTCGTTATCGACGAATGTCAGGCCGGCGGCATCGCCGTAGAGCTTGCGGTATTCGGTCTTCAGCTTGTCGCGAGAAGACGATGGTTGGCGATTGGCAGCCGCGGGATCAAATAGGTAGATCGAAGGACGTGGCGACGTCACGCTAGTGCCTTCTGCTACTACTTGCCCTTATATTCGAGTCGGCGGATACGATCTAGTGCCGACAACGCGATTGAAATCCTCGGTGTTGGCTGAAGCGCGTGCGCGGGAAATACACGATCTCGCTTTTCGCAGCCGGTTTTCATGCCGTCGAAATCGGGGGCGCCATTGATTTGAGTAGAGCTTCCCCAGACGCGGCCGGGATCGAGGACCACTGATGGTTGGCCCGTTTGATGCCGGGGCTGTCATCGACGCCTCCCAGCAAAATTTCGGGGGTCCCATCGCCGTCGACATCGGTAAACGCGATGGTGCCTGGAGGTGGCCGTGGTGCCAGTATTCACTCGAGGAGGCGGCCTTGGGCGTCGAGGATGGCCACTTGGTCGGGATGGCTCCAGTTATGATTGCTGCTGACGACGATGCCGCGTTGTCCCGCGCGGCCCCGCGGAAATACCAAAAATTTAGCGATGAAATACGGTGGACGGAAATCCTGTGTGCCCACTCTTACCGTCCGGCCGGGAATAAACGTGAAGCGCACCCGCCCGCGCGCATCGAAACAATACAGCCGGTCGCTCGACCGCCGCCGGATTCAGAGGACGTGAAAGATGCAAAGCGTTTCGAGCGAACCGTCCCCGTCGAGATCGCTGAACGTACAGTAATCGGGGTGTTCGACGTATTGGCTCTCTTTGGCCCGGCTGGGGAAAGAGTAACGCCACAAGGGTTGGCCGCTCTGCCCAAATACGGTGAGAACCTTGCCTGCTACGCGAAATGAATTGGGTTCGTCGCGTTGGAGATTCTCAAAGCCGTAAACGCCCAGGGCGAGAAGGCACAATGTGGACGCGGCGGCTAGAGAAAGAATGTGCCAGCGGCGGCGCGTTTGATTGGCGCAGCGGCCGAAATCGAGGCGGTGGGCGTCGTGGCGGATCTGGCCTCATCCACGGGCGACGCTAGGCGGCGGCGCTTCCAATCGTCGATCTCGTTGGTGTAGGCGACGACGCGGCCGCGCTCGCCTGGAACGCGCCGGACGGGCAGCCCGGAGCGCTTCTCCAGGTACTGGGCTTGCCGGATGCTGACGGCGAGATACTTTGCGATCTCAGCCCAAATATTGAGTTCCTGCGGCATTGCTTTGACCGAACGTCAGCCACGGATCATAGCACAGCCGGCGCGGGGCGGTGCAAGAAGTTTTACGTGTGCGTTTGCGCCGTGTTTTTGCGCGGTTTTGCGCATGGTTTTCGCGCGACGATCCTTTCGGCTTACGCCAGAATTGGGGATCGGATATACGGCGCAATGAATCTTCCTGGCGGCATTCTTCTCCCGCGGTTGGTCCGTCCTGCCGCTCGCGGCGGCGGCATTGTTTGCGCAACAGGATCGCATCACCGTTCCGCGGTGGACCCGCTTACGGTCCGTCCGCGCTAAAAGGCAACATTCATCCTAAGGCGCAGAGCGGAGTACGATATGGGTCCGGTGGACCCGTCGTTGAAAGATGAGCTAACGTTGCGCTGGTGCTTAAGCGCAGCGCGGCGCAGCAGGCGGCGTTGGAGGCATTGCTCACGGAGCAGCAAGATCCCTTTTCTCCGAGTTATCACAAATGGCTTAGCGCCGGAGGAGTTCGCCGATCGTTTTGGAGCCAGCCCACGCGATATCGCGAAGATCGCCGCGTGGCTGCAAGTCGGAAGGACTGGCGGTGACGCAGGTGGCGCGGCGGGCGCGATTGGATCTGGTTCAGCGGCGCGGCGGGTCGCATTCAGACAGCTTTGCAAACCGAGATTCGCCAATACCGGGTAGATGGCGAATCGCATTTCGCAAACGCGACGGAGCCCTTGGTTCCCGAAGCGATCGCGCCGGTTGTCCTGGGTTTCTTGGGCTTGGACGACTTTCACCCGCAGCCGACCGGGTCGCGGCGAAAACTCGATCCTCACCTTACGAATCTCCGATGGCAGTCATAATCTTGCTCCCGCCGACTTCGCCATCATTTACGATCTGAAGCCGGCTTGTACGCGGCAGGGTCATGACGGCACGGGGCAGAGGATCGCCGTAGTGCGGCGAATCGGGGATCGATTTGCCGGAAATCGAAGCGTTTCGGAGGCATTATTCGATCTACCGGGCAACGATCCGCAGCCGATCCTGGTCCCCGGCAGCGCAGACCCCGGCGGAGCCGGCGGGGCCACACGGCGAGGCGATTCTGGATGTGGAGTGGGCCGGCGCCGTCGCTCCCAAGGCGACCATTCTCTACGTATATTCGACCAATGTCGATGCGTCGGCGACCGATGCAATTGACCAGAAGCTGGCGCCGGTGATGACGTATAGCTTCGGAATTTGGAGGCGTTCGTGTCCTGGAAGTTCGCAAACCGCGCTGGAATACCAGGCTCAAAAGGCAAGCGGCCTGGGCATCACGTGGGTGGCGTCGGCGGGCGATTCGGGAGCGGCAACTTGCGATGGGGCGTTCAATCCGAATGCGGCGGCGGCCTCCGGCGGATTGGCGGTGTCCTATCCGGCGAGCGTTCCCGAGGTGACGGGGGTGGGGGGGACGCAGTTCAACGAAGGGGGCGGCAATTTCTGGGCGCAATCCAACTCCGCGAATGAGGGATCGGCGCTCTCTTATATCCCCGAGATCGGGTGGAACGAGAGTGGGAGCGGCGGTCTCGCTTCCTCGGGCGGCGGATTATCCGTTCTGTTTACCAATCCGCCCTGGCAGGTGGGCGCGGGGGTCCCGGCGACGAAAGCTCGCGCGGTACCGGACATCGCCCTTTCCGCGGCGGCTCACGATGGCTATCTGACATTCAGCGGAAACACTTTCTATATCAACACGGGGACATCGGCGGCAGCGCCATCGTTCGCGGGCATCCTGGCGATCTTAAACCAATACGTGGGAGGCGGCCAGGGCAATATCAATCCGAATCTATATCGTCTGGCGCAGACCTCCGCGGGGGCGTTTCACGATATCACGACGGGCAATAATATCGTCCCGTGCGGGGCCGGCACGCCGAACTGCGCCAGCGGCTCCTTTGGTTATAGCGCCGGACCGGGATACGATCTGGTGACCGGGTTGGGTTCGATCGACGCGTACAACCTCGTTACGCACTGGAGTAATCAAACGCTCAATACGACGACGGCCGTTTCCGGCGTTCCCGCGAATATTTCGCTGAGCGGCGCGACGGTGCTGACGGCGACGGTGAAAGCGGCGGGCAGCAGCGCGGTTCCGACCGGCGCGGTGTCGTTCAATGCGAGCAACGGCTCCAGCGCGATCTCATTGGGGAGCGCGCCGGCGGTCAATTCCGGGGGCGCGGCAACGGCGGCGCTGAACGTGACGGGGGGACAATTCAAGACCGCCGGAACGTACACGATCACGGCGGTTTACGGCGGCGACTCGAAGTTCAACGGCTCCTCCGGCACGGCGACGGTGGCGGTGAGCACTCCGAGCGCGAACTCGGCCGTGATCCCGTCGATCAGCCCCAATCCACTGTATCAGCAGCCGGCCGATTCGGATGGCTATAGCTGGTTCTACACGGTGACGCTGAAGGAAGCCGCGGGGCGCCCACGACGTTGACGGATTTCACGATCGGGGGCAAGAGTTACGCCTCCAGCATCGTGAACTTTTTTGGCAGCGCGGCAATCCCGGCCATGGAACGTTACAAGCGAGCTTGCGTTCGAAAGGGCTAGCACGGTTCCGGCAGTCCTGGTGTTCGGGTTCAGCGGGGCGGATGCCGGCGGGTATAAGTGGTCGCAGCAGATTTCGGTAACGTGTATGGACCGCAGGCGACGGCGGCGATGCAGTTGTCGAGCGCCCCCACGACGGTACGGCAAAATCCGAACGCCAGCGATCCGACCTGCCAGTGGTATCAGAACGTCGGCGTTCAGGAGATGAATGGCCACAGCGTTCAATTGACGACTTTTCTAGCGGGAGGGAACGACCTCTCGAGCCAGATTCAGGCCTATTTCGGATACCGACGACGCTGGCGGCTTCCGGCTATTTGTTAAGCGGTATCTGCTGGAGCGGAATCGTTCCGCCGGCGACATTGAGCTACGAACTCGACGGCATCGACGACGGCGGCAACAAAGTTACGGCGACGATGTCCACGGTGTTCGATGCGCCGCGCGGCCAATGTGGGCGCGCTCGCGGTTTCGCCAAGCTCGGTTGCGTTGGGGACTCTCAATCCATCGCAGCCGGCGAGCGCAACCGTGCGCGTGAATCTCACGGCGGGACAACAGTGGAGCGCGGCGGTGTTTCCGTCGAACCAGACGACCAGCTGGCTGCAGGCGTATCCGCTATCGGGAACGGGTTCGGCCAACGTCAGGATTGCCGCGGCGGCGGGAAAAGCTTCCAAACGGGACTTATCAGGCGACCCTGGTTTTCCAAGCGATTGACGCGTGGCCGCAATTCATCGACGTGCCGATCACGTTTACGGTGGGAGCGCCGCCCGCGCCGCCGCCGTCGATCGCCGCGTTGAACCCATCTTCGGCGATTGCGGGAGCGGGAAACTTCACGCTGTCGGTGAGCGGCACGAATTTCGGCTCCGATTCGGCGGTGCTGTGGAACGGGACGGCGCGTGCCGACTATCTTCGTGAACGGGACCCAGTTGTTGGCGGCGATAAGCGGCGGCCTGACGGGATCGCCGGGCTTGGCCGCGATTACGGTGTCAACGTCCGGCCAGACCTCCGCCGCGATGGCTTTCGCGGTGCTCGGTGCCTATGGCGCCTCCTTCAATCATCAGGTCTTAGCGACAGCGGCGCCGCCGCCATCCGGCTGCGTTCGTCCGGCGGCCAAGAACTCGTTCCTGACCACGGACGGGGCCGTCTATTTATACTTCGAGGCCAACGTGGCGGCGGTCGACAACCTCAGCAACGACTGGCTCGCGCCTGACGGCACGGTTGTGAGCGGCGATTATTGGGATGCTTCGAGCGGCAATTATTGCTTCACCGGGAGCAGCCTTGGCATTCCGAGCGGGCCTTTCGGGGCGTGGCAGGCGCGCGTTTACGATAACGGTAGCTTGGTGTTCGCGATTCCGTTTAGTATCGCTTCGTCCGGCGCGCCGTTATTGCACTCTGCCACGGCGCCGCCAGAGTGGCACTGCAAGACGACTAGCCGCGCGATTTCACCGCTGACCGGTGAGCCGAGTGAGTCCGGCAACGCGGGCGCGATTCCAGTTGCGCACCGCGCCGTGATCGCTATTTCCAAGGACACGAAATTATCAAAACGTTAACGCTTTTTTCCCTCAGTTTGTTACTGACCATTTCCGCAACGGCGCAGCGGTCCTCGTGCTGCTGCTGAAGCGTTCGACCCCCTCCGCCCGGAAAGGCGGTTCCGGCTGCTCCAGCGCCGCGAGGTTTGACGGTCGGCGACGTGATTGCCATAGCGCAAGCGGGGCTTTCCGAGGACGTGATTATCGCGCGCCTGCGGAAAGAAGACAAGGCGTTCGACCTGAGTCCCGAGGAGATGATACGGCTCAAGAAGTCGAATGTGAGCGATGCCACGCTGGAGGTCATGCTGGACCCCAAGGCAGAGATTAAGCCGGCGGCGGCGCCTCCGCCCGAACCCACAACTCCGGTGGCAGTCCCTGCGGCCTCGAGCGCTGGATCAGCCGCCGTTGGAGATCCCAACGATACCATGCACCTCACGAGTCGGGCATTTATCTGTATACGAAAGACCGGGACGGAAAGGTCGCGATGACCGTTCTGGAACTCGCCGGCTTCGCAGGGGCAAAAGGTGCGCGCGGGAGTCGGTTCGTTTCGTGGGATGGCCAAACGGGAAAATCAAAGAGGTTATTCCCGGACCGCACGCCAGCATCCGCACGGGGGGCGAGGCAAATCCGGACTTCTATTTTTACTTCGATGACAAGGCCGCCGGACTTGGCCACTGCGCCATCGTTTCGAACCCCAATCAATACGCGTTGCTCAAGCTGGATCTCTACAAAATCGAACCGCGAAACCAATATAGGAAAATTCGGCGTCTTCGGTTCATCGAGCGGCGCGGACCCGAATGCGATGATCGGATTCAAGTCCCAGCGCATCCGCCCGGGCTGTACAAGGTGACGATGGGCGCGCCCTTGCAGCCGGGCGAGTACTGCTTCCTTTCCGGTGGGGCTGGGGCCGTGGATGTGTTCGATTTCGGGGTAGATCAAAACCAGTGAAGCGAGCAATAGGTCAGGCGCAACAATAAATTACAAATGGAGGAAAGTATAACTTATGAAAAGTATTGCGATTACATCGGCGGTGTTTCTGATTTCGGGTCTTTCAATGCAGGCGGCCACGATATCGAGCGCCTCGGTTCAGACCAGCGGTTTGGGCTTTCCGAATTGCAGCGCATCGTCCTCGGGAACCTTGGTGATGTGCGGTCAAGTGACTAACAGCAACAGCCCCATTCTCGAAGCGGACGCCAGCGCGGCATTCGGAAACGCCAGCGTGCATGCGGAGGAAAATGGGTTTGTAAATGGCATGGCTGCCGCTCAGGCGACCGCAAATTATAGCGCGCTGATTGAAATCGTCGGGACTGGCGGTCCGGGTACTCTCTGACTGGATCTTATTCGGTGTCGGTTTCCAGTTTTAACGATCTCGGTGGGTTCGTGGGTGTGACGGCGTCTGCAATCCTCTGTGCAAGGAAGCACCACAGCCGAATATTGTGAGCAGTCAAGCTCGGCATGCTTGAACCCGCCTTTTATTCAAATGCCGCTTTCCCAGTTTTCTCAAACAATCACGGTGCCATCGCCATTTCAGTATGGCGTCCCGTTCACCGCCTCGGCATCGCTCTTCGCCGAAGGCAGTTCCCCAGGTGACGAAATTTCAGGTGCCTCGGTCGGCTTTCTGGGATTTAAAGGATCAGAACGGCGCGACTTTGCAATTCCAAATCGTGCCGGAGCCGGGCACTTACACCATGGTCGGTCTTATCGATCGCCCTCATCGGTCTGTTTCGGCTCCGCGCGCGGTGCGCCCTGGCGCGAGAGTCAGCCGTAGAGGCGTTCGTTGGGGCAGCGGCTGACGATTTAGGCTGCTGCCCGCTTTTACCTTGGGCCAGCGGTAGAAGATCTTGCCTAATCTCTTCACCGGCTATAGTTCTCACAGGATGAAGAGATCCGGCGGCGCCGGGCGGGGCTGGGGCCTCCGATGTCTTCGATTTCGGGTTAGATCAAAACCAGTGAAGCGAGCAATAGGTCAGGCGCAACAATAAATTACAAATGGAGGAAAGTATAACTTATGAAAAGTATTGCGATTACATCTGCGGTGTTTCTGATTTCGGGTCTTTCAATGCAGGCGGCCACGATATCGAGCGTCTCGGTTCAGACCAGCGGTTTGGGCTTTCCGAATTGCAGCGCGTCGTCCTCGGGAACCTTGGTGATGTGCGGTCAAGTGACTAACAGCAACAGCCCCATTCTCGAAGCGGACGCCAGCGCGGCATTCGGAAACGCCAGCGTGCATGCGGAGGAAAATGGGTTTGTAAATGGCATGGCTGCCGCACAGGCGCCCCCAAAATATAGCGCCGCGATTGAATTTAGAAGCTGATGTTCGAATTCTGACGAGGATTAAATTATGAAAGATATGAAATGCATCGCGATTGCCTCGGGTATGTTCCTGATGGCAAGTTTTCCGTCGCCGGCGGCAACGATCTCGAGCGCTTCGGTGAATACCAGCAACAATATTGGTAACAACTGCGACCAGACGTCCTCGGGAGCCACGGTGACCTGCACGACATTGGGGGCCACGGGAATGATCGAAGCGAACGCCACGGCGAGCGCTAGCGCAGTGTTTGGGGACGCAAGCGTAAGCGCACAAGAAGGCGAGTCGGGATTTTGTTCGCCCAGGCCCAAGCGAACGCGAGCTATAGCGAGCTCATCGAAATTATCGGAAGCGGATCTCCGGGCACGGTGGTTGGAACGTATGCGGTGTCCGTGTTCAGTGTTAACGATTTCGGTGGGTCGGCCCCGCCGCGGGGGTAACGATCGTGCAAGGGGGTACGACCTCCGCCTACACTGCGCCGGGCTACTGCGGGAACGGCATTTTTAACACCTGCTCTACAAGCGTAACGGTGCAGTCGCCGTTCCAGTACGGTGTGCCATTCATGGCCTCGGCATCGCTTTTCGCGCTCGGCGAGTCGCCAGGCGATGAAACGTCCGGTGCTTCCGTTAGCTTCTTGGGGTTTAAGGATCAGAACGGAGCCACTTTGCAATTCCAAATCGTACCGGAGCCGGGCACTTACATGATGGCGGCGCTCTCCTTCGCGCTCATGATTTTTCGGCTTCGCGCGGGACGGCGGCCGCGCCGGCGCGAGTGTCAGCCATGAAGGCGTTCGTTTAGGAGGAGGACTTCTGCGGCTAGCCCGCCTTGGTCGGCCAGGCGGGAGAGAAGCGGATTACGGCGTTTCCTGTTCTTGAAAACTGCGCAAATTGGCTTGGCTATGTCTTTGCGCCGGCCGGGGTAGCGGGCGACATTGGCGGGGCCTTATGGCGAACCAGTAAGCGAGCCTGGACTGGTGACCAAGACTAAGCCACGCTTGCCGACTGGAACGTGCATCGCGATAGTAGAGGCGGGCTGCCCCGCCCAGAAGTGCGCGCCGATTCGTTGCGCGCGGCGAAGGGCTCGCCGAGTTTCTTCCAGCGGCTATACTCTTTCATAACAGGATGAAGAGATCCGGCTGCGGAGAGCTCCAGTGCCGGTCCGAGTATTAATCGCGGACGACCACCCGCTGATTCGCAGCGGACTGCGGGGATTGCTCGAACGGGAAGGCGAGTTCCGGGTAGTGGCGGAGGCTGCGGACGGCTACGAGGCCATTGAGCGGGCCCTGGAGCACAAGCCGGACCTGATTCTGCTGGATGTGGGGATGCCGCGGCTGAACGGGACCGATGCCGCGCAACACATTTCCGGGAAGTTGCCGAACGCGCGCATCATCATCGTCAGCATGCACTCGGATGAGGCGTATGTATTACGGGCGTTAAAGGCGGGGGCGCGGGGATATCTGCTGAAAGCTTCGCCGGAGGCGGACGTGCTGGCGGCGGCGCGGGCGGTGGCGGCCGGGAACGCCTACTTCAGTCCCGCGATCACAAAGATACTTGTCGAAGACTACATGGCGGAAGTGCGGCGGCGCGGCGTGGAGGACAGCTACGATCTGCTAAGTCTGCGCGAGAAGGAGGTTCTGCAACTCCTGGTGAGCGGAAAGAACAATCGCGAAATCGCGGAGGTGCTGCACGTCAGCGTAGCGACTGTGGAGACGCACCGCAACAACATCCTGAAAAAGCTGCACGTGCACAATCTGCCGGAGCTGATTCTTTATGCCGTGCGCAAGGGGCTGGTTTCCTGAGCGGCCATTTCGGGAGAAGGCGCGGGGGCGGGATCGAAGCCCGCGGGCAAGGGGAGCTCGAAGGAAACGATGGTTCCGCGGCCCAGCTCGGAATCGACCGTGAATACTCCGCCGAGGCGCGCGACGCGCTCCTGCATCCCGAGGATGCCGACTCCGGTTTCGTGCGCGGGGTCGAATCCCTTGCCGTCGTCCTGCACGGAGACGCGCAAGCGGGCGCCTTCGCGCTGCACGTAGATTCTCACCTGGCGCGCGCCGGAATGGCGCGAAGCGTTGCGCACCGCCTCCTGAACGACGCGGTAGACGCAGGTCCGATGCTCTTCAGGAAGATCGTCGGGACAATCTTCGGCGGCAACGTCGGCTTGTAGATTGGCCGTGCGGGAAACCTCGCGGGCCAGCCATTTCAAGGCGGAGACCAAACCCAGGTCGTCGAGCATGGTGGGCCGCAACAGCAGCGAAAGATTGCGCACCATACGGGCATTTTGTTCCGTCATGTCCTGCACAAGCTGCAGTTGGCGCAGCGCTTCCTCGATGTTATTCGAGCGCAGCGAAGAACGCACGTTGCCGAGGGCCAGCATCATGGCCGAGAGCACCTGCCCGACCTCGTCGTGCAACTCGCGGGAGATACGGCGGCGTTCGATCTCCTGCGCCGAGACGAGCTCGGCGGAAAGATGTTTCAGTTCCTCGCGGGCATGCACGGCTTCGCCGAAGCGCAGATCGGCCTCGCCTTCGAGACGCAGCAGCCGCCACAGCGTGATGGCCGTGAGCACGATGCCGATGGCGATGGCGAGCAGCAGCAGGGCGACTAATTTGGCGCGGAAGGAGGAGAACAGCTCGCTAACCTGCTGGCTGCCGACCGCGAGCTGCGCCTGGCTTACTTGCTGAATACGGTCCGCAAGTCCGAGGGCCAGCATGCGTCTGGGCAACACTTCTTCTTCGATGAAGGCATAGCCGCGCTCGCGCCGCTGCTGGGGCGTCCAGGCCAGAACCGGCGTGAGGGTGTCGAAATAGGCGGTCAACTCGTTGGCGAGCTGCTGGAAAGCGGGCATCCGGCCCGCGCGCGGCAGGCGGCGATAGGCCGTGACTTCACTCTCGATCTTGACTCGCGTGGCGAGGAATTGAGCTTTATGAGCCTCCCCGCGCGTTTCGCTCGCGTCGAAAAGAAAATCGCGAATATAGGTGCCGGAAAGATAGATGTTGGAGCGAAGCTGTTCGAGCGCGCGGTCGCGCTCAACATAATCCTGGCGGATGCGCTCCTGGCGTATTTCGATCTGATACAGGAAAGAAATGGCGCTCAGGCCGAGAACGCCCAATAGCAGAAGCAGGCCGCCAAAGCCGGCCCACAGCAAGATTCTGGTCTGGCGGCGCCGCGAGTCGGGGGAGGTTATCGTTTGCGAGGCCGCGGCTGGCATGAGGCGCTGTCCTGGCTTATCGCCACTTCCAATTTCGCGAGGGAAAAATCGGGGGATTCGCACAGCCCGATCAATTCCGCCTCTCTCTCGATGACCGCTTGCACGGCGGCGGGCAGTTCGGCCACGATTTCGAGAGGAACGGAGTGGACGCCGTGCATGTCGCCGTGCAGGAGATCGCCGGGCGAAATCTTTAAGCCGCCGATCTCCACGGAATCGCCGAACTCCACGATGTGCGCGTAACTGTGCGAGACGCTCGCGCCGGAGGCGAAGCACTGGAAGCCCGCGGACTCCACTTGCGGCAGGTCGCGAACGCTGCCGTTGGTCACATACGCCGCGCAGCCTAGCGATTTAGCGATGCGGGCATGAATTTCTCCCACAAATGCGCCCGCTCCCGGGTAATCGTCGGCATCGGAGAGAACGATAATCTTCGGCGCGGGCAGCGAGGCCACATACTGCCACCAATCCATGCGGTGGTAATAACAGAGATTCGCGATGGGCGGCGCGGCGGTGCGGATGCGGCCCGTTACCGCGAATCCCACGGCGGGAGGCAGGGCGGGGAAGAGGCATCGCGCCGAGCCGTGGACGAATCCCTCGTTGCGCATACGAACGTTGAACGTTTCGATGGCGTTCGAAACGGTGCAGGTATCCGTTCGCCGCAGCAGCGCGAGTATGTCGGGGTGAACGGGCGGCGTCAACAATTGCAGTATACGCGGGGAGCGGGGGCCGGCGCATACCGTGGCTGCCGGAATTTGGGATGTTTTTGGCTGTATGTCCGCTGTGTGTCCGATGATGCGCGGGTCGTCGCGCCTGCTAACATTGGCGCCATGCGGGCAGCGATGGCGGCGTTTCTCATTGGCGCGTGCGGGTGCGCGCAGACGCCGAAATACACTTACAAGATCGTCCATGTCTATCCGCACGATCGTACGGCGTTCACGCAAGGGCTGGAGTATCGGGATGGATTTTTGTATGAAGGGACGGGGCTCAAGGGGCGCTCCAGCTTGCGCAAAGTGAAGCTCGAGACGGGGCAGGTGCTGCAGAAAATCGATCTCGCGCCGTCCTATTTCGGCGAAGGCATAACCGTGTTGGATGGCAGAATTGTCGAGCTGACCTGGCAGGCGCAAACCGGATTCGTTTATGACCGCGTTCGCTTCAAGCTGCTGCACAATTTCACATACCCCGGTGAAGGTTGGGGTCTGGCGAACGACGGAAAAACGATTTATATGAGCGATGGGAGCGCGCAAATCCGCTTGTGGGATCCGGAATCGCTGAAGGAACGGAGGCGGATCACGGTCCGCGATGCGAATCGGGAAATCGTGAACCTGAACGAGCTGGAATGCGTGAAGGGAGAAATCTACGCGAACGTGTGGCAGACGGATCGGATCGCGCGCATCAAGCCGGAGGACGGACGCGTGATCGCATGGGTCGACATGAGCGGGCTGCTGAAGCCGGAAGACTTGACCGAACCGGTGGATGTGCTGAACGGGATCGCGTACGATTCCGCGCGCGACCGCCTGTTTGTGACCGGGAAGCTGTGGCCGAAGCTGTTCGAGATCAAGGTTGTGCCGAAAATTTTCCGGTAGAGGAGTAAGATCGAATCATGGCCGTTTACGCCACGCAAATGCCGCTGCAACCCGATTCGCTTTACGAGGTCGACTTCTTTGAGTGGTGTCATAAGACGGCGAACCTCCTCCGCGAAGGCCGGTGGGAGAACATAGAACTGGAGCACCTTGTCGAGGAGATAAAAGCATTGGCGGGCCGTGATGAACGCGAAATTTACAATCGTCTGGTCGTACTGGTGATGCATTTATTAAAGTGGCATGCCCAGAGCGCATATCGATGCCAGTCCTGGCGCAATACAATCGTGGAACAACGGCGTAAGATAGAGTTGATCCTGGAACAGAGTCCGAGCCTGAAAGGGCGCGCGCAACATCGCTGGGCGTACCTTTACGCCCGCGCGCTGAACAAGGCCGTTGCCGAAACGGGATTCGCCGAGCGGCAATTCCCAGCCGAGTGTCCCTGGACGCCGGAGCAGGTTCTCGATCCGCAGTTCTACCCCGAAGCCGCCGAATAGATCGCTACATGTTCACTCTCGAAGGCAAAGCCGCGCTTGTGACCGGCTCCGGGCGAGGCATCGGCCTCGCCATCGCGAAACAGTTGGCATTGGCGGGCGCGCTGGTAATGCTCAACGATATCGATTCCGGTGTTTTGAAAGAGGCGGAATCGGAGGTTGGACCCAAATCTAAATCGTTCGCCGGAGATCTTACCGCGGTCGAGTTTCCGAACAAGCTCATTGACGCCACCATTGCCGCGTTCGGCTGCATCGACATCATCGTCAACAACGCCGGATACACCTGGGACAACGTCATCCAGAAAATGACGGATGAACAGTTTCAAGCCATGCTCGATATTCACATGGTCGCGCCATTCCGCATTTTGCGCGCCGCCTCGGGGTGGATTCGAGATGCCGCCAAACGCGAGAAGGCGGAAGGAAAGCGGGTCATGCGGAAAGTGGTGAACATCACGTCTATTTCGGGGACAGACGGCAACGCCGGGCAGGCGGGCTATTCCTCGGCCAAAGCGGGCGTGATCGGATTGACTAAAACGCTGGCGAAAGAATGGGGCCGCTACAACGTCAATGTGAACGCGGTGGGATTCGGACTAATCGAAACGCGTCTGATTCAGCCGCTCGCGGGCGAGGGCGCAAATATTGAGATCCAAGGCCGCCACATTCCCGTCGGCGTGCAGCAGCGCTTACTGGATGCCGCCAAGGCGGCAAACCCGCTCGGAAGATTGGGCACGCCGGAGGAAGCCGCCGGCGCCGTGCTCTTCTTCTGCTCGCCTTTGTCCGATTACGTGAGCGGAGAAGTGCTCATCTGTAGCGGCGGATCGAGGTTTTAAGCGGCATATCGGAGGCTCCGGTCAGGCCCATTTCCCGCATCTCGTTGCGCGAGGCGTAGCGGCGCGTTTGGAGGATATCAGGTCCGCCCTTGGTTCATCAAGATAGGAATTCAGCAATCGCTGGGCGATATGCGGGTTAGGACAGCCTTGCGGTGGAAGAAAGTCAGCGTCAAGGGACAAGGCCTAATCAAGGAAAACGGCGGGTCTGGGCGAGAGTAAGAATCTGGCTCCCCGGCATGGATTCGAACCACGATTCACGGCTCCAAAGGCCGCTGTCCTACCATTAGACGACCGGGGAATTTGAGGGCAGGTTTATCTCGCTTGCGTACTTAGTTTAGCATCGCGAGCCGTGGAAACATCGGAGCGGCGACAGCGGTTCACGATCAGCGCCACGGCAAACGCGGCGAGGCTGATCGCGAACCCGGCGACGGCATCGACGGCGTAATGGTAGCGGCCGTACACGGCCGCGACCGCGACTGCCGAGGCGTACAGTAGCATCGCATATCCGACGACTTGTCTTTCGCGGAAATATGCGAGGAGGCCCCAGGCTCCGGAGAATGCCGAGGAGACGTGCGCGCTGGGGAAGACGCTCGAGTGAATCCCATAGCCCCCGACGATCCAGAGATTGAAGCGTCTGAGCGCTGTGACGGTGCGCGGCAGGTCCATTCCGGCAAAGACGACGCGCGGCGGCGCGGACGGGAAGTACGGGAACAAGGCATACGCGAGCAATGTACCGGTCACATAGACAAGCAGGACTCGATCGACCAGTTCGCGGCGGCCATAGGCCCATAATATGGCGACTACAAAGGGGCCCACGGCGTACACGAGCAGATAGCAAAATTCGAGAAATGCGGGGCCGAGCCAGCCACACGATTCGATCGGGGATCCGGCGCCCTGCAGGAACCAGCGGTCCCAGACGATCCAGGACTGTTCCAGGGCGTGTGTGCGGAGGGGGCCGGCGAACCAGTCCATCTCGCGATAGGCTACCAGCGTAAACGCCACGGGCAGCCAATCTCGAACCATGCTGGAGACATGCGAGGAGCCGCTGCGCTCGCAGGCGGCCAGCCCGCATGACGCGACGGCAATGCAGACCGCAATCGCGAAAGCTGCCATGCGCACCGCGGAGGAGAGAGGAAACAGAAACGAGATCAGCGCAACATACGCGAAAAAGACGATCAGGGCCCACTCGCAAGACCGCAACCGCCCGCACACGCGGCAAGGATAGCACCGGCGGCGGCCGATAGACGCCGGGCTCCGCGGGCTTCTTCCTTGCCTAAGAGCGGACTTATCGCATTCTGCAAGTCGCGCCAAAGCTGCCGTCACCGCATCCAAAAATCGGGGAGAGAGGTTCTTGAATTAGGGCGTCATCAATTATGGCTTATCGGCGCTCGCGCCGCCGGAGATCCGAAGGACGATCAGGATAGTGGCCGAATTTGTTCTCTTCGCTGTTGTTGGAATCGCCAGGGTTGGTCCTGCCATTTCTACCGGCTGGTTCGCCGCCGGCCGCACCACGTGCGTCTGGACCATGCCGCTCATGCAAAACTCATGGCGCAGCCGGGTACAAGCGTGAGTTTCTTGTCTGGACATCGTATCCCGCCGCGACGAGAGCCGTCCCAAGCGATAGCAGACTACCTGCCGATGTTATGCGGACCGGCGCTGAATGTCGGCGTGGCGCTTTGATCAAGCGCTTCTTGGAGCGTGGACTTGCCGGCCTACTAACGGGCCAGACGAGCCTTGCAAAGATCTTGCGAGTCACGGCCACGTCGCAATGGGTTTCGAGACGCCCTATCGATGTTCCGTGGCGGTGTTCCCGACGGAAGGATAATTGGAGGGCGCCTCAGGACGATGCCGACCTGGTCAGCGTGTCTGAGCAGGAACACTCGCCAGCAGGCTGGTCCATGCCTTGGGCTGCCGGGCCGGCGCGACATGCAGCGCGTAGGCGTCTTCGGCTACTCGCTCGGTGGCGCCACAGCGTTGCAGTTTCGCCATGACGATTCCCAGCGCAAGGCGGCCATCGATGTCCGGTCCTGTTCCTTATGGAGGACATGAGCAGCGCGTCTCATGCGCACGGCCGCAGGGTTGCAACCAGCATCCGCTCCTCCATTCATGATCGGCTGCCCAGTAGTCGGAGGTTGCAAAGTATGGTCCGCGGTGCGAGTCATTTGGGTTTGACGATACGGAGCGATATTAAAGAGTCCTCTTGTAATGCGCGTGTTGCGCATAGGCGGGCATCGAGCATCTCGATGGCCTTCTTCGACGATGCCGGATGCGACAGCACTGCCTTAGGGATGTCATAATCGACGGCCTGAATGCGGCGCCAAAATGGCGAGCTGATTCGCGTGGGCGCAGCGGCTATTACGATCCGGCTTCCGCTTCCGCCGCCGCCCCGTATTCCTTCAATTTATTAAACAGCGTCTTGAGACTGATGCCGAGAATCTCCGCCGCTCGGGTCTTGTTGTTCTTGGTGTGCTGCAGCGTGATCTGGATCAGCGCCTTTTCGGCCTGGCCCACGGTGGTGCCGACGGGCAGACGCACGGCATCCGGCTCCATTACCTGAACCGCGGGGCGATTGCCCAACGTGGCGCCGAAATCCTGCGGCAGATGGTACGGCGTGATGGTGCCCTCGCCGGCGATGATCACGGCGCGCTCCAAAACATTGCGCAGTTCGCGGACGTTGCCGGGCCAGCTATACCGGCTGAACTGATCGAGCACATCGTCCTGGACATCGGTGACGCGGGTATTGTGTTTCTGATTGAGCGTGCGGATCAGCGCGTCCACAAGCACGGGAATATCGCTGAGGCGCTGCCGCAAGGGCGGCAGATTAATCTGAAAAACGTTCAGGCGATAGTACAGATCTTCGCGCAATTCGCCCTTGCGCAGCGCGTCTTCGACAATCTTGTTGGTCGAGGCGACGATGCGCACGTCGACGGCGATTTCGCTCTTGCCGCCGAGGCGCCGCACGCGCGAATCTTCGAGCACGCGCAGCAGCTTCGCCTGCGTCCCCACCGGCATTTCCGCAAGCTCGTCGAGCAGCAGCGTGCCATGCTGCGCCAGTTCGAAACAGCCTTGCCGCCGCTCCACCGCGCCCGTAAAAGCGCCCTTTTCGTGGCCGAACAGCTCGCTCTCCATCAGCGTTTCGGGCATCGCCGCGCAGTTGATGGCGACGAAGGGGCCCCCATTCCGCGGGCTGAGGCGATGCACCGCGCGCGCCACCAGTTCCTTACCCGTTCCGCTTTCGCCGGTGACCAGCACGGCGGCCTTCGATGGCGCGACCTGCCGGACCATCGAGAATACCTGCTGCATTGGAGGGCAGGCGCCGACCAGATCGACCAGCACGCCCTGATAGGCCAATTGCCGCTGCAGTCGTTCCGTTTCTTCCGTCAGACGGCTCTGCGTGGCGGCCCGCTCCAGCAGGACTTTGAGCGCGCTCGGCTGGATCGGCTTTTCCAGAAACCAGAACGCGCCGAGGTCGTGCATCGTCTGAATCGCTGTTTCGATATTGCCGAACGCCGTCAGGACGATCGCCGGCGGCATGTTGCCCTGCGAACCGAGCCGCTTCAGCAGCTCGAAGCCGTCCATGCGCGGCATCATCAGGTCCGTCACCAGGACGTGAACGCCGCGTTGAATTTAACTTGTCGAGCGCTTCCTGGCCGTCAGCGGCCGTCTCCACGGCAAATCCCCAGGATTGAACCATTTTCGCCAAGCCGGCGCGTTGATTCTCCTCGTCGTCGGCCACCAGGACGCGGGTTGGTGGCCCGGGCGCAATATCGCTCATCTATTCGATTGTACCCCGCGCATGAAAATCGCCCCGCTGGTAAGGTGTATCGCGACAAAGGAGGTGCGCGGCAGCCTGGCACGATGCGCCTTGGACCCAATGGCGCGGGCGGTCGCGGGCAGGAGAATTGATCGCGCCGAGGAGAAGCCCGTTCCGAACCGCTTTCCTACCTGTAGCTTGTCAAGAATGGAAGGAGAGGTGAGGGGCGAATTGTCGCGACGCGAACCTATTAGAAACGGATCGCTAAGCTGCTCACGCCAGAATTGAGAACGCTATAAAAGATGCGCAGCGCCCGGCGCGGGCCAGAGTGGCGGCCCACGGCTAATCTACTGCTTTGGGGTTGAGTCGAGCGTGGTCTCATAAAACCTCACAAAAGCCAATTGATAGACCCGGAGCGGTCTCGCGCCGCAAGAGACATAAATTCCGGTCTGAAGAAGGCCGCGGCATTCCTCGTGGGGCGCTTCGCTTGAAACTGAAAATGTCTCAATCCGAATTTGCGATCCGGTACGGGTTCAGCGTAGGAACAATCCAGCAATGGGAACAGCGGAGGTGATCGACGCGTGGCTGGCGGATAAATCGCCGTGCCCCTTGTTCGCGGATCGCGAGAGCGGCGGCCGGAAATCCCCATTTCCCGCTCCGCATCGCTAAACTGTAGGCTTACGTGCCGTTTACCAACTCCCCCCACTGCTCTTCAAGCATTTTGCATCGCGCGCGCGCGGCGGTTATAGCTGTTCTCGCGTGCGCCTCCTGCGCCGTAAGCGTCAATGCGCAGCGCGAACTGGCGGGCGCGTCCGAAGCGCGGCTCGATCTTGAAAAGTTGAATGTCACCGGGAGCGTCCTGCTGATCGCCGCGCACCCCGACGACGAAAATACGGCATTGTTGGCATACCTGGCGCGCGGCAGAAAAGTTCGCACCGGTTATCTTTCCCTCACGAGGGGCGAGGGCGGCCAAAACCTGATCGGCAGCGAACAGGGCGCCGCGCTAGGCGTGATTCGAACCCAGGAGTTGCTCGCTGCCCGAAAAATCGACGGGGCCCAACAATTCTTCACGCGAGCCATCGATTTTGGTTTCACGAAGACTCCGCAAGAAGCGTTCGCGATGTGGGGCCGCGACAAAATTCTTAGCGACGTCGTATGGGTAATCCGCCGCTTCCAACCGGACGTTATCATTCTGCGTTTCTCCGGCACGCCGCGCGACGGACACGGGCAACATCAGGCCTCGGCGATTCTGGGCCGCGAAGCCTTTTCCGCTGCCGCCGACCCGCAGCGCTTTCCCGAGCAGCTTCAATGGACCCAGCCGTGGCAGGCCAAGCGCCTGATGTGGAATGCCTTCTCCTTCAACCGCCAGCAGGAGCAGGATGTCGAGAAATTGAAGGACAGGGTCGAGATCGATCTGGGCCAGTACGATCCCGTGCTCGGCTATTCCTATGGCGAAATCGCGGGCATGAGCCGCAGCATGCACAAGAGCCAGGGCATGGGCACGTTCGAGCGCAAAGGCGCGCAGAAAAACTACTTCGTGACCGTGGCAGGCGACAAAGCCGCCCAGGACATTTTCGACGGCATTGATATTACCTGGTCGCGTGTTCCGGGCGGGGCCGACGTGGGATCTCTTCTGGCCAAGGCGAACACGGAGTTTAACGACGAGCATCCCGAAAAGACAGTCCCCATTCTGCTGCGCGCTCGCGCCGCAATGGCGGGAATGCGCCAGCCGCTGGTCGAACGCAAACGCAAGGAATTGGAGGAAACCATTGCGCTCACCTCCGGCCTGTGGCTCGATGCCAACGCCGATAAATACGAAGCGCTGCCGGGCGGCTCCTTCAAGGTCACGAGCACGCTGCTCGAGCGAGGTCCCGTCGCGGTGGATGCGGATGGCCACGATCTCCCCTACAACCGGCCCCTAGAGCATAGCGAGGCCACGCCGATCCCGGCTTCGGAACCGTATTCGCAACCGTACTGGCTGCGCGAGCCGCCGCAAGGAGAAGCTTATACCGTGACCAATCAGCTTCTCATCGGCTTGCCCGAAAATCCGCCCTTGCTCGAAAGCAAGTTTCATGTGCGCATCGATGGGCAGGAGATCGAATACAGCCGTCCGGTCGTTTACCGTTATGCCGACCGGGTGCTCGGCGAGCGGGAGCGGTCGCTGATCGTGGTCCCACCGGCCGCCGTGGACGCGCCGGACAAGGCGGTGATTTTTCCGAATGCATCGCCGCGCCAGGTTGAGGTGGTCGTCAAGGCCACAACGGGCGCCGCCGCGGGCGAGCTTCGTTTGGCGGCGCCGGATGGCTGGAAAGTGGAGCCCGCCTCGCGTACTTTTTCGCTCGCCGCGGCGGGCCAGTTGACGGCGCTTCCGTTTCACGTTAATCCGCCGGCCGTCACCGCAGCCAAAGACGCGGGCGGTTCTTTGCGCGCCATGGCCAGTGTAGGCGGACAAGACGTTTCCGTCGGCATGGAGACGATCGAATACCAGCACATTCCGCCGCAAACGCTGTTTCCACGCGCCGCGACCCGCCTGGTGCGGTCCGATATACGTCTTCTGGCAAAGAATATCGGATACGTCATGGGCGCGGGCGACGAAGTACCGGATTCCTTGCGCCAGCTCGGCGCCTCCGTTACGCTGCTCACTCCCGGCGATTTAGCGAGCGGCGATTTGTCCGCCTACGACGCCATTGTTACGGGTGTGCGGGCCTACAATACGCGTCCCGATCTGCGCGCGAACGAACAGCGCTTGCTCGACTATGTTACGAACGGCGGCGCCTTGATCGTGCAATACAACACCACCGAAGGAGGTCCCGGGGGAGACCGGCCGTCGCCTTCGCTCGCTCATCTGGGACCGTATCCACTGACCATTTCACACGATCGCGTTACGGTAGAAGACACGCCGGTGCAGTTCGTCGATGCGCAGAGCTCTTTGTTGCATCGTCCCAACGAGATCACGGAGCGCGATTTCGAAAGCTGGATTCAGGAGCGCGGCCTGTACTTCGCGTCGAAATGGGACAACCGTTATCAGCCGCTGTTTGAAATGCACGATCCCAATGAAAAGCCGTTGCTCGGCAGTACGCTGTATACGCGCTACGGCAAAGGCGTCTACATTTTTACCGGTCTATCGTTCTTCCGCGAGCTGCCCGCGGGCGTTCCTGGAGCGTACCGTCTGTTCGCGAATTTCCTAAGCGCCGCGAAGGCGGAGTAGATCGAGAGCCGGCCCGAAACGCCTGACAACCGGTAACGTACAGTTTACAGTATCCTGGTGATTAGGAGTTTCAAACATCGCGGCCTGAAGCGGCTCTATGAACGCGATGACCGGAGCGGTATACGTCCCGACCTGTTGGAGACAATTGAGCGAATTCTCTTTGTTCTCGATAACGCAACATCGCCGCAAGCTCTTGATATTCCCCGGTATCGCGTTCACCCGCTCAAAGGCGACTTGAAGGGGCTATGGTCCGTGACCGTGCGAGCAAACTGGCGCATCGTTTTCCGCTTTGAAGGAACAGATGCATTTGATGTTGAACTGATCGATTACCACTAAGGACAAACATCGTGCCCATGAAAAACCCACCCCACCCCGGTCGCATCGTCCGGCACGACTGCCTGGAGCCCTTGGGATTGTCCATTACCGAAGGGGCAAAGGTCCTCGACGTCAGCAGACAGACCCTCACCAAGATCGTCAACGGCAAATCCGGCATTAGCCCGGAGATGGCCATCCGGCTGACGAAGGCATTCGGCAGCACGCCGGAAACGTGGTTACGCATGCAGATTGCGTATGATCTGGCCGCCGCCCGCAAGGACGAGAGCAAGATCAAGGTGCGCCGTCAGCGCGTTCCGCCGGAATTGCAGATGCGCTGACTTGTTCCGTTTATTCCACGCGCAGAGCGTCAACCGGATCGACCACGGTGGCGCGCCGAGCTGGAACATACGCGGCAAGAAAAGCCGCCGCAAAGAGTACCAGCGAGACGCCGGCATACGTGAGTGGGTCGATGGGACTGACGTCGAACAGGAGCGTGGACATTAACCGCGTGAGCGCCACTGCGGCGGCGAGTCCGCAGCCGACGCCAACAGCGGTGACCGCGAGCCCATGGCGCACAAACATGCGGCGGATCCGCGACTGTTCCGCTCCGAGAGCCATGCGAATGCCGATTTCGCGCGTACGCTGCGCGACGGAGTACGAAATCACGCCGTAGATGCCGACTACTCCCAGCAGCAGCGCCATTGCGGCGGCAATCGCCAGCATGATCAGGATGAACGAAGTTCGCGCCATCGACTTGGCATAAATCTCGGTTACCGTTCTCACGTTCGCAATGGGAATCCCGGGATTCACGGACCACACCTCTTGACGCACTTCGTTCACAAAGCCCGGGGAGCCGCAGCGCGGGCTGCGGATGGCGAAAGCCATGTTGCGGCGCACGTCCTCGGGCTCGCCCCAATAGTCCTTCAACAACATCGGCCAGTAGACGATGGTGGGAGCCTTCTGATCGACGCCGTCATCGCGTTCGTTCCCCACCACGCCGACAATTTCGCGCCATTGACTTTTCAAACTCTCGCGAACGCGTTTCCCCAGGGCGGTCCCGGGAGAGCCCCAATATTCACGCGCCAGGTTCTCCGAGACGAGTACCACGGGCCGTTCGTCGTAGATATCGGTCCAGGTCAGATCGCGGCCGGCCAGTAGAGGATTGCCCATGGTCTTGAAGAAACCGGGGCCGATAAACTTGAAGCGCCGCAGAGGCGGGAGCTGGCCGCCGGCGTAAGGCCGGTCCTCCGGAAAGAGGGGATCGTTGTCGGTATTGCCGTCCATGGTAATGGAGTTGGACAAGCCCACGGAGACGACGCCGGGAACAGCGGCGATTTTCTGCGCGATGTCGTTATCCATGCGAACGACTCGCTTGGCATCGCGTACGGCGGCCTCGGGAATCGAAAGCCGCAGCGTCAGGATCCGATCCGGAAGCGTGAATCCCGGCTGCACTTGCCGCAGGGCCTGAAACGTGCGGATCATGAGACCCGAGCCGATCAGCAGCACCAGCGCGAGCGCCACCTGGACGACGACTAGAATATTGCGCGCGCGACGGCGTTCCCGGCCTTCGCTCAGGGTGCGGCCTCCTTCGCGAAGCGAGACCCCCAGACCGCGGCCCGCATATTTCAAAACGGGAACGAGACCGAACAGCACGCCCGCAATGAAAGAAACGCCGAACGTGAAAACCAGCACGGCGCCGTCGATCGAAATCTCGTCGAGACGCGGCAGGTCCGCCGGACCGATCGCGATCAAGAGCCGCACGGCGCCATAGGAGAATCCGAGACCAAGCGCGCCGCCCGCGATGCCCAGCATCACGCTCTCGAGCAGCAGCTCGCGCGCGATACGCGCCCCGCCGGCGCCCAGGGCGGCGCGGATAGCAAGCTCCCGCTGGCGGCCGTCAGCGCGGACAAGGAGCAGGTTCGCAACGTTGGCGCATGCGATGAAGAGAACAATGCCGACAGTCCCCATCAAAACCCAAAGGACCGTTCCGATATCGCCCACTACGTCGTTCTTTAACGGCCGGACGTTGGGGCCGAGTCTTGCCTGTTCGAACATCTGCACGCTGATGCCCGGAGCGGGTGGAAACATTTTGATCGATAGCGGGATCATTTGCGCCACGTCGGCGTTGGCCTGCTGGATGGTTACACCCGGTTTCAGCCGCGCAATAGCCTGGTAGCTGAAGTTTCCGACAAACACTTTCGCCCGGTCGCGTTGAAATGGTACGAACAGCGCCGGCTTCAGGTCCAGGAACCGGAAGCTGGCTGGCAGGATGCCGATCACTTCTTTGGCGTCCCCATCGACAAGAATGCGCCGGCCCACGACCGACGGGTCGCCTCCAAACTTACGCTGCCAGTACCCGTAGGTGAGCATCACGGTCGCGGGAGTTCCGGGCAAATCGTCGCGCCGCGAGAAAACGCGCCCCAGCAGCGGCCGCGCCCGCAGGATCGGAAGGATGCCGTCTGTGACCCACACCGCTTTGACCTGTTCCGGCTCGCCGATACCCGTAATGCTGGCCGAGCTGTTCTGCCAGATGCCGATGTCCTCGAACGCGCGCCCCCGCTCGCGAAAAGTGAAGTACGTTGCGGGCGAGGCGTTCAGATCCTTGATATTGATTCCTGGCGCGGTCTCCCAAACACCAACCAGGCTGCCGGGGTCCGGGTACGGGAGCGGCTTCAGCAGAACGCCGTCGATGACGCTGAAGATCGCGCTATTCGCGCCGACGCCGACCGCGATCGTAAGCAGCGTGATCACCGTGAACATAGGCGCGCGCAGAAGCCGGCGAAAAACCTGTCGAATGGGTCCCATTTGGCTCTGCATACATATACGGCGCTAAAGGGCCGGAGTTCGCAATAATTCGTTACGTAAGATCGAGCGTATTGAGCTGCCAATTGGCGCGTTCCTCATAAATGAGGCGTCCGGCGGGTCCGCTCTCTTCTTTTTCGCGCCGGCGCGTGGTCCAGAACAACAGTGCGCCTGCAGCGGCGGCTCCGGCCAACGTTCGACTCGCGCTGCCGAGCAGCCACAGCTCGAGATTCACGATCAAAAAGGCCGCCATGAGAAATACGACCACGTAAATCGCGAATGTGGCTTTCAAATTGGCCTTGCCCGGCATGAACGTACACGTGAACGGAATTTTGTGAAAGCCGGTGATGAGCGCCTGGAGCAAAATAAGCGCCAGCAGAACCGAGAGCAGCACGTGCGAGAGCGCCAGTCGCCAGCCCCACACGGCGCCGTACATGAGTAGCGAAACGGCGCACACCGGGGCGACGCCGGCGGCGATCATCAGCTTGCGAACGCCTCGCGGGGCCGCCGTCGAATGGTCTTCGACGACCAGGCGGAACAACCAGTTGGCCCCTGCCTCCACGGGAAGAGTGAAAAGAACGCGCATGCCGAGCAGCAGGAAAAACGGCATGATGAGTGGGAAAGCCGCGGATGCCGCATTCGGCCGCGTGACCATGTGCCCGGCATGGCTCTTCAACGCGGAAGCGAGCCCATCTACGACATAGACCAGCCCCAGACTGGCGTAAGCCGCGAGCATGAGGCGAGGCGTCCGATTGCGGACCATGGTGCGCCAGACGAACCAGAAGACGCCGCGCTCGCGCGAGTCCCGCAAGATCGTGTGGGCAAGGCCGTGTGGTCAAGCGCGGACTCGCCCCACGACCACCGCGTGCGCCGCGAATTAGCGACCACGCCGGAATCCTCGATTGTTCGACGCACATAGCGCGCATAGCCCGCTAGATAGCCCGCCAACGCAACCACGACGCTCAAGACCACAGCGAGCAGAGCCCGGCGCGCCAGCCAGTGTACGACGGGATCGGCGCTCCCGAGCATCGTCTGATACAGGCCGAGAAACCAGAAAGGCGGAAGCGACGCCACGGTCGTTCGATTCGCCGGCGCGGTGAGCACGCCGGGCGCGGCGATCGGCGGTATCAGAAAGAATCCGAGCAGCACGGTAAACAGCAAGCCGAGCTGAATCCATGCCGAAACGCGGCGCCAGTGACGAAGTGGAAGCAGATGAATCAGCGTGGCCTGGAGAGCGAGAAACGCGAAAAACACGAATGCGCTAGCTGCGAAGAGGGAGACGAAATGCGCCGCGAACGTCAGAATCACGTGGCCCGCTTGCGCGGTCACGGCGGGAAAGAGAAGTCCGGTAGCCGCGTTCGCGGCGGCGACAACGATAAGAAACGCGGCCAGCAGCGTAGTCAGCTTGGCGGCCATGACGGTGCGCATGCGCACGGGCAATTGGCTGAGGATGACGCAGTCGATGCGGTCGGGAAAGATGTTGTCCCACGCGGCGATGGAAAGCGCGGCCGCGATCATCATCGAAAGCGACAGCAGGAACTCGCGATTGCTCCATCGCAGGGCCTCTATCAGGGCAGGTGATGCGTGGCGTCCAAACTGCATCACGGCGACATAGCCCACCACGATCCCGGCGGCCGCGAGCAGGCTGACAATCGCGACGATGGTGTCGCGCAAGCTGCCGCCGCGCGCGATCGTGTCGCTCTCGAAGAGGCGGTTCGAGAAATGGCGGACCAGACGGCGGTATTCGTTCATAACCGCACGACTTCAAGCAGATCCGCGGCCACGCGGTCGACGTCCTGCTCGACCACGAGTTGCGAGAAAATTTCCTCGAGCGAGGGAAGGCTCATGAGACTGCGCAAGCGATCGACGGAGTCATTCGCGACCACGCGCCCCTGATGCAGGATGACCACGCGCGCGCAGACCCGTTCCACCACCTCCAGCACATGGGAACTATAGAGCACCACTTTTCCGGCCTCCGCGAGCGCTTGAATCAGACGGCGCAGCACCATGGCGCTGCCCACGTCGAGACCTGAGAATGGCTCGTCCAGTACGACCAAGTCGGGGTTATGCAGCAGCGCCGCCGCGATCAGGATTTTCTGCCGCATGCCTTTCGAATAGGACGACAGCGGCGTGAAGCGCTCTCCGTAAAGCGAGAAAAGCCGCAAGAATCCTTCGATCTTCCGCCGCAGTTTCGAGGCCGGAACGCCGCGCAGATCGCCCGTCATCTCGAGGTATTCGGCGCCGGTCAAATACGTGTAGAGGTAGGGCTCTTCGGGAACATATCCGATCACTCGTTTATACTCGGTGAGGTTGTCGGAGATGCGCTCGCCATGCCAATAAACGCTGCCTTCGGAGGGGGCCAGGAGTCCCGTGACGATCTTGACCGTGGTCGATTTGCCGGAGCCGTTGGGACCGAGATAGCCGGTGACCTCGCCCGGCCGGGCGCTAAAACTGACCCGGTCGAGGGCGGTGGTGGCGCGATAACGTTTCGTGATTTCCTTAATTTCCAGCATGGTGGCGCGTGAGTTTTTTGACGCCATGCGGTCCGCGCTTGTTCCCGGCGCCGAAATGAGTTGGCGCCAAGGCGGGTCTATAGCTTAGTGAGCGGCCAAATCGGCAGGCGCGCGCCTGTAGGCGCCGAGGTTGTACCCGGCGGCGTGCATTTCAGAGTTTGGGCCGCCGGCCACGCCAAGGTAGATGTCGCTTTGGAGGACCGCTTCTACGAGCTCGCGCCCGAAGCGGACGGCTATTTCTCCGGCCTCGTGCCCGCGGCCTCCGCCGGATCGCTCTACAAATACCGCCTCGACGGAGAAAACAGTTATCCCGATCCGGCCTCGCGCTTCCAGCCCACCGGCCCACATGGTTTCTCGCAAGTCGTCGATCCGGATTCCTATCGCTGGAACGACGCGGCGTGGAAAGGCGCCGGCATCCGCGGCCAGGTGCTATACGAGATGCACATCGGCACGTTCACTCGCGAGGGCACGTGGAGGTCGGCAATCGCGGAATTGCCGGCCTTGGCGGAAATTGGCATCGGCGTACTCGAGGTCATGCCGGTGAGCGAATTTCCCGGCGAATTCGGGTGGGGCTACGACGGCGTGGATCCCTTCGCCCCCACGCGGCTCTATGGCGCGCCCGACGATTTCCGGAGTTTTGTCGATGCCGCCCACGGCCTCGGTATGGGCGTCATTCTCGACGTCGTGTACAATCACCTCGGCCCGGATGGCAACTACTTCGGTCAATACTCGCCGCATTACTTTACCTCCAAACACGAAACGGACTGGGGCGCGGCGATCAACTTCGATGGCGATCACAGCGCGCCCGTGCGCGAGTTTTTCATCGCCAACGCCGGCTACTGGATTCGCGAGTTTCATCTCGACGGTCTGCGTCTCGACGCCACGCAGAACATATACGACGAATCGCAGGACCATATTCTCACGGCCATCGTCCGGGAGGTCCGGAAACAGGCCGGCGAACGCGCCACCATCGTTGTAGGCGAGAACGAGCCGCAGGAGACCAAACTGATTCGCCCGCCCGAGCGCGGAGGCTACGGTCTGGACGCGCTATGGAACGACGACCTGCATCATTCCGCGATGGTGCGCATGAGCGGCCACAGCGAAGCGTACTACACCGATTATCGAGGCGCGCCGCAGGAGTTTATCGCGGCCGCGAAATACGGCTATTTGTACCAGGGCCAGTGGTACAACTGGCAACATCAGCGTCGTGGAACGCCGAGTTTCGGCCTCCCGCCATACGCTTTTGTCAGTTTCACGCAGAATCACGACCAGATCGCGAATTCGGCGCGCGGACAACGGGCGCATGAGTTGACCTCTCTCGGGATCTGGAAAGCGATGACGGCGCTGATCCTGCTCGCGCCGGGTACGCCGATGCTTTTTCAAGGACAGGAGTTTGCGTCTTCGTCGCCGTTTTTATATTTCGCGGATCATAACAAGGAGATCGCGGCCCTTGTGAGACAGGGCAGACGCAAGTTTCTGGCGCAGTTTCGCAGCCTCGCCTTACCCGCCATGTGGCCCTGCTTCGCCGCGCCGGACGACCGCCGCACATTCGAGCGCAGCAAGCTCGACCATGCCGAGCGCGAGCGCCATAGCGAGGCCCGCGCGCTGCATCGCGATCTGATCGGGTTGCGGCGCGGCGAGGAAGCGTTCCAGCGCCAGGAGCGGGGCGCAGTGGACGGCGCCGTGTTGAGCCCTGACGCTTTTGTCCTACGCTTTTTCGCGGAGAGCGGCGACGATCGCCTCCTGCTCGTCAATTTTGGAGGCGATCTGCACTATAGCCCCGCCCCCGAGCCGCTGCTCGCGCCGCCCGAAAACAAAGAGTGCCCCGAGGGTATGGAGTGGGATATCCAGTGGTCGAGCGAAGATCCGCGCTACGGCGGCTGCGGCGCTCCCCAGGCCGATACCGTGGAAACTTGGAGAATTCCCGGGCAGGCCGCCCTCGTACTCAAGCCCGTAAAGCGCACGCGAACAAACTTCACGATTGGAAGCTTCGACCCATTACCATGACGGATCTCATACGAAAAATCGCGATAACGCTGGCCGACGTCGCGGCATCCTCAGACGGCGCCCCGAAGCCGGGACCCGAAGCGTCCGCGGCGGCGCTGGACGCGGAAGCTTCCGAGCCGCTGCTTAGCCGCGAGTGGCTGGTCACTAACGGCCTCGGCGGTTACGCCTCCGGCACCGTGGGCGGCGTCATCACGCGGGGCTTTCACGGCTATCTCATCGCCGCGCTGCCCTCGCCGCTCGGGCGCATGATGATGTTGAACGAGCTGGTCGAGCAGATCGAGCTGCCCAGCGGCCGCGTCATCCAACTCGGCGGAGAGGAGCGCGCCAGCAATCCGGTGCGCTGGCACGGCGCCGATTACCTGAAGGAATTCCGTCTCATCGAGGGCCTGCCGGCATGGCGTTATCGCGTGGACGGCTTCATTATCGAGAAGCGTTTGATGCTGCCGCATATGCAGAACACCGTCTACATTACCTACCGCTTGCTCGACGGCGATGGGACCCTAAAGGTGAAGCTGCGTCCCTCGATGAACATCCGGCCCCACGAGGGTCCCGTCAGCACCCCCATTACAACGCCCTACACTCTGACGGTGTTTGAAGATCAATACGAAATTCTGGCGGGCCAGAACATTCCTCCACTGCGGCTGCTGCTCTATGGAAACGGCGCCGCGCTGGTCATCGACCGCTTGCGGATTCAGGAGGTCGTCTACCGCATCGAGGAGAGCCGCGGATATGCCGCGCGCGGCGATTTGTGGAGTCCGGGATTCTTCCACACCGAAATTACGAAGGGCCACGATGCCACGCTCGTTGCCTCGACCGAGCCTTGGGAAACCCTGCGCGCGCTCTCGCCCAACGACGCCTTAGACGCCGAGTTCGACCGCCGTGGACGTCTGCTGAACGAGGCCGATCGTGGCGCGCAGCGCGGGACCGCCGGCGAGCTGGTGCTGGCCGCCGACCAGTTCATCATCCGTCCGCGCGGGCGGCGGGAAGACACCGCGCGCGCCAACGCCGCGGGCGACGAAGTCCGTACCATCATCGCGGGATATCCCTGGTTCACCGATTGGGGCCGCGATACCATGATCAGCCTCGAAGGATTGACGCTCACGACCGGCCGTTACGTCGAGGCCGCCTATATTCTGCGCACGTTCGCGCATTATGTACGCGATGGCTTGATCCCTAACATGTTTCCAGAGGGCCAAAAGGAGGGCCTCTATCACACCGCCGACGCGACGCTATGGTTCTTCCACGCCATCAGCCGCTATCTGCAAGTCGCGAACGACAGATCGATTTTGCAACTGGTCATGCCCAAGCTGCTCGACATTATCGATTACCACGTGCGCGGGACCATGTTCGGCATTCACGTCGATCCTGACGATGGCCTGCTGGTCCAGGGTGCGCCGGGCTACCAGCTCACCTGGATGGACGCCAAGGTCGACGATTGGGTGGTGACGCCGCGGCGCGGCAAGGCCGTCGAGATCAATGCGCTGTGGTACAACGCGCTGATGCTGCTCGAGCAGTGGGTCAAGGACGAGAACCGGCCCGAAGCCGCGACGCGTTTAGCCGAGTATGCCGGGCGCGCGCGGGAATCGTTCAACAAGCGCTTCTGGAACGAGGACTGCGGCTATCTCTTCGACGTCGTCGATGGCGAGGAAGGCGACGACCCGTCGTGCCGCCCCAACCAGTTGTTTGCGGTTTCGCTCGACTATCCGGTGCTGGAGCGGTCGAAGTGGAAGCCCGTCGTCGAGATCTCGAAAGAGAAGCTGCTCACGCCGGTGGGATTGCGGTCGTTATCGCCTGATAATAAGGATTTTAAAGCCAAGTATTTCGGCGACCTGCGCTCGCGCGATGCGGCCTATCATCAAGGCACGGTATGGAGCTGGCTGATCGGCCCCTTTATTGATGCCTGGCTACGCGTTTATCCGGACGACTTCGAGGGCGCGCATGCGTTCCTGCAGGGATTCAAGCCGCATCTGAGCGAGGCCTGCATCGGATCGATCAGCGAGGTTTTCGACGCCGAGTATCCCTACACGCCGCGAGGCTGCGTGGCGCAGGCCTGGGGCGTCGCGGAGGTGTTGCGCTGCTGGGTGAAGACCTGCCCGGAAAGGCGAGCCGCTCGCGAACGGAAGGAAGAGGACGTCGCAATTTCCGCCTGACGCCGTTTATTTCCGCTTCTTGCGCGGCGCATGACGATGCGCCAGGAGATGCTTCTCTATCCCCGCCCGATCCTCGCTCGACAGCTCGCCGCGGTTGTAGGCCTCGACGATAGCGTTTTCGAGCTCGATGAGGCGGTCGAAAAGCTTCCCATCGCGAAGGTAAGCCGATTCGAGCTCGCGTTGCTCCTGCTTGCTGCAGCGGCCCAGCAGATAGCGGTACATGGTCTCCTTGCTGCGATAATCGACGGTCAGCGGAATCCCCCATTTCAGCAAGCTGTGGCGGCCTGCTGAGGTTATTCTACTTCGCCCTGCAATAATTCCGGCGCCTTGCCGCTGCGTCGGTCTTTCAGCCCGTCAACCAGCCGCAATGCGGATACGTTTTCAGGTGGCCGCGCGCGAGTGCTCCCCAACGGCGTCGTGCAGCTCCGGGCTTACCGGCTTACTATTCATAGGCCTCGCGCCGGTGCGCGATCCGCGTCAGTTAATTGATTCCTGTAGCCTCTGAGCATCTTGCATCCTCCGCCTAACGGGTTGTCGGCTAGCGGCAGAATCTTACGATATGTACGTGGGAACTGGATCGTGCGGCGCATCCAATTCTGGTAATGGGTCAGTTTGCCCGTGAAGAGGAATATTGCTGACTTCCGATTCCGGCCGTCGACGGCTGACGGACAGAGGCGACGAGTGTGGTTTTGATGCCAATCGCGATTCGGGGAGACGCGCTCCGCAGGCCGGTGTCGCTGCTCCTCCCGTCCAAGAATGTGAACCGTCGGCCCGATGATCGGAACTTACTATATCGCTTAGCATCGCGCATATGGGATTCCTTCGTTTTTGCAGTTCTTTTTTTCGCTGCGGAAACGGTCGAAGCGGAAGCGCCAAGTTCACGCCCAGTCTTTACATCAGCAAAGGCGCCTGCCCATTTGAATGCTGCACCTATCGGGAGTGGACTGCTACTCGCGATTGGAATTGATGGACTGCCAGAACGGCAAACCTATATCACTGATCCGCAAACATGACATCGTTCTCCACCCTTACAGGCGAAGTCCGATCCCATGGGTTCGACGGTTTATCTCCTGGCATCCTCTCGGAGGCGGACTGGTTGGCCTGCTTCCAGGGAAAGGTCATTCAAATCGATCCCCAGTACATTGGACCAGGTTCTCGATATCAGCGGTGGGCGAAGGTAAAAACCCATTCGGGCCAAGTCGGGTGGGTTCAAGATTAAGCGCGTCTTGCCAAGCGTTAGGCTAGCCGAAGGAGTCGGCGTCTGAAAACGATGGCCATTAATGACACGGCGACCAGCAGGGAGTAGCTGGGCTCGGGAATTGCGGCGGGGGTGATCGTGTACGTCGACGTAAAGACCGCCGGGGAGCGGTCTTGGACGCCTCCAGTAGAAGTACAAGGAAAGGATGCGCATCGAGCAAAGGCGAACGGCGTCAGGTCGACGTCTTTCGTATCGATCGGCGTGACGGCGCCGCTGAGATTGGTGAAGACGAGCTCAGAGAAGACCACCGCGAAACCGCTTGGGGTCCCGCCCTCGATCGTAATCGTCGTCATTAGTGACGTTGGCGTATAGTCCGATGGATCGCTGAACGACAGCAGGACAGGCGCCGTATCCCCGACCATGGGCGAGTTGGACAGAGTGAATGTACCTGACAGGCTCGAACCCGGATGCACATCCGAAAGATTAAAACTGATCGATTCGATAATGGCCGCTTGCATCAATCCGGAGCCCGTTGCGATCAGTAGTGCGCACGAAAGCAATGTTTTCATTTACCAGCAACCTTTCTGGAGAACAGGCAAGTAGTGTAAGCGCGCGTTTCATTCCAAATTGCCATCTGGCCCGCGACTTCCGATCAGTCTAACACAAGACGCAAACTTTTGATCCTCCGAAATTGCGGTCTGTCGCGGCAAAGTGAGAAGTTCCTAATTGGGCAAAGTAGAAAGTTCCTCTTGACAGCCTACAGGCTGGGAAATGGAACGAATCGCAATGGACCAAGAGGAACGGGGCTGGTTGGACTGGTTGAAGCGTGCCCGTGATGGAGTGGTGACGCAACGGGCGGCGGCTGAGGGGATGGGGGTGAGCGAGCGTTGGGTGCGACAGCTGCTGCGACGGATGGAGACCGAGGGCGACGGGGTGGTAGTGCATAAGCTGCGCGGAAGGGCATCGAACCGTCGCGTGGATGTGGAGCTCGAGCGCCAAGCAATGGTGATCCTGCAACAGCCGGAATGGCGTGACTTCGGGCCGACTTTCGCAAGCGAGCAGTTAGGTAAGAGACATGGCATCGCGGTGAGCAAGGAAACGCTGCGGAAATGGATGATGACGGCGGGGCTTTGGCGTAGCCGAGGACAGAAGCTAGGCGAGACGCATTGTTGGCGCGCGCGACGAAGCTGCTGCGGCGAACTCGTGCAATGGGACACCTCGACGCACGATTGGGTGGAGGGGCGCGGAGACGTTCGTTACCTGGTGCGATTGATAGACGATGCGACAAGCCGTAGCTGGGGCCGGTTTGTAGTGCGAGACGGCACGCGGGAAAACATGGGTGTTTTGTGGGAGTACATCGAACGTTACGGGCGGCCAATGGAGGTGTACACCGACAGGCACACGATGTTCGCGATAACGGAACGGGCTAAGGAAAACAAGCAACAGCGGGGCCATGCCGATGGTGTGACGCAGATAGGGCGGGCGCTCCGGGAACTGGGGATCGGATGGATCGCGGCGTACTCGCCGCAGGCCAAGGGACGGGTCGAGCGGAGCTTCGAGACGGATCAGGATAGGTTGGTGAAATTGATGCGACTGGCGAAAATCGCGGATCTAAAGGGCGCCAATGACTTCCTCGAGAAAGAATACTGGCCGGAATGGAACGAGCGATTCGCCAAACCATTGTCGGCCGTCACGGATCTGCACCGGCCTGTAAGCAAGGAAATCGACTTGGCGGCGAGCCTGAGCCATGTCGAGCAACGCGTTATCGCCAACGATTACACCTTTTCGTTTGCGGGGCAGCGTTATCGAATCGTGCGGGCTGCGGTACAGGCCGGAATGAAGCAGCGCAGTCTCCGTGTGGAATTGCGATTGGATGGAACGCTGAAAGCTCGCTATGAAGGCGTGTACGTACAGATCGAAGCGTGCGCGGAAAGGCCAAATACGGTGCCGGCGCCGCGCGCCGGAAAGCCGGTGCGCAAGGACCATAATGCCGGCGGAAAGAGCGCGTGGATGCAGGGCTTCTTCAATCTGCCCGGGCCGCCGCTTTGGCAGGCGATTCGTGAAGCCAACGCAGGACTGTAATGGCGACAGCGAGAGTGAAAACCGTCGATTCGGAACGCCGGGCCAAAGACGCCCGGCGATCTTCGCGTCCTATGCTCCCAAGGCCTCCGCTCAGAGGCTTCACCAAAGAAATGGAGATGTTGGCATTTAGTTCACTCGCTGCCTGCAAAATCAGCAGGCAGCAATCGGTGCGGGGCGCTCCGCCCCTGCGACCCCGATCAAGACAGCGAAGCCCTCTGCGGTTCAAGACCCCAGAGGGCTTCTGGCCGTTTCTTCGGAGCCAGCCCCGTCGCATCGGCCTTCGGAGACCACGCCAGGCGCGACCCCGGCGTAGCGACATCAAAATATCATGAGCACCCCTTTCGGGCGCTCAAAACCGGAACTTTCTACTTTGCTAGAAACCGGAACTTTCTATTTTGCCTTGACAATCCGAAATTGCGGTCGTTCGATGGTGGGGTCGAACGCTGGCGCACTCGCGGGACGATTTCGAAACTAAGCAGCCACAGTTTTCTGATCATTAACGCCGCGTAGCCCGCCTCCATGCGCGCTAGATGGCCAGCAGATCTTTCAGACGAGCACGATTCGGAACGTTGCGGTGAACCGCGTGCGTGTCCCTGGCTTAGAAATACAGCTTCATCGCGACTTGCATAATGCGCGGCGATCCGAAGGTGGTGATCTGTCCGAAGGTCCCGCTCGTGATGCTGAGGCCAGGAGCGTTCCAGTTGGGGTGATTCAGGACATTAAAAGCCTCCCCGCGCACCTCAAGCTTCCAGCGTTCCGACATCTGGAAGTTGCGGCTGAGCGCCATGTCGAAATTGAAGCTCCCCGGAGCGATGATCGTATCGCGTCCAGCATTGCCGAAAGTTCCGGGCGCCTGCATCGCAAATGCCTTGGGATTGAACCATGCCGCCTGCGTGTACTGGTAGATGCTGCCGGGCAGGACTACGTTCGGCCTATCGGAGCCCACGCCTGTCAGGGAGACGTCCGTTCCACCATCGGTGGGAGTCATGGGTTGGCCGCTGTAGGCGCTGACGATAGGCGAAAATTGCCAGTTTCCGGTGAGTTTCTTCGTGAAGGCGTTCCCGATCCCGGAGCTGATGGCAACCAACGACGTATTGAAAATGTGGCGGCGGTCGAAGTTGCAGTCACCCAACTCGGCCGCGCGGTTGTTCGGGTTCTGATAGTTATTGCCCGCCAGCTCGCCTCCAAAATCGTAGGTACTGATGCAATGCGACCAGGTGTAATTCACGAGCCAGGTGTAATGAGTCGCGAAGCGGTGGTTGAGCGAAAGCAGCAGGCCGTTATAGTGGGCGTTATTTCCATCGTCGGTTTGAACTATTGAGCTGTAATACTGGCCTTGAGCCGGATTGAGCATGTATAGGATGCGCCGCTGGTTTGTCGTCGCCGTAGTAGCGCCGGGAGTATAGACGGCCGGATCGATTTCATGACCTGCCCAGATATGGTTCGTCTTGTTGCCCAGATAATTGACGCTCGCCAGCCAGTCCTTTCCAATCTGACGCTGATAACTCAGGTTCCATTGCATCATATAAGTGGGCTTGACGCTCGGCGGTATGGTGACATAAGTTCCGGCCACGGGAAAGATAGCGGCGCCGGGGAACGGATCGCCTCCGGGATAACCGAGCCAAGGATTAGAAAAGGGGGCGGTTGGATTGGTCAGCGTTATGGAGGACGCATAGGGTGGATTAGTAGTCCATCGTTCCGGGTAGAACAGCTCGGGCGCATCGTGCATCAGGGCGAACGCGGCGCGAACGGTTTGTGTCCCCTTGCCCGTAGGATCCCAGACGAAGCCGACGCGCGGGGAGCTGGCCAGCCAGTGGCGATCTGAAAATTGATTCCCGTTTTTGTTTTGGGGATCGATGGCGAACAGGAGACCGGCGGGGGCGTTGGGATAACGTGGATCGATAGTGTGTTGACCCGCCAAAAAAGCCGGCAGTGAGAACTGGTTGCCGCGGTTGTATTTGTCATAGATGGGCAAGTATGGTTCCCAGCGGATTCCGAGATTTAAGGTGAGGCGCGGACTTACGCGGAATGTATCCTGGGCGTAAGCGGCAAACACGTTTTGGCGGAGATAATCGGATAGCGCGTTTCCGTCCACAAAGGAAGACATGCGCCCGATCAGCAGATCGGCCAACGCATCGCCCGTTGTGCCTCCGTTGAAGGTGATCTGACCGTTAGACTGCTGGTTGTTGGTCTGGTTGAACTGGTCCTTGCGGTAATCGATTCCAAACGCGAATTGGTGCTTGCCGCGGATGAGATTGAAATCGTCCGAGACCTGGTAGGTGTTGATGTCGAAATATCCCGGCGCGCAAGTTCCGCAGGCCACGTTGAAGTAGTTGCTAATGGTGAGCTGGATGTAATTGGGGATATTGTCGAACATGTTGACGCCGAGGTCGTTGGGGCTGAAGAGATTGGGGGCCGAACCGCGGTCGTCGCGGCGGCGGTCGAAGGTGGCATGGAAAGAGTTCACCGCGGTAGGGCCGAAGGTGTAAGTATCGCCGATCGTGGCGGTCTGGGAACGCTGTTGCTCTCCGGGATTAGGGCCGGTCGTGAGGGCGTTCTTGCCGTCGAAAAAACTCTGCCCGGTGTAGTCGTAAATGTAATAGCGCCCGAAGATGTTGTGCTTTTCGCTGCGCACGTAATCGATGCGGCCGATCCATTGGTTGTCGGGATTGTTGGCCGGCTGCCCGAACAGCACTAGCCCGCAGGGATCGGAGGAGACTGGAATATAGTTTTGGAGCAACTTGACTGCGGCGGGGTCGAAGCGGGACGACGGAATCTGGTTATTGGGGAAGGGCGCGTTGTTGTTGGCGGGGTCCTTGAGCGCCCTCGCCGAGGCTAAACAGCCGCCCGACGATTTGGCGCCGTCGAGCACGCTGAAATCTCCATTCAGCGCCGCGGCCGTGGGAACGTGAGCCTGCGTAGCGGCCGGATTGCTGCGCTGCCGCGTACCTTGAAAGCCGCCGAAGAAGAAAAGCTTATCCTTTATAATCCTGCCGCCCGCGACGCCTCCGAACTGGCTGCGTTTCAGGGAGTCGCGCGCCAGCGTCGCGTCTTGCCGGGCATTGAGCTCGTAGTTGCGGAGAAATTCGAACAGATCGCCGTGCAACGCATTGGAGCCGGACTTGGTAACGATATTCACGACGCCGCCCGGATGCAGGCCGTATTGGGCCGGCAAAGCGCTCGTCTGGATGGCAAATTCCTGCACGGCATCCGGGAACGGAATTGGCAGATTCACGTTACTGAAGGCGTCGTTATTATCGCCGCCGTCGAGCAGGTAGTTGACGCCATTGGCCTGACTGCCGGCCACGGCGAAGGTGCCCGACTGGTTCGATCCCAGCATGTTCTTGCTACCGGTCAAATCTCCCCCGGGCGCCGTGGTACCCGCGCCGGTGAGCGTCAGCAATTGCGTCAGATTGCGGCCGTTGAGCGGCAGGTCGACGATGCGCATCTGATCGACCACCTGCGCGATCGAATTTTCCTTGGTCTCTACCATCTCGGCGTTGGCCGTGATTTGAATACTCTCTGTGACGGCGCCGATCTGCATCGCGACATTGACTTCGATATTGCTGGCGACCTGCAGTTCGATGCCGGTCTGCACATACGTCTTGAATCCCTGCGAGGAGACTTCTAGACGATAGGCGCCGACCGGGAGATTGGGGAGCGTGTAGAGGCCGGTTGCGTCCGTGGTGGTGGCGTGAACGCGGTCCGTGGCGGTTTCGATCATATCCACCTTGGCGCCGGCAATGGCCTGGCCAGTTGGGTCTGTAACGTGGCCGTCCACTTCGGCGACGGCGACCTGTTGAGCGCGCAGCGGCATGCTCAAAAACCCCATGGAGGCGGCGGCGAACAGCGCGGCCGCAAATCGGAAGCGATTCCGGAGTGCCGGGAAGAGCATAATACTTCCTCCTTCGAACTTGGAAGCCGACTGATCTGGCTTGCGAGACTGCCTGCAACTTGGGCGGGCCGGTTGCAAAGTAGTATACAACAACAGGCCATCGGCATAGAGCGTAGGCGTGCACAATCGGTGTTCTTCACGGCTCGACCGATTGTCTTTGCGCTCTTCTTCTACTACGGGCGGTTCAAACATAACTCAACCACCAGTCGCGCCGCCGCGCTTTAATTCCCGCAAACCAGCGGCACAGCGGATAGAGAGATACCACGATCGCGAACCAAACCAGGTAGACGACCCATAGGGGATAGCCAAAGTTCGGCGGGAATAGGTTCCGCGGACCGCCCATAGATGGTATCGGCTGGAACAGGAAGGGAAAAGACGCCCGGCCGTATCGAAACCATGCCATGACATCCGCCAGCACATGGACGGCGTAGAAATGCAGGACGAAGTAGAACAGGGGCACGCGCCCGAAGACGATGAGAGGATTGGTTGCGCGAAACCGGATACGATCGAACCAGGCAAGCGCCAGCAGCGCGGGCCCCAGCGTCATCAGCAAAAACGAAAGCGAGGGCGGGTATTTTGTGCAATTCAGGAAAGACAACAAGGTGAACACGCCCGATTTCTGCGGTGACCATGGCACGGGATCTCCGTACACGTTCGCGGCCCGGATGGCGATGAACGCGATCGTCAACGTAAGCCCCGTACGCAGCAGAATGCGCCGCCGCGACACGGGCTCCCTTTTGAAGACCTGGGCGAAGCAGAATCCCGCGGACATCACGGCAACCCAAGGGACCAATGGATAGCCCACTATGAAGACGACGCGCATAATCGAGAACGCGCCCGGCTGATGGATTATATTCCAGAGTCCCGCGGCGGCGCCAAACTGCGCCGCGTTGATCCCATCGAAACAATTGTGCAGAACGACGATGATCACGCTAAGCGTGGCGAGCACGCGAAGAGGCAAATGGATGAGCGCGGCCAGCACGATCATCGAGGCGCCGATCACCCACAGGATCAACAGAAGGATGGGAAAGCGGAAGGAGAAGTTGAAGTTGTACGCCAGGCGCATAACCGTCAGCTCCAGCAATATCAGCCAAACGCCGCGCGTCCACAAGAACCGCGAGGTTCTAGTAAATGCGTCCCGGGCGAGTTGGCCATTCGTGCGGTTGCGCCGCAGCAAGAGGAATGCGCCCATGCCGGCCGTGAACACGAAGACCGGAGCGCAGAAATGCGTGATCCACCGCGTGAAAAATAGAGCGGGATAGGTTCTCGCGAGATCGGTCGGCGAGAAGAACATCGCGTCGATATGGAAAAAATCGCGGATGTGATCGAGCGCCATGACGATCATGACAGCTCCGCGAAGCGCGTCGATAGATTGCAGACGTGGACTGGATTCGGCCGCCAACTTCATCGGAACTGCGCCGGCTACGTTAGTTCGCGGCAAAGCAGCGGCATAGTCGCGCCATTTCGGGCCAGGAGATCGCGAACCTCCTCCTCCCGTAAAGGCTCGCCATAAATGTGCCCTTGCACCTTGTCGCAGCCCGCCGCCCGCAGCAGCTCGAGCTCCTGCAGCGTTTCGACGCCTTCGGCAACCACCGTCAAGCCCATGCTGTGCGCCAGCAGGATGATTCCCTGAACGACGGCGGCGGAGCCGCCCGGGCCCGCCAGATCGCGCAGGAACGACTGATCGATTTTGAGTGAGTTCGCGGGCAAACGGCGCAGATAATTCAACGACGAGTAGCCGGCCCCGAAATCGTCGATCGCAATGCTGACGCCGAGCGCGCGGATTCGCTTCATTCGGCGCGCGGACTCTTCAATGTCGCGCAGAACGAAGGTCTCGGTCAGCTCCAGCTCCAGTAATCCGGCCGGGAAGCGCGTGGCCGCCAATGCCCCCGCGACGGACTCGACAAAGTCGGAACGCGCGAACTGCAGCGCCGAAACGTTGACCGACACGCGCACGGCGCGCAGACCGGCTGAGAGCCAATCGGCCGCTGTCCGGCAAGCCTGCTCGATCACCCAGGAGCCGATGGGCACGATTTGCCCGCTTTCTTCCGCGATGGGGATAAACTGCAACGGCGCGATGCGGCCGAGCTTGGGATGGTTCCAGGCCAGCAGCGCTTCCAAACCTTCGAGCTCGCCGCCTATAGTGACCAGCGGCTGGTAAGAGAGCTCCAACTCGCCGCGTTCGACCGCGCGGCGCAGGTCGTTTTCGAGCTCGAACTGCTGCATGGCGCGCCCGTGCAGACCGGAATTGAAGACCTGCAGTTTGCTGCCACCCTCGGCCTTGGCGCGGTACATGGCAAGATCGGCGCGGTGCAGCAGCGAGGCCGCATCGCGGCCGTCTCGCGGCGAAACACTCAGACCGATGCTGGGCGTAACGAACAACTCGTATTCGTCGATGCGATAAGGCTCGCGCAGGGCGTCGAGAATTCGCGCGCCCGCCGAGGCGGCCGCCTGCTCGTCCGGGACTCCCGTAAACAAAACCATGAACTCGTCTCCGGCCATGCGCGCTACTACATCGCCGGATGCCGTGACAAGCGCTCCCAGGCGCGTCGCGATCTGCCGTAGAATGCGATCGCCCATGGCGTGGCCCAGAGTGTCGTTCACCTGCTTAAAGCGATCGAGGTCGATGAACAAGAGCGCCAGGCGGTCCCTGCGCCCCGCACCCCGCAGCGCCGTTTCAAAAAGATCCATGAAGTGCGCGCGATTCGGCAATCCCGTGAGATTATCGTGCCGCGCTTCAAAGGCCAACTGCTCCATCGCCGCGTGGCGATGCAACTCCCGCGAGAGATCCCGTATCAAAAGATCCAGGGCTTCGGAATCGTCCGCCGAGGGCTGCGGTCCGGTAAAAACGAGCTGCCCGTGACCGTTCAAAGATCGCGAGTGCAGCCCCGCTTCGCGCGCGGTCAAAACGCCATGCGGATCGTAGACGACAGGTTCGCCTCCCCGGATAGCGGCGGCCTCGAAGCCGAACATGTCGCAGCCGGCGCGGAGATACGCGAGCGCAAGCTGCGTCCTCGACTCGTATGCCGCGGCCGGTAACTCGTGCAGACGCTTAAGGTGCGTAATGGCCCTGGCGAAATCCTGCACTGTTCCCTTCTACCTTGCCTCTTGTACTGAATGGCGCGTCCAGACAATCTTAACCGGTTTCAAGTGAGTAGTACCCTCGCCAGCGGACCGATTCGGGAAAGTGTTTCCGGGCGCATGCGTGAGGCCCAGTTACACCCGGACGTCAAGTCGCGCCTGATGAAAGCGCCCTGAATGGACCGCCGGGGCGAAGGAGTCCCGTTGCGTCCGTGCCCATGCCAGACAGACCCGTTGTAGATAATCAGCGATCCCGCCGGACCGCACGCCGCTACCGGGCGAACGTCAACGAAATCGTCCGCCACCGGCCTCGGCCATTCATGAGAACCGGGCAGAAAGCAGGTGGCCCCATTGTCGGTGCGGAACTCGTCGATCATGAGGATGAACCCGACCATGGTCCACCCCGCCTCATCGCGAGGAAAATCCTGGTGCAGCTTCTGCGCGGGCGAGTTGGGCCGGAGCGTTCTGGCGATCACTGTGCTCAACTTAAACGGCTGCATGAAAACGTGGCAACAGGCCGCAAGCAGCGGCGCATAAACATAAATGCGATCGAACTCGGCTCCGCGGTTAACAAGATCGTCTACGCGCGTCGTTGTGCTCCCATGCTTTATGTCGCTGGAGTCGGCCTCGATCACTACCTTGTCATAGATATCGGCTAATTTCTGCAGTTCCTCAGCGTGGATAGGCCCGCATACGACGGCGAAACCGTCGCGACGCAAAGCCTCAAGCGCCCCGTTGGGCAGTCCCCCTGCATCGCGAAGATTGGCCTCCACCACCGCATTATCGCGCCGGAGCACCCCGCGCGCTTTCGCCGGAGCAGCCGCTTCTCTATGCCGAATGGCATAGAAAAATCCTGTCATTCGGCAGTCGAGGACGCCTACGCCGGGCAACGATTATAAAGGAGGCTCACCACGCATGGACAAGCAGCATTCCGTATCTACAACTGAGACTCCCCTCCTTCCGCCCCCCGAAAGGGATGTGCCGCTGCTTCCGCCTCCCCCGGGGAAACGGCCCCGGCGCCTCTGGCCCTGGCTGTTGCTGCTGGTGCTGGCCGCCGCGGCCATTTACTATTTCTGGCCCAGGCACAGTGCGGCGCCGGCCGGCTGGCGAGGCTGCCGGAGCCGCTCCGGCGGGCGGCGGACGGGGCGGGCGCAAGGGCGGCCGCGGCGGTCCGCAGGTCACGCCCGTCGTAGCCGTAAAGGCGACCAAAGGCAATATCGGCGTGTACTTCACCGGGCTCGGCGCCGTCACTCCGATCTACACCGTGGCGGTCAAGACCCGCGTGGACGGGCAGTTGATGAAGGTCTATTACAAGGAAGGCGATATCGTTCACGAAGGCGCTCCGCTGGCCGAAATCGATCCGCGGCCCTACCAGGTGCAGTTGACGCAGGCCGAAGGAACGCTGCTCCGCGACCAGGCCATCCTCGAGAACGCGCGCGTCGACCTGAAGCGCTATCAGACGCTGTTAACGCAAAACGCCATCCCCGAACAGCAGCTCGCCACGCAACAGGCCACGGTCTCGCAGGAGGAGGGCATCGTGAAGAGCGATCAGGGCGCCATCGACAGCGCCAAGCTCAACATCGTCTATTGCCATATCACCGCGCCCATTACCGGCCGCATCGGCCTGCGCCTGGTCGATCCCGGCAACATCGTTCAAGCCACCAGCTCCAACGGGCTGCTCGTCATCACGCAGATTCAGCCCATCAGTGTGATCTTCACCATTTCCGAAGCGCAGTTGCCGGCCGTATATGCGAAATATCGCGTGGGGCAGCGCCTGGAGGTAGATGCCTACGACCCCGCCAACACGCAAAAGATTGGGAGCGGACGGCTGACGACCATTGATAACCAAATAGATCCCAGCACGGGAACGGTGAAACTCAGGGCGGATTTCAACAACTCCGATAATGCGCTGTTCCCCAATCAATTCGTGAACGTCAGCTTGCTGGTTCAGGAGAAAACCAACGTCACGCTGCTCCAGACCGCGGCAGTTCAGCGCAATTCGAACATGAGCTATGTCTACCTGGTGAAGCCCGACAACACCGTTACCGTGCGGCCGATCGCGGTCGGCACCACCCAGGGCGACGAGTCCGAAATCACCTCCGGGCTGAACCCCGGCGACATGGTTGTGATGACCGGCGTGGACAAGCTGCAGGAAGGCAGCAAGGTGATCCCGCACATCGATGGACAAACGGTCGCTCCGACCGCGGCGCGTCGCGGCACGGGCGCCGGCGGGAAAAAATCCGCGCCCGGCTCCGGCGCGAACGGCAGCCGCTCGCAGGGCGGCAACGTCCAGGGTCCCGCAAACGGAGTCGCGGGAGCGCCGCAGCCGGCCGGAGAGGCCCAGACTGGCACGGCGGCGGGACAGCGGAATCCCGGGAGCCCCGTCAGAACGCGAGGGCAAAAGCAGTGAGTCCTTCGCGGACATTTATTCTTCGTCCCGTCGCGACCACCCTGCTGATGGTTGGCATTCTGCTGGCCGGCTACGTCGGCTACAGGCAGTTGCCCGTCTCGGCATTGCCGGAAGTGGATTACCCCACCATTCAGGTGGTGACGTTTTATCCCGGCGCCAGTCCCGACGTGATGGCATCGTCGGTAACGGCTCCCCTCGAGCGGCAGTTCGGGCAGGTCCCGGGATTGAAGCAGATGACCTCGACCAGCTCCGACGGAAGCTCCATCATCACGCTGGAATTCAATCTCAGCCTGAACATCGATGTCGCCGAGCAGGAGGTGCAGGCCTCCATCAACGCCTCGGGAACGTTTCTTCCGCCGGACCTTCCCACGCCTCCCATCTACAGCAAGTCGAATCCCGCCGACACGCCCATTCTGACGCTGGCCCTGACCTCTCCGGATCTCCCCTTATCGAAAGTCGAGGATCTCGCCGACACGCGTTTGTCGCCCAAAATTTCGCAGTTGCCGGGCGTCGGCCTGGTGAGCATCAGCGGCGGCCAGAAGCCCGCCGTGCGTATCGAGGTGAATCCCACCAAGCTTGCGTCGGAGGGGCTGAACATGGAGGACATGCGCAACGCCATCGTGGCCGCCAACGTGAACCAGGCGAAGGGCAATTTCGATGGACCGCACCAGTCCTACCAGATCGGCGCCAACGATCAGTTGCTCTCGAGCGACGATTACAGGCCACTGATCATCGCCTACAAAAACGGCGCTCCGGTGAAGATGACCGACGTCGCCGATGTCGTCGACGATGTCGAGAATACCCGCCAGGCGGCCTGGATGAACGAGACGCCGAGTGTGATCATTAATATCCAGCGGCAGCCCGGAGCCAACATCATCTCCGTGGTCGATCGCATCAAGCTGCTGTTGCCGCAGTTGACCCTGACGCTGCCGAAATCGGTAGAAGTAAAAATCCTGACCGACCGCACCAACACCATTCGCGCCTCCGTCGCCGACGTGAAATTCGAGTTGATGCTTACCGTCGCCCTCGTCGTGATGGTCATCTTCCTGTTTCTGCGCACCCTCGCCGCCACCGTCATTCCCAGCGTCGCCGTCCCGCTCTCTCTCGTCGGCACCTTCGGAGTGATGTATCTGCTGGGCTACAGCCTGAACAATCTCACGCTGATGGCCTTAACCATTTCGACCGGCTTCGTCGTCGACGACGCTATCGTCATGATCGAGAACATCATGCGGTATATAGAGGAGGGCGAGAATCCGCTGCGGGCCGCGCTCAAAGGCTCCGAGCAGATCGGTTTCACGATCATATCGCTAACCATTTCGCTCATCGCGGTGCTGATCCCGCTGCTCTTCATGGGCGACATTGTGGGCCGTCTGTTCCGCGAGTTCGCCGTCACCCTTTCCGTCACGATTCTGGTCTCGGCCGTGGTTTCGCTGACTCTGACTCCGATGATGTGCTCGAAGCTCTTGAAGCACCGGCCCGAAGCCGCGCAAGGCCGCTTCTATCGCATCTCGGAGCGCGCTTTCGAATCGATCATCGCATTCTATGGACGCACGCTGCGGTTCGTGCTGCGCTTCCAGGTCACGACCCTGCTGGTCGCCATCGGGACGCTGGCGCTGACGGGCCTTTTGTTCTGGATCATTCCAAAAGGCTTCTTCCCCATTCAGGACACGGGCGTCATACAGGGGATTTCGGAAGCCGGGCAGACCGTTTCGTTCGCCGAAATGTCCCGCCTCCAACAACAGCTTGCGCTCGTCATTCTGAAGGACCCGGCGGTGGATAGCCTGTCGTCGTTCATCGGCATCGATGGAACGAATACGACGCTGAACAGCGGCCGCATCCAGATTAATCTGAAACCGGTCGAGGATCGCGATTTGAGCGCCAGCGACGTCATCCGGCGCCTGCAACCGCAACTGGATCGGGTTGCCGGAATAACGCTCTACATGCAGCCGGTCCAGGATTTGACGGTGGAGGATCGCGTCAGCCGCACGCAATTCCAATACACGCTCGAGGACCCGAACATAGATGAGTTGAATCAATACGTGCCGAAAATGATCGCGGCGCTGCAAAAAGAGCCGAAATTGACCGACGTCGCCAGCGATAACCAGACCGGCGGTCTACAGGCGCGGCTGGTTTACAACCGCGAGACGGCGGCGCGGCTCGGCATCACGGCATCGAACATCGATCAAACCTTGTACGACGCCTACGGCCAGCGCGAAGTCTCGACCATGTTCACGCAATTGAACCAATATCACGTGGTTCTTCAGGTCAAGCCCGGCTTTGAGGAGAATCCCGGAGATCTCGGCGACCTGTTCATCCACACGGGTTCCCTGGGGGTGGTCTCCGGCGGGTCCACGAACCAAGCTACCGGAGGGCCGTCGAGTACGGCGGCGGCCGTCAACGTCGGCGCGCCGGTCCTCGGGGCGTCCGGCGGGACCAACACGGCTTCGAGCACGGTCTTCGGAGCGCCCATCGCGTCGTCGGCGTCGTTTCCCAATGGCAGCCAGATTCCGTTCAGCGCCTTCTCGCATATGGAGACCATTCCGGTTCCCATCACGGTGAGTCACCAGGGGCAATTTCCGGTGGTCACGATTTCCTTCAACCTGGCGCCCAATGCCGCTTTGGGTGACGCCGTGACCGCCGTCAACCGCGTGAAGAACGAGGTCGGAATCCCGCCCAGCATCCAGGCGGCATTCCAGGGCTCGGCGGAAGCCTTTCAGGCCTCGCTCGCGAACGAGCCGCTCTTGATTCTGGCCGCGCTCGTGACCGTGTACATCGTCCTGGGCGTGTTGTATGAAAGCTACATCCATCCCATCACGATTCTCTCCACGCTGCCTTCGGCCGGCGTCGGCGCGCTGCTGGCGTTAATTATTTGCCGCCAGGATTTCAGCGTTATCGCGCTGATCGGCATCGTGTTGCTGATCGGCATCGTCCAGAAGAACGCCATCATGATGATCGACTTCGCGCTCGATGCCGAGCGCGAGGAGGGCATGGCGCCGCTCGACGCCATCTATCAAGCGTGTCTGCTGCGTTTCCGGCCGATCATGATGACGACCATGGCGGCAATGTTGGGCGGCGTGCCGCTGGCGTTTGGAACTGGCACCGGATCGGAGCTGCGTCGTCCCCTCGGCATCACTATCATCGGCGGCTTGATCTTCAGCCAGTTGCTGACGCTCTATACCACGCCCGTTATTTATTTGTGGTTCGACCGTCTGGCGGCGCGCTTCTCGCGCCGTCCCAGAACGCATATGGGAATGCAGCCTTCTCCAGCGCCGGCGGCGGGGGATTGATGAATATCTCGGAACCGTTCATTCGCAGGCCGGTCGCTACCACGCTGCTCACGATCGCAATCTCGCTGTCCGGCGCCGTGGCGTTCCGGCTGCTCCCGGTGTCGCCGCTGCCGCAGGTCGATTTTCCGACCATCTCGGTGCAGGCGAGCTTGCCGGGCGCGAGTCCAGAGACCATGGCCTCGGCCGTTGCGACGCCTCTCGAACGGCAATTCGGACGCATTGCGTCCGTCACCGAGATGACCTCTTCGAGCTCGCTCGGCAGTACCAGCGTCACCCTGCAGTTCGACCTCAACCGCAATATCGACGCCGCCGCCCGCGATGTCCAGGCGGCCATCAACGCCGCCCGCGGTTATCTGCCCACCAATCTTCCGAGCAATCCGCGCTACCGCAAGGTGAACCCCGCCGATTCGCCCATCTTCATGATTGGACTCACCTCCAACGTGCTCACCAAAGGCCAGATGTACGATGCCGCTTCCACCATCATGGCGCAGAAGCTCTCGCAGATCACCGGCGTCGGACAGGTGAGCGTGGGTGGAAGCGCGCTGCCCGGCGTGCGCGTGGAGCTGAATCCGACGCAGCTGAACAAGTACGGCATCGGAATGGAGCAGGTGCGCAGCGTGCTCGCGGGGGCCAACGCCAATACTCCGAAAGGCCACCTCGAAGGCCGGCAGATATGGGAGGTAGGCGCCAACGATCAGATTTTCAAGGCCATCGATTATTCCCCGCTGGTGATCGCCTATCACAACGGGCTGGCGGTGCGCGTTCAGGACGTCGGGCGCGCCATCGATTCGGTGGAGGATATTCGCAACGCCGGTTACGCCAACGGCAAGCCCTCCGTGCTGTTGATCATTTTCCGGCAACCCGGCGCCAACATCATCGACACCGTGGATGCTATCAAGGCGGCGCTTCCGCAATTGGAGGCCGCCATACCCCAGTCCATCACCACCCACGTGATGATGGACCAGACCCAGACGATCCGCGCCTCCGTGCACGACACCGAGATAACCATGACGATTTCGGTCGGCCTCGTGATTCTGGTCGTATTCGTCTTCCTGCGGAGCGTGCGATCGACAATGATTCCGAGCGTCGCCGTTCCGGTGTCGCTGGTCGGAACGTTCGGCGTCATGTACCTGGCCGGATTCAGTCTCGACAATCTCTCGCTGATGGCGCTCACCATTGCGACGGGCTTCGTGGTGGACGACGCCATCGTTGTCATCGAAAACATCACCCGCCATCTGGAGCAGGGCATCCCGCCCTACAAGGCCGCGCTCAAAGGAGCTCAGGAGATCGGGTCCACGGTCTTCACCATCAGCGTTTCTCTGGTCGCCGTATTCATCCCGCTGCTGTTGATGGGCGGGATCGTGGGCCGCTTGTTTCGCGAGTTCGCGATCACGCTTTCGGTCGCCATTGTGGTTTCCATGGCGATCTCCCTCACCACCACGCCGATGATGTGCGCGCACCTGTTCAAGGAACACGAGACGCATGGCCGCATGTACCACGCCACCGAGCGGGCCTTCGCTTGGATCGTGAACACATATGGGAGAACGCTAACGATCGTACTGCGCTACTCCGCCGTCACGTTGCTGATCCTGCTGGCGACCATCGCTTTGAACGTGTACCTGTTCGTCCGCGTTCCGAAGGGCTTCTTTCCGCAGCAGGACAACGGTCGCATGGGGGGAGCGATCATAGGGGATCAAGACACGTCCTTCCAGGCCATGGACAAGATCCTGCTGCAAATGGTGGATATCGTCCAAAAGGATCCCGCCGTCGACAGCGTCAATGGTTTCACGGGCGGCAGCCAGATAAACACCGCCCGCATGTTTATCGCTTTGAAGCCGATCAGTGAGAGAAAGATCAGCGCGGACTTGGTTATCCAGCGGCTGCGGCCGAAGCTGGCGCGGGTGCCCGGCGCGACGCTCTTTCTGCAGGCCTCGCAGGATCTGCGCGTCGGCGGACACAGCACCAGCGCGCAGTATCAATATTCGATGCGCGGCGACAACCTGAACGATTTGCTCGATTACGCGCCGCAGATGCTGCAGGAGCTTCGAACCGTGCATATCATCACGGATTTGAACAGCGATCAGCAGGACAAGGGACTGCAAGCCATGGTCGAGTACGACCGGCAGACGGCGGCGCGCTTCGGCATCTCGCCGCAACTGATCGACAACACGTTATACGACGCCTTCGGGCAACGGCAAGTCTCCACCATGTACTCCACGCTGAATCAGTATCACGTGGTTATGGAAGCCGCTCCGGAATGGTGGGAGAACCCCGAGACGCTGAACCTGATCTTCGTGCGGGCGCCCAGCGGGCAGGAGGTGCCGCTGAGCGCGTTCGCGAAATTCGCGCCCCAGACGGCGCCCTTGTCGGTGAACCACCAGGGTCTCTTTCCGGCCGTCACGCTGTCCTTCAATCTTGCGCCGGGCATGGCATTGGGGGATGCCGTGGACGCCATCAACGCGACGGCGCTGAAGGTAGGACTGCCTCCCACCATTCAGACCGGATTCGCGGGGACGGCGCAGGCCTACCAGCAATCGCTCGGAACCGAGCCGTTCCTGATCGCGACGGCGCTGGCCACCGTTTACATCGTGCTCGGGATTCTCTATGAGAGCTACATCCACCCCATCACGATCCTTTCGACGCTTCCCTCGGCCGGCGTGGGCGCCATGTTGGCGCTACTGGTGACCGGGACCGACCTTAGCATCATCGCGATCATCGGAATCATTCTGCTGATCGGCATCGTGAAGAAAAACGCGATCATGATGATCGATTTCGCATTGATGGCGGAGCGCCTCGAGGGCAAGAACTCGCGCGACGCGATTTTCGAGGCCTGCATGCTGCGTTTGCGCCCGATCCTGATGACCACTTTCGCAGCGATGCTAGGGGCGCTGCCGCTGGCGCTCGGAACGGGAATGGGATCGGAACTGCGCCGTCCCCTGGGAATCACGATCGTCGGCGGACTGCTGGTCAGCCAGGCGCTGACGCTATACACGACGCCGGTCGTTTATCTCTACTTCGACCGCCTGCAGCATTGGTGGGACGGCGTGCGCCTGCGCCGCCGGGGCAACGTGCAGCCGGTAGGCTCGGAAGCCTGATGTTTACGCTAACGGCGCTCTCGAATTATACGGATGGTCTGACGCTAGCGCTGTCCGGCAATGTCAGCGCGGACGCCCTGCCCGAGATCGGCCGCAAAATCGACGACGGGCGGCTCGTGCGGAAGCATGTCGTTCTGGATTTAGGCGAGGTGACGCTGCTCGACCGCGAGGCGGCGCGCTTCTTCGCCGATCAGGCTACGCGCGGCGTCGAGCTGGCGAATTGCCCGATTTATATTAAGCGCTGGATATTGCGGGAGACGGCGTCGTGATACACAGGTGCTGCGTCGCGGCGACCCTCATGCTCCTATGCTCCGGCTGCATGGTGGGGCCCAAATACAAACGGCCGAGCGCTCCCTTGCCTACTGCCTTCAAAGAACCCCCGCCGGCCGGTTGGAAAGAGGCGCAGCCCAGCGACGGCGCGCTACGCGGCAAATGGTGGGAGATCTACAACGACCCGGCTTTGAACGAGCTCGAGGAGCGGATCAGCATTTCGAATCAGAACGTGCTCGCGGCCGAGGCGCAGTTCCGCGAGGCCAAGAGCCTGGTGCGCGTGGCGCGCGCGGGACTCTTCCCGACCCTTACCACCAGCCCGTCCATAGTTGCATCACGCGCCGGCTCGGGTTCGGCCGCGGGAGTCACTACCGCTGTCCCGGGGACCATTTCGAACGTTTCGCCCGGGACCTCGAGCGTACGGACGAACTACGACCTGCCGGTCTCTTTTTCGTATCAGGCGGACCTCTGGGGTAGCATACGGCGAACGGTGCGGGCGCAAACAGCGTTGGCGCAGGCCAGCGCGGCGCAACTCGAAAACGCGCGCCTCACGTATCAGGCCGAGCTTGCCACCGACTATTTTTTGCTGCACGGCAGCGATAGCAACATGGACCTGCTGGAGCGGACGGTGGCATCCTACACCGATTATTTGAAGCTGACGCAGGACCGTTACCGGGCCGGCGTCGCCTCCGGCGGCGACGTAGCCCAGGCGGAGGCGCAGTTGTACGGCACGCAAGCGTCCTTGGTCGATCTGCAGACCTTGCGCGCGCAGTATGAGCACGCCATCGCGGTGCTGACCGGACGTCCTCCGGCGCAAATCGAGATTCCCCGCCTGGTTCTGAAAAGCGCGCCGCCGCAAATTCCCGTGGGCGTTCCCTCGACGCTGCTCGAACGGCGGCCGGACATCGCCAATTTCGAGCGTCAGATGGCGGCCGCCAATGAACAGATCGGCATCGCGCAGGCCGCCTTCTATCCCAGCCTGACCATCACGGCTTCTGGCGGATTCATCAGCGGGAGCATCGTCGATTGGTTTACGTGGCCGAGCCGCTTCTGGTCCGTCGGACCCGCCATGAGCGAGCTTCTGTTCGACGGGGGCCGTCGCCGCGCGACCGTTGCCGAATATCAGGCGGCCTTCGATTACTCGGTGGCGAATTACCGGCAAACGGTTCTGACCGCCTTTCAGCAGGTCGAAGATAGCCTGGCGGCGCTGCGCGTGCTCGAAGACGAAGCCGTGATCCAGGCCCGGGCGGTGCAGGCGGCGGATGCATCCCTGCAGATTACGACTTTCCAGTACAAGGCCGGCACGGTCAACTATCTATCGGTGATCACGGCGCAGGCGACCGCGCTCGCCGCCGAAAGGACGGCCGTCGATCTGTTGACGCGGCGGCTGACCGCGAGCGTGCAATTAATCGAAGCGCTGGGCGGCGGCTGGGACCCGGCGACGATTCCTTCAGAGGGAGTGCTGGTGAGCGGGACGGGGCGATAGCTCCACAGATCTTGTTCGACCTCTTCCGGTCCTTTCTGCCGCGGCTGAATCCGATCGGGTTTGGGGCCAGCGACTACGTCGAATTTGCCCTTATAGCGCTGCTGCTATGCGCTCTGGTCGCTTGGCGATATTGGATCGCGCACGCGCGGACGTTCGCCGCCCGCGCTGGCTGGTGCATGCTCTTGACGGGCGCGCTGCCGGTCGCGCTGCGGCTGCTTCTGCTGCCTCATTATCCGATCCCGAAGCCGGGCGTGGCGGACGATTTCAGCAATTTGCTGGAGGCCGATACGCTACTGCATTTCAGGCTGGCGAATCCGTCGCATCCGCTGCACCAGTTTTTCGAAACGCTGTTCGTATTGCAGCAGCCCACGTATGCATCGATGTTGCCGCCCGGACAGGCAATCGCGCTCGCGATCGGGCGCGTTTTCTTGGGGAGCGCCTGGGCGGGCGTGGCACTCTCGATCGCGGTCTTCTGCGCGCTGTGTTACTGGATGCTGCGGGCCTGGACGACGCCGGGGTGGGCGCTCGTGGGGGGCCTGCTGGCGGGGATCGAGTTCGGCCCGCTGAACCAGTGGATGAACAGTTTTTGGGGCGGCGGAGTCTCGGCGGCCGCGGGATGCCTGGTGTTCGGTTCCTTGCCGCGTCTACGCGAGAGCGGGCGGGGGCGCGATGCAGCCTTGCTCGGCCTGGGGGTCGCGCTCCAATGGTTAACGCGGCCGTATGAGTGCATCTTTCTGGTCGTGGCCGCGGCGTTATACTTCGCTCCGTGTTGGCGCAAGTGGCGCGGCGTGGCGCGGACGATGCTTATTGCGGCTGGCGTCGTGGCGCCGGCCTTCGCAGTGACTTTGCTGCAGAACAGAGCGGTGACGGGGAACTGGACGACGCTTCCTTACCAGTTAAGCCGCTACGAGTACGGGATTCCATCGACGTTTACGTTCCAACCAAATCCGGTTCCGCATCGCGAGCTTACCGCGGAGCAGCGGCTCGCTTATGACGTTCAGTGCGAGGTGCACGGAAGCGGCGGTGAAACGGTGGGTAGCTATGTGGAGCGGCTCGGCGCGCGGGTGCGGTTTTACAGGTTTTTCTTTCTGCCGCCGCTCTATATTGCGTTGGCGGCGTTCATTCCCGCGTTGCGCGAATGGCGATTTGCGTGGGTGGCCGCGACGTTGGCGTTGTTTGCGCTCGGCACGAATTTTTATCCGTACTTCTTCACGCATTACATTGCAGCGGCGGCGTGCCTGTTCGTGTTGATGAGCGTGGTGGGTCTGGAACGGCTGGGGCGTTGGCGCGTGCGGGGCCACGCCGCGGGCGAGGAGGCTTCGCGGCTGCTGATTTTCCTGTGCGCGGCGCATTTTTTGTTCTGGTACGGACTGCACGTCTTAAACAACGACCGCATCTCGAATGCGATGTGGCGGTATGAAACGTGGGACGCAATTAATCAGGGAGATCCCGAAGGGCGCATCGCGGTAGACGCGCGGCTGGCCCGGGCGCCAGGTAAGCAGTTGGTATTTGTCCGCTATGGGCCGCTGCAATCGCTTCGAGGAGTGGGTTTATAACGGCGCGGACATCGATGCCTCGCGCGTGGTCTGGGCTCGCGATCTGGGCGCGGAGAACAAGAAGCTGCTGCGCTATTATCCGGATCGCACGGCGTGGCTGCTGGAGCCGGACTCGCGTCCGCCGCGGTTGATGCGGATGGACAACAGATAGTGTTTCCGACGATGCCGGATAGTGGAACGTCCGCCTTTTGTTTTTTTTTGTAACGAGGCGTTCCGGCGATTCCTCAAATCGTCCTTGCGGTAAACATCCGGATTGACGATTATCAGGCAGTCAAACGTCGGGAAGCGCGGTTCTGTGTTCAGACCGAAGTTCGTGTTGCTCTATCCTGTCACTGTGGGACTTGCGAAGGAGCCTTTGCTCTTTGCTCTCTGTCTTGTCTTTGCGCTTGGCAGTCTGAGCGCGCAGAAGTCTGTTTGGCAGCCATCGCTGGGACATACGCAGATATCGATATGGCCGGCGGCAGCCCCTGACCCGCAGCCTGTCGCGGGGCCGGAAGCCGCTGAGACATCGGGGAAAGACTTTCTGGTTGCCGGGAGGCCGGCCGTTGGCGTGAGCAACGTGACGCGGCCTACGATGACCGTTTATTCGCCGAAGGGAAAGAATACGGGCGCCGCGGTGGTCGTCTTTCCCGGCGGAGGCTATCAGGTGCTTGCCATTGACCTCGAAGGTACGGAAGTCTGTGACTGGCTGACGCCGAAAGGGATTACGTGTGTGCTGCTGAAATACCGCGTGACGGATGTGGGCTCGTATCCGAAATCGGGGCCATATCCGGAATCACCGATGGCGTTGGAAGATGCCCAGAGGACAGTTGGTCTGGTTCGCTTTCACGCGGCGGAGTGGCACATCGATCCGCACAAGATTGGAGTGCTTGGGTTTTCGGCAGGCGGGCATTTGTCGGCTGCGATCAGTACCCATTTCACGAACCGTTTGTACCAGGCCATCGATGCCGCCGACAAAGAAAGCTGCCGCCCGGACTTTGCGGTCGCTATCTATCCGGGACATCTGTCGCTTTCCGCGGCGGAATGGGATGCTAAGCAAGGCGCCAAAAAGTTTGTGGTTCCTCATCAGCCGGCCGGCGATAAACATCTTGGGTTGAATCCCGAAATTCCCGTGACCCGGCGGACGCCGCCTACGTTTTTGCTGCAAGCTGAGGATGACCACGTAGACAACGTCGACGACTCGCTGGCTTACTACATAGCGCTGAAGAAGGCTGGGGTTCCCGTGGAAATGCATTTGTATGCGCAGGGCGGGCATGCGTTTGGGCTGCGACGCACGAAGTTTCCGATAACGGGATGGCCTCAACTGGTAGAGACGTGGCTGGGGACGATTGGGATCATTTCGGAATAGGTGCTCTGGAATCGCATACCGCTGAACGGGACTTGCCGGAAGCGAGTCGCGTAGCGGCGGATCACGCCCACCCGAAATAGTGCGCACGAGCAGGTCTGCACAGCGATCTTCTGGTGGGAACGACTGGCTACGTCTGGTTTCCTCTGATATCGAGCGAGTATCGGCCGCGGCTTATTAAATAGGATGCCCGAGCGCAGCGGCGTTCTCACGAACGCGGAGGTCACCCGGAACTACGGTCACGAGGGCGGGCGGTTCGCCCAAAGGTGCCGCGGTCGCCAGATTGATCCCGTCCAAAGTACAGACGGGGTTCGACCGGAAAAACGCGTCCGGCATGGGCGAGCATCGCTTCAGTGATGCTCACAATGTGGGAACGGCGACCAAACGTCTGAAGCTCCGCGGCGCTGCTCGTTGCTGCCGCACCGTGATCCTTCTCGAGAGACGCGCGCGAAGGGCGGCGCGACTGGTTTCAGCAATTGTGAGAACGGATGTGACCCGTTCGCCCTGTGCGCGGATCGAGGCTCTCGCAGCGGCATCGCCCTCGAGCAATGCCGCAACCAGAGCGCTCGATTCGATGTAGTGGATGGCCGGCACACCCTTCACCACGCCAGGGTTCGCGCCCGACCGGCGGGTGCGGCGGCGCGGCCATGCGCAGTGATCAGGCCCCGCTCCCCCGTCTCGATTCGTCGAATATACCGGCTACGGTTGTCCTACAGTTCGCGGATGACCGCCTCGATATGAGAATTATAGCCATATGTGGCCACGGCGCACAGGCAGAACAGTACGGGAGATGGGCTTCCAGTTGCCGCGTATTCAGACAGAGCCGAAAATCGATTAGGCCTACGGGCGCCAAGTATTCGCAAACGGTTTTCTCGCTCTTCCGAGCGGATCACGTCAGATCTCTATCGGATCGGGCCACTCGGAAGTTGGCGAACCGGGCAAGGGGGCGGGGAAACGCCCAAGCCGTTGGCTAGAGTCTCCATGACACCGCACAACCCGCTTCCGAGGTGCTCTGACCTTCTGGTTCCGGGTGAGCATTGCGGAGTGCGCTAGCGGCCCAAGATCCCGTTACTGCGCCGCCTTTGGGTTAGAGAGATACGGCAAAATGGCGCCGATTCAGCAAGCAACACGATAAACTGAACGCTATGAGATTCATGGCGCTCTCTTTTTTTGCGGCTGCGGCTTTCGCCCAAACGGCGCAATACGATCTTTTGATCAAAGGCGGTCACGTCATCGATGCTAAGAACGGCCTCAGCGCGGTTCGCGACGTCGCGATTCAAAATCACAAGATCGCGGAGGTCGCGGCGAATATTCCCGCTTCACGAGCCGCGAAGACCATCGATGCTACGGGGCTGTACGTCACGCCCGGGCTGGTCGATATCCACGTGCACGTTTATGCCGGAACGGGGCAGCGCGGCGCGTATTCGGGCGATCTCAGCGTCTATCCGGACGGCTTCACGTTTCGCAGCGGCGTGACCACGGTGGCCGACGCCGGCAGTTCCGGGTGGCGCAATTTCCCGGATTTCAAGGATCGCGTGATCGACCGCTCGAAAACTCGCGTCCTCGCATTCCTGAATATCGTCGGGCACGGCATGGGCGGCGGCGCGATCGAGCAGAACACCTCCGACATGGACCCCAAGGCCACGGCCAATCGCGCCATCGAGTATCGCGGCGTGGTGGTCGGGATCAAGACCGCTCATTACGCGGGACCGGAATGGATCGCGGTGGATCGCGCGGTCCAAGCCGGAACGATCGCAAATATTCCCGTGATGGTCGACTTCGGAACGTTCCGGCCGGAGCGGCCCTACCAGGAACTGGTCCTCAAGCATCTTCGTCCCGGCGACATCTCGACGCACATGTATCTCGGCGTGGTTCCCATGCTCGACGCAAACGGCAAGGTGCTGCCCTATCTTTTTGAAGCCCGTAAGCGCGGCGTTTATTTTGACGTGGGCCATGGCGCGGGCAGCTTTCTGTTCCGCCAGGCCGTTCCCGCCCTCAAACAGGGCTGGATTCCGGATTCGATCTCGACCGACCTGCACGTGACCAGCATGAACGCGGGCATGAAGGACATGCTGAACGTCATGTCGAAGTTTTTGAACATGGGCGAGAGCGTCGATGAGGTAATTGCGCAATCGACCTGGCATCCGGCGCGAGAGATCAAGATGAACGAACTGGGCAGCTTGAGCGTGGGCGCTCCGGCGGACGTCACGGTGCTGCGCGTCGAGAAGGGCAATTTTGGTTTTGTGGACGTCAATGGCGCGCGCATGAGCGGCACGCAGAAATTCGATTGCGAGCTGACGGTGAAGGATGGGTTGGTGGTCTATGATGCGAACGGCATCTCGCGCGAGGATTGGCGCAAGCTCGGACGGGACTATAACGCGCAGGGCAGCGACGCTTGGGACGGGACCATTTCTCATTCGGCGGGCGTTCACCGTCATTAAAGATAGTGAGCGAAGTAGCGTGCGGGCGCGCCCTGCGCCATACTCGTCCTTATGAAAGAGAATCGACGCAAACTCCTCAAAACCGCCGTCGCCGGCCTCGCTGCCACGGGAGCGGCGCAAGCCCAGACCGGCCCCACGAAGAAGGTCCACTACATAGGGGCCAAGCCCGCGAAACCGCCATTATTTTCGAGCGCCGTCTCCTACGGGAATCTCCTGTTTCTCTCCGGCGTGGGCGCGCACGTCGAGCCGCGGGACATCAAGCACCACACGAAAATCGTGCTCGATGAGATCCAGAAGCGGCTCGAGAACGCCGGATCGTCCATGGACAAGGTCTTGCGAGTCGGTGTTTTTTTAAACGATTTGAAAGATTTTGAGGGGATGAACGAGGTCTTCCGCGGCCGCTGGGGAGAGGAGCCGCCGGTCCGCACAACCGTGGCTCCGGCAGCCGGAATCCCGGGTAACTCGCTGGTCGAGATGGAAGTGATCGCGTATATCTAATCGCGTATTTCTGGGCGCCGCGGCGGTGCGGTACCTTGTCTGATATATGGATCGCCGCAATTTTCTTCAGCTCGCGGCCGCCGCCACGGCGCACGCCAGCACCGCCCCTGGTATTCCTGCTTATCGCATCGTGACGCCGTACGCTCCCTCGGCTCACCCCGGCATGCCCGGTCCGTATCCCGGCAAGGTAGTGCGGACGCACTCGGACAAATCAATCGACAGCGCCACGTCGCAGGTGGATGTCCCAACCGTCCACGAGATGATGGCGCGCGGCATGCGCGCGCTCACGGGAGCGAAGGACGAGCGCGACGCCTGGGCGCATTTCTTCGAGCCGCAAGACGTTGTCGGAATCAAGCTGAACTGCTCCGGGGCCCCCAATATCCGGTCCTCGCCGGAAGTGGTGGCGCGCATCGTCCAGAATCTGATGGCCGTGGGCGTTGCGGCGAAAAACATTACTCTATACGAGCGTTTTCCCGACCAACTATTCAGCGTTCACTACGACCGATACGTCCCGGAGGGCGTCAACATCGCCGCGATCGAGATGTCGCGCGGGTCGATCGTGGGGTACGACCCGAAAGTTTACGTGGAGGTGGACTTCTTCGGTGAAGACGACACGCGCTCGAACATGGTGCGCCTGGTAACGGAGCGCTTCACGAAAATCATCGGCGTCCCGAATATGAAGGACCACGGGGCGGCGGGCGTTACGGGCTGCCTCAAGAACATCGCTTACGGCGATTTCTCGAACGTGGCGCGATCCCACCATGGCTCGAAGACGAATACGTTTTCGTTTATCGGAACGCTGGCGAGCGTCGAGCCGCTGCGCTCGAGGACCGTGCTGCAGGTCATGGACGGGCTGCGCGGAGTGTGGCAGGGCGGCCCATTTTCGCGCTATCCGCAGTTCCGCTTCTTCCCGAAGCAGATCGTTTTCGGAACGGATCCGGTGGCGATTGATCGGCTTCTGATTGACGTGATCGACAATAAACGAAAGGCCGAAGGCGCGCATTCGGTTTGGGACCGCTCTCCGAACGACCTTCTCGCCGGGCGCGGGCACGAGCAGGACCTTCAATACAACCGCTACATTCGCGAGCCCGGTCATATCGAGTATGCGAGCAAGCTCGGGCTAGGCGTTTACGATCTGCCTAAAATTCAAATTACGAGCATCGAGGTATGATCCTCATTTTCGCGGCGATTCTGCCGGCGCTGGCCGTGAGTGACGCCCCGCCAGATGGCGCGGTGAAGCTGCCCGTTCCGCGCGTGCAATACCGGGTCAACGAAGCTTCGGCGACCACCAGCCCGTGGATCGACGCGAATGGCTGGCGTATTGCGCGGACGCCTGACAAGAACTTTTATTACGACGTTCCGGCCAACGCCGCGGCGCTCGCGGCCGCCGAGGCCTTCGCCTACGGCGCGAAAGCCGATGTCCACACCGATAGCGCCGGAACCGAATCGTTCCACCGCATGGTCGAGTTTCTGCGAGGCATTCCCGATGAAACGAACCTGCCGGTGATGGCGAATATCGGAGTGATCGACGACGGCTCCTCCGAGACTGGCGAGTTGATGAACCTGCTGAGCCGTCATAATCTGCTCTATAAAATCGTGCCGGCGCCGGACCCGCATCTGGACATCAACATCCGTCTGGGCTCGAAGGAATATCCCAAGGCCGACGCGGCGGACCCGAGCTTCTTGGCGCAGAAGATCCGCGGGCAATTGGGAGACGAAAAACGGCTGCTGCGCCTTTATGGCAGCGAGGTCGTGGTCGCCCGTATGCTGGGGGACCGCGACCACGTGCGCCTGCATATTCTCGACTATGCAACGCGGCCGGTTCCCGGTTTGCGCCTGCGCGTGCTCGGATCGTATTCGCGGCAGACGATTCGAGGATTCGATCGGCCCGATCTCAAGCTTGAGGATGTAAACGTCGCGAACGGCGCGACCGAGTTTACGATTCCGGAGATGAGCATCTACGCCGTGATCGATTTGTCGCGCTGATCGCGTTCGCGCGGGCGGCGTTGTTGTGCTTGCGCTATTCGGCAAATCGTAGGGCGAATCCGAATGCTTACAAGCATTGGAACCGCGACGGGCATAGACGACGATGACTTTGGCTCGACCACGAACGGACTACGTCGGGAGTTTCTCGTCGACTCAGGATTTATATTTCCATCAATACTTCCACGAGGGTGGCCACATTGATCGGGCCGACTGGGCTCACCTACGGGTCGTGGCGAGGTCTTTCAACCAATTCGAGCACGCTTTACTTTGCCGACGGACCTGATCTTTACACAGTAAACATCAGCATTGGCGCTGCGCTGCTCCTCCTGTCCAGGAATGTGAACCGTCGGGCTGATGATCGGAGCCACGCTGGTTGAGCCTTTGGTGGATCAGGGGAAATGGAAGTGTTGCTCACGGAAGGTGGCATCCTTTACGGAGGGGATGACGCGAATAACCGCGTGGACACGATCAACATCGGCACCGGAGCCGCCACTCTCGGCCGTAGGTCCTCAGCGAATTTCTCGGGTTCATTCTATGGGCTTGCGCCCAATCCAGTGCCGACAGGAACGCCAACGCGGAGCCCGGAACCTGTGGCTTGTCGGGCGGCGGTCACAGCGTTGGCTCTGTTTCGACGCCGCCTAAGATCACATCTTGAGGAGCAATCCGCAGACGCATCGGCGATCACTCTCCATAAGTCCCCGTCAAGGCCGTCGGACGCTCAACACACTTTGGCGGTCGTGTCGCACAAACTGACCGTCTATGAAACATCAACTGAACGTGATGAGGGCTTGGGTCCGCCGACTTAACGAAACAACGGCAGCTGGTAAATTTGGCGAATTAAAAGCGCCAGCCAAATGGATCTTCCATCGCCGGGCTCACCCGTGTGGGTCCATGCGGCTGTGCAGTTCCCCTTCGATCGCATGATAGCCGAGGTAGAGCAGCGTTCCGGCCGCGGCGGCGAGGAGAATGCCGAGCCACGACGGCCGCAAATTGGCGGACATCCCGAAGGCTGCGGCGCCTCCTACAAGCGTCATGGTTTCGGCTGCGATTGCGGCCAACAGCGATTTCCAGAGAGCGCCCAGGGAAGCGCGAACGATGGCGCCGAGGGCCAGGCCTTCGGGGATTTTGTGAAGCGCGATGCCAAGGAAAAACCCGAGGCGGACCATGGCCGAACTCTGTTGGGAGGCGGCCAGCGCCCAGCCATCGATGAAGCTGTGAATCGAGATCGCGATGAGCAGGGGCGGAGCAAAGCCATGCAGGGGCGCGGCGCAGGCATGGTGTTCGTGCGTATGCGAACAGACCGGGCAAATCGAATAGACGAAGCGATCGACAATCCAAAGCGCGGTAAATCCCACCGCAACCCAAGCGGGGCCGGCGATCCATCCATATTCGTTCGCGACTTCGGGGACGACTCCGAACAGCGCGATGGCAATCAAGCACGGCGCCGCTCGCGGCCAGAGTTTTTCTCGAAAACTTCGGCCTTTGCGCTAAGCGCACGCCGATGCAGACGCCGGCAACGGCGAGGGCGAAGACGAACAGCAGGCTTGCGAAACGCAATCCCCAGTATGCGGGGATGCCGGCTCAGAGCGCAAAGCAAATGTTCTAAAATGACCCCATGCCCTCTATTCGCCGCAATTTCCTGAAATCGGCTTTCCTGGCCGCTGCCGCTCAAAGCGCTCCCGTGCGCGCGGAACCTTCCAAGCCCGGAATGCCGGGACCATATCCCGGCCGCGTTGTCGAAGTGCATCATCCCGAGTCGATCGTCTCAGGCGCTTATCAGGCCGAGCCGGTCAAGGACATGATGCGGCGAGGCATGATGGAGCTGACCGGTGCGCCGGGCTGGGCGGATGCCTGGAAAGTATTCGTGCAGCGCGGCGACGTGGTCGGAATTAAGGTGAGTCCCGTGGGCGGCCCGACGCTTTCGTCCGACGCCATCGTTCTCAACCAGATCATTGATGGCATCAGGCAGGCCGGCGTACCGGACCGCGACATCGTGGTTTTCAACCGCTATGCCGAGGAGCTGCAGGCGGCCCACATCGATAAGTGGATTCCCGATGGGATCAAGTGGACCGCCGCCTCGCCGCGGTACGCGGAGTTTCAACTCGATATGGATGGCTACGACCGCGACATGTTCATGGAGATGGCGGTTATTAAGCCGAAGGACGATCCGAACGATTCGCATTTCCGGCGCTCCTATGTCTCGAAAGTGGTGGCGCAACGCGTCAACAAAATAATCAATCTGCCGGTGTTGAAGCACCATCAATCGGCGGGCGTGACGATCTGCCTTAAGAACCTATCGCACGGCTGCGTTAACAACGTAAATCGCAGCCACGTTGACGCGACCGCGAACGCTTGCGGGGTTTTCATTCCCTCGGTGGTGAGTCTGCCGGTGTTCCGCCAGAAAGTGGTGCTGCATATTTGCGACGCCGTAAAGGCCTCGTATCATGGCGGGCCCGGCGCACGGCCCCAGTATGTCTGGGAGAAGAAGACGATGTATTTCGCGAGCGACCCAGTGGCGCTCGACAAAACGGGATTGCGCGCCATCGACGCCAAACGCGCCTCCGTCGGGATGGCCTCGATCGCTCTTTCGAAGCCCGATAAAGACAGCCACTTCCTCAACTGCCAGCCGGAGCACATCGAGTTCGCGGGCATCCTCGGGCTGGGGATGTTCGACGATAACAAGATCGACGTGAAAAAGATCGATCTCGCGTAAAGTGGCTCTGCCGTTGAACTATCACGTGGGTCAGTACGAAGGCCCGCTCGATCTTCTGCTGGACCTCATACGGCGGCAGGAAATCAACATTTACGACATTCCGATCGCCTCGGTGACCGCGCAGTATCTGGAATACATGGAGCGCGCGGCCGAACTGGACATGGAGCTCGGCAGCGAATTCGTGTACATGGCGGCGACGCTGATTCACATCAAATCGCGGATGCTACTGCCGCGCGACCCGGAACTGGACAAGATTTCTCCGGAAGAGGATCCTCGCACGGAGCTGGTGGAGCGTTTGCTCGAGCACGAACGCTTCAAGAACGCGGCCGAGATGCTGCAGCAAAAACGCATGGTGGAGGAGGCTGCATGGTCGAATCCGCAGATCGAGCAGTTTCTGGCGGGGGATGACGATCCGGGTTTAGCGGTCACGATTTTCGATTTGGTCAAGACTTTCCAGAACGTGCTCGAACGCGTGAAGGCGCGTCCGATTTACGATATTGCGAAGGAGAACGTGACGGTTCCGGAGATGATTCGGTATCTGGAATCGGTATTCCGGGCGCGCAACAACGCGTCTATTTCCGCTACCGAGCTGTTCGAGAAACAGCGCAGCCGCCGTGGGATGATTTGCCTGTTCCTCGCCATTCTGGAACTTGTGAAGATGCAGGCGATCGCGCTTGCGCAAAGCGATCTGTTCGGGGATATCAGGCTCCGTAAAAATCGCGATTTCGCGCAGGCTGTGGGAGCGGAGGCGTCCATTGCCGCCGTCGAGCAGGAGTACAGCTAATGTATCCAAGGACGCACGTCCGCCTGAGGGCCGGGGAGCCCGGCCCGATCGCGTCTATCAACGCGCGCAGCCCCAGGCTGGAGCGCACGTTCAACCATTGAGGAGAATTTACCTGCATCGCAGCACGCTCTATCCACTCACCTGCCTCATTTTTTGTATTTCACTTGCAAACGCATCTCCCGCGACGTTTGTGACTGCCTTGCCGGTTGCGCTCGATCAACTGCTGATTCGTTTCAACGCTCAGCCGGTGTTCTCTACCAAGGGCTTCTACGGCGTCCAGTTCCCCGTGAATATAGGATATGGACTGACCTCGCGTTGGGCCCTCTTTGTGAACGTCAATCAGGGCTTTGGATCGATGTCAAGTCTTACGCCGGGCGGTCCCATCGAACTGAGCACAGCGGGGCCAGGCGATATGGTTTCCTACGCTCGCTACACGCTGTTCAAGATCGACAAGCCGAAATCGACATTCCGGATCGCGCCCCTGGCGGGAGCCTTCATTCCGACGGGCGAGAATTCGCTGCGGGGGCCGGAAGGTCTTCTGCCCAAAGCTCTGCAGACTGGCTCGGGAACGCTCGATCCGTATTTTGGCGTCACCATGGGCTATAACAACGTGCGGTGGGGCATGGCGCTCGACAGCACCTATCGCGAGAATCCGGCAACGAATCAGGGCATCAGTCCGGGGAGCGAGTATCGCGCCGACGCGCAGTTCGAGTACAAGCTGTATCCGTTCCACATGCCGGAAGAAGGGCTTCCAAAGCTCCTGGTGCTTTCGATCGAGTCGAATTACGTGCATGATGCGGAGGATCGCGTGAATGGGACGCTTTCGGCGAACTCCGGCGGAAACATTTTGAAACAGGACGCCATCCTGGAGATCTCAACGCTGCACTGGCAGGTCGGGATGGGCGCTCAGGTTCCCGTCATGCAGGACCTCGCGGGCGCGGGCCGCATGAAGCAGCGCAGCGGATTCTTTTTGTTTTTCGAGTACTATCTCGCGGCGCCGAACTGGCGGCATTCGCGGACGCATTCATGAGGCGCGGATTTTTTTTACTGGCGGCGATTTCGCTCTTTGCGCGAGATGGGCGTATGCGGTCAACTTACGCGCCCCCAATGCGCGGATCACGCGAGCCACCGCAACATTGAACGGCGTTTTCTCTCCGCGCGGTTTCTTTAACATCACCGTCCGGCTATATCAGCTTAACGGCGTCGAAGCGGCAAAATTCGATCTGAAGAAATCGCGGATCACCTTGGATTTCAAGCCCGGCGTCACGGTCACTTCGCCGGAAATTCAGCAGGTCATGATCGGGGCCGGATATAAGCCCGGGCCGGTGCAAATCCAGTTGCTTGCGCCGAGTGAGGTCTCCGAAACAGGTCCCGGCTGGATGCGGATCAAACACCCGGCATCGAGGAACCCCGTGGTGCGGTGGTTTCAATTGAACTTTTAGACCGATTGGCTGGAACGACAACATGCAGGATTGGGAAGTACACGAAGCGGAGCCGCGGCCTGAGGCGGTCGAAGAGATCATGATCGAAGATCTCGCCATCGAAGCGCATGCCGCACCGGGCGAAGATACGCGGCTCAAGGCCATAATCGAGGCGGCGATTTATATCACCGACGAACCGCTGGCGGCATCGCAAATCGCGGTGGCTCTGGGAGAGCCCGCCGAGAGGATCAACCGTCTGCTCGACGAGCTGGCGGCGGAATACAACCGGCCCGAGCGCGGTCTGACCATTCGCGAGATCGCGGGCGGCTATAAAATGGCTACGAAGCCGGAGCACCATGAGGCCATCCGCGCCTTCGTGAAGAATCTCAAGCCGCCCATGAAGCTTTCGCTGCCGGCGCTTGAAACTCTGGCGGTCGTCGCGTACAAGCAGCCCGTCACGGGCCCGGAAATTATGGAAATTCGCGGCGTCCAAGGGCTGGGTGTTTTGAAGACGCTTCTCGACCGCAAGTTGATCGCGGTGGCGGGGCGAAAACAGGTGGTCGGCAAACCAATTCTCTACAAGACCACCAAGGAGTTTCTGGTGCAATTTGGTCTCAAGGATCTCGCGGAGCTGCCGACGTTGAAGGAATTCGAAGAGTTGGGGCGCCTGGCATTCACCGAAGCCGAGGAAGCGCCGCTAGCGCCCGCGTCGCGCAAAGCGAGGATCCTTCGAGGGCGCCGGAGCCTATCAAAGAACCGGAACCGGAGCCTCCCCCGGAGCGCGATCCCGATCCCGGCGAAGAACCCGGGCCTCCGACCGATCCGGAGCATCAACCGGTGAAGGCTGAAGAGACCGCGGGCGAAGCCGCATCTTGAAATGGTGGAGGAGCGCCTGCAGAAGATTCTCGCGCGCGCCGGCGTCGCGAGCCGCCGGGAAGCCGAACAGCTTATCGTCGAAGGCCGCGTGCGCGTGAATGGAACTGTGGTGACGAAGCTCGGCACGAAGGCGGACTTCGACCGCGATCACATCAAGGTGAACGGCAAACTGATCCGTCCGCCGAAAAACCTGGTCTATCTTGTGTTCCATAAGCCGAAGAATTGCATGACCACGACCAGCGATCCGGAAGGGCGCGCGACGGTGCTGGACTTGGTGAAAGGCGTGAAGGAGCGGGTTTATCCCGTGGGCCGGCTCGATTATCACAGCGAGGGGCTGCTGCTGCTGACCAATGACGGCGAGTTCGCCAATCGCATCACGGCCGCGGCGAGTCACATCCCGAAAATTTACATCGTCAAGGTGACTGGCGCGCTCACGCCCGGGCAGGAAGAGGAGTTTCGCAACGGCGTTTCGCTGCAGGGTAGGATGACCGCCCCAGCAGGATTGAAGATCATCAAGCGCGCCGTGAACCCGTGGTATGAAGTGCGGCTGATCGAGGGACGGCAGAACCAGATCCGGCTGATGTTCAAGCATTTCGGAGTGTTGGTCGAGAAGCTGCGGCGAATCAAGATAGGGTTCTTAGAACTGGGGCCGTTGAAGCCGGGCGCCTACCGTCATCTCACGCCCGCCGAAATAGCGCGGTTCAAGAAACTGCTCAAGATGGACCAGGAGAAACGCGATGGAGAACATTCCCGAACTGCTTCGTAGTGCGAGCACGATCGCGGTCGTGGGGCTCTCGAGCAAGCGCATGCGCCCGAGCTACGGGGTGTCGCAGTATATGCAAAGCCGCGGCTATCGGATTATCCCCGTGAATCCGGAGGAGACCGCGGTGTTGGGAGAAAGAGCGTATGCGCGGCTGGAGGACGTGCCGGAGCATATCGATATCGTGGATGTTTTTCGCCGTTCGGAATATGTTCCGGAGATCGTGGAAGCGGCCATCAAGATCGGCGCGGGATCGATTTGGATGCAAGAAGGAGTGATTCACGAGCAAGCGGCGGACAAGGCGCGGCAAGCCGGATTAGCGGTTGTCATGGATCGCTGCATTTTGAAGGAACATCGCCGCCTGGGAATCTAGGACCGGACACGGCGACGGCGGGGGACGACCCTGCCAATCTCTCCGCAACGGATGCCGGCGGCGCAGGTGACCCGAAGGGATGTGCTGGACGCGCCATCAAGGATAGGGGCGGGACCGATCTTGATGCAAGAGGGAGCAGTTCATAGGGCAGCCGTTTCGCAGTGCGACAGAGTCAATGCGAGCGTTAGAATGGGATTTCGAGGCTGATCACTGCGAGCGCAGCTTGAGGAGGTATCCATGACCGGTTCCATGAAAAATGTTTTTGGAGCGTTCGGAGAATACATTGGTGGGTTGAGCCGCCGCGATCTTTTCCGGCGAGGTTCGTTGCTTGCGGCCGCGCCCGCAGTTCTCCGCGGTTCGGCTGCAAGTGCCGCTCCGCTGGCGGGGAGCGCGGGCAAGCTGCAACTCGCTCCCAGCAGCATCTATAACTCGATCGGGGTCCGGCCGCTCATTAATTGCCGGGGAACGCTGACGGTAATCAGTGGATCTTTAGAGCTGCCCGAGGTGCGCGCGGCGGTGGAATCGGCGGGTCAACATCATGTCGTTCTGGACGAGCTGATGGACGGCATCGCGCGGCGTTTGTCGCAGTTGACGGGCGCGGAGTGGGCCTTGGTTTCGGCCGGTTGCGCGGCGGGCATGGCGCACACGACCGCGGCGTGCGTGACCGGCGGCAATCCGGATCTGCACGTGCGCATTCCGGATCTGAGCGGCTTCGCGAAGGACGAGGTAGTCATTCCCAAGGCCTCCCGCAACGAATACGACCAGGCCATCCGCTCAGTCGGCGTCCGCATTATTGAGGTGGGAGACGCGGCGGAATACGAGGCCGCGCTCGGTCCCAAGGTAGCGATGGTCTACATCATGTCGGGCGGGCGCATGGAGAACGGGCCGTTGAACTACGATGCCGTGTACGGCTTGGCGAAGAAGAAGAATATTCCAGTGTTCACCGACGCCGCGGCCGAGATGATGAGCATGCCCAACACATATTTGCAGAAGGGTTCCACGTTCGTGGGATACAGCGGCGGGAAGTGCCTGCGCGGTCCGCAGTGCTCCGGCGTCGTGCTGGGCCGCAAAGACCTGCTGCAGGCGGCATGGGTCTCGAGCGCGCCGCATCACGGCCACGGCCGCACCATGAAGATCGGCAAGGAAGAGATGGTCGGGTTGCTGGCCGCGGTGGAGATGTGGGCGCAGCGCGATCATCAAAAAGAGGACGAGGTGTGGACGCAGTGGATGCAGAACATCGCGGACCGCGTCGGCAAGATTGACGGTGTCGTGGCTACGGTACGTCCGCCCCGCGGGATCGGCAATCACAGCCCGGGATTGTCCATCAACTGGGACCCGGCCAAGCTGGGGATCACGGGCGAAGAGGTCTCGGATATTTTGTGGACCACGGAGCCGCGGGTGGCTCTCGGGGGTGGTGGTGGCGGGCGCGGCGGACGCGGCCCTTCGAATCAAACGGGAATCGCCATCGTCGCCTACATGATGAAGCCCGAGGATGTCCCCATCGTGGCCGAGCGCGTTTACCAGATCCTCTCGGCCAAGCGGCCGGAGTGGAAACCGGAAACTCCTAAAACGCCGGCCGGCGATCTCACGGGCCGCTGGGACGTGCGGATTCAGTTTGCGGCGGGAAGCTCGGAACACAGCTTCTTTGTGAAACAGAACGGCAACCAGCTCGTAGGGACGCACCAGGGCGATTTCGTGGCGCGCGATTTTCGGGGCACGATTTCAGGCGAAGATGTGCGCATCGCCAGCTCCGTCGGCGAGGCGCATGGCGCGGCGCTGTCCTATCGCTTCACTGGAAAGCTGGAGGGCGATTCCATGGCGGGCGACCTGGACATGGGCGAGTATCTGGGCGCCAAGTGGACGGCCAAGCGCCATTCGTTCGGACGCAGCGCGGGGTAAGCTGGGCATCGCTCTCAGCCTTGCCATTAGTGCGCCGCGGGTGTTAGCTGAGGTTGGGACCTTGCACCGGGCGGTCGCCGCTGGTAGAAAAGCCGCGATGCGGCAAGCGCGTAAGACAAAATGTAACGGAGCGGTTTTTTCAGCTCAGGGCTGCCCGTAAATAGCGCTGAGATGCTCGGGTCGCTCCACGTCCCATTCTCATTCCAATGCCAGGCGCCCATGCGGAGCTCACTATTGTTGCGGTACGTGATCGGGCCCAAACCCGCCGAAAGAGACTCCTGGACGATCTGCGGCGTATAACCTTATCAATTCCATCGTGAGATAGGACGTCGATGGAACTTCCTAGCGACTTATCCGGATCGATTGGCCGGAAGCGGAGTGCGACAGAAGGCATACCAACGCGGCCAGCGCGCTGCACAGTTTCATTTGCCGAAGACAAGAGTACCGAAATTTTCAGGGACGTGATTGGGATCGCGATTCACAACACAGGTCTGTTGCCAGCAAAGAAAGTGCCTCTGTGGGTCTTCGCCTTGCCCGTCGATACGATACAGGTTCATTCGCCAGCGCGTGCCCGGATGGACTTCCGCCGTGCTGACCGACTTCAATGGAATTTGGGCGGCGGCATACCAGATATGGGCCTTTTCGTCAATTCGCGCCGTGGTATGCCAGCCGGAGCGCCAGTTGCGGTCGGTATCATGACGGTCGAGGTCGATGGCGAGATCGATCCAGTCTCCCGTGGGCGCAATCTCGAATTCGCGATAGTGCCGGATGTTCTCCCAATCGTCGCCCAGAAACATTTCGACCACATCGCGGTCCCACAGCTTTCGGCGCGGTTGGCTGTTTTGCGCGGGAAGCCAGAGGTTCAGTGTTTCGTAGGGGCATGTGAACAGCAGATATAGATTCGTGTCGCTCCAGAAGCCCCGGATTGCAGTCTTCAGGTTTGGATAGTCGAGATTCTTGGAGCAGTCTTTGTCCATCGAAACCGAGGCCGCCGCGGACCACATGCGATCGTTCGGATCGCTCGTGAGTTCGCCTGGCTCGCTCACGTGTGGCGCCGTCATGGTGGCGGTCGGACGGACCACCGTACAGGGTTCCTGCGCGGCGAGGCGGAAGGCAAGAGCGCACAGGACAGCCAGCGAGGCGATACGCCCTACCACAGAAATTTCGCGCTCACCTGACCGATGCGGCCGGGACCGGCAGCGGTGACACGGCCAAAGTTGCCGCTTGTGAAATTGCCGTTGGGAAGACTGAAATTTGCGTGGTTGAAGGCGTTGAAGAACTCCGCGCGAATGAGAATCGACGTACGCTCCGTAATCCTCGTGTTTTTCTGCGCGCCGATATCGAAGTTTTCTTGTCCCGGACCATGGAAGAAGCGCAGAGCCGAGGTCCCTTGTCCGCCCAACGCTTCGGCGGTGAAGGCGCTCTTGCTGAAATATTGATGATTGGGGGTGTTCCTTACATCGGAAGTAATGACTAATCCGCCGATGTAATTGGGACGGTCCACTCCGCTTCCGCCGGTGAGCGAGCGATCTCCGCTTTCGGAGAGCGTGATCGGGAAACCCGTGGCAAGGCGCGTAATCCCATTGATGCTCCAGCCTTCCGTCAAACGCCTCGGCAGCGCGCTGAACGCTCTTTGGAAGGGAATAGAGTAACTATAGCTGGCGACAAAGTTGTGCGTGCAGTCGAACGACGACAGTGCGCGGCTGAGGCTGAAGTTATAAAAATCCAGATAGTTTGTGTAGGCGGAACCATCGTCGATGGATTTACTGAACGTGTAGGCCGCCAGGAAGGTAAAGTCACCGGCGCGGCGCTGAAGGGTGGCCTGGAAGGAATTATAATGGGAATCGGCGGCCGTCGCAAGATAACTATTTTCCCCATAGTCAACGGACCCTAACGGCATGCGAGTGCCGACGATCTGCGATCCGTCGGGCAGCGTAAAAGTCGCGTTTTCCTGGCCGGGACCGCACTGCAGCGTGCCCGCCTTCACGCCCGAGCCTCGCAAACTCAGGCACAGCGCGGCGTTGCCGGGATTCGCTTCATAGTGCGAGAAAAGATGATGTCCCTCGGTTCCGACGTATGCCAGCGTCAGGAGGGTATTGGAACTAAGCTCCCGTTCAATCGAGAAGTTATAGTGCTCCGCGTAGGGCAGCTTGTTCGTCCTTACATATCCCGGCGAACCCGTGATGGGGAGAAAGACGGACCAATCGATATTCTTGGCGGCCGCGGAGCCGGGAACAGGCAGGATAAACGGAAAACGTTGTCCCTGCGACGTGCCGTCGGCGCGGGTTAGAAAAGGCTGATCGAACAGGGGCGGTGATATGTTTACCCAAAAGAGACCATAGGGGGCGTCGGCGACCTCTTCGAAAAGGCCGGCGTCCTGGATTGCCGTGTAGTAGAGGCCGGCGGCGGCGCGAATGCTGGTTTTACCGGGGCCGCCCAGCAACTTACCCAAGAAGCCTCCCGAGACATTGGGCGCCCAGGCGATACCGAGTCGCGGGCCGAAATTCTTCCAGGTGGTCGGCGCCAACGTCGATGGAATGCCTTTATCCCCGGGGACCACCCATCCAAGGGGAGCGCCGGGAAATTGCGTGGACTGCTGGCCGGGGACGATCGTTTCTATTTTGTTCTGGGTGTCATACCACGGCATGCTCACTTCCCAACGTAAGCCGTAATTCAGAGTGAAATTCGGCTTGATGCGCCAGGAGTCCTGCGCGAAAGCGGCGCCGTAGCGCGTGCGGGAATCGAGCACCTGGAAGGAGGCCTGAACGTAGCGAGACGGCGCGCCGAGAAGGAAGTCAGCGATATCGCTACCGGTCTCGGAGCCATCGAAATTGAAGTTCCCGTTCGGAGCGTAAATGTTGCGCTCGTTCACCTGCAGATAACGGAACTCACCGCCGAATTTGAACGTGTGCGCGTTCCAAATCTTCGAAATGGTCTCGGCCGCATGGTAGGTGTTATTGTACTGTCCAGTCGCCGAGATGTTGCGCCCGAAACTAAAATCATTCAGCGAGATGGGCGGCACCGACTGCCAGTTCGATGGACCCGAGTTGATGATTCCGAGAGTGCCGGGTCCGGTAACAAAGCCAAGACTGGACAGCGACACCGTTGGATCGGTCGGTTCTCCGCTTAGACTAGCTAGCCGCGTGAAATCGATGCGCGCCTCGTTTACGGTCGTGGGATTGATGGTCAGAGTGTTGGAAAGCACGAACTGTTGCCCGCGGCTATTCGTAAGACTGCTGAAATTGCCATATGTGGGGCCGAATCCGCCGGGGGTGAAGGTGGTTGCGTCATCGTAGTAGTAGTATCCATACCAGTTACCTGTCTTCTTGGTGAGGAAATCGACGCGCTGTCCCGCTTTATCGTCGCGCACCGTACCTACCTGGCTGGCGGTGAGATATCCGGTCGCGCCCACGTTCGGAACCGGAATGTATTTACTCAGTAGATTCGCCGATATCGGCGAGATCGCGCTGGACGGAATCACTCCACCCGGGAACACGCACTGCGCCGTACTGGTGCAGTTCGGGAGGCTGTACGGTTCATTGTTTGCGACGGGATAACCCAAGCGTTGCGAAAGCAGTTGCGCCCAATAGGGTCCCGTGACCGTGCCGCTCAAATCGCTTGGCGCGAAGATGCCATTCCTCTGCGCGACGCTTGGCAAGATGGTCAGGCTGCTCGAGGAACCTTGACTCTGCCGCGTACCTTGATAATCGGTAAACCAAAACAGCCTGTCCTTTATGGCCGGCCCGCCTACCGCGTAGCCGAACTGATTTCTCTTCAGAACAGCGACCGCGGGATCGAAAAAGCCGCGCGCGTCCATGTCGCTGTTTCTGAGAAACTCGAACGCGGAGCCGTGAAAACCGTTTGTGCCGGACTTGGTGATGGCGTTCATCACGGCGCCGCTAAAGCGGCCATATTCGGCATCGAAGCTGTTGGTCAGCAAGCGAAACTCCGCGATGGAGTCCAGGTTGGGAATAATCTCGGCGCCGAAGTTGACGCCCTCATTGACGTCGCCGCCATTGACTAAAAATGAATTAGAGGATTCGCGTTGGCCATTAACGGAGATTCTTCCTTGCGAGGCCGTGGTTCCGGTTTCGGGCGCCACGCCGGCCTGGATTGAAAGGAGGTCAATGTAGCTGCGTCCGTTCAAGGGCAAGGCCTGAATTGTCTTGGTTTCGAAGACTTCGCCTAACTGAGTGTTGGAAGTCTCCACCTGGACCGCGTTGGCCGTGACCTGGACTTCCTGCTGCACCGTTCCCACCGACAGAATCAGGTCGACGCGGCGCTGCTCGTCCACTGTCAACACGACCGGTTCCTCCACAACCTTGGAGAAGCCCGGCCCCGACGCCTCGACGCGGTAACGGCCGACAGGTAGCGCAAGAAATTGATAGCGGCCCGTGGGATCGGTCGTGGTTTGCTGCGAACGGTTGGTTTCCAGGTTCGTCGCCACGACCGTGGCGTTAGGGACCGCGGCCGAACTCTGGTCGGTAATGTTCCCCAGGATGGTGGCCGTTACATCCGCGCGCAGCGCAGCGGTTGAAAACAGCGACAGCATCGCGCCGCAATAAATCCTGGCGAGTAAAATTCCGCGTGTACTCATAAAAGCCTCCGTGGTGAACTCCCGAACGCGGCGCATGGCCGCGGCGATCCGCTTAATTAAGCAGTTATACCCCGCGCGCGGCGTAAATTGCAAGGCCTTTCGGCGGCAGAGGCGGCGCTGTGATAATATTCGACGCAGAATCGGTATCGCAATGCATTTCAGGAGGGGACCATGTCCGCATACGCTCTAACGCGCCGGCTGTTTACGCAACGGTGGGCTTCGATGTGTTCGGGGCTAGCCGTAGCCTGCTCCGCGCTCCGCAAGGAAGCGCGAGCTGCGCCCGCCGAGGGATCTCCCATTAAGAAACTTGACTACGCCGGGCAGCCCTCGAAAGATCCCATCACGCCGGTCGTGGTTCATGACGGCCTGATCTACGTTTCGGGGCAGGGGGCCAATGATAATGGCGCCGCGGACGAGCTCGATATCGCGACGCACGTCCACCGCGCGATGGACAATCTCAAGAAGCTTGTCGAGACCGCGGGCGGCGACATGGACCACGTCCTGGAGCTGACGGTATTTCTCTCCACGCTGGAGTTTTATCAGGCCATGAACAAGGTTTATGCCACTTATTTTCCGAATCGCGCGCCGGCGCGGTGCACGATTTCGGTAGCCGGGATTCCGGGAAAATCGCTGGTAGAAGTGAGCTGCATTGCAGCGGTGGTCAGCGCGTGAGCGCAAGAGGGGAATCATGAAAAAAGAACAGAATTCGAGCCGACGTAATTTCGCGGCGCTTTTCGCCGGATTGGCGGCCGTGTTGCCGCGCGGCCTGCATGCGCAAGACCGGCCCGCGCAAGACCGGACCGGCAGACCGGCCCCCGCAAGCGCCCGCGGGCGCGCCGGACCAGGGACAACAGCGGCCGCGTCGGCGCCGGGGTCCAATGGTCCACAATGGGCTGATCTATCTCTCCGGTCAGGGCGCCAACGACGGCGGGCCCGTGCAAGGCGCCGACATCGAGACGCACACGCGGAAGGTAATGGACAACATCAAGAGGATCGTTGAATCGGGCGGCGGCACGATGGAGAGCATCCTGCAACTGAATGTTTACCTTGCGACGCTGGAACATTATGAAGGAATGAATAGCGTCTACCGGACCTATTTTCCAAATGGCGGCCCGGCGCGCATGACCGTGGCGGTCGCGGGAATTCCCGGCCGCTCGCTGCTCGAAATCAACGGCATCGCCGCAGTCGTAAATCCCAAGCCCGAAGCGTGAAAGTCGCCGGCGCGTCACTGTTTGTTCTGCTGATAGCGAATAGCGCGTCCGGGCGCAACTACACCGCGGAGCAGATCTCCGATCACGGCGTTTCGATTGTCCGTCTGACCGATGCCGCGAAGGGGGTGGAGGTTTCGATTGCACCCTCGATCGGCAATCGCGCGTACGAGATGAAGGTACACGGAAAAAATATCCTGTACTTTCCGTCGGCGGATGTGGGCGAGTTTGAGAAGCGGCCGCGCCTATGCGGCATTCCGTTCCTCGCCCCATGGGCCGATTTGCTCGATGAGCCGGCCTTCTGGGCCAATGGCAAACGCTACGCGTTCAACATGACGCTCGGGAACGTGCGCGGCGAAATGCCTATTCATGGATTCCTGATAACTTCGCCGCTGTGGCGCGTGACGGAGGTGGGGGCGGACAAACGATCGGCGCACGTCACGAGTAAGCTCGACTTCTGGAAATATCCGGACCTGATCGAGCAGTGGCCCTTAGCGCAAGAATACGAGATGACCTATAGTCTCTCCGGCGGCGTGCTCGAAGTGAGGACCACGATTGTGAATCTGAGTACGGAGCCACTCCCCGTGGCGATCGGATTTCATTCCTTTTTCCAAATTCCGGATGTTCCGCGCGATGAATGGACGGCGCATCTGCCCGCCCGCGTACATGTCGTCGCGGATGAGCATAATATTCCTACCGGCGAAATGCGGCCGCTCGACATCCCTAATCCGCTGCCTCTGCGCGGGCGCAAGTTGGACGATGGATTTACGGACCTGGAGCGCGATGCCGATGGCCGGGCGCATTTCTCGATCGAATCGGGCGGCAAGACGGTGGAGACGCTCTTTGGACCGAAATACACGGTCGCAACCATTTGGCTGCCGTCGGGCCGGGACGGAACGCCGCGTCCGTTCATCTGCTTCGAGCCTCTGACCACCATCATCAGCGGAATAAACCTGGCGCACGAGGGCAAATACTCGGGTCTGCAGAGCGTGCCGCCCGGCGGCCGGTGGACCGAAAGTTTCTGGATACGGGCTAGCGGGATTTGATGGCGGCGGGAACAAAACCGCGCACCTTTGTTTTTAGCCGGTAGACCGATGTTCTTCCGGCGAAGTAGATCGTGCGATAGTCCGCGTCGCCCCAATTGAAGTTGGCGGCCGACTCCGGCAGCAGTATCGTGCCGAGGTGGTTGCCGTCCACATCCCATACCCAGACGCCTCCCGGACCGGTGCAATAGACATTGCCGTTCACATCGACGCGCATGCCGTCCGGAGCGCCGCCGCGGCCCTCCTCCGTCGCGAACGTTCTTCCGTTCCGCAACTCCATATTCGCGCCCACGTCGTACACATGAATTTCGCGTTGTCGCGTGTCGTTGATATATAGGCGTTTGCCATCCGGCGAAAATGCCAGGCCGTTGGGCGTCGTAAGATCTTTCGTCAACAGGCGCACGCTGCCGTCCGTTCCCAGCCGGAACACTCCCTGAAAATCGAGCTCCTGTTTATCGTCCTTCGGTAAATCAAGCGTGGGATCGGTGAAATAGAGAGCCTCGTCCGGACCGAGAACTATATCGTTGGGGCTGTTGAATCTCTTGCCTTCATACTTGCCGGCGAGCACTTTGTATTTTCCGTCGGGATCGACCTGGATGATCGCGCGCAGCACGCTCGCGGTCGTGATCAGGTGTCCTTGCGCATCGAGCGTGCTTCCGTCGGGATCGCCGATATTCAGCACCGTCTCGACGCGGCCGTCTGGGTAGACGCGGGAGAGTTTATTTTGCTCCTCGTCGCTGATATAGAGGAATCCGCTGGGATCCCAGACCGGACCCTCGGTGAATCCGAAGCCGCTCGCGATTTTCTCCAGTTGCGCGTCCTGCGTAAACAAGTTCCAGAATTTCGGTGACTCGGCCTTTAATTCAAACTTGCGCTGAGGAGCGGTCTTCTCGGCTTGCGCAAGAGCGTGCCAGCCGCACATCGCCACAACAACAGCAACTACGTTCGCCGATCTAGGGATCATTCTCCTCACCTCAAACTGAACGACAGGATGGTCGATCCGGCGGCTGCGGCAATGTACTGTTGGCCACCGATCATGTAAGTCATCGGCCCACCCTTAGAGCTCTGGCCGGTGTTGAAATGCCATAGTAGCTTCCCGTCTTTCGCGTCCGCCGCGATGAAGGCCCCGTCGCCGTCTCCGTAAAAGATCAGCCCGCCGGCGGTTGCCATCAGACCGCTCCCCAAAATCCCTCCACCAATGCCGGGAATCTCCCAAGCGGTCTTTCCCGTTTGAATGTCGATCGCCTTCAAGAATTTCGCCGCCGTGTTCTCGCCGGGGACGCGGCGCGTGCCGCCGCCGTAGAACGATTTGCCCGCCTCCCACCATTGATCGTTCTTCGAGTAAATGTTGCAGGATTCTTCCGCAAACATATAGAACAGACCGGTTTGCGGGTTGTAAGCGTCCGATGGCCAGTTCGCCGCGCCCGCAACCTCCGGGCAGACCAATTGTCCTTCTTCCGTCGGTTCATTTCCCGGCAACAGCTTGGGCCGGCCGTCCGGACCGATGCCGCTGGCCCAAGTGATGCGCTTGACGAACGGTTCGGCCAACAGAACTTTGCCGGTTAGCCGGTCCAGGACATAAAAAAAGCCATTGCGATTGCCGTGCAGCAGCAGCTTCCGGGGCTGGCCCTGAAACGACGCGTCGACCAGAACAGGCGTTTCAGTCGCGTCCCAGTCGTGGAGGTCGTGAGGCGTGAACTGGTAATACCATTTCAGCTTTCCCGTCGCGGGCTCAAGCGCCAGCACGGAGGCAGTATATAAATTGTCGCCCTTGCGTTCATCGCCGTTGTAATCGGGGCAGGGATTGCCCGTCGGCCAATACAGCAGATTGCTCTCCGGATCGTATGTGCCGGTGAGCCATGTTGAGCCGCAGCCATGTTCCAGCGCCCGGCCGCCCCAACTCTCCGAGCCCGGCTCTCCTGCGGCCGGAATCGTCCAGAAGCGCCAGGCGCGCTCGCCGGTCGCGGCCTTATAGGCGTCGAGGAATCCGCGGACGCCCTCATCTCCGCCGGATACGCCGGCGATCACAAGGTCGCCGACCACCAGAGGCGCGCTTGTCGAGCCGTAGTTTTGGCTGGAGTCGGCCATTTTGACATCCCACAGCAGCTGGCCCGTGAAACGATGCAGCGCCAGCAGGTGCGCGTTATCGGTGACGATGAAGACGCGGTCGCCGAGCACCGCCACGCCGCGGTTGATCCCGCTCGCGGCATCGCCGGCCAGGCCTTCCGATCGGGGACGGCTGTAGTGCCAAATCTGGCGGCCGCTGCGGGCGTCGAGGGCGTACGCTTCATTCACACTGGTAACGTACATGACGCCGTCCACCACCACCGGCGTGACCTCGAGGGGGCGCGGCGCTCCTTGCAGCGTGAACATCCATCTGGGCGCGAGGCGCTCGACGTTGCCGGTATTGATCTGGTCAAGCGGGCTGTAGCGGTTGCCGCTTTCGTTTCCGTGATAGCTTGGCCAGGAGCCCGTTTTGGGGTGCGCCACGTCGGCGAAGGACACTCCCGGTCCAAGTTCACCGGCCGTGGCAGGCGCCATCTTGTCGTGTGGGTCCGTGGTCAGGCGGCTGAGATACGCCATTAGATCGCGCATCTCGTCGGGGGTCGCATGAACCGGCGGCATGATCGATTTTTCGCGGACCACTTCGGCGATCTGGTCCTTTTGCAGCAGGTGCAGCTTCGCGTTCAAATCGAGCAATTGCAAATCGAAGGGACTTTCGTTTTTCGCAATGCCGCGCAGGGTCGAGCCATCGCGCAGCCGGACCGTGACGGCGCGATAGGAAGGCGCGCCGCCGCCGCGTCCTCCACGGCCGCCGCGGCCCGCGGAGGGAGGTGGGGCGGCGCCGGGGTCGCGCAAAGCTTGTTCGATGCGCGCCGGACTGCGTTCGCGTCCGACGTTTGAAAGATCCGGTCCGAGCACGCCGCCGCGTCCGCGGATCATGTGGCAACTGAGGCAGTTTCCCTTACTCGCGAAAAACCGCTCGCCTGCGGCGGCATCGCCGGGCAGAAAGCGCTCCGCCACGGCGGGACTCGCCGCGGGCGTTTTCAGCGTCATGACATAAATCGCTATAGCGTCCGCTTCCGCGGCGGGAATATGAAATGCGGGCATGCCTGCGCCGGGAATGCCCTTGAGGATCACATCGCGTACGGCGTCTTTCGTGGTGGCGCGGGGGCGTCGCAGGTCGACGATGCCCGGTCCGTGCCCGCCGCCGGTTCCATCGGCGCCATGGCAGCCCACGCAGCGCGCCTGATATTGCGGTTGGCCCGTTGGAGTCGTCTGGGCGCCGGCGGCATTGAAGAAGAGCGCCGCCCCGAGCGCGAGCTTTGAGATTCGAATATGCGAGGACAAGATTAGCTTTTAAGATAACGCGGGGAGGATTGAACTGGATTCCGCGCGGGCGGTATTGGGCGGGGTGGATCGAGACCGCCTCTACGCGGGCCGGGGGGCTCGCGCGAAGCGGTCTCGTGGACCGCGCTTCAGGCGGCCTTGGGCAAATTTTCGAGCGCCTTTCCCCGCAGAGCCATGGGAGGCCGGACCGGCCGCACTTGGAACACATGGCGGCTGGAGCGGACTGCCTGCTTCCGTTCGCCGTGGAAGTATTCTTCGAGCGGATAGAGGCCGTACGGCTGCAGCTCGCGAAAGACTCTGCCGAGCTTCTGCTCCATGCGATACACCTGGTGGAAGAACGTGCCGCGATCGATTTTCAGCTTGCGGCAACATAACCTCCAGTCGGCTCCGAGCAAAAAGTGATACTTGAAGATGCGATATTCCGAATCGCTCAGCGAGCGGCGCGTCACGAGCGAAAAATCGGCGACATACTCTTCATCCTTACGGCCCCAATTGTAATGGGAGCCGCATCCACTGACCAACTCCAGCCTGCTATGGCTGATGTGTTTGTCCTGGGTGGCGCAGCGGCGAAAACGCATATAGCAGGCGCGGAAAATCTCGCGCAACACGCAATTACACGGCTCCGCGCGGTTGTCGCGCCCGTCGCGGAGTCCAAGGCCATGGCAATATACACACTGGGGAGTCGCCAAGGCTAGAGTGTCTGTTCGGGACCATTCCATTTTTTTTAAACTTCTCTTCCTCTTCGAGGCCGCTTTTTTGCACAGCCACGATAAAATATCAACTGAGCACACACCGATCCATGCAGATCGCCAGCACGGCCGATCTCTTCGGAAGCAACAGAAGAGCGGATGCATATAATCCTATTTCGTGAGAGAGAGAAGTCAACTGCTTTTTTATTCTGTTTTTATTTCTTAGCTGGACCCACTCTGGCTATTCGCATAAAAGCCGTGCCTACCATCAATTGTGGCAGGATATTTAAACCGGTGCGCTACCGCGAATATAAGCGGATAATCCTGGTATGATTGAGACCAGTAAGACCCTATTTCAAACTGAAATCATGCCGGAGCGTAGCGCCGATTGAATTTTATTACCGCCCGCGAGCGCCTTCTTGCCGAATTACGCGACCGTCTTCAGAACGGCGAAGTCACTGAGCGGGCCTTGGCGCGGCGGCTGGGCCTATCGCAGCCTCACATTAACAATGTGCTGCGAGGGCGCCGTAATCTCTCACCCGAAATCGCGGATCTACTATTAAACTCTTTTCATTATTCGCTTCTGGATCTCTTTTCAGAGCGCGAACTGCAGAGCCACGTCAATTCCTTGCAAATGCCTGCAACCCCTCTGGACGTGGGTGTGCTTAAACGCCCCCTCGGTCCCGGCCACGAGTGGGAGGCCGTGCTCGACTCGAACTTGCGCTACCGTTCTCCGATACGCCTCGCGGCATCTCCATACCTCCTTATGGCTCGTGTGAGTTCCGACGCGCGCATGTTCCCGATTTTGGGGGCCGCCGATATGGCGCTGCTCGATACGTCGCCGTCTGCCCGCCGCGACGAATCCCCCTCCAGCCTGTTTGCAATCGCACTCGGCAAGCAAACGATGCTGCGCTGGATTCGCAGAGGATCTTCGAAGGTTTATTTGGTGGATGAGCGAGATCTCAACCTCCCGAACGAGTGGCGCGTCATGCCGCTCGACGCGGAGGGGAGGACGGATTTCGTGAAAGCCAAGATTCTCTGGTTAGGCGAAGAGAGGCAATTGCGGCGGCGCTAAGCGCGGGCTACTTCCTCGTAGGTGGCGAGAACGCGGGCGGCCGAATCCTCCCAACTGAAGCGTTTAACCTGTTCGAAGCCGCGCCCAACCAACCGCGAACGGAGCTCGCGATCCACCAGCACGTCGCGAATTCCCCGCGCGATGTCGAAGACGTTTTCGGGATTCACGATCGCCGCCGCATCCCCAACTACTTCCGGTAGCGAGCTTACCCCGGAAGTGACCACCGGCGTACCGCAAGCCATGGCCTCGAGGGGCGGCAACCCAAAGCCTTCATAGAGGGAAGGGAATACAAATGCCGCGGCCGCTTCGTAAAAGACACGCAGCGTCTCGATCGGCACGAAGCCCAGAAATCGCACGGCATTTTCCACGCGGCTTTCGATCACGGCATGGCGGACCGTGGCGTGCCGGGAGATCTCGTCTCCGATAATGATGAGGCGCAAGTCCTTATATACCGGGTCGGCGGCAAGTTCTCCTCGCACAACCGCGAAGGCCTCCACCAGCCGCGGAATGTTCTTGCGCGGATTGGTGCGGCCGGCATAGAGGAGGAAGGGATAATGGATCTGATAACGGGCCATGATCCGTTGCTTGTCGCGCTGCGGCTGCGAGGGATCTTCGCTGCCGCCAAATACGGGATCGGGAGCGTTGTAAATGGTGCGGATGCGTTCCGTCGGAAGACCCACGACGTTTTCGAGATCGCGCCGCGTGGCGCCCGACACGGCAATCACGCAGTCGGCGCGAAGAAGGCCCCGCCGCGCGCGATGCAGCCTGAGATTATCCCGAATTCCTCCGCTAATTCCAAAAATAAGATTGCCGACATCGTGCACCGTCACGATATAAGGCTTGGGCATGAACAGGGGCACCGCGTTAATCGGAAGGTGGTAGACTTGCGCCCGCAACTGTCTCAGGAAGAGCGCGTAACGGGCCTGTCCTAACGTACGCCGGTCTGTTCTGCCATACTCCGCCGCTTCGAAATTAGCTGGTAAACACTCCAGTTCGGACTTTTCGCCCGGCCGGTGAACTACACTATAATGATTCGCTGCATCGATTTTCGCCAGAACTCGCAGCAGATTCCGGATGTAGGTGCCAACGCCGAAGTCTCGAATTCTGCGCGCGTCGATGGCGATCCGCAGCGCCATTTCAAACGCCGGCGCGCGCCAGCTTCCAGCTATAAAGCGGGAAGCGCTCCGTTAAGTGTCCGACCCGCCTGCGCACCGCCGCAAGAACCTCCTGCGCGGTCCCGGTCGCTACTCCCTGGAGCACGTCCGCGATCAATTCTCCGGTCTCGCGCATTTCATTTTCCCGAAACCCGCGCGTGGTTACGGCGGGGCTGCCCAGCCGTACCCCGCTGGGGTTCAAGGGCGGATTCACGTCAAACGGAATGGCGTTCTTGTTCACTGTAATATAGGCCTCGTCAAGCGCCTTTTCCGCCTCTTTGCCGCGGACGCCTTGAGCGAAAACATCCACTAGTAGAAGGTGCGAGTCGGTGCCGCCCGAAACGATGCGAAAGCCGCGATCCTTGAGGGTTGCCGCGAGAGCTCGGGCATTGGAGATCACTTGTTGCTGATAAGCCACAAATTGTGGCTCCATTGCTTCTTTGAAACAGACCGCCTTGGCAGCGATCACGTGCAGCAGCGGTCCTCCTTGAATGCCTGGAAAGACTACCTTATCGATGGCGGCGGCGTAGCGTTCGCGAGAAAGAATCATGCCCGCGCGCGGACCGCGCAGCGTTTTGTGCGTCGTGGAGGTCACGATGTCGGCATAGTCGCAGGGGTTGGGATAAAGGCCCGCGGCAACCAGGCCGGAGAAGTGCGCCATGTCGACCAGGAGGAGCGCGCCCACGGAGTCGGCGATCTCGCGAAAGCGGGGAAAGTCGATAATGCGCGGATAGGCGCTCCCTCCCGCAATAATCATCTTGGGGTGGTGTTCCGCGGCCAGGCGCGCCAGCTCCTCATAGTCGATGGTCTCGTCGTCGCGGCGAACCCCGTAAGGAACGATATTGTACGTCTTGCCGGAAAAATTGAGGGGATGCCCGTGCGTGAGGTGGCCTCCGTGGGCCAGATTCATGCCCAAAACCGTATCTCCCGGGGCGAGCACGGCGGCGTAGGCGGCCTGGTTGGCCTGCGAGCCCGAATGCGGCTGCACGTTGGCGTGCTCGGCGTGGAAAAGCTTTTTGGCGCGCTCCCGCGCCAGATTCTCGACCACATCGGCGAACTGGCACCCCCCGTAATAGCGCCGGCCGGGATAGCCCTCCGCGTACTTGTTGGTGAAGACGCAGCCGGTTGCTTCGAGCACCGCCTCGGACGTGAAATTTTCGCTGGCGATCAACTCCAGTCGCGTATTCTGACGCTCCGCTTCATGCTGGATGGCATCGTAAATTTCCGGATCGGCTTCCGCCAGAGAGCGGGCCATGCGTTCTTGATCGGTCATTTGTTTAGTGTAGCGGGAAGACCGCCGGTATACCCTGAAATCATGTTTCGTGTCTTGATCGCCATGGTCCTCGCCGCCGGGGCCGTCCGCGCCGAAGTGCATACGCTCACGCTGCAGCAGATCGTCGGGCTGGCGCTGCGGCAAAATCCCGAACTGATTATCGCGCGGCTTGACGAGCGGCGCGCGCAAGATGCCGTTCACATTGCAAAAGATCCCTTTACGCCGAAGCTCTACGGCGGCAGCGGCCTCGCCTACACCTACGGATATCCGACCAGCATCGAAGGATCGGCGCCCGCCATTGTCGAGCTGCGAACCAGCATGTCGCTGTTCAACCGTCCGCAGCGCTTCCAGCTTGCGGCCGCTCGCGAGAGCGCCCGCGCGGCCACGCTCGACGCCGAGGGCAAAAGCGAGGATGTGGTCTACCGCACCGCCTCGCTCTTCTTCGACGCGCGGGAGTCGGCGCGTGCGGCGGGTTTTATGGCCGGCGAGATCGAAAACTTGACGCGGGTGGCCGCGGCGGTTGCCGTCAGGGTGGCGGAAGGGCGAGAGATTCCGCTCGAGTCCAAGCGCGCCGCTCTCAATTCGGCCCGCGCCCGGCAGCGCGCCGCGGAATTGGCGGAGAACACCGAATACTCGGAAAGCTCGCTCGCCATGGTGTTAGGCTTTCCTGCGGGCGACCGCGTGCGCGCCGCGGAAAGCGAGAGCGCCAGCTTGCCGCTGCCCGCATCGGAGGAGGCCGCGGTCGCGGAGGCGCTTCGCCACAGCCGCGAGATCCGGCGCCTAGAGACGCAGCTTCAGGCCAACGTGCTGGTCGAGCGCGCGTATGAATCCTCGCGCTACCCCGTGATTGATTTGGTGGCGCAGTATTCGCTTTTGGCCAAGCACAATTATGAGCAGTTTTTCCAGAAATTCCAGCGCAATAATACAGAGCTTGGCGTTTCGATCACCATTCCGTTGTTAGTGGGGGCGGGCGCCAAGGGATATCTGGGTCAGGCCTCCGCGGACGTGGCGAAGATGCAAGCGCAACTCCGCGACGGCCGCAGCCGCGTCGCGGTCGAGGCCGCCAAAAGCTATAACGATGTGCAGCGCGCCGGCGCCGCGAGCGAGGTCGCGCGGCTCGATCTCGACGTGGCGCGCGAGCAGGTCGGCGTGCTGCTGGCGCAACAGGAAGAAGGCCGCGCGCCGCGCTCCTCCGTCGACCAGGCGCGCATGACCGAGCAGGAGAAATGGATCGCTTATTATGATGCCCAAAACGTGCTTGAAAAGGCCCAGCTTTATTTGCTACGCGAGACGGGAACCATTCTGGCCGCGTTGCGGTAGCGGGCGTCGCGGCTCGATCCGTGCCGCGGCCACGACGGAAGCCGGGCCGTGGCGGCGACATTACGGGGGCGACGTCATTGCCGCACGGCGGTTTTGAATTACCGCATCGCCGCGACGGAACTGGGCCGCGAGGACGACATGAGGCTGGGGGGCGGAATATTACCGCGTTCCTGGCGGAGGGAGTGGTTCGTGCTGTATTACCGCGCCGCACTGGACCGTTATCAGACCGGCCGCGACATCATCTAGAGCGGTGGCCGGAATATTACCACGCCCGAGGAGGATGCGGTTCTTGCCCCTGGCGTTACTCCACGCGCGACCGAACATTAGCGCACTGCGAACGCGACATCATCTAGCGGCGGCCGGAATATTACCGCCCGGGGAGGGCGCGATTCGCGCCGCCTGCGTTACCCCGCGCGCGACCGGAAAATTAGCGGAGTGTGGCCGCGATATTACCTAGCGGCCCAGGAATATTGCTGCGTCCGGGGAGGATGGGGTTCTTGTTTTGTCATCGCGCCGCAACGGGACCATTATCGGACCGCGGCCGAAATATCACCGGGTCGGGGAGAGTGTGGTTTGCCTCCTGTTAACCTAGCCTATGCGCACCATACGAGCCCTGTTGCCCTACCTGACCGTGGCGCTCGTCGCCGCCGTCCTTTACTCCGCCTGGATTATGCTCGCGCGCCGGCGGGAGAATGGCGCGACCGAGCGCCGCGCAAAAGAGGCCGAAGCGCAAGCCGACCAGCGCGTCGTCGATCTGTACGGCGGCGGCACACTCAAAATTCTCTCCTTCTATGCCTCGCCCCCGGTCGTGAAACCGGGTGGACGGACGCTGCTCTGTTATGGCGTTTCGAATGCGAAATCGGTCAGTATCGAGCCGCACCTCGACCACGTTACGCCGTCGCTGAGCCGCTGCCTGGAGGTCTTCCCAAAACGCAGCACGGAATACAAGCTCACGGCCCAGGATGCGCACGGCCATAGTGAAACCGTTTCGTTCCTGTTGCGGGTCGAATAATTCTCGCGGCTGCCCGTAGTTCGGCTCGCTATACTCATAGGTGGGACTATCGAAGAGTTTCTTCCGGCCGATAGTTACGGGTAGACGCCCCTGTGCGCGCCGTCCCGCGGTGTTGGGGTTCCGGCGCCAACAGTTTCGTTTTAGTCTGTATTAAGGTCCTTGATTTCATGAGACGCTCAAGCTTTGTACTTGCTGTTTCGCTGCTCTTATCTGTTGCGGCATGCACCCGCGATCCGAAGGAGGTCGCCAAAAAATACGTTGCCACGGGAAATAAGTATTTTGACAGGGGGAAATACAAAGAGGCCTCCATTATGTACCGCCGGGCGCTTCAGAAGAACATGCGCGACGCGCAGGCCCACTATCGCCTGGGGTTAGTGGAACTGCACGACGGTATGGTGGACGAGGCGCGGCGAAGTTTTCTGCGCGCCACCGATCTGGACCCTAAGAACAGCGCCGCTTTTGCCAAGCTGGGCGACATCGATCTCGCGATTTACCTGTCCGATCGTACGCAGTACAAATCGTTTTTGACAGACCTCCAGGACGTCGATAAGAAACTGCTGGCCAACGATTCGAAATCCTACGACGGTTTACGGCTGGCGGGATTTATCGCCCTCAGCAAAAACGATGTCGCGGGCGGCATCGCGAAATTCAAGGAAGCCAATGCGGTGAAACCGAATCAGCCGGAGCTGGTCTATGCGCTGGTCCGGGCTCTTTATGCGGACAAGCAGCCGGAAGAGGCTGAAAGGACCGCGAAGGACTTAATCGCCAAGCACAAAGACTACGGACCGATCTACGACCAGTTGTATATGGTGTACGCAACCACGAACCGGCCGGCCGATGCCGAGGAGATCTTGAAGGAAAAGGCTGCCAATAATCCGAAAGCGAGTCAACCGCTGGTGGAGCTGGCGTTTCATTACTTCCTGACAAAACGTCCCGCCGAGATGAACGCGACGCTGGCGAAGCTGACCTCCAATCCCGGCACGTTCCCGCAGGGACACCTGCTGGCCGGGGATTTCCTGCTGCGCACCGGCGATGCCGGGCGCGCCGTGCAGGAATACCAGCAGGGTGAAAAGGCGGATGCGAAGAACAAGCCGACCTACCAGAAGCGCGAAGTGGAAGCGCTTTCGCGTCAGGGCAAGAGCGGCGAGGCCTCTCAGATCGTCGCGCAACTGCTGCGGGAGAACCCCAAGGATCCCGAGGCCGTCGCGATGCACGCGTCCATGATGATCCAGAGTAAGGACCCCAAAGAGGTCCAAAAGGCAATTGACGAATTACAGCCTTTAATCGCCTCCACGCCCTCGAGCCAAAGAGGCGCTCTGCAGTTATTGCATTACAATCTCGCGCGCGCTTATATGGCAAAGGGCGATTCCACCAGCCAGGAACAGGCCCGCCTGCAATTGCAGGAGACGTTGAAGTTAAACCCGCAATTCATACCCGCGAAAATGGCGCTGGCGGAAGTCCTGCTGGCCCGCGGCGACAACCCGAAAGCCGTCCAGACCGCCGACGAGATCATCGCGCGCGAGCCGAATAGCCTGCCGGCGCACCTGATACGCACCAGGGGTCTGATGAGCATGGGCGAGACGGATCGTTCGCGCCAGGAGCTGTCCGCCATTCTGGCCGCCAATCCGAAATCGAGCGACGCGCGTTACCAGCTCGCGATTCTCGACTTTTCGCAGAGGAAATTCAAGGAAGCGGAAGGGAATTTCGATATCTTGGACAAGGCCGGAGACGCGCGTGGATTCCTCGGGTTGGTGAATACCAGGTCGGCGCTAGGCGACTATGATGGCGCAATTCAGATGGTTCAGGCGCAGCTTGCTCAAAAGCCGGATCGCCTGGACTACCGCCGCCTGCTCGCCGAAACCGAAGTTCGCGCGAAGAAATACGATAGCGCCATAAGCGAGTACCAGTCCCTGATTCAGAAGGACCCATCGGAGGTGAACTATATCCGCCTGGGCGAGATCGAGCGCGATGCGGGCAAGCTCGAGGAGGGCATTGCAAGCTTTCAGAAAGCGAAGCAGTTGAAGCCGGCCGATCCCTTCCCAGTGCTCGAGATAGCGGTGCTGTACGACGCCGTGGGCCGGGCGGACGAGGCCCGCAAAGGCTACGAGGAAGTGCTCAAATTGCAGCCCGACAACGATGTCGCGCTGAATAATCTGGCCTATTCCAAGGCCGATCAAGGCGTCGATCTCGATCTGGCGCTGACCTACGCCGAGCGCGCCCGCCAGAAACTGCCCGATAATCCCAACGTCGCCGACACCATCGGACTGATTTACCTGCGCAAGAACCTGGTCGATGAGAGCATCCGCGTGCTGGGCGACCTGGTGAACCGGCAGCCCAAGGTCGCCACGTACCATCTGCATTACGCCATGGCGCTGTACCAGAAAGGCGACAAAACGGCTGCGAAGAAGGAGTTGGAGGAAGCCACGCACGACGGACCGAACGACAAGGAAAAAATGCGGATTCAGGAGCTGCGTCAGAAGCTGACATAGCCAAATCGAAAAGAGTGCCCTCAAGCTCAGCGGTTGAAAGGCGGAAGACGCCTGCGGCGCGTCATCCGGCCGTTCCCTATGTCTTACCATTCGCCGTATTCCTCGGCTTCCTGGCGATCCAGCGCTACGCGCCTCTGCCCGGTAATGTCGATCTGATCGTACGCACGGTCGTCCTGGTGGCCGTACTCGCCATCTTCTCGCGACAGGCGATCTCGTTCCGCGTCAAAGCCCCCTTGTGGGGCATTCTACTCGGAATCGCCGTCTTTCTGATCTGGATCGGGCCGGACCTGCTGTTTCCCAATTACCGGCATTCCTGGTTATTTCGTAATGCCTTGACAGGGACCTTTGGAAGCTCCATCGCCGAGGATCTACGCGTCGATAATTTCGCGCTCGCGCTGCGGACGTTTCGCGCCGTAATTCTCGTGCCCATTATCGAGGAATTGTTTTGGCGCGCGTGGCTGATGCGCTGGTTGATTGAGCCGCGCTTCGAATCCATTCCGCTGGGCGCCTGGGCCGCCGATTCCTTCTGGATCACCGCCGTCCTGTTCGCCTCCGAGCACGGGCCCTTTTGGGATGTCGGGCTGCTCGCCGGAATCCTCTACAACTGGTGGATGCTGCGCACCAAGAGCCTTGGGGATTGCATCCTCGCGCACGCCGTCACGAACGGCTGCCTGTGCGCGTACGTGATCGCAACGGGCAGTTGGCAGTACTGGCTTTAGCCTAGCTCAAGCCTAGCTCTAGCTCGACAGAGATCCCGCCCGGCGTCGGCGACGCTCAGACGGCCTATTTTTCCGGCGATGCGCTGTACCCAGAAAATGGGATATACTTATCGAAATTTGTCGTATGCTCGATGAATTTTTAATCCACATTTTGGGCTAGGAGAGTTTGGAAATGCTCCAGAGACGCTGTTCGGCATGGTCCGCGCTTTTCGTCGCGTTTGCGCTTGCGGCGGTCGCCCAGTCGGTTTCCAGTTCTCTTGTGGGAACCGTTCACGATCCCTCGGGAGCTCCCGTAGCGGGCGCGCAAGTCATGCTCGTCAGCGAGGGTACCGATGCTGTATTTGACACCACCACCAATAGCGAAGGCCTTTTCAGATTCCCCGTCCTGCCGGCGGGCCGTTACAGCTTGACCATTAAGACGAACGGCTTCAAGGTATACAACCAGAACGGTATCGAGCTGGCCTCCAGCGAAACCCGTGATTTGGGCAATCTCCCGCTGGAGCTCGGTTCGTTGTCGGAGAGCATATCGGTCAATGCCGTCGCCACCCCCGTGCAAACCGCCAGCAGCGAGAAATCCTCGCTGGTCACAGGCGAAGAGTTGAACAGTGTTGCGCTCAAGGGCCGCGATTTCCTGGGCCTGATGTATACGATGCCAGGAGTGGTCGATACCAGCACGACGCGCGACGCCACCAGCCCCAATGCCATAGCGAGCATCTATATCGCCGGGGGCCGCAACGCGTCAAAGAATTTTACCGTGGATGGCATTACCGATCTCGATACCGGCTCGAACGGAACTCTTCATTACGAGCCCAACATGGACGCCATCGCCGAGGTTCGCGTACTGAGCTCCAACTACCAGGCGGAATTCGGACGCAGCGGCGGAGGAACCATCAGCGTCATCACGAAAGGCGGGACGCAGGATTTTCACGGCAGTGGCTGGTGGCAGCATCGCAATGAAGGGCTCAACGCCAATACCTGGGCGAACAATCGCGCCGGACTTCCCAAGCCTCCCTACCGGCTTGGAATCGAGGGATTTACGATTGGCGGCCCGATTTACATCCCGAGGCATTTCAACGCCGATAAGAAACGGTTTTTCTTTTTCGTGTCCCAGGAATACACGGGCCAGAAGATCAACTTCAGTCCGTCCAGCGGCAATATGCCAACCGCGCTCGAGCGGACCGGCGATTTTTCGCGGAGCTTCGATACGAACGGGAGCCTCATCCCGATCATCGATCCCGCGACGGGAGCGCAGTTTCCGGGAAATATCATCCCCAAGAGCCGCATTAATCCCATTGGCGCCGCGGTCCTGAATTACTTGCCCCTGCCCAACTTCACCACCACCGATCCTGGGTTGCTGTACCAGCAGAATTACACAGCTATTCCGACGGGAAGCCATACGCGGCGCAACGACGTGGTAAGAGGAGATTGGTATATCACGCCCAAGCTCGACGCATACTTTCGCTGGATCAACGATAAAGACGATACCGCGGAGAACAATCACGATGTCACCAATTTCGTGGGCCCAGCGGTTAGCCATCCCAATCCAGGCCATGGATATGCCGGTCACCTCACTTATATGATCAACCCGACTTTGATCAACGAGATCACCGTCGGGAAGAGCTTTAATACCTGGGACTGGTATGCAGTCGATTCCGGACAATGGGACCGCAGCCTGATGGGAAACATCCCCAAGTTGTATCCGATCAACACGGCCCTCGGGGACCAGTTGAATTATGTTCCGGACCTTTCCTTCGGCGGAACGCCGGTGAATACGCCAAGCGTTGCTCCCGACGACCTGCCGTATTACAACGCCAACAATATTTATACGTTGACCGACAATATCAGCAAGGTGCTGGGCCGGCACAACTTCAAAGCCGGGATCTACTTCGAGCGGAACCAAAAGATAGAAGACCAGGAGGTCTCGACTTATCTTGGAAACTACAGTTTCTCCACGGATTCGAAGAACCCGCTCGATACGGGCGACTCTTACGCGAACGCGCTGCTGGGGAACTTCGATAGTTATTCGGAGACGTCTTCGCGCCTGATTCAACGCGTTTGGTTCACGGACCTGGAGTTTTATCTTCAAGACAATTGGCGCGTAACGAATCGGCTTACCCTCGATATCGGTCTGCGGTTTTATCATGTGACTCCACAGGCCGACCAGCACCACGCTTTCGCCGGCTTCAACCCGGCCGTGTATTCGCCCGCGCAGGCGCCGGTCCTGTTCCAGCCGGGAAAGAGCGGAAGCCAACGGGTGGCCATCGATCCGCTCACCGGCGGCGCTTTCCCCGCGGCTTATATCGGTCTGTTTGTGCCCGGCGCGGGCAACCCGGCCGATGGCGCCATCATAGGCGGATTGAACGGAGTGCCGCCGGGTGTTTACAATGCTCCGGCGCTGACGTTCGGGCCTCGCTTCGGTTTTGCATGGGACGTGTTCGGCGATGGGAAGACCGCCGTTCGCGGGGGGATCGGGGTGTTTCAGGACACCATCGACGGCAATCCAAGCATGAACATGTCCGGCAATCCGCCCATAAGCTTCACCCCGAATGTGTTTTACGGAAACCTCGATACTTTGCCGCAGTCCGCGGGATTATCGGGACCATCTTCAATTCAGTTTTTACTCGGCAACCAACAAATGCCCCGAACGGTCAGCTACAGTCTCGGCGTGCAGCGCGCGCTCGGTTTTAGTACGGTCTTGGATGTCTCCTATGTGGGAAATTTCTCCCGCCACCTGCTTTGGCAGCGTAACATCAATGCCATTCCGATCGGCGCGCATTTCGCTCCGGCCAACCAGGACCCCACGAATCCCGGCAAGCCGCTGCCGGACGTCTTTCTCGTTCCGTTCCCGGGCTGGAACGCACTGAGCTACGAAGAGTTCGCCGGAACGGCTAACTATAATTCGTTGCAGGTATCCCTCAATCGCCGATTCTCCCGGGGGCTGATGTTCGGGACCTCGTATACGTTCTCAAAGGCTCTGGGCGAGGCCAGCAGTGAGACGGGTTATGTTTCGCCTTATTTTTCGCCCCGCGACAGAAACTACGGACCCCTGACATTTAATCGCGCCCAGGTATTCGCAGTAACCTATGGCTACGACTTTCCGGCGCTTAATCTTCCCGGCGGTCGATTCAGCAGCGCGATTGTGAACGGCTGGACTTTATCGGGGATCACGAGCGTCAGCACCGGCGCACCTATCACTCCCACGATGACCTTGAGCCCGACGGTCGACATTACCGGATCGAGCACGGGCACTACCGGCGACACCGCGCGCGTTAACATACTGTGCGATCCGAGAAGCGGATCGAAGATAGGCGCCTCGCAGTTATTTAACGCCAGCTGTTTCGGCATGACGCCGGTGGGTAGCTTCGGCAATGCCGGCGTCGGTTATCTGACTGGACCCGGCTACCAGAACTGGGACATGTCTCTCGGCAAGAAAATTCCCATTGGGCTGGGCGAAAAGCGTCAGCTACAATTCCGCTTCGAAGGTTATAATGTGTTCAATCACACAAACTACTCCGCCGTCGACACGGCCTTTCGTTTTAACTCCAAGACCGGCGTACAAACCAGCACCAGCCTGGGAAATTACACCGCTACGCGTCCGGCGCGCATCCTGGCCATGTCGCTGCGCTTCCAATTTTAGGGACATGCAAATAACACGAAGACAGTTTCTAATCGCCTCCGTAGGGTCAACTGCGATGCTCTCCGGTCAGACTCCAGTTGCGGCAGCGCCGCAAATTCGCTTTCCAGCGGAGCCGCGCGACCGTCTCGCCGTGGCGTCGTACTCATTCCGCACCGTCATCGACACGCCTCGGAATCGGTCGCGTAATCCTGAAGCGGCCTTGATCGATCTCAAAGACTTTCCGGCAATGATTGCGAAGCGCTATCGGATTCGCAACATCGAGTTGCTTGGCCAGCATCTGCGCTCCACCGAGCCGGCCTATTTGGATGAGCTCCGATCCGCTGTGCAGTCCGCCGGCTCGCATGTGGTCAACATTCCGACTAACATAGGCGCCAGCGTCTATGACCCAGATCCCACGAAACGCGCGACAGCCGTAGAGAACGCGAAAAAATGGATCGATACCGCTGTCGCGATCGACTGTCCGAGCGTGCGCGTCCACATCCAGCGCGCGCCCAACACCGCTCCCGATGCCGACGTTTCGGCCGAAACCCTCGCCAAAGTGGCCGGGTATGGCGCATCGAAAAATGTCGTGGTCAACCTTGAAAACGACGACCCCGTTACGGAAGACCCCTTTTTCATCGTGAAGGTCCTCGATCGGGTGAAAAGTCCCTGGCTGCGGGCCTTGCCGGATTTTTGCAATTCCATGCTGGGCGGCAACGAGCAATTCAATTACGATGCAGTCACCGCGCTATTCGCCCGCGCCTACAACATTTCTCATCTCAAGGATGCGGAAGTGGAGCACGGCAAAGTGATTCGAGTCGATGTCGGCAAAACTCTTGGAATCGCCAAGGCGAGCGGTTATAAAGGATATTTCTCGGTAGAGTGGGAAGGCGAAGGGGACGCTTACGTCGAAGTCGGAAGACTGATCGACGAAGCGCTCCAGGACATGGCCTGACTGCGCCGCTCAGTAGAGAAAAAACGACCACATCGTATCGCCAGTGGCCGCGATCAGGTATTGGTGGCCGTCCAGCATATATGTTTGCGGCGGATTCGTAACGCCGCCGATGTGAGTGTGCCATAGCGGCGCGCCATTTTCGACATCGTACGCCACCAGATTGCCGGCGCCATCTCCTCCAAACAGGAGCTTCCCGGCCGTGCTCAATAATCCGCCCCCACCGCCCCTGCCGTAGTAAGGACGCCGCCACGCTGCCTTACCGGTCTTGTAATCGAGCGCTGTCAGGAAGCTTCCACCCGACCCAACGCGCACTTCCTCCTTGCCGCCCAGACCCATCGATCCGCGAGGGTCCACATCGATGAGATAAAACAGCGAGTAGCTGTTGTCTTCGGCGACATACAGCAAACCGGTATCGGGAGAGTAGGTCGGCGGCTCCCAATTCGTCGTCCCGTCCGAAGTAGGCGACACCAGCGATCCGCCGACGGTCGCATCCTTGCCCGTATCGTGCCAGGGACCTCCGGATTTGTTCAGACCCTTTGCCCAGTTCGTGTACAACCCATACTTACTGGTAACCAGACGTTCTCCCGTTACCCGGTCCAGAGTAAAGTAATAACCGTTGCGAGCCGCCGTCAACACCAGCTTCCGCATCTTTCCGTCGAACATCCCGTCGACCAGGACCGGCGTCTGCGCGGAGTCGTAATCGTGCATGTCGTGCGGCGAGGTCGAGAAGTACCAGGCCATCTTTCCGGTGTCCACGTTCACCGCGATCAGCGCGCACGTGAACAGGTTGTCTCCTTCGCCGCGCGTGCCCGTCGTGAACGCGGGCGTGGGATTTCCGGTGCTGAATATATAGAGGTTCGTCTCTGGATCGTAGGCGCCCGGCACCCATGCCTGGCCGCCGCCATGCCGCGCGGCATCGAGACTCGCCCAGGTCTCCAGGCCGGGGTCGCCCTTCTTCATCGGGACCGTGTAGAGCGTCCACTGCAGATCTCCGGTTTCAGGATCGTGGGACTGCACGAATCCCGGCGCGTCAAGATCGTTACCCGTTCCCACCAGCACATGGTTCCCGATCACGACCGGCGCAGGCGTGGAAAAATAGCCCTCGGCCAGATCGGCGATCTGTTTATGCCAGCGCTCCTTGCCCGTTTTCGCGTCGAGCGATACCAGGTAATCGTCGGGCGTCTCCATGTACAGGTAGTTATGCCACATCCCCATGCCGCGATTGCCGATATGCGTCGCGCCTTTGGTCTTCCAGAAGTAATGCCACAACTCGCGCCCATCGCGCGCATCCATGGCCCAGGCATTATCCGGCATCGTGAAGTACAGGATTCCGTCCACTTCGAGCGCCGACGCTTTGATGGTCCCGCCGCCGATTGTGATGTCGCCCGGACCTTCGCCGCCGATGATCACCGGCGCAGTCTGGCGGAAAAATCGGCCACCTCCACCGGGATTACCGGGGCCGGCGGTTACCCGCGTGCTCCATGCGAGAGTGAGTTGCTTTACGTTCGAGCGATTGATCTGCGTTAGCAGGCTGTAGCGTTTGCCGGAATAGTCGCCGTTGTAAGTCGGCCAGGAGTCCTTCAGAGGCTTCAGGAGATCGTCCGAAGTCACACCGCCGTTATTGTCCGCCCCCAAGGCGATTGCCGGCAGGAGTAATGGTACGGCCATCAGTAAGGTTTTGAATGTCATTTCAAAGTCGCCAGATAAGCGGTCACATCATGTATGTCTTGGTCCGTATAGGCTGAAAGCAGATCTCTATGCGCCTTCAGCGGGTCGTGTACATCGACCTTCGGTGCCTCGCCATTGCGGCGGATGGTGCGCTCGGTTCCGTCGGATAACTCCAGCGAGACAAAGAAATCGTCGATTCGAAGCAGCTTTCCCTCCACGCTTTCACCCGACGGAAAGGTCACCGTAACCGTACTGGTGGGACTCGCCGCGCCGCGTCCCGCGCGGCCGCCGCCGGCCACCCACGTGTTCTGCAGTGTCTTGGGATCGGGAATTCTTGTTGCGATTCCCGCAAGATCGCCCGTAGCCGAATGGCAACCGCTGCACCTGGCTTCAAAAAAGGACCGCCCTTCGCTCGCATTGCCGACGAGTATGCTAGGCGGGGCTTCGCCCACCGATGGAGGCCTGCCCTGTACTCCAATCGTCGCCACCACGCTGCGGACATACGCCGCCACCGCGTGGGCGTCTTCTGGAGACATCGGAATCGCGGGCATGCCTTCCTTTTGACGGGCGCCCTGGATGATCGGGACGATCAGTTCTCCATCGCGATCGCTCAGCGCAACCTGCGATCGAAGCAGGTTAGGTCCGCCCAGGTCGCCGCCGCGGAGATCGGCGCCGTGGCATGCCGTACAGCTTACGCCGTAGATTGTTTTGCCGCGCGCGATCTGCACTGGATCTTCCGGAGGCCGCTGTTGTCCCGGAACCAATTGTCCCCGGCGGCCGTTGCTACGCGTTCCGGAAGCGACCCCCGCGGGAGTCCGATTTCCCGGCGGCGCAGGCGTTTCCTGCGCTCGAATGCGCGCCGTGGCGGCAACGATCATGAGCGACAGAGCCGCCATGATCCAACCAATCCTTACCCGCATCTTTCACCTCAATGGAAACGTTCCAACTTCAAAGTGGACAGCCGTGCCGGCGTCGGTTGGAACGAAGGCTCTAAAGAAATATTGTACGACCATCCGGGCGCCCTCACAACGAGAAGCAGGCTTGGCTGACTCACGTGGCCGACTCACGTTGACAGTAGCCGCGCTCAAATGTCATCATGGAGCGTCCAAAAACCACTGTCGGAGGGTATCATCCGTGAAGACGCTCTACACGATTATGCTCGGGGCGGCGGGCATGCTCGCGCTCACGGGAATTGCGGCCTTCGCGCAAACCGCGACGGTCAACGGCGTCGTCACCGATTCCAGCCAAGCCGTCATCTCCGGCGCCACGGTTTCGATCACGAACCTGGACACCGGATTGCGCCGCGACGCCCGTACCAACGAAACCGGCAATTACACCTTCACTCTGCTTCCCGTCGGCCGCTATGGCATGCAAGCCGCCAGCTCCGGCTTTACAACCCAGTCTGTGCCGGAGCTAAAGCTAGACGTCGATCAAGTAGCCCGTCTTGATTTTGTTCTGAAACCCGGCGCCCTGACTGAAACAGTCGAGGTCAGCGCATCCGCGGCATTGCTCGACTCGGATACTTCCACTGTCGGCCAGGTCATTTCGAATAAGAGCATCGTTGAAATGCCGTTGAATGGGCGCAACTACCTCAGCCTTGCCACGCTCACGGCCGGTACGGCTCCAGACGTGGGCGGCCGCACGCAGCCTGAAGGCGGTTTCGGCGCCGCGGGCGCCCATGCTTATCAGATGAACGTGCAGGTTGACGGCCTCGATAACAATACTCTCTACTCCGGCGGCCCGGTCGGTTATGAAGCGCAGGCGGTAAAACCCTCGATCGACGCCATCGGAGAGTTCAAGGTCATCACGGATAACCTCTCGGCCGAATACGGCGGCCGCATGGGAGGTACAGTACTGGTCACGATCAAATCCGGTACAAATCAGTTGCACGGCACGGCGTACGAGTTTCTCCGCAACGATAAGCTCGACGGGACTAATTTCTTCGCCAATCGGAGCGGAGCGGGGAAGCCCGAGTACCGCCAGAACCAGTTCGGCGGCGTGCTAGGCGGGCCGATTCGCAAGAATAAGCTGTTCCTGTTTGGTAGTTTCGATGGTACGCGCATCCGCACGGGCACGAGTTCGATCTCTACCGTGCCGACCGCCGCGGAACGTACGGGAGATTTCTCCCAGATCCGAAATATTTTCGATCCGCAGACCACGGTGGGCACGGGCGCCGCGATGACTCGTCAGATGTTTCCCGGCGACATCATCCCCAAGTCCCGATGGGACCCTTTGTTTCCAGCCTTGCTGGCGCTCTATCCGGCGCCTACAAACACCGCGATTGTCAATAATTATTACTTTTCCGCCGCGGATCGCAACGACTGGAACGATTACGACGTGAAGGGAGACGAGAACTTCAACGAGAACAACCGTCTTTCGGTGCGCTATAGCCGGCGCGACAAGGACGAGTATCAGAACGGTCCGCTGCCTTTGCCCGCCGATGGGGGTTTAGCAACCACGACCACAATACATAGCAATTCCTTCGTGGGCAGCTATGTGAGGACGATGGGTCCGGCCATGACCAACGAATTGCGAATCGGACAATCGCGGATGCCGACGGCGTTCGACATCCCTTACGACAAGCCTTTATTCGATGAGTTCGGCATCACGGGCATTCCAAAAACGAATTTCGCCTCCTCCAACAATCACGGGCTCACTCTATTTAATCCCAGCGGATACGCCGAACTCGGATCGCGCGCTTTCTGGCCCAACACAAATAACCTCTATGTTACGCAGTTCAACGATGTTCTATTCCGGTCTCTGGGCGGTCACGGCATCAAGGTTGGCGGCGGGTTCTCGCACACCAATGTTTTCCGTAACTCCGCGCGTTATGCCCGCGGGCTGATGACTTTCAACCGCGAATTCACGGCCGATCCGCAGAACCGGGCCAATACCGGCGATGGACTCGCCGAGTTCATGCTTGGCTGGGCCGCCGCCGGTAATCTCGGGAATGAGAACGGCGAGAACCTCATGGCAAATTCTATGTACGCCTTCATCCAGGATGATTGGAAGATTTCGCCGCGCCTTACCCTCAACCTAGGTCTTCGCTATGACATCTTTTTCGCTCCCACGTTTCCCGACGGAGGCGTTTCCAATTTCGTGCTCGATTACGGCCAGACCGGCGCTAATGGACGCCTGCCTGAGACCCGTCCCCAAAATGGGAGTGATTGTGGTTGCGATCAGAACTACAAGGATTTCGGACCGCGCCTCGGCTTGGCTTACCGGCTTACTAATAAAACCGTGCTGCGCTCCGGCTTTGGCATAATTTATGCCCAGGACGATTCCCTAAGCCAGCAGGCAGCGCGATGGGTCAACCAATCCCCGGATTTCGTCGAATACAGCTTTGCCACCGTGGATCGTATTCATCCGCTGTTGATTCTGCAGGATGGCTTTCCTCCGGTGCAGTTGCCGGCGACATCCGTTCCCGGGGCCAGCCTCCGTCGGCATTACGACCACTGATCCCAAAATGCCCGACCAGTACTCGGAACAGTGGTTCTTCGATCTACAGCGCGAGTTGCCGTACAATATCTTCACGACGGTCGGCTACACCGGTAACGGCGCGCACGACCTGATCGTGGCGCTCGATTACGATCTACCCTACGGTCCAGCCGCCTCCACCGTTGCCTCGCGGCGAATCTTCCCTTACTACACATCGGTGACGCGGCAGATGCCGATGGGGAACTCATCCTATAACGCCCTGCTTTGGAAACTGGAGAAGCGATTCAGCAACGGCCTGAGCTTCCTGTCCGCATTTACCTGGGCGCATACCATCGACGATGTTCCGGAAATCGGCAACGGCACCGGCGGAAACAACCCCGTCGTCCCCTGGAATATCGAGCTGAACCGCGGCAACTCATACCAGGACGTCCGGCGGCAATGGGCCCTGAGCGCCGCCTATGAACTGCCGATCGGGAGAGGCAAGGCATGGCTGAATCGCGGCGGCATTCTCAACGCATTCTTCGGCGGATGGCAATTGGCGTCGCTGGTTAGCATTCGGTCGGGGATTCCGTTCACGGTTACGACCTCAGGCGGTATTACAAACGCCGGAGGCGCGGATCGCCCGAATCGCATCGGCGATGGCAACCTTCCCAGCGATCAAAGGACGATCGACCATTGGTTCGATACTTCCGCGTTCGTTGTCCAACCGCAATACACTTACGGCAACGCCGGGCGAAACATTCTGTTCGGCCCTGGGTTGCGCAATATCGATCTTTCGCTTTCCAAGAGCTTCTCGATTACGGAAACCAAGCGCCTGCAGTTCCGCGCCGAAAGTTTCAACTTCACCAACACTCCGGCATTTGGACAACCGGCCGCGACGCTCAACGGACTCGGCGTCGGTCAGATCACGACCGCGGGCGATCCTCGCCGGATCCAGTTCGGACTTAAGTTCATTATGTGATTTACCACGCCCAGTCCAGATCGGGGCCAGCCACGCCACCGGCTTTTCCGGATCGGCTCCAGGAGCGTCGCCGCCACCGGCCGTCCACACTCTTACGAAAAAGAACTTACTCGTGGAGTCGTTAATTGCGAGGGTCCAGTGAACCGAGTAATTGGGAGTGGGAGTGTAAGTCTGCACTGTTACGCCTCCGTCCTTAACGATGTCGATCTTCGTTATCTTATCGTTCGGATTGGCGGTATCCGGATCGCTAACGTAAACATCGAAGTTGAGGACGGCAGGACGGTTTAAAGTCGATCCCATGATTGCGCCGTTAACGGAGTATCTGCACTGGATGTTCTTATCCAGAGACGCATAAGTACGCCGATTCTTCATGGCTTCCAGAATGGCGGCCTTTGTTTTGTCCCTCGCCAGAACGAATGTGCGAGATGTGTTGCGCGCGATCGCTTCCGTGCCATGGTTATCGTTACCGCATACCGGCGACACCTTCCAGCCGTGGTCCAGGGCATTTATGAACGCCGCATAGTGGATTTTATTGTTCGAATTAATAACCTCCAGCATCGTGACGATGTCCGTATTGCGGGCGTCGCGATAGTCCCAGTTATTGTATTGGTCCGGGCCGGGATGGTTGAACGTGGCCACCACGGGTCCGTCGCCGTTTGACTGGGCGGTTTCGAGCCACTTATAAAATTGGGGAAAGCCAACGCCGGGGGCTAACGCATTCAATATTCCGGAGCTATTGATTACGTTCATATGGCCAACGCCGCCCGGCCCGTCGTTCTCGGAATATTCGAAGCCGGCCAGGGCCGCGAAATCGGCGCCGGAGGCCTCCTTTGCCTGACGCTTGCTGGCCATCCATAGAGGATTTTCGGGACTCGGTGGCTGAAAAGCCGCTTCTTGCGAGTGATCGGATACTACATAGAAATCATAGCCGTTGGACTTAGCCAGCCTGAAATGTTCGGAGGGAGGACCTTGGTACTTCTCCCAATCCGGCTTCAAAATCACGCTTGGACTGGGATATTGATACCCGTTGATAACGTAAATACCGGCGCAGCCGCTCTTGCTCTTGACATAACCGTCCGACCAGGAGTAAGCGAAGGGAGGTGACGGTAGGGGCGCGTAAACCTGAATTCCAGCGCAGCCGTTCTTAGCGAATTGAGCGCCGTGGGACCATGTGTAGGACGTATGCGCGTGAGTGCTTCCTGCGTAAATCCGATATTCGGACGACGCCGGATTGGATTGGCCGGGCAGGGAAGCCGGGACCAATATAAGAACGTATAACGTCCAGGCGGCGCGCGCAATGAATCTCTTCACGCACAAGAGAGTATCACGTTGCGAATGCGGCCGAGCCGCAGCGTTGGCACTGTATCACGATCCAGCCGCCAGCGTGAAGTCGCCTTTACGGGCGGCGGCAACGATTTTCCAACCGGGCTTGAGATCGAGCGACCACCCATCGCCTTTGATGCTATTACCGGTAACGGATTGCGTAGCCGTTACGATGACCTCGCTCCAGTCCGATTTCAGTAGCGCTCCGTCAGCTACTTCCAAAATCCCCCAATCGTCGGAGATACGCATATTCGGGTAGACTGTTCCGGCATCTCCCAGCGGTTGAAGGTTTCTTGGATCGAATTGTACGCGCATATGCTGAAGCCGAATGATGAGCACCGGGCCATCCAGGAATTCCGCGCGGTAATGCGCGATGGCCTGCCGGCGAGTCGAATCCCGCTCCGCCTCGGCGGCCCGAAGGCTTGCGCCTCCATATTCGATGCTTCGCTCTTCCGCGGCTTGTTGCGGATTCGGGGGCAAACCTATATGGAGAGCGTTCTGCAATAACACATCGAAGCCATAGCCAGCGCTTAAGTCGCGATGCCATTCTGAAGCAAAGCGGTCCAGCAGTAAACCGTAAGCCGGCCCCGTGGCATAGGCGAACGAGCGGACGAACGTGGGGTCCTTCGCGTGCGTGGCAAGATCGCTCAAGGCAGCCTCAGTCTGCTCTTCCGGCGTTGTATTTGCAATTCGCACACCGGTGTACTCGGCTAATCCTTCGTTTAACTCCAGCGCGTGCTCCCGAGCGGCCGCGCCGGGAAAAAGTCTGTATCGCTCGGCGCGAAAGAGAAGGGCATCGGCTGCCGCCGTTTTACACTCCTCGGACGTGGCCGCTTCAAAAGCTCGCGCCAGCGCTCTCCATTCCAATTGCAGGTAGTAGCGCCCGTCGAGAGTATCGAGTTGGGCATTCTCTCCCGCGTGCAGTTTCGGAAGATTGAGCCGGTCCTGGATGCGATGAAAGAGCTCGTGCGCCATTAATGTGTCGCCGCTTCCGTTCGTCATCCGGAAGAGGCCACGCCATTTCGGTCCAGTGAACGCCGGACCATTCGACCGCTGTATTCGCAATATTCTGTTCGGCCGGCAGAGAGCCCACGAAGACGCCGCTCGCGGCTTTTAATACTCCGTTGGCGTCCGCCTGGCTGGCGACAATGGACCGGCTCTTGGGATCGACAAACAGGATCGGTCCGCACAGGGAAACGCCCCACAGTCGCCCGTCATCGGCCTGGCAAAGCGCTTGCGCCTCGGCTAAGTACTTACGCGCGGTTTCAATTGGAATTGGTTGCGCCGTCTGCGCCGAAACGGCAATTGGCATCGCCGCTGCCCAACTTAGCCATCTTGCCGCGCGCGCAGCCACGACTATTTTGACGCGGAAAAGCGATATACGGTAGTCTCGTGGAACGTCTGGCCGGGCTTCAGCTCGGTCGTGGGAAACGAGGGGCGATTCGGTGAATCGGGATAATGCTGCGTTTCGAGACAGAGAGCATAGCGGTGGCCATAGACCTTGCCGCCCTTGCCGTGGAATTTCCCGTCGAGAAAATTGCCGCTGTAGAATTGGATACCGGGTTGGGTAGTGAGTACTTCCATGACGCGGCCGGTTGCGGGCGCGATTACGCGGGCCGCGAGCCGCAGGCCGGAGCCATCGAGAACGAAATTATGATCGTAGCCTTTGCCTAGCTTTAACTGGACGTTTTCGTCGTCGATGCGCTTACCGATCGCCGTGGACTTTCTGAAATCGAACGGCGTTCCCGCGACGCCGCGCAACTCGCCCGTCGGAATGAGACCGGAATCCACGGGAGTGAAGCGGTTGGCATTGATCATGATCTCGTGGTCGAGTATGTCGCCGTTCCCTTGGCCTTTAAGATTGAAATAGGAATGGTTCGTTAGATTGAGGACGGTATCTTTGTCGGTTGTGGCGGAATAGTCGATGCGCAGCTCGTTGTTCGCCGTCAGAGCGTAGACAACGGTCGCGGAAAGATTGCCGGGATAACCTTCCTCGCCATCCTTGCTCAGGTATTTCAGTTCGAGCGAGCCATTTCGGAAGCTCGCGCGCGGTCCAGATGCGTTTGTCGAATCCTTTCGTGCCGCCGTGGAGGCTGTTGTCGCCGTCGTTCTTGGGGACATGATATTCCACGCCGTCGAGCCTGAATTGCGCGTGGCCGATGCGATTGGCGTAGCGGCCGATCAGCGCGCCGAAGTAAGGCTCGCCGGGTTGCAGGTAGCCGTCGAGATTGTCGAAGCCGAGCACGACGTCGCCCATGTGGCCGGCGCGGTCCGGAGCGAGCAGGCGCACCAGGATACCTCCGTAGTTCATGATCTGGGCCTGCATACCGTGAGGGTTCGTGAGAGTGTAGAGGTCGATCGCCTGGCCGTCCGGCATTTTTCCGAAGGGAGTCTTCTTCAACCCGGCGCTGGTGTCCGCGGCGCTCATAATACCCATAATGACAAGGAGGCAGGCAAGTTGTCGCATCAAGCTCCATTATGGGCCGCGTTCAGGGCCTCACGCGGACAATGTTGGAGTAGGCGGATTCGCCCTGGGCGTTCATGGACCGCAGCCGGTAACACACCACAGGCGCCGCCGGCGCGTGGTCGTCCGTGAACTCGGATGTTACTGCTCTTGTCGCGATGCGCTCCCAGCGGCCGGTATTGCCCGCACGCCGCTCGACGGCAATTTTGGTTGCATCGCCGCCGTGCATCGCCCAATGTAATGCCACGCCGCTCGCGGCGGAGCGCGCGGTCAGGTCGCTGGGAGCTTCGGGCAGCACCGGCCAATCGAAGTAGCTTGCATCGGCGATTGCCAGAATACTATCCCGCACGGGAAGGGCCTCGAGCGCATCGCTGGTCCCCGCCTTCCACCGCAGCGGAGAAATTTCACCGGAGACGACATCGACCAGGACAGGGTTGACGATTCCCGAGTTTTTCAAGGTCAAGTCGACCGTGAGGGGAGGGAACGCGCCGCCCGGAATGCTGTGCGCCGCGGCCCAGTAGGCGATAATCGCCTTCCCGTTAGTGTTGCGGAAACCGTAGCGGAGAAATTCCGAGTGAAGCTGGCGGTGCAGATCTGGAATCGCCGAGGCTTCGATGCGAATGGAGGGATCGAAGCGCGTGTCCGAGAAGAGCGCGTTGGTATTCTGCAGCGCGTAAAACACCGGCCGCGGCGTGAAATCGTCCGGCAGGTTGCGGAAGCCGTGAATCATCCCGAAATCGTCGTACTCATTTCCATCCACGCCGGCTGTCAACAACCAAACGAAGGTCCGCACGCCCGCGGCGTGATTATATATAATCCCGCGCGGGATGTATTTGGCCTGTACCGATTCATCCGAACCGATCCAGGAAGGGATGGAGTTGAACTCGTCATCCCAGAATTCAATGTCTTTGCGCATTCCCGGATAGTTGCGCACGAGATTGCGGAGCTTGGCTGGCGTGTCGGCTCCATAAGCGCCGCCGTCCATCGATTCCGGATTGAGATTTTGTCCGTAACCGGGGTACGTGTGATACGCGAAAATGTCGATCTGAGAGGCGCACTGGCACGCATCGAGGGCGCGCTTGGCCCAATCGCTAATCGGGTCCGCCTGGCCGCCATAGATCACTTTGGCGGACGGATCTTCCTGGTGTACCGCCGGGGCGAATGCCTTCAGCAGGCGTCCATATTCTTCCGGATTGCCATGAGGATTCCAATAGCCGATGTCCTGCTCATTCCAAAGAGCGTAGTAGTGAATGCGACCGCGAAAATGGTTGACCATCCACCTCGCGTAGCGGATGAACGCGGCAATCTCGGCGTCCGACTTGGGGGGCCAGAAAACGGAATTGATGCTGCGATCGTCGTTGTGGAAGCTGCCGGGCTCGGGCGTGATCTGGTCCGGCTTCTTGCCGTTAGGCCCGGTATACATGGGATTGCCATACATCAACTGGACCTGAACGTTGACGCCGTTCTCGACTAAAGAATCGACGTAATCGTCCACCTCCGGCGCGACCGCGAAGACGCCGCGCTTCTGTTCAACCCAATCCCAACTGGTCGGATCGGAACTGTTCTCATACTGCCCAATGCGGATCCAATTGACGCCGGCGTCGAACATGCGCGTCCACCACCAGCGGTTCCAGGGCAGGTACGGCTCGCGCGGTAGATCGGAATTGATGCCGAATCCACTGTGGATTTGCGACGATCGCTTCGGCGGGATGTGGCTCGGGATCTGCGCCAGGGCAGGGAACAGCGCGAGACCGAGGGCGGCCACGATCATTCGCGCGCTAAACATTATCCTAGAATTGATCATGCGTCTATGCGGCCTGCTGCTGTTCTGTTCGATCGCATCCGCAGCCGAGTATAGCGCGGGAGTCGCGCGTATCGACATCACGCCGCCGGTGGGACATGAAATGGGCGGGTACTCGTCGCGTAAACATGGTGCGACGGGAATTCACGACCCGCTCTATGCCACGGTGCTGTTGATCGAATCCGGAGATAACAGCATCGCGCTGGTGACGTGCGATTTGCGATCATTCGTATCGACGCGGGTAGGCGAGCTGGCGAAGCAGCGCCTCGGAATCAAGAACACGCTCATTGACGTTTCGCACGACCACTCCGGTCCGCTGACCTGGGAACTACGAAGTCCTTGGTACGCGCAGGCCGAGGACAAAATGGTGCAAGCGATCGGCGCGGCCAAGGGCGCGCTGTTTCCCGCCACGCTCCAGATTTCGACGGGAAAGATTTATCTCGGGCACAACCGGCGCAAGATCATCGATGGAAAAGGCGTGATGTGGTGGCGCAACGCGGAGGAACTGCCGTCCCACCCGTTCGACCCCACGGTCAACGTTTTACAGGTGAAGGATGAGCAGGGAAAAACGCGCGCGGTGCTGGTAAATTACGCCTGCCATCCCTCCGTGCTGGGGCCTGAAAACTACGAGTATTCGGCCGATTACCCCGGCGCAATGAAGCGCGCGATCGAATCGCAAATCCCCGGCGCGACGGCGTTGTTCATTCAGGGCGGCGCGGGCGATATCAATCCTAATCACGATAAAGAACCGGTGGCCACGCAATTCCAAGCCGTGGACACAATGGGCCAAGCGTTGGGAAAATACGTGGTCTCTATTTTAGGGAAGACGAAGCCGGTCACAGGACCGCTGCGCACCTATTCGGAGGTGCTCGACGTGAAGAATCGCTGGCATGGCGATCAGACAATTCCAATCGGCTGGACGGCGGGGGCATTTGGCGGTTCGCTGTGCTTTGCGGCGCTGCCGGGCGAACCGTTCGTGGAATTTCAAATGACCCTTCGCGACAAGGCGGAGTGCGCGAGCACCATGTTGTTCGGTTATTCGTATTCGGCGGGCGGCGCCTGGGCAGGTTATATTCCCACTATTCTGGCGTCGGTCCAAGGCGGCTACGGGGCCGATTACAACACCACGGTCGCGGTCGGCACGGGCGAACGGCTGATTGATCGCGCGGTGGTGAAACTCTTTGAATTGCGTGGACTGCTGAAAGATCTGCCGGACCCGAGGTACTGATGCGGACATTGATTCTGGTTGCGATGGCGATGGCGCCTTCCTTGGGTGCGGCGCAATTGCGAGCGGGCGTAGCGAAGGCGAACCTCGACCCGCCGCTCGGCATCCCCATGGCGGGATATGGCGCCACGCGTCTCGCAAAGGGCACGCTCGATCCCATTGAGGCTCGCGTGCTGGCGCTCTCGGATGGCAACCGCGCCGTCGCGTTCGTCACCCTGGACCTGTGCTTCACGTTCGATGAAAAGGCCATGGACCAAATCCGAGGAGAGGTTCGCGGCGTTGTGGACGAAGTGATCTTCCATGCATCGCACACGCACTCGGGCCCGACATATTCAGAGGCGCCCGAGGCGCTGCAACACGCCGTGCCGCGCATTGTGGATGCGATTCAGAGAGCGGCGCAAGCGCTCGAGCCGGTGCGGATTGGAAATGGTTGGGGACAGGCATACATCGGATTCAACCGGCGCACCATCGAACTGGACGGCTCCGTGCGGATGTTCTGGCGCAACGAGCCGAAGATTCCCACGGTATTCGCCGTCGATCCGACCGTTGGCGTGATCCGTATCGACCGCGACGATGGAACGCCTCTCGCGGTCCTGGTCAATTACGCGTGTCATCCCGTCGTCCTCGGACCGGAAAGCATGGTTTATTCGGCGGATTATCCAGGCGCGATGCGGCGTTCGGTGGAACAGACAATGGGCCACGGATCGATGGCGTTTTTTCTGCAGGGGGCGACCGGCGATATCAATCCGTTCTACGACAAGACGCCGCCAATCGAGGACGCGGTCGCGGTGATGCAGGACACCGGGCAAAAGCTTGGCTCGGTTGCCGCGCGCGTGGCCCAGACGATCGAGACGCGCACGGCGCCTGACGCAAATATCCAGACGAAAACCGTGGTGCTGACGGTCGACAATCGCTGGAACACGGAAAAGCTGGAGGCGGCGCTGCGGGCGCGTTATCACACCACCGCGGGGATCGCTCAGCGTCTTCTAGTAAAGGAGATGAAGGCGCCGGTGACGACTTTGCTTCTGAACCTCGGGTCGCCCGATCGGGATCTCGCATTTGTTGGTTTTTCGGGCGAGCCATTTGTCGAATTCCAGATGCAGTTGCGCACCAAGAGTCCGCTTCCGAACTCGTTTCTGATCGGCTACACGAATGGCTATTTTGCCTACCTGCCGACCATCGCGGCGGCCGTGCGAGGCGGTTACGGCGCCAATTCCTCCGTAAATCCGACAGCGGTCGGAACGGGAGAACGGATGCTGAACACCGGCCTGATCTCGATTTACGAGCTGCTCGGAATGCTGCCGGAGACTCCGGGAAAACCGCGTGAGCTGGCGCGCAGCCCGCAGTAGGCGCTCAGTAATTCTTTTGCCGTTCGTGCTTGGGACGTTCGGCCCGGCTCATCGCTTTGAGGCCTGCCAATTGCGGATCTGCGCCCGCCAGATCGTCGATGTGCGCCATCACCTTGGCGACGCCCGCCGCGATCTGATCGACGTCTTCATCCCCGCCGATCAGTAGGAATTGGGGCAGCCACACCGCTTCATCGTAGGCGGCCCGCTCCGAGACGGGGCAATGAACATTTGAGTAATCGACCGGCTGATCGCGACCGATGGCGAGCTGCGGAGCATTGTCGGGCGTCGCGTAGAACAGATCGCTGCGGTAGACCGGCTCGTAGAATCGTCCATCGCAGGGGATGCCCTCGGCATCGAGCGCCGCCACAAACATATCGCGGCTCACGCGCCGCTGCTCCGGGCGGTATTGGAAAACGTAGCAATAGATCGTATCGCGAGTGATGGCGGGTTGCGCCGGGAGCGGCCGGATGCCGTCAATCGAGCCGAGCGCCTGGCTCAACCGTGCGGCCGCGCGAGAGCGCTTGCCGGCGAGTTCCGGCAGCATGTCCAACTGGCCGATCAACAGCGCGGCCTGCAGTTCCGTCAAGCGATAATTCGAACCCAGCACGCGTTGGCCATAGCGATCCGTGCTGCTGGCGCGTCCGCAGTTCACCTGCGATTGCAAATGCTCAAAATATTCGAGGTTGGAGGTGATCGCCATGCCACCTTCGCCCGCCGTCATAAGCTTGCTTTCCTGGAAGCTGAAGCAGCCCACGTCGCCCATCGAGCCTGCGCCCTTGCCGCGGTATTCGCCGCCATGAGCGTGCGCGCAATCCTCCACGACTTTGAGCTTGTGTTCACCGGCGAGCTGCATCAATCCATGCATATCGGCAAAGCGCATGGCCAGATGCACCGGCAATATGGCGCGCGTACGCGGCGTGATCGCGTTACGAGCAGCCTCCACCGTAAGGCAGTACGTATCCGGATCCACGTCGGCGAAGACTGGAACGCCGCCCGCGAACAAGATTGCCGTCGCGGTTCCATCCCAGGTATACGCGGGGACAATCACCTCATCGCCGAAACGAATGCCCGCCGCTCGCAAAGCCGCGACCAGCGCGATCGTGCCGTTCGCTACGCAAATCCCGTACTTGGCGCCGTGGAGGTCCGCAAAGCGCTCCGCAAACTCACCCGCGTAACGGCTTGGAACGGGGTAACCACCCCAGTGGCGGCTTTCGAAGACTTCCTTCAGACGTTCTCCATCGGCTGGAAGGTACTGCGGCCACGGCTGGAACGGCCTGCGCCGGACGGGCTCTCCTCCCAAAATCGCCAATTGGCTCATGAACCGCGACCTCCCTTGATTAGGGGAGCCATACGGCGCCCCGCTTCATGAGCTTATCGAATTCGCGGCTCCGGGCCGTATAGCGTTATGGATTTAAGGCGGCGCTCAGAGTTCGAGCTTGCCCTGATACTGCATATCTTTCAATTTGAATTTACGCTTAATCTCCATCGCGCCATAGCGCGAGACAAACTCGACTTCCTTGTCGTCGAGCGAGATCGGAGTGGTCTTGGGGAAGGTAACCAGGATCGTCGCGCCGTCCTTGCCGCGCTCAATCTTGTCGGGGAACAGCGAAGGCCGGTCTTTGCGATTCAAATAGGTCGCCGATTTCATGCGATCCAGGTCGGCGTCGTGGCTACCGCTCGAATCCGAGTCGTTGTCTTCCCCGCGCCGATACACGTCGCCGTTCCTCGAGGGTGCCGTGGGCGGCAATCCGACGATGGCAATCACATAACCAGGCGCAGGCGCGGTGAGCTTCGCCGCGACCTCGGAATCGTCGGCTTTGGTCGTGCCGGCTTGGCGTAGCAGCGCTTCGCGCACCGGCAGCGAGCTTTGCCACCGGACCGTGACATTGATGGCCGGCGTGGAGTTACCTCCGTAAGGGCCGCCGCCCCGCCGCCCACCACCCATTCCACCGCCCCCCATGCCGCCCCACGGCCCTCCGCCCATGCCGCCGCGGCGGCCCATGCCGCGTTGCCCCATCGATTGTTGTCCTGGCGTGGTGGTCTTCGTGTTCTGGGCCCAGGGGGAGTCGGACAACATCTTGTTTACTTCGTCGTCGCTCCACTGCGTATAGGCCTTGTCCTTCCAGAAGTCGGCGGCAAAAACGACGACGGCGCCGAGAGCGAGGAGGCAGAGAAATCCCAGGTAGTGGGTCGAGGTTGTTCGCATGTGCCTCCAGAAGAGACGCCGGAACTTTCTCTCCGGTTTCTTGCCCGCCTGCTGCCCGGGCGCGATTTAGGCGATATCGGGAAGCAGAAACGACCTCGCTTCCCCGCCGGCGCGAACAATGGCTTCCGCGGCGATGTACCCGCTCCGGACGGCCCCCTCCATCGTGGCGGGCCACCCGGAGCGCGTCCAGTCGCCCGCCAGGAAAACATTCGGGAAGAGGGTCGTTGCGTTCGGCCGCAGGGCTTCCAGTCCAGGCTGCGCCGAGAACGTGGCGCGAACCTCTTTTACGACATGCGCCTTCTCAATCTTGGCTTCGCGCGCCGCGGGGAAAAACTCGGCCAATTCGCGCGCGGCCAGATCGACGATCTCGCCGCGGCTCATTTCGAGCAAACTGCGCGAGGCGCTCACGACGACTTGCAGGTAGCGCCCTGCATCCTTGTTGAAGACCCACTGAATGGTGCGATCGAGGAGCGTCGCCTGCGGCAGGTCCGTGATTTGGCGATCGAACCACAGATGAATCCCCGTAATCGGGGAGTGCGAGAAGCGGCTCACATCAATGCCGAGCTGCGGCAGTAAGGCCCCCACGCGCTCGAAAGGCACGGCGAGGACGTAGTAATCGGCCCGGCGCTCGAGACCGCGGCTGAAAACGCCCTTCACCTCGCTATTTTCGAGCAGAAGACGGTCCACCGGACAACGAAGGTGTAAGCGCACGTTGCCGATCCTCTCCCACGCTTGCGGGCTATACAGATCTCCCAATGGCACCGCCGGGACGCCCATCTCATAACCGTTGCGCGAGGCCAGGAAACCGAGCCACAGCACCTGGAATCCGTGAGCGGCCGCCATGCGGTCGAGATCTTCGTTGACGGCGCTGACCAACGCCTGGCGCCAGAACCGCTCGATGGCGCGCGGCGTTTGCCGCTTCTCGCGCAGCCAGTCGAGCATGGTAATGCGATCAAGATCCGCGCGGCGCGCCCGTTCGGCGCGGATGGCCAACAGTCCCCGCACAATGGCAATCTTGTCCCGCCGACCGAAACAGCGCATGCCCAGAAAACTTCCCGTGAAATGAAGCGGCTTCGGCAGAAAACCCGCGCGCATTATGGAGGCGCGCCCGCCCGGCTCGATGAAATGGTACTCGCGATGGAACCGGATCCGGTCCGAAACGCCTAGTCTGCGATAAAAATCGAGGAGATTCACGCAGCAGCGCAACAGGACGTGCTGACAATTATCGATCGTTTCCCGATCGCCGGACGTGTTTAGGGGATAGGAACTGGCACGGCCGCCAAGAAAGCCCCGCGCTTCGAAAAGATCGACGTCGAAACCGGCATCGCCCAGCGCCGCGGCGGACGCCAGACCAGCCAGGCCACCGCCGACGACGATAGCACTGGGCATGAAACAACGGGAAAGGGACCGCTAGGGCCGCACCGGCGACCGGTGTCCGCCGCCGCCGCTATTATTGAGGAGCATGATAGCGATCGAGAGGACGACCACGAGGAACACGATGTCGGACAGGTTGAATTGCATCGTTGCCGCTTCCACTATGTCCGCATAGAAAATTAGCGGCAAAGCCAAAGGCTCCAGTACCAGATATCAAGCCGCTTGCGGATATAGTTCAGCCTAGCACAAGCGCGGTTCAATATTCGTTTATGCGGCGGAGTGGGAGGGTGTCACTGTGCGCCGCCTTCGAGTTTCGTGATCCGCCGCTCGTGGCTCTCGGCGACGTGGGCGAGGGTACGGATGTTCTCGCCGTCCTGGCGCGCTAAGGTCAGCAGCGCGTCGATTGCCTTCCGCTGCAGCTCCATTGCCTCGCGCTGCTCCATTAGCTTCCGCTGCTCCTGGCCATGGTGGGCTAAAAGCTCAACCGTCTGCGTCAGAGCCTCGTGGCGCTCGGCGAGCTTCTCCAGGCGCTCATCAATGTTCATGATCCATTGTATGGTGACTCGCTACAATAGAGACGCCCCTCCCAATGCTCGACCGCATTACCGTGCACGGCGCACGGCAGCACAATTTGAAGAACATCGACGTCGAGATTCCACGCAACACCTTCACGGTGATTACGGGACTGAGCGGCTCGGGGAAATCCTCGCTGGCCTTCGATACCATCTACGCCGAAGGTCAGCGGCGCTACGTCGAGACCCTGTCTCCCTACGCGCGCCAGTTCCTCGATCAGATGGAGCGGCCGGAGGTCGACTCCATCGACGGTCTAAGCCCCGCGATTTCGATAGAACAAAAAACGACCAACAGAAGCCCGCGCTCGACTGTCGGCACCATTACCGAGATCTACGATTACCTGCGGGTTCTTTACGCCTCCATTGGAGTGCCGCATTGTCCGCGCTGCGGCATCGAAATTTCGCGTCAGAGCACGGAACAGATTCTACGCCAGATTATGACGCTCGAGAAAGAAGCGCGTCTCATGATTCTTGCGCCCATCGTGCGCGGCCGCAAGGGCGAATACAAAAAGGATCTCGAGAAACTCGCGCGTCAAGGTTTTTTGCGCGCTCGAATCGATGGTGTGCTGCGTTCCTTGGATGAAGAGATCGCGCTCGACCGCCGCAAGAATCATTCCATCGAAGTCGTCGTGGATCGCCTTGCTCTACGGCCCGCGATTGAGCAGCGCCTCGAAGCTTCGATCGAGACCGCGGCGAAATTAGCGGACGGACTGCTGATCGTGAGCGTGGTGAACGGCGAGGAACGGCTGTACTCTCAAAAGCTGGCCTGTCCCGAATGCGGCGCCAGCGTTCCTCAACTGGAGCCGCGCTCGTTCTCCTTCAACAGCCCCTTCGGAGCCTGCCAGGAATGCAATGGGCTAGGCAGCAAATGGTCGTTCGATCCCTCGAAGATCATGGCCGATGCCTCCAAGCCGCTTCTCGATGGCGGTCTGGTCACAATGGCCGCATCGACCTACATGTCGCAGCGTCTGACGAAGCGGCCGAGCGGCTGGGTATCGGCATCGACGCAGCCTTTTGACGAGCTGCCGAAGAAGACTCAAGCTCTGCTGATGCAAGGAGGCCCTGGATTTTCGGGTATTCTTGGAATTCTCGGCGAAGCCTTCGAAGAGGCCGGCGCGGCATATCGGGAATGGCTCATGGACTACATGTCGCCCTCGATGTGTCCGGCCTGCCACGGACGCCGCTTGAAGCCGAATAGCCTGTCGGTGCGCGTCAAAGGCCTGGGCGTTGCCGATCTCACGGAGATGTCCATTTCGCGCGCGGCGGAAACGGTGCGGTCGTGGAAGTTGAACGAGCGCGAGCGCAACATCGCGGCCCGCGTGGTCGAGGAGATTCAGAATCGCCTCGAGTTCCTGTGCGCCGTGGGCCTCGATTATCTCAACCTGGCTCGATCCGCCGCCACCCTGTCGGGCGGGGAAGCGCAGCGCATCCGTCTGGCGACGCAGATCGGGTCTAAGCTGCGCGGCGTGCTGTACGTGCTCGACGAGCCGTCGATCGGTCTGCATCCGCGCGACAACCACAAGCTGCTCGAGACGCTGGCGCATCTTCGCGACCTCGGCAATACCGTTCTTGTCGTGGAGCACGATGCCGAAACCATCGAGCGCGCCGATTACGTCATCGACCTCGGACCCGGCGCCGGCCGGCTGGGCGGCGATCTGGTTGCCTCCGGCACACCGCGTCAAATCGAGCAAAATCCGAAATCGCTCACGGGCCGCTATCTTTCCGGTCAGCTCTCCATTGCGGAGCCGGCGCAGAGGCGTAAGGGAAACGGCAATAATCTGATTGTCGGCGGCGCGCGCGAGCACAACCTGAAAAACATTACGGTCGAGTTTCCATTGGGCAAGCTCATCGTGATCACGGGCGTATCGGGCAGCGGCAAATCCACACTGGTAAACGACATTCTGTACCGCTCACTGGCGCGGGAAATTTACGGCTCGCACGCTCAGCCGGGCTTGCATGACTCGATTAAGGGAATCGAGCACATCGATAAAGTCGTCGAGATCGACCAGGGGCCCATTGGCCGCACGCCGCGGTCGAATCCCGCCACCTACACCGGCGTCTTCACGCCCATTCGCGAGCTCTACGCCATGCTCCCGGAATCGCGCGAGCGAGGCTATAAGGCGGGCCGCTTCAGCTTCAACGTCAAGGGCGGGCGCTGCGAAGCGTGCCAGGGCGACGGGCTGAAGCGCATTGAAATGAACTTCCTGCCGGACGTTTACGTTACTTGCGACGTCTGCCGCGGCCGCCGCTATAACAGTGAAACGCTGCAGGTGAAATACAAGGGACTGTCGATCGCGGACCTGCTCGAAACCACCGTGGAGGATGCCCTTCCGGCGCTTCAGAATATCCCGCAGATTCACGCCAAGCTGAAAACGCTGCTGGATGTCGGCCTCGGCTATATTCATCTCGGCCAATCCTCGACGACGCTCTCCGGAGGCGAGGCGCAGCGGATCAAGCTGGCTCGCGAGCTGAGCAAACGCCAGACCGGCCGCACCCTTTACATCCTTGACGAGCCCACTACGGGCTTGCATTTCGATGATGTTCGCAAGCTTCTCGAAGTCCTGCAGCGCCTGGTCGATCTCGGCAATACGGTGCTGGTGATCGAGCATCAACTGGACGTCATAAAATCGGCCGATTGGATCGTCGATATGGGGCCGGAAGGCGGCGAGAAGGGCGGGGAAGTCGTCGCCTGCGGAACGCCTGAACAGTTGCTGCGAGTGCGCCACAGTCACACCGCGCGCGCGCTTGAAAAGGTCTTGCGAAACGGCAAGGTCGCCTGATCTCGAAATGACGTCTCGCTACGATTATGAGCCGCTGGACTTCACGCGCCTCAAGACCGTGCCGATCCATGCGCGCGGCGGCAAGGTCGGCGTGGACCACTTCGCGAAGCCGTTTTCGCGCGGCGCGGGCGTGCAGGCGCTGATCGATTCGCTGCCCACAATCCTGGCGGCCGACTCGTTTCGCGCCGTAATCGCCGCCATGGATGAAGCGCGCAACCGCAAGCGCGCCATTCTGTGGGGCCTGGGCGGTCACGTTATCAAATGCGGCCTCGCGCCCATTCTGATCGATCTGATGCAACGCGGCTATGCCACCGCGTTCGTGTTAAACGGAGCCGCCGCGATACACGATTTCGAGATCGCCATTGCCGGGCAAACCAGTGAAGATGTCGAAGCCGTGCTGCCCGGCGGCAGCTTCGGCTCCGCGGAAGAAACCGGCCGTGAGATGAACGGCGCGATCGTCGAAGCCGCGGGCGAGATGGGCCTTGGCGAAGCGCTCGGCCGCCGTCTGGAGCGCATCGCCGATCCTCGTTTCGCCGCGCGCAGCCTGCTGCACGAAGCCTATCGCGCCCGCATCCCCGTTACGGTGCACGTCGCGGTGGGCACGGACACGCCGCACACGCATCCGGCGGCGCGGGGCGCCGCCATCGGGCAAACCACCCATTACGATTTCCGCCTGCTGTGCTCGCTGGCGAAGGATCTGCACGACGGCGGCGTCTATCTGAATGTGGGATCGGCCGTGCTTTTGCCCGAAGTCTTTCTAAAAGTAGTTGCGGTGGTGCGCAACCTCGGCCATCCGCTGGCGGATTTCACGACCGCTAATTTTGACTTTATTCAGCATTACCGGCCCAATGCCAATGTCGTGAACAGGCCGCATGCGCGGTCCGGCGGACGCGGTTACGCCATCACCGGGCACCATGAGCTGATGATTCCGCTGCTGGCCGCGGCGCTGCTCGAGCGCGGATCATGATCCCGCCGGAATTGCCGCCGCCCCCGGCGCCGCTGGCCGAAGCTCCCGCTGGCGAGCAAACACTTCTGCTGCGTCCGCCCTGGGGCTATCAGGATTTATTCGTCTTCCTGGGACTCCTAACCGCCGGCGTCCTGGCAGTAAACCTTCTTGCGATCCCATTCCGGCGCTTGCCGCAATCGTATCTGCTGCTGCTGGTCCAAGCGCTGGTGTACCTGTTTGCTTTGGGGGCTATCGCCGCGATTCTGCGCCTCCGTCACGATCGTCCGTTCTGGCGGTCGTTGGGCTGGGTCCCGACCTATGCCGGGTACGCGTTGACGAGCTTTGCGATTGGACCGGTGCTGGCCATCGGATTGGGGGTACTGGGAACACTGCTGGGCGCGAAACCGCAGCCTTTGCCATTTGAGAACATGCTTAACGGCATCGCGCTGATCGTGCTATTCGGAATCCTCGTTGTCGCTGTCGGCCCGCTCTGCGAAGAGCTCGTCTTTCGCGGCTTTCTGATGCCTCTCCTGATCCGCTCGCTGGGCGTCGCGTCGGGCATCGTTCTCACCGGCCTGCTATTCGGAGCCATGCACTATTTCGAATATCAAGACTGGCGCGTCGTGATTCTGGTCGCGGCCGCCGGCGCGTTGTTTGGTTGGCAGCGCTATAGAACCGGGTCTATCATCAACGCCGTCCTGATGCACGCGGGCTTCAATTTTATCCAGTTTGGCGCTCTATTGGCCGCGCAGCGCGCCCATTTGCGCTGAGAACCTTTCTGGGCAGGCGCGCGAGCAAACCTGAGCTGTTCGATTTTGGTCAACAGATTAGAACGGAACTCGGGGCTGGCAGTGAGCTGCTGTTCCGCGACCAAGCCCGCCCGAACTCAGTTGACAGGTACAGGGCGCCCTCTCTGTCAACCACTACAATCGTGGAGCCGTTTGTAGCGATGCAACCTGTGTCGGCGATGCCATTGAGCCACGTAGGCAGGCCATCTCCGACGGCCACTATGTCTCCTTCCGGTCTGATCGGCCGGCGATAAATTCTTCCCTGAGCCGCAAAGTGATCTGTCGACGCGGAGACAAGAATATCATCGCCCGAGAACGCTACTGCGGAGCAGTACGATGCGTGTAGGCCGTCGCGCTCTATGGTCCACGTTGCTCCTGCGTCGCGGCTAATGCAAAGGCCGACAGCGGACGCCGCGGCGACAATGTCCGGATCTGTCGGGTGCGCGCGCACCTCATGAACATCGCTGTTGATATCTATGGTGGGCTGCCAGGTTCTTCCGCCATCCACTGAACGCGGAATGCCTCCCACGTGAACGTTGGCGAACAGTACGCTCCCGTTCGAGTTGGCGGCGACCGAGCGAATGCCTAGCGGCGGCCCGAGACGCTGCCCATTAACAATCGCCGAACCGGCAAACCAGGCATCGCGCCCCGCGACTCTGTCGAATCCATCGATAGGATCGAGCGCACCGCCCCGATCGCTCAGCCGCAGCATGCGTGCATCCTCCGTTCCTACGTAGATGGCGTCTCGAACAGCCATACAGCACGAAAGCTCGAACTCGCTCGTCACGACGGTTGCCCATTCGCCGCTTGGCGCACGCCTGCGCAGGGAATGCCGGCCGGCAATGGCGAGCGCACCGCCGCGTCCATCCGGCGCGAGCCCTCTGACGGGCTGATTCGCAATCTCTTGCGTGCGCCCATCGCCGGCGACTGCGAACAGCCCCTCTCCCCACGTCGCCACAAGTATCGTCGGTTTCGTCACGGATTACCTTCGCTCTCCCAGTTGTTGCGCGCTATGTGCGCGCCCAATCCATGATTTTCCCGCAAAGTCGCACAGTGTAGAGGAAGCCGGCGCCGGGCGAGCTGAAGGTCCTCTCTAGGAGCGCAACCGGATGAGCGAAGTGCGGCCAACCCCGAGTTGCTTGGCGATGGCCCGCTTGCTGATTCCATACGTGCGAAGCTGTTTTATTTCCGGCACGAGTCTACCTGCGGTCATTGGCCGCCCATGCGGCTTCGCGTCCTTTCGGGCTTGATCGATTCCCGCCTTCACCCGGTCTCGCAAAATATTCCTTTCGAACTCCGCAAACACGGCCAGCATGCCTGAGAGAGCGCGGCCGCTCGGGGTGATTAGATCGAGCGCTTCGCTTAGACAAACGAAGCCCACTTCGAGCGCCGTCAGTTCCTGAAGAGTGTTGACAAAATCGAGGAGCGACCGTCCCCAGCGATCAATTCGCCAAAACACGCCGCTTCGTCGGAAGCACATCAATCGCTCCGACGATACCACCTTCGTTTTCGGTTGGATGCGGCTACTACCGAATGAGCGCTTCAGCCCCGTCCGACAAACGGCATCTTCGTCGCCATAATCGTCATGAACTGAACATTGGCGTCGAGCGGCAGATTGGCCATATACACAACTGCATCGGCGACACACTGCACGTCCATGCGCGGCTCGATCATGGTCGTTCCATTGGCCTGCGGAACGCCCGCCGACATTCGTTCCGTCATCTCCGTCGCGGCGTTGCCGATGTCGATTTGACTGCACGCGACGTCGTAAGCGCGCCCATCGAGAGAAATGCACTTCGTCAACCCCGTGATGGCGTGTTTTGCCGCGGTATACGGCGCGGAGTTGGGCCGCGGACTATGCGCCGAAAGGGAGCCGTTGTTGATGATACGGCCACCGCGCGGGCTTTGCGCCTTCATCAGCCGAATCGCTTCCTGAGCGCACAAAAACGATCCCGTCAGATTGATGGAGAGAACGCGATTCCACTGCTCCAGCGGCAAATCTTCGAAAGGAATACGAGGCGATCCCACGCCCGCATTGTTGAAGAGAACATCGAGACGTCCGAAAGCGTCCTGGACACTGTTGAATAGAGCGCGGACGCTGTGGGGATCGCTAACGTCGGTGGGAACGGACAAAAGCTCGCCGCCAGAAGGCCGCATCATTCGGGCCGTCTCCTCGAGCGCGGCTGCGCGCCTTCCCGCTAAAGCCACGGCATAACCCGCCGCACTAAGCGCCAGACTGGCGGCTCGTCCGATGCCGCTACCGGCTCCCGTCACGATCGCGATTCTCGCCATGAAAAGAGCCGGCCAGCGCCGCTATCGGATTATTCCGCGGAAATGGAGTTGATCGTGATCGTATCGCCTTCGACGTTGCCGTCGACTTTCACTTTTTGTCCGAGATAATCGTTGACCTTATCCTTCGAATCAGCAGCGATCTTATAAACCTTCCCATCGTGGAGGAAGACCGCGTCCGCTCCGCCTTGAACGCACTTTTTCACGCAGGCTGCATTCAGTTTGGCCTCATGGGCGTCTCCGCATTTGGAATCGCCGATAACGCCCGTCATGTTTTCCGCCATCGCGCACAGCGCAAAAAGCAAGGATGCTGCAAAAAATCGCTTCATTGACCTCTCCTACCTGGAGGGACCCAGGTTTCTTGAATATACGCGAAACGGCTTAGTCGCGCAACCTACCGTAATACGTATGAGGCCCTAGGGAGCGGCTAATGAACTTTGGCTCAGCTGGGCCGGCTGTTACCGCCGGCCCCGCACGGAGCGCATCCAGCGTGTCTCCACGTGTCGCGGCGTGTATTCAATTCGATTTGAAAAAGCGCCGCGCGCGCGCGTCAGTTTTTCACGCGCGCCTCCCCGACTTATCGAACCGCGCGCTCGATCTCGCAACAGCCGATGTCGCCGCCCGGCCGCAAGCAGATACTCGGTGCGGCGCCACCCAATCCGGTTCACGCGGCAGCCGCAAATTTCGATGCATAGAACTCCGTACGGCCCATCGCTTCCGATAACAGGTATTATGTAAACTAATTGGCGGAGTTCAAAAAAGAAGGCCCGAGACGATGAGCGCCACTCGGGCCTTGAGGGAAGATTATATTGCCTGATGTCTAACGATGGCGTCCACCGCCACTGCTTGAACGCCCGCCGCCTCGCGATGCCCCGCCACTCGGCGCGCTGCGCGGCGCATAACTGGGTGCGCTGCGTGCGCCGCCATATTCGCCGTACCCGCGCCCGGCTGAGCTCGGTTGTTGCGCCGGCCGCGGCCTCACGAACGACGGATTGATATGCACAGCGTTTCCGCCTCCGCCATACGGCGACGAATAGGATCGGCCCCCAGCCGCCGTGGACCCGCCATTGTAGCGGCTCCAACCAGCGCCTCCCGAGGCTTGAGCCGAAGTCGAAGTTCCAGAATGGATGGGCTCACCAAAACGATTCCAGCCGTGCGATGCCGCCGCGCCTCCCAGAGCCGCGCCTCCTACGTTGGAGCCGGCCCCCGCCCCGGCGCGCGGAAAGCCGCCCGTGCTCCCGCGCCCCGCTTCCGGACCGGCGAAGGTCGTTCGCGCCGCCCGGTCCACCGCCTGACGTTGCTGCTCAAAAGACCCGGCGCGGCCGCCCGATATTCCCGTTCTACTTCCAAAAAACGCCGTCCTCGACGTCTGACGGAAGCTCGACATGTTCACGGGCCGGTCTGAAAAACGCAGGCTGGCGCGCGACGGGGTTAGCGGAAGCGTCCCCCGGACGCCGCCGGCATTGCGAATCGTCGCGCCGTTCACAGACATGAACCTCGCGCCTCCACGACCGAAATTCGCAGCGCCGACCGCCGTCACTCCTCCGGCAACACGGGCATTCCGATAAGAATTATAAACGTTGAAATTATTAACTATGACTGAGCCGCGGAATCCCGCTCCCCACCATCTATGAAAAGGCTCGAAGGGAGCCAGCGGAACCCAACCGACGTTGGCGAATCCAAACCCCAATCCGGCGCTGAATCCCGAATACCCGCCGAACCCGAAAAACCCGACCACGGCGGGGCTCCAGTAATAGCGGGCGTGAATCGGCCCCGGCCACCAAGCCCACCCAAACGACGCCCGGTACCAGCGCCCGTAGTGATACGGCGCCCAACCCCACGGGTCCGAGCTAACCCAGGTCCAACCATAGTAATCGACCCACACCCAGCGCCCCATCGTGTAGGGCGCCCAATCGGGCGCGACATTCGGTGCCCACACCGTCCCATAAGCGCCGTCATTGGTCCACCTGCCACTATTATCAAGATCCTCAGCGCCATAGACATCGGGACTTACATATCTACTTGAACCGGATTCCATCAGGTGATGATCTCGCTCCACGTTCCAGCGGTCCCAATCGTCTTCGGCGATTGCATTATTGATCTGGAACTCCGGATCGTCCTGCGGACCCCGCACCAGCATCGTCTGACCTGCCCTCAGAACCTCCGAGCCCTTGGCCGAGGCTACGTCGGCCTCCCCCGCCCGCACCGTTATTTCCGAAGTACCGTCTTCGCGCACAAGAATACGATAAGCGCCTTGACCCTTGGAGTGGACCGCAACATTTGGCGTATCTATCTCGCTTTGCGATCCCGAGTTGCGAAGCACAGTGAAAGTAACAAGTCCGATTGCGATCTGTATCTGATGGCGCTGGTATGTAAGATCGCCCATGCGCACGTCTGAATTGGCCGCGATCCGAGCGACGTTTGAAGCGTCAAACTGCACCTCCGCACGCGCCTTCGCTGCGGTCAAAATAGCATCTCCAGTTGTAAGTGGCGCATTCACCACCGCCGCAGTCACTTCTCCGGAATCGCCGCGACGCACGGAAACGCCTCCGTCGGTGAGGCTGATCCGCGCCACGCCACGGTCGGCATCCTGGGGCGTCTGCGGCTGCGTTTGCTGCGGCGTGGCGGCATTCGCGGGATAGTCTTGAGCCCAAAGAGCCGTGGACGCCAACGTGAACGCCACAGCGCCGCAGGAAATTGCTTGCAATCGAAACTTCATTGCCAATAGGTCACTTGGCAACTGCATCGCCACTTATGAACGAGCGTAGATCCAATAACTTACGGTATGTAACAGGCGATGCGCAGGTGGCCGAAAACCACCAGCTTGGCCGGAGAGCACCGCACTGCAAAACAAGTATTGAAAGCCGCTCGGAAATCCCGTAAACTGTAGTTAACTCGCCTCCGGAAACTAGCGATTTGACCGCCAGTATGGCATGGCCCAAACTCTGAAAGCATCGCTCCCCGAAGTCCACTCCAGCGTCTCGACCGCGCGATTATCCGCATGGAAACGGATGTTTGCTTTTGCGGGACCCGCCTATTTAATCAGCGTGGGCTACATGGACCCCGGAAACTGGGCCACCGATCTGGAGGGTGGCGCGAGGTTCGGATACCAGCTCCTATGGGTTCTGGTTCTTTCGAACGCCATGGCGATCCTGCTCCAAACTTTGAGCGCGCGGCTTGGGATTGTAACCCAGCGCGACCTCGCGCAAGCCTGCCACGAGACTTATCCCAAGCCGCTCTCCTGGCTGCTCTGGATTCTTTGCGAAATCGCGATTGCAGCCTGCGATCTGGCCGAAGTCTTAGGCGCCGCGATCGCGCTTAATCTGCTCTTTCACCTTCCCCTGCTCGCGGGCGTTCTTCTAACCGCGGCCGACACTTTAATTGTGCTGTGGTTCACGCGGCTTGGTATACGAGTTATTGAATCGTTCGTCCTGGCTCTAATTCTTATCATCGCGGCATGTTTTCTGGTCGAGGTATGGTGGGCCCCCCCAGTCTGGAGTCATCTCGCATCCGGCCTGATTCCGCGCTTAAACAATCGCAACTTGTATATCTCAATCGGCATTCTGGGCGCGACCGTGATGCCGCACAATCTGTATCTCCATTCGGCCCTCGTCCAGACCCGGCAAGTCGGCCTGAATCGGCGGGAAAGACGCCAAGCCTGCGGCTTCAACCTGGTCGATTCGGCGGTCGCTCTCAACGGAGCCTTGTTCGTAAATGCGGCCATCCTGATCCTCGCCGGGACGGTCTTCTTCAGTCGAGGAATCGTTGTCACCGAGATCCAACAGGCGCATCAGCTGCTCACGCCTCTGGTCGGAACCACCGCGGCGAGCGTTCTCTTCGGCATCGCGTTGCTGTGTTCCGGGCAATCATCCACGCTGACTGGAACCATGGCGGGACAGATAGTTATGGAGGGTTTCCTCCAGTTTCGCATGAGACCATGGTTGCGGCGTTTCGTAACGCGAATCACGGCCATTATCCCGGCCGCCATCACCGTCTACTTGGCGGGCGATCAAGGAAGCTATAAACTCCTCATTTTCAGTCAGATCGTCCTGAATTTTCAACTTCCATTTGCAGTCATTCCGCTGATCCACTTCACCAGCGATCGGCGCCGTATGGGCGAGTTCGCCAACCGCGCCTGGGTGAAGATCTTGGCATGGGCCTGCGCGGCGCTCATCGTGGTCTTAAACGTTTGGCTCACTACTATGTCAATACAGGACTGGCGCGCGCACTCCGGCCGCTATCGCACCCTCGTCGATATAATCGTATTTCCACTGGTAACTGGTATAGTTTTCATGTTATTATGGATTATTTTAGAACCAATACTTCCGCGTTGGTTTCATCCCCGTCCGAGCGCGCCGGTACAATTGCCCGAAAAAGTCGCGCTGGACCTGCCCAGGCCCCGCTATCACCGCATTCTCGTTCCCTTGGACCACACCCCGCGCGATCGGGATGCCATTGCCCACGCAGCGGCCATTGCAGCAGCCCAGCATTCCAAGATCTATCTGGTGCATGTGGAAGAGGGCGTCACCAGCCAGGTTTACGGTCCCTTAGCCTCAACTGTTGAGGTAGAGGCGGGACGCGAATATCTCGCCAACATCGAGAGTTCGCTGCGCGAGCGCGGTGTGGATGTTGAAGTCGTGGTGTTTCATTCCCGCAACCCCAAACGCGCCATTATCGACTGCGCCCGCGCTGTGGACCCGGACTTGATCGTGATGGGCGCGCACGGACATAAGGGCTTGAAAGATCTCATCTTCGGGACTACAATTAATGCAGTTCGTCACAAGCTGAAAGTTCCGCTTTTGGTGGTGAGAAGCGAGGCCTCATAGCCACACAGGCGTGTCCAAGTGTCCCATTTGGGCCATCTCATTAGAGTGTTGTTCAAATATTTTCAGAGACATAGGTTGGCCGTCGACTTGCTTTGTGATCTTTGACCGAATCATGCGTACTCTGTCCATTTGCGTGGGGCTGTCGGTATCGCTGGGTCTGGCGCAAGCCGCCACTCTCCAGCAGCTCAGCCTCGCCGACATGATTCAGAAATCGACCGCCATCGTGCGGGGCCGGCCGCAGCTCACCGGCGGCGCGGCCAAGGGTCTCTTCATCTATACCCATTACAACTTTCAGGTGACCGAACAATTGAAAGGCGCGTCCCCGGCGCGCATCGACGTCGCCGTTCCGGGCGGGACCGCAAACGGACTGGAGCAGGCCATCTCAGAGCGCCCCGGTTCTGGACAACGGACAGGAGTATGTCCTTTTCCTGTGGACCAGCCGCAACGGCATCACGCAGATTATCGGCCTATCGCAGGGACTTTTCTCTTCCTACAATGGCGTGCTGACGCGTCCGGCTATCGCCGAGCACATGATCGACGCCGACGGAGCCGAGGCCGCGGCCTCCGGCATGCAAATCAGCCTTACCGATCTGAGAGCGAAAATTGCCGCCGCCGCGAGCGCGAGGCCGGTCCAATAAAATGCCGCCGCGCGCGCTGGCCATACGGATCTTGGGACTCGCATTTGCCTTGCTGGCGTTCGCGGGTACCGGCTCCGCCTGCTACTTCTACGTCCACTACAACGGCCGCTCTGCCCCCTTCTCGCCCATGTACGAGAAGTTCGATCTGACGGCGCTTCAGAACAATACGGTCTATTTTTATATTTCCGATTCAGGTCCTGCCGCGATGGCGCCCGGGGATACGTTTCCGGCTATCGTCAGCGAAATCAGGGCGGCCGCGCAAACCTGGAATACGGTGCAGACATCGGCCATCAAGCTGGCCTACGGCGGTCTCTACAACTCCAGCTCCGGGCTGGTCACCTCCGGCATCACGGTGGATTTTTCCGACGACTTGCCTCCTGGAGTCCTGGCGCTCGGCGGACCGGTGACGTATGCCGGCGCCGCAAATGGCCAATTCGTTCCCATCCTGCGCTCCACGTTGCGCGTGCAGAACGATCTGAGCCAGCCCATGACGGCTTGCAGCAACAGCGCCTGCCCCAGCTTCAGCGATTATTTCTTCACGACGCTGGTACACGAGTTCGGACACACTTTGGGCTTGCAGCATACATTTACATCGGCGGTCATGTCGACGGCGGTGACTAGCGCCGCGACGAAGGCAACGCCGCTCGCCCTCGATGACGTCATGGGCATTTCAACGCTTTATCCCACGGCGGGCTTCCTCTCAAGCATTGGCAGTATCACGGGAACGGTGACTTCCGGCGGATCGGGCGTGAGCCTCGCTTCGGTGGTTGCCATTTCGTCGAGCAATCAGGCCGTCAGCGCGATTACCAATCCGGACGGAACATACTCCATCTCGCTCCCGCCGGGCGCCTATGAATTGTACGTCCATCCTCTGCCGCCGCCGCTGCAAATCGAAGTGAGTCCGGGCAACATTGTGGCGCCCAAGGACTCCGGCGGAACGCCGTTTCCCTTCCCTTCCACGGCCTTTCAGACCCAGTTTTATTCCGGCACGCAGAATTTTCTTCAGGCGGCGCTGGTTTACGTGAATCCGGGCAACGTTACCAGCGGAATCAATTTCGCCGTCAAGAGCAAGCCGTTCGTGACGATCAGCTCGATACGGACCTATGGCTATTCGCAGGCGCAGACGCCAATTCCCTCCCCTCCCCTGCTTGCCTCCAGCACCAGCGCGCTAGTGGCGTACGGCAGCGGTCTGTTGCAGACGGCGAACGCGCTCGCTCCAGGCCTCTCGATTTCGGTTCTGGGCAGCGGCTCGGATGCCACGGCGCAGATCAAGGGCCTCGCGCCATACGTGTCCGGTTATATCGATTTCTATGCGACTCTGGGCGATTTCATGGGAGTTGGTCCGAAGCACTTGCTGTTCCGGACAAGCGACGATATTTACGTACTGCCGTCCGCCTTTAACGTCGTGACGCAGCCGCCGCCTTCCATCAGCTCGGTCTCCGCGGCCACGGATGGCAACGGCAACCGCGTCGTGGAAATCCAAGGGAACAATCTATCGGCGAGCTCTACGACAATCCTGTTCGATGGCCTCGCCGCTAACGTCGAGGGCACGGCCAACGACGGAGGATTGTGGGTCATTCCGCCGCCCGGGCCGGGCTCGTATCAGGCGGTCGTGACGGCCTTGAATCCGGACGGCCAGAGCTCCATGTTTGTGCAGATCTCCGCGCCCCCCTCCTACACCTACGGCTCCTCCGGGGCGCCCTCGATCGCGGTCTCGCCCAATTCTCTTTCTCAAGGCGCAAACGTGGTGGACATCGTGGGCACGAACACGAATTTCACCAACGGTCAGGTTTTCGTCGGCTTCGGCGCGAGCGACGCCGTGGTCACAAAGGTCACGGTGCTCAGCCCCACGCACCTTTCCGTGAACGTCACAATGAACTCGGGCGCGTACGTCCCGACGACATCGATGAACGTCGTGAACGGGCTGAGCATCATTGCGCAGGCGCAAGGCTCTTCCGTAACCAATCAATCTAAACTGACCTCGCACTAAAACTTCATCGCGGAGTTGCCAGAAAACCGTGAGTTTCGCCGTTGCTTGCCTTCGCGAAGCCTACGATCTGCCCGCGGGAATTGATAGACGACCTGCGAGTCAAGTTCCCCGGATTGGAAGCAATCTTCGCATTGAGGTCAACCGGAGCGCCTGCTTCCCATAGGGTCCCAGAGGCTGCATTCCCGTCTCCCTGCTCCAGAGGAAACCACGAGTGCTTGTCGTCGAGTTCGCAAGGCCCACCACCTCACCTTGGTTATTGATTGCGCAGGCGTGATTCCCGGCGAATCCAGCGGTTCCGCCGAGATCGCCGAGGTCGGTCACCATCGCGTTTTCCCACAACAAGGCGTTATTTTCGACGAGATTGAGCAAGCTATTCGGGTCGTAGCTTGCGCACGTGCCCGAGGAGCCCACAACCTGGCCGTTGTCGTTAATCCACGCCGCGACGCCGTCCGGTCGCCCGGAGCTGTAGGGAGTTCCTGGATATTGCCATTAACCCAGACGACCGGCTTGAACTGCGCCACGGTGCAGCCCGGGCCTGAGTCCGGCATAGTGGTCTCCGCCAGCCCGGCAACTTCGCCTCGATTGTTGATCGAGTTAGCGGAGCCATTGGCTCCGCCGAGCGTCGGAAGCGCGATCATGACGCCGTTTTGCCACACGAAAGGGAGGCATGCGGTATGCGAGGGGAAACCCGTCGACATTGAAGCCGCAAAAGTCTTCAGTCATTGGCCGCCGAAGTCTCGGCTTGACCTACGGCCTGCCACTTTCGTTAACGCCAAAAGCCGCGCTGTTTGGTCCTCCGAGTCCAGGCGTGCCGAGATCTCCGATCCATCCCTTGTACCAGAGGACGGCCTGCATTCTGCCGCCGGGGGCGGCCGTAGCTCCAGTGATCAGGCCATTATTTCTAATGACGTATGGCGCGCCAGGAGGCGCGCCTACCACCCCGAGGTCGGTGATGTCATAGTGTTTTGGCGGCTGTGCCATGCAAGCGCGGCGAGCAGGCTGCCCGCGGCAATCGAAAATCAAAATTGGTTTCCTTATGCTCCTTTGTTCCAGATAGGCGTAGACCCACCGCCGAACTATTATCGCCGCGGCGGTATCATTCAGCCCAATAGGCAAATGCGAGCGAGGCATGAGCACGCTGCTGCGCGCCTGCAGCGCGGGAGACTAGGACGCGGGAGCCCGGTAATGCGCGGGAACCACGTCCATAGCCAGTCCTCCCCATCGCGGTTCGTTGGCAAAGGCCTGCCGCGAACCGTTACTGCGCCATCTACGTTCCGCGCCCGGTCGCTGTTCCGCGATCTGGCTGTGCGCCGAGGCGGGAACTCGGACACGTTTCTCTTGGCCAAGCAGGTTACTTCTCCGGCAATCCAAATGTCAGCGTCGCGCCCGAAACCGCGCTCGGCTTCGCGATTTCTCAGCTCAGCCGACAAGTGAAGACAGAGCACCTGGTCCTGACCGAGACCGCGCGCGAATTCGATATCCACCTCGGAGGGCTAGGAACGTCAAGCCACCCAACATCAACGCGATCGAGCCCGGTTCCGGCGTAATCAATGCCGGAGCGGTTAAGGTTCCGCTTCCGGACCCGTGGCCGTAACCTCCCCTGCAAAACCCGTGCCGGAGGCAGACCCACTCACGCCGGCGAACTCGCCGGTTCCCGCCGTGAAAGTCAGCGTCTGTGTGAACGGTCCCGTGCCAGTCGGTGAGCTAATAATCGCGGAAACGTTTTCGCCCACCATGCCGGACAGTATTTCGCCATTCGCGAAAGTGATGGTGAAGGCCCGGTGAGTAAGCCAGTCGAAAGATTTGCTTGGCTCACGTCATTGTAGGTCACCGGATTCCAAAGGGCATTCGCAGCGGGATTCGATTGATCGACAGAACCAGTAAAGCGCCGCTCATCCATAGGTTCATGCCCGTACCTCGCCATCCAAGCTTAGAATAACACCTCCAACACTCCACAGCACACTCAACAAATCGCCCACTAACAAAGCCAAAGAAAAAGCCTCCCTAAAACGCGCCGCGAAACTATCATCGGCGGGGCGGTATAATTCACCCCAATAGGCAAATGCATAGCGAGGCACAATCCGGAGAGGCGGGCGCGCGAGACATGAGCGCGCTGCTGCGCGCCTGGAGCGGCGGGGACCAGGACGCGCTCGAAGCGCTGACGCCCATCGTCTATGACGAGCTGCACCGCCTGGCGCATCGCTACCTAAAAGGTGAACGCGCCGGCAATAGCCTGCAGACCACGGCATTGGTCAACGAAGCCTACATGCGCCTTGTGGATTATAAGCGCATGCAGTGGCGGAATCGCGCGCATTTCTTCGCGGTCTCGGCGCAGGTGATGCGGCGCATCCTGGTCGAGCATGCGCGGCGTCACAATCTGAAACGCGGCGGCGGCGCTCCGCACATCTCTTTGGAAGAGGCGGCCGTGGTGGGAGGCGGCGGGTCCTCCGAACGAGGCAGGGACCTTGTCGCGCTCGATGACGCCCCATGAATGCTCTGGCGCGGCTCGATACGCGCAAAGTGAAAGTTGTCGAGATGCGCTTCTTTGGCGGACTCAGCGTGGAAGAGACGGCCGAAGTGCTCAAAATTTCTTCCGTCACGGTGATGCGTGACTGGAGCACCGCCCGGGCGTGGCTCTATCGTGAACTCACCGGCGCGAACTGACGGGGAAATGAGTCGAGAGGGGAGCGATGGATTCCGATCGATGGATGCAGGTCGATAACCTTCTCCAGGCCGTGTTGGAGCGTCCGTCTGTCGAGCGCGAAAGATATCTGCGGCAGGCGTGCGCGGGCGACGAGGCGTTGGAGCGGGAAGTCCAGTCCCTGCTGACATCGCAGCAGCAGGCGGGAAGCTTCCTGGAAAGGCCGGCGATGGAGATTGCCGCGCTGGCGATGGCGGAGACCGGCGCTTCCCTGATCGGGCAGACCGTCTCCCATTACCGCATCATCGAGAAGCTGGGCGGCGGCGGCATGGGCGTGGTTTACAAGGCCGAGGACGTGCGCCTGCGCCGCTTCGTGGCCGTAAAATTTCTGCCCGATGAAATCGCCCGCGACCCGCAGGCTCTCGGCCGCTTTGAACGCGAGGCGCGGGCCGCATCCGCGTTGAACCATCCCAATATCTGCACCATTCACGACATCGGCGAGCAAGACGGCCGCGCCTTTATAGTCATGGAACATCTCGAAGGCGCAACGCTCAAGCACCGCATCGGCAACGCGCCGCTCGAAACGGACGAGCTGACTGGCCTGGGTATCGAGATCGCCGACGCGCTCGATGCGGCCCACGCCGCGGGCATAGTCCACCGCGACATCAAGCCCGCGAACATCTTCGTCATCAAGCGCGGCCACGCCAAGATTCTCGATTTCGGGTTGGCGAAAATCGACCCCGTTCTCGACGAAACGGCCGGACCGACCCTCACCATCGACGAAGATCTGACCGGCGCCGGGAGCGTGCTTGGCACGGTTTCACACATGTCGCCGGAGCAGGTCCGCGCCAAGGACTTGGACGCGCGCACGGATTTATTCTCGTTCGGCGTTGTGCTCTATGAAATGGCGACCGGCAAGCTGCCATTTCGTGGGGAGAACGCGGCAATGATTTTCGATGCCATTCTTAACCGCGCCCCCGTCCCCGCGGTACGCCTGAATCCCGACTTGCCGCGGAACTGGAGCGCATCATCGACAAGTGCCTCGAGAAAGATCGCGGGCTGCGCTACCAGCACGCTTCCGAAATTCGCGCCGACCTGCAGCGCTTGAAGCGGGACACGGGATCCGCGCAGGAGCGCTATCGGAGCGCTGCCGATCTGCGATCTCTGGCGGCCACGCGAGCCCGTCGCCCTCGAAGCTGGAAAGCGGGGCGGCGGGCGCAGCGGCGCTGGCGATGGTAGGAGTTGCAGCCTGGTACTTTAGCGCCCGTAAGCATCCAGTCACATCGCCCTCCGAATACGTCCAGATCACCGATTTCAGCGACTCCGCTTCGGCGCCGGCGCTTTCGCCGGATGGACGCATGGTGACTTTCTTACGCGGCGGAAACCCCTTTCTTACTACCGGGCAGGTCTATGTCAAGGCGCTCCCGTCTGGGCAGTCGATGCAGATCACCAATGATCCGCGTGCAAAGTACAATCCGGTGTTTACGCCCGACGGCTCGCGCGTCGCCTACACGGCAATGGACAGGGACGCGAATTCCTGGGATACCTGGACCGTGCCGGTGACCGGGGGATCGCCCACGAGGCTGATGCGAAACGCCGCGGGAATGAGCTGGATCGGAAATGGCCGGATTCTCTTTTCGGAAGTGATGAGCGGGACGCTTCTGCACATGGGGATCGTGACTTCCCGGGAAAGCCGGGCGGGGGAACGGCGGATTTACTTCCCCGAGCGCGAGCGCGCCATGGCGCACTACTCGTACCTCTCACCGGACCAAAAATCAATATTGGTGGTGGAGATGGATCCCGCATGGCTGCCTTGCAGGCTCGTGCCGATGGAAAAAGCTTCCAAAGGACGGCAGGTCGGCCCTTCGGGCGCGTGTACCGCGGCTGCATGGTCCCCCGATGGGGAATGGATGTACTTCAGTGCGGAGACGAACGGAACGAATCATTTATGGCGGCAAAGGTTCCCCGGCGCGACTCCGGAGCGGATCACGATGGGACCAGGCGAGGAGCAAGGGCTCGCGATAGCGCCGGACGGAAAATCGCTGATTTCATCGCTGGGCGTTCGCAAGAGTTCGGTGTGGATTCATGGCGCTTCCGGAGAGCGTCCCCTCTCGCCCGAAGGTTCGGCGACCCATCCCAGTTTTTCCGCCGACGGCAAACGTGTGTACTATCTGCTGCAAAAGAACACTTCCGGCGCAAACGAACTGTGGTCGACGGAACGCGGTTCGGGGATCTCCAATCCCGCGCTGCCGGGAGTTCCACTTGTCGACTTTGACATCTCGCACGACGGGCAGCAGGTGGCGTTTACGGCCCGCGATGGTTCGGATTCGCAGATCTTCATTGCGCCCTTGGATGGCAGCGCGCCGCCTCGCCTGGTAACGCGTGGTGGAGACAGGGTCAACTTCGGTGCTGCCGGCGAACTGGTCTTTCGGCAACGGGGAGAGCACGCCTACTACCTTGCCCGCGTCAAAACGGATGGAACGGGTTTGGAACGCATTCTTGACGATCCGATCTCGGATATGGGCTTCGTGTCTCCCGACGGGAGCTGGGCGACGGTGGCGGGTGTTGGCGGCCCGAAGCACGGCACGCTAGCCGTATCTTTAAAGGACCGCGCCCGAAAAGTGATTTGCGCCGGCCCCTGTTTACCGCGTTGGTCCGCGGACGGCGCCTACCTATACTTGCTGATGGATCCCGCTCCGGCGGAGTCGGGCCCGACTCTGGTCTTACCCATTCCTTCGGGAGCAGGTCTGCCCGCTTTGCCCGCGCAGGGATTGGGGCCGCACGCGGGTGAGGGATTGCCTGGGATCTCAGCGATCCGCGAAAGCTGGGTGGGGCCCGGACCGGACCCGCGGACTTATGCGTTCGTGAAATCGGAATTCGTGGGCAATTTGTTCCGGATTCCGCTGCATTAGACCGCGAACCCTGAGGAGCGGGATTCGGAGAAACGGGTTTCGGACTGCTATCCTGTCATAACGTTGACCGTCGGTCAGGTCCTCGCTCTACGGAATTGAGCAGCCAATCTCCATGGCGCTATTGAGCAGCATCGCATCCCACCACGCCATTTTGTAGCGGCGGTGCAAGCGGCAAGCCTTAAGCACATCGGCGTGTCCGGGCCGGTGAATCAGCCAGCCGCCGACATCGGCGATGGCCGCCTCCGCTTCCGCGCTCTTCATCGAAAGCTTCTTCGTTGCGGCATTATAGAACTCAGAGAGTACCTGGATGCTGAGCCCTCCGCTCGCGTCCTCGCACACGAGCCGGCGGAGCGTTCAGATCGCAGTGTACCGATTGCAGCGTACTCTTGCGGTTCCGGGCGTGCGTCTCGTATAGGAGTATCTGAGGTGCTCGACGAACTCATCTAACGCGGGGCGCTGCTGGATCGAGCTTTGCGAGGGTGGGCTTCCGCTGGGTTTTCCCGTCTCGGCGGCGCAGCGAACGCGCTCGCGATCCGGCTATTGCGGCCCCGCGAGCGGAGCTTTGAAAACGCCGAAGCGTAGTCCCTTCTGAAGCAGCTTGCGAGCTTCCTCGGCGAGGAGCGCTCGGGCCGGTCGGAGCCTCCGCCATAGGTGAGAGGCTTTCGCTGTTGTTTTCCTCGCTGCTCGGGGTCGCCAGAAAAGCGTGAACATCGCCGCTGCTGGTGGCGCCAAAGCCCACGATTTCCCCGCGGGAGTTGATAGCGGTTGCGAACAACAGAAACAAGGGTGCGCCGGGAACGGCGGTGTTGAGGTCGGTCATCACGGCGTTTCGCCAGAGGAACGCGCGTGGGTTCCCGCTGGCGTCAAACGATGCGCCGACCAACTCACCTCTCATCGTTAATCCCCTCGCCTCCGCTCGCGACATCCCCGGGCAGCGCGCCGAGATCGCGGATACCTGTCTCGGTGGTCCACAAAAAGGCGTGAGCCGCTTGCGGCGTTGTTGCGCCGGGCAGGGTCGAAGCGCCGACCACCTGACCTTGGTTATTGATGGTAAGGCAATATTCATCGTCCCGCCGATGTTGCCGAGGTCATGGACCGAGCCGGCCTTTTTCCACAGCACGGCGTGCGGCCCATATGCGAGCGGAGGAAGCGCGTTCCGCGCAAGAACCCGAAGCGCCGACGGCCTGGCCGTTATCGTTGGTCCAGAGCGCCACTCCGACGGAGTCGCCAGGGAGCGGAGGGAGCATGCGGATCTCGCCCTGCCCTGGCCGCCATAATACGGCTTCATCATCGAGTGCCTGAGGCGGCGGGCACGTTGGGTCGCGAGTGTTATTCTCCGCGGCCCCGATGATCTATCCTCGATTATTAATCTGGCCGACCGAGCCGTTCTTGCCTCCCAGCGTAGGGAGAGGAGTTGTGACGCCGTTTTGCCACAGGAAAGGTAGACATGCCAGGTGAGTACCGTAACCGCAAAAGTCCTCGCCATTCGGATCTTTAACGGCGGTTTCAGATAGAGCGTCGGCCTGGCCGCTTTCGCTGACGCCAAACGCTTCACTGTTCGGTCCTCAGAAGCGGGCTGACGAAGTCCGATCCGGCCGTCGTACCACAAGGCGGCATGCTCTTAGCCGTTGGTGACGGTTGCCATGCCGGTTATCACGGCCTTATTGTGCACGAAGACTCGACTGGCTAAACGTCCCGCCCCGCAGAGTGCCGAGGTCTCTGACGGTGTAGCGTGGCGGCTGTGCCGTTGCAAACGCGGCGAGCAAGCCGCTCGCCGCAATCGAAATCCGGACGCGGTTTCATAATTTTGTTCCTCTATTCAAGTAGGCGCGGAATGCGCCTGAGCGGAGCACAGAGCCGCAGTTTAGCGGACCCGCGCGGCGGTATAATTTAGCCCATAGCGATGGAGAAGGCGGAGACTTTAGTGAACCGGCTGTGGAGACATAAGCACCCTGCTCCGCGCCTGGAGCGATGGAGACCAGAGCGCGCTCGACAGGCTGACCCCCATCGTTTATGAGGAACTGCGCCGCTTGGCGCGCCGCTATATGAAACGCGAGCGCCCCGGCCACAGCCTGCAAACGACCGCCCTGGTCAATGAAGCCTACATGCGCCTGGTGGACTATAAGCGCATGCAGTGGCAGGATCGCGCCCATTTTTTCGCGGTTTCGGCCCAGTTGATGCGGCGCATTCTGGTGGACCATGCGCGGCGCCGTAACCTGAAACGCGGCGCGCGGCGTCAGCATGTCTCCCTGGACGAGGCAGCCGTCGTGGGCGGCGGCCACGACCGGAGTCAGGCGGGATCTGGTCGCGCTCGATGATGCGATGAACGCTTTGGCGCGTCTCGATCCGCGGAAAGTGCAGGTTGTCGAAATGCGTTTTTTTGGCGGCCTCAGCGTCGATGAAACTGCCGAGGTGCTCAAAATATCGCCGGTCACCGTGAGGCGCGACTGGAGCGCGGCCAAGGTATGGCTCTACCGCGCCATAACCGGCGGGCGCAACTGGCGATGGACTTCGATGGACTCCGAACGATGGAAACAACTCGATAATCTGCTTCAGTCGGTGCTGGAGCGCCCGCCCGAGCAGCGCGACGCTTTTCTGCGCAGGCTGCGCGGGTGATGCGGCGCTGGAGCGGGAACTCCGCTCACTTCTCGGCTGCAGGAGCGAAGCAGCGAGAAGTTCCTGGAAAAGCCGGCGATGAAGTGGCTGAGAGGAGCCTGGCTCGCCGGCGCAGCGAATATGCGCAGGAAAGCGGCGATTCCCTGATCGGCCAGACCGTCTCCCATTACCGCATCGTCGAGAAGCTGGGCGGCGGCGGGATGGGCGTGGTCTACAAGGCCGAGGACATGCGGCTGCGCCGCTTCGTGGCCGCTTAAATTTCTGCCCGAAGAAATCGCCCGCGACCCGCAGGCGCTCGGCCGCTTCCGTCGCGAGGCGCGCGCCGCCTCCGCTCTGAACCATCCGAACATCTGCACCATTTACGATATCGGCGAGCACGACGGCCGCGCCTTTATCGTGATGGAGTTTCTGGAAGGAGTGACACTGAAGCATCGCATCGGCCGAGCGCCGCTGGAAACGGAAGAGTTGCGTCGGCTGGCCATCGAGATCGCCGACGCGCTCGATGCGGCACATGCCGCGGGCATCGTCCATCGCGATATCAAGCCCGCCAACATCTTCGTCACCAAGCGCGGCCACGCCAAGATTCTGGATTTCGGCCTGGCGAAACTCGGCCGCCGTCCTCGACGACACGGCCGGACCGACCCTCACCATCGACGATGAACTGACCGACGCCGGGAGCGTGCTGGGGACGGTATCGTACATGTCGCCGGAGCAGGTCCGCGGCAAGGATCTGGATGCCCGCACGGATCTGTTCTCGTTCGGAGTCGTGCTGTATGAAATGGCTACGGGCAAGCTGCCATTTCGCGGGGAGAACGCGGCGATGATTTTCGATGCCATTCTCAACAGCGCTCCCGTGCCCGCCGTGCGGCTGAATCCCGATGTGCCGGCGGAACTGGAGCGCATTATCGACAAGTGCCTCGAGAAAGATCGCGACCTGCGCTACCAGCACGCCTCGGAAATTCGCGCCGACCTGCAGCGCCTGAAGCGGGACACGGGGTCCGCGCAGGCGCCCACGGGCGCAAAAACGGCGTCCGGAAGTAGATCATCGCTCGAGCTGCGGCCGTGCTGGCATTGCTATTCATCGCGGGATATTTCTATTTCCACCGCGCATATTTGGCGCACTCGCGCAAACTCACGGACAAGGACACGATTGTCCTCGCCGATTTCACAACAAGACGGGCGACCCGGTGTTTGATGGAACTCTTCGCCAGGGACTGGCGGTACAACTCGAACAGTCGCCTTTTCTCAGTCTCGTCTCCGAAGAGCGTATCCAGCAGACTCTGACTCTGATGGGGCAGCCGGCGGACGCGCGGCTTACTCCGGAGCTCGCGAGGGAAATCTGCGAGCGAACCGGATGCGCGGCCGTGCTGGAAGGCTCCATCGCAAGCCTCGGAAGCCAGTACGTATTGGGGTTGCGCGCAAAGAATTGCCGCACCGGAGATGTCCTCGACGAGGAGCAGGCGCAGGCGGCGAGAAAAGAAGATGTCCTGAATGCCCTGAGCCAAATCGCCACCAAGTTCAGAACCCGGGTCGGCGAATCGCTCGCAACCGTCGAAAAGCACTCGACTCCACTCGCGGAGGCCACCACGCCGTCGCTCGATGCCTTGAAGGAGTACAGCAAGGGGACAACCGTCCTCTCCTCAACCGGCAGCGCCGATGCTCTGCCGCATTTGCAGCGTGCGATCCGGATCGACCCGAAATTTGCCATGGCCTACCAGCTCCTTGGCCGCGCTTATGGGGATATGGGCGAGTCTGCCCTCTCCGCGGCCAATACTCGCAGAGCCTATGAATTGCGCGATCGCGCCAGTGACCTGGAGCAGTTCATTATTAGTTCCGCGTATGATTCACAGGTGACCGGGAACATTGAAAAAGCGGCGCAGACGTTCGAGTTGATGGAGCAGGAATATCCTCGCGAGATACAGGCTCCTGGGCCCTTGTCGGGCTATATTTACCCCGTCCTGGGACAATATGAGAAGGCGATCGAACAAGCGAAGCGAGCGATCGCGATGGATCCGCAATTTCCCTACGCTTACATTAATCTTTCGACGGCGTATCACATCCTTGGCCGCCTGACGGAAGCCGAGAACGCGCTCCATCTGGCCTCGGAGCGCAAGATTTCCAACCCTGAACTGTTGATCGAGCGATACGCTCTCTCGTTTTTGGAGGGGGATACAGCCGCCATGGATCGAGCCGCCGCGCAGGCGAGAGGAACTCCCATCGAGGATTTGATGCGTGATCAGGAAGCTTCGGTTCTGGCGTATTCCGGCCGCCTGCGGCGGGCGGTGAGCACAGCGCGAAAGGCCGCGGATTTGGCCATTCCCGCGAAGAAGGAGGCGGCGGCGCTCTACGTAGTGGGTTCGGCGGTGTGGGCCGCGCTTTTCGGCAATGCGGCGGAGGCGAGGAGAAGCACGAAGGCGGCGTTCGATCTTTCCCGCGGGCGGGATGTCGAGTATGGCGCCGCTTTCGCGCTCGCCCTCTCGGGCGATTCCGCTTCCGCTGAAGGACTTGCCCGCACTCTGGAAAAGACATTTCCGGAGGATACATCCGTCCAATACAGCTATCTCCCTGTGTTGCGCGCGCTGCTCGCGTTGAACCATGGCCAGCCTTCCACGGCGATTGAAGCGTTGGCGCTCGCCCGTTACGATCTCGGGACGCCGGGCAGTTGGTTCAACGGCAATTTCGGCGCCCTTTATCCGGTCTATGTTCGCGGGCTGGCTTACTTCAAAGCGCATCGGGTCGAGGCCGCCGCGGAATTCCAGAAAGTTATCGAATACCGTGGCGTCCCGGCGACCGATCCCATCGGCGCATTGGCGCGCTTGCAACTGGGCCGGGCGCTGGTGCTGGCGGGAGACGAGAACAAGGCAAAGATCGCCTACCAGGATTTTCTCAAGCTCTGGAAGGACGCCGACTCGGACATCCCGATTTTCAAACAGGCCAACGCGGAATACGCCAGGCTGCAGTAAGCGGAGGCGGAGGCGCAACTTATCGCGCTTTCTGATCATTGCGGGCCCGCCACGATCTTGTTACGCGGGCAAAATTCGAGATGCAGCACGGTGGCCTGTCCCGGCCGAAGCATCAGCATAAATTTAAGATGCCGCGATGCGCACTACGCTCGATTCAGCGAATGCTCGAGAAGGGATAATCGTTGAAACCAAGGAGCGCCCGGCCATGCTGTCGCCACCAAAGGCGTATGGGCATCTTTCCGTATTTGGAGCGCAATGGCGCCGACACCGGACCTCATGGGGAGAACCATCGGGTGCGGCACGGGGCGAAAGAGAACGCGCGCCGAGATGCCCCATCAAGTTACGTAATATAGCCATTGACAATATATCCTTAATGGGTATAATCGGTATGTCCGAGCAGCCCTTGCCGATCCCCCATCGTTGCTGCCCCTGCCCTCCGCGACATTCCATATCCTGTTGGCGCTGGCCGATGGCGACCGCCACGGTTACGGCATCATTCGAGATCTCGCGGCGAGCACCAATGGCGCCCTGAAGCTCAGCGCCGGGACGCTGTACCGATCGATTCAGCGGATGCTCGAGCAGGGGCTGATCCTCGAAACGAACGACCGGCCCGCGCCCGATCTCGATGACGACGGCGGCGATACTATCGCATTACTCCTTATGGCGCCCTCGGTCGCGCGAGCCGAAACGCGGCGCTTGACGGAGCTGGTCGGCTCGCTCGCGCCAGCGGATTTGCTCCGGGGAGGGCCTGATGGCGTTCTAACGGAGCTCTGCTGCTCTCTATCCGGCCTCTTTCCGCCACGGTCTGGCGCGGAGATGCGCGCCGTTTTCGCTCGGCGACGCCGCCACTGCTCCGGCATCCTGGACGTTGTGGCGCTGTGGAGCGAGATGCTGCTCGACGCGATTACGAATGCGTCCGCCGAGCACACTTCGACATCCTGCGCCAGGACTTGAGGTACGCATTTCGGACGTTGGGGCACGCGCCGGGCTTCACGATCACGGCCATCGTGGTCGCCGCTCTGGGAATCGGCGCGACCACCGCGGCGTTCACGATGATGGATCACGTTCACATCCACCCCTTTCCGTTCGCCGATCAAGACCGGCTGGTCAGAACAAAGATCATGGCGCGCGGGGAAGCGATTGGGACATGTCTCCCGCCAACTATCGCGACTGGAAACAGATGAACCGGTCGTTTGAAACCATCGCCGCCTTTCGCGCATTTCCGTGAATATGATCGGCCAGGGAGCGCCGCGACGCATCGACGGAGCGTCCCTGAACGCCGGGATATTTCCGATGCTTGGCGTAACACCTCTTATGGGCCGCTATTTCGCGGCAGCCGACGATCGCGAAGGCGCGCCCGGAACGCTGCTGCTCAGCTCTTCGCTTGGGAGAACCTGTTTGGCGGCGATCCCGCGGCGCTGGAACGGAAAGTGATTCTCGACGATGCGCCGTACACAATTATTGGCGTGATGCCGAAGAATTTTTATTTTCCCTCGCGCGAAGCGCAGCTCTGGACCGCGATGCGCTTTGGGCCGCAAGACTTTCGAGCACCGGTCGAACTACTATATCTACCTCTTGGCAAATTGAAACGCGGCGTTTCGCTTGCGCAAGCCCGGGCCGACCTGCGTCTGGTGACCGGACGGCTCGCGCAGGCTTACCCCGGCGATCTGGCGCACACCGGCGCCACGCTATACCTTTTCGCGATGCGCTGTCGCCGCAGTCGCTTGATGTTGAAAGTTCTGCTCGGCGCGGCGCTATGCGTGCTGCTGATCTCCTGCACCAATCTCGCGAATCTTCTTCTCGCGAGATCGATGACGCGCCGCAGGGAACTCGCCGTGCGGGCGGCGATCGGCGCCGGACGCGAGACTGGTACGCCAAATGCTGACCGAGAGTCTGCTTCTCGCTCTGGCGGGCGGCATTCCGGATTGCGATCGCGAGTTCCGCTCTGCCGCTGCTGGCGCGGCTGGTTCCGGTCTCGCTGCCGATCGCGGAAGTCCCCTCCATCGATCTTCGCGTATTTGTTTTTGCGCTGCTCGCCACCTGCGCGACGGGCATCGCCTTTGGCGTGGTTCCCGCCTTGCGCCTCTCCCGCCGTGACGATGCCAGCGGTCTACGTGAAGGCGGCGATCCGGCGTGGGCGGCCGTCGCGAGCGCCTCCGCTCCGGACTGGTGATCGCGGAAGCGGCCGGGTTATTGTTCTTCTCGTCTCCTGCGGACTTTTGATTCGCGCGCTGTGGCGCATTCGAGCCATCGACCCGGGCTTCCATAGCGATCACATCCTGACGCTGCGCACCGCGCTGCCGGCGCCGCGATATGGAGGACCGCACGGCGGCAATTTTTCTATCGCCGCGTGCTCGATCAGGCGCGGCGAGTCCGGGCGTTACCGGCGCCGCGTACATCAGTTTTCTGCCGATGAGGATGCGCGGCGGACTCATCGCCGTCGAGATCCAGGGCCGGCCCGCAACCGCTTTCCGATCGCGAGTCGGCAAGTCTGCGCTTCGTGACGCCCGGATTCTTCTCGGTCCGGGGCATCCCTCTTCTGGCGGGGCGCGACGTCAGCGAGAGCGAGCTTCGACCGGCCTTTCGTCGCCGTGGTAAGCCGAATCCTTCGTGCGGCGTTATTTCGGAGGCGAGAACCCGCTGGGGCGGCACTCCGATTTCGGCGTCCACGACCGCATGATCGTGGGCGTGGTGGGCAATGTGCGCGTACGCGGTCTCGAACGCGCCAGCGAACCGCAGGTCTACCTTTCCTACAAGCAGGAGGAGGCGAGGTCGCGGAGTGGTACGCCCCAAAAGATCTGGTGATGCGGACCTCGGGCGACCCACATCTCTCGCTCCCGCCCTGCGCCGATCATTCATGGAGCCGATCCCGAACAGCCCGTTTCGGACGTGCGGCCGCTGTCCGAAATCGTCGGCGAAGAGACCGCGTCGCGCACCGTACAGGCCATCTCCTGGGCTGTTTCGCGGATCGCATTTCTACTTCCGGCTATCGGTATTCACGGGCTGCTGTCGTTCGCCGTCGCAAACCGCACCCAGGAAATTGGCATGGCATGGCCCTCGGCGCGCACCGATCGACATTCTGGGAATGACGCTGCGCGATGGATTCGTTCTCGCCGGCCTTGGCACGGCGATTGGCGCGGCGCTGGCCTATGGCGCGGGCCGCACGCTTCAATCTTTACTGGCGGGGTAAAACCCGGAGACCTCAAGACATTCGCGGCCGCGATCACCGCCGCCCTTGTGATGACGTTGGATCGGACGGGAAGTCTCCTTCCCCCGGCCATTTCGATCGCCATCCAGCGTAGGAGCCCGGTCACGGCCATCCGCGAGCAGAGATAACGAAAAACTCAAGCGGGGAGAGCACGTTTGGGAACCTGATGAGCCAGGACCGACGCGATCGTATCCGATTCCTTGGCAGGCGTTTTCGTGCCGTCGATGGTCCAGATAGCGGTGCGCTGGCTTTTTTTTGCTGAAGCATGTCGAGATCGCGGTGGTAGTCTTTCAGGCGCTGCTCGACCTCATGGCAGCATCGCTAACGATGCCGGTTCCGTTTTCGCAGTCACTAGCCGCAAGACGTCATCCGGAACATCAAGTATAATAATGATGGTGCGCAGACCGAGCCGCTGAGCCAGAGCCTCCAAGTGGTCGGCCTGCTCCTTGGTCGAGGGATATCCGTCGAGCGCGACGCCTTTGCTCAGATCCATTTTGCTCAAGCGATCGGCAACGAGGCGGTGGGGCGCCCATCGCTCTCGCGCGCCGGTCCGGGATCGAATCCCGGACGTTTGCAGCTTCTCGAGCGCCGCCGGATGCCGCCGGATGAGATCGTCCCCGTCCACCCTCCGTCGAGATGCCGAAACGGCGTTTTAGAAATTCCGACTGAGTGGCCTTGCCGCTGCCCGTTGGTCCGACCATCACGATGAGAAAGCGCTGGTCGGGCTTTTTTTGCGGGGCCGCGCCCGCACCATGAGAGAAGCCATACGCGATCCGAGCGATCCAGAGGGCGGCCCCCTTTCTCTATTTTTTCACGAAGAAAAAAAAAAAAAAAAAAAAAAAAAAAAAAAAAAAAAAAAAAAAAAAAAAAAAAAAAAAAAAAAAAAAAAAAAAAAAAAAAAAAAAAAAAAAAAAAAAAAAAAAAAAAAAAAAAAAAAAAAAAAAAAAAAAAAAAAAAAAAAAAAAAAAAAAAAAAAAAAAAAAAAAAAAAAAAAAAAAAAAAAAAAAAAAAAAAAAAAAAAAAAAAAAAAAAAAAAAAAAAAAAAAAAAAAAAAAAAAAAAAAAAAAAAAAAAAAAAAAAAAAAAAAAAAAAAAAAAAAAAAAAAAAAAAAAAAAAAAAAAAAAAAAAAAAAAAAAAAAAAAAAAAAAAAAAAAAAAAAAAAAAAAAAAAAAAAAAAAAAAAAAAAAAAAAAAAAAAAAAAAAAAAAAAAAAAAAAAAAAAAAAAAAAAAAAAAAAAAAAAAAAAAAAAAAAAAAAAAAAAAAAAAAAAAAAAAAAAAAAAAAAAAAAAAAAAAAAAAAAAAAAAAAAAAAAAAAAAAAAAAAAAAAAAAAAAAAAAAAAAAAAAAAAAAAAAAAAAAAAAAAAAAAAAAAAAAAAAAAAAAAAAAAAAAAAAAAAAAAAAAAAAAAAAAAAAAAAAAAAAAAAAAAAAAAAAAAAAAAAAAAAAAAAAAAAAAAAAAAAAAAAAAAAAAAAAAAAAAAAAAAAAAAAAAAAAAAAAAAAAAAAAAAAAAAAAAAAAAAAAAAAAAAAAAAAAAAAAAAAAAAAAAAAAAAAAAAAAAAAAAAAAAAAAAAAAAAAAAAAAAAAAAAAAAAAAAAAAAAAAAAAAAAAAAAAAAAAAAAAAAAAAAAAAAAAAAAAAAAAAAAAAAAAAAAAAAAAAAAAAAAAAAAAAAAAAAAAAAAAAAAAAAAAAAAAAAAAAAAAAAAAAAAAAAAAAAAAAAAAAAAAAAAAAAAAAAAAAAAAAAAAAAAAAAAAAAAAAAAAAAAAAAAAAAAAAAAAAAAAAAAAAAAAAAAAAAAAAAAAAAAAAAAAAAAAAAAAAAAAAAAAAAAAAAAAAAAAAAAAAAAAAAAAAAAAAAAAAAAAAAAAAAAAAAAAAAAAAAAAAAAAAAAAAAAAAAAAAAAAAAAAAAAAAAAAAAAAAAAAAAAAAAAAAAAAAAAAAAAAAAAAAAAAAAAAAAAAAAAAAAAAAAAAAAAAAAAAAAAAAAAAAAAAAAAAAAAAAAAAAAAAAAAAAAAAAAAAAAAAAAAAAAAAAAAAAAAAAAAAAAAAAAAAAAAAAAAAAAAAAAAAAAAAAAAAAAAAAAAAAAAAAAAAAAAAAAAAAAAAAAAAAAAAAAAAAAAAAAAAAAAAAAAAAAAAAAAAAAAAAAAAAAAAAAAAAAAAAAAAAAAAAAAAAAAAAAAAAAAAAAAAAAAAAAAAAAAAAAAAAAAAAAAAAAAAAAAAAAAAAAAAAAAAAAAAAAAAAAAAAAAAAAAAAAAAAATCCGCGGCCGTTGAAGCGACGTTGGCGTGCCAGTCCGGATTCAAGGGAATTCCATTGTCGTCGAAATTCGTTACGTCCAGATCCCAGGCCAAGCCGCTGCCGGTGGTTGTCACTCCTCCTCCAGCTTTGTGAACCACCGTCAACACGACCCACGCCGGCCCGCCATCGGGGCCCGGCATTGGTTATTGGGTCCGTCGTCGTGGCCCCAGTAGCCGTTGCCGGAATAGTCGTCGTCCTCGAATCCCATCTGGACCGGGCTTCCGGGCGGCGCATCGGCGGCGACGTGTACCTGCTGATTCTGGTATTTCTGGATGCGTTCGAGCGAGCCCGTCGCAAACGGAATGGTGATCAGCCCGTGATAGAGCTTGTCCGCATCGCCTCCCGAAGGATCCACGTAACGATGCCACGTGGGGCCCGTTCCCCCCGACTGTCCGCAACCTCCCGCGCTGATAGTGACGCCGTCGTCAGGCTGAAACGTGATTCGGGGGTAATCGATCAAGCATTTGGTCAGGTCAGGGCGATCAATGCGGATCTCGTCCACTCCCGGCTCAGGAGATCGACCGGGTGACGGATGTCAAAAATCTTCCGCTGAACAGAGGGCGGCCAAAAGAAACAACGTTGCCACCAGGTTCAGTAAGCGTCATGCTGATCCTGTTTTCCCGAGGCATAGAAGCCTCGCACCGAAGGACTGGTGTGATTAAGAAGCACGCCGTTCCAGTCCAGCGCCCCATCTGAAGGCGCAGAAGACTGCGGTCCGCGGCCAATTAACGGCCGGACTGCGCCGCCGATGTTACTCCGTTCGCGGCCAGTGCGCCGGAGATTAGATCGAGCACCGGCAAACGCTGGCTTCGATGCGCTCGCCGGCTTCGGCCGTCTGCTTCTGCGCGACCACGACATATTCGGCCCACCCCAGGACATCGTCTAAACTGCGCTGCAGCAGCCGTCCGATGTGCGGAATCACGTTTAGGATGAAGCTCCGATTCGCTCCATAAATCGTATCCATCTGAATGTGAGGATCGAACACCCGCAGGTCTCGGCCCTTGCCGATCAATTGCTCGAGCAGGCTTACGACGGGGCTCCCCCGCAGATCGTCGGTGTTCTCTTTGAAAGCCAGGCCGATGACCCCGATGCGGCACGGCGGGGCCTCTTGATCGCGTCCACGGCGCTCTGCAGGTGCTCCTGATTGCTGGGGAGCGCGGATTCGAGCAGCGGCAGTTTCACGTCGAGGCGCGAGCCCCGATATACCAGAGCGCGCAAATCCTTCGAAGGCACGATCGCCAAAGGCAAATCCCGGCTTCAGTTAGGCCGCCGAGGCGTTTAGTTTCACGTCCTCGCATAACGTCGCCATCACTTCCCGTGCGTCCACGTCGAGGCGCGAGCTGAGAGCGGCGATCTCGTTTGCGAATGCGATTTTGACGGCGTGGAAAGCATTGCAGGCGTACTGATCATCTCAGCCGTGCGCAGCGACACCATGCACGCCCGGGCGCCGAGTCCGGCATAGAGAGCGGCCACCTTCTGGACCGCCGCGCGGTCGTCGCCGCCGACGACGAGCAGCGATGGCTCGACAAAATCCTTCACCGCCGCGCCTTCGCGCAAAAACTCGGGATTGGAGACCAGCGCACATTGCTCGTCGAGCTAGCGCGGGCGCAACCACTTCTTCGCAGGTGCCCGGAAACGCGGTGCTGCGAATCGCGACGACCAATGGCTTGGTGAGCCGCGGCGCGCACGCGGAAATATCGCTTAATACGCGGCGAAGCTGGTCGAGGCCGAGGTTGCCGTTCTTTTCCGAGGGCGTACCGACGCAGACCAGAACGACATCGGCATCTCGAAGGGCGTCGGAGTAGAGGTGGTCGCGGTCAGCCGGCCCGCGGCGACGTTTGGCGGACGAGATCGTCGAGACCCGGCTCATAAAATGGCGCCTTGCCATCGAGAACGCTGCGGATTTTATGTTCGTCACGGTCGGCGCCGGTGACGTTGTGGCCCAGATCGGCAAGGCACGCGGCGCTGACGCAGCCCACGTACCCAAGGCCCAGAACGGCCACATTCATCGTTTCGGAAGTACTCAATAGATTCCTGGTCACAAGTATGACATGCGGAATCGGCGGCGAAGCGATTTCAGACGGCCATGCGATGGATGGCGGTCCGCAGTCCGTTCAGGCGCAGGCCGAGCGCCAGCCATGCAATGGCGCTGAAACCAAAATAGGAGCCCAGCCAAAGATGCTGGACTGTGAGCCCGGTCCCATTTTGATCCAACCAAACCCGAAAGCAAAAACACCAAAGCAAAACCAATCGAGACCGCGCCAGCAAAGCCCAGAAACCATTCGTCCGCAAGGCGCCGCCGCAGGCTCCGCGCCGTCGCCAATTCGAGAATCCCGGCGCTGAGCGCCATTAGAACGATCAGGAGCGCGACTGTTCGAAAGCTAATTCTAGAACCGAAGATGCCGCTAAGGATCAGTCCAAGCGCGCCAAGAGCGAGACCATGCAGCGCCAGAGGCCAGCATTTACCCTTCGCGGATCTCCAAATGGCGGCGACCATCGGCAAATTCCCGCCGCCAGCGCTAGCCTACCCAGAAACCGAACCGTGCTCCAAGCGTGAAACCCGGTGTCTTGCATGATCAAATAGGCGGCCGACATGATAGCGTCAAAAACTCCGCATAACGCCAGTGACCAGTTTTTGATCAGCGTTTGGAGCATGGGTGAGAGGGCTCGCTTTCACGCTAGCACGGCGAATGAAATGCTAGATTGGTAACTGCAAATGTTACCCACTACCGCCACCGTTGCCGAAGGACTACAGGAAAAAATTAAATCCCGCACCGCTCGCGTCGGGATCGTTGGTCTCGGCTATGTAGGACTGCCGCTCGCCGTGGAGTTCGCCCGCGCCGGTTTCCACATCACCGGAATCGATGTCCAGGAATCGAAAGTTTGTTTCTTCAGCGGGGCGAATCGTATATACAGGATGTTCCGACGAAGGTCCTGAAGCCGCTGGTGGAGGGCGGCAAGCTGGAAGTGGACGACGGACTTCTCCGTCGTCGAAAAGCTCGATACGCTCAACATCTCCGTTCCGACGCCGCTGCGAAAGACCAAGATCCGGACATGAGCTATATCGTAGCCCGTGTCAGGAGATTGCCAAATACTTTCACCCTGGGCCGCTGATGATTCTGGAATCGACCACGTATCCTGGCACTACGGACGAGCTGATCTGCCTATGCTTGAACAGGACGGGCTGAAGGTGGGCAAGGATTTTTTCCTGTGCTTTTCGCCGGAGCGCGTGGATCCCGGCAATCCGAATTACCAGACCCTGAATATTCCAAAGTCGTGGGGGGAATTACACCCGCATGCACGGAGATGGGCACGGCTATTTTACTCGCCAGGCGCTTGAAACAGTGGTTCCAGTCAGCTCGACGAGCGTGGCCGAGATGGTGAAGCTGCTGGAAAATACGTTCCGCATGATCAATATCGGTCTGGTCAATGAGATGGCATTGATGTGCGACCGCATGGGTATTAACGTCTGGGAAGTGATCGACGCGGCGGCGACGAAGCCGTTCGGCTTCATGCCGTTTTTTCCCGGGCCCGGTCTGGGCGGCCATTGCATTCCGATCGATCCGTTTTATCTTTCATGGAAGACCAAGCAGGCGGGCATCGAAGCGCGCTTCATCGAGCTGGCCGGATATATCAACGGCAACATGCCGCACTTCGTGGCCGACAAAGTGCAGAACGCGCTGAACGATCATTCCAAGCCGCTGAAGGGCTCACATGTCCATGTCCTGGGCGTGGCGTACAAGCGCGATATCGACGATCTGCGCGAGTCTCCCGCGCTGGATATTATGCACCTGCTTAAGAGGCGGGGCGCGGCGTGACTTACAGCGATCCGTTTGTCGCCGAGGTGAGTCTGGATGGCGAGGAAATGGAAGCAGGAGAGGAGACGCTGCGGCGGCAGGCCGACTGCGTGGTCGTGATCACCGATCATAAGGCGTTCGATTACGGAGCGCTGGTGAAGGAAGCGCGGCTGATTGTGGATACGCGCAACGCGCTGAAGAATTTCAAGTCCGCCAATATCGTAAGACTGTAGTTGCGATAGGAAAACGCCGATGACCGGTATAGTGAACCCCTCCTCGCCACGCCCTAACCGGATCGCTTCGCTCGACGGCCTGCGCGCCGTTTCGATCATGCTCGTGATTGTTTTCCATATCGTCGGCGCGGGCCCTTTACATGGGGCATTTGCAAGTCTCGGTAACCTGGGCGTCCGAATATTTTTCGTCATCTCCGGCTATATCATTACTACGCTGCTTCTGCGCGAGCTCGATAGGAAGTCGTCGATCAATTTGAAGCGATTCTATTTCCGCAGGGCTCTGCGCATCTTTCCCGCTTTTTACGCATATCTGGGAGCGCTGGGAATCTGCGCCGCCTTCGGATTGATCGCCGTACGCCGTTTCGATTTGCTTGAGGCGGCCACATATACGATTAACTATTTTCCGAGTTGGCTGAACTCGGTATATGTGCGCCACATTTGGTCGCTAGCGGTGGAGGAACAGTTCTATATTCTTTGGCCCGGCATTTTGTGCATTGCGGGCAGGAGACGCGGGCTGGGGGCGGCCGCGGCGTTTATCTTCATAGCGCCAATCATTCGCCTGACATATTGGTATTTCGTTCCGGGGTTTCACGACGGCATGGACCGGCGTTTTGAAACCGTGGCGGACGCGCTCGCAAGCGGCTGCGTGCTGGCCGGAATACAGCCGTGGCTGGCCGCTCTCCGGCGCTACAACGCGCTGCTTCGCTCCGCTTTCTTCTATTCCGTGCCGGCGCTGGTAGCGCTCTGCAGCATTTTCCTTGCGCCTCACTCGCGGCTTTATTATGGCGGTGCGATCACGGTCATGAACATCGGCATCGCGGTGTCGATCGACCGTTGGGTGCGATTCCCGGGCGGAATCGCCGGAAGAGCGCTCAACTCCGCGCCGATGCGCGGCATAGGATTGCTCAGTTACTCCATCTATGTTTGGCAGCAGCCCTTTCTCGATTCGGAAGGCGCCGCGTTTGTCAACCGCTTCCGCTAAATCTCCTCGTTGTCGCGGTGGTAAGCGCGTGCTCTTATCTATTCATCGAGCAGCCGTTCCAAAAACTGAAGGCGCAGTTGCCGGGCAGCCGGAAAACCGCGAACGCCGCCGTATGACGACATCCGGGGCAGCGGCAGTGCGTTCGCTGGGGCCGCACTTCCCTGCCCCAGCTGGTCGAGATCCGTGGCTGCGGCGTATTTTCGTTATCTTCTGGATCGCGGCGGTGGGTCTCGCTGCCGTCCAAGCATGGACTTCGCGTTTCGAGATGGCTCCCGATGGAATCCAATACCTGGACAACGCCGACGCCTATTTCAGCGGGGATTGGCGCGATGCAGCGAATACGCAATGGAGCCCGATGTATCCGTGGCTGCTCGGCGCGGCCATGCGCGTTCTAAAGCCCTCGCCGTACTGGGAATTTCCCGTTCTGCATCTGGTAAATTTTCTGATCTTCGTGGCGGCGCTGATCGCCTTTCAATATTTCCTGTCCACACTACTGGAGCGATCGGGTATTCCGCGGCCGGTGGAGGCCCGCGCCATTGCGGCGGTTTCGTGCGGCGCGTTTCTATACGCCATGCTCGATTTCACCAACGTGATTAATCCCACGCCGGATCTGACCATGGCCGTGTTCGTGTTTCTCACGGCCGCGCTGCTGACGCGTATTATGGCAGGCGACGGACGGTGGCATGTCTTCGTTCTATTGGGAATCGCGCTGGGCCTGGGCTATATCGCGAAGGCGCCGTTCTTCGTTTACTCATTCGTTTGTATCGGGATCCTGATCGTTCTCGCGTTTTTCCAGCGGCTGACGCCCGCACGCGCGGCCTGGCGTTCGCGGCATTCGCTTTGACGGCGGCTCCTTATATCGCTTTCCTGTCGCACGAAAAAGGCCGCATTACTTATGGGGATTCCGGTAAATATAACGTCGCCTGGATGGTCAACGGGGTGCCCTACTATGACTGGCAAGGCGGCCCGGACGGCGCCGGAACTCCTCTGCATCCCACGCGCAAGCTGGCGGACAACCCGCCCATCTATGAGTTTGCGACCCCGGTGATCGGCACATACCCGCCCTGGTACGACCCGATTTACTGGAACCAGGGGGTCAGGATCCGCTATCGCGCGGCGGATTTCCTGCACGCGCTCGCTCGTAACGCCCGGCTATATTTGTATATTTCACACCACCGCCAGACGCCGCTCCTATGCGGCCTGATTATATTCTTGCTGCTGGCCGCGGGCGCGAGTGTTTTCGCGCGCGAGGCGCGGCGCTTCTGGCCGCTTCTGGCGTTCGCCGTATTCCCGTTTTTCATGTATGCGCCGGTGCACGTGGACGCGCGTTTTCTGGGGCCGTTTTTTGTGTTGCTCTGGACGGGGTTGTTCGCCTCCGCGATCCTAGCGCTTCGAGGCGTGCGCGCCAGCGTCATTTACGCAGTTGCCGGTACGGTTGCGTGCATGATGCTGGTCGAGGCGGCGGTGGTCTCCGGCCCCACTCACCCCATTGGTGGATTGCAGGATCAAGCGGCGGGCCTTCGCTCGCAAAACCCGTCGTGGGACATCGCCGAGGCTCTGACCGCGAATGGCGTACATGCGGACGAGCGGGCGGCCATCGTGGGCAACGAATTCCCGTATTTCTGGGCGCGGCTCGCGCGGGTGCGAATCGTCGCCGAAGTGCTTCCGCCCAATCTACCTTACGATCGTCAAACTGAGCGGGAGCTGTCCGCCGAATGGGAGCGCGCCAAAAACGTCTTGAAGGGCACGGCGGCGGAGTTCGTTGTCTCGCCGGCCATCCCCGGCATCGTCGACCAACCCGGCTGGGAGCGCCTGGGCAGCACGGATGCCTTCCTTTACAAGCTCTCCACGGGAGCATCGGCGGGTCATTGAGGTTGCAGCGCGCAGGCACACTTCGGCGCCGCACACTTAACAAATTTGAGAACAGCTTAACGCTCGTCCCGGTCCCCCGCATGAAAGCGTTAGGGACCGGGCGAGGCGCCCTGTTTTCCGCATTGGAGAAAGGTTTAGCACCAATTCCAAGCTTCTTTGTCGGCGTCCCGTTTTAAAACGATATTCGCCGGGAGGATCCTCCACCGGTTCTCCGCGCGTTAGGCTCCGATTATTAAGAGCCACGCGGACCGGTTTCGCAGTAGGTGAAATCGGTTGGCCAACCTATTTTCCCTCACCTTAAGAGTTGAGACGGGCGATTTGCCCTGCCCCCAAATTTAAGTATACGACGCGGGGACCAAGCGAATAGTCGTAAGTTGTTGAAATTACAACAGAAGATTGTTGTTACTCGAAAATTGGAGCCGGCTCAAAGGAGATGAAAAGAGGGTTGCGGCCGGAAAAGCGGCTTGACGCCGAAAGCATAGCTGGCTATGATAGCTGGCTAAGGCTCACGATGGGAAAACACGTCAACGATCGTTTGCAAGGGACGCTCGACCTGCTGGTGCTGAAATCGCTGGCGAGCCGCGGGGCAATGCACGGGTACGGAATCACGGTGCACATCCAAAGCATCGCGGGCGACGCTCTGCGGGTAGAGGAAGGGTCGCTTTATCCGGCGCTGCATCGCATGGCGCAGGAGGGCTGGATCAAGGCCAAGTGGGGCGAGTCCGAGAACAAGCGGCGGGCGCGGTTTTATGCGATTACGGCGGCCGGGCGGAAGCAGCTGGCGGCGGAAGAGAAGCGCTGGGCGGAGCTCACCGACGCGGTCGCGCGCGTAATCCAGTTTGCGTGACCGGGAGAGGCCGCGATGGGATGGCTCAACCGGATCTTTAATACGCTGCGGCCGGGCGGGCTGGGGCGGGAGTTCGACGATGAAGTGCGGCTGCATCTCGATCTGCGGGCGCGGGAGCTGGAGCGGTCGGGTTTAAGCGGGGAAGCGGCGCGGGAGCAAGCGGCGCGGCAGTTTGGGAACGTGACGCTCGAGAAGGAACGCATGAGAGACATGGATATTGCGGGGTGGTTCGAAACCCTAGGCAAGGACATGCGCTATGCGCTGCGGCAGTTGGCGCGCAATCCGGGATTCACGGCGGTGGCGGTACTGTCGCTGGCGTTGGGCATTGGGGCGAACACGGCGATTTTCAGCGTTCTGGACGCGGCGCTGTTGAGGACGCTGCCGGTACGGAATCCGCGGGAGCTTGTCACGCTGACGGACCCCACCAGCACGGGTAACTGGAACGGCGCGCAAACGGGGCAGCCGCGGGATTTTCTGACGTATCCGGAATTTGTGGCGCTGCAAGATGATCGACGACGCTGTCGGGCGTTTGCGCCGCGAGCGCCCGACGACGCGCTGGCAGGCGCGGATCGCGGGCGGGGCGCAGGAGGAGGTTCGCGGCAGCCTGGTCAGCGAGAATTATTTTTCGGTCTTCGGCATTGGTGCGGCGATGGGGCGAGTGTTTATGGCGGCCGATGCGGGGGGCGTGGGGCGGACGCCGTATGCGGTGATCAGCTACGACTATTGGCAGCGGCGCTTCGGCGGGAGCGCGGCGGTGTTGGGCACGGCGCTGCGCATCGCGAAGGCGGAGGTTACGGTGATCGGCGTGGCGGCGCGGGGATTTCAGGGCGAGAACGTGGCGCAAGGCGCGGACTTGTGGGTTCCGATCGCGATGCAGCCATTGGTGATGCCGGGGCGGGACTGGCTGCACGACGATGCCGCGCATCCGGATTTGAAACACATGTGGCTGCACGTTTTCGGAAGACGCAAACCGGGCGTGAGCGTCGCGCAAGCGCAGGCGGAAGAGTCGACGCTATTCCGGCAGATCGTCGCGGCGTCTTATCCGGCGAGCATGAAAGCGGAGACGCGCAAGGAGGTGATGGACCAGCACATTGTGGTGCGGGACGCCAGCACGGGGGTGTTTGACAGCCGGGACACGTTCGCGCGGCAACTTTTTATATTGCTGGCGATCTCGGGGCTGGTGCTGCTGATCGCGTGCGCCAACATTGCGAATTTGCTGCTGGCCCGCGTCACGGCGCGACACAGAGAAGTGGGCATCCGGCTTTCGATGGGAGCGGGGAAGGGGCGCTTGATGCGGCAATTCTTCACGGAAAGCGTGGCGCTTTCGTTGCTGGGCGGGGCGTGCGGTTTGGGCGTCGCGTTCGCCGCTTCGAAGGCGCTGCTGATGTTGCTGTCGCAACCGGACGCGCCGCTGCAGTTGGGCGCGGCGTTCGACGTTCGCGTTCTGGGGTTCAGTATTGCGATTACTTTGCTGACGGCGGTGCTTTTCGGTTTGGCGCCGGCGATTCGCGGCACTCGCGTGGATATTAATGAGACGTTGAAGGAGACGGGGCGCGGCGTTACCACGGCGGGACGGCGCTTGACGTTTGCGAAGGGGCTGGTGGCGGCGCAAGTGGGGCTGTGCCTGGTGCTGGTAGTGGGCGCGGGGCTGTTTCTGCGCACTCTGTGGAACCTGCAGTCGGTGTCTATCGGCTATCCCAAGGAACGGTTGCTGCTGCTGCGGGTGTAAAGGGCGACGGCGGGATATGGCGGAACCCGGCTGGGGGCACTCTATCACGAGATCGCGTCGCGGTTTGGGCGGCTGCCTGGAGTACAGGGCGTGGCGTTCTCGGAAAACGGCCTGTTCAGCGGGACTGAATCCGACGACCGGGTTGACGTGGAAGGATTCACACCGCGGCCGAAGGACGATCAATCCTCGCGCTTCGACGAGGTTGGTCCGGGATATTTCGCGACGCTGGGAATTCCGCTTCTGCTGGGGCGCGGAATTGAAACGCAGGATACGGCGAACTCGATGCGCGTATGCGTGATCAATGAAACATTCGCGAAAATTTATTTCGGGGGCCGCAATCCGATCGGCAGGCGCGTGACGGACATCGCCGGCAATAGGAGGATCGATCTACGGGTGGTGGGGGTTGCCAAGGACGCGCGCGATCATTCCTTGCGCGCCAAGGTCCCGCCGCGCTTTTATACGGCCGCGGACCATGGCATTGAAGGCATTCCGCCGTCCCTGTATTTTGAGCTGCGTACGGCGGGAGATGCGGAGCAGTTGCTGAAGGCGGCGCGCAAGGCCGTGGCGGAAATCAACGAGGATCTTCCGGTGGTGCAGGCGCGGACGCTCGATCGGGCGCTGGAGCAGGCCAACGCACCGACGCGTTTGATTGCTCGCCTGTGCGCGATTTTCGGAGCGATCGCGTTATTGCTGGCGGCCACGGGGCTGTATGGGGTGCTGTCTTATGGCGTGGCTCGCAGGACGAACGAGATCGGGATACGCATGGCGCTCGGGGCTGGGAGAGGCAGCGTGATCGGGATGATCCTGCGGGAGACGAGCGTCATGATCGCGATCGGCGTGGCGGCGGGGATCGCGGCGGCGGCGGCGAGCACGCGGCTGGTCGCGGCGCAGTTGTACGGCTTAACGGCGATGGACCCGTTGACGGTGGCGGGGGCCGCGGCATTGCTGACGGCGGTTGCGCTGCTGGCGGCGTATGTTCCGGCCTCGCGGGCGGCGCGAGTGAATCCGGTGGCGGCGCTGCGGCATGATTGAAACCAGGGCGCGGTTGGGCGGTGTCCGCCATTTTGGTGGCATGTGGCATTGTTAATGGCATGGAACTCAGGATCGATAAAGCGGGTGGATTGTTGTTCCCAAATTCTTCACGCGAGCGATTGGGCTTAAAACCCGATACGGAAATGGAGGTTATCGAGCAGCCGGACGGCGTGCCTCTGAAGCGGATTGAGCAGCGGCCTTCGATGGGTCAAGGTGGATGATCTGGGAGTCCATCGGGGTGGCGCGGAAGCCGAGGCAAACTGGGAGCGCAGCGTCGAGGACGTTCTGGCGACGTGGGTCTGAAACGTGGCCGGATGGATATTTTCGTCGACACGACAGTTCTCGTTGCCGCTTCCGAGCAAACCCCGCGCGGAACGTTTTCGTGAAATCCTGATGACTCTCAGTGATCGCCGGGCAAACGCGCCAGGGCGGACGAACTCGTTTCCCCGCGAGCGCGCGTTGCCGACGTTGCCGAGGGTTCACCTTGACATTCTACTCGAAGAAGATTATGCTTCACCAAGAATGTCTACCAGAGACGATGCCGATCGTATCGAGCTGTTGCAGGGCACCCTCGACCTGCTGATTCTTCGTACGCTGTTGCCCGGCCCGGCGCACGGCCACGGCATAGCAAAGAACATCGAGCGCACTTCCGAGGACGTTCTCCAGGTCGAGCAGGGCTCGCTCTATCCTGCGCTACACCGCCTTATTAAACGGGGATGGATCTCGGCGGCGGAGGGTACTTCCGAAAACAACCGCCGCGCCAAGTTCTACCGCCTCACGGCGAAGGGCCGAAGACAGCTCACGGCCGAAACCTCCAAATGGGAAAAGCTGGCGCGCGCCATCGCCGGTATCCTGAACGCGGCGAGTCAAGAGGGGAAATCATGAGCCTGCGGCGCCGCATGGAAAATGGCCTGGACCGGGATATCCGCGATCACATCGCAATGGAAACCAGCGAAAACATCGAACGCGGCATGTCCCCGGAGGAGGCTCGGCACGCGGCGCTGCGCAAGTTCGGCAACGTGCTCCGGACGATCGAGGAAACGCGCGCCGTGTGGCGCTGGATGTGGGCCGAGCGCATGCTTCAGGATGCGCGCTATGCCTTGCGCGGCCTCGGCCGCAACCCGGTGTTTGCCGCCGTGGCAATCCTTACGCTGGCGCTCGGCATCGGTATGAACACCGCCGTTTTCAGCGTGGTGAGCGCGGTCTTGATCAAGCCGTTGCAGTACCCTGATGCCGAGCGCCTGGTCTGGCTGGCCAATTACAACCGGCGCTTCCATTTCGAAGCCGCTTCGGCGCCCGATTTCACGGACTGGCGGAGGCAGGCGCAATCCTTCGAAGAGATCGTCGGATATAGGAACGCCGACAGCACGGTACAGGATGGCGAGCGGTCGTCCAAGCACGCGTTCGTCTCGATCACGCCGGAGTTTTGGCGCATGGCGGGCGTGCATGCAGCCCTTGGCCGTCTGTTTTCCGAGGATGATCGCGACGCCGTTGTGCTGACCTGGCGGATGTTTGAACAGCGGTTTGGTGGCGATGCTCGCGTCCTGGGGCGAGTCGTTCGCGTGGACGGCCGGCCAGAGAGCATCGTCGGCGTGCTTCCGAAGGACTTCCGTTTTCTACCGCCTAAGGGAGCGGAGGGCGGAATGGGCGGCGAAACGGAGGCGTTCACGCCGAATATCATTGCGCCGGAATCGCAGACGCGAGGGCGCGGGATGCTGATCATGTTCGTGGTGGCGAAGCTGAAGCCTGGAATTTCCATCGAGAAAGCGCGCGCGGAACTCCAGACCATTCAGGCCCGCATAGCGCGCGAGAACCCGGCGTTGCGGGGCTTCTACGGCGCCGCCGAGCTGCGCGTGATTCCCTTACAGGAAAAACTGGTGGGCGGCAGCCGCCGCGCGCTGCTCATTCTGCTCGCCGCGGTTGCGTTCGTGTTGCTGATCGCTTGCGCCAATCTCGGTAATCTGCTGCTGGCGCGCGCTACCGCGCGGCGGCGGGAGATCGCCATTCGCGCAGCCATCGGCGCGGGACGCAAGCGGCTGCTGCGGCAGTTTCTGGTGGAAGGGCTGACGCTGGCGCTGCTGGGTGGCGCCGCCGGACTGACGCTCGCGCGGGCGGCGGACGCCCTGTTGGCGCGGCTCAACCCCGCAGCCGTTCCACGCCTCGGCGAACTCGGGATCGATTGGCGCGTGCTGCTGTTTACTTTTGCCATCTCGCTTGTGGCGGGCGCCGTTTTCGGGTTGGCTACGGTTCTCTCGCTGCCCACTGGCGCGTTGTATTCGGCGCTGAAGGAGGGCGGCCGCGGTACCTCCGCGGGAGCCGAGCTGCGATTGCGGCGGATGCTGGTGGCCGCGGAATTGGCTTTGGCGCTGGTACTGCTCATCGGCGCCGGTTTGATGGTGAAGAGTTTCTTCCGTATGTATGCCCACCCGGCGAGCTTCGAGCCGGAAAAGATCGGTCTCATGAAGGTATGGCTCGCGGGGCCGTCGTATCGCGAGCAGCCGGCCGAAATCGCGTACGCGCGGCGGCTGATCGAGCGGGTCTCACAGATCCCAGGCGTTCAGGCGATGGCGCTCACGAGCGCGTCCGGCAGCGGCGGCGTCGATCTGGAGGGGCCGCCGCGCTTTCCTCCGGGGCAGACGCCCCAGGTGTTCTACCTCGCCGCGTCCTCGGGTTACCCCCGGGTAGCCGGCATTCCCCTTGTGAAGGGCCGCTGGACAACCGACGTTGAACCGGCGCCCGCGGTCATGGTCAACGAAACATTCGTGCGGCGCGTTTTCGGACGCGGCGACCCGCTCGGCAAACGACTGCGCGTATACGGCGCGCTTGCCTCCATCGTGGGGGTAGCCGGGGATCTGAAATTCTCGCGGCTGGATGCCGATCCCGATCCCGAAGTTCTGATCCCTTACAAGCAGATTGCGGTTTTTCGAAGATTCGATGTACTCGTCAAAACATCGAGGTCGCCGGCCTCCATCCTTCCGGAGGTTCGCAAGGTAGTGCAGCGGCTCGATCCCACGCAGCCTCCTTACGGCATCACGACTTTGGAAGGCGCTCTCGCCGAATCCATCGCGCCGCGCCGTTTCAACCTTCTCCTGCTCGGGACGTTTGCGGCCAGCGCCATGCTTCTGGCGCTGATCGGCATATATGGCGTGATGTCTTATGCCGTGACGCAGCGTACGCATGAGATCGGCGTGCGGATGGCGTTAGGCGCGCGCCGCGGAGAGATTGTGAGCATGGTGGTACGCCAGGGGATGGCTGTTGCGCTCACGGGAATCGCCGCCGGAATCGCCGCCGCCCTCGGGCTCACACGCTTGATCGCAACACTTCTGTTTGACGTAAAACCAAATGATCCTTTGACCTTCGTCGCGGTTGCGATCGCTTTGAGCGCTGCCGCTTTCGTGGCGTGTTGGGCGCCAGCGCTCAAAGCGGCACGGGTGGATCCAGTGGTAGCGCTTCGCTATGAATAGTCACCCGGCGTCGCGCACGCCTGACGAAGAGGGGGAGCCAAAATAAAGAGCACAGCTCAGGGCGGGAGAAGTGCGCCGGGGTACGCGCAGCCGCAAATTGCGCAGCAGTGCGCCTCTTGGAATTTGCAGGTTTCCACGCTTCTACGGCCGCTACGATGGCCTGGGGTTGAACGTATACGGCATCGCGGATGGAGAAGGCGGGGGGCGTCCAGTTCGCAGCCAAGAAGACGGGGTATCTCGCTAACTGAGAGAGCGAGTATTCGGGATGTATTTCCGGGGCGTATCTGAATAGTACGCTTGATCAGATCAGGGAATCCAAATGGTTCATTGCAGAGGCTGTCTTCCGCGCCAGTATTCAAGGCCAAGGGCGAATGCGTCGTCTGGAGTTTTAGCCGCCTCATCGAGGTCAAGGAGATGGTTGATCAGCGATTCGAACCTGGGGCCGAGATAAAGAGCACAATGGGTGCAGGGTGAATCCATTTGCGCCGGCGCTACGCCGCGAGTGAACGAAGCGCCCAGTGAGCGGCTTCACTGACCACGGTATCGCTCGAGGCCGCTAATTTCTCCAGCGCGGGGCGGAACTTCGCATCGCCCGCGTTGCCCATCGCGATCGCTACCTTTCTCAGGAAGCCAGTATACTTGGCGCGCTTCACGGGGCTATCGCGGAACATGGCGCGGAATTCGTCTTCTATTAACGCCGCGAGCTTTTCTAGCGGGGGCGCGAAATGGTGCGGAGTTAAGGCCGCCTTCGTTCTTATGGGCGCGCGGCGGTTCGAGGGGCACACGTCCTGGCAGATCTCGCATCCGAAAACGTCTCCTATATCGGGCCGGGGCGGCTTGCGCGCCGCCCTCCTCATTATCTTTTCGTTATTGCGAACCAGCATCTCGCATATTCCGCAGAGCGTGGGTGATTACCCGGTTTCGAGTACCTCGTACGCGAAGAGGGAGAGGTTCGCCACTACTCTTTGCAAACTCCTCCCGGATTCGCCTCGGGTATCAGGGGCTGTGTGCCTACCGGAAAGAGGAATGTCGCGTAAACTTCAGACACGACGCCGGTCAGATTGGCAGCGTTGTGAATCTCGCCCGCCTTCTCAAAGAACACCGAACCGGCTGGGTGAACCGTCACGCAGCCATTGCTATGAGTCTCGGTAAGAGCGCCGCTTTTCACCACTACGACCACGGGGCCCGGATGCATGTGCCATCCTGTTTCGCCGCCGGGCTGAAACACCAGCAGGCTCTGCAGTACATTGCCCGGCAAGTCCACGTGCAGGTTGACAGTGTTGTGCGCGTCGTCGACGCCTTCCGCGAGCGCGATGATTTGCAGCGGGGCGCCTGGCCGCGCGCGGCGTAAGAGCCGATTATGCCCAATGCGAGCGCGGCGACTGATGCCGCGCCGCCAACTCTCAATAGACGCCGCCGGGAAAGTTCCTTGATCGTGTTCACTGTTTTGAACAGGGTTGTCATTTGTCTTCTCCTTTTGTGTGCTCGGGCTCAATGGACCTGATTGGTTGAATCTGCCCAAACCCAGCCCGGCGTCCGGCCTATAATCGGTATACAGGTCGTACGGGTTGCTCCGAACTTAACATCCGCCCCGGACGCGAGTAACGAAGGAAAGCTAAAGAAAATCCGAAGATGTCTTTCGGAAGTTTTTCGGCCTGATGCCGCCTAGGCGGGGGCCGGGCAGGATGCGATCGATGGTCAACGCCAAGCCGAAGAGCCAGCCCAAATACCGCTTCGCCGAGTTCACTTTGGACCCGAGTCGGGGAGCGGTACTTAACGCCGGCCGGGAAGTGAAGCTGCGGCCCAAGGTTTACGATGCGCTCCGTTATATTCTGGAGAACCGCGGCCGGCTCATCGGCAAGGAAGAACTGATTCGGGCGCTGTGGCCGGACGCTTTCGTCACCGAGGACTCGCTGGTGCAGTGCATGGTGGAATTGCGCCGCGCCCTGGGCGATCAATCGCAAGATATCGTCAAAACCGTTCCCCGCCGGGGATACGTATTCACGGCGGCGGTGACGATGGAGGACAATGACGCCGGCGGCGCCGCTTCGGATCGCGCCAGTGCGGAACAAACGGGTCTCGCGCTACAGAACGGAGAGGACAAGCTGCTGGTTGCCCAACACGTGCCCGGACGCTATTACCTTCCGCTGCCGCGGACACCGCTGATCGGGCGCGAGCGGGAGCTGCGAGCGGTCGGCCGGCTACTGCTGGCCCCGGCCACCCGACTGCTTACGTTGACCGGCGCCGGAGGATCCGGCAAGACGAGACTCGGCCTGCAGGTCGCGAGCGAGCTTCTAGAACGGTTCGAATCGCGAGTTTACTTTGTAGCGCTGGCCTCCATAACCGATCCGGCCATGGTCCCCACGGCGATCGCGGAATCCCTTGGCATCCCCCTGACGGGTGGCCGGCCCGTTCTGGATTTACTCAAGGATTATTTGCGCGAGGCGGACGCTTCGCCGGTGTTGTTGCTGCTGGACAATTTTGAGCATATCGTGGCTGCTTCTTCGCTCGTAATGGAGCTTCTGCAATCGTCCGCCGCGCTGAAGATCCTGGTGACCAGCCGGGCTGCCCTGCGCGTTTACGGCGAGCACGAATTTCCAGTACCGCCCCTGCCGCTGCCGGACTCCCGAGAGATGCATTCGCTCGAAGCGCTGCTGGGCAATCCCGCCGTCGCATTGTTTTTTCAGCGGGCGGCGGCGGTCAAACCGGATTTCGCCATCACCGCGGAGAATGCGCCCACCGTAGCCGCGATCTGCTCGAGAGTGGATGGCCTGCCGCTGGCTATTGAACTTGCGGCGGCGCGAGCGAAAATGCTCCCTCCCAGCGCCATGTTGGCGCGGCTCGAAAGTCGGCTGCAGCTTCTGACCGCCGGCCCCAGCGATGTCCCCGAGCGCCAACAGACGCTCCGCAAAACGATTGACTGGAGCTACGACCTGCTTGACGCGTCCGAACAAAAGTTGCTCCGCAGGCTCGCCGTGTTTCTGGGCGGCTGTACGCTCGAAGCCGCCGAAGCCGTAGGCAACACGCGCAACGATCTCGGAGCGGAGGTTTTCGACGTGATCTCCTCGCTGGTCGACAAGAGCTTGGTCCAGCAAACGGAGCACGGCAGCGGCGAACCGCGTTTTGGCATGCTCGAAACCATTCGGGAGTACTCCCTGGAGCGCCTCCGCGGCAGCCGCGAGGAGCACGCCGCGCGGCGCGCTCATGCCGCCTATTGTCTGGTGCTGGCCGAGGAAGGCAATCCGGACCTCGACGAGTTCGAGCGCGCCGTCTGGCTGGCCCGCTGCGATATCGAGCATGACAACTTCCGCGCCGCTCTCGATTGGCTGTTTCAAACCTCCGATCTCGAGTGGAGTTTCCGGCTTTGCGTGGCGCTGTTTCAGTTCTGGGAAATGCGGGAACATCTCGCGGAAGGCAGGTCCCGGCTGGAGTGCGTGCTGCGCATGCGCGGGCCGGCGTACGCCATCGAACGCGCCAAAGTCTTGGTTTATCTTTCAACCTTCGCGACCGTCCAGGGGGACTTCGCGGCCGCTACGGATTTTGTGGAAGAGAGCCTGTCGATTTACCAGAGTCTGGGCGATCGCTGGGGTATTGCCGTTTCCATGAACGCGCGCGCCATCATAGCGTGGCATCGGGGAGACCCTGCCGCCGCGCAGAGCCATTTTGACGAGAGCTTGGCGCGCTGGCGCGCTCTCGGCGACAACATTTCGGTGGCGCGCTGCCTGCATAATTTCGCCAATTTCGCCCGGGCCGCGGAGATTATGAGCGCGCTCGCACAGGTCTCGAAGAAGCCGGGCGCATCTTTGAAAAACTGGGCGATCGCAGCGGAGCCGCCTGGTCTCTCAACCAGCGGGGCGACATCGCCCGTGAGGAGGGCAAAATGGCCGGCGCTCGGGAACTATACCAGCACGCTCTTTCCGTCTTCCGCGCTGCCGACGACCGCTGGGGTATCGCCCGCTCGCTAACCGATATCGCTCAGATCGCTTGCGACGAGCGCGACCATGTGACCGCTCACGCAGCCTATCGCGAGGCGCTGGCTCTTTTCGTGAGCTTGGAGCACAAACGCGGCATCGCGCGAACTCTGGAAGGGTTCGCTTGCTCCGCTTTGGCTCAATGCGATCCCGCCCGCGCCTTGGCCATCACGGCCGCCGCCGCGCATTTGCGCCAAAGGATCGGCGCGTCTCTCATGCCGGCCGATCAATCGAAGCTTAGCGACAAGCTGCGGCCGGCCTGGGCATCGCTGAATGAAGCGGATTCCAGAGCCGCTTACGCCCACGGCTGGGCCCTGAGCTTGGATAACGCGATCCAATACGCCCTGGAAGAATCCGGCGCGCCTAACCCAGGTTAGCCGGATCGATCAAGCGGCGCACGGCGGAAATGCGATTGGCCGGGATGCCCGATTTCCGGGAATGGTCGCGGATACTCTGCTCGTCCGGCGCCAGGTAAACGCAATAAACCTTATCTTCCGTAACATAACTGTGCAGCCATTGAATTTGTGGACCCATCTCGTTCACGGTCTGCAAAGAGTGAAGAGAAATCTCCCGGATCTGCGCCTCGGAAAGCGACCCCGCGCCCGGAATCTCGCGTTCAATGATGAACTGCGGCATGATCGGACTAGTTTACACCAGTAGGCCGGCGGAAGGCCGCGCCATCGGATCTAGCGCGAGCGAAGCGCCCAATGGGCGGCTTCGCTTACGACTGTATCGGGCGAGGCGGATAGCTTCTCCAGCGCGGGGCGGAACTTCGCATCCCCGGCGTTGCCCATTGCGATGGCGACATTTCTGAGGAAACCGGTGTACTTGGCGCGCTTCACGGGGCTGTCGCGGAACATGGCGCGGAAGTCGTCCTCGGTTAGCGCGGCGAGTTTTTCTAGCGGGGGCGCGAAATGGCGCGGAGCGAAGGCCGGATCGGATGCCACGGGCGCGCGGCGGTTCCAGGGGCAGACGTCCTGGCATATGTCGCATCCGAAGACCTGGCGGCCCGTTGCCGCGCGGTGTTGCTCCGGTATGGGGCCGCGCAGCTCGATCGTGAAGTAGGAAAGCATAGGTGGCGTCGAGCTGGTTGGGCCGCAGGGCGCCGGTCGGCAGCCTCGACGCAGCGGCGGCTTCGCTGACCAGTGTATCGCTCGAGGCTGCTAATTTCTCCAGCGCGGGGCGAAACTTCGCATCGCGGGCGTTGCCCATTGCAATGGCGACGTTTCTCAGGAAACCCGTGTATTTGGCGCGCTTCACGGGGCTATCGCGAAACATGGCGCGGAAGTCGTCCTCGGTTAGCGCGGCGAGTTTTTCTAGCGGGGGCGCGAAATGGCGCGGAGCGAAGGCCGGATCGGATGCCACGGGCGCGCGGCGGTTCCAGGGGCAGACGTCCTGGCAGATGTCGCATCCGAAGACGTGGCGGCCCGTTGCCGCGCGGTGTTGCTCCGGTATCGGGCCGCGCAGCTCGATCGTGAAGTAGGAAATGCATAGGGTGGCGTCGAGCTCATAGGGCCGCAGGGCGTCGGTCGGGCAGGCCTCGATGCAGCGGGTGCAGGAGCCGCAGCGGTCCGGGGGCGGCGTATCGGGCTCGAGGTCGAGCGATGTGAGGAGCTCGCCTAGAAAAAACCAGGAGCCTAATGGCTCATTGATCAGGCAGGTGTTCTTCCCGATCCAGCCCAGCCCGGCCTCGCGCGCGTAAGAGCGTTCGAGTAACGGGGCCGTATCGACGCAGGCGCGCCATTCGTGGTGTGGGCCGAGGGCGGAGGCGAGACGCTCCAGAGCCGCGCGCATGACACCGTGATAATCGTCGCCCCACGCATAACGTGAAATCCAAGCTCGTTCTCGGGAGTCGAACTTTGTGGAATACGGTTCGGGACCGTTATACAACTTGCCGACGCAAATGATGGACCGGGCCGACGGAAGGAGCGCGCGGGGGTCGGAGCGTATGGCGGCGCGCGGGCCGGTGAGGTAACTCATGTGGCCGGCCAAGCCGCGTGAGACCCAGTCGTTGAAGAGCGTGGCGTCGGCATGAGGAAGTGCGCGGGCGACGCCCGAAAGCTGGAAACCGAAGTGCGCCGCTTTGTCCCGTATCTCACGCGGACTCATAATGTTATGATCTCAAACCGGGGTTTGCGGATGTTTCCGCCGTTCGATGGCGGATATCCCCGTACGCTGAAGAATCGACGCTCTTTGATTCATTTCTGTAGTCGCATTAATGGAGGCGTGGATATACTGCGAATGTCGTTATGCAGAAGCCTATAAAATACGCAGAAAAAGCTGTGACGGTTGCCGCGGGCGCCGCCTGGGTCGTTTTTGACAAGTTCAATCAGATCAAGCAGAATCCGTCTTTCACCCCGAAATGGTCGGACAAGCCGCTGCTGAAGAGCTACGAGAAGATGAAACCGAAGCTGGGCTGGCCGCGCGAGACCGACTCGCTGTGCCCCAAGTGCGTGCCGGAGATCCGTCAGAAGATCCTGGACGGCGAACTGCCGGTCGAGATTCTGAAAAATCAGAAGGCCGGCGAGATCAAAGCGCATATCGTGGAGCGCGACGGCAAGATCGTGATGGAGAAGGATTGTCCGATCCATGGCCACTTCGAAGATGTGATGGCGATAGACCCGGCCTTCTTTAAGCACCTCGAGGAGGTTTTCCCGGGGCGCGATATCCGCGCGCATAACGACGAAAAGCTTCACAATCACGGGTCCAGCACGATCACGCATGGGCGCGGATCGGTGCTGACCATCGATCTTACGAATCGCTGCAATATGATGTGCGATCCGTGCTTCATGGACGCCAATCAAGTTGGGTTCGTGCATGAGCTGACATGGGAAGACATCAAAACGCTGCTCGATAATGCCATTTCGATCAAGCCGCGGCGGCAGATGTCGGTGCAGTTTTCGGGCGGCGAGCCGACGCTCTCGCCGTACTTCCTCGATGCCGTCGCTTATGCGCGCAAGGTCGGGTATAACAGCGTGCAGGCGGCGACGAACGGCATCGAATTCGCCAAAAGCCCGGAATTTTGCAAGAAGGCGGCGGAGGCCGGGCTGCGCTACGCCTATCTGCAGTTCGATGGCATCGGGAACGCGGCCAATTCGCATCGCGCGGTGGGCAACCTGTTCGACGTGAAGATGCGGGCGATCGAGAATTTGTGGTCGAATGGCGTCGATATCGTTCCGGTGATCACGATCGTGAACGGGATCAACAATGAGCAGGTGGGCGCGGTGGTGCGGTTTGCGCTCGATAATCCGAAGAAAATTCCATTTTTGTCGTTCCAACCGGTTTCCTTCACGGGCCGCGACGAGGCCATCACGGAGGAGCGGCGCAAGGCGCAGCGCTACACGTTATCTCACTTGGCGCACGATGTCAAAGCGCAGACGGGACTCGGAGAGCCGGTGCGGGACTGGTTCCCGATTTCGTTCATGAGCACGTTTTCGGACTTCGCCGATCTGGTCCACGGGCCGGAAGCGAATTGGGGACAGTTGAGCTGCGGGTGCCATCCGAATTGCGGCATCGGCATGGCCATTATGGTCGACAAGGAAACCAAGGAAGCGGCCCCGGTGACGGCGTTTTTGAACGCGGACCGGCTGGCCAAGGACATTGCCCGCATAAACGACGCGGCGCGTGGGAAGTTCCTTTCCGTAGCCGGCGTTTCGCTTGCGCTGCTGCGCAATTACGACCCGTTCAAGTCTCCCACGCACTTCAAAATGACGGACCTGATCGCCAAGTTCGACAAATGCTTCGGCATGTCGAAGAAGGATTACGGCAAAGTCACCGGCGACCGCACCATGGCGGACATTGAAAAACGGCGCAAAGACCGCTGGAATTTCCTGTTCATCGCGGGCATGTGGTTCCAGGATCTTTTCAACTACGACTTCCGGCGCACGGAGCAGTGCATTATTCCGTACGCGACGCAGGAAGGCGAGATTTCGTTCTGCGCCTACAATACCGGCGTGGGCTGGCGCAACATTATCGAGAAGATGCACATGACGGCGACGCTGACCAAGTGGTACGAGGAGCGCGGCCGCCACGAGATTTTCGCGGGCGGCAAGAAAGTGAATCTGCCGGAGACGAAACATTCGCTGTTATTGAACGAAGCCGACGTGAAGCACGGGTTGCAGCACGATTTGGACGAGCTGGGCATCGCCAAGACGGCGCGCGAGGAAAAGAAGCGGGCGCGCGACGAGAAATTGCGGCAGCAGCAGGAGAACGAGCGCATGGCGAAGCTGTACCGCGAGCATGTGCTGAAAGAGCAGTCCGCGCCGGATCTGGTGCAGATCGGCGGGATGGCGGCGGCTGCGCCGGCGAAGCCCGTTAAGGACGAGGTTGGCGAGGAAGTCGGGTCTTTCGGGGATTAGACTTCGCCGCGGCGATTGAGGTCCGCGGCAAACAATGCTGCTATCGTGTTGCCATGAGCTGGCGAGACCGGATCGCGGCCGATCCCAAGCTTCTGGCGGGCAAGCCGGTCGTAAAAGGGACGCGCATTTCGGTTAGTTGGTGGTCGATCTTCTGGCCGGCCGGGGCCAGAACAAACACTTGACAACGATTCACATCTTAAGAGGGAGGACATCCTTGCCTGCCTCGCTCGGCTACAGTTGGAGAAGGTTTTCCCTCTCGAACGGGCATAAGTTTGCGTTCGGTCGAGGCCTGCCCCTTCGTGGGGATAGTCGTTTTTCGGCCCCTTCCTCAGCGGCCCGCGCTTGAACCAAATGCGGAATCGGCAGCTCATTTCAGCGTAGTCACGGGGCAAAGGATCCGAATGACGCCGTTGCCAGTGAAGCGCTGAAAAGAGCGATAATGTCGCGGCCCGAGATTCGGGATCTGTAAAGCATGTCAAAGCGCGGCGGCGTATCTATTTCGAAACTTCCCTGCTACACTGGCGTCCGGGTTGCAAATGCCTGCGCGCGACATTGTTACCGTCGGCGCGTCCGCCGGAGGGGTTGAGGCGCTCACTATACTTGTGAGCGGTCTGCCGCCCAACTTGGCTGCCGCGGTTTTTGTGGTCTTGCACACCATGCCGCGCGGAACCAGCTTCCTGCCGGGCATTTTCTCCAGCGCCGGGCCGCTGCCGGCGTCGCATCCGGAGAACGACGCGCCCATCGAGCACGGGCAAATCTACGTTGCGCCGCCCGACTTTCACATGCTGGTGGATAAAGGCAGGATCCGCCTGACCAAAGGGCCGCGGGAAAACCGCACGCGTCCGGCCATCGATCCTTTGTTCCGCTCGGCCTCGCGGGCCTACGGATCGCGCGTGATTGGGGTAGTCCTTTCGGGTATGCTGGACGATGGAAGCTCCGGTCTGACCGCCATCAAGCGGCGCGGCGGGGTAGCCATTGTTCAGGATCCGGATGACGCCGCGTTCGGGAGCATGCCGAACAGCGCGCTGCGCGCGGTGGAGGCGGACTTCCGGCTTCCGGCGCGGCGGATCGCCGCGAAAATCGCCGAGCTGTCGGCGACCACCGCCGCGGCGCGGACGGCCGCCGCGAAGAGCGGCAATGGGCGGCATGAGTCCGAGATCGCGGAGCTCGATATCCTGACACCGCAGGAAGAAAAGCTGCTCGGTCCGGCATCCGGCCTTACCTGCCCGGATTGCAACGGAGCGATCTGGGAGATTCAGGATGGCGAGGTGCTGCGCTTCCGCTGCCGCGTGGGACACGTTTATTCCAGTCAGAACATGGTGACGGCCTCGGCGGATGCCACAGAAAACGCTTTATGGGCGGCAGTGCGCGCGCTTGAAGAAAACGCCGCCCTGGGGTATCGGCTGGGCGGCGATGCGCAGGAGCACGGACACGAGCGGCTGGCGACGGCCTATCTTCGTCGCGCGCGCGAAAGCGATGAGCACGCCCGCGAGCTGCGCCGGATTCTGGGCGCGAGCATTTAGATCGCTTTTTCTCATTTTTGGGCGCGTAATTGCGTTATCCTGGTGATATAGCCGTTTAAACTAACGCCGGTTATTCGGAAGCGGGGATTTTCTTCCCCGCCGGAGGTGTCGCCGTGGAGCTTCTACAGGAAAACCTGTTCAACCGCTGTGAATCGCTGATTCAAAAATCGCGTCAGGAGCGGCAACGTTGCATCGCCTTGCAGAAACAAGCGGCCGCCATCAATCGCGAGGCGAAAGCCGGATGCGAGGCCATATCGAGGGTCAGGCGGCGATCCGGATATGCGGCCCAGGCGGCCAGCCCGATTTTCGTCGCTCCCCAGAGAAGCGCCGATCCAGGGCGCGGGAAGCGCATGGTGGAAGAAGTGGTCCGGGCGTTGCGGCGAAAAGGCATAGCGGCCACCTCATGGAGGGCCTGGGCCGCGGAGCCTGAGCGGTTTGTCCTGCATTGGCCTCCCACAATCCATTAGAGGCCGCTAAAGGCGGCGCTAGGCGGGCTACGCTGAGCCGGTAAATTATGCGGCTTTGAATGCGAGCGAAATGAGCGTCAAGAAACCGAAAGGAAACGCGAATAAGGCCGGACGCCGGTCCTCTAACCCAAAAAGCGCAAGACAGGCCGGGAACGCGATGGGAAAGGAAAAGGCGGGCGGCGCGGCGGTGGCGCCGCCGGAAGGCGGGGAAACGCGGGAGGTGGTTCCCGTAGTCGCCGTGGGCGCATCTTCCGGGGGAGATAACGCCATGGCGGGCCTTTTGCGCGCCTTTCCGCGGAACCCCGGCGTCGCGATCGTCTACGTTCAACAGGGACGACCCGCGGCCAGTCACCTGGAAAGATTCCGCAAGGCAACTTCCATGGAAATTGTGGAGGCCTTGGCGGGCGATCTGCCGTTGAAGCCGAACACCGTATACATCGGCGCGCCCGGCCGTGAGCTGCTGGTGGACCGGGAAATGTTACGTTCGCGCCGCGCGGCGGATGCGGCGAAGCGGCGCATGCCCGTGGATGCGCTGTTTCGGTCCGTGGCTTCAGACCGCGGCGCAGGAAGTATGGCGGTGGTGCTTTCCGGCGCCGCCAGCGACGGATCGTTTGGGCTCGGCGCGGTGAAAGAGGCGGGCGGGATCACCTTCGCGCAGGACCCGCGCACGGCGGAGCACGATGCCATGCCGCTCAGTGCTATCGCGTCCGGGTGCGTGGATTTCGTGCTGGCCCCGCAGGAGATTGCGCGAGAGATCGCCGGGATCGCGCGCCATCCATACGTCGCTTCCGCGACGCCTGCGGCGGAAGATGAGGATGAAGCGGCGAGTCCGCAGCGGGATTTGCATCCGATCTTCGGAGTGCTGCGCGAGCGCACGGGCGTGGATTTTTCCTTGTATAAGCACGGGACCATACGACGCCGCGTGGCGCGGCGCATGGCCATGCGCCAGATCCACGGCTACCGGACCTATTTGCGGTATCTCGCGGACAAACCGGCGGAAGTGGACGCGCTCTATCGCGATTTGCTGATCAACGTCACGGGATTTTTCCGCGACCCCGATGTTTTCGAGGCGCTGAAGACGCACGTTTTCCCCACTGTCTTGAAAACGCGCTTCCCGGACCAGCCGATCCGCATCTGGGTCCCCGGCTGCTCCACCGGCGAAGAGGTTTATTCCCTCGCGATTTGCCTGATGGAATTTCTGAAGGACGCGGCGCTTACCACTCCTATACAGATCTTCGGCACGGACGTGAGCGAAACGGTGATCGAGCGCGCCCGCGCCGGAGTTTATGCCAAGGCCAACGTAGCGCAGGACGTATCCGAACAGCGTATCCGGCGTTTTTTCACCTCCGTGGAGAGCGGATATCAGATCAGCGCGGCCATCCGCGATATGTGCGTCTTCGCGCGGCAGAATATCACGCGCGACCCTCCCTTTTCCAAGATCGATTTGGTCAGTTGCCGCAATGTGCTGATTTACCTCGGGCCGCTGCTGCATAGACGGATCCTCTCGATGTTTCACTATGCCCTCAAGCCATCGGGGTTTCTGGTGCTGGGAAATTCGGAAAGCATTGGCAGCTACGGCAGCCTGTTCGCGCCTATCGACAAGAAGCAGCGCGTCTTTGCGCGGCGGCCGGGGACGACGCGCATCGGCCTCGAACTTCCGTCGGAGGAGAGCCGCGCGGCGATGCCGGCGACCCATCGGCGGTCCGAGGCGGGCGCCACAGGGGCCGAAATACAACGCGAAGCCGATCGCCTCGTCTTGAACCGCTTCGCGCCCCCGGGCGTGCTGGTGAACGCGGAAGGCACGATCCTGCAGTTTCGCGGGCAGACTGGGCGGTATCTGGAGCCCGCGCCCGGCGAAGCAAGCCTCAATGTGCTCAAGATGGCGCGCGAGGGATTGTTGGTCGATTTGCGCACGGCCCTGCACGATGCCGTGAAGAGGAATGTCGCGCTGCGACGGGAGGGCTTGCGCGTAAAGTCGGCCGAGGACTATCGCACTGTGAACCTGCAGGTTCTGCCGGTGCCAGGATCGCCCGTGGACCCCTGCTACCTGGTTTTATTTGAGGAGGCAACGGCCCCTAAACCGCCCGCGAAAAAGGCGGCTCCCCCCATTGTGGGGAAAAAGCGAAACAACATAGAGGCCGACTTGGAGCGTTTGCGCGAGGAACTTGCTTCGACGAAGCTGTACCTGCAATCGATTATCGAAGAGCAGGAGGCGACCAACGAGGAGCTGAAATCCGCGAATGAGGAGATCCAGTCGAGCAATGAGGAATTGCAGAGCACGAACGAGGAGCTGGAGACCGCCAAAGAGGAACTGCAATCGACCAACGAAGAGCTGCACACTCTGAACGACGAGCTGCAGAACCGCAACGCCGAATTATCGCAGCTCAACAACGATGTGAATAACCTTCTGAGCAGCGTCTGCATTCCAGTGGTAATGCTCGACGGCGATTTGCGCGTCCGGCGGTTTACGCCCATGGCGGGCGAGATTTTGAACCTGATTCCGGCGGACGTGGGCCGTCCCATCCTGGACATTAAGCCGAATATCGAGGTGGAGGACCTGGAGCGGATGCTCAACAACGCCCTCGATACCTTGACCGTGCACGAATCGCAGGTACGGGACCGGCAGGGCCGCTGGCACTCGCTGACGGCGCGGCCCTACAAGACCTCCGAGAACAAAATCGAAGGGCTGGTATTGACGGTAATGGATATCGACGCGTTGAAGCGCGGAACCGAGCGCGAGCAGGCGGCGCGGGAGTTTGCGGAGGCCATTGTCGATACGGTGCGGGACTGCTTGCTGGTGCTCGATCCGGAGCTGCGGGTGCAAAGCGCGAACCGCTCTTTCTACGAGTCCTTTGGATTGACGAAAGCGGAAGTGGAGGGGCGCTCCATTGAAGACGTCGATCACGGCCAATGGCGCATTCCGGGATTGCGCGCGTTTTTGGAGGAGGCGCGCGACAAGAGCGCGCGACTGCTGGATTTTGAGGTCGAGCATGGTTTCAACCGCCTGGGCAACCGCACGCTGCTCTTTAATTCGCGGCGTATTGAAGAGAATGGCGATTCAGCCATGCTGCTGCTGGCGGTGCGGGACATTACCGAACAGAAGAAATCGAACGAGTTGCGCTACCGCCGTCTGTTCGAGTCCGCCCGCGACGCCATCGTGGTCGTGGATGCGGAAACCGGCCGCATCACGGACGTAAACCCCTACACGCTCGAATGGCTGAAATTCGCGCGCAACGAGCTGCTCGGGAGGCAGCTTTGGACAACGGGAATTTTCAGCGACCGAGAGGGCGCCGAGTTTATCTTCCGGCAAGTGCTTGATAAAGGCCCGGTGCGGCTGGACGGGATGCATCTCGAGAGCAGCGATCACGAGAGCGTGGAGGCGGAGCTGATCGGTAATGCGTACCTCGAGGGCACGCGCAAAGTGGTGCAGTTGAACATGCGCGACGTGACGGAGCGTAAGAAAATCGAGGACCAGGTGCGGGCCTCGCTGCGCGACAAGGAAGTGCTGGTCCAGGAAATCCACCACCGCGTCAAAAATAATTTGCAGGTTATTTCGAGCATTCTGAGCTTGCAGGCGAAATACATTCGAGACGGCGAACTGATGCTGGCGCTGAATGAAACGCGGAATCGCGTGCGGGCCATCGCGGCGATTCACGAGATGCTGTATCAGACGAAGGGATTCGCGCGCATCGAGATCGGCCCCTATCTGCGCAAGCTGGCGGCGATGCTGCTCGATTTCTACGGCGTGGAAGATGGCGCAGTCGGCATGGATATCGACATCGGCGCGGTGTGGCTGGATATCGATAAGGCGATCCCCTGCGGCCTGATCGTGAACGAGCTGATATCAAATTCCCTGAAGCATGCATTCAAGGACAAGGGAAAGGGCCGCATCTGTATTTCGTTGGAGCCTGAAGAGCTGAACTGTTATAGGCTTATGGTCGGCGATAATGGGATAGGATTTCAGAAAAACTTCGATATTCGAAAGACGCAGTCGTTAGGTTTGCAAATGGTCCATCTGCTCGCGGACCAACTCGGAGGAACCGTCGCTTTAGGGGGGAGCAAAGGCGCCGAAGTAACGATCAGGTTCCCCGGCGGAGGACCCGCGGCATAAAGGAACGGAGCTGTCATGCCAACCCAAGTTCTTGTGGTAGAAGATGAGAGCCTGGTGGCCGCCGATATTCAGGGCCATCTCGAGACGCTCGGATACGCGGTGCCAAAGGTGATGTCGAGCGGCGAAGAGGCGGTCCGGACGGCGACCGAAAATCGTCCCGATCTGGTCCTGATGGACATTCAGTTGAAGGGCCGCATGGATGGAATCGAGGCGGCACGAATCCTGCAATTCCGATTTAATATTCCCGTCGTTTACGTTACCGCTTTCGCCGACGACCGCACGTTGCAGCGCGCCAAGGGCACCGAGCCGTATGGCTACGTATTGAAGCCTTTCGGGAAACGGGAGCTGCAGACCGCCATCGAGCTGGCGCTGCACAAACACGGCCGCGAGCGGCGCCTCCGGACCGGCGAGCAATGGCTGATGGCGCTGATCGGCAACATCGGGGCGGGGATCGTGGTGATCGATCACGCGGGCGCGATCTGCCTGATGAATCCGATGGCGGAGGAAATTACGGGCGCGCGGCTGAACGAGACCCTCGGCGCCGACTGGGCCGAGGCGCTCTTATTCGCGGACCGCCGCCGTTCCTCGCCGGAATGTCCGGTATGGAAGGCGGTGCATGGAAACGCCGCCAGCGAGCTGGTTGACGCGCCCGTCCTATTCCCCAAGACGGGACGGAAGGCTATTCTTTACGGGGCGGTTTCTCCGCTGGGCGGGGAGGATGGCGACAAGCGCGCGGCCATTCTCGTTTTTCGCGACATCACGGCGAGGCGCCAGCTCGAAAATCAGTACCGGCAGGCGCGCCACCTGGGGGACATGCAAAGGCTGGCCGGCGGCTTGGCGCACCAGTTCACGAATTTCCTGACCTTGATCTCGGGCTGCACGGAATCGTTGGCGCGAGGCCTCGACGCAAAGGCCGACGACCAGCGCCTGCGGGACATCAAGACCATTCAGAAAGTCGCGGAGAAGGGGGGGAATCTCACGCGCGATCTGATCGCGTTCAGCCGGGTCCAAGCGCCTGTTTTTAAGGTGGTCGATGTAAACCAGGCCGTCGCCAAACTCTCCGAGATGCTGACGTCTTCATTGGGCTCGAAAGTGAAGCTGGATCTTAATATGGATGCCGATGTTGCCAAGGTCGAAGTCGAGCCGGCGCACCTGGAGCAGATCCTGATGGCGCTGGCCCTGAACGCGCGCGACGCCATGCCGGAAGGCGGGACCGTCACGATCTGTACGTGCAATTTCGAAGTGGACGAGGACTTTGCGAGCAAGTTCGTGGACCTGCCCGCGGGGGGGTACGTGCGCATTGATGTGGCCGACACCGGCGCGGGCATGAGCTATGAGACGCAGGCGCATATTTTTGAGCCGTTCTTTACGACCAAGGAGCGTGCGGCGGCGGGTCTGGGGCTCGCGGCAGCGTACGGAACGGTCAAACAAAATCGCGGCCATATCTGGTTCGAGAGCGAGCCCAAGAAGGGCGCCACCTTCAGCGTGTGTCTCCCGAAGGCGTCCCAGGCCTTGACGCGCGGGATAACCGCTTCGCGGCTGCCGCGCGGCTCGGAAACGATTCTGGTAGTCGACGACGATATGGAATCGCGCGCCGGCGCACGTGATATTTTGCTGGAGCTCGGTTATCGCGTGATCGAGTCGGCGTTAGGCGGCGAGGCGCTGAAGATCTGCGCGCAATCGCAGAACGAGGTCAAACTAGTGCTCAGCGGCGTGATTATGCCGCATATGACGGGGCATGAGTTAGGAAGGCGTCTGGCCGAGACTCGGCCTGGGGTGAAGCTGCTGCTGATGTCGAACTACTCGGAGTATGCGCTGCGCAGCCATGGCGGTATCGACCCGGGAGCTCGGATATTGCAGAAACCGCTGCTGGCGGAGGCGCTGGCCGTGAGCGTGCGCGAGGCGCTGGATGAGAGCCGGAGAGATTAAGATTCCGATATGTGTAACGGTTTCGTCGCCTGGGGATCAAACTTAAGACAAAGCGGTATCAGAGGTTAGCGAATTGGTGAGCGCAGAGCCTGAAAAAACGTTACACATCCTCCTTGTGGAGGACAACAGGGGCGATGTGCGACTGACGCGCGAAGCGCTTGATGAAAGCGGTCACCCCTACCGGCTCAGCGTGGCCGGCGACGGCGTGAAGGCGATGGAATTTCTGCGTAATGCAAATCGCGGAGAAGGCGAGCTTCCCGATCTCATTCTGCTGGACTGGAATCTGCCTCGCATGGATGGCAGGGAGGTTCTACGGGAGATCAAGAGCGATGCGGAGCTGCGCACCATTCCGGTGGTGGTTCTGACGACGTCGCGGGCGCAGGCCGACATCGACCGGGCCTATGAGCTGCAAGCGAACTGCTTTATCAGTAAGCCAGTGGATGTCTTGCAGTTCTTCAGCATCATTAACGACGTCGAGACGTTTTGGGTTGAGACGGCGATGTTGCCGCGTTAGCGCCGGCTATTTGCTCCCGGGCGGGTCGGCTGCAACGCGGCGGCAGTTCATGGGCAGGCGCTTCAAACAGACGCTGAATCGTTTCGAATACAGTTTCAATTTCGTGGCGCTATTCGAGCTGGTCATGTCTTCGAGCTGGTTATGAAGGTTCGTATGATTGCGACGTTGACTTCGACGGCATTGGAAGGCAGCGGCCGCGAACGGGCGGGGCTGGCGGCGAGGCGAAGCGTTGCGGAGCAACGCTCAATATTCCGCCCGCGGATGCCTCCCTCGCTAAGGCGAGCAGGTCGTGAACAAAGGTGCGGAACGCCAGTTCGAAATCGCGATTTGGGTGAGGGGACGATCCGCCAATCTCACAATAGCTAAGCTACTACGCCGTTCGCGGCCTTTCGGCGCGTCGCGACGAAACTCTATCGGGCCAGGTCACCCGCTTCCTCCCGCCGCCTGAGCGCCGGCTCGTTCCTTTACGAGCCTCCAGACTTCCGCGACATCGTCCCAGGCGGTGCCGATATTTCCGATCGCAATTCGGATCACGTACCGTCCGTTTAGCGAGGTGTGCGAAAGGAACGCCCGCCCGGTGGCATTTACGGCCTCAAGCAGGCGGCGGTTGTCGTCGTCCGAGGCGCGGTAGCGGAAGCACACTACCGACAAAGGATGGGGCGCCACGATCTCGAAATTCGCATCTTCGGCGATGATCTCCGCGAGATCTTGAGCGTAGCGGATGTGTTCCCGCAGGATCTTCACGATCCCTTCGCGTCCGTAATAGCGCAGTACGAACCACAGCTTCAGCGCGCGGAAGCGGCGGCCGAGCGGAACTCCGCTATCCATCAGATTGACCGCTTGCGGATCCTCGGCCGTTATCAGATACTCGGGCACGAGCGAGAACGCGCGGCGCAGGATGTCGGGGCGGCTGGTATAAAACGCGCTCAGATCGATGGGCGTAAAAAGCCACTTATGTGGGTTCATGACGAGGGAATGCGCGCGCGAGGCGCCCTCGAGCAGCCAGCGGAACTCGGGGATCATGGCGGCCGGTCCGGCGTAGGCGGCATCGACGTGCAGCCACAGGCCGTATTCCTCCGCAATATCGGCGATGCGCGCGATGGGATCGACGCTGGTGGTCGATGTCGTGCCCGAAGTCGCCACGACGCAGAAGGGGCGTTTGCCGGCGGCGAGGTCGGACTTAACGGACGCGCGCAAAGCATCGGCGTCCATGCGGAACTCCGCATCCGACGGAATTTTGCGGACGTTTTCTTGTCCGATTCCGACGGCCATGGCGCCCTTTTCAATCGAGGAATGGGAATGTTCCGAGGTATACATCACGAGCCCCGGCGCCGTTCCGCACAAGCGGGCTTCCGGGTCGGCCATCTCGCGCGCGGCGGCGATGGCATGCATGCTCGATACAGATGCGGTGTCGTAAATGACGCCCGAAAAACGATCCGGCAATCCAATCCAATCGCGCAGCCAGCCCAGCGTCACCTGTTCCAGCTCGACCACCGCGGGGCAGCTCTTCCACAGCATCCCGTTCACGTTGAGCGCCGCCGTGAGCATTTCACCGAGAATGCCCGGACCGGAAGCCGAGACCGCAAAATAGGCCATGAAGCGCGGGTGGTTCCAATGCGTGAGAGCGGGCACGATGAGCGACTGGAAATCGTCGAGAATGCGATCCATGCCTTCGCCTTGCTCGGGGCCCGAGCGGGGAAGCGCGGCCGTCAACTGGCCTGGCTTGACGTCCGGCAGGACCGGAAACTCGCGCACGTTCGCGAGATATGCGGCGATCCAATCAACCACTTCGTGTCCATATTTCCGGAATTCTTCAGCGTCCACCCGATCTCCTTTCCTTCGATAGCGAATCGCACTCCGCCCGGACCTGCGCGAGCCATGGGGCGAACCACGCCGCAAAATCGTCGAGCTGCGGCTTTTCACCCGTCGCGGGCGCGATGGCCGGCGCGCCAACATCGATCTTGCGCTGCTGCAAGGCCTGTTTGATTCCGAGCGGCATGGGGAACGGCAGCCGCTCCATGAATTCGCGCAGACGCCGGCTAAGGGCGTCAAAACGCGCCGCCTCGTTCGCGGCGGCCGCTCCGTCCATGGCCAGGATGAGTTCGGGAACCGCGCAGCCCAGGATGGAAACAACGCCGTGCGCCCCAGCGGGCCGGGCTCGCTCGAACAGAGCGTCGCCGGTCAGAATGGCGTGCGGCCGAATGGTCTTATGATCGCGCAATTGCGTGAAGTAGTCCCAGGAACCACTGTCGTCCTTTATTGCCGCGAACAGCCCGGTATCGAGCAGCGCGAGCGCCGTCGCGATCTCGAGAGGGGTTGTAAACTCCGGGGCGTTTTCGATGCACACCGGCAGGTCGCGATCGGTGGATGCGGCGAAATCCCTATAAAACTCGAAAACCGCATCCTGCGAATACCGGTAGTAGTAGGGCGGCATGAGGAAGACGCCGGCCACGCCGGAAGCGGCCGCTTCGCGCGCGAGCTCCACGGAACCGTCCAGTGTCGAATGCGACACGTTCACGAGCAGCGGCGCGCGCGAACGCTTGACGGCGAAATCCATCATGTGGCGGCGGTCGTCGAGGGCGAAATGCACGAACTCGCCGGCCGCGCCGAGCAGCTCGATGCCGTTCGCGCCGGCGCGGGAGAGAAAATCGAGCAGCTCAAGGCTGGCCGCAAGATCGATAGAGGTCTCGTGCCGGCGGCGCGGCGTGACGGCGGAAAGAATTACGCCCTGGAACGGATTCTTGTCCGGCTGCGCGGGCCTGTTCATCAAGCGTCAAAAGGACACTTGAATCATTATCGCTGAGAACGCTGGTGGTTCCCGATTCGGAAGTAGGGCCGGGAGACGGAGTACCGATCAGTTCACCATGGTCGATTCCGGCGGGGCGGGCCGACCCATTCTATTTAAGGTTCGCATTACTAGCCGACGCGGATCGAGCAGGTGTTGCGGCTTGAACTGCTTTAAGGTCCAGCGCGAGCCGGGGTCGAATTCAATCCCGAGAAAATACCCGATGTCCCTGAAAACGCAGTATTTTACAATCCCCAGCAGATCGCCCTTGGCATGCCTCATGCGAAGCGGAGTTTCGAGCGGTATGGGACCATCCACCTGCAGGCACGCGCCGGTAAGGGAAATGTCTTCGAGATTGGCCACAGTTTTTCTGGTCTTTCCGCCCTTGTCTCTCCAGCAGACATCCACCATGTCCGCACACAGCAGCCGAGCTTCGATGCGCCTATCAGCCATACAGTCCTGCTATCGGCGACGAAAACCGAAAGGATTAGCGCCGCAAGACGAAGAAAATACGCCTATGGACATTATAAGGCGACCGCCTGTCTTTGTGAGGCGCTCGCTCGCGCGAGAGCCATTGTGCGAAAGTAATTGCGAAAGTTCTCGTGCCATACATGCCGCCACGTTCGCTGGTCTTGCTGGGCGCCGTCGTGGGCGCGTTTGGAGTCGCGGTCCCCTATTACAAAGGAGCGGGCTTCCTCGATCATCGTCTGATCGTCGCTTACGCCTGTCTGCCTATCATATTTGCGGCGCCCGCGGCCATTTCGGCCCTGACCTCTCCCGAGGGCTCAAGTCCGCCGCAACCTCCGACGCCCTTTCAAACAATGCCGCGGGTGTGGCTGTTGTGCTGGGCATTCGGAATTGGCATTTTCGGGCTCGGGCTTTTTACGATTAACCTGGCGTATGCCCACCGACGGTTGTTATTGCCGCGCACCGGCTTTTTAGTTGCCGCGCTGTGCCTTGGCTTCAGCGGGTCGGCCGCCGCGGTCGCGTTGGCGGCCGAGCTGATGCGCCATTTCGCGCCGCGCACGGTCCAAACTGTGTTTCGAACCGCGTTTTTGATCGTCATCGCGGCGCTGTTCATCGCGGACCGTTACTTGGCGGTGTCGTTGTCTACCACGGCGTGGACGCGTCTGCTCTTCATTGCCGCGGCCGCCTGCGGCGGCGCAGCCGTGGTCTGCGCCGCGCATTTTTCCAGGTGCACCGTATCCTGAGGCCAGGCGCACTGTATCCTGAGGTTGGAGTGCGGAAAGTTCACGTCATTGGCGGCGGATTAGCCGGGTGCGAGGCCGCGCTGCAGCTCGCGCGCGCCGGGATTCCCGCGATTCTTTATGAGATGCGTCCGCTGCGCTCGACCGAGGCGCACCAGACGGACCGCCTGGCGGAACTGGTGTGCAGCAATTCGCTCAAGAGCGAACAGGAAAACAGCGCGCCCTGGCTGCTGAAGCAGGAATTGCGCGCGATGGGAAGCATGCTGCTGCAGACGGCTGCCAAGGCCCGCGTTCCGGGCGGCCATGCCCTGACCGTGGACCGCGTTGTTTTTGCCGAAGAGATTTCGCGGTTTGTCGAGGAGCATCCTTTTATCGAGCTGCGGCGCGAGGAGGTCGAGGAAATACCGGCCGAGGGGATCGTCATCGTGGCTAGCGGCCCGCTCACCAGCGGCGCGCTGGCGTCCCACATAGCGCGCGTGACCGGGGTGGAGCGGCTGTTCTTCTACGACAGCATCAGCCCCATCGTCGACGCCGAATCGATCGACATGTCCGTCGTGTTCCGGGCCTCGCGCTATGGCAAATCGCTCGACGGCAGTGACGATTATCTGAATTGCCCTCTCGACAAGGAACAGTACGAGCGTTTCGTTGACGCGCTGCTCGAGGCGCAGCATGTTCCCGCGCACATCTCCGCGGATCACACGCCCTTTTTCGAGGCCTGCCTGCCGGTAGAGGAGATCGCGCGGCGGGGACGCGACACGCTGCGCTTCGGTCCGATGAAGCCGATGGGGTTGACCGATCCGCGCACCCGACGGCGGCCCTACGCCGTGGTTCAGCTTCGTCAGGAAGACGCGCGCGCAGGCAGCTACAATCTGGTGGGATTTCAGAACCACATCCGATTCGGCGAGCAGCAGCGCGTCTTCCGCATGATCCCGGGCCTTGAGAACGCCGAGTTCCTGCGCTTTGGACAGATGCACCGCAACACGTACATCAACGCTCCGGCGCTACTCACGCCTACTCTGCAGCTGCGCGCGCGATCGAGCGTCTTCTTCGCGGGGCAGATCTCGGGCGTGGAGGGCTACGTGGAGTCGATCGCGACCGGTCTGATCGCAGGCCTCCATGCGGGGGCGCTTGCCAGAGGCGGGGAGATCAGACCATTTCCGCGGGCGACCGCGCTTGGGTCGCTGTGCCACTATGTCTCCGCGGCCGATCCTACCGATTACCAGCCCGCGAACATCACGTTCGATCTGTTGGAACCGCTCGACGACGCCGCACGGCAAAGATTGCGCCACGATAAGCGCGCTCGTCATGCGGAGGTCTGCCGCCGGGCGTTGCGGGCGCTCGAGGACTATCTTGGCGCGATTCGCGATCGCGAGGCCGGGGCCGCCGCTGGACGGTAAGAGGCCGGGCACTCGCTATTGGCATTCTCCAACAGCGGCTCGCGAGTATTCGGAAAGACCTCCTCCGTAATTTCGCTCCGCGTCCGCGGGTAAACTGTTACCAATGGCTCCGCGCAAGTTCTACGGCTGGTGGATCACGGCCGCGGCGTTCGTGACATTTGGACTGTCGGTCGGCGTCCCGTATTACAACATCGGATTTTTTTACGACTACTTCCAGCGCCAGTATGGCTGGTCGCGCGCCGACATCACTCTCGGTTTCCCGCTCGCCGCGCTGCTGACGATCTGGATTGGCCCGCTCCTGATTCATCGCTTCAGCCCCCGCAAGCTGATCCTCGGCGGCACTGTCCTGTCCGCCATCGCGCTCGCCGGATTCGGCACGATGGGCAGCGCACTATCGGTTTACTACGCGTTCTGGGTCGTCTACACCATTGGCTACATTTTGTCCGGCCCCATTCCGCACCAGTTAATCGTTTCGAACTGGTTCCGGCTGAACCGCGGCAAGGCCATGGGCATCGTCTATGTCGGCGTCGGACTGCTGGGCTCGCTCGGCTCTTTCCTGGTCAAGCCGCTGACAGAGAAGTTCAGCTATCACGTGGCGTTGTTCGTGCTCGCCGGTCTGGTGTTGTTGTCGTGGCCCATCGTCCTGGGCTTCTTGAAAGACCGCCCCTCCGACATCGGCCAGAATCCCGATGGGCTGGCCGAGCCGCCGCGCGAGCTGAAGATCGAATCCCTGACCTTCGCGCCAATTTTTCGCGAGCTGGCCGTTCTGGCTGCTTCTGATCGGCAGCTTCTGTTCCATCGGCTCCATCGGCGCGATCAACTTCCACATGAAGTTCGTGTTCCTCGACCATGGCTTCCAGAAAGGGACGATCGTCGATAGCGCGTGGCAGACCGCGTCCATCTTGATCCTGTGGTCCAGCATCGGCGGCCGATTGCTGATCGGCTCGCTGGCCGACAAATTTTCGAAGAAATGGGTCATGACCGCGACCTACGTTCTGGTCGCCGCGACCATTCCGATTTTGCTCGCCGTGCGGCCGTCGCAGGAAATCATGCTGTACGCCTTCGCGCTGCTGTTCGGCTTCGGCATGGGCGCCGATTACATGCTGATTCCGCTGATGGCGGCGGAGCAGTTCGGCGTGAATTCGCTGGCGCGCGCCATGGCCGTGATCCTGCCGGTCAACACCATCGGCCAGACCTGGTTCCCCTATTTCGTCTCGATTCTGCGCGATCGCTACGGCAACTACGGCATCGCCTTGGGGGCCGTGCTGGCCATCTCGGTGCTGGGCGCGTTGTCGATCGCTATTTTGCCGCGTCACCGCGATCTGAACGCCATCGCGCCGGACGCTTCAGACGCTCGCGGCCTCCGGGTGCACCCAGGGGCTTCGGTAGGGCCGGTGGAGTAGCCGGTTCGCCTCGTCGTCTCCGATTATTTGCTGCTTCGCCGCATCCCAGCGCAGTTCCCGTCCGCCGAGCTTCATCGACAGATTCGCCAGAATGCAGCTGGAGGTCGAGATATAGCCTTGCTCGATATCGGCGACGGGCTTGCCGCGGCGGTCTATCGCGGCCAGAAAATCCTGCATGTGATGACGGATCGCCGGGGCGATGTGCTTCTCCAACTCCTTCTCGGTCTTGTCCTCCGGATATTGTTCCAGCTCGTAGGTGACGTCCTTATGGATGGTCTCGCCCTTTGCCGCCCGCGGGAATGAAATCGTAGCTGTAGACGCTGGCCTTGAGTGTACCTTTATCGCCATAGAACGTCGCGCCCCAGGCGTATTTCGGGTCCGGCGGATCGCCCCAGGTGCGATGCTGCCACACGATCTGCATGTCGCCGTAATCGAAGGTCGCGGTCTGCGTGTCGGAAATGTTCGCCTTGCTCTTCTTATCCACTTCGATGCCGCCGTTCGACGAAACGCTGCGCGGCCAGCCGAGGTCCATCATCCAGCGCGTCATGTCGAACATGTGGATCGCCATGTCGCCCACGATGCCGTTGCCGTATTCCATGAACGCCCGCCAGCGGCGCGGATGCACCAGCGCGTTGTAAGGCCGCATGGGCGCGGGCCCGGTCCACATTTCGTAATCGAGATACTCGGGAGGCGCCGTATCCGGCGGATTTTCCGTAGCGCGCATGTGGTAGTAACAATAAATCTCGACCAGCGCGATCTTGCCCAGCTTTCCTGGGCGAATGAAGTTGTCGCGCGCCTCGACCAGGTGCGGCGTGCTGCGCCGCTGCGTCCCGACCTGCACCACGCGCCCGTATTTCCGCGCCGCCGCGAGCATCGCCTGGCCCTCCGCGATGTCCACGCTGATGGGCTTCTGAACATAAACATCGATGCCCGCCTTGCAGGCCTCGATCATGGGCAGCGCGTGCCAATGGTCGGGCGTGGCGACTTCGACGATATCGAGGTCCTTCTGCGCCAGCATGTCGCGATAATCAGTGAACGTACGCGGCTTCTTCTTCGAAGCCTGCCGCGTGGCGACGATATCGGCCGCCGCCGCGAGCATGTTGCCGGTCCACGTCGCACAACGAGACGACCTCGACCGGCGAGACCTGGACCAGCCGCAAAAGATCGGACTTGCCGTACCATCCGCTGCCGATCAGCCCCACGCGGCGGATCTTGTCGTCCGCCAAAGCTTGGCCCGCGTAAGCGAGGCCCGCGGCCCCGGCGTTCAGGAACTGACGACGATTCACCATGGCTAGCAGTTTATCGTGTTGGCGGGGCGGTGTGCGGCGCTTGTGGGCGTGAACTATCCCCCGCCGCTCAGCCACTTCCCCACCTCAGCGGCGCGCTGCTTCGAAAAACGTCCCGCCGCGCTCCGCCATGCGCGCGCGTGGCCGCATCGGGCACAACGCCAGCCGGACCCGACTGTGCGGCTCCGAACTGGAAGAGCAGGTTGTAGATGGACGTCTGCAGCAAATAATCCATCAGCGGCGCGGCTTCCGTTCTAGCAGCAATTCAAGCAGCGGCCGCACCAGCGCCAGCGTTCGTTGTGGCGTGGGGCCCACCCCCATAACCGCATGAACCCACAAAAAGGCACGCCCCCGCGAATCCATGCAGCGCTGTTATCTCGCGCCCCGACGGCCTGGTTCACCGCGCATTCGACGGAAGCGGCGAGCCTCCAGGCGCGTTGTCCCAGTCGGCGCTGCGCCCCATCGTCGCCCTTTTCGTCGCCGAGGCCTTCGCCGGGGTTACAGCGGTGTCCAGAACGGGAAGATCAGCAGGTCATGCCCCGGTTGAAACATCTTCCTTCCTCCATAGTCGCCCGTGGCGACCGTAGCGTTCAAAGGCGTAACGGTTGAGAATCGTGTATGTGGCCGGGGAGGGCCAGCCGGTCAGCCCTATTTGGCCGTCCGCCCGACGACAACTTTGCCTGGAGGCTCGCGCTGGTATCGGCAACCACGCTCACGTCCGCAGTTGGTATCATACCTTCCGACGACGCCTTCTCGACTTTGCCGTCGGTCGCAAGTGCGACTTGCGGAGCAAGGCCCGGTTTGTCCCATGCGATCGCAGAGCACCTACTCCGGAATCATCCCGATCGTCCCCAGCCACGTCTCCACCAGCTTAGAGGCCATCACTTATCTGAGACTTCGTGGACGCAGCCCAGAGGCATGCTTCCCTTGCGCGTGTAATGGCGTAGTTAAAACTAGGGTTCAAATTCTGAAAACACCCTGATCAGCTGGCTCGCCTGGTTGCGAATGTTCGGATCATTCTCCTCCTCACTCAGGACTGCCTCGACGGCCTTCATGTCGGGGAGCTTGATGCTTCGGAGTAGCATGGAGCGGTAAGTTCGCGCAGGCTCGTACTCCGATGGCGCGCGGGAAAGGAAGATCCGGTGGAGGGCCAACGTCGTCGACTTTCGCAGCGCAGGTTCCCGTCGAGCCAGGATATGTAAGAATGCCGACACGATGTCCTTGTTCACAGGATCGTCCGGAGCGCCATCCTTCCACAATTCAAGCTCGAGATTGCTTTCGGAAGAAAGGCGCCGATCATCGGACTTCGTTGAGTCGAGGAGTGATCTTATTTCAAGCGCTGCCGCATCGCTGCGGGGTATACGCTGTTTGCGTCCGAGCGCGTAATGCGCATAACTTTGCAATACCGGCAAGGTACTGTTCACGGCCTGGACGAGGAGTAGTAATCGCTCTTGAGGCGCCTGGGTTGCCTCAATCCGAAGCGCCTGAACGATAGCGGCAACCTGGGCATCCTCCAGAGATGAGATTTGGCTGACCGCCTCCAGGGCGAGAGGAGCGGAAGGCGCATGATTCTCTTGCCCCGGGGCGATCGCCATGAGTAGTATTGCGCCAGTTTTCACATCCACGCCGTTCCAGCCGCCATTACCTATTCTGAGCCTGCTGCGCCAACTCGCAAGCTGTAGAAAGCCGACGGTAATATCGGGAGGTCCCGTCCAACGGCTTGGAGTAAGCTCCCGCAAGACGCGGATCGCCAGGGTGCCCGTTTGTTGGTTCGTCCCGATGGGGCGCGGCCCTTCCACTTGACCAATTTGCCCGACCAAAATGACCGCATTACTCTCGGTGACAACAATGGGCCAACTATTCTCTGCAAAATCCATAGATGCGTTCCTTGCGGCGGCTTGCTGGCCGGCCATGAAAGTGAACAACACGATGGCTGGACACACCTTGTTCACCTTGCGTCATTGATCCAATATGGATCCAGGTCCGCTGGCGGCATCACTTCGCAATGGGCTTTGTCAGCTTCTTGCCCGCCGGCGATGACTACGAATTCTGCACCGGTTCCGGTGACACCCGCCGACGCTCCAGGAACGTAAGTGGGCATACCGCCCGCCCACGTAATCGTGCCTGTGATTTCAAGGGTCCATGACACCGAGCCATAAGCGACAAAGCTGAACAACGCGAAGGTGCTATAGGCGATCAAAAACAGGGTAAAGTTGTTACTTCCCGATACGCTATGCGCAGGCTGGGTCGGAGCTGCATTGAATTCCGGGTGGAGCGACTCAAAATTCAAATTCGGGCTGTCGCAGGTCTCAACCAGGATATTCTTTCCGGCGTTCGATAGCTGGGTCCGCGTGTGGCTGAGAAAAATTGAGCCGCCCCCGGTCGCACCCCCAAGCCCCGTATCCAGGAGCGGAAATCCAATCTCCGTCACCACAACCGCCGGGTCGGTGATGGTCGGCACTCCTGGCATGGGCGTAACACTGTATTTCGATTGTTCCTTCCCGCCTCCGTCGTATTGCGCCGCTGTCGTATCATTCGTCATGTCCTGGGCCATTCCCAACTTTATGTTGGAGCAGTAAGTATCCAGCGATGCCTGATTGCCGGCGGTAAGGGTCACGTTCGCTTTCGCATACATCGCGCATCTTTCCGTGTGAACGAGATCGAAGACACCCGAGCTCACGGAGAGAAAATTGGCGCTAGACCGGTTCTTGGGCTTCGTGGCAATAAAAGTGACGGCAGAGTTGTCAACCTTCACTTCAAAAAGAACTAGATTCCAATAGACGGCCGCTCCGTCCAGCGACAGTGAATCGCATACCCGCCAGACTGATCCAGTTGGAGGGCTGCTTTTTCTCCCGACGGGGCCAGAGCCGGCTTCGGCGCTGCCGGCCCCGGATTCGGCTCGACGTCCCAGGCGAGGTCGTTCAAGTGTGGTGGGTTCGTATTGGCGATGAGGTTAATAGGGCTGGAATTCCGAAGCAAGACCGTCGGCGCGTTGCCGGCGAGTGACTTGTCATGCGAGCTGCTCTAAACTCCTGATTTGGGTTCGGCGGCAATGTGGCATGGTGGACACGAAACGACGGCGTGACGGGCAATTGAGCCGTAATCTTCAATTGTATGACCGTGAGCGCGACGCGGTCGGCCACCCGTATGTGGTCGGTGAAGCTGAGCCTGATTTCGGTATCGCGCGGCTCGCCGCTAACCACGGCAGTCTTGCCTTCCGCCCAGAGTCTCAGGTCCTTTCCCTTGCTAATCTTTGGGAAGGCGCCATTGTAATCGAATTCGAACGGATTCGCTTTCGCGGCTTCAGCTCCTTTGTGGATCTCGTCCTCGAATAACTGGACTCGCGGGTTCCCGGCGGACCTCGCCTTCACATCCCAAACCGTCAGACTCATCTGACCCGTGAAATCGGCGGGCAAAACCGTCCGAACGATGGTGAGCGCGCGCACGCAATGGAAACCTGCGTCCTGGGTATGGACGAAGCGGCCCACCGCGATCTTGTCGGCGGGCGACAGGGGTATCGGTTCCTCCTTGGGCTTGATCCTGCTCTTGCATATATCAAGCGCGGTTTTCACCACCGTGACGGTCACGCGGTCTCCTTCAAAAAGGTCCTTGCCTTTGTCGGGAACGTCGGCAAGACCGAGGCGGAGCGCGGTATCCTGCATCGCGCCGCTCACGTGTGCGCCCTCCAGCCAGATGTGCATGCCCTTGGCCGGTATGTTCCAGTTCGCGCGGTCGAGAGGAAGATTTCGCGGGTCTTGGTGCCCGGCGGGGTGTTCGACCCGGAACAGGCGGAGTTTGTCGCTCGCCTTCGCCGACTTGACGTCCCAAGCCTGCAGGCGCATTTGTCCCCGGTAATCGTCCGGCTCCGCGCGATGCAGAATCACAAGAGCGCGCTCATGGCGGATGCCATCCTGCTCACTAACGAAACGCCCTTTCGAGATTTTGTCGGCATCGGCGATCGGAACCGGATCGGCGGCATGGCTGACGCGCCATTTGCAAATATCCAGCTTCAGCCGCACACACGTGAGCTGGTCGTGCACGGCCGGCCCGAGGACGAACGTGCCGCCTTGCAGCTCCAGCGTCAGGACCACATCGTCTGGAGCGCCACTCACGTCGACCGCCTCAATGTAAAGCGTATGCGCGGCCCCGGCCTGGCCCTCGTTCAACTGCCCGGTGGTGAGCGTTATCGGAAACGCCTTCGGCGAGCCACCCTCGGCATGATCGAAAACTTTAATCTTCGCCGGCAAGTTGCAAGTCAATTTCCCCGTGCCGTCGAACGTTTCCGAAACGCCTACCGTCACCGCCAGCCGGTGTACCTTTACGCCCAATTTGGCGCTCGGCATGTAGTCGCGCTTCAGGATCACAGCCTTGGGCTTGGCGATGTTCAGTTTGGGATCGACCTTGGGCCGTGGCGTTACAGGAATCTCGATCTTGTTCTTAGTCGCGGCCACCACCGTGGTCTTCTGCGCCGCCGGAACGCTGAGCTTGTGGATCAGATCCTGCGGAAGCGTGATCTTCACGTCATAGTTTCCGGGCGTCAAGGGGTCGAAGGTCGTGCTTCCGGTCGTCTTTGCCGTTACGCCGTGCAGCGATTCCGGACCCGTGAGTTGAACCGTAATGTTCTCGAGGGGGGCGCGATTGTCGGAGCGCAGCACCACGACCTCCAAGGAGGGCATGCGCTGCAGCACGAATAAAAACGTGGAGGTATGGTTCGCCGTGGTGGTCACCGCGCCGGCTGCGGGAGTAACCCAGGTGCGCTTTTGCTTGGCATCGAGCAGCAGCTTTAAATTATGGTTTCCCACCGCGGCGGGATCGAACTTGGCCATTCCGTCGGCGCCGCTCGGTTTGTTCTGTCCCGTCGGCTTGCTGACGTCGACATGGATCCCCGGCACCGGCGCGTTGTCTTCCGCGCGAATCACCATGACGAAGATCGCGGGTTTCCGATCCTTGCACTTCACGGCCGGCGCGCAGACATCGTGGTCGCTCGCATCTTTCGTGAGCTTATCCAATACTTGTTGGAGGCCGGCCATGAGAGACGCTCTAGGCCGTCTCCTGGCCTTGATCGGAAGCCGCCAGGCACTGATAGATAAGGCGCATTTTCACCTCGCCTTCCAGCTCTTTGTTCTCCAGAATCTTCTTGGCCCATTCCATATCCGCTGCTTGCTCGAAATGCGGCGTGCGAAAAAATCTGAGATCGGTGAATAGCATGATCGCCCGCTGGGTCGTAATGTTGTATGCCGCGCCGCGCTTGACCTCGGCATCAATAATTGCAAATAGAGCGGCATCGCTCACATCCTTCGTTTCTTCGGGAAAGGTCTCGCGTAGATGGGTCAGGAGCTTCAGCCGGAAAGTCTCAAGTACGGAGGCTTCCAAGGTCCTCATCTGTTCCTGGCGGATTAGCATAATTCACGTTCACATGTAATGCTATGCTCTTAGACGCTATCACACTCTTTGGTTAGGGGCTAATGTCCGATCAATCACGCTTGAAAGCGCCGGGAAGCGCTTTGGATTGCGCAGCCAAGTCAATGAATTCGGCCGAAATTAGCGGACGAGATCGCCATAATTACGTTCAACGTTGACTACTTGGATGACGTAGATTGATTGCCGATTCTTGATGGCGAAGTGAGGAATCTCGGAATGCACTACCTACTCGCAAGCCGTGCCAATACGCTCCACAAAGTGAATCACGTGTGGCAGGAATCCGATGCAGTAGCGCCAACAAATGTGTTCGGGCATCGGCACGGCGACCCAGATAATACGCCGAAGAACTGGCAAGAGCCTTGAAGGTGTTCAACATGGACTACGGGTGTACCGGTGTTCGTCTGCGACGGCGGGAGAGGTCGAAAGACACCGAACATTGCAACGGAGAATTTCCGGGTTCGTGGAGAAGGACCAAGTGTGATCGATTTAAGAACTTTTGACGCGGACTGCCGGCGTTCTTATCGCGGTCCGCCGCAAATCTGCCACGCGCTTCCGGTGTGCGCAATGACCGGCTTGGGCGGCGTTAATGAACTTCGACTTCGTAATCGAACCCCTCCCAGCGCTCGCCTTCGCGCCAGCGCCATGTGAACACGATCCGCGAGGCGGCCTTAAGCTGGCCGGCGGACAGTATCGCAAAATGGACGCCGATCTTTGAATCCCCGGTGTTGGTATCGTGGACCGTCTTCCAACCATCCGCGCTCCAGTGCACTGTGGCGGGATGAGGCAGATCGATGCGCAGATCCTTGCCGGCCGGAATGAAGCGACGCTGCTGCCGGGGAGTCCAGATAACGAACGGCGCGGTCTGCGGCTGCTCTTGATAGCGGCGAACGGTTTGGGGCGGCGTGTCCCAAACGCGGCGGTCCTGGATGGAGCGCAGCAGCTTGACGTATTCCGCGTGGGCCCAGACGAGCGGCATTCCAGACCCGGTGGGGTGGCCGTTAAACAGCTCCCGTTCGGGAATATCCGCGGCATCCCAAACCTGCTCGGGAATGAGGCCACACTCGCTTGTCTGCGCGGCCATGGTGTCAACTAGCGCTTGCGCCTGTTCCATGTTCCCCAGCGCGAGTTCGTAGTGCGCGCGCTCGCCGGCAAGCAATGGCCACCCCCGCCCGACGCCAGTATTCTGGAACGGACTGCCGTCCTCGCGCTCTCCGTAACCGTCGCCGGTGTAGCGATGCCATACTGGACCGGTTTTCGTCTTCGATTTGAGAGTCGCGTCGAGAATCTTGACGGTATCGCGAATGCGCGGATCGCCGGCCGAGCGCAGTCCGAAGCGCACCAACCCCAACGCATCGGGACTCACGACATCCGCCGCGCTTTTCGTTGCCCGATCGCGCCGATTTTTGATGGTGATTTCCACCTCCGAAAGAGAACCCGCGTGGATGATTTGTTGTGGCGCGATGCGAACGTAGTAGCCGGCGACGCGATGCTCCCGCGCCAGCGGGGTTCCTTCCGCGTAGGTCCACTCATCGATGCTGTCGTTCCAGGCGTCGGCGGTGCTCCGAAGGAAATCCGCGATATCGCGCTCGTCATACTGTTCGGCGAAATCCGCGGCCGCAAGCAGCGCGGCCACTTCCACGGCCATCGTATAGGGCGAATAGCCGCTATTCTCTTCCCAGCGATCTTGCTGTGTAATGGGGCCGTTCCGCGCTAAAAAGCGGGCCGCTTCGCGGATGGTCGGCCAGGCGCTTGCCTCCCGCAGCTCGTTCATCCGGCGCAGAGAATCGGCCAGAAGAATGGCGAAACCGGTACCGTCCATCTGCGTGGCGGTCCAGCGGGGAGTCCCGTCGAGCCACATGTTTTGCGTCCAGCGGCCTTCGTGTTCCTGGGTGCACTGCAAGAAAAAGAAGGTCCGGCGGGCAGCGGCGGTATTGCCTGCGGCCAGCCAGCCCATCGCCCCCTGGACCATATCGCGCGGCCAGAGCACGTGATAACCGGCAGCGTCCGAATCGCCGCGATCGAATCCCCAGGGGATGGAAAGACTGGCGACAATGCCGCCCGCAAAACGCTTCGACTCGTGCACTCGCAGCACTCCGATGCTCGTGCGGTATACGGAAGCCGCAGTTGCGCCGGCAGGGGCGAGGTCGAGGCAGTGGCTCTGAACGGATTTCCAGCTTTCAATATACTGCCGGGCGACATCGTCGAAGCGCTGCAGCAGGCCCGCGCGCGCTTGTTGCCCGGCTTCCGCGGCGTCGGCTCCGAAGCCAAGCGCCAGCGTGAACTCCCCAGCGGCGCCGTTCCAGTCTATCTCCGCGGCGAGGCCGACATTGCCGTTCGAGGCGCTGTTGTAGCTCCAAGTCATGTTTTTATGCCGCTGCAGATCCGTATAACCGTCGCTTTCGCCCATGAATCCACAACTTGCGCGGCTGAATTTTGCGGAGCAGGCAACGGCCATCGCGACGTCGCCGCGGCCCGCGAACAGCATGGGAATGCCCTTGTACTCCCCGATCCAGGCGTTATTGTCCGCGCCCTCGTCGCCCATATGAGGATCGATGACTAGGTACAGACGCAGGCCCTCATTACCCCGTGTTGGCGCAAATTGAATGCGCTGTAAAAGCGCGTCGCGCTCGGGATCTCCGATCAGAGTCTTCGTAATTCGATAGCGTCCCTGCTTACACGTGTTCGTGATGCGAAAACCGGGAACTCCGTCCGCAATGGCCGCCACCTCGTGTTCCGTGCCTGTCTTCTCCTCCGAAAGAAAGCTTTTCCCATCGGAGACCAGGAACTGAATTTCCCGCGTATTTGCCTCGTCGATGCTGGGAAAATAGATCTCGTTGAGGATTCCTTGTGAAAACGTGAACCACACGCGGCTGTGTGGGGCGACCGTGGCGCCCACGCCCGTTTTCGCTCCATTGCTCCAATGCGGGGCATTCCCCGGTCTTCCGGGAGCGGCAACTTCCTGTCGCGGGGCCGTAATCTGTTCCTTCTCGATTTCCAATCTCACGTTTCGCCTCGGATATTTCTCGGATAGCTCTCCTGGGATGTCCCGGTGAGAGATTTTGTTTCGGCGATTCGTCCGTGGCGCTGGTTGTCAGCGAGGCATTGCGTACCCCGATGCTGCGAGCGTTTCCCGCCCCGGCCCGCGCAGCAGGTAATCGGCGAACTTGCGCGCGGCGTCCTTCCGCTTCGAGCTCGCAAGGATGCCCAACTCCTGCCGCAGCGGCTGGTGAAGCTTTTCACTAACTTCGATCACCTTTCCGGCCTCGTGTAGGACTAGCGAGTACGCCGTAAAGACAGCGTCGGCATTTCTCGAGGCGCCGTACTGCTTCGCCATGTCGATGTTTTCGGCATAGACAATCTTCGGTTCTACTTTGTCCCATATGCCGAGCCGTTGAAGCGTCTCAACGGCCGCTTCGCCGTACGGCGCGAGCTTGGGGTTGGCGACCGCGATCACGTGGACGCTGGGTTGGGTGAGGTCGCCCAACGAGGCCACGGCGGCCGCACCGCGCGGCGGGATCCATAGCGCCAGGATGCCTGTGGCGTAAACGGCGCGGCTCCCCGGCGCGAGAAGTCCGCGATGCTCGAGCTCATCCACGTGCGCTGAGTCGGCGGCGGCGATGATGTCGAATGGCGCCGCGTTCTCGATCTGCTGCGTCAACTGCGCCGTGGAGGCGAAACTAAAGACCGGGTGGATCCCGGTGCGCGCTTGAAAATCTGGACCAATGCGCCCGAAGACACCCGTCAGGTTCGCGGCCGCGGCAACGGTCAGGCCGGCGCGTTCGGGCGCTGTACAGGCCGTCCCGGCCAACGCCAGCAAAACGATGATGCAATGCTTCAAAGAGAACGTTATTTTTGAGTCTGTCAGAATGAGAAAGACGAATGGCAGACGCAACTTGTGACATTGGACTGATCGGTCTCGCCGTCATGGGCCAGAACCTGGTCCTGAACATGAACGATCACGGCTACCGCGTGGCCGTGTTCAACCGTACGGTATCGAAAGTGGACGACTTCATCGCGCACGAAGCCGCGGGCACGCAGGTTGTTGGCGTGCACTCCATTGCGGAGCTCGCGGCCGTACTGCGAAGGCCCCGCCGCGTGATGCTGATGGTAAAAGCGGGCGAGACCGTCGATCGCATGATCGAGAGCATCCTTCCGTATCTCGAACCGGGCGACATCGTCATCGACGGCGGCAACTCGCATTTCCCCGATACGAACCGCCGCGCGGAGCACCTCGCCGCCAACGGCATCCTTTTTATCGGCACGGGCGTTTCGGGCGGCGAAGAAGGGGCACGGCACGGCCCCTCCATCATGCCCGGCGGCAATCCCGAGGCTTGGCCCTATGTAAAGGACATTTTCCAGTCCATCGCGGCGAAGGTGGAGGACGGGTCGCCATGCTGCGACTGGGTTGGCGAAAACGGCGCCGGCCATTACGTGAAGATGGTGCACAATGGCATCGAGTATGGCGACATGCAGCTCATCTGCGAAGCCTACCAGTTGTTGAAAGACGGACTGGCGCTGAACGCGGACGAGCTGAGCGCGATCTTCGCGGAATGGAACAAGGGCGAGCTCGACAGCTATCTAATCGAAATTGCCAGCGAGATATTCGCGAAAAAGGATGAGGATGGCGCGCCGCTCATCGACAAAATTCTCGACACCGCCGGTCAAAAAGGCACGGGCAAATGGACCGCAATCAGCGCGCTCGACCTCGGCGCGCCGGTCACGCTGATCGGCGAAGCGGTCTTCGCGCGCTGTCTCTCCGCCCTGAAGGACGAGCGCGTGGCGGCCTCGCAGGTTCTGCTGGGTCCCCAGCGCGCGCGCGAACTGGATCGCAAAGCCTTCGTCGAAGATGTCCGCCGCGCCCTTTATTGCTCCAAGATCGTCTCCTATGCGCAGGGTTATATGCTGCTGCGCGAAGCGGCGCAGGAGCAGGGGTGGAACCTGAACTTCGGCGGCATCGCGCTGATGTGGCGCGGCGGCTGCATCATTCGAAGCCGCTTTCTCGGCAAGATCAAGGAAGCCTACGACGAGAATCCACGGCTCACCAATCTGCTGCTCGCGGCTTTTTTCAACAGGGCGCTGAGCGCTTATCAGGACTCCTGGCGGCGGGCTATCACCCATGCCATCGAGCTCGGCGTGCCTACACCGGCCTTCTCGACGGCGCTGTCATTCTACGACGGATACCGTACCGCGCGCCTGCCCGCGAATCTTCTCCAAGCCCAGCGCGATTATTTCGGCGCCCACACTTATGAGCGCATCGACAAGCCGCGCGGCGAGTTCTTCCACACCAACTGGACGGGCCGCGGCGGCCGCACCGCCTCGGGCAGCTATAACGCGTAATGATTCAGCTCACGCTCGATTGCGTCACATTCGGCGATCTCGCTCTTACGGGCGCCTCCGGAGGCGCATTCGAAGTGTTACGTCTCAGCGGCGCCGGAGCCGCCAAACCCGTTGCGCGCATCGAGGTCGAGCCCGCGCATATTCGCAAGTTGACCGTCACGCGGCTACACGAAGGCGAGCGGTTGATCGACCCGCGCGCCACCGCTGGCGTCGATAAAGTTGTGCTGGAAACGTGGCGCGACGACGCGCCCAGCCATTACGAGCTGTGGGCCGCGCGCACCGCCGATGGCCTGGAGATCGTGCTCTCCGGCGACTGCCGTCATCGCCTCGTACGCTGGAGCACGCAATTCTCTATTCGCGGCGAGGAGGTCGTCGTCCACGGTCCGTTTCTCGCCAACGATCTTTCGACATGAGAGTCATTCGGGCTAACATAGGACTATGGCTGACTTGAAATTGCAAGTGCCGGTCACCGAAGAGGTCGAAGTGGACGCCGAGACCTCGGCTGCAATTGATCGTGGCATCAAAGACGCCGACGAAGGCCGTACTGTATCTCTCGATCAGGCGCGGAAAATGATTCCCGAGTGGATTTCCAAATTCGAATCACGGAAGCGGCCTTAGCCGATTTCGAAGAAATCCTGGATTACTCCTGGTTGAACTACCCCGCCATTGCCGAACGCCTTGGCACTGCCATTCTCGATCATGTTGATCTACTCAAGACCTTCCCTTTCATCGGTAGCCCGGTCGAAGGCCATTCGGGTGTCCGTCGGGTCGTACATACTCCGATCCTGATTTACTACCGCGTGAACGAAAGCCCAAACTTCGTCGAAGTTCTTCATTTCCGGCACAGCTCGCGCCGCGATCTGCGGTTTGAAACCGGCGATCCATCTTTCTAGTGACCTCGCCCGCCGGGCTGCTACAGTGAGATTTTCATGACGGCAACTTCGCACCACGGTCTCGCCATCCCTCCTTATGGCGCGTTGGATTTCCTCTCGCTGGGCGCGCTGGTTCATCGCCTCGACCCCGGCGTCATACCGTTTCGCAAAGCGACCGAATGCCACATCCACGTCAGCGGCGGCGAGTTCAATGTAGCTGCGAATCTGGCCGACTGCTTCGGCCTCACTACGGGAATCGCCACCGCCATGGTCAACTATCCGATCGGCGATCTCGCCGCCGAGCGCGTGAAAGCGATGGGCGTCAGACCCTTCTACAAGCGCTTCGAGCACAACGGCGTCACCGGCCCCAATATCGCCTCCGTGTACAGCGACCGCGGCCACGGCGTACGCCCTCCCGTGGTGTTCTATAACCGCTCGCAACGAAGCCGGGGCGCTGCTGAGGCCTGGCGATTTCGATTGGGATGCCATTTTCGCGTCAGGCGTGCGCTGGTTTCACAGCGGCGGCATCTTCGCCGCGCTTTCCGAAACGACCGGCGAGTTGATCGTCGAGGCCATGGAGGCGGCCAAGAAAGCCGGCGCGGTCACTTCCTTCGACCTGAATTTCCGCGAAAAGTTGTGGAAAGTATTCGGGGGCCACGACCGCGCTCTGTCCGTAATCGAACGCATCGTCAACCACGTTGACGTGCTGGTCGGCAATGAAGAGGACCTGCAAAAAGGCCTCGGGATTCCCGGCCCGGAGGTTGCCTCCACTTCCAAGCTCGATCCCAGCGCATTCTTCGGCATGATCGATAAGGTGCTTGCGAAGCACCCCCACATCAAGGTCATCGCGACGACGTTGCGCGAGGTACACTCCGCCAACCGTCACCATTGGGGCGCCGTGGCCTGGGTTGGTGGTGAAATGCACGTCGCTCCGGAATGCGAGTTGAACGTGCTTGATCGCGTGGGCGGCGGCGATGGCTTCGCTTCCGGTTTTTTTTACGGTCTTCTGACGGGCGAAACGGCCGACGAAGCCGTCAAGCTCGGCTGGGCTCACGGCGCCTTATTGACGACCTTCCCCGGCGATACCACCATGGCCAGTCTCGATCAGGTACGGGCCTTCGCAAAGGGTGGTTCGGCGCGCATCCAGCGCTGAAACGCGAGTCAAGCGCGCGGGAACAAACGGCCCCTAACCTGCGTCCTCTCCTCTAGTGACCACGACGCGACGATTCCGTCCCAGCGCGTCTTTCTGGGAAGCCACCCGCATCGCGATGGCCTCCCTGACGCGGAACAAGTTGCGCACTTTCCTGACCCTGCTCGGAATCATCCTCGCCACGACGACGTTGATCGCTGTAACCGCGCTCATTCACGGCATGAATCTCTATGTGGCCGACAAGGTGTCGAACATGGGGGCCGACGGCTTCCGCATTGTTCGCATGGCCTGGTTCGGTCCCTGGGACCCCAAGAAGTTTTTTGAGATGCAGAAGCGCAATCCCCAGATCAAGCCGGACGAATACGAATTCATCAAGGATCGCGCAAGCTTGATCGCGGACGTCGGGATGATGGCTTCGCGGCAGGCCCGCGTTTCTTACAAGACCGATTCCGTGATGGGCGTGGACGTCGAAGGAATCACGGCCAATATTCTCGCGATCAACAATCTGAACGTCGAATCCGGACGCGCCATCGCGGGCGAGGAAGTGCGGCGGCACGCTCGTGTCGCCTTCCTCGGCAACGATTTGACGGCGCGCTTTTTTCCCGGCGTGGATGCAGTGGGCAAGACCATCGCGATCGAAGGAACTCCCTATGAAGTGGTCGGCACGGCCAAGGCGCTGGGCAGCGTCTTCGGGCAATCGCAAGACAATTTCGTCATGATTCCGATCGAGAGCTATTTCAAGACCTATGGATCGAGAAACGGCATCCGCATGATCGCGAAAGCGATCGATCAGGCGCATCTCATCGAGGCGCAGGACGAAGCCCGCATGCTGATGCGCGCCTATCGTCATCTACGGCCCGGTCAGGACGATAACTTTTCGATCTTCGCGTCGGAGGCGTTCGTTAGTCTGTGGGAACGCCTTACATCGACGATCGCCGGCATGGCAATCGGCATCGTTTCGGTCTTCATGGTCGTCGGCGGCATCGTCATTATGAACATCATGCTCGCCGTGGTCACCGAGCGTACGCGCGAGATCGGCGTCCGCAAATCGCTCGGCGCGCGCCGCCGCGACATCCTAAACCAGTTCCTCGTCGAATCGTCGTTCCTCGCCGGAACCGGTGGATTCATCGGCGTCGCAATCGCGTGGATGCTGGCCATCGTGGTTCGAAACTCCACCCCGGTCCCAATGGCGCTCCCCTGGACCTCTGTCTTCATCGGCGTCGGCCTCTCCGCCGCTGTGGGACTCTTCTTCGGAATCTACCCGGCGCGCCGGGCATCCCGCCTCGATCCCATCGAAGCTCTGCGGGTGGAGCGATAATGATCATTCCCGTCACTTTATCGAACGGCGTAATGCTCGCGCTGCAGACCATCCGCGCCCATAAGCTGCGCGCATTTCTGACCATCATCGGCGTCATTATCGGAACCGGGACCATCATCGGAGTCGCCGCCATCCTGACGGGCTTCGATGCTTCTATCACTGCCGTTCTGCGCAGCTTCGGTCCCAATTCGATCGTTGTGTTCAAGTTTCCGATCGGATTTCGCGTTAGTAATCTCAGTCCCGAAGAGCGTACGCGCAAAAATCTGACCTACGAAAATGCAATCCACATCCGGGAGCGCTGCAAGTCCGTGAAGGAGGTCTCCGTGATGCTCTTTCCGAACACGCAAACGGTCAACGTTCATTACATGGGCAACGACATGTACGACGTGAACCTTATCGGCACGGATGAAGCGTATGCGGATGGCGGCCAGGTCGATATTCATCTCGGCCGCTTCTTCACGGACGAGGAGAACCGCCGCAGAATGCCGGTGGCGGTAGTCGGCTCCGATATTGAGAAAGGCCTCTTCGCGAACCTGGATCCGATCGGCAAAACAATCAAAGTGGATGGCCATCAGTTTCAGGTGGTCGGGACGATGTTCCGTCCCGCGGCCTCCTTCTTCGGCGATACCGATAACCGCGTCATCCTTCCGTACTGGACGATGCATCGGATGTATCCCAACGCGCTTGAGAACGCCATCGTCGTGACCGCGCAAGACGGCAAGATCGCAGAAGCTCAGGACGAGCTGACGGCTGTTCTGCGCCTGGATCGCCGCGTGCCCTACGGCAAGCCCGACAATTTCGCTCTCTCGACCGCCGAGCAGATGGTCGCCGATTTCCGCCAGATCACCTCCATGACGTTTCTCGTAATGGCCGTGCTCAGCTCGATCGGGCTGCTGGTCGGCGGCATCGGCGTGATGAACATCATGCTGGTATCGGTAACCGAACGCACGCAGGAGATTGGCGTTCGCAAAGCCATCGGCGCGCGCCGGACTGACATTATTTTGCAGTTCCTGATCGAAGCGTCGCTGCTGACCCTTATCGGAGGTCTGGCCGGCGTGGCATTCGGGTGGATTGTCGCCCTCATCAGCCGCCTCGTGTTCACATCTTTGCCCGCCGCCGTACCGCTGTGGGCGGCCGTCGTCGGAATCGTCGTCTCCGCGGCCGTCGGTCTCTTCTTCGGCATTTGGCCCGCAAGCAAGGCAGCGCGCCTCGATCCCGTCGAGGCGCTGCGGTATGAGTGAAACGCCCTTCGAACAACCGCGATTCGAAACCGCTGCGCGCCGCCGAAGCGCTAAAAGGCCGCCGCTATCTTGTCGTGCTGTGGATTATGGTGTGGAATGAAGTCCACATGAAAGAGACGGTTCAAGTTGTACTCGATTCGAAACTGCTGCGTGCGGCCTAAACGCGCCGCGCGAAGAACGAGGCTGAATCGCTCCGCGCTGATCGGCGAGGCCCTTCGCGAGCACCTGAAGAGATTGCAAATCGAAGAACTGGAGTACCGCGACCGAAAAGGCTACAAAGCCGCGCCCAACAACGACAAGGAATTATCGGTTTGGGAAACGGAGGTGGTCTGGCCCGCGGAATAGCGAGAGGAGAGGTTCGGCTTTATCGCTTTTCACCGCCGGAGAAAGAACGCCCAGTCGTGGTCCTCACGCGAGATAGCGCCATCGCGTATTTAACGACCGTCACAGTGGCGCCTTTCAGGTCCTCAATTCGAGGCGTCCCTTCCGAAGTAGCCCCTAGCAAGGAAGATGGCATGAAGCGTCGTTGCGGCGTTAACCTGAACAACGCGGCAACGGTTTCTCAAGCAGCGGCTTGGCGCAAGAGCAGCGCGGCTCAGCGCCCGGCGAATGAGTGAGATTTGCTCGGCTTTGCTTTTCTCGCGGGGCTGCGACCCGCGCTGAGGTGGATGGGCATAAGGGAAGCGATTGACTGTACGCTGTCCTCCGAGGGCCTGCCGGCGCAGACATCGGTTTCAGGCCGAGGTTGTTGCGGTCTGATCCGGCAAGCTGCCCCTACATTGGAGGAATGCATTGAAATCTTATAAGCAAATTCGCCGTTCGCCATAATTGTGCGCTGTAAACGCGGGTCCTGTTGCGAAATTCATTGGCGCCGAACCGGTGTTTTTTCGTCGTACACAAAATGTGATCGCGAATTCACAACAATTCAATTGCCCTGAATCACAACCCTCCATATAATAGAGTCCAACCCGTCGGCGTTGCAGAAAGTGAGAGCACGGATGCAAGGAATTTATCTTTTTAAGTCATGGCGCCTCGCGCTCATGACCATTTTGGTTGCCTGCGTTTTGCCCGCGCAAACCATCAACCTGGCGATATTCGCGGAAGAGTCGTCGATCCAAGCGGCGCCGTACTCGTCAAAGCGCAAGTTACGCTCGTCAACACAGACACCAACGGCCGGCGGACCGTCGCCACCAGCGAGAGCGGCGACTACGAAATTCTGGCGCTACAACCGGGCAGGTATCGCCTTACCATCGTTCAACCGGGATTCGATACGTTCGAGGCGGACGATATTATCGTTGAAAGAGGCGAAACGCGCCGCATCGATGCCACTCTCGCCATTGGACAAGTGGGCGCGAAGGTGAGCGTCACTGCCGGGGCCGCGGTGATCACGACGGAAAGCGCCAAAGTGGAAGACACCGTCTCGTCGAATCAGTATGTGGATAACGCGCTGATCAATGTGACGGCGACATTTCTTCCGCAGCTGCTGTTGACCACGCTCCCGCTTGTTCAGTCCACCGGTTCCGGCTTCGGAGCGGTATGGGCGGGACAAAACACCACTCAAATTCAGCAAGCGATGGATGGTCATCTCAACGATGGGTTCGTAAACCAACTCAATGACGTTCTGGACGCGGATCAGATCGTAGTTGTAACCGTGCTCCCAACGGCCGAGGTTGCCCGCGTCGGATACTTCAATGAGGTGACCAAGTCCGGATCGAATGCGTTTCATGGACGCGTACTGTATTGGAATGTAAATCCGGCGCTGAAGGCGCGCGAGTTCTTTCAGGCGTCGAAAGTCAAGACCTTTAAAGATACGCAAAGTATTGCGGTTTCCGGCCCAATCTTGAAAAATAAGCTCTTCTTTTACGCGGCGGCCAATGGCGCTATTACGCCCAGTGCCACATCGTACGTCGATACTGTGCCGACCGCCGCGATGCGCAATGGGGATTTTTCCGGGGTCTCCGGCGTTATCAAGGATCCTCTAACGGGGCAGCCGTTCGCCGGCAACATCATTCCCGCCGACCGCATCAACTCAGTCGCGGCGGGCGTCAATCAACATTATTTGCCCGCTCCCAATATCGGCGGTCCGAATCAGACCGCGAATAATTATACGTATACATTCCCCTATCCTCAGGATAATTACGTTCGGGAGGATTTTACGCAGCGCATCGACTATAACATCACCGACAAGAACAGGCTGATGGGCCGGTTGATTATCGACGACACGTCGTATGTTTTGCCCGACAACTATCCGGTGTTTACGTGGACCCGGGTTCGCTTCAACTACAACGCGGTTGTCGAGGACACTCACATTTTCACGCCGAATGTAGTGAACACCGCGCGAGTGGGCGTTTACAAGGAGCAACCCACCGATGGCGGTACGGTGTACGGCGTTACTCCGGTCAGCGGCACGCAGGCCGTCTCTTTATTGGGTCTGCAAGGCGTCAACCCCAAGGGGATCAGCGCACAAGGTTTCCCGTCTATGGCGATCACGGGTTATCCCACGCTGACCACAGACGCCGGCGGATCATCTGAAGATGTTCGGGACTGGGGCATCTCCGATACGGTTGCTTGGACCAAGGGCCGGCACCTTATAAAAATTGGGTTCGAGGAGAGACCGCAATTCAATACCGTAAACAATGCTCCGACGGGAACGTACGGCTCATATACCTTCAACGGAACCTTTACCGGCAACGCTTATGCGGACTTTCTGCTTGGCTACCCATACACCAGCTCGCGTCTTAATCCGCTGGTGCCGCGATCGCTCACCGATAATGAATTCGGCGCGTTCATTCAAGACGATTTCAAAGTCAGCGCCAATTTAACCCTGACATTGGAGTTCGCTACGACGTCTTCGGACCTCCGGGGTATGACGATGGCCTCGTTTACAACTGGAGTCCACATACAGGAGCCATCATCGTGCCCTCGGCGGCGGTGAAGTCGATCAGCCCCTTGTTCCCGAGCAATATTCCGATCTCGACGGTCCCGTTATCCATCGCCAGATTGGAGAAATATCGCGCCACGTTTTGGGGCCGCCTACCGGCTTGGCGACCACATGGTAATCCGGGGTGGCTACGGCATTTATACTCCCACGCTGGGCGTTTTCGCCCGGGCGCAAGGAGGCGGTCCGTTCCAGATCACCGAGACTTATGTCAACTCGATCGTAAATGGCCAGCCGTTACTTTCTTTCCCCAATCCCTACCCCGCTTCCACCGCCAGCGCTACCGTTCCTTCGCAGGCCGTCAGCGGATATCCCTTAAGCACTCCAACGGACGCATTCATCAATACAGCGTCACGCTAGAGCGCCAGATCAAAGATGTTGGGTTAAGGTTGACCTACACGGGATCCCGCGATATCGGCCTGAATTATTTAATCAATATCGATAAGCCACAGCCCAGCCTGGCTCCGTTCGCGCAAAGCTCGCTCCCGTACCCTCAATATACCAGCGCTTCATATTGGCGTTCGAACGGTGAGAAAAGTTCAACTCGCTCACGGTTGAAGCGGAACGAAAAGTGGGGCAATTGACTTTCGCCGGCCACTGGGTATGGTGCTCCAGCTTGGATAACATGTTAAATCTCGAAAATCCATATGCGGCTCTGGCCTGGAACCGGGATGCGTATCCCTCTGAGCATTCCGTCGTCGTAAGCGCCATGTGGCAACTTCCGGTGGGACGCGGCCGGTTTTTCCTGTCAAACGCGCCGCCGATCGTGAACTACATCCTGGGCGGATGGAGTCTGTCCTGGATTTGGACCGAGGAATCGGGGCACTTCTTCTCGCCGAGTTACGCCGGCTCCGACGCGTCTCATACGAACACGTCGGGCGGTCTTCCAAACCGCGTCTGCAATGGCAACCTGCCTTCGAGCCAACGGAGCATTTATCATTGGTTCGACGCTTCGTGCTTCACCGTTCCGCCGCGGTTACTCTGGAATTCAGGAGCTGATATATTAGTCGGGCCTGGCTTTTCGGTTCAGGATGTATCGTTGGCGAAGGCGTTTAACGTTACGGAAAAAGTAAAGGTCTCCCTGACGGGGGCCTATTCGAATCTCTTCGACCATTCGAATTTTTCCGCGCCCGCCTCCGTCATCACCTCGCCAGGAAGCGTCGGCGTCATCAGTAGTGAATTCGGAACTGCTTATAGCCGGATTGGAGAGCTGCGCATCAGAATCGATTTCTAGCTGCTCCATGGCATTTTCACGAAGAGAATTTCTGAAACAAGCCGGCGCAGTCACGCTGACGGCGAGGTCTCTGCGCGCCGCCACGGGTGACGCTACCGTCGGGATGTCAGACGCTGCCGTACCAGTTTCTCCCCTTTGCGAGAGCGCTTGAAGGGATCGCCAACGCGGGGTACCGCTATGTAATGTTGGGATCCAACCATACCAAGAAGCCGGTGTTCACTCCGGCTTTATCGGTCGGGGAACGCGCCCGAATGCGTACGCAATTGCGCGATGCAAACCTCAATCCGTTTATGAGTTTTCTGGGTCTAAGCGAGGATGTACGCACGCCGCAAGGGATCAGGGAGTGGATCGACGAACTGGATTCTGTGCGGAATTCGGCATCGATACCACGGTGGCCATGGGCCCGAGGTATTACGTCCATTTCCCCGCTAAACCAAAGCGCGCGGCCGATTGGCGCAAGGACGTGGATCAATACTATGCCGCCATCGCTCCCGCCGTGCGTCACGCCGAATCCATCGGCGTCACGATCACGGTCAAGCCGCACGCCGGCATTGTCGCCACGGCAAAAGCTGGACTGGAGGCAATGAATCGCACAATATCCGATCGCTTCAAGATCTGTTGGGATGCGGGCAACGTCGCTTATTATGAAGGCATTTATCCCGATCCCGACCTCCCGGATCTCGCTCCTGATGTAAAAGCGGTTTGCATCAAAGATCACCTGGGGCTGCGCGGGCAGGACAATTTTCCGATCCCCGGAAGCGGCCAAATCAATCACGAACAGATGTTCCGCATTCTGTTCGGCGCTGGATTCAACGGCCCCATGGCTGTGGAGCGCATCGACGGAACGGACCACATGGCGGATATGCCGGCCGAACTCATCGACCAGCGCATTGCCGCCGCGCGCGCCTACTTGGCGCCTTTACTGGATAAAATTACGCAAGGCTGACAATGAGCAATTTGAACCGAAGGCATTTCGTGATGGGCGCCGCCATGACCGCGGCGCAAGCGGCGCGCGTAAGAGGCGCGAACGATCGCATCCGTGTGGCGGTCATTGGCTGCGGGAATCGCGGTCTTTTGAACGAGGTTCTGCAATTCGCCCGGAGAGCAACGTTGAGGTCGCCGCCATCTGTGACACCTGGCGGCAGCAGCGGGAAGCGGCGCCGCGAAAGTAGTAAAGGCCGGCGGACTCGCGCCGAAGCTCGTTGTACATTACGCGGATGTGTTGGCGTCTCCCGATGTGGACGCGGTGCTGATCTCGACTCCCGATCACCAGCACTGATCCTGTCCGCCGCTATCCGCGCGCGCAAAGACGTGTACGTTGAAAAGCCGCTTGCCATGAACATGAAGGAACTGCTGGCGGCGGTGGATGCCGTAAAGAAGAGCGATCGCGTCGTGCAGTGCGGAACGCAGGTGGAAGTTGGCCGCCCTCGGGCGCGGGCAAGGCATTCGTAGCGTCCGGTGGACTCGGGAAGATTTTCAAGATAGAACAATCGCGCAACAGCTACAAGCCTTATTGGCAAGGCGAATCCGAGCGGCCCGTCGAGGAATCGGACGTCGACGGGAAGGCGTTCCTGATGCAGCGCAAGTACCGTCCCTGGGATGCCGATCAATACGCCGGGTGGATGGGATATCGCGAGTTTTCGCGCGGGCCGCACACGCAATTCATGGCTCACTTTGTCGACCTTGTTCATTACGTACCGCGCAGTTACCCGCATCGCGGATTGCGATGGGCGGTACCTATCGCTGGAAGGACCGGCGCACCGCGCCCGATTCGATTGAGGTGGTCCTGGAATATAAAGAGGGCTTTCTGGTTCGCTACAACTCATCGTTCGGAACAAATGCGAACAGCTTCATGAAATTCATGGGAACGCGCGGAATCATGGACGCGACAAAATGGAGCCGACCTTGGATCGTGAGCGGGGAAGGCTCCGGAGAGGCGGATAAAATCGCGCCGGACACGAAAATGCCGGAGGTTGCGAGCACGCCGCACATGAAGAATTCGTTTGAGCTGCATGCGCTCGCGGCAGCAGCCCGCCGCTCCGATCGACGCGGGCTACGGACATGCCGTCGCTTGCATCATGGCGGATGAAGCTTACATGCACGGCCGACGAATACGTTAGCGATTTGCTGAAAAGCGCGCCATCCACGAGGGCTGAAGGGTTGGCGTCGCGCCTACTGAAGAACCCATCCCGCCCCGGATAAGAGCGCCCCCGAATCGCTGCTACATTGTGAGAGTCCCCGCGTTCCACAACCCCGCATTGAGGTGCTCTGAGTGCATTCCCCTCGCATTCTTCTTTCTATATTCCTGTGCGCTCTCGCCGCGTTTGCCCCTGCCGCCGCAGCGCAACCGGGTCCGCCACACGCATCGTCATGGTCGCGGGCAACGGCCAGGTCGTTCAGGAAGAATTTAGAACGACTTCGCTGCTCACCATCCGCGTCACGGACGCCTCCGGCATTCCCGTTGCCGGCGTGCCCGTGGCCTGGTCCATAACGCAGGGAGCGCATCTCGGAACACTCAACTCCATTACGAATCGGACGGACTCCAACGGCCAGTCCACCGCCGGCTTCTTCGGCAGTCGCATTCAGCCCGGCATGTCCTACGCCTCCGCTACCATTGCGGCCTCCACCGCGGTGGGCAGCGTTGACTTACCGTGACCATGATACCCACCCCGCCGCCCGCCGTCACGCTCGTCAAGCCAACCCCCGACAATTTGATTATCTCCGGATAGGCGGGCGCGACGTTGTCCGGCGCCGTAGTTGTTGCGGTCACCGCGCAGAACGGCGTTAATCAGGGCCAGGGAATTCCCGGCGTCGGCGTTCAGATCGTAGACGCACCCAGCGATCCCGGCGCCCCATTACCCCCTGCGCCCGCAGTCTGTGATGCGCCCGCGGCCATCGTTCTTACAGATGCAAGCGGACTCACCACGTGCGATCTGGTGCTCGGCAATACGCACCGGCACTTATACCGTCACCGCTCTCGGCGGTGGATCTCAAAACACCCGAATCTTTACGATCACGATTACGGGAGCCCAGATTTGCGCTTTCACGCTTTCGCCCGCCTCTCGATCTTTCAGCCCGAGCGGCGGCGACGGCGCTGTAAACGTACTCGGCGGGGCGGGCTGCTCCTGGACCGCGACTTCAAACGCCGGCTTCATCACCGTGTCCTCCGGCGCATCCGGCAGCGGCAACGGTGCGGTCGCATTCTCAGTCGCCGCAAATAACGGTGCCGCGCGATCCGGCACAGTCTCCATTGCCGGCCAGACCTTCATCGTCAACCAGAGCGGCGCCTCTTCTTCCGGCAGCACTCTCACCATCACGACTCCATCCACTTTGCCCGGCGGCATCGTTAATTCCGTATACTCGACCACGCTCGCCGCAACCGGCGGACAACCGCCCTATTCCTGGAAACTGAACTCCAGATGCTTTCCACCCGTTATCGCTCTCAATCCTTCCATTGGGACGATTTCCGGCGCGCCCACCACGGCCGGATCGTTCCCCTTCACCATTGGCCTATTCGACAGCGCCGGCGCTACTGAATCGCAAATGTTCACCATCGCCGTCGCGGCGGCGCGGTTTCGGGCGGCATCACGATTACCAACACTGCATTACCGAGCGGATCGGTGGGCTCGGCGTACCGTCAGGCGCTGGCGTACTCCTCGGGCCAGTGCGGCAGTCCGTTCTCGCCCGGGCCCGTGTTTTCGCTTGCCGCCGGCGCTCTTCCCCCCGGACTCAGCGTGCAGTCGAACGGCTCCGGCTACAGCATCCAGGGAACGCCAAGCTCGCCCGGCATCTACAGTTTCGTACTCCAGGTATCGAACTCTTGCAATCAAAGACGCAACCACATCGTTCCCGATAGCGATCAGCAGCGCGGGCGCGACCACGACATTGAGCACGATTCTTCAAAGCATCGCTTTTACCGCTTCGCAGGGGGGAACTACTCCACAGAAGCAGTCCGTTGCCATCGCTTCCACGGGCTCCGCTGTCGCGTTCACCATTACCAGCGCGGCCGCAATTGGCAACTGGCTGTCCACTAGCGTGGCTTCGGCAACCACGCCCAGCACCTTCACCGTTACCGCCGCAAATTACCAATCTCTCGCCCCCGGCCCTTACCAGGGTTCGATCACAATCACCGCCGCCCGCCGCCAAGCTCTCTAACCATTCCTGTAACGCTGACCATCACCAGCCGCAAGCGCGCTCTCTTTGACGCCCGCGACCCTCACCTTCAATGTGCCGCAATATTCCACCTCGCAGCAGCCGCTCACCGTCGCGAGCGGCACGACCAGCATGTCCTTCACCGCCTCCCCGCAGACGGCAATTGGAACGGGTTGGCTGGCACTTCAGCCGCTCGCAGGCATAACACCGAGCACGCTTATGGTCAGCGTTAACACGAGGCAACCCTACATCCCTGGAACGTACAGCGGAATCGTGCTCGTACACACCACAACTCGGCGTGGCGCAATCCGTCCCCGTGACCCTGAATGTTGCACCGCTCACCCTGACCGTGGATACGCCTTCTATCTCGCGTTCAGCGCTCCGGCCCGGCGCCGCCACTCCCGCTTCGCAGACCGTTAATCTGATCACCAACGGTGGCACTTCATTCCGGTCACAATTTCCGAAACCAGCGGCGGGCGGGGACTCGGCTTATTGCGACGCCTTCAGCCGGCGCAGTCGTGACCGCCGTAACGGTCTCCGTCAAACCGGCGGGACTGGCGGCTGGAACATACTCCGGGACTATGGTTGATTACGCCGCAGGATACCTCCGTACCCGCCATCAAGGTGCCCGTGACGCTCGCCCCGAATCACCCCGGGGCCCGCTCCCGTAATTTATGCAATTACCAACGCGGCCAGCCCCGTAGCCGGTCAAGTTTCGCCCGGCGAAATCGTCACGATTTACGGAG
>CAWITB010000038.1:0-38595 GCA_963838885.1 Bryobacterales bacterium | reverse complement strand
GGCTCAATCCGCGGAATTTTCGCTTTATGGGCCCCGACGAAACCGCGTCGAATCGCTTAAACGCGGTATCGAAGCCACCGACCGCGAGTCCGTGGCCGAAATCGAACCGACCGACGAGCACGTCTCGCCCGATGGACGCGTGATGGAGGTCCTCAGCGAGCACATGTGCCAGGGCTGGCTCGAAGGGTACCTTTTGACCGGCCGGCACGGCCTGTTCAATTGCTACGAGGCCTTCATTCACATCGTGGATTCAATGTTTAATCAGCATGCGAAGTGGCTGAAGACAACCCGAGCGATTCCCTGGCGGCGGCCCATCGCGTCCTTAACTTACCTGCTCAGTTCCCATGTCTGGCGGCAGGACCATAACGGCTTCAGCCACCAGGACCCCGGTTTTATCGATCATGTCGCGAACAAGAAGTCCGACGTCGTTCGCATTTATCTGCCCCCGGACGCTAACTGCCTGCTCTCGGTCGCCGATCATTGCCTGCGCAGCCGCAATTACGTAAACGTGATCGTGGCCGGCAAGCAACCCGCGCTGCAATATCTCAATATGAGCGCGGCCATCCGCCATTGCACCGCGGGAATGGGCATCTGGGATTGGGCCAGCAACGACCAGGGCAGCGAGCCGGACGCCGTCATGGCGTGCTGCGGCGACGTTCCGACGCTCGAAACTCTGGCGGCGGTCGACCTGCTCCGGCAACATATTCCAGACATCAAGCTCCGCGTCGTTAACGTCGTCGATCTCATGGCGCTGCAGCCCTCCAGCGAACACCCGCACGGCTTCTCGGACGCGGACTTCGATTCCATGTTCACCAAGGACAAACCCGTCGTATTTGCGTTCCACGGCTATCCCGCGCTGATTCATAGCCTCACATATCGCCGCCATAATCACGACAATATGCACGTGCACGGGTATCGGGAGGAAGGCACCACAACGACGCCATTCGACATGACGGTGCTGAACCAGCTAGACCGCTTCCATCTTGCGGGCGACGTCATCGACCGCGTGCCGCGCCTTCAGACCATCGCCGGACATGCGAAACAGGTACTGCGCAACCGCCTGATTGAACACAAGCTGTATGTTGACAAGCAGGGCGACGACCTACCTGAGATCCGCGACTGGCGCTGGCCGGCTTCATGAAGATTTTGGTCCTGAATGGCGGGTCGAGCAGCTTCAAATGCTGGTACGGCGCGCTTACGGATCCGGTACCGGTGGAGGCCCAACGGCCCGAGTGGGAGGCGCGTATCGATTGGAGCCGCAAGCCCGCGCCGGCGCAAACCCGAAGCCGATCTCGAAAAGGCGCTTCGGGAGATCCCCGTGCCTCCCGATGCCATTGGCCATCGCATCGTCCATGGCGGCCGCGCCTACCGCGAAACGACGCGCATCACGGCTGAAGTCCGGCAAGCGATCGCGGACCAGGCCGAAATCGCGCCGTCGCACAGTCGACTGGAACTCGAAGCCATCGATCTTGCCGCGCGCGTCTTTGGGAAGGACAAACCGCAGGTCGCTGTCTTTGACACCGCGTTTCACGCCACACTGGAACCGGCGGCCTACGTTTATCCCGGCCCCCACGAGTGGCTGGAGCAGGGCATCCGCCGATTCGGATTCCATGGCATTAGCCACCAGTATGCCGCCCGCAAAACGGCGCTCATGCTGGCGCGTCCCGATCCCGAAATCCCACGCGGCGTTGAGGAAGCTAGCTCAGACTTCGCCGCTACCCGCGATCGTCTACGCCGGACCGAGGCTGCGGCGTTGCGGCAACAATGGCGCATACATCCCACCTCGCTCCGCATCGTCACCTGTCACCTCGGCAACGGCTGCTCGCTTGCAGCGATTCGCGGCGGCGTTTGCGTGGATACCACAATGGGATTCACTCCGCTCGAGGGACTCATGATGGGCACGCGCTCGGGCTCGCTCGATCCTGGCATCCTGATTTATCTTCTACGGCATCGCAGATACTCGGCGGACGAGCTGGACGGTATTCTAAACCAGCAATCCGGTCTTCTCGGGCTCTCTGGCGTGAGCGGCGATATGCGCGAAATTCTTGCCGCGATGGCGCAGGGCAACGCGCGCGCGCAACTCGCCTTCGACGTTTACGCGCATCGATTATGCCAAGGCGTGGGTTCCATGCTGGCCAGTCTCGGGGGGCTCGATGCGCTGGTGTTCACGGGTGGCGTTGGCGAGAATTGCGCTCGTCTTCGCGAGAAAGTGGCGCGCCGCTTGGAGTTTCTGGGCCTGGAGCTCGATAAGGCCGCGAATGAAGCGCAATCGGGGGATCGCGATATTGGAACGGCGCTATCGAAGGCGCCCATTCTGTGATCCACGCCGAAGAGGACTGGGAAATTGCGCGCGAATGTTACCGCGTCATGCGGACAGGGAAGTGACAGATGGCGCAGGAAATCTGGCTTTTCCGCCATGGCGAGACGGAGTGGAGCAAATCCGGCGCGCACACCAGCCGCACCGATCTGCCGCTCACCGGCGCGGGCCGCGAGCGCGCCGCCGCGTGGGACGTTATCTCGCCGGCCGCACGTTTGCGCTGGTCCTGACGAGTCCGCTGCAGCGCGCCCGCGATACCTGCGGCTGGCCGGCTACGGCGCAGCGGCCCAGATCGAGGGAAATCTGCGCGAATGGGATTACGGCGATTACGAGGGCCGCTCCACTGCCGACATACGCCAGGATCGCCCGAACTGGTTTCTCTGGAGCGACGGCGTTCCGAACGGCGAGACGGTAGAGCAAGTGGGCGTCCGCGCGCAGCTCGTGATTGCGCGCACGCTCCAAGCAAACGGCAACGTCGCATTGTTTGCGCATGGACACATTCTGCGTATTCTGACCGCCTGCTGGCTCGGTCTTCCTCCCGATGACGGCCGCCTGTTCGCGCTGGGCACCGGTTCAATCAGCATCCTCGGATATGAGCACGAAACGCAGGTCATCACGCGGTGGAACCAGCCGCTCGAAACTGCGCAACCTTGAGGAACTGGCGGTCACGGCCGTTTGGCGCACGCGGCCTGCAGGCCCGGTGGAAGTTTGGTTGACCTGCCATTGGGCGAGGCCTCCGCCGGCCTTGGCGAGGTCGGCGCCGCGAAGATGCGCGCCTTCGAAATTGCGTTCTGGAGGCTGGCGTAGTCGAATTGCCCTTTGCGCAGATCTGCGTGGCTGAAATTGTTGTCTTCGAGCCAGACATAGCAGGAAGTCCGCGTTCCGCAAATTCCAACCGACGACGTCGCCTGCTCCGGCGGCACACTAAAAAAGTCACTCGGCCAAAAGTCCAGTATCCAATGTTGCGCTGTCCCTGAGCTCCGCTGGCGTTCCTTTGGGATCAAGGTCTCCCATTTGATTCCCGAAGAATGCCCCTTGTAAGTCGGCCCCGTCGAACTTCGTCCACGTGATTGACGCGCCAGCGAGCCGCGTTTCCCTCAAGTCCCGCATATGAGAGATCGGCCGTCAGGACAGCGCGGAAGAGCGTAGCGCTATGAAGATCGGCGCGTTTCTAAATCAGCCCCAGTGAGATCGGCGCCACTCAGATAAGCATTCACCAAAACTGTTCCCGGGACAAAAATCTTGCTCCGCCCAAGTCAGCCCGCAGCAAATTTCCAAGAGCGCTGGGAACACGCGGACTATAAGCCGGCAAGCCATCTTTGTCCTTGAGTCGCATGAAGGGCGAGCCGGTGATCTATTCGCCCGAAAGTGCTCCAATCATCAGGAAAATAGGCGAGGCCAGGACCACGGCTCCGATCGATCGCGCGCGCCAAAAGCGCCATTCGAATGTAAATTGCAACGGCGGCGCGCCCCCCCAGCGTGTCGCGCGCGATGCCCGCGGAGTATCAGGCAGGGGCCAGGGAACTGCAATCAGCGCGGCTTGTGTTTGGGAGATCCACTGTACTCGCGATGAGAAAGCAGCCCCACAACAGAAATAGCGGTCAATGGGATGACCAACCACCCCAGCATCCAGCCAACCCGGTCTGCGCTCTGGCGAGGCCGGGACATACCCTCATAAGCCGATGCCTTACGCTCCGCTTGCGCGCAGATTTTTTGCTGAGAGGGCTTGGAGCTGTTCATCGATCCGTTTCCGGTCGAGCTCCGGGAGCGAGTTGGAGTGCCATTCGACGTAGCGCCGAAATTCACGGAAGATGCGAGCCGCTCGTGCGCCGCTTTCGTCCGCAAGAGCGCGTTGCAGATGCCCCTTGATGTAGGCAACTCGGATCTGATTGGCGTCCATCTCGTCCCCTTCCCTGGTGCTTGCATGCGCTTGGCCAAATAACTTGCCTGAAAAGTGTTGAAAACAAGCCGAAGATTAAGGGGGGCCGGTGTTGGCAGGAAATATCTGCGGGCGCCGTATACAAATTCACCATGAAGCGCGACGCTCGCGAGTGCGCGGAGACGCTACGCGCGCGGCGGCGTCGCGAGAAAATCGCGGGCCGGCCCGGCGCGCATTTCCAAGCTGACGGAAATGATTTGCTTAGATTCTCTACGGCGCAGGCTGGGCGCGAGCAGCTTTGCGCCCGGCGGCCCGATGCGTCATAATCTGGTCGAACCTAAAATCATGCGCTTACTCGCCTTCCACTCCCTCACGTTACTCTCGATGCCGATGGCGTTCGCTTTCACTCTCGCGGCGCAACCCTACGCCGATCTCATCCTGACGCGCGGAAAAATCTGGACTGTTAACCCGGCGCAGCCTCAGGCGGAGGCCGTTGCTTCCATCGGATCAAGAATCGTCGCAGTCGGCGTCTCCGCCGAAATTCAGAAATGGGCCGGTCCCAAAACGCAAAGCATCGATCTCGGCGGCAAGCTCGTTCTCCCCGGGTTCAACGACTCCCACGTTCATTTCTACGAAGGCGGCTCACAGCTTTCGAGCGTCCAACTCCGCGATGCGAAAAGCCAGGCCGAGTTCCGCGAGCGCATCCGGCAGTTCGCCAAACACCAGGCCGCCGGCCGCTGGATCCTCAATGGCGAGTGGGACCATGAAAACTGGACTCCCGCCGCCCTTCCCACGCGCCAGCTCATAGACGAGGCCTCCGGCGATCATCCCGTCTTTGTCAACCGGCTCGATGGACACATGGCGCTCGCCAATACGACTGCTCTGAAGCTGGCCGGAATCACTCGCGACACGCCCGATCCCCCCGGCGGCACGATTGTCCGCGACGCCAATGGCGAACCCACCGGCGTTCTGAAAGATGCCGCCATGGGGGCAGTCAATCGCGTCATCCCGCCGCCCTCGGCCGCCGAAATGGCCGACGACATCCGCGCCGCAATGCGCTTCGCCGCCGAGCACGGCGTCACCAGCGTACAGGATATGTCGGCCGCCCCCGATATTTTCCGCGTTTACCAGACTCTGCTCAAATCCGGCGAGCTCACGGTCCGCATTTCCGGCCATCAGCCCCTGGCGACATGGAAACGTCTCGCCGGCGTCGGCCTATTGGCGGCTTTCGGGAGTCCTTATCTCCACATCGGCGGTCTCAAAGGCTTCGCGGACGGCTCGCTCGGTTCCACCACGGCGCTCTTCTTCGAGCCATACAACGACGCTCCAAACACCGTCGGCCTGCCGAACGCCGAAATGATCCCGGAGAGCAAAATGGCCGCGCACATTGCCGATGCGGACCACGCCGGTCTGCAGGTCGCGATTCATGCCATCGGCGATAAGGCCAACCACGACATACTGAACATGTTTGAAGAGGCGGAGGCGAAGAACGGCCCGCACGACCGCCGCTTTCGCATTGAGCATGCCCAGCATCTGCTCCCCGGCGACATCCCGCGCTTCGCCAAGCTGCGCGTCATCGCCTCCATGCAGCCTTACCATGCTATCGACGACGGACGCTGGGCCGAAAAACGCATTGGCCACGAGCGCGCCAAGACAACATATGCCTTTCGCTCCCTGCTCGATTCCGGCGCCGTGCTAGCGTTCGGTTCCGATTGGCCGGTGGCTCCCATGATCCCGATTCTTGGAATCTACGCCGCAGCGACGCGCCGCACGCTCGATGGCAAACACCCGGACGGTTGGATTCCGGAACAAAAGATCACGGTCGCTGAAGCCATTCGCGCCTATGCCTGGGGCTCCGCGTACGCCAGCTTCGACGACAACATAAAGGGCGTCATCGCTCCCGGCAAGCTCGCCGACATGGTCGTCCTATCCTCCGATATCCTGACTATCGATCCGGTCGACATTCAGAAGGCCCAAGTCGACATGACGATATTCGATGGAAAGGTGATCTATCGGCGCCCTTGAGGGTCCACCGGGAACACGCCCGATGTCCTGTCTGGCTTGAAGTAAATCAGTTCAAAGCTTTGGGACAAGAGCCTAATCGTTTGTGGGGTTAGTTGTTACCACACGGTTACAGCCCATTTGAAGCCGGCAGAACACAAGCTCCCGACAGGTGGTCATCTGGTACATGGGCGCGCCCTCCGGCTCGAACATGACATCCTGGACCTTCGTAGGGCCTCCGGAGCCGGGCTGGTCGGTTGAGGCCGCGGCGGACTTTAACCGCGACGGCGTTGCCGATCTAGTGTGGCAGAACGATGCATCGCGCCAAGTCGTGTTCTGGTACATGGGAGGGGCTGGCGGCTCGCAAATGCAAAGCTGGACGTATGTGGGTCCGGGGGAGCCCGGGTGGCGCGTCGTTGGGGCCGCCGATCTAAACGGGGATGGCGTAGCCGATGTTGTCTGGCAAAACGATGCGTCGCAAACGCCTGTTGCCTGGTATATGGGCGGAGTCAATGGAAGTCAAATGATGAGCTGGGCCTATCTCAATTCCGGTGTCGACGTGACTGGTTGGCAGATGATTGTGCCTTATTAGGAGCGTTCACGCAGTTTAGACGTGAATGGAGTGGGCGATCGCGCGTCGGGCTTTGCCGGCTCCGCAATTGACCATTTTCGTTAGGAGCCGAAGAGGCGCTTGATCCAACCACCTACCACGACCTCAGCGAGTTACCGCCATACGGAACTCGACCCTGACAGCTGTTCCGGTGGGCAGCGTGCTGATCCATTGGTTCTTGCTGAGTCGCTCAAAATGGTCTGAAATTGCGGGTTTTGGGGGAGAGCCGATAGCCAATTCGCGTATGGAAGAGGCGTCACTGCCGATGAGGCCGATCACGAGCGCTCTAAAAACCGACAAGTCGCGATACGGAGAGTTATTGTTTACGAATCATCATCAGGGGCCTGACGCGTTTGCGAAATGCAATCCGCCGTATCCTTTCGCCAGCCGATTTCCGAATGTCGTCCAGCATATCCCTAAATCGCGGGTTTCAGCGAGAGCAGACAGACGATTCGGCGTAGAGCGAGGGCTCCGTCGCGATACGGCCCGATCACCAGGGCTCTCGAAAGTCGCCCGCGGCGATCCGGCAGTTACTGTTTACAATCGACGCGGCCTCGGGGAGCGACCTGTCTACCTCTCTCCGCTGCCGGACCAGTTCGTGAAGATGAAACGCATCTTCCGCGATGCCGTGGCGAGGGATATCGATGCCGAGATCTGGTAGCTCCCCCAAAGACACGTAGCTTAATGTTCCGGACTGCTGTTGCGCCGTGCTACGTTCTTGACGGTGCCGATCCTGGATAGGCGCAACCTAATTCGCGGGCGAGCGGTCATCGCTTCCTTACTATCCCTGCTTGTCCTGTGCGCGGAACTTGTATTGCCGCGCTCGGCATGGACCGCCCAACGGCATTACGATCTAGGCGGCCCTTGTGAAAACCAACCAAGGTGGAACGGGTGGAAGGAAATCCGAAATGCCGAGAAGGCCGGCGAATGGGACCGGGCTGTCGCGCTGCAAAAAGAGGCCGTCAGGGCCGGCTGCGGCATCCAGTACAGATGGTACGGACTAGTCAACGCACTCGTTAAAGCTCACCGCCCGGCGGAAGCATCGGGCATTCTACAACAGATGGACTCTCGCGGTTTTGAGATCAATCCCGCGTTCATAGATACGGAATTTCCGGAAGTAGCGAAATTCATGGAGAGCAAAGAATTCGATGCTTCTCCACTTGGATTGAAGATTAAGCGCCTCGAGAAGATATCCGATGAGAGGCGCGCCAAATTTCGGGAAGCGTTAAGTGCGATGCCTGCCAATGAAAAGCCGCCGGAGAATTACGTTGCAAAGGACGTGTGTCCCTTTGAGTGTTGCCGCTATGGTAACTGGACTGTATTGGAAGACACGGAGCTGTTCGCTAGTCCGGGGAGTAGCCGTGTGATTGGTAGAGCTAGGAAAGGAGGTCGTGCAGTTGGCCTCACAGGAGAGGTGCATCTTAGGCCCGAGCCCGTTGTCGTCCTGATAGGAGACGCTCTGCCAAAGAACAGTATCGCGTTTGTCCTCGATCACGGTGGCGAGGGATACGGACACGTGTACACGCGCGGGAAGGTGGTCGAAACGTTTTTGGGTTACGCAAAGTATTGCTTCCGCCCTTCGGAATCCTGTTGGGGCGAGACTCTTTTGCCATCGCAGGGAAGAAAAGGAACAGGTCTGGTGGGTGAAGGTTCGACTCGCTAATGGAGTTGTGGGATGGACCAACAAGACGGCAAATTTCGGCGGCAAAGACGCTTGCGGGTAATCGGCTTGCGTCGAGCGTTCAGATGGTGTGCTGGTTTAAGAGTGAATGGAGAGACCGGCGTTCCCATTAGCGAGTACCGGCATCTTCGGCGGCCGGTTGGGAGAACCCCGTTCCATCCATGTTGCGGGCGCTGGAACAGGCAGCCGTTGAAAGTGCAACTGGTTTCAAAAGGAGATCAAGTTGGTTGGTCCCCTATGCACGCAGAGCGGGCCGGGTACTGGGCGCTCGCGGCCTCGCGGGCTCCCAACTTCCGGCGATGAGGCTAAGACAACGTTACTCACGGCGAAAGGAGTCGATGACGCCTCGCTTATTCGGACAGCCTCGGCATCGAGGATCCCGAGGTGCACTACCGCAGGAGACAATCCTACGACGAGATCAGCACCATATTCGCGTCAATCAGATGATCTTCCGGGACTTCAGCGTCGTCAACCAATGTCGCCGCCTGCGCGCGAGGCAGCTTTGCCGTATGAAGGCCTCGCCTGCCCTTGGAACAAATTGTGCAAAACGTTGGCGACAGAGAGTCCAGCGCGCTATGCTCTTCGCCAAACCAGCGACACGGCATCCGCCAAGCGCTGAGGCGCCCGGGCCGGTCCGCCAGCCGGACGGCCACTGCGTCGCAGGCAGGCGGCCACTGTCTTTGACATCCCGCGCCGCTTCTTGAGAAAATAATAGCCGTAGGTTTGAGTGTCAGTCTACCCTCCCGGTCTCGCCAGTGTTCCGTGTCGGTCCGCGGTCGTACCCTGCCTCTTCCGAATTTTAAAAATCAGGAGTTGAAATTCCATGAGACTTTTTGTGGGCAATCTGCCTTACGGGGCCAGTGAGTCCGACATTGAAAGCTTCTTTGCGCAGGCCGGCGTGACCGTCGATGCCGTGAACGTGATGAGAGATCGTTTTTCGGGCGAAGCCCGCGGGTTCGGTTTTGTCGACATAAACGACCCGGCGGTAGCCAATCGCGCCGTGGAGGCCTGCAACGGCCGCGATCTGATGGGCCGCGCGCTGGTCGTCAATGAAGCGCGCCCAATGGCTGCTCGCGAAGGCGGCGGTGGCGGCAGCGGCCGCGGCGGCAATCGGGGCGGCGGTGGCGGCGGCGGCCGGAACCGCTGGTAATTTAATTCAGTAACAACGCCGCGATCGCTTCCTCGTCGTTAGGGACCACCGTAGGTTGGTTCCCGAACGACGAGTGGATAGCTTCGCCGTGGGGCCCTTGCAATTGCCCGGTGTGGTAGCGGTAGATGTAATCGGGGTCCTTAAGGACGTTCCCGGTCAGCACCGCTACGACATCGCAATTCCGTTCGATGGTCCCGCTCGCGGTCAGCTTGCGGATGCCCGCCAGTGTGGCCGCGGAAGCCGGCTCGCAGCCGATCCCGCAGCGGCCAATCACGGCCTTGGCGTCGGCGATTTCCTGCTCCGTCACTTTTTCCACGATCCCATTCGTCTGGTCGAGTTCCCGCAGCGCTTTGGGCCACGAGACGGGATCGCCTATGCGAATGGCTGTCGCTAACGTTTCGGGATTCGCGACGCTCCGAAATTTTCCGCGCGTTTGCATCAACTCGTAGAACGGCGCCGCGCCTTCGGCCTGCACGATCGCCAAGCGGGGCATGTTCCGGATAAACCCGAACTCTCGCAATTCCCACAGCGCCTTGCCGAATGCGGCGGTGTTGCCAAGATTGCCGCCTGGCAGCACGATCCAGTCCGGCGGATGCCACTCGCGCTGATCGAGCATCTCGAACACAATCGTCTTCTGTCCCTCGATGCGAAACGGGTTGATGGAGTTCAGAAGATAAATCCCAAGCCGTTCCGCCAAGCGGCGCACGAGCGCCAGAATTTGATCGAAGTTGGCCGCGACTTGTAGAGTGCGAGCCCCGTATTCGAGCGCCTGCGCCAGCTTCCCATAAGAAATATTCCCTTCGGGGATGAAGACAATGGCGTCGAGCCCGGCCGCGGCGGCGTAGGCGGCCATTGAAGCCGACGTGTTCCCGGTGGAAACGCAGGCCACACGCTTCATTCCCAACCGCTGCGCCTGTGTTACGCCGCAGGTCATCCCGTTGTCCTTGAACGACCCCGTGGGATTGAACCCCTGGTGCTTGAACGCGAGCCGCGCCAGGCCGCCGTACTGCGCCGCGAGCGGAGCATCGAGCAGCGGCGTATTGCCCTCCCGCAGCGAAACGGCTCGCGTGGCGTGTTCCTCGAACGGCAACAGCTCGCGATAGCGCCACACGCCACTTTGGTCGAGGACGGAATTGCACATGCGGCGCTCCCGCCACACGCGCTTCAGCGCGGCGGCATCGACGTTGGCGAGGTCCAAGCGCGCTTCAAGCAGGCCCCCGCACGTGGGACAAGCGTAGATCGCCGCGGTGACCGGATACCGCGCGCGGCAACTCGGCTCGAAGCAGACCAACTCGGATGCCATGGAGAATCTTTTCTAGTACAGCACACGGTTGCGTTTTCAACAGCCGCCCGGAGCACCGAGCCGGTCTTGAGACGCGAAGGGCGTCGAAACCATATCTGAATTTTCGCGAGCCTCAGCGCGTTACTCCCTGACACATCGAACGGAAAATGCTCTCTGCTTCTCGCCACCGCTTTGACGATGGAGAGCCAACCCGCCTCTGGCAAAGTTGTAGAACGATGCACTGCCCGGTTCACTTTCCGATGCTGTCCAGTAGAATCCATGGGCTTCCAACCGCGCATACTGGCCATCCTCGGCGCGCCCACCGCCGAGCTGGGCATTGAATTCCGAGCCGCCTCCGATCAGGAGCGCCTTGTACGCCGCCCTGCCGCCTTCATCCGAGTCTTCACTCACCCCGCCGTACTGCTTGGCCAGTTTTCGCCACTCATCATCGGCCGGTAATCGCCATCCACCGCCCAATAATTGACATGCTCGCCGCGCCGACACCCAGGTGTACAAACGGCCATATTGACGGCAATTTCGTTCCGCATCGGCGTAGCAGTAGGACGCGACAGGTCCGATATTTAGATTATGTGTCGTCCACTGTTTGCCGTCCGCCATGCGCCTGGAGGTGACCTCGGCGCCGGATGCTTTCCGGTCTTGCGCCGAAAGGCGCGCTACGGGCGCGCTAACGGACCCGAACGCTATAGCCAACGCAATTGATAAGACACAAACTCGATTATTTGGCTTGGTCTTGCGCTTAACGCCAGTCATGAACGTGCCGTACTATTCTACAATTCGCCGCCAGCGCCGCTCACTTTTCTTGTAACGTTCAAACATGGCGCGGTGATGCCGGCGCTGGCGCCATCGGGCGCGCCTCTGACCGGCATGGGTGTGATACTGATCCTAACGGTCTGGCCGGGTCTGCAACACGTGGCCACGATTCAGGAACTAGCAACCCAAGCGTCGGGCGTGTTCACCTGACCTCCTTTCTACGTTCTTTGGAAATGTTTTCGACTACACCCCCGGTGGAGGGCAGATATTTGATGTCCCTGGCTCGAAGTTCCGGCTCCGACGTTGCTCGGAATTCGGGTACCCTCGAAACTACCGGCCTGGACGCCGCCTGGCTGTGGTGCGCGGGGGACGATGATCCGGCGGAAGGTGGATCAAGAACCAGGCTCCACGACACAATACTCGCCACACAATAAAACAAATGCGGCTCCTGAACAGAATCGTCCGGAGTTATGTGTTGCGCGAAGGAGCGCTCTTGAGGCGGACTGTCTGAAGCAGCGTCAGCCTCATGATTTTGCAAAACGCGCGTTAGCCAAGACATCCAGCGGCCATTTCGTATAGCAGCGATCAAAACAGAGGTGGCGCCACCTGCACTCCAACTTTTTCGGGGAGCTGCCTGTCCGGAACGCCGGGCCAAGGCAACGTGAGTGGCGCGTAAACCTGATCGCCGGTTGTCGTGTTGATACTTCTGACCGTAAGCGTATTGCTTGAGGAGGAGAACCCAAGCAGCAGAATGTTCTCACTCGGCACTGGTCCGGTATCCTGATAATCCGCCATGATTCCGTGAACATTTCCGTCGAGCCGGTAAACGAAGGCCGGCGGATCGTTATGTCCACAGAGCACAAGATGAACGTTGTGGAATCGAGTTGCCCACGCAGCCAGCGCGGAACCACTATAACTATCTTCGGGCAGCCCGTAATATCTAGGACCCCACTCGTCCTGCGTGTTAATCAAACTACCGGCAGCGGTTTGAGGAAACCCGGCATCACTCTGGCTGGTGTTCATATATGCGTGGGTAATGATAACTACCTCATCGCTGATATGAGAGTGGATGAGGCGCGTCGCCCAGGCGATTACCTCGGGACGAGGAAAGAGCTCTAAAGCAATCACCATCCAGTTTGTTGTGCCAGCGGTAAAGCGGATATACTGATTGGCTTTGCTGTTAAACCGCGGATCGGGCCAAAAACCTCCATACCAAGGTTTGGAATGGATTCTGGAGTAGCCAATCTGGGCGTCAAATGCCGATGAGGAGCGGTCATAGGAGCTCCACGGGCCGCCCGATCCGGCGGGATAGTCGTGGTTGCCAATCGCGCTCAAATAGGGGATCCCCGTTGCATCGACAGTCGACCATCCATAGGTCCATGCCTGCTCCAGAAAGTTCTGATCAAAATCCCCTCCGCACAACACAGCCTGGATATTGAACTCCGCCTGGTGAGAGGCAATCCAGTCAGTCTGCGTCTTCCAGGTCGCAAACGGCGGCGCTTCCTGAGTGTGTTGGTTAAGATGGGGATCGGGAACCCACACAAAGCTTGCATCGGCTGAGAGCAACGGCGCCGGCAGTAGTACAGCGACGACGCTGAGGCGGTGAAGGCGTCTGTGCCACTTAAAGTCACGCACGTTATTTGCCTGCCGCCGGGGCTGTTCTTGCAGCGGCGTACCAGTCATCTTTCAGGTCTCCCATTCTTTGCAGGAGGTCTGTCACTTTCGCGTATTCAGGTCCCTCCGAAAATGCCGGACTTGATTCGTCAAAATGCATTTTGCGACTCGTGACAACCGTGTTGATGCTCGGATTCCACATAGCGAAAGAGTTGTCCCGCGCGTAGCCGTCGGCGCCGGAATACTGGGCGCCCCAGAAGAAAATAATCCGCCGCAGCAGGGCCTCGTTCCAAATCGGCGTGCCGGCTTCGAACGCCGCATCAGCACGCAAGCCAAGCAAGGATAGGATGGTGGGACTGACATCAATGTGAGACGTCATCCATGCCAGCGATGTCTTCTCGCTCAGCACTCGAGGAGCGTACAACAAGAATGGAACATTAAATGTCAGCTCGTCAATGCGGCCGGGCTGTATGGAAGCATCCCCGGCGCTAGACCGAGCGCCATGGTCGCATGTCACCAAAATCAGTGTTCGATCGATCTGCCCGGCGGCCTCAATGGCGCCGAGGAGTTCCCCGAGGCGCTGGTCCTCGCGCCGCATAAGATTGTAGCGGCGTTTGGCCATGCTCTGCTCTTTGCCGCCGCTCGCCACATCCACCCAAGGATCATGCGAAAGTTGCGGCAGATACATCGCGAAAAAGCTTTTCCGATCGGAAACGCTGTCCTTGAAGTCCTGTTCCAAACGATGCAGGGCCGCGGAATCCAAATTGTCCGCCTCGCGCCAACTCTCTTGATCGCCCAGCATTACGGGCGGTATGTCGGGAATGAGTACCTGGTCGGGTCCTAAAGTCTGAAAAAAGTGAGTTTCCTGCCGGACCCATCTCGGCCCAGGACTATATGGCAAGTAAATCTTAGTCCGATACCCCGCGGTTTTAAGCGACCTGATGAGTCCCGGCATTTCGGTCGGCTTATCCTCAAAATTACGGTTATAGGTTGGGGGATACAAAGAAGCTAGAATCGAGGTATCGGCTTTGTAGCTGATTTGCGATGTCGTGTAGTGATGTTTACTTACCCATGCTCGACGGGCGAGGTGCGCCACATTAGGAAAATCGTCTGGATTGTCGTCCCAAGGCAGAAAACGGGCCGGTCCGGTTTCCATAACGAAAAGGACCACGTTGTACCCGCGTGCAGCGCCCCAATACTGCCCGTCGGGTTGCGGGTCAGGCGCCTTCGCCAGTGTGCGATACGCGATCGGTATCGAGGCGCCCCGAAAGTGACCATACCGCACGTGCCCTACCGGGCCAGAGTCCAATAGCGACTCCGCCGCGAGCCATATCGTTGGCGAGTGATATAAGGTCGGTTTCATCCATGGGACCCACGACAGAATCGTGAGAATGGCGCCGAGGATCCAAAGAGGCTCCGCAGCGGCATGGACGTAGTTCAAAAGAACCGCACCCCGGCGCCTGAAGAGCGCTCGCATGAACACGATCGCTGCCACCCATACGGTGAGTCCGGCAATCATTATTACGACGGTACCGGGAGAGAAAAGATGAGGAGCCGCTAGATTTACGGCCGCGGCAGGATGGCACATGCTCCAGCTAACGCCCTCCATGAGAAGGCTCCGGCCCGGAAGGTTACCGAGGAATGCGAGCTGGCCCCATGCTACGCATTCAATGACCACCGCAAGAATTGCAGCGCATCGAACGAGCCAGCGATGCCAGGCGGAACGGAATAGCAAGCGCAAGGTAAGTACGCCCACGGGCGCTATGAAAAAGCAAAAAGCGAGATCACCCCGAAAGAAGGACAATCGTTGCTCAGTCGATAAGGACGTAGCGGAGAGGGCTGCCGCGATTGCTCCAAATCCATGTGCGGCCAGGAACCAGTACTTAGCGACAATGCCCACAACACTTGGAATGACAAACGCCAGGAAGGAAGATATCAGCAGCTGGTGCGATGTATCGAGCCAGCCCTCAAGTGCATGAATCTTCGGAAGGGCTAAGTCAGTCGCCGCAAGCGCGGGATTGCCGCCCGGTTGGAGCACTGGGCTGGCGTTCAGACCGAAGAAACTCGAAGCGTTGTGGCTCGGCGCGAGAGCCTCATACTTCGGCGTACATTGTGGACTATGTTTTGACATTTGAGACCTCATCGAACTTCAACTCCACTGAGCCGGCGCGCGAGGGCGCCCTTAGCGCCAAAATAGCTTCCCAGGTTTGCGGCCGGGCAGAATGCGCACAATGACATCCGCGGAACGGTTGTAAGCGAACGAGCTAGCTAGAAGCGAGGTGAACAACAAACACGCGGCGTCATTCAAGGCTCGAAGTCGAGCGGCTCTTTCTCTTGCGGTAAGTAAACACGTCTCATATAGCTAAGCACTGGGTCAGCGAGGCGACAAGATCCGAATTTACCAGTACTGTAATGTAGTACTGTGATAAGAGCTCAGTCGTAATCAAGCTGCTGATGGTTAATGCATCTCGAGCGAATCAGCTTTTTCTGTGCACTTCTTTCGAGTCTTTGTCACCTGATAGGGCCGCAAAACGAGGATGGCGGAGTTGGTCTGCGGAGGCGAATCAGGCGCGTGGTGGCCTGCGGGAATACGACCCCTGAACAAAAAGCCAAGCTTAGCCAGGTGATCTGGGTGGACCCTGAACGCGTGAGCGGGGTCCCTTGCTTTAAAGGAACTCGCGTGCCGGTTCAGAACCTCCTCGATTACATCGAGGGCGGCTCCACGATCGATGAATTTTTCCACGACTATCCCTCCGTCACTCGCGACCAAGTGATCCAGTTTCTTGAGCTGGCCAAAGAACAATTGATTGAGTGCGTATTCTCCTAGACGAGTGCGTGCCGGCGCGGCTCAGTCAGGCTTTCCCGGGCCATGGTGTGCAAACGGTCGCCCAGGCAGGTTGGCATACCTGCAAAAACACTGCGCTGCTCACGTTCGCCCAGGAACGCTTTGACGTATTCGTCACGGTTGATCGCAAACTCGAAACGCAGAACGACCTCGGAAAATTCCGCCTCGGGGTTATCGTGGCTCGCGTCCCGAACAATCGCATGGACGCCTTCGAGCCGATTTTTCGGCAAATTGAACGCCGCAGCCGAAAAAATCCGGGCCGGCGAAGTGGTTCACGTCGTTAGCCCCGCCCTGAAGTCTTGAAAAATCCGCGCGGCGCTACGCCTCGATCGTCAAAAGCAGGTCTTTCGCATCCACCTTGTCGCCCGCCGCGACGAACTTCTGCGCGATTTTGCCGCCGACCGGCGCGTAAATCGTCGATTGCATTTTCATTGCTTCCATCACCAGCAAACGATCGCCCTTCGCCACCGTATCGCCAATTTCAACCGAGACGCTGCTTACGGCGCCGGGAATCGGCGCCCCAACCTGACCCGGGTCGAGCGGGTCGGCCTTGGCGCGCGCCGGCGTCTTCGCTTGCAAGGTGCGGTCGCGAACCGTCACCTCGCGGGGCTGCCCATTCAGCTCGTAATAGACCGTCCGCGTGCCGTCGGGCTGCGGCTCACTCGAGGTCAGAAATTTGACGATGAGCGACTTACCCGCCTCGAGCTCGACCGTCACCTCGTCGCCTTTCTCGAGGCCATAGAAAAATTGGGGAGTGGGCAGCGCCTCGACGCTTCCATAGGCGCTGCGCGCCTTGGCGAATTTCACGAAAACGTCGGGGTACATAAGATAGCTGAGCAGGTCCGTGTTGGTGATCTTGTGGCCCACTTTTTTCTCCGCCGCGGTCTCCGCTTCCGCGAAATCGACCGGCGCCAAACGGTCGCCGGGACGGCCGGGCCGCGGCTTCCCGCCTTTCAACACAACGTTCGCGATGCGCTCCGGCCAGCCGCCTTCGGGCTCACCCAGCGATCCCGAAAACATCTCGATCACGGAGTTGGGAAGAGTCAGGTTGTGCTCCGGGCCGAGGCGCTCCAGTTCACGCACCGTCATGTTATGGCCGACGAGAAAGATCGCGAGATCGCCGACCACCTTGCTCGACGGCGTGACCTTGACGATATCGCCGAACGCAAAGTTCACCTCCGCATAGGTCCGCGCAATGTCGTGCCAGCGCGGTCCCAGGCCCATCGATTCGGCCTGTTCCTTCAAATTCGTGTATTGGCCGCCGGGCATCTCATGCTCGTAAACTTCGGCGGTCCCGGAGGGTGGCGCATTGTCGAACGGCCGGTAATAGCCGCGCACCGTTTCCCAATAATCGGCGCAAACATTCAGCGCGTCGAAGTTCAGGCGCGTGTCGCGTTCGGTATGCGCCAGCGCCGCGACGATGGAATTCAGATTCGGCTGGCTGGTGGTCCCGCTCATCGACGCGATGGCGCCGTCGGCGGCGTTCACTCCGGCCTCGGCCGCCTTCAGGATCGACGCGGCGTTGATGCCGCTGGTATCGTGCGTGTGGAAGTGAATGGGGATGCCGATCTCGTCGCGCAGCGCCTGGACGAGCTTGTAGGCGGCGTAGGGCTTCAACAGCCCGGCCATGTCCTTGATGCCCAGGATGTGCGCGCCCATTTTTTCCAGCTCCTTCGCGATGCGCACGTAGTAGTTCAGCGAATATTTCTCGCGGTGAGGATCGAGGATGTCGCCGGTATAACAGACCGCGCCTTCGCACACCTTGCCGGATTTGCGAACCGCCTCGATCGGAATTTTCATGTTGGGCAGCCAATTGAGGGAATCGAAAACGCGGAAAATATCGATGCCTTCAAGGGCCGCCTCCCTAATGAACGCTTCGACAACGTTGTCGGGATACGCGGTGTAGCCCACGGCGTTCGAAGCGCGCAGCAGCATCTGAAAACAGATGTTCGGGATCGCCTGGCGCAGCCGCCGCAAACGCATCCAGGGATCTTCGATCAGATAGCGCATGGAGACGTCGAACGTCGCGCCGCCCCACATCTCCAGGCTGAAGAGATTGTGGAGCTGGTGCGAAACATAATTCGCGATCGCCAGCATGTCGTAGGTTCGGACGCGCGTGGCCATTAACGATTGATGGGCGTCGCGGAACGTCGTATCGGTAATGAGAAGCTGCGTCTGCCGGCGCGTCCATTCCGCGAACTTATCGGCGCCGAGTTGTTCGAGCAACTGCCGCGTGCCGGGCGGAGGATCGCTCGAATCGTGCGGCGGCACGGGGGCGGAACGGATCGCGGCCGGCCGCGGCTTTCCGGCAACCTCGGGATTACCGTTCACGATCACGTCGCCGAGATAGGCGAGAAGGCGCGTGGCGCGGTCGCGGCGCGGGGCGAAGCGGAACAGCGCGGGGTTCTCGGCGAGAAACGCCGTTGTCGTCATGCCCGCGCGGAAGGCTTCGTTGTTGACCAGGTTATCGAGGAACGGAATATTGGTCTTGACTCCGCGGATGCGGAACTCGCGCAAAGCGCGGTCCATGCGCTGGCAGGCTTCGGGAAAGGCGCGACCCCAGGCGGTCATCTTTACCAATAGCGAATCGTAATAAGGCGTGATGACGGCGCCGCCGTAGGCCGACGCGCCGTCGAGCCGGATGCCGAATCCGGCCGGCGAGCGATAAGTATGGATGCGGCCGTAGTCGGGCAGGAAATTGTTGGCCGGATCTTCCGTCGTGACCCGGCATTGCAGCGCGTAGCCGTTGATCTGGATGTTGTTCTGCGAAGGGAGCGCCATTTCCTCGCCATGCAGTTTCAGCCCTTGCGCGATCTGGATCTGGGAGCGGACGATATCGATTCCGGTGACCATTTCAGTGACCGTGTGCTCCACCTGAACGCGCGGATTCACTTCGATGAAGTACCAACCGCCAGTGTCGGCGTCGACCAGAAATTCGACCGTGCCGGCGTTATAGTAGCCAGCCGTTTTCGCGAGCGCGACGGCGGCTTCGGCGAGACCCTTGCGTATCGAATCGGCCAGATCGACCGCGGGCGCTACCTCGACCACTTTCTGGTTGCGGCGCTGCACGGAGCAGTCGCGTTCATGGAGGTGGAGAATCGACCCGTGGCGGTCGGCCAGAATCTGGATCTCGATGTGCCGCGCGCGGCGGATGTAGCGCTCGAGAAAAACGGCGTCGTTGCCGAACGCGGCGCCGGCCTCCTGACGCGCTTCCTGCAGGCGCGGCAGCAGATCCTGGGGTTTGTCCACTACTCTCATGCCGCGTCCACCGCCCCCAAACGCCGCCTTGACCATCACCGGATAGCCGATCTGTGCGGCAATCTCCGGAGCAGCGGCATCGTCGACCGGCTGCTCCGTGCCGGCGATGACAGGGATGCCGGCCTGGATCGCGAGATTGCGCGCCGCGGTCTTATCGCCGAGCAACTCCAGTAGCTCCGCGCTGGGGCCAATGAACGTGATGCCGGCCTGGGCGCAGGCGCGCGGCAGAGCGGCATTTTCGGAAAGAAACCCGTACCCCGGATGAATCGCGTCCACACCCTTTTCGCGCGCCAAGCCGACGATGCCGTCCACGTCCAGGTAAGCCTGCACGGGACCTTTGCCCTCGCCGATCAGGTAAGCCTCGTCCGCTTTGAAACGATGCAGGCTCAGGCGGTCTTCCTGCGAATACACGGCGACGGTCCTCAATCGCAGCTCATTGGCGGCTCGCAGGATGCGGATGGCGATTTCGCCCCGGTTCAGGGCCAGGACCTTTTTCATTCCGTAGTCTTTATTATGCGGGAACAAGCGATTGTGGAGTTTCGTAGAAACTTGCGGAGGGCCCGGGTGATGCGAAGCGTATTATGGACGGCGGCACTGGCGGCCGGGATGCTGTTGGCCGCCGGTTGCGACGATTGGAACTGGGGGCCGTCGGACCGCTATAAAGAAGACTTCCATTACACGCGCGAGCTCCGTGCGGGCGGAACGGTGTCGCTTGAAAACTTCAACGGTCCGGTTGAAATTGCTGGTTGGGACCAGAACGTGGTCGAGATCAATGGAACGAAATACGCGCGCGATCAAGAGTTGTTGAACGACGTAAAAATCGACATTAGCGGCGGCGAAGACAGAGTTCGCATCCGCACCGTGCGGCCCTCGGTAGCGCACGGCAATTGCGGCGCGCGTTACTCCATCCACGTCCCCAGACGCGTGACGCTTGACGAGATTACGAGCAGCAACGGCGAGATTCGCGTCGAGGGCATCGACGGCCCGGCGCGGCTGCGCACGTCGAACGGCGCGATTCGCGTGAATGGCGTCAAAGGCGAAGTGAACGCCCGGACCAGTAACGGAGCCGTCGAGGCGCGCAATATCGACGGCAACGCCAGGTTGAATACGTCGAACGGCGGCATTACCGCGGATAGCAGCCACGGATCGTTCGAAGCGACGACGTCCAATGCGAAGATCGAGGCGACGCTGCACGATCCGGCGTCGAGCTGGCCCGTGAGGCTCGATACTTCGAACGGCCACATCGATCTCACGCTGCAGTCCACGAAGCTTCCCGATGTGCGCGCGCAAACATCCAACTCCGCAATCACGCTGCGGCTGCCGCCCGGGGTGAATGCGCGGGTCCACGCGACGACGTCGAATCACAACTCGATTACGTCCGATTTCGACGAGCTCACGGGGGGCCACGAGGACGAACGGCGGCACAGGCGATCGAACCTCGAAGGCACTCTCGGCGGCGGCGGCCCGCTGATCGATTTATCCACCCGCAACGGATCGATTCACATCGCGAAGCTTTAGCGTGCGGCGCGCGCCGTGCGGGCCAGAGGGTCGTCCCGGATGCCGTGCCAAAGGCCGGCGGCCTTGCCAGCCATTCGTCAGACGTAGGCGGAGGCAGCGCAGGGCTGAAACTCGCGGCGCGGAGTGTTAGTCTTTCACTGTAGCCGCGGCGGCGCGCCCCGGCCAGAACGCATGCCCCCCGCGTTGAACACCGAAACAGTCCTGATTCATGCGCCGGACGAGCCTTTCGAGCCTACAACGGGTGGGCCGCAAGGGCCGCCGGAGGCCCCCTTCCAGGGAGGGCGCGGGGGCGGCGGCGGAGACGACGACGACGCGCGGCGGAGACCCCACGGCATCGGCCTGTTCGCGATGCGGCTCGCTCTCGTGCCGATCGCGATCCTGTTCCTCGCGACGGCATTTATTTTCTACATGCGATCGCGGACGGGGATCAACTGGCGGTCCGTGCCGGTCCCGACGCTGCTATGGCTTAGCACGGCGCTGATTCTGGTCAGCAGTTTCACGCTGGAGCGCGCGCGGGCGGCTCTGGCGGCCGATAAATACGGCGTTTACACGCGCTGGCTGCTGCGTACGTTGTTTATCGGGCTGGGATTTCTGGCGTCGCAATGTCTGGCGCTGGAGCAGTTGGTGACGCGCGGGCTCTTCATGCGCCACAATCCGCACAGTTCGCTGTTTTATATCATCACCGGGTCGCATGGCCTGCACCTCGCCGGAGGGTTGATCGCGTTGGGCTACCTGGTGATCCGGGCGGGGTTTCATCTAAACGATTCGCCCGCGGGCAGGGCGTCAATGCGGCGGATCAACGTGGTGACGGCGCTGTACTGGCATTTTCTGACGGTGCTGTGGGTGTGCCTTTTCCTTTTTCTGCTGTTGTGGCAGTAAGATCGTAGCCCTGCCGGGATATATAGAGGCGGCGCGCGGTAGCCGATGGATAGGCGTGGCCAAGTTTGCGCTCCTGATTTCTGCGTTTGCGTTGCTGGCGCGGGCGCAATCCTCGCCAGACTTCGCTCAGCACGTGAGAGACGAGATGGCGGCGAGCATCGAGAAACAGCGCGCGTCCATTCAGAAGCAAACCGCTGCGGCGCCTCAAAAAAAAGCAAACCGCGTCGGTTTCGGAAAAACAAACCGGCGCGACCCAGCCGCTCGCCAGTATACCCCCCGCGGTTATCCCCAAGGCGGGCTTCTTTTCATCTCCATGGCCAAACCCGGCAGGCCTGGCGCAGGTATTCCAGGTAGCGCAGGCGGATTGCGACCCGCTGCCGAAGGAGCAACTGGATCCGCTCGTCAGCGACGCCTCGAAGAGAGAAGGCGTGGATGCGCAACTGGTGCAGGCCGTCATTGATCGCGAATCGGCCGCAAGGCCGTGCGCCATTTCAGCGAAGGGCGCTCAAGGATTGATGCAGATCATGCCCTCCGTGGCCAGCGATTTCAACGTCAAGGATCCCTTCGACGCTCGCGAAAATATCGGCGCCGGCACGCGTCTGCTGAAGCAACTGTTGACCAAATACGGCGGGGACGTGTCGCTTGCGCTGGGAGCTTATAATGCCGGACCGGGCCGCGTGGACAACGCCGGCGGCATACCGCCCATCCCCGAAACGATCAATTACGTCAACGATATCCTCGCCAAGACGCCCGAGAAGTAATGCCGTGTCTTAACTGACGCCGCATCCCGCTAAATTCACGATCCCATCGCGCTGCGCCACCGCAGCCGGTCCGGGACAGATATGGTCGCCAATGCCGAACATGTGATGATAGCCGAGTCCCTTGTCGCTCCTGGAGTTTGCGAGCGCCAGCGGGACGCCTTCGGTGTTGTTTAACCATCCGAGGATCTGAGCGCAAGCGAGCACCTGATCCATGGTCAGGGGCGACGGGAATTTCCCGACATTCTCGACGCTCACCCATGATTGTCGACGCCCGCTCCGCCCCAGCGGCCATCGACCGCGAAGGCCACATGGTCCGTATCCAGAAATTGCCAGATCTCGCCATCTTTCGAAACGCCAAAATGCGCCGACAAGCCGCGATGCGGAGTGTTGAACCAGTTAAATAAATCCTTGAGTTCCTCTTCGGCATCGGTTATGTGCAGCACCAGTCCTTGTATGGGATGAACCATGCGGCTCGCCATATAATTGTGCGCCAGCGGCTTCGCCGTCGCGCCGGAATACCAGGCCATGTCTCTCCTCCTCGGGAATCCTACCCTGAAGTGGAGTGCCGGCCGGGGCCGATTCGTGTCACTCGAGCGCGCTTGATCTAAAACAGGTTCCAGAGGAACTGATTATAGACCTCGTGATGATACTGGACCTCCGGCGCTTTCACGAAAGTGCCGAGCTGGCGGGGGCAGCGGTCGGCGGCGCTTTGCTTCAGCTCGGCATAGCGGCTCTTGACATCTTCGCCGAGGAGCACGCTCGTCCATTCGGCATCGCGAAAATTGTCCAGCGCATCGTAAATATTGTCGGGCAGGTAGCGCTCGGCGGCGCGAAGATTGTTCACCTCCGCGATCTGGCCTTCGAGCCCGGTACGGAAAATGCCGAGCATCACGAGATAGGGATTTGCGTCGGGGGAAACGGAGCGGACCTCGACGCGGGCGCTGCGCTCGTTGCCGATGGGAATGCGAATCATGGACCCGCGGTCGACGGCGGAGGCCTTGATCTGGTTGGGCGCCTCAAAGTGGGGGTCGAGGCGGCGGTAGGCGTTGACGCTGGCGTTCAGCAGCAGGCAGAGATCGTTGCCGTGGCTGAGGATGCGATCGACGAACTCCCAGGCGCAGCCGCTCATCTTTTCCTCGCCGCCGGGATCCCAGAACTGGTTTTTGCCATCCTTGCTCACCGAGACATTGGTGTGCATGCCGCTGCCGTTGACGCCGACTACGGGCTTGGGCAGGAAGCTGGCGGTGAGGCCCATGCGCGTGGCGATCTGGCGGCAGACGAGCTTGTAAAGCTGGATCTGGTCGGCGGCGGCGACGACCTCGGCATAGCCATAGTTGATCTCGAACTGCGACGGCGCGACTTCGGGGTGGTCCTTTTCGTTCTCGAAACCCATGGCGCGCTGCACCTCGGCGGCGGTGTCGATAAATTCGCGCAGCGGATCGCCGGGAAGCGAGTGATAATAGCCGCCGGTGTTGACATACTCGAACTTCCCGGTTTCGTGATAGTGGCGTTCGGCATCGGCGCCGCGGAAAAGAAAGCCCTCGATTTCATTGGCGGCGTTGAGAGTATAGTGGTGCTCGTTATAGAGCTTGTCGGCATAGGTTTTTAGGATGCCGCGAATGTCGGCGCCGTAGGGAGTTCCGTCCTTATCGATGACATCGCCGAAAACGAGGACCTTGCCGGTGCCGAAGACGTCGGCGGGGGCCCAATAAAAGGCGCTCCAATCGATCCCGAGTCGAAGGTCGCTTTCGCGCTGCGCGGTGAAGCCGCGGATGGAGGAGCCGTCGAAGGTAAGATTGTCCCAGCTCTTGGCAAGAAATTTCTTGTCGTAGTCGAGCATGTGGAGGCGGCCTTCGAGGTCGCTGAACAGAACCGTCACGGCCTTGACGCGTTTTTCGCCGGTGAGGTACTTCAGCCGCTCCTCCTGAATCTTGTGCGCCGCGACGCGGTTGCGGCGGTCCTCCTTGGCCTTGAGATTGAGCTCTTCCAACTCCGCATAGGGCAGCGCGAGACGGTCGTGAATCTGATTTTCCATGGGTTTAAGCTTTGATTATGCCAAGGGAAAGCGTGCTTGAGGACGTTCTGGCCTATTCAATATTTCTATGGACGGGAAATGAAATGTTGATGGAGGCGGTAGTTGGAAGGGCCGCAGAGGGGGCGCCGCTATAATTTTGAAGCGTAGCTCGAAGGAAGCGGATGGGACGAACACATGTCTGGATTCTGCTCGCACTGGACGGCGCTCTCGTTTTCAGCGTGAGGAGACGCTGCTGGACAGAATCCCTCCGGACGCATGCGACAGAGCTGGAATGTCCGAATCGAGAAACTCATCAACGAGCCGCTCGGGTGGACGGAAGTCGCGCATCACGAAACGGAAGCGCTGGCGTTCTCTCCAGACGATCGGCGACTCGCCGTGACGGTCACTCACAAGCATGCGATTTGGAACACGCACCTTCTCATCATCGATGTCCAATCTCCGAAGTCGAACGTGCGCCAGTTTGATCTCTCGGGAACATGTGGCTTTGATCTGTCCTGGAACCAACGCGGAGACGCGCTCCTGGTGTGCGGCACACTCATTCGGCTATTGGACGGCGCCGTCTGCGTCGTTGGCAATTCACCGAATCCTACTATCGCGCGATATCACAGCGTGGGCACGGCCTATTGGCTGGACGCTGAGCACGTGGTTCGTTGGACTGGGGAAATCCTAAACCTGGCCTGCACGCAGGCGGGCATGTGGCGATTGGAGCCGATCTGGCGAATCAGAGCCGTTGCCGGCTCACAAGGCTGGGTTGTTTTGTCTCGCTCCCAAGGACGGCGCCCCGATATTGTTTGTGAGTACTCGATCGTGGACCGCGCCTCGCACCGCGCGCTGAGCGGGTGGCCCACCAAATCGCCATGCGGGACAGACATGATCCTGGCCGTGGGAGCGGAGGCCTTATGCTTCAACATCGGCGAAAACATAACCAACAGCAAGCTGCATTGCTGGGCCGTCCAAGGAGGGAAGGAGCTCTCTCTTCCGAAGCAGGTACGAGATTCCGTTCTGGACCAAGCCTCCGGCCGCACGGCGCGAGTTGTCGCCGATCAATGGAAATATCAGCGCTTCGTATGGTTATCGCCCCCGTTTCCGCAGCGGCGAGCGATATTCGATCTTCGTTCGGGAGCCTGGATGGCATCCTGGAAGCCCCGGATACAAGACTCGACCATCCCTTCCGTTGAGAACTCGCCTTACCGCTGCGCTCTTTCGGCGCGAGGCGAATACGTAGCCGAGAGCGGCGATGGCAGCGTGGAACTCTACCGCATCGCTCCATGAGAATGGTACGGGAACACGCTTCCGTTCAAATCCGCTGCGCCCGCGGCGCGACGGCGAAGCCGAACGTCAGTTCCAGTTTCTCGCCCGGCGGAACGGCAGACCATTTCTCGAAAAGCGCGGCGCGAAGGGAACGCACCTCCTGAATTTCGGCTTCCGTGAGTGCTCGCGGAGCAAGCTCGTTCAGCTCCTTGGTACTCCAGAGAGCGCCGGATGCTCTCTCGCAGTCGAAGAGTCCGACCAGGCGCTCGACCTCCACGGTCTCGCCGGGAAGAGCGCCGCGCGCCCCTTTTCCGGACGTATCATCGATGTCCCAGCCCTCGGACACGAGACCGAAAAATCCCTGGCGATAGCCGAGGGCGGTCTCGACGGCGAGATGCGTCAGATCGTGCAAGGCGAAATACGGCGCGTGTCTGGTCTGCTTCTCCCAGGTGACGGAGCCGTCTTGACGAGTGCATCGAAGGACGCCTCTGCCTTCATGCTCCTTGACGATCTCGATCCGTAACATGGCGCGCCTCGTCTCACAATGACACGTTCAGCGGCGCGATGATCCGTCCGACAGGAACGCACTTACTGAGGCCACGACCATAACCAGCCATGACGCTAGCGGAACAACAAGGAACACGAACGCGGGCTTGGCTCTGGGAGGCCCCAATGCCACAACTCCGTAGACGGCCACGGAGCCCACGGCTATCGCCAGCATCACCCCATAAAGCGTAGCTCGCCTGGGGACCGGCCAGCGCTTCGAAGCCGCGCCGGCGAGTAGAAGCGCGATGAACGGAGAGAGCACCCAGACGGCGAAAAGTGTCAGCAGGAGCCTCGAATTGTTATGGCGCCCCGTCTGAAGCGTCAGAGCGAGAGATGCCGCGGCCCCAGCCACCACGAGGATCATAGCTGCTGCGCGTAGCGGGCGACGGGACCCACGCTCGCGCGGCGTGACAAGCCCACGCATTGCCAGCCCCTACGACGAGGCGCTCTGTATCTTCGTTTTCTCCTGCTTATCCCCGATGCTGCGCACCTTCCCGAGCAGCTCCGACATCTGCATGCCCGAGAGCGCCTCGAACAGCGCGGGAACCTGCGCCGCCATGCTGGTCAGATCGCCAGTAATTTTGTTCATTCCGGCTGAAGCGCCGTTACCGGTCGAGACCACGGTAATCTTGTCGACGTTGGCGAGAGGCGACGCCAGCGCCTTGACGATCTCGGGCAGTGCCGTAATCAGCTTGTCGACCACCGCGGCCTGGTTCCATTCCTGATAAGCCTCCGCTTTCACGTTCATGGCCTTAGCCTCGGCCTCGCCTTTCTTCAGGATGATCTCGGCTTCGGCTTCGCCCTGCAGCCGCGTCGCGGCGGAGAGCCCTTCGGCTTCGGCGACTTGCCGCGCCTTTTCCGCCGCGGCGATGGTCTCAATGCGGCGGCGCTCGATCTCGGCCTGCTTCAGAACCGTGGCGATCAGCTCGTTTTCGTGCCGCTTAATCTCGGCCTCCTGCACTAGGATTTCGTGCTCCTTCTCCACTTGCCGGACCTTCACCTGCTCCACCATCACCTGCTGCTGCATCATATTCGCCTGAATGTCGTAGGCCTTGTCCGCCTGCGCCTGCTGCCGCTTCACCAGCTCCTGGTATTGCGCCTTCTTGATCTCGAGATCGCGCTGCGCTTCGGCCTGCTTCGCTTGCGACAATGCTTCGGCCAGCACGCGTTCCTGATCGGCGGCGGCCTTTGCTACGGCGGAAGCGCGTAGAGCGTCGGCGCGTTTGATGGCGGTGTCGCGCTCCGCTTCGGCCGCGGCCACATCGGCGTCGCGCTTGATGCGCGCGATGTCCGGCCGGCCCATGTTGGTGATGTATTCGTTTTTGTCACGCACTTCCTTGATCGTGAACGAGATCACCTCCAGGCCCATCTTGTTCATGTCGCCGGCGCAGGTGGCGCGCATGCGATCGCCGACCATTTCGGGCTCCTTCACGAGCTGCTCCACCGAAAGTTGCCCGATAATGCCGCGCAGGTGGCCTTCCATTACCAGGCGGATCAATCCTTCGCGCGACTGGTCGGTCTTGGTGAGAAATTGCTCGGAGCCGGTCAGGATCGACTCGGGATCGGATTTTACCTTGATCTGCGCGACCGCTTCGACCGTAACGGCCACGCCCTGTTTCGTGTACAGGTCTTGCTGCGGCGCGACGTCGAACGACATCAATTGCAGCGACAGCTCGCGATAATTTTCGATCATCGGAAATATCACGGTGCCCCGGCCCTTGACCACCCGTGTGCCGCGAAAGCCGTAGACCACCAGCGCCTCGTGCGGACCTGCCTTGCGATACAGGCGCGCGAACAGCGTAATCAGCAGCAGCACCGTGACCACCATCAGGCCGACCACGATGAAAATCTCGTTCGACATATTCATAAACTTCTCCTACCGCTCCCCTCCGGAAGCGGAAATCTGACTGAATTCTTCCCACGGCCGGACGTAGGCGATGCCATCCTTATATTGCGTAACCACCACTTCGGCGCCGCGGGCGATGGGACGTCCGGACTCGCTGCGAACGCTGACGGCGCGCCGCACGCCTTCCTGCGAAAAAATGATTTCTCCGGTGCCGCCCTCGAGAATGGCGCTCGAGACGCGGCCGAAGACGCCGATCATTTGATAATCCGCGGGATTGAGGTTCTTCTCGTGCGCCAGCAGCACTTTGAATAGGAACCAGAACACGACAGCCGCTCCCGCCAGGCCGCTGACTGTCGAGATGCCCAGAGCGAGCAGAGTCCACAGAGAGGAGTAACGGGTCAACAAATAACCGGTTCCTCCGAACCAGGCCAGAAAAGCCGTTATCGTTCCGAAGTTGAAATAGGATGCTTCCCCGTGCGCGCTCTCACCCGCGGCGGCGTGCGCGCCTCCCCAGTGGAGATGAAATCCTTTGGGAACGTGCGTATGCAGCGCTCCCGCGAAGAACGAGAAAACGCTGAAAAGCACACCTGTCGCGAAGCAGACGCCGTAGAACGTCTCCCAGCTCATGGCAGCGATCTCCTTCCTCTATGTGATGTCCGCGACCGATTCGTGGCATCACCCGCTTCTACCGCGAGCCGCGGCGCCCGGACGCTGGACCTACTCCCGTATATACCGTGACGTACGGCACGCCCGCATCCGCCATCGTTTTATTCAGGCGTTGCAGATCGTCGCCCGTCAGTTTATTCACTGCCGCCAGACCCTGCCGCAGCTCCGCCTCCGCTTGCTCCACATCTTGCATCTGCCGCGCGGTCGGCGCGCCCGAATAGCCGTCAATCGAAAACATCAGCCGAGTAATCTTCTGGTTGACCGGTGGAGGCGTGAATTTCAGGGGCGGACCGGCTGAGCCGAGCTGACCTTCGCGCTCGATTTCAAAGGTCCCGACTACCTCTTTTACTTGCGAAAGCAGCTCATCGGCGGCTTTCTTCACGTTATCCGGTACGGGCGGAGCGCCGGGGCGCTTCCACCCATCGGTCAGGCCCACCAAGGACGTGCGCAGCGCGACAATCTTGCGCCGGCCGGAATCGGCTTCACGAGCCATGCCGTACAGCTTCGTAATAGCCTGACGGCGCTCGGTGCGCTCCTCCGGCGATATGCTGACGCGCGGATCTTCTTCGACAACCACGGTCTTCGATTCCGTTTTCCCGAGCGCCGCGACAGCGATGGTGTACTCGCCGGGATCAACCAGCGGCCCACGTCCACCGCCGAGTCCGAAACCACCCCCGCCGCCACCCGCCCCGCCACGTCCCGCGCCGCCGCCCGGAGTTTCCTGCTCCGTTTGCGCTCCAGGAATCTCGGGCGGGGCGCCGGCTGCCCCGCCCCGCCCGCCACCGCCGCGTGCCCCGAGTCCGCCGGCTTGCACAGGCGAGTCGTAGCGCAGGTCCCATTCCACACGATTGATGCCCGCCTCCGCGCTCCCGTTCAGTTGACGAACGCGATTACCCGATTTGTCGCTTACGGTAATGCGGACGGCGTTTCTACCCTCGGACTTAGCTTTCAGAAAGTAGTTCACGACAACGCCGTACGGTGGGTTGGGCGCGATGAATTCCCGCGCTCCCGTGAACCCCTTATCGTTCGATAAATGGAACTCAATGGCCGGCCGCATGTCAAACACGCGCAGATCCGACGAGAGCACGTTACCGCTCATCTGTTCGAGCGGCGAGATGTCGTCCATGATCCACAACGAACGCCCATGCGTGGCGAGAATCAGATCGTGATCGCGGGGATGGATCTGAATGTCGAAAACGGGAACGGTAGGCAGACCGCCGCTCATCTTCCGCCAGTTCGATCCGCGGTCAAACGAGACCAGGAGACCAAATTCCGCGCCCGCGAACAGCAGACCAGGAGTGACGGGATCTTCGCGGACAACATGGATCGTGCCGGCTTCTTCGGGAATCCCGCCGGTTATCCGCGTCCACGAAGAGCCGTAATTCGCGGTCATGTAAATGTATGCCGTGAAATCGTCGCCGCGATGATTATCGAACGAAACGTATGCCGCGCCGGGCTCGAAATGCGAGGCTTCCACGCGGCTCACATAGGCGCCCTTCTTCATGCCGGGAACCTTGCCTACCACGTTCGACCACGTCTTACCGCCATCGCGCGTCACCTGCACATTCCCGTCGTCCGTGCCGGCCCATAGAACATTGGCGTCTTTCGGCGATTCACTTATGGTCGTGATGCAAGGGAACTGCTGCACGCCGTCGTCGCGCGAGAGTGTGTCTTTATCCGGAACTTTCCCCAGAATAGGGAGCTTGTCCCGATCGACGCCGGTGGTGAGATCGGGGCCAAGCCGCTCCCAGGAATCGCCGCGATCCGTCGATTTGAACAGATAATTACCGCCGTAGTAGATCGTGTGGGGATCGAAATGGGAGATCATCATCGGCGAATTCCACTGGAAGCGATAGCGCGGCGCTTTGTCGTTTTCTTCGAGCGGCCGGATGCTGCGCGATTCGCCGATGCGCAGGTCGCGGCGCAGAACATTGCCATCCTGCGATTCGGCGTAGACGATATTTGGATCGCTCGGATCGATGCGCGCGTAAAAGCCGTCGCCGCCGCTCACGGTCGTCCATTCGTCATTGGCGATCCCGTGGGTGGAGAGCGTGCCGCTCGGACCGCACCAGGAATTGTTGTCCTGCAGGCCGCCGCAGAGGTGGTAAGGCTTGCGCATATCGTAGGCGACTTCGTAAAACTGGCCGATCGCGACGTTGTTCAGGTAATCCCAATTACGTCCGCCATCGCGCGTCACCGTAATTCCGCCATCGGAGCCTGCGATCATATGACTGGAATCCGCCGGGTCGATCCAGAAGGCGTGAAAATCGCTATGGATCTTCTGCCAGCGGTCCTGGCGAAACGTTCGGCCGCCGTCCTCGGTGTAATAAAGCGGCGCGCCCAGCACCCAGATCTTCTGGTCGTTATTCGGATCGATGCGAATCTGACTGTAATAGGATGGCCGCGGATCGGTGTTGCTCATGCGCGTCCAGTTGACGCCCTTGTCTTCGGAACGGAAGATGCCGCCGTCCTTTAAATTCTCAACCAGCGCGTAAACGATATTGGAGTTCTTGCGGTAGACGTCGACCGCGCAGCGGCCGACATCGCCTGTCGTAGGTAGACCTTTCGTGAGCTTGGTCCAGTGCGCCCCGCCATCAATCGTGCGATACAGACCACTTTTCGGTCCTCCGCCGTTATAACCAAATACGGTACGCCGGCGCTCGTACGCGGCGGCGTAAAGAATATTAGGGCTTTGCGGATCCATCGCGATATCGGAAACGCCGGTATCGTCGTCGATATATAACGACTGCGTCCAGGTTGCGCCTCCGTCACTGCTCTTGAAGACTCCGCGTTCGTGATTGGGTCCCCACAAATGGCCCAGCGCCGCAACATAGATGATGTTGGGATCGGACGGATGCACTACCACGCGCCCAATATGATGCGTGTCTTTTAGCCCGATGCGCTGCCAGGTCTGGCCGCCGTCGAGCGATTTGAACATCCCCGCGCCCCAGGAAGAGCTCTGCCGATTGTTTGGCTCGCCCGTGCCAACGTAAATTATGGATGGGTCGGATGGCGCCAGGGCAATGTCGCCAATGGTCGAATTTGGCTGCCCGTCGAAGATCGGCTCCCAGGTGATGCCGCCGTTGGTGGTCTTCATGATGCCGCCGGCGGCAGTTCCGGCAAAAATGATGCGCGGATCCGATTCCACCACCGCGAAATCGTCGATGCGTCCGCCCATGATCGCGGGACCGATGGAACGGAACTTGAGGTTCTGAAGAGCGGCCTCGGGCGTGGATTGCGCCAACGCCGGAGCGGCGGCGAACGCTACGGACAGAATGGCGGACGTGAAGACGGTCATGGAAAGGCCTGAATGGTTACAGATTTTAGCAGGATTAACGGACGGGGGTTTGGCGCGTCACGCCGCCTGACCAGGGCTCCACGCGATAGGTTTGCGGCAGATTTGGGGGATGGTACCCCACCCGACAATCGTTCATCCGGTCGAGCACGGCCTGATGCAGCGTCGATCCTTCCGGAATAAATCGCGGACGCTTCCGATACAGCACCCATTCGTATCGCGGAGGCGAAAGGCTCGCGTTCCAATGCCGCCGCGGCAAATACTCCAGGATGTTCCACGCCCCGCACATCGAATCGTGCATCATCCCGCAGGCATCCACCGGCGCATATCCGCCGCCCGCGCGCCGCCCCAGAACGTCCTCCACCGCGACCTCGCGCACCAACAACCCCGCCGCGACGGCTTCGGCGATCATCCATTCGAGCGTCACCTTGGACAAGCCGCTCTGCTCCTCGCGATAGCCCCCGCCGATGTCGGCGTGCACCCCCGCAAACCAGACCTGCTTATAATTCTGCCCGGGCGCCGCTTTGCCCCACAGATTTTGACGGAAAAAACAGCGCCGCTCGTCGATCGCAATCGCATGGCGCCCGATATGGATGTCCGGATTGTTCGCCGTGTAGCGGATCTTGAGCGGATCCATCATCCAGCCAACCGAGCTCACGGTATCCCACACGCCCACGAAATGCGGGCGGCACTCCAGCGAGAACACCTCCTTGAATCGTCGCGCCAGACGTTCTCCCGGGCTATCCATGCGTTGGAGCGAACGCAGAATATACGGCGTCAATTGTTCGTTATCGCGCGGCAGCAGACCGAATAAGTGCAGCACCGACGCCAGCGCGCGCACAGTGTAGGCGCCGCGGCTGAATCCGAAAAGATACAGCTGGTCCCACGGCTCCCAATTCTGCATGAGAAAGCGGTATGCGTCGCCGATGTTGTCCATCAATCCGGCCCCGAACGCCAGCCCCAGCATTTTGGCGCACCATTTCGCCGCCTGCGTGAACGCATCGTACGCCCCCAGGGTGCCAATGCCGGGATCGTAATATGCCACCTGCGTTTTAGGATTTAACGCCAGGACGCTGAATAATTTGACGACGTTCGAATTGCGGTTTCCAAATTGATTTCCGGTTCCGTCGCAGCAGATTACGATGTTCTTGGGCATAAGCGTTCGACCGCAGCCTCGCGCTTGCTTCACCGTATCAAACGTCGCGCGCTACAAAAAAAGCCCCCTGGCGTCCCTCCGCCGGGGGAGGAAGCCAAGGGGCGTGCCGCCGCGTTATGCGCCAGCCGCGAGCCGGACCTGAAGAATTTACGCCTGCTTCACCTGCTTCTTCCGCCGTATCAGGCCGAGACCTAGCATCGCGAAGCCGCCGCAGAGCAGGCTCATCGTCCCGGGTTCCGGTACGGTCGCCGTAGCGGTGATATCTCTCAGCAGCACGTTGCCGCTGCTGGCCGTAAAGTCCAGGTAAGTCTTGGAGGTGGTGAACGTGTGTGACGATTCATTTGTACCGTCGCCAACCAGTGACGCTCCGCTGAGCGTGGAAGCGGTGTTGGTGGCGTAGACCACCCAAGTATCGTCGCCGGTCGAGCTGTTCATTTGAAATGTCAGATTTCCATACATCGCCAGCAAAGGCGCGACGTCGATCTGAATAAATCCATTGCCCTGAATTTCATTATCCGGATCGAAATAGCCCAGATCTAATCCCAGCCCGTTTTCATCTCCGCCTGCGTTCTTGCTGTAAAGCTGGGCGGTGTGAGTGTTGGACGAAAATCCCGAAGCCACCAGGCTCGGGCCGGTGGGAGGGGCGGAGGCGAAAGACGATGTCGTGCCGATATCGCCCGTTCCATTTTCAGAAAAATTGTACGTGATTGTAGCGGCCGAGAGCGACATTGACATAGCTGCCAGGCCGGCCATTGTGAGTGTGTATTTGCGTAAGTTCATTCAGTTTCTCCTCACTAAGATCGTGCGATTTTATCGGAATTCCATCAAGGGTATTTAAGTACCGTTCGTTTTAGCCAAGTACTGGACACGTTGGCGGGCCACGCCGGAGGGCGATGATACAATGCCACACGTGACTGAATCGGCCATCGTTCAAACGGATCTCCCGGACAGCGCCGCCGCGGGCGCCTCGCTGGCCCGCCAGATCGGCGCCGCTCTCGGCCCGCAGCCTCCCGGGGCCGTAATATTGTTCGCGGCCCCGTCGTACCGGCATTCCATCCTTTTGAGCGCCTTCGCCGCCGAATGCAATGCCGCAGTGCTGGTGGGATGCTCCACCGCCGGAGAGTTCGTCGACGCCCACCCCGCCACTTCGTCCGCCTGCGCAGTCGCCATCCGTTCCTCCGATCTTGCCTTCGGCGCCGGTATTGCCCGAGGTCTCGCCAATCGCCGCGAGGCGGCGGTGCGCGAAATGGTATCCACTTTCCGCGGGCCCTCCACGCCGGAATACCGCTACCGCTCGCTTCTGCTTCTCACCGACGCCTTGGCCGGCTATACCGAAGAACTCCTCGATCGGCTGACCACCATCACGGCCGGCCGCTACCAGATCTTTGGAGGCGGAGCCGGCGACGATGCCAACTTCGCCAGCACCCATGTCTTTTTCGGAACCGAAGCGCTGGCTGACGCCGCCGTCGGTCTCGAGATCTTGTCCAACACGCCGCTGGGCATTGGCGTCAGCCACGGATGGGAGCCCGCCACGCCGCCGCTGCGCGTCACCGCCGCCGAGGGAGCGCGCCTCATCGGCCTCAACGCCATGCCCGCCGCCGAGGCCTTCGAAGAATACGCCGCCGGCAAGGGCCAATCCTTCGATCGCGCCGCGCCTTTGCCCTTTTTCCTCCACAATATTCTGGGCATCGAAACCGGCGCCGGTTTTAAGCTCCGCGTCCCGCTCTCGGTAGATTCCTGCGGGGCCATTCTGTGCGCGGCCGAAATCCCCGCCGGCAGCAGCGTCCGAATTATGAGCGCCGATGCCCACTCCGCCGCCGCCGCCGCCGCGCGCGCCACCCGCGCCGCCCTGGGGCAATTGCGCTCCGATCGCAGCCCCGCCGTAGCTCTATTTTTCGATTGCGCCGCCACCCGGCTGCGCATGGGCCAGGAATTCGGCGCGGAGTTGAATGGCATCGCCGCCCAACTTGCCCCGGCTCACTTCGCGGGCTGCAACACCTATGGCCAGGTGGCGCGCGTCGAAGGCCAATTCAGCGGTTTCCACAATTGCACCGCCGTCATCTGCGTCATACCTGGGTAGACCTCGTGCCCCCCGCGCTCACGATCGATCTCGCCAACGCCCTGGCCGGCGAAGTGCGCGATCGCGGCGAGGCGGCGCGCCGCTTGGCCGCTCATCTCGGCGTTCCCGATCTTCTCGTGTTCATCAAGGAACCGGGCGTGGACGCGCATTTGCCGCCGCTCGGGTTTTCTCAGACTTTGCCGGGAGGCCGCTTCTGGCGCTCTTTCGTCCAGACTTGCATCGATAACGGCGCGGCTGAGGGAGAATTGTTTTATCCCACCCTATCCGACCGGCGTACCGCGCGCGGCTGGGCCGCTCCCGATGAAACGGTCCTGATTCTACTCGATGGCGACCCGCGCCCCGGCGCCGTCGCGGAGGTCCTCCCTCTCTTACCGCTCCTCGGCGCCGTGTTCCGGCGCGAGCGACTGGCCTTCACCGCCGCCGGCCAGACGCAGGTCGCCGTCGACAGCGCCGCGCAGGCAACAGAGCTGGCCAGCGCGCTCGATAGCGTCCGGGCCGAGCTGCAGGCCGCCCTCGCCGCCAAGGAGCAACACATCGCCGAACGGCAGAAAGTGGAAGCGGAGCTGGCCCGCTCCAACGAAGCCTTGCGCCAGTTCGCGCATACCGCCGCTCATGACATGCAAGAGCCGCTTCGTACCGTCGCCAACTATGCGGGGCTCCTCAGTCTGAGATATAGAGCCGAGCTGAGCGGCGATGGCCAGGAGTTCATCGACTTCATCACCTCGGGCGCGCGGCGTATGCACCAGCTCATTCGCGCGCTCCTCAGCTATGCCCAGGCCAGCGCCGATCCAGTCCTCGAGGAGCTCGTCGATAGCGAGGCAATCCTAAAATCCGCGCAAACGAATTTGCTCGCCGCCATCGAGGAGACCGCCGCAATCATCACCCACGACGAGCTCCCGCCCGTTCACTGCGACCCCACGCAGCTCCTGCAACTTTTTCAAAATCTCCTCGGCAATGCCCTGAAATACCGCTCCGAACAGCCGCCTCGCATCCATGTAACCGCTCGCGTTCAGGGGCGCGAAGTCCTGTTTTCGATCGGCGATAACGGAATTGGCATCGCGCCCCAATACCACGAGTCGATTTTTGCTTTGTTCAAGCGGCTGCACGGCGAAGAATATGAAGGCGCCGGACTCGGCCTCGCGAGTTGCAAGCGCATCGTGGAACGGCACGGAGGCCGCATCTGGGTCGATTCTCAGCCTGGCCTGGGCTCGACATTTCATTTCACCCTTGCGGCCTCGCCGCAATCCACGGCCGCTGTCAGCCGCTCCAGCGCGTCTCCGCAATGATACCGCTACATCAACGCGTCAGATGACCATATGCTACGGTCCGATCATGAAGCACGCACCGTGAGCGTAACCGAGTTTAACGCCACGTGCCTGGCGCGACTCGACGGCATCGCGAAGCGCGGCCGGCCGATCGCGACCGTAGGGCCCGCGCGCCGCCCCGCCTGGAAATCGTCGGAAGGCATGTGGGGAAGGGCGAGTTACGTTTGACGAAGAGAATCCGAACTCGGAAATGTCCGTGTGAGAATGGCTGCGCAAGCGCCCCAAGGCGCGAAGTTGAGCCATCGTTTCCTTCTCGACACACACATTGTCGTCCGCTGAATTACTGCGCGCAAAAAGCTCTCGCGAGAGCAAATGCGAGTCATGCGCGAGGCGGTCCGCCGGCGCGAACCCCTCGCTATCAGCGCCATCACGCTGCTCGAGATCGCCGTCCTGTTTGGGGAAGGTGGCGCTCGGAGCGGCGCCCCTGCTAAGGGACTTCTTGTTGGTGAGATCGAATCCAATCCCGATTTTCAGATCCTGCCCCTGACGCGATCAACGCATCCTCGACTCGGAGCTCGTGCCAGTTGTTGCATAGCCGGACGCCTGGGTAAGCCCCCATCTCCTGCGCCAGGAAGCGCGAATCTTATATTTAGAAATAAAACTTTCCCGCGATCTGCAGCGTGCGCGGAAAATTGTATTGGCTCTTCGGCAACTGCCCGAACTGAACGTCCGTGACCGTTGTATCCGGGGGATTGCGCAGCGGCGTGTTCGTCACATTGAACGCCTCCAGGCGCAGCGAGAACTTATACCGGTCGTTGATGGGGATCGTCTTTGAGATAGCGGCATTCAACTGCGGAACCGCCGGATGGAAGATGGTCGAGAAACGGTCCTGATACGGGTTGAGCGAATTCGGAGGCCTGATGGTATAACAACTCTTATTATTGTTGAACCATTCGTTTTCGCTGGGATCGGGCACCGACCACGGACCGCAGTTATAGTAATATCCTCCTGGGATGCCGACTGGGAATCCCGAAAAGTAGGTCAGGATGAAGTCTGTTCGCCATCCGCCGAACACGCGGTCGAGAAACTTATTATCCGTGTTGAGCAGTGCTCTTCCCCGCCCGAACGGAAGATCGTAAACGCCGCTGAATGAGAAGTCGTTCAGCTTGGTTCCGTCGTCGATCTCGTAATCGAGCGGTTCGAGCAGGTTCCAGTTATCCGTACGATGATCGGCCTGCATCTGCTTGCCGTGCGTGTACGAGAGTACGTAGGTGAACAGACCTCCTCTCCCGCTGGTTCCACCGACGCGCTTCTCAACGGAAATCTGCAATTCATCCGAGCGATAGTGGCCCACTTGCATTCCGTAATTCTGAGTGATGCCGCCATTGAATAGCGGGTCCGGCTGCAATAAAGTGCCGTAGCTGATCGTGGGGCTGGAGCCTATCGAGGAAGTAATGGGCAGAATTCCGTAAAACGGATTGGGAACGGGCTTGCTCAGGAAAGTTGGATTCGCGACACCGGCGAGTTGGTTCGCAAGACTGATATGGTCCGTGTTTAAACTGATCGGAACGAAGATCTGCAGGTTGAACGCATAGGCTACCTCCAGGTTCGTGCGCCAAGGCAATTCCCGCTGGATCGCGACCGAAGACTGATAGGTTCGCTCCGCGCGCCAACTGGGATTGTTATAGCTCAGGCTATTGCCGATATTAGTGAGAAGTCCTTGGCTGTTTCCAGCCGGTGGCTGGATTCCGTTCGGGAACGGATTCGCCAACGAATAGGGACCCGTGAAGCTGTTCGCCGCCGGAGTTTGGCCGCCATCGAGCGAAGTCACGTATGGGGTGCTCTGCGAATAACCGTACTGGGTGTTGCTATTGTTCGATTGATACTGA
>CAWITB010000037.1:0-131090 GCA_963838885.1 Bryobacterales bacterium | reverse complement strand
AGGCTGCAATCATGTGGTACGTTGCGTCCTTTTTCGCGCCAGCCGATGGCGACGCCCTCGCCACGGCGGCAGCGTTTACTTCCGAAGCAGTTGCCAAAGAAGGTTGGGATAACCTTGGGCCGGGGGACTGCGCGCCTGAGTTGCCCGATACTCAGCCGCTCTTCTCGTCATGCGGCGCTCAGGACACAGCGCTTTGAATGGCTTCGGCGAGCGTGGGGTGGATGTGGACGGCATCGCGGATGACCGTTGCCGGGGCGTCCGCGTTCATGATGTCGATGTACATATGAACGAGCTCGGCGCCATCGTACGCCAGTACAGCGGCGCCAAGAATTTTGCCGCCGTCCCGGTCCAGGATCACTTTTATAAAGCCATCGGTCTCGCCGATTTCTTTCGCTTTCCCGTTCGATTTCATCTCGAAACGGCATACCTGGATGTTGCGGTTTTGGGCGCGGGCCTCGCGCTCGGTCAAACCGACGCGGCCGAGCTCGGGGTCGGTGAACATGGCGTAGGGCGTGACGCGATCGGTGGTGCGCTTGCCATCCCCGGCGATTTGGGATTCAAGGACGCGATAGTCGTCCCAGGCAGTGTGCGTCGACATCAAGCCGCCGCGAATATCGCCGGCCGCCCAGATGCCGGGGACCGTCGACCCGAGCCGGCGATCCACTTTGATGATTCCAGCCTCGGTTTCGACGCCGACGGTTTCGAGGCCGAGATCGTCCGTGTTAGGATGGCGGCCGACGCCGATAAAGACGTGGGAGGCGCCGAGTTGCTGAACCGATTCCGGTTTCGTATTGAGGCGGAACTCGATTCCTTCGCGTTCGAGCAGACGCTGCATGGCGCTCGAAACCTCTTCGTCCTCCGGCGGCGCGATGTGTGGACCATCCTGCCATATGGTCACGCGGCTGCCCATGCGGCGATAGAACTGGCCCATTTCGAGTGCCGACTCCGACATGGCGACGTTACGGTCAGTGGCGACCCCAAGCGGCAGTGACACCGCGCGGGCGTATCGAGTCGCAAGGAAATGTTTGGGGAAAAGTGGACGAGGCTGGTTTGGGAGGCTATCAACTCTTACCAATTGCCCACCGCCGCCGCATGTACAGCCCGATGAGGGCGGTACCGAGAAGAGCGAGGCCATTGGGCTCTGGCACAGTAGACGCCGCAGGTCCCGTTGTCTGCCCATCAAACTCAGCGAAGTTCTCGTCGAACGTTGAAAAGGCTACGTTGCCAGGTCCCGAGTCAGATGCAAACACAAATCCTGACAAGATACCTGACGCGGGCACGTCATACGGGACGTCCGTCGAGATCCACTCAACCTGGGTCTCTCCGGGAGCGGGAATATCGGTCGCCGTCACCCACCCTGTCGGCGCTTGGACCAGTCCTACATCTCCGGTGACCGCCAACGAGAACAGTATAATCCCGACATGCGTCTGGTTGTCGATTTCATACGCATAAGAGTAGTTTCCAGTCGTCCCGGACACAGACGGAGTGATATTGATGGCATCCGCCGTGGCCAGCGGTGAAAAAAAGAAAACTCCCAGAGTTAAATTCAAAAGGCTTTTGTGCAAGAACATCAAGGCCTCCGTCAAAAAATTTGCTTCAACTGTGGCGAGCGGGCGAACGTCTCCGGGACTACGAAGACGGCCGCGAGTTGCGCGATGAAAGCTGGACTATATCCACCTATCAGAGACCCAGGCTGAGTACTCATCAAGTTAGGATTTGAAAGGTCCAACGTGTGGCTGGTCCCTTCATAATACGCGCGCCACACGAGCGTTGAGCATATGAATGTGCTGGTGGAATTTGTGAGGGTGTTTATCTCATTCAAAAATGCATTGAACCGCGGAGACAAAGTTCCGCCAGTCGCGAAGAACAGGGCATGCGCGGCGGGTATCAGACCAAAATCTACAGTACTCCAGTAAGGCAGTCCTTGGCTCGTGATACTTTGGGCCCACGTAACGATCGCGCTGCGCGTTGCACCAGGTAATGCGATCCGAGGATGCCACGCAGATATTCTCTGTGATTGTGTCCACGCGAGGCTCTGGTCCAGCGGTATAGAGCGTACCTGCCCGGCCGTGCCGATGAGGGAACCGGCCTCGGTCGCCGTGACTGCCTCAGCGATCAAGGGCGTTCCATTATGGTCGCCCCCTAAATAAAGCGCCGTGTGAGTATAGTTAGGACCGTAGAGGAAAGATTGCGGTGATGTGTAGGACGCCGTCACGAAAATATCGGTCTTTCGAAGTGGCAGAAGGACCGTAAGCGAATTGGGCGGGCTTGTGGGGCCAGGAAGGAATGATGCCAGCGAGGGATGGACGGTAATGGCGTTTGAAGAATTGGAGCTAGTTTGGTCCTGAACCTGAACTGTAACTGAAGAACCATACAGCGAAACGTAAGGCAGTGCCTCCCAGTTCCCTTCGGGGTCAACTACAACCGAGCCAATCGGAAGGCCACCCACGATTACGTCAAGCATCTCGCCGGGTGTGCCGGTGCCGGAAATAGCCACGAATTGCGATTGAGGGCTCGCGCCATCAAGTGGGGCTGTTATGCAGGGATCCATGGTTGTGGATTGACTCTGCCCTGGGCAGCCGAGCGATATGGTGACGGTGAACGAACCATAATTGTCGTACCATCCAAATCCATCCATTGGGCCGAAACAAAGCCGCGTCGCTTCCGCCGGAACGGTAACTCGGCTGCTTGATCCTATGAGGAAAACCTGCTGTAACACCGGCGCAGTATTTGAACCAAGCTGGGTCGGCGGAGGCATCAGACTCGGCTGGTTAGGCCCGAGAAACACCCCAAGTAGCGCGTTAGCCGGTGCGGTGATGGTGGAGAGGCCGTTCTGAGCTCCGTTGACATGCGGCGTGGGAACCGACGGGTTTCCGTCAGGCCCCGTTGCTGCGCACGGGGGTACAGGACCATAGCATTCCAAACCCGTCGCCGTGATTGAAAGAGTGGAACCCGCAGCGACAGCAATTGGGGGAGGCGCTTCAGCAGGCGCTACGTCGCATTGGCCTCCTGACAGGCCGCACGATGCGGTCGAGCCTGTGGGCATTCCAGCCAACCACGGATCAGACGTGCCAGGGACGTTCACCGTTTGATTAGCGGCCAACAAACATCCAGCAAACACCAACTGGAGCAGGAACAGGACTGGGTTCCGCATAAGATTCCTCCTAACGGCCAGAGAAGCGATAATATTGTACTATTCGGATGAGTTCACGTGCTCCGGGGTCGTGACTTCCTAATCCGGCTATGCAGTCATTCGGTACTGGTACTGATGGGCTCGTAGACCAGTCGTCAGGCTTCCGACCATGGGCGGCAGCGTGCCCCTCTACATGATTTCCCAGATTCTGGGCGCGCCGACCATTACGGTCCCGATCGCGAACCACGACAGCAATCAGCACAGTTACAACGAGAACATCCCTATTCAGAATCTATGGGATGGCGTCGAGCTGATGGCAGCTCTCCTCGCTATGTAGAAACGGCGCTTTGAATGGCTTCGGCGAGCGTGGGGTGTATGTGGACGGCATCGCGGATGACCGTTGCCGGGGCGTCCGCGTTCATGATGTCGATGTACATATGAACGAGCTCGGCGCCATCGAACGCCAGTACGGCGGCGCCAAGAATTTTGCCGCTGTCCCGGTCCAGGATCACTTTTATAAAGCCATCGGTCTCGCCGATTTCTTTCGCTTTCCCGTTCGATTTCATCTCGAAACGGCATACCTGGATGTTGCGGTTTTGGGCGCGGGCCTCGCGCTCGGTCAAGCCGACGCGGCCGAGCTCGGGGTCGGTGAACATGGCGTAGGGCGTGACGCGATCGGTGGTGCGCTTGCCATCCCCGGCGATTTGGGATTCAAGGACGCGATAGTCGTCCCAGGCAGTATGCGTCGACATCAAGCCGCCGCGAATATCGCCGGCCGCCCAGATGCCGGGGACCGTCGACCCGAGCCGGCGATCCACTTTGATGATTCCAGCCTCGGTTTCGACGCCGACGGTTTCGAGGCCGAGATCGTCCGTATTAGGATGGCGGCCGACGCCGATAAAGACGTGGGAGGCGCCGAGTTGCTGAACCGATTCCGGTTTCGTATTGAGGCGGAACTCGATTCCTTCGCGTTCGAGCAGACGCTGCATGGCGCTCGAAACCTCTTCGTCCTCCGGCGGCGCGATGTGCGGACCATCCTGCCATATGGTCACGCGGCTGCCCATGCGGCGATAGAACTGGCCCATTTCGAGCCCTACGTAGCCTCCGCCCACCATGGCAATGTGCTCGGGAAGGTCGGTGTGATCTAGCCAGTTTTCGGCCGTGAGGATGTCGATCTTATCGAGACCCGCGATATGCGGAATAGAGCTGCGTGTGCCCGTGTCGAGCACGACTTGATCGGCCGTGATTTTGCGATCCGCAACCGTGAGCGCAAAGGCCGCTCCGTCGCGGCCGGTGAAGCGGGCATGGCCGCGGATCAGCTCGGGATTATCGCTGAAGTGCGATGCCAAGTGGTCGCGGGATTCCTTAGCGATGGCCCGGGCGCGCTCGATCACAGCGCGAAAGTCGACCTCGACGGAAGGAACGCGGATACCGAACTCCGCGGCGCGGCGTGCGACATGCGCCACGCGCGCGGAGGCGATCGCGGTCTTGGTGGGAGTGCAGCCGAAGTTGATGCAGGAGCCGCCCAGATCCTTGCGCTCGGCGAGCGCGATGCGGCGGCGTCCGGCTTTCGCCAGAGCGCCGGCGAGCGGAATACCGGCCTGTCCGCCGCCGACGATGAAGACATCGTAGTGGTCGTGGGCCACGCTATTCGGGGCTTTCGGCCGGGAAGGCCTCGTGAATCGCGTTCACGGCCGCCCCGGTGACTGCGACCTCTTCCCCGCCCGGCACGATCTCAAACACATAGCCTTGCAATGGGCTCATCTTAACCATGTCGTGCAGATATTGATTCAACAAACTGAGATCGACATGTTTGGCGTGGTGGCCGGTGATGAAAAACTTGCCCGGACCGGTAATGTGAATGGAGCTGGCGCAGGCGCCCGCGAGCGCGCGGTGCCACAACTTGACGAAATCGACGCAGCGCTGCTCGCCGCGAATGGCGCAATCGAAGACTTCGTCCGGCTCCATGTCGAGAAAGCGCAGGCGCATGGCGCGGTGGCCCATGATGCCTTCGAGGTGACCAGCCCCGCCGCAGCCGCAATATTTTTCCGAGGGGTCGAGCGTCACCACCATGTGACCGCCCTCCCAGATGCCGCCATGATGCGGGTAGACGCCGTAACCAATGCCGTTGCCGAGCGTCCAAACGCGAATGACGCGGTCGAGCTGTTCGCGGCGCGCGGCGAGGCCCGCGGCGACGATATCGGCATCGTTATATAAGAAGACCGGAGCCGCGATGTTCGCCGCGCGCAGCTCCGACGTCAACAATTCCCGCATGCGGCAGCCTTTCAGTTGCTGCAAATTGGGAGCTTCTTCGATGACGCCTTCGCACACGATGCCGGGCAGGCCGACTCCAATGGCGTCCACGTCCCGGTTTTTCGCGACGGCCTCGATCTGCTCGCGGATGGCGTGGGCGAAGTGTTCGGCGGGCATGGAGAGCAGTTCGTCCGCCTCGGCGCCTTCATCCGGATAGATCCGCAACGGCCCGGCGAACTTCCCGTCCTCGACAACGCCCACCGCGATCCGTTCCGCGGTCGTGATTCCAATGGCGCGGCGCATATCAAACGTTGAACCTCGATAGTTTATTGAGACCGTTGAATGCCGCGGCCTTATAGCACTCGGCGAGCGTCGGATAATTGAAGACCGTGTTCACGAAATAATCCACCTCGCCGCCAAGGATCATCACGGCCTGCCCGATATGCAGCAGCTCGGACGCGCCCTCGCCAATGATATGGACTCCCAGAATGAGGCGAGTTTCACGGTGAAAAATAATTTTCAGGCGTCCGGTGGTATCGCCGCGGATCTGCCCGCGCGCGATTTCGCGATAATATGCCACGCCGACTTCGTAGGGCACATCTTCATCGGTGAGCTGTTCCTCGGTTTTGCCGATGAAGGAGATCTCGGGGATGGTGTAGATGCCGTAGGGGTAGGCCGCCGGATTGGAGTGCACGTCGATGCCGAACGCTTTAGCGGCCGCAATGCGGCCCTGCTCCATCGACACGGAGGCGAGACTGGGGAAACCGATCACGTCGCCGGCGGCGTAAATGTGCTCCTGGGAGGTGCGGTAATTCTCGTCCACCGGAATGCGTCCGCGCGAGTCGGCTTCGATGCCGGCGGCCGCCAGGTTCAACTCGTCCACATTGCCCTGCCGTCCAATGGCGTACAGAAGAGCCTCGCCGGACAGCTTCTTGCGGCTCTCCAAGTTTGCGACGACGGCGCCGTCGGGGGCCTCCTCGACACTCTGGACCTCTTCGTTAAGACGCATGGTCACGCGGCTGTCGCGCAGATGGTAGGACAATGCTTCGACCATTTCGGAATCGGCGAATTCCAGCAGGCGCGGACGCTTCTCAACCAGAATGACGCGCACCCCGAGCGTCGCGAACATGCAGGCGTACTCGACGCCGATGACGCCGCCTCCGACCACGATCAGCGTCTTGGGAATGTCCGGCATCGACAGAATTTGGTCGCTATTGACGATGTTGCGTCCGTTTAGCGGCACTTTGTCGGAGGTGGCCGGCTTGGTCCCGGTGGCGATGATGATGGCGGCGGCGCCGTACTGCGTTACTCCGCGGGAACTCTCGACTTGAATGGTGTTGGCATTAACGAAGCTTGCGATTCCGGTGAGAAGCTCGACATTATTGCGGGATAGCTGGGCATTAATGACGTCGATTTCCGTTTTGATGACGTGCTGCACGCGGAAAGCGAGATCCGCGACCGTTACTTTTTCCTTTACGCGATAATTTGTGCCGTATACGGTTTGAGAGAGGTAGCCGGAAAGATGCAGCACCGCTTCGCGGATGGTCTTGCTGGGAATGGTTCCGGTGTTGATGCAAACGCCGCCCACGACTTCGCGGCGTTCGATCAAGGCTACCCGTTTGCCGGATTTTGCGCCCTGGATAGCGGCGCGCTGCCCTGCCGGCCCGGACCCGATTACGATCAGATCGTAGGTCTGCATTCGGGGCGAGGGTAGCATATTGCCTCGGACGCGCCCTGCGGGCGATGGCGGTATCGTCACGCGCTCCCGCTACTAGCAAGGATTCGCGTCTCCTGGGCGCGATCTTGAAATCGGACGTCCGGCGGCCTTGGAATTCGCCGTAATCGGCAAAGCGACAACACATCGCTAAATACTATGTAGTGGTTCCAAACTATCTATTTGTCTATGGAACGCGTCATCCGTAAGATCGGAATTAGGAGAACAAACCACATGAAAAATACTTTCCGGCGCACGATCGGGGTTCTGGCAGCCGCATTTATGGCAACCCAGCTTTTCGGCGCCGCTACGACAGCCGACGTCCGATTTCAGAGCCCCTCCAGTGGCGCCTTCGAGCAGGCGGCGCCCGCGACACCGTCACAGAAAGAAGTCGAGAGGCTTCTGAAGCGGATCTCTTCCAACGCGGCAATCGTTGGGAGACACGCGGCAACACTCGAGTCCCATACCCGGGGAACCCGGCTCGGTTACCAAACGAACGCGGCGGAGCTGAGCAGGGCGAAAGATGCCATCAATGCCATGGGCGCGGATTTCCGTAGGCTCCAGGAATTGCGCCCGGGCGCTCTTCCGTGGCAGCAAGCTGTCATCGATCGCATCCAGCCGATGCTGGCCGGACTAGCCGGCCATGCGACCGAAGCGATTGAACTGCTGAATCGGGACCGCGGCAGATTCCACTCCCGGGAATATCGGGACGCGATTGGGAATTTGCGCGCCTATGCCGGCCAGGCCCGCAACCTGATCGCGGTGAACCTGGATTATGCTCAGGCGCGCGAGAAGTTGAATCGGCCTGGACGCGGCGGGCGAGGAGTCCATCGCGGAAGCGATAGCCGACCCCAGGGGACAATCGGCCAAGCCTCTCAAGAGCCTGGAGCAACGGGTGCGGAGCGAGCTGTTGAAGCTGCCCTACTACGGTGTCTTCGACTACCTGGCTTTTCAGGTTGACGGCGACCGATTGGCGTTGAGCGGACACGTGAATTGGCCGACGCTCAAGACGGATGCCGAACGGGCTGTCCGCGGGGTCGAGGGCGTTGCGGCAGTCCATAGCAACATCGAAGTGTTGCCGTTGTCGCCCCACGACGAACGCATCCGCATGGCCGCGTACCGGGCCATTTACGGCCACCCGACGTTGGCGCGGTACAGGCTCAATCCGCATCCTCCCATTCGGATCATCGTCAAGAACGGCAACTTGACGTTGATGGGGGTGGTCGGCAGCGAGATGGACAGAACCATCGCGCACCTGCGCGCGAACGGCGTTCCGGGAGCGTTCTCGGTGACGAACAACCTGCAGGTAGGCAGCTAAGTAGCCGTTGCGGGAGGCGCTCTCCGCGCGCCTCCCCTTTTTTCAGGTCAAAGTAGGGTTCCCTTCAAGATCACGCTCGCAATGCTGAAATAGATGACGAGCCCCGTCACGTCGGCTAGAGTTGCTACAAACGGGGCCGAGGCGCTTGCGGGATCGAGACCCAGCCGTCGCAGCGCAAACGGAAGCATCGATCCCGCAAGCGTTCCAAAAAGCACGACGCCAACGAGACTGCACGCCACGGTCAACGCGATTACTGCATAATGCGGGCCGTAGGGCTTCCAAATTGCTTGCCAAAGCACGATACGCACCATGCCGATCGCGCCCAGAACGCCTCCGAGAGCCAAACCGGTTGGGACTTCGCGGGAAACGACCTTCCACCAATCCCGGAGCCGGAGTTCGCCCAGGGCCATTGCCCGAATGACAAGGGTCGTTGCTTGAGAACCCGAATTACCGCCGCTGCTGATAATTAGCGGGAGGAAGAGCGCGAGCACGACAGCACGGGCGATCTCCCGTTCAAAATAGCCCATTGCCGTTGCCGTCAGCATTTCGCCGGCAAACAGAATAGTGAGCCAGCCGGCTCGCTTTTTCACCATTTCCCAAAACCGGATGTGGAGGTAAGGACCGCCCAGCGCCTCCATACCGCCGATTTTTTGAATATCTTCGCTCGCTTCTTGCTCGACCACTTCCACGATGTCGTCGGCGGTTACGATGCCCCGCATTCGACCGGCGGAATCGAGTACGGGAATCGCAAGCAGATGATAGCGGGTAAACAGCCGCGCAACGGCCTCTTGATCCATCCCTTCCGAAGCGTATACGAAATTAGTCCGCATGACGTCGCGGACAAGTTTGGACCGATCGGCTGCAAACAGATGGCGGAAAGCCACAACGCCAAGCAAATGCTGCGCCTCGTCGAGCGCGTAGACGTAATAGATTGTCTCTACATGACCGGCTTGATGCCGTAGATAGCTGATTGCCTCGTCAACTGTCATGCCGGGGCGGAGTCGAATGAAATGGGGGTTCATTAGTCCACCGGCCGCATCTTCTTTGTACGCGAGAAGGGCGTTCACCTCGCGGCGAGTCACGTCGTCCAGTTGCGCGGCAAGGCTGTCGCGGGCTTCTTCCGGAGCGAGCTGAAGGAGGTCGGCGGTATCGTCCAGAGGCAGGAGACGCAACCAGATTCGCCGTTCGCCCGGAGGGAGCGCCAATAACAAGCGGACCTGATCCCGGCTGCTCAGGTGCAGGAAAAATTCGTCGGCCTGATCGCGCGGAAGATTTTCAAACGACTCCAGGCGCTCCAGGTCCGATAGGTCGCTCCATTCCCGATGGAGCGCGGCGTTGGTCATGACATCAACGAGGATATCGGTTCACGCCGCCGCTACGGGCGGCGCTTGCAGGGGCGCTTCCTGGCTTGCTTCCGCGGGCGCCAGTCTCGCGACCAGAACCGTCAAGTCGTCGTGAAACTCACCGCCATCCACAAACCGGAGGGCGTCATCCATGACGCGGCGAAGAACGTCGCGCGCGGGCTGCCGGCTCGAAGCGCGCACAGCGGAAAGCAAGCGGGATTCACCGAACTCCTCCCCCGCGGGGCTCGCCGCTTCGCCTAAACCATCCGAATAGGCGATCAGAATCTCATCGCCCCGCAAGCGGATGCATTCGTCCTGGTACGCCGCGTTGGGAAGCAGCCCGAGCACCGGACCGCCGGTCTCCAGTCTGCGCACCTCGCCCGACCCCGATGCGACCAGCAAGGGCGGCAGGTGGCCGGCGTTCACGTAACGCAGATCATGCGTTTCCGGGTTGTAGAATCCCCAAAACAGGGTGACGAACTCCCCCGAGCTTCCTTCCCGTAGAAGTTCGTCGAGACTTGCGGCCATACGGGCCAGGCTCGAGTTTTTCCCTCCACGGCACAGGGCGCGAATCGCTCCATGGACCACTCCCATCCGCAAAGCCGCGGGCAAGCCTTTACCGGAAACATCAGCGAGCAGCAGCGCGATGTCTCCCCATTCCGTGCGGAACACATCGTAGAAGTCACCGCCCACCTCGTCCGCGGGCACGCATTCACCGGCGAACTCGATGCCGTAACCGGCGGCGTTGTCCGGGAGAAGCCGCCGCTGAACGCTCCGGGCGAGCTGTAGTTGATTTTCAAGCGTCCTCCCGCGCACATACGCCTTCAGCCGCAACAGAAGGACAATCATCGACGCCAAGAGCGCGATGGCCGCCAGAGCACTGATCAAAAGATCGCGGCGCAGGGGATGGAGTATACCTTCCGGGCCGCGCAAATAAATCGCGATTTCGAGTAGCCTCCAATTTTGCTGGAGCCGCAGTTTAATCGGCAGCAATGCGATCAAAGTCTCGCCGAACGCGGTGTTACGTACCGTTGAATAACTCTCGCCGTTGTCCAGAGCCGCGCGAATCCGCTCGGGCGGGGGCGGCGAATGCGGCTCGACGGCGCCGCTCGAAGCCTGCACTCGGCCGTTTTCATCGAGCACGCTCATCCACGCGATCTCATCGCCTCTGTCATCGCGAATTTGGCTTAAAACCCGCTCGCAGGCCGTCGCGGGTATCGACGCCCTCCCGGCGAAGGCGATGTTCCAGCGAGGAAACTTCCTCGAGGGCCTGCAGCATACCTTGATCGCGGGCAAAGCGGGTGGCGGAATAACGATAGGTGAAAACCGTGTCGACGAGGAGCGCAGCCGCGAGGATCGCCCCGGCTGCCGCCGCTGTTTTAAACCATAGAGACGTCCGGCGCTTCATGTGCGCCCTCCATGTCGTGGCTGCGGCAAAGCCGCAAGCCTGAGCAACCGGGCCGCCGGCGCAATGGTCCAACCCTGGACGGCGACGGAGACGATCACGACTACGAATACGACATTGAACAATACCCTCCCGGTCTTGACGCCCGCTAGCAGCGGGATGATGGTGAGATAGATCGGAACCGCGCCGCGTAGCCCCACCCAAGCGATGAATGCCGCTTCCCGCGCCCTCCAACGCAACGGGAGCAAGCACGCCATGACGCCGGCTGGCCGGGCGAGCGCGATCAGAATCGCCGATACCGCGAGAGCGGAGAAAATTACGGAGGGCAATTCGTGCGGGGTGACCAGCAACCCGAGCATGAGAAAAAGCGTAATCTGCGCAAGCCATCCCAACGTCTCGAAGAAGCTTGCGACGGCGGCGCGTGCCGGGTGGTCGTGGTTGCCTACAATCACGCCCGCCAAATAGACCGCCAGAAAGCCGCTGGCGCCGAGAACCTGCGCGCCGCCGAAGACCGCGAGGGAGCCGCCCACGGCGAGGACCGGAAACACCGATTTTTCGATCTTCAGCCGCCGGAACAGCCAAAGAAGGGCGTAGCCGCAGCCCATCCCGATAACTGCGCCGCCGCCCATCTCTTCGAGGAACAGCAATACTGCTCGCTCCCGCTCCGATGCGGTTCGGCGCCGTCAATAGCTCCACTAACACCACGGTCAGGAACACGCTCATCGGGTCGTTCAGGCCGGACTCCACCTCGAGCGCCGCCATCGCGCGCGCCGGCACTGCCGCGCGCGAGAGGCGCAGCAGAACCGCGACCGCGGCCGCGTCGGTCGGCGCCGTGGCCGCCCCTAGCAGGAGCGCCTCCGGCCAGGAGACTCCGAACAGCAAGCGAGTGGCGGCGCCGGCGACGCCCGCGCTGATCGCTACGCCGGCCGTGGCGAGAGCGATAGATGGCCACAGCGCGAGGCGGATCATGTTGCGTTCCGTGCTGAGGCCGCCCTGGAACAGTATAATCGCGAGCGCCACGCTGCCCACCAGGTAAGCGGTGCGAAAGTCGTCGAACCGGATGCCCCCTGGCCCGTCCTCGCCCGCCAGCATCCCAACCCCGATGAAGACCAGCAGCAAGGGCGTGCCGACCCGGGCGGAGAAGATTCCGGCGAAGATAGCCAGCAGGCAGAGCACGCCCGCGGCGAGGATAATTTCATGACTAACGGCCAGGGGTCGTGACCTCCGCCCCGGCCCGCCGTTTTGAACCAAAGAGACGTCCGGCCCATGATCGCCTGCTATGCCGTGGCCGCGCCGAATAATTTGTGCCGCGCGACCTCGGCGATAACCGTGGCGGCGGGATGCTTGATCTTGCGCTCCGCGGAAATGGCGTAGTATTCCATGGCTCCCGTGTCCAGGCGGCCGAGCTTCTCGACGCGGTAGCGGCTGCGCACCTCCCGTTCAATCGCCAGCGGCGCCGCGAAGATGCCCGCCGACGCTTGTCCGAACATTGTCAACAGAGCGGTGTCCTGAAACTCTCCTATAATCCGGGGCCGAATCGAATGCGCCTCGAACCACTGATCCATTATCTGGCGGAAGGCCGACCTCTTCATCGGGCAGGAGAAAAGGAGCGCCCGTCAGACTGCTTGGAAATCTCTTGCGATAGAAGTTAGCCAGCCGCGGCGAGGCGAACAAGGCCGCCCCGCAGGAGCCCAGCAAATGGTTGAATACGCGGACGCGAGCGGCGGAATACGCGGGGGCATCCGCCAGTACGAGGTCAAATTCGTGCGCCGAAAGACCGAGAAGAAGCTTCTCGGGAGTGTCCTCGTAACACTCGATCTGGACTCCTCCTTTCAGGGCGAGGGCGGGTTCCAGGATGCGGTACGCGATCAGTTTTGGAATAAGATCGGATACTCCCACGATCAGCCGCATCGGCCGATTGCGCGGACGGCCTTTGAGAACATCCGTCAGCTCGCTTCCGAGCGCGAAAATTTCTTCGGCATAGCGGAAGACGACCTGCCCGGTATCGGTCAGCACGAGCCTCCGGCCCTGGCGCGCAAATAGCTTTTCCCCGAGGCTCTCTTCGAGCGCGCGAAGTTGACCGCTGATGGTGGGCTGCGCGAGACGCAGCTCTTCACAGGCGGCGGCAATGCTGCCTCTTCTTCGCGACCATCCAAAAATACAGAAGATGGTGATAGTTCAGCCACTCCATCAACCGCAGTATACATCCAAATAACCGATGTCCGGATATCAAACTATCTATAGGTCCTATATGCCGGCGCCGCCGTCCATATGTGTAGAAGGAGAATGAAACACGATGAGAACCCTGGACCTGAAGCAACTCGAATCCGCCCTGGAGAGCCGCGCGCGGGATTTACGGCGCGCGCTGACGGAACGTAGTCCGATCGCCGTCGAACGGGAGGCGGACCCGTTTGACGAGCAAGTTCTGGCCGCCGCGAGAGAATCCTCGGCCCAGATTCTGGCGCGGGATTTCCGCCTGCTGCAGCAGGTGGAGGCCGCTCGAACGCGCTTGCGCGAAGGCGCTTTTGGCATGTGCCTGAGCTGCGAAGAAGAAATCGCGATGAAGCGTCTTCTGGCCGTCCCGTGGACCATGTTTTGCGTCTCGTGCCAGGCCAGGATTGAAGAAGCCGGGAAGTTTCCGGCGGCGCTGAGCCGGGCGGCCTGAAGACCGCCGCAAAAATACCGGCCAATGAGCCTTATCACGATCATGCCTAATCAAAGGAAAAGTTGCCAATGAAAATCCTGCCTAGGGGTTTCGCGGCCGCCGTGCTACCGCCGTCAAGGGCGGGCGCAATCGCTCGCGGGCAGTCGCTCCCGCTCGCGTTCGGTCGCAGCGCGCGCCGCGACTATGTTCGGGGTCCGCTTGGCTTGAAGCCTCGCTCCCGATCCCCACCACGATCGCTCTGGGCGCGAAATGGTGGCAAGGCTCGCGCACACCCGCCGGCGGAGGGGCATTAGATTGACTAGCGTAGTTGATAACTAACGACGGGGATGACGCGACTGTAGCCGGCGTAGTGGGCCGTGAGGGCCGGCAGTTTGTTGCGGAATTACATTCGCGACTGGCTGCAAGCCTGGCATAGGAAAGTGCTGTTGAATCTCGCTGGCGTGTACTACATCGATAGCTCGGGATCTAGCGACTTGGGTATCCGGGTTTACCACCATGGCGAATCGGGACGGGCAGATGATGCGGCTGATCCTAGATAAGCGGTCCGTTTTCGAGGCCTTCGGCGGCGAGCTACGGCCGTGCACAGCTTATACCGGTCCGGCTGATGACGCCGTTACCGAGCGGTCTGGGGGGCCCGGCCGGCAGACGCCGGCGCCGCAGGTTCAGCGAAGGGCAGATCCACGGTCATCGGGGCGTGATCGGAGACGCCGTCGGGCACGGCGCCGTTGAGATCCCGCATTGTGAACGGAAAGTGCGGCGCGAATCGATAGCTCATGCCTCGGCCGCGTGGGCGCGGAATAAACGGTTTCACGAAAAACCAATCCAATTTGTAACGGCCCACGAGTCCACCGAAATCCCGCTTCATGGCGAAGGTGGGCACGAATCCTTTGGCGGCGCGTTGGTTGCTATCCGCTAGGGTTTTCCCTCTTCGGCGCAAGGTCCGCTCTGTCTCGCCGCGAAAATCGAAAGCCCTGTTATCGGTAAAGCGGAACCGCTCGATATGCCGGAACAGACGCGCCTCGTTGTTGCCGGCGATGATGGGGATATGAATGGATGTGGGGTCGAGATAATTCTTGAAATACCGGGCTGGACTCAACGCCAGCAACGGCAGCGAGACGGGGCTCGCCCATTTCAAAGCCTGCGTTACCCAAAACTCATAGTTCTTGACCCGTTCCATAATCTCCCGGCGGATGGAGGTCGGTGTTCCATCCGCCCCCGTCGTATTCAAATCGCCGCCCATGATAAGGGGATGATCCACGCCTTTAATTTGGGCGAGGAGTGCGTCCATTTGTCGGGCGCGGCACGCCGGCTTGCATTTGTTTTCGAGGTGGACATCAACGACGGTAGCGGAATCCTCCGGCAAGCCTGGGATCGCGAGATCCGCGACGATAGCCATGCGGCCACCCCGGCGGACCTCTCTGTCGATCCGCTCCAGGAAGATCTTGTCGGCGGCAAAACGCTTGCTTTTTTCTAATGCCGATATTTCAGCTTTCTCCGCGCCAAACCAGTCATGGCAGACCGGCAGCCGCACAATTCGCGCGCGACGGATAGGATAGCGGCTGAGAATCGCGTTCCCGTGCAGCCCCAGGTACCGGGCTGGATCCGGGTGCAGTTCTTCCTCCATCTGCCGCGCGAGATCCGGGTCTTCCAGTTTGACCGGCTCCACGCCGAGATCTTCAAGTCTGTCCACTTCGATGAATTCGACGCCGAATGCGTAGTTCATTCCTAACGCGTGGGCGAGTTCTTTAGCGACGTCGCGATAGCCGGTTCGCTTCATCCCGAAATCGACTTCATTAAGGATGATGACGTCGGCATCGCGCAAGGTTCGCAACTGGTCCTCGATTGACGCCAGTTTCCCCGTATCGCCCGCCCCCCGCTCCGCCGCGGATCGCCGGAATTCATCGGCATCTGAAAACGCGAGTCGGATCAGGTCAAACTCCAGGCCCCGCTCGATATTCCAAAAAGCCACGCGCAAGATGGGCCCCAGGTCGTGGGCCGATGGACGATGAGGCTGCGATCGCAAGGCAGCCGCTTCATTGTTCACGACCGGCGAATCGAGAAGCTCGTCCATTTTCTGTTTCAAAGGCGGCGTCACTCGATCGCTTTCGGAGAGCGCCACGAGTTCGGCGAAGGTCAGAAATTTCGGGCTTGTCCCCGCCCCCTGTGGGAAGGCTGAAGATAGCCCAATGACGGTCATGATGGCCAGACACAGAGTCGTTTTCATGAAAGTCCAATAGCGGTTTTAAAAGTATTTTTTAAGAAGATTGTTGGTCACGCCGGAAGGCCCATACACGCCTTAGGCGCGATTCCGGCCTTTGCTCTTATAGTGCCCCTTGGCCACAACACCTCGAGCGCAACGTCCCCGTTTTTCACGATCGTATGGTTCGGCGGCGCCTATTGGTAACGTACGGCCTGGCAACGGGCGTCGCCGACATCGATTCCGTTTTGACGGCGTGCTGCACGCGAAGGCGAGATACGCGACCTCGCTGCAAATGGCGCCGCCGTTGATGCAAATCCCGCCCACAACTTCATAGCGTGCGGGCCCGGACCCGATGACGATCAGATCGTAGGTCTGCATTCGGGGCGAGGGTAGCATATTGTTGCCGGCGCGCCTTTGCGGCCGTTTGGCTCCAAACTCGATACCTGTAGATGTGTAGTACTATCGTCAAGCACTACGGATGAGGAGCTATGAACCGGGAACGCCTGCAGAAGATGGAGGAGATCGTTCACGCGGCGCTGGAGCATACGCCGGAGAACCAGCGCTCATTTGTCCTCCAGTGCTGCGGTGAAGATACTGACTTGCGCCGGCAGGTAGAGCTATTGCTCGCCAAGGCCGGGAACGCCGGTAGCTTTCTGGCGGCCCCCGCCTCCGTGGGTTCTACGATGACGCTGACTGCGCATTCTCCGATCAGCCGCCAATTCGGATCTTACCGCATCATCTCACCGCTGGGCGCCGGCGGCATGGGCGAAGTCTATCGGGCGTACGATGCCAAGCTCGGCCGCGAAGTGGCCATTAAAATTCTACCCGCCGAGTTCGCCCGGAATCGGGAACGGCTGCTGCGCTTCCGCCGCGAGGCGCGCACGCTGGCATCTCTGAATCATCCCAACATTGCCGCAATTTACGGAGTGGAGGAGTCAGGTGGCGCCGATGGCCTCGTGCTGGAACTGGTGGAGGGTGAAACCCTCCGCGGCCCGTTGCCGCTCGCCGCTGCGCTCCGCGCCGCCGGTCAAATCGCGGAGGCCTTGGAGGCCGCGCACGAGCACGGCATCGTTCACCGCGATCTCAAGCCCGCGAACGTGAAGATCACTCCGCAGGGCCGGGTAAAAGTATTGGACTTCGGCTTGGCGAAAGCGATTATGGGCGCCGCGGCCGATCGCGATTCCTCCCGGACGGCAAGCTTGTTGGGCGGTGAAACACTCGCCGGGCATGTTTTAGGGACGCCGGGGTACATGAGCCCGGAGCAGGCGTGTGGAAAGGAAGTGGACCAGCGCACGGATATATGGGCGTTTGGATGCCTACTGTACGAATTACTCAGCGGCAGGCGCGCTTTTCAGGGCGAGACCCAAATGGAAATGCTTGCTGCCGTTCTGGACCGCGAGCCGGACTGGCAGGCGCTGCCGCCGGAAACGCCGCCGGAAATCCGCGATCTTTTGCGGAGGTGTCTGCAGAAGGAGGCCGGCCACCGGCTGAACAACATCGCGGAGGCGCGCAGGACAATTGACGGCGCGCAGGCGCACAATCTGAATTTCGCCCCTCTGCCGCCGGTCGGCGCATCTACGGCGCCTGGCATTCCACGCCGCATTGTTTCTCTCATTATGGGACACGGTTGGGACATCCTGCAGGTTCGAATGTGTATTTGGTGCATCGGCATAGCCTACGCTGCGTGGCGATTCCGCCTCGCGGCGTTCCCGGGCCGCTGGGCTTCGCCCTGTTCAATGCTGCCTTGATCTGCACGACTGTGCTGGCTCTATTGCTCTCAATTCTCCTTTACACGCACGTTGCCGACAAAAACCACCTCGCGGCGGAACTGCGCCGGATGGCGCTCTGGATCAGAGTCTTGAGCGTCATGATCGGGTTATTGGCCTGGGTCATGGCCATGATGGTTGGCGCCGCTCATACACTCCTGGCCGTGTTTTTGATTTTGATGGGCGCCAAAATTGGGGTTTATGTTCTGACGTTGAAAACTCCAAAGGACCTCGGGGAGTTCTCCTCTAACGGCTCCGCCTAAATGTCGAGATCGCAAAATTTCCTAATCAATAGATCGTGCCGTCGACGTTTTGGGTCGGATCGCCGCAAAGCTGCAAAACCGCGTCGCGGATGATCTTGCTAGGAAGGGCGCCGGCGTTGATGCAAACGCTGCTCACAACTTCACAGCGTGCGGGCCCGGACCCGATTACGATCAGATCGTAGGTCTGCATTCGGGGCGAGGGTAGCATATTGCCTCTGGCGCGCCCTGCCGGCGATCGCGCGATCTAGCCGCAGGTCTCCGGTATGGAACCGGATCGGGACGGGTTCCTCGCCGAAAGCTGCCCAGGGCCCTCCCGGCCGCTAGAGCTCGACGGTGCGACTGGAAATCGCGAACCCGCGAGCGGTTCTGGCCGGCTTGACTTCGCCGCGCTGGAAGCCCCGCGCCGCGCAACGCTAAAACTTATCCGCGATGTAAATCCCGTGTATACAGTATGTTTGGAATACCGGCGTGTAAACGAAATCGCCGCCTGCGCATCCTATTAAGCAGAGGTGAACGGTGGGCCTCCTGCGGTCCGGCGATTGGGTTCTGCGCCGAGCGCTGGATCACATCGGGCCGCCTTATCGGAGCCGAACAGAGGGAGCGCTCGCATCTTCCCCGGCGGTCGCTCGCAATCGTCACGGCAGTCGCGCTGCTCGGCGGCCTGCTGGCGATCGAGATCCGGTCTTCGTGGCTCGAATCGCGTCTGTTACCGGCTGTAGCGCGGCACGAAACCTATGCGGTCGAGCCGGGGCCAAGCCGCGCGGTCGATCGCCCCGGCCGCGGTCCTTATGACCGGCGTCTGGGGTTGAGCGAGTTGCCGCGCTTTATCTCGCGATTGAATGCGCGCGGATATGAAATCACGAGCCAGGCGCGCGATTCGGCGACATCGCGCTTGTTCAGCCGGTTCGGCGTTTCACTCCCTTACGCCGAAACAAACCAGGCGGGCCTGCGCATTCTGGATCGCCGCGGCACACTGGTCTCGGGCGCTTTGTATCCGCGCCAAGTCTATCCTGATTTCGAATCGATTCCTCCGCTGGTTGTCGACACGCTGCTGTTCATTGAAAACCGCGCCATGCTCGATCGGGCGCATCCGCGGCGTAATCCCGCTATTCAATGGAAACGCCTGAGCCGGGCCGTAACAGACCTGGGGATCCACGCGGTAGATCGCCGTCATCCGCTGATCGGCGGAAGTACGCTGGCGACGCAACTCGAAAAGGTGCGTCATTCCCCCGCCGGACGCACCGATTCGTTGCTCGAGAAATTGCGGCAGGTTACCGGCGCTTCGCTGCGCGCCTATCGAAATGGTCCGAATACGATTGCAGCTCAGCGGGAGATCCTGTGCGATTACATCAATTCGATTCCCCTGGCCGCAAGACGAAGCGAGGGAGAGGTGATCGGCCTGCCGGACGGATTGCGCGATTGGTATGGAGCGGACCTGGCGACGGTGGATCGGCTGCTCTCCGCCAATGAACAGGAATTGAGCGCGGCGCAAATGACGGCTCGCGCGCGCGCCTATCGCGAGGTTCTTTCGCTGCTGCTGGCGCTGCATGCGCCCACCCGCGATTTGGAGCGGCAGCCCTCCGGCTTGACTGCGCGGACCAATCGCTATTTGCGAAGGCTGGCTGAGGCCCGAATTATTTCCGGCCGGCTGCGGGATCTTGCGCTTCGCACGCCGTTGCGCTTCCAGCCGCCGCGCGCGGCGCAAACGCCGTCTTTTATCGCCAACAAGGCTTCCGATGCGATTCGCATGGCGCTCCTGCCGGCCCTCGGCCTGGATAACACTTATGCGCTCGACCGCTTGGATCTGACGGTGCGCACGACGCTCGATCAGGGGGCTCAGAAATCGATTGGCAATTTCCTTGCGGGAATGTCCCAACCCGCCGCGGCCAGAGCGGCCGGCCTCTATGGATATCAGTTGCTGGGCGAGGGCAAGCCCGGATCGGTCATTTACAGCGTGACGCTATATGAGCGCACGAAAGGCGCCAACGCCTTGCGGGTGCAAACCGATAACTACAACGAGCCTCTCAATATCAATCAGAATACGCGACTGCAGCTTGGATCGACCGCGAAGCTCCGCGTGATGATCAATTATCTTCAGATCGTCGAACAACTTTATCGGCGGTATGCGGGAATGAGTGCAGCGAAACTAAAAAGCGCGTATATCATTCCGGGCGACAATCTTACGAAATGGGCGGTAGAGTACTTATCGACGGCGAGCGATAAGCGCTTAGAGCCGATGCTTGAGGCCGCGCTCGAACGTAAATATTCAGGGAGTCCTGGTGAAGCGTTCTTTACGGCCGGCGGCTTGCACCATTTCGTCAACTTTGAGCGTTCCGAGGACAGCCGCTTTTTCACGGTCGGGGAGGGTTTTCAGAATTCGGTCAACTTGGTATTTATCCGCCTGATGCGGGACATCGAGCGCTACTACATGTTTCGCGTACCGGGCGCCTCGCCGACCGTACTGAGCGACCCCAATAGTCCGGCGCGCCGCCGCTATCTCGAACGATTCGCCGATTTTGAAGGGCGCACGTTTCTGCGCCGATTCTATCGCAAGTATCGAGGCCAATCGCCGGAGCGGTCCCTCGATATTCTTATTTCCGGTACAACTCTTACGCCGCTGCGCGCGGCTGTGATCTTTCGCTCCGTGCGCCCCCGGGCTGGTTTGGAGCAGTTCGGTCAATTTCTGAAAGCGCATTTGCCGGCCTCCGCCCTTGCAAAGGAAGATATCGGCCAACTATACGAGAAGTATGGACCCGACAAGTTCGATCTCAACGATCGCGGCTATCTGGCGCATGTGCATCCCCTGGAATTGTGGCTGCTCCATTACCGGGAACATCATCCGAATGCCACGCTAGCCGAGGCGTTTAAGAAGAGCGCGATGCAGCGCCAGGAAGTATATCGTTGGCTGTTCAAGACGAGGTACAAGCACGCCCAGGACAAGCGCATCGAGACGCTCCTCGAGATCGATGCATTTAAGGAGATCCATCGGGCGTGGAAACAGTTGGGTTATCCATTCGATTCTTTAACGCCGTCCTATGCGACCTGCCTTGGCGTTTCAGGCGATACGCCGCAGGCGCTCGCGAAACTCGTGGGCATCGTTTTGAACGATGGCGTTCTCTATCCCTCGGTCCGCATCGAGCAGCTCCATTTCGCCGCGGGGTCGCCATGGGAGACCGTGTTATCGCGGCGAAAGGAGCCAGGGTCGCGGATGCTGTCTCCCGCGATCGCGAAGCTGGTGCGTCAGGAAATGATCGGCGTGGTCGAAAATGGCACGGGCCGGCGCGCGAAAGGCGGGATGAAGCTCCCCGACGGCAGCGTTCTTGCGATCGGCGGAAAGACCGGCACGGGCGATAATCGTCTGGAGGAATTCGGCGCGCACGGCCGCCTGATCGGCTCGCGCGTGATGAGCCGCACCGCGGCGTTCGTATTCTTCATCGGGGATCGCTATTTCGGCACGGTTCTGGCGTTTGTGCCGGGGCAGAAAGCAGCCGGGTATGATTTCACAAGCGCGCTGGCGGTTCAGGTGTTAAAGGATTTGGAGCCGTACCTGCGGCCATCGTCGGGACCGATTCCCAACGCTTGACGTCGCTTGGCCATCAATTCGGATACGGATCGCCCTGGCGTGCGATGCGAATCTGGTGGTCGGTGAATGCGAAATGCGCTCCCGGCAGCTCGATTTTCGGCATGTGGCACGACACGCAATCTTTCGACGCCACTTTGCAGATCTTGGCCGACGCCACGGACTTCGAATGGCAGGCCGCGCATTTTGTATCGTAGAACGATGTTTCGCGGACCGCGTGATCGTGCGGATCGTGGCACGCCGTGCACGCGATCCGGCGGTCGGCCGCATCGTAGCACTTGCTGTTCGTCAGACGATATGGCTGGAAACGGACATTCAGAACACCGCGCGGACCGTTGGCCGCCACTTGCGACCACGTCCGATGGCAGGCGCCGCACAGGTCCGATATCTCTTCAGTGGTCAAGCCGGCCAGTTTTGTTATTGCGCCACGCGCCGCATCACCCGATCGCATGGCCGCCGCATGTTGCGCGGCCGCACCATGGCACCGCTCGCACTGCACTCCTGGCGCAAGCGCGCCGATAGCAAGATCCTTTCCGTTAACCGCTCCAGTAGCATGGCAATTGAAGCAGTCTCGCGCATCGTCGGCGGCCATCTTGCGGCCGGCGGCTTCCTCGATCGTGTTGGGCGGCGCGTTGGCCGCTCCCATTGTCAGGTCCAACGCATTTAGAGCATCGAAAAAACTCACCCGGCTTTCGTAATACGAGCCATCGCGCTCGAAAACATAAGTCTGGCCCGCCCCGCCTAACCCGAAGGCCCACTGCAGCTCGGCCGTGATGCTTTCCTTTCCATCCGTAACCGTATAAACGCTGCGATCTCCTTCCCGCTGGATCGCATAGAAATAACTGCCCGAGCGGAACGCCAGGCGCGGGTGCTCCTTCAAGATGGCGCAATCGCGGACATGCTCGAGCGCATGCGCCATAGGCGTACGGACTTGCGATGCCGCTTCCCTCTTGTGGCACGCCGCGCAATTTCCCGCCTGCGCTACGGCGGCGAACAGAGCGACCGCCGCCGCGATCATTTCTTCTCTTCCGCTTCCATCCGAACCCTATTCAGGCGCATGAATTCGGCGTTCTCTTTCGCCGCGTCCTGCTTGCGTCCGGCCTTGGCGTACGCCGACGCTAGCGCGAAATGGCATTCCGGGACATCCGGCGCGAGCCGGACGGCGGTCCGCAATTCGGAAATGGCGCGGTCGGCATCGCCGCTCTCAAGCAACAGGCGGCCCAGGGCATTGTGCGCCACGAACGAATCGGGATTCAACTTGATCGCGTTCTCCGCTGGAGCGATTCCTTTCGCGGCCTCGCCGCGCGTCAGATATTCGAACGCGATCTGAAGCATCGCGGGAACGTATTTCGAATCGAGGTCGAGGCACTTTTCGAGTTCCCGCAAACCGTCGTCGGGATGCCCTTGCAGTAGATAAGATCCGTACAGGTAATGAAGACTCGCGTTGTTCGGATGCGTGGCCAGCAACTCGCGAAACTCGCGCTCCGCGTCGGCCGGCCGGGCCTCCCAGGAATCGAACACCGCGCGGCCGGTCTTGATCGCGAGATCGCGGTTCTCGGGCGCGACTTCGATCGGCAACAGCGGCATGTGGAGCGCCGCCACGCCGGCCGCCTGAATTACCGCGGCGGACTCGGCCGCCGGAAACGTGAACTTCTTCAATTCGTCGAGAGCCGCTTCGTATTGGCCGAAATGCGTGTCGAGCAAAGCGCGATGGTAGCGGGCTACGCGCGTCATCTGGTTGGACTCCGGCATGCCGAGCAGTTTCCCGGCCAGAAGATGCTGCAACGACGCTTCGTAATTCTTCTGCTGGTATTCGCACAGGCCGAGCATCGTCCAGCCTGGAGCCGACTTGTCCTCGATCTTGAGATAGCGCACAAACACCGGAATGGCTTCCGCGTATTTGTCCTGTTCGTATAGCAGCGATGCGACATACCACAAGCCCTCGCCCCAGTTCGGACGCAACTCAAGCGCCTGCCTGTATAAGCGTATGGCATCGCCGATGCGATTCGACTCGCGAGCTTCGCCGGCCTGTTTTGCGATCGGATCGAATTGCCCGGCAATCTTGGGAGTCGCGCCCACAAAGAGCAGCAGTAGCGCCAGGGCGATCACTTCACGTTAACTCCGGGCTGTTGCGCCTGCTTCTCCGCGATTAACCTCTGCGCCTCGGCGCGCTCGCGATCCCCGTCCTGTTTGCGTTTCAGCCGATAGTAAACGGTGGCAAGACTTACGTGCGCTTCCGTAAACTCGGGTGATTCCTTTAACAGCGATTCGAGTTCCCGCCGCGCGCCTTCATTGTCGCCCTTCGCGATCGCGATTGTCGCGAGCTGATAGCGCACGCCGGGATCGCGCGGCCGGCTGCGCAGCGATTTCTCGAAATACGATTGCGCCGCGGCATAATTCTGGTCCTGCTTGGCAAGCACGCCCATTTCAAGGTTGGCGAGAAAGTCCGTGGGATTCAGCTCCAGCTCCTGCCGGAAGGCCGCCGCGGCCGCCTGGCTGTCGCCCGTGCCCAACAGAGCCTGACCGTAGTAGGAATGCGCCTCGATCAGCTTGGGATTCAACTCCACGGCCTTGCGGAGATCGGGCAGCGCCCCCGGATAATCGAGGGCGAACATCTTGGTCGTGCCCATCAGCAGCCGCGCCTCGGCCGAATCGCCATTGCGCAGGATGCGGTCGATGACCGCGCCGCCGCGCCCCGCCTGCTTATCGCGAATCAACGCCGTTCCCAAAAGATAGTTGAAGGCCAGGTCGTTCTCGTTCTCTTTCTCATAGGGCGTCAGAAGCTCGATGGCTTTTTTGTACTCGCCCAGCCGTACGTCGCAGTCCGCAAGCAAGAGCGTGACCTGGCGATTGGGTGGAACCAGCGACAGCACGGATTCAAGGCGCGCGCGGCTTTCGGGAATGCGGTTGGTCTTGTAATAAGCGAGCGCCAGGTTCAAGGTTACCGCTGCATTCTTAGGGTCGATCCGCAGCGCTCGATTGTATTCTTCGATGGCCTCATCATAGCGGCCCACGTGCGCCAGCGCCGCGCCGAGATTCGATCGCGCCTGCAGCGAATCCGGGCGCTGCTGGAGATACTCGCGGTAATCGCGGATCGCTCCGTCGAAATCGCCCGATTGGTGCAGCGTGATTGCCTGCTGCAGCGTTTTCTCCGGCGGCGCGGGCTGCGCGATCGCGCATATCAAGCCGAGCGCCAGAAGCAACTGCATGCGGTACATCGGATTAGTTCCCGACTATTTTAGCGCCGCCGCGAATGGCCCCTTCGAGCGCCTCCGCATCGAACTCCAGATCGCCGAGTCCGCTTGCATATTTCACGAACCCGTCCGCCCCGATGACGTAAACGCGGCTGGGCCACGCTTCATAGGCCTTCTCCGCCGCGTTATCCATTCCATCGACAACGGCCGGGAACGAGAGATGCAGCTTTCGCGAGCACGTTCGCGCGTACTCCTGTTTCTCGCCGATGTTGGCCGGCGCCGCTAATAGCACGCCTTCGCGCTCGTTGATGGTACTCTGCCAGGCTTGCGCGTCTCCCGCAGGATGCGCCTCGCGGATGTAGACGAGCCAGAACTTCACCCGATCCGAATACCGCGCCGCAAGCTTCTCCAAGGCAGGCGCCGCCCCGCGGAACAGCGGACACGTATAGCTTCCGAACACGAGGACCGACGCTTTGGCCGCTTCGGGAATCTGTGCGCGTCCGCTGCCGTCCGCGCGCTCCAGCAGCATCGCGGCAGCGCGCCTACCCGGTTGAATGCCTACCTGACGCGCCGGGGCGCGATCGAATCGGCCGGCCAGCGTAGCGCTGAGCGCAAGCCGCGCCTGCTCCGACTGTGGCCGCAACAGGACAGCCCGGCGCAGCAGAGGAGCGGCATCGGCGAATTTCTTCTCGCTGGCGAAAATCTCCGCCAAATTGAAATTAGCCTCGTAGTCGTTTGGATCCACCGCAAGCTGTTTACGGAACGCCTCGGCCGCCGCATCTCGATCGCCGCTATAGAGCAGCGCCCGTCCGTAGTATGAGTACAGCTCGAGTAGCTTTGGATTGAGGGCAACGGCGCGATCGAACGCCTTGATGGCCTTCGGAAAATCGCCGCCCATGAACAGCGCTACGCCAACGGCGAAATTCCCCTCGGCCGAGGTTGTGTCGCTCAAGATGGGATCAAGCACGCGCTGGCCCTCCGCCGCATTGCCGCTCTTCAGCAATGCCATGCCGAGCACATACGCCACGGCCTTGTCTTGCGCCGCCGAAATCGCCAAAGGACGAAGCAACTCGACAGCCTTGGCGGGCTCGCCCAATTGCATTTCGCAATCCGCCGCAAGCAGCGTAATATCGCGATTCTCGGGCTGTGATGCGTGCAGTTCGCTAAAAACGCGCGCCGCTTCCGTCAGACGACCGGATTTGTAATACGCCAGCCCGGCGTTGCGCTCGAGGTACGGCCGCACCTCGACCGGAGCCGATTGCAGCGCTTCTTCATAAGCCTGAATGGCCTCATCGTAGCGTCCCAGCCCACTCAGCGCGGCGCCGAGATTCGACCGCGCCTGAATGTTAGATGGATCTTCCCTCAAGCATTCGCGATAAAGCTGAGCCGCGCCGGCAAGGTCTCCCGCGCGCTGCCGGTCCACCGCCTCCCTGTACAACGCCGCGGGCTCGTCGGCCGCTAGGAGCGCCACCGAGGCGCACAGCAGCAAGCCCGCCCCGATAACGCAATGAACTGCCCGGCACACCTAAAAATAATACTTCACCGCGACCTGTATAACACGGCTGCCGACCTTATTCGTCGCCGTGCCGAACAACGGATTGCTTACCTTCCCGCTGCTGTCGAACGCGATGTTCAGGTTGTTGTCGTAGCCGAAGGAGTACACGGGGTGGTTCAAGAAATTGTAAGCGGAAAACCGGAATTGCAGCTTCTGCCGCTCGCTGATATGGAAGTTCTTGAACAGCGAGAGATCGCTGTCGAAGAACGCCGGGCCGAACATCTCCGGCTCGACCGCCGCGCCGTTGTTGCCGGGCGTCGGCGCGGAGAAGCAGCTCGCGTTGATGTATTGATGCGCCCCGAGGTTCGACGTCGGATTGCATGTCAGCACCGGCTGCACCTGGATCGACGGCGTCCCGTTGATCGTGATCGGATTGATCCCGCCCAGATTGAAATTGCTATTCCCGGTATTCATCTGCAGATTGACGCCGCTCTGCCACTGCGTAATGCCCGAAATTTGCCATCCATTCACAAAACCGCCGGCGAGCAGGTTTCCTTTAAGTGGGCTGCCCAGCTCGAGTGAATAGGCGGCGTTGAAGATATGCCGCCGATCGAAAGGCAGGGGGCCGTAATCGTTGGCCATGTTGAGCCGGTCGATGGTGCTCGACGACGTGATGCCCGAAATTCCGGAGCTGTTGTTGATGCCCATGGCCTTCGAGAAGGTGTAATTGAACATGTAGTTGAAACGGCCGCGCTGGTGTTTGAAGCTGGCCTGGAAGCCGTTGTAATTCGAGTAGGAATCCGGCGTCAGCTGATAGACGTCCTGGTAGTAATTGAACGGCCGCAAAGCGTTGTACACGCCCGAATCCGTATTGTTCGGGACGTTGAACAGCTTCCCGTAGGGCAACGCGTTCAGGTTATTGAAGACATCCTCGAACAGGTGGTTGCTTTGATTGCCGACATAGGACAGCTCCATTAGAGCGCCTTGAAACACCTGCTGAGAAATCGTGAAGCTGTAGGAATAAGTTACAGGCTGCTGGCTGTCGGTCCTGTTCACTACCAGCGGGTTCGATTGGTAAGTGCTGAGGGCCGCCGGAGTGAGCGTATCGACCGTGGCGAGAGTCGTATTGGTCACGCTCGTGGTGTAGGCTCCGGTCGGCGTATCCAATCCGTCGGTGCTTTGAGGAGAGTGGAAGCGGAATGCGCCCCAGCCACCGCGCAGCACCGTTTTCCCGGTGCCAAAAATATCCCAAGCCATCCCGAAGCGCGGAGCATAGAATAGAGCCCGCGTCGGCAAGCCCGACAGGGGAACGCTGGAGTCGATCTTGTTCCACGCGATGCCCGGCAGATAAGCGCTGGGATTGGAACTATAGGTCGCCGGGTTCCACACCGCGAAGCCCAGCCCCTGGCGATCGTACCATTGGCCCAAATGCTGGAATCTCATGCCGTAATCGAGGGTCAGGCGCCGCGCAATCTTCCAGCTATCCTGGGCGAAAAATTCGAAGGTGTTATACGCCTCGTTATGCAGCACGTTGTAATTCGCCTGGCTGAAGTTCTGCACCCGGCCGAGCAGCATGTCGGCGTAAGCGTTGCCGGACGAATTCGGGTTGGAGCTGTCGAACGTCAAATCCCCCTGACTGTCGTTGTTGCTGGGCTGATTGTTGATGACGTACTCGTAATAAGCCCCGAACTTCATGGTATGCGTGCCGATCACCTTCGATAGGTTGTCGCCGAAGGTCGCCAGGTGCTTGATCGCGAAGAGGTTTCCGTTGCCCGCTTCGAAGCCGCCGGGATTGTAAATGAACGCGGTCTGATTGCCCCAATTCAATACGTTCGGAATCTGTTTCAAGCCGTTGTGGAAAAGTCCCTGGTAGGGATAGCCGATTGCCGTGCGGTCCACCTTGCTGGGGTCGGCGAACTCGTTCGGGAAGTCGATGTAGGTATACCCGAACACAAACTCATTGGTCAGCGAAGGACCGAAGACGTGCGTCAGATCGGCGGAAACCGATTGCGATTGGTTGGGGGAATGGATGGGGGTCGGATACGGGACCTGATCGCCGGGATTGGCGCGCCACCATAACATCACGGGGAATTGTTGCAGCTCGTTTTGGAGGTTGTAGCGGACGAAGAGCTTGGTATTGTCGCTGATGGAATAGTCGGCGCGAGTCATCCACTGATAACCGTTCTGATTGAACACTACATGGTCCACGTAATTGTATCCGCCGGTCTGGAACGGATTCGCATTGGGCAGCGGATAGAGATTCATCAGGGCGGCGCCGCCGGTATCGAACGAGCTTTTGGGAATCTGGCCGCCCGGGAACAGCGCCGTATTCACCGGCTGCGGATTACCGGGGACGAGGCCGGAAGGCCCTAGCTGCGCGATGGAAGCGGCCGAGAAATCGCCCGCCCGCATGGCCTGCGTCGGTACGGAAGCCGTCACCTGGCCGGTGTCCAGCGTCTGATAGAAATATTCGTAGCCGGTGAAGAAGAACAGCTTGTCGCGGTTGTGGTTGAAGTTCGTACCCGGTATCAGCACGGGACCGCCGATGTTGCCGCCGGGGAAAAAGAACTTGTCCGCCGGTTTCGACACGCTGCGCGCGTTGTCCAGCCAATTGCCCGCGTTCAAGGCGTAGTTGCGCGCATACAAGTAGCCCTCGCCGTGGAAATCGCGCGTTCCGGATTTGGCGATGGTATTGATGACCACCGGACCCTTGGAATTCTCCGCGTTGAAATTGGACGTGAATACCTTCATCTCCTGGATCATGTCGGTATTGGGGTTCACCGGCGTGGCGCAATTACAGCCGGGGTCCGACACGTGCGCGCCATCGGCCGTGATGTCCATGGAATTCACAGGCGTGCCGTTCGCCGAATAGTAGCCCAGCGCGCTCTGGTGGCCCGCGTCGCCGTTGCCGTTAATCCCAATCACCGCGCCGTTGAAGCCGGGCGCGTTCGCAACGCCGTTGCCGCTTTGCGCCATGCCGGGCAGAATCTTGATGAACTCCGCCGCGCTGCGGCCCACCACCGAAAAATCCTGCAGCTCTTTGGTGTTCAGAACTTCCGACTTTTCGCCCGTGTCCACCGGAGCGATAGTGTCCTGCGCCGAGATGACTTCAACTCGTGTCGCCGCGGCTCCGACCTGCATGGCGATGTTGACGTTGCGTGTTTCGGCGCCGGTTAAGGCAATTCCCTTCTGCTCGGAGGTCTGAAAGCCCGCCGCCGCCACGGTCAGATTGTACGTGCCGGTGGAAATGGCCGCGATGGTGAAATATCCTTCCGAGTTCGTGGTCGTTTTGCGCACGTCACCGCTGGACGCATTGGTCAACGTGACCGTAGCGTTGGGTATCACGGCGCCGCTGGCGTCAGTGACCGTACCGACTAAAGTGCCCGTGACCCCCTGGCCAAATAACGTGAATACGGCGGCTAGAGACAGAACAACCAAAAAAATCCACAAGGTTCTGGACATGCGCAGACCTCCTTCAGCATCGCTGAAAATCCTTTGAGAAGCATACTTCTTTCTTGTTGCGCCGGTCTAGGCTAATGGGGTTAAAAAATCGATGCCCTCGTCCGTTACACGACCGAAGACCTTTCGTTTCAGCAACGTTAATCCACTTTTCGCTGCCGCATTAACGCCTTTGGCCAGCCGTTAACGATTCCACGTTTCCGGACTTGCCAATTGAAATCAATCGGGTTATACTTCCATGCACAGGGGTTGCCGATCACGCGAACGCCTATGCCTGCCGCTGCGGATTTCGAGCGGGAACGACTTGAGATCGATGCCATTTTGACCTCCGGCATCCTGAGCCGCGCCCCTAATCTCGCCCATCTCCTCAGCTATATTTGCGCCAAATACTTCGACGGCGAAGCGGAACAGATCAAAGAATACAGCATTGCCGTCGAAGCCTTGGGGCGGTCGCCCGAATTCGATCAAAAAAAGGACTCCATTGTTCGCGTCGAAGCCCATCGCTTGCGAAAGCGTTTGCGGGAATACTACGAGGGCCAGGGCGCCGGTCATGCCATTCAAGTCGTAATTCCGCCGGGTCAGTATGCCCCGAAATTTATAGCGCGGCAAACTTTGGAGCGGGCGTCGGAGCCGGCCGCGGCGCAGCAGGTCCTGCCGGTCGCATCGCCGCCCCCCGCGCTCGAATTTCAGATGGTCCGCCGCTGGCGTACGAGGCTTCCCTGGAAGATTTTAACGGCCGGGCTGCTTGTTCTGGCCGTGAGCGCAGTCCTGATGTGGAGCGCCGGCCAGCGCAGGATTGCCGCCGCCCCGACCCCGGAATTGCCCGTGACCGCGGCGGCGCCCAGCGGCGAAATCCGCATCCTCGCGGGACTTGAAAGCGGAAATTATATGGATGGCTTCGGACGCTTGTGGCAAAGCGACCGCTACTTTAACGGCGGCGCCGTTTTTCACACCAACGGCCATGCCATTTCCGGCGCCCGCGACCCGCGCTTGTATCAGAACCGCCGCGAAGGCGCCTTCACTTACGACATCCCGCTGAAGCCGGGCGTGTACGAATTGCGCCTCCATTTCGCGGAAACGTTGTATGGCGAAGCGAACATCGCGGGAGGCGGCGAGGGGAGCCGTCTTTTCGACGTCCTGGTGAACGGCAAGCCCGTTCTGCGCGAGTTCGACGTCATCGGCGAGGGCGGCCCCAGCGCGGCCGACATCAAAGTTTTCAAGGATATTTCGCCCGCATCGGACGGCATGTTGCACCTCGCCTTCGACCCTCGCAACAATAGTCCATTTCTTAACGCCATCGAAATCGCGCCCGGCATTCCCGGACGCATGCGTCCGCTGCGCATTACGGCGCGCGACCGGGGCTTTGCCGACAAAGACGGCAATTATTGGGAGCCCGATCGTTACGTCAAAGGCGGCCAGCTCGTCCTGCGGGCCGATCCGGTATCCGGCGCCCGCGACCCCGATCTGTACCGCGGCGAGCGCTTCGGCAACCTCGTCTATACCATCCCCGTTGCATCCGGAACTTATTCCCTGACTATGCATTTTGCCGAGACCTGGTTCGGCCCCGGCAAGCCAGGCGGCGGAGGGGCCGGCAGCCGCCTTTTCGATATTCTCTGCAACGGCGTCGCGCTACTCAAGAATGTCGACATCTACGCCGAAGCGGGGGGCTCCGATCGCGCGCTCACGCGCATTTTCCACCACCTGGAACCCAACCCTCAGGGTAAACTCGTGATCTCGCTCTTACCCATCAGGAACTACGCCTGCATCAACGCCCTCGAAATTGAAGACGAGTCGAAGTGAAGTGACCAAGCTCACCCGCGACGAGGAGCTTGCTCTGTTCCAAGGAATCGCTCGAACAAATCAAGGTGCGCAGACGCCGCGGCGGCCAGGAAACGGCTTGTCGAAGCGAACCTGGAACTCGCGGCCGCTATCGCCGCCCGTTATGCGAACCACGGCGTCCATCTCTTGGATCTGATTGTGGAAGCCAACGCCGGCCTGATCGCGGCGTCGACAAGTTCGATCCCGCCTGCCTCACGTCACTTCCGCATCTATGCGGGGTGGTCTGCGCGGCGCGCCATCCTCATAAAATTCGCGTCTCAGCTCGTGAAGGCCGGAACGCCGCGGCGGCGGCTTATATCGTGATACGATAGATCAGTGACCCGCTCGACGCAATCGGCCGGCGACCTTACGCCGGGCGAGTACGAAGCTCTTGCCAATTTCCGTTTCCAGATCCGGCGCTTCCTTCATTTCAGCGAGGAGCAGGCGCGCTCGAGCGGGCTGGAACCGCGGCAGCACCAGGCGCTCCTGGCCATTAAAGGATTGCCCACGGGCCAGAATGCCACGATAGGCGAGATCTCCAAACGCCTCCAGCTTCGCCATCATAGCGCCGTGGAGCTTGTCGACCGGCTGGCGGCCCAGGGGCTTGTCAAACGCACGCCGAGCAAATCGGACCGGCGCGCGGTTTTGATCGAGGTGACCCGATCGGGAGAGACCCTTTTGAGAAAACTCGCCATGGTCCACCGCGAGGAGCTGGGAAAGGCCGGGGTCGAATTGTCGCAAGCTTTGCGAATCATCCTGCGGCGCCGCGGCCGGACCTCGAGCGCTCGTAGAAGCACGGAAGCGGCATGAAGGACCAGGCGCAAGCGCTGGGCGACTTCACCACAACGCCGCGCGTCATCACAATTTCCATTCTCGCCATCGTCATTGGCGCCATCGGCGCGGGCGTCGCGTGGGCGCTGCTGCGGCTGATCGGCATTTTCACCAACGCCTTCTATTTCGGCCGCTGGGGAACGGCGCTGGTCTCTCCCGCCGGTAATCATCTGGGCTACTGGTCGATCCTGGTCCCGGTAGGCGGCGGGCTGATTATCGGCCTGATGGCGCGCTATGGCTCGGAACGCATACGCGGACACGGTATCCCGGAAGCGATCGAAGCGATTCTCATAAGCGGGAGCAAAGTGCAGCCCCGGCTCGCGATCTTGAAGCCCATTTCTTCGGCCATCTCGATCGGCTCCGGTGGCCCGTTCGGCGCGGAAGGCCCCATCATCATGACCGGCGGGGCGTTCGGGTCGATGATCGCGCAATTTTTCAAGCTGACCAGCGCGGAGCGTAAAACGCTGTTGGTCGCGGGCGCCGCGGCGGGCATGTCGGCTACCTTCGCCGCTCCTATCGCCGCTGTGCTGCTGGCCGTCGAGCTGCTCCTGTTCGAGTGGAAGCCGCGCAGTCTCATCCCCGTCGCGCTTGCGAGCGCCACCGCCGGGGCCGTGCGCCGCTACATCATCGGAGTGGGGCCGCTCTTTCCCGTGCCCGCGCATCCCGTGTTCATTGGACCGGAGGGACTCGCCGGTTGCGTGATCGCGGGCATCCTGGCCGGCCTGCTATCGGCTCTGCTGACCATCATGGTCTACGGCGCCGAGGACGCCTTCCAACACGTGCCCATCCATTGGATGTGGTGGCCGGCCATCGGCGGAGTAGTGATCGGCGTCGGCGGATTGATCTTCCCGCAGGCCTTGGGCGTCGGCTACGACACCATCGGCGCGCTGCTTCGCGGCGACGTCCTGCGGACGACTATCGCCGGCATTCTAATCGTGAAATCCATCATCTGGGCGGTATCGCTTGGATCGGGAACGTCGGGCGGCGTGCTTGCCCCGCTGCTTATGATGGGCGGCGCGCTCGGCGGCGTCGAGGCGATATTTCTTCCCAATGAGGGCGCCGGTTTCTGGCCGCTCATCAGCATGGCCGCCATCCTGGGCGGAACCATGCGCTCGCCATTCACAGGGATAATCTTTGCCTTCGAGCTGACGCACGACAATAACGTGCTGCTGCCGCTGCTGGTGGCCAGCGTCATCGCGCACGGCTGCACCGTGCTGCTGCTCAAGCGCTCCATTCTGACGGAAAAAGTCGCGCGCCGCGGCTATCACTTGAGCCGCGAATACGCCGTTGATCCGCTCGAGATCCAATTCGTGCGCGAAGTGATGCGCACCAATCTCGTCGCGTTCCCCGCCGAAAACACGCTCGACGATGTACGCAATGCGCTCAAGGCGGGACATGGCCCCGCCGGACAGCACCTTTATCCCATTGTCGACGCGAACGGCGTCTTCACGGCGTCATCACGAGGAAGCATCTTCTCAAGCTGCTGGACGCGCCCGCCCATCTCACCGCTGGCGCGCGGCTGTCCGATCTGGCGCGCTCCGATGCCCTTGTTACCTACCCGGACGAGCCTCTGCGCGTGGTCGTCTACCGCATGGCGGAATCGGGCTACACGCGCTTCCCGGTTGTGGAGCGCGGGGCGGCGCGTACGCTCGTGGGGATGATCTCGCTGCAGGATCTGCTGGCCGCGCGCACGCGCAATCTGACCGAAGAGCGCGCCCGCGAACGAGTTTTACGTATTCGCGCCCCATTCGGAACGCGCCGCACGAGGCAGATCGAACCCCTCGCGCGGGACTAATGCGGGACTGATCGCGCCTATTTCACACGGGCGCCGCGCCGAGTGCAGATGAACCGTCCTTCGATTAGCCAATACGCTGATGTCCCAGGTGCGTGAATTATTCGGGCGCTCCGCGATGCCGTGTTCGGAATCGGTCGCGATGTTGCCGATGCAGTGTCCCACCCGCCCCCGAAATGCGTTGCCGCAGGGACGTCCTGCAACGTCGCTGTGACTTACCGGAAAAAGGAATGCGAATGCCGGAGAGGATCGGACCGATCGAGCTGCTGTGGCCCGCGCCATTCCTCAGCGCCAGATTCCTCAGCGCCAGCTTCCGCGAATAACCAGCTCCTCAATCGCCGCTGTCACCGGATTTGCGGGCCTGCCTGGGTCCACGCGTTCCGTTCAGAACGTGCGCGACCGGTCGCAACGGACACTCCCGCTTTGGCCGCCACAATGCTTGATGCTCGCGCTCGCCCATTTGACCGCTGGTCGCCAGCGCCGCGCAATATCGGACTCGGGTTACATGTATTCGGGAGCCTCGATGCCCGCGTTGCCCGGCGCCGCCATCTATTGGATTCGGCCTCTACTAAGCCGCAACCGCGCTCGGCCGATAAGCCATAGGCCCGCCAATACCGTGAGATATGTCGCCGGTTCTGGAACGGAGTTTACGCCAATATCATTGACGAAGGTCCACGCAGAACTGGTGTCAAACGTCTTCAGGAAGAATGATGTCCCAAATGCTCCCGGAGTCTGAAGCGAATAGGTCACATCATGGCCAACGTTGCCGCTGCTCACCGAAAGCGGGTCGATAAGCGTGTGAGTTGAATTCAAAAGCTCGAAACTTGCCCGTTGAACGCGTCGCCCGTGAATGTAATCGAGTTTATAGCTGTTGGGCTAACTGAATGGGAATGTTCGAGAAAGGACCGAGAGGATCTGTTGTTTAGCTTACCTCTCCCGGTTCGAAGCTGGTTCCAACCGGCCAAGCGGCGCTCGTCGCAGGGTCGATGGTAACAATTAAGGTGGCAGTAGCAGCGCCGGCCGTCAATGCGAACAACATCGGAAGACGCATAATGGACGACCTTCTCCATTTCTAATGTGCTCTGGATTTCGATCTCCGTGAACTCTCATGTCGGAGATGACCTATTCTATACATGCAATGCGGAATTTCAAGAACTGTTCGCGAGCGTCGCGAGGATCCTGCAGTGGATAAGTAAATGGGCCGGCGCTTCCGGGATCGCATATACTCGGGAACTGTAATACTCAACATTCCCAGTGTGCGCTCCAACTGCCGCCGGAAATAGTCTCACATCCATAACAGGAATGTCCTGCGTTCCCGGTTCTTTCATGAATCACAAAATACTCGTGACAGAAGTTATTGAACGCCTGCGAGAGCTGAAAGGCGTAGCGGGCGACGTGCGCGGGCTCGCCTGACGTCGACCGCCCTCTCTATGGCCGAATCGGCCTTCGAAGCAATCAACAGTAATTGCCAGAAATCTTACGGACTGCAACTGCCGCGCCATCGCGGACGCGTTCAATTCCCGCTCAAAATCGGGCAGCGCTTCGCCGCGCTCGCCCATTTTCGCAAGATATTGCGCGCCCGCACGGCCGCATACTGCCCGTACGGTCCGGTTTCCCGCTCGAAACTGAGCGCCTCCTTAAAATCGAACGCGATCACCGCGTTGTGCGTCTACTGCGGCATGAAATATCGCAGCGCGCCCATGGCGATTTGCGCCACATCAACGTACTGCGCCCCGGCGCTTGCAGCTCTCACATCGTGCCCGGAATAACCGCTGCCCACCCCAAGGGAATTGAGCAGCGTCCTGCTCAATTTCAGAACCTCCAACATCGCAAGGTAAAATGCGTCGCTCGTGAACGGTATCGAGTTTATCTCTGTCGGGCTTGAAAAAATCAGGTCGTACAGAAAATACCGGACAAAACACGGAGATGCTGCACGGGCTGCCATTTATGCTCACCTGGCTGCCATCGCCGGAACTGAATTGGAATATTCGAGAAAGGGCCCGCTAGCCCCGACGCCCCCGCTAGCGAGGATCGGCCGGATCGGCCTCGATTTCGTAATATTCGCGTTGCAGCTTTTCGCTGTCCTGAACCCCAGCCGGAGCCGGCTGTCCTGCTAAGGGCGAGAGCGGCATGGATCTTTCCATTTATCGAAGGCAAGCGAAACGCCCGGGCTGCATTTCTCACGAAGTACCGAGACTCGGAGTCTCCGAACCGCAAGTATTCGCTTATCTATGTAAGCGAACATAACGTGCCAATGTCAGTTTCCAGGAGCAAAATTCATGAATGAGCCAAAATCACGAAAAGCCGCGGACCCCAAGCATTCACCAGTGGGCGCCAAGGCTCCGGAAAGCAAACCCACCACCGACCAGCCCGAAAGCTTTTTAAAGGGTCCGATTCAGGAGGAACAAGCCGGCGCCGCCGCTTCCAGCGAGGGAGCCGGGGCGGGAGGGCCCTTGCCTCCCACCGGTCTTCCAGAGGCATGCTGTGCGGCGCAAACCCTTCTGACCCAGATCAATTGCCCCACCATCCACCATCCCACTTGTCCTGTCGGACAGTGTTGTATCGGCGTAACGCACATCAGCCAGGCGCCTTGTCATACCGTCAATCCGCCATGTCCCACCGTTCACGGGATCACATGCCCGGTTCCGCAATGTTGCGCGGGCTTCACGCACGTCAGTATCCAGGTTGCATGCTCGGTAATCTGTCCGACGCATGTCAACTGCCCCAGCGTGCACGTGGTTTGTCCCACTTTGCACCCCGCCGCCTGCCCCAGCGTGTTGGCGGCTTGCCCGACGCTACATGTTGGATGCCCCAGTGTTGCGGCCATATGCCCCAGCCAGCAGATCTGCCCAACTCATGTATGCCCCAGTGTTCCAGCGTGTCCGAGCGTCGGGGCTTGCCCCAGCATCGCTTGCGGCCCCGGCACGGGAGGTCCGGGTGAGCTTGCGCTGACGCAACCGTTACAATGCCAACCCACGCTGACACCCGCCTGCCATCCGACTGTACCGCCGCAGTGCGAGCCGACGCTGCAGCCCGCCTGTCATCCGACTCTACCGCCACAGTGTCACCCGACTCTACCGCCGCAGTGTCATCCGTCGCTGCCGCCGTTATGCCAACCGAGTCAACCGCCGCAGTGTCATCCCTCGCTGCCGCCGTTGTGCCAACCGAGTCAACCGCCGCAGTGTCATCCGTCGCTGCCGCCGTTGTGCCAACCGAGTCAACCGCCGCAGTGTCATCCGTCGCTGCCGCCGTTGTGCCAACCGAGTCAACCGCCGCAGTGCCATCCCTCGCTGCCGCCGCAGTGCCCCGTAACGCAGCATTGCACGATTCCTCCGCAGTGCTGGATCACTCATCCTCCGCAATGTCCACCGCCGACGCAGCCTCCGCAGTGTCCGCCGCCGACTCACACGCCGCCATGCGTTTCAATAATGTGTCCGTCGCTAGCTGCCTGCCCCAGCGTTCACGTCGTGTGCCCGACCCATGTAGGACCAGAGTGTCCCACGCCTACCATTACGCCCGGCTGCCCGACTTTGGCGGGCTGCCCAACTCACTTCGGTTGCCCGAGCATTCCAGCTTGTCCTAGCTTTGGACCGTGCCCGAGCATCGCATGCAATCCTGGAGGTGGCGGCGGTCAGCAGTTTTAACGACCCGATCGTCTGAACACCACGAAGGAGGGCGGCCGGGAGCCCGGCCGTCCGCCTTCGCTATAGCCCATGCTGATCCTGGCCACTAAAAACTCGATCGTTCATTACCTGATCGGCCGCGGCCTTCTCTCGCGCCAAGAGGTTGTGGAAGGGGGCGTGACCGTCCTCGAGCGCACCAGCCGCAACCGCAATTTTCTCATCCTGCGGAGGGGCAAGCCCGGCTACTTCGTCAAGCATATTCAACCCGACCAGCCCGCCAGCACACTGACCCTGGAACGTGAAGCCGCCTGCTACAACCTGATGAGACAGGATGCGAAGTTCGCGGCCTTGCGCCCGTTGGCTCCCGGCATCGTCGCCTATGATCGGCTGCGCTACGTGTTGGTGCTGGAGCTGCTGCCCGATGCCGAAAACCTGGGCGCCTGGCAGAGCCGCGAAAATCGCTTTCCTGTCGACATCGCCCAACGCCTGGGGACCGCTCTCGGGACCTACCATCGCAATATCGGGCTGAGCGCCGCGAACGGATCGCCGCAAGCCGCCGCCTTCCCGCGCGCCGTTCCTTGGATCCTGCAATTCCATCAGACGCAAGCGGCGGGGCTCGCGGCCCTCGGCGCCGCCAACGTCCAGTTGCACGCGGTATTGAACCGCTATCCGGACTTCGGGTACCGGCTGGATGCGATCCACTCCGGCTGGCAATCCGACACGTTGATTCACGGCGACATCAAGTTCGAAAACTGCGCTCTGTTCTTTCCTGAAGGACCGGAATCGCCTTATGATCTCAAGCTGGTGGATTGGGAAACCGCGGACTTCGGCGATGCCTGCTGGGATGCCGGCTCGGTTTTTCAGGCGTACCTGAACTGCTGGCTCTACTCCATCCCACCCACGCCAGGCGCCACCGCCGAACAGTTGGAGCAACTGGCGCGAACGCCGCTAGGGAGCGTCCAGCCGGCCATTCGCGCTTTCTGGCGCGCCTACGCCGAGACCCTGCAACTGGATTCCTATCAAGCTGCCCAGCGGTTGGAACGATGCGTTCTCATGGCCGCGGGGCGCATGCTCCAGACCGTTTTTGAATGGATGAACCGGCAGCCGCAGTTAAGCGCAAATGCCATGTTCCAGCTTCAGGTAAGTCTGAATATGTTGCAGCGTCCGGGCGAAGCGGTCCCGGCGCTGCTAGGGATCTGACAATGGAGAAATCTCTCGAAATTCAGTTGAAACGAATTTTCGATGCGGTGTTTTTTTACTCGGCCGGCGAGTACTCGATCGGCGGCCGGCGTTATCCCGCCGGCGGTCTCGAAGGCCAGCTTTACGGGTCCTGTTATTCGCGTGAGTTTCAGATTCCACTGGATGTCTCCTTCGGCCAGGCCGATCCCTCGGATCGGCTGCTTGCGGAATTGAATTCCGCCAATGCGACGCGGGAACGTTGGGACTATGGCTGGAAGATCACGCAGGTTCTGCCGGACGGCAGCCTTTATGCCATGAAGGAGGCGCAAAGCCGCATACTCAGGCCAGGCGAATTCATGCTCCAGGACAGCGCCACGGGCCTCCAGCCGGGAGCTTGGGTTCGCGCTTTTCTCGCGAAGGAGGATGTCCTGTCGCAACCCGGTTTCTATATCGTATATCCGGAGATTGCGCCATCGATCGAGGACTTTCAAACCTTCGTCCGGCTCTATTGGAACCTGGAGCCCGCAGGCGCGCCGAAGCTGCTGAGCCTCGTCACCGAGCGCTTTAACGCCTTGCGCGTGCCCTTCCAATTCAAGGCCTTGCGCTATAGCAGCCAATATTCACGCGCCGATTCGGCGGTGCTTTTTGTCGGCTGGCGTTACGCTGCAATCGCCTTGCGGCTGGCTTCGGAAATTTATGAGGATGTGAAACAGCGCCTGAAACCGTACACTCCGCTGTTCGCCAAACAGCTCTCCCCGGGGCTGGGGCTGGCGGAAGATCCGGCCGATGGTCAAAGCTTCGGAATGAGCCGCTGCGGTCTGCTGGCGCGAGCCATGTTAAATGCTTATCAAAAGCGCCTGCAATCGCAAAGAGCGCGTATGTCGGAGCTCCGGATGCTTTTCGAGCAGGCCGGACTGAATCTCGATAACCCGCATCTCTCACTGAGCTCGGTTGACCATTATGGCCGGCAATGACCAGTTCCTCGAAGCCGCCTACGCCATCGGCGCCGACCTCTGCCGTGATGCCATTTGGGACGGCAACCGCTGCAACTGGCTGGGCGATTCGATGGAATTCGTGCTCGGCGGTTGGCAGGTTGTGCACCGCTCCTTCGGGCCGGACCTGTATGGTGGAACCAGCGGCATTGGCTTGTTCCTGGCGCGGTTATACCAGGCGACCGGCGAAAAGGTCTTCCGCGCAACCGCCCTGGGCGCCGTGGAGCACGCGCTTTCGCTTTGGGAGTTGCAAACGGAAGCCACCCGCGTAGCGTACTATGCCGGCTCTATTGGAATCGCCGATGCGTTGATCGATATCGGTGAGGCGCTGGATAGCCCCGAGCTTGTAGAGCGAGCGCTCTCCACCCTGTCGTCTCACCTTGCAACGGAGCCGGGACAGTACATGATCGACGTGATCGGCGGCATTGCGGGCGTGATTCCGCCGTTGCTGAAGCTGAACGCCCGCTACTCGAATCCGTATCTGGGCGAGCGCGCCATTGCCCTGGGCGGCCGGCTGATTTCCAGCGCGAACCGAACCGATCGAGGCTGGTCGTGGACTACGATCGCGCCCACTCCCGGCAACGCTGCCCTCGACCTGACTGGTTTTTCACACGGCACGGCCGGCGTGGTGTGGGCTCTGTTTGAATTGCATCGGGAGACCGGCCGGGCGGATTTTCTAGAAGCGGCAGAACAGGGCATCCTCTACGAGCAGTCCTGGGTTCAGCCGGAAATGGAGAACTGGCCCGACTTTCGCGGCCAGCCTGTCGCGCTGCCGGATGGGTCATACCGCTATAGCTGTGCTCTGGCATGGTGTCATGGCGCCCCAGGCATTGCCCTGGGACGCTTGCGCGCGTTTCAGATCACCCGCGATCCGGAGATGAAGGCCCAAGCCGAGATGGCGATCCGCTCCACCGCGCGCGGCCTTGCTGCCAGCATTCCCGGCCAGGAATCGTATTGCTTATGCCACGGCATTGCAGGAAACAGCGAGGCCTTGATCCTGGCCGGGAGCATTCTTGGCGATGCCAATTCTCTGCGCCAAGCCAACCAGGCCGGTTTACGCGGAATCGAGCTCTATCAACGCGCCGGATTGAACTGGCCGTGCGGCGTCAATGGGGGCGGCGTAAATCCTAGCCTGTTACTCGGCTTGGCGGGCATCGGATATTTCTACCTGCGGCTTTATGATCCCGGCGCATTCCCCACGGTCCTGATCCCCGGAGGACTAAGCGATGCTTCACTCGCTAGGGACGCATAGTACGCTTGCCGGCGTCACATATACTCGGGAACGCCGATGCCCAGCACCCCAAGCGTTCGTTCCAACTGCCGCCGGAAGTAGTCGCACATCCATAACAGGAAAGTCCTACGTTCTCGGTTCTCTTCATGAATCACCGGATACTCGTGATAGAAGTTATTGAAGGCCTGCGAGAGCTGAAAGGCGTAGCGGGCGACGTGCGCGGGCTCGCCTGAGGCGACCGCCCTCGCTATGGCCGAATCCGCCTTCGAAGCAATCAACAGTAATTGCCAGAAATCTTCGCACTGCAACTGCCGCGCCATCGCGGACTCGTTCAATTCCCGCTCAAAATCGGGCAGCGCTTCGCCGCGCTCGCTCAGTTTTCGCAAGATATTGCGCGCCCGCACGGCCGCGTATTGCGCGTACGGACCGGTTTCTCCTTCAAAACTAAGCGCCTCCTGAAAATCGAACGCGATCACCGAGTTTCGCGTGTACTTCAACATGAAATAACGCAGCGCTCCCACGGCGATTTGCGTGGCCACTTTTCGCCGTTCTTCCTCCGGCGCTTCGGGGTGTCTTGATTCGACCTCTTCGAGCGCCTTTTCGATCAGCTTATCGATCAGATCGTCGGCCTTAACGCCTAGACCTTTGCGGCCCGAGACCTCGACATATGGCCGCCGCCTATCGTCTGTCGGAAAGCTCGATCCCCATCTCGACGCAAGTGCGCGGCGAAAGCGCGACCATTTCGTACGAGAAATGAATGGAGCAATCCGCCTGCTCGTTGTACCCCAGAGCGCGCAATCCGGCCACCACGACATCCTGCAAATACGACTGCCGCGAATCGATGACGTTGTACACGCGCCGCCCGTTGCCGAACGATACCGCCGCGGCCTGAGCCGCATCGCCCGTTGTGACATAAACATGTTCGTCCCACGGCTGGTAATAAAATCCTTTCCCAACAGCCCGAATTTCCAAAGCTGGTACGCGATTCGATGCGCAGCTCCTGCTCAAGCGCAGCCGCCGCCCGTCCCGATCACCCGCGCCGACCAACACTCTATTGCACCCGCGGCAAAGGGCAATCCTGGGGACGGCCAGATCCTGCAGGCGATTGGCGCAAAATCATCAATGTGCGCGCCCGTGCAATAAAAACTAGCCGCCTCGGGGAGTAGAGGAACTTCGCAGCACAAAACGGCCCGCTCTCTCTGAAAGAATAGAATTTCACATGCATGCAGTTGAGCGGTACCTTCGCGATCTCCGGGATATCCGTGCGACTGGGGCAAACACGCCAGAAACCTCGTATTACCCAGCTCTCCCCAACCTGCTGAACGAAATTGGAGCGACGCTGCGCCCGCGCGTCACGTGTGTCATCAATCTCCAAAACCGCGGAGCCGGTCTCCCCGACGGGGGCCTATTCACGCCCGACCAACTCCAAGAGGACGAGGAAATTATCCAGGGCCAGCGCCCCGCCCGCGGCGCCATCGAGGTAAAGCCAACCGGCAACAACGCATGGCTTACGGCTGAAACGACGCAAGTCACGAACTACTGGGCGGAATACGGCCAAGTCCTCGTCACAAACTATCGCGATTTTATTCTTGTCGGGCGCCGTGCGGACGGCGCCGCCGTGAAGCTCGAATCGTATCGTCTCGCCGACACCGAAAAGGCCTTCTGGCAGAGTGCAGCGAACCCCGCAAACATCGTTAATACGCACGGTGAGCTCTTTATTTAATATCTGAAACGGGTCATGGTCCATGCTGCCCCAATTACTACACCCGAGGAGATTGCATGGTTTCTTGCAGCATACGCGCGAAAAGCAAACGCGATGCTGGAGGGTATGCACCGTTTGCAGCTGGGCGCTCTTAGAGGCATTCGTGAAGCGTTTGAGAAAGTACTCGGCATCGCGTTTACCGAACGCGAGGGTGAGCATTTTTTCCGGTCGTCGCTCATTCAGACCCTCTTTTATGGCGTGTTCTCATCGTGGGTTCTTTGGAGCCGCGAACTTGAACCGGGTGCCCAACATGCGCGTTTCGACTGGCGTACCGCGGCATGGTACCTGCGTTTGCCGGTTATTACGGCGCTTTATTAAAGAGGGCACAGCCATTACCCTTCTCGTTCGGAAACAACGGCATCGGCCGGCACGCGAAGTTCTCTATCGAGATTTCTGGGGCCGGACCAAGCGCGCAGACCTTCTCGCGGCTGCTGAAACCACGGCCGATGCTGATTACGCAACCCTTCGTCCAGCGCGTCGCGCCGCAGCGGCTTGGAGCTCGCCACGGTATGGCCCTCGGTATCTACGGCCTCGATCTGAATCACGCCGAAATCCGACTTCGCGTTTACGTGCAGCCTGCCACTCAGCCTCACCGGCCTGGTCTGGATCTCACCGCCGTCGAACGAAGCGGCCAGCGAAACGAATCGGTCGCGCGGAATGCTGGCGAATCCAATCGCCTCTTCCCCTCCGGTGTCCTTGCCGGCATACGGAAAATGACGGCTCGCCGATCCGCCATAATAAAACCGTAGCTCGTCACCTTCCTCAATCGGTCCGTTGGTTGGCGCCGATTGGGTTGAACCGGTCCCACGAGCCGATCTCGACCGAAGTCAGAAACGGAGTTCGTCCGCCCACGCGCGTGAAATGGTAGGCGTCGCGGCTGACCGTGAGTTGGATATCCAGCGTCGGATCGTCCGGCACGTTGTGGTATACCCGCAGCAGGCCGATGTACACGCTTTCGTACGGAAACACCTCCATGTCGTATGCCTCGTCCCCCGGCTGATCCTCCAGATCCGTGGTCATTACGATGGGCGCCTTGGCGGGCTCGGTGATATTCCAGTGCACAGAATCCGCGGATTCCACCCTTGCCACTGCCCGCCCCCAAAAATGGGCTTGCAGCCACTCGTGCAGCGCGAATCGATCTTCAGCGCCGGTGGACCGTGTATTCCCCAGGCAGTGACCTCCGCCGGAGGCTGAAATTTCGTGCGCCCGTAGAGAATGTACTTGCTCCGCTCCGCGTTGAACATCCAATGTGTTCCGCCGTCGATGATCGATTCGGTCGCCCAGTTGTCGAGCAGCTTCCAGTGGATTCCGTCGACGCTTGCCGCCACTCCCAGCCCGCGCCGCTGGCCTTTGTGAAAGGGATCGCCTCCGGGACCCGTGTGTTTGAAATCCACGTCGTTGAAACCCATCTTGTATCGCCGCGCCGGGTCCTTTTCCCGGTCGTCTCGATGCACGCCGTACGGCTCCTAGAAATATGGCAGCGCTACTTCGCCTCGCTCCGTGCCAGGCAGCTCCCGCTGGTTTTTCGGCCCGATCAGGTTGGCGGTGTCCAGCGTCTCTTGCGGGGGCAGATCGCGTCGGTTCCCGTCGCCATACTTTCGGCCAAGCACCAGGTTCGTCTTTTTGCCGTCTATCGAAATCACGCCTAGTACTTAATTGCATAAGTCAGAGTACTTCCGCTTTGGCGCGGACGGGAAGACAACGGCCTTCTTCCATTCAAACGGCGCAGCCTTTTGGTTGTACACCACGACAAAATCGTCAATCGCTTGGCGGAGCTGCTGTGGCGAAGTAAAACTGGCCCCGCGCAGCGCCTGACGGCTTAGAATGCTGAACCAGCACTCGATCTGATTGAGCCACGACGAATACGTGGGCGTGAAATGGAAATGTACATTGGGATGACGCTGCAGCCAGCGGTCCTCCTTCGGCTTGTGCGTATTCAAGTTGTCCAGCACTGCATGGATCTCCCGGTTGGGATGCGCGGCCACGATCTCGTTCATGAAGTCCAGGAACTCCCCCCGGCGGCGGCGCGGATAATGCGCCGTTTTCACCAACCCCGTCGTGATTTCCAGCGCCGCGAACAGGGTGACCGTACCGTGCCGCTTATAGCAGTGGCTGAAGCCGTTGACCGCTTTTCCGTCCGGCAATCGTAGATAGCCCTGGGCCCGTTCCACAGCCTGAATAGAGGGTTTCTCGTCAATGGAAAGCACCACGGCGTTTTCGGGCGGATTCAGATATAGGCCCACCACGTCGGCGGCTTTCGGGCCAAACTCGGGATCCGTGCTGATGCACCAACTCCTGCGGCGCTGCAAGCCAATGTCGTGACGCCGGAGCACGCGCCACACCTGGTCTTTGCTGACGTCTTGCAATCTTCCGCATCCACCACGATGGCTTCAGGGTGGTCCGCGGCCCGCAACAGGGGCTTGCAAATCGGCAACCCCAGGCCGATCGCCAGGCTTGCGAAACTCAAGACATAATTCAGCTCGCGCATTGAGTCAGTTTAGTCCGTCTCTTCCAGCGGCGCGCGGCATGTTCCCACAGGTGGAACGCAGATCCTGGACAAAGCATTCCGGCATCCGGTACAGTGTGCCTTGTTGCATAACGTGCATAACGTATGATCAGGGCCCATAAATGATTACCCGCCGCGCGGCTATGGCGTTGGGGGCCGTGCCATTTGTTAAAGGCGCTTCTCATTCCATCGCGAAAATTGAACCGCGCGGTGTTCTCATCCGGGAATGTTCGATCCCTGGCGAGACGCGCGCCGATGATGTGACGCCAGCGCATCCCAATGGCATCCAGGTGAGCCGCAGCCGCTGGCTGCTAGTGTATTCCACCCGTGGATTCCGTGGCGTGGATGATGACATGAGCATCATTTACCAGCTTCGTGAATCCGCGCCCGACGGCCGCGTGCTGAAGGAAGGCGCATTTGCCAGGGCCATTACCAACTGGGATCCACTCGGCAACGGGAAACGCGACTATGTCCGACAGTATGGTCACCCCGTCGCCTTCGGAGTGCCCCGCGGGGCGATCATTCAGGGTAAACCCGCATCTAATGCGAACGTCTTTGTCGCCAAGTGGCGGAAGTGCGCGCGGGCCTGGGACCGCCAAACGAATTACGTCCTCCACGCGAGCGAGGATCCCGAGATCGAGTCCCTCACGCAAGCCGTCGAGTGGGTGCAATTTCGTCTGAACGCGGCCGAAGACGATATCGAAATTCTCCGGCCCGCAACGGCGCTGCGCCAGAAGGGCTATGAGCAGGGTCCGCGCTTCTGCTCCGCCGACGTTCACTACATAAACGAGAGTTTCGTGCAGGCCGTTCCTTTCAATCGCGAGCGCACCGAGTGGGCCGATTGCTGCCATTTCGATAAAGGCCGCATCGCTTGCCTGAAGAACACGTTCAACCGGAAATCGCGGCTATACGACTGGACGGAGACCGGCCCCCTGCTGGACGGAGGTCCCGGCGATGGAATCGGGGAAGCCAGCCTTGCCCGGTGGCGCGATGATTGGATCATTGCCGCGCGATCCTCCAAAGGCGCCGCCGCGTGGTTTCGGACCGCGGATCCGTTCGGGCGGCCTCCGCGGGCGGTTCGTCCGGACTCGCCGCACATCACGGTTCCCATGACCGCCTACACCTGGACCGACGGAGCCCTGCGCCTGTTCAGCGGCGACGCTCGCATCTCGCCCTATAAGAATTGCCGCGATCCGCTGTACTGCTGGGACATCGATCCGGATACCGGCTTCGCAGCGTCCAACCGCCGCGTCATCTTCGACACCGTACAGGCCCATTTGCCGATCCACCCGGCCGCCGGGCCCAAGGTGGACATGTGCAAGCTCCTCGCTTCCCAGGGCCGCACCCAAATCATTGTTTACCGCGTCAGTATTCGTGCCTTTAATCATCCGTACCGCGGCTCGTCTGGGGTAATTGCGACCATCCCATTAGCTAGTGGCCAGGAAAAAGCCGTCTGCGCCATTTACTATTCCGCGGTCTTTTACTCGGAAGCCTATCCGCCCGCCTGGGTCTTCGTTTGAGCACGCTCGCGCGCCGTGTTTGCTGGCTGCCGGGCGCGTGCGCTATCGTGGCAGCGGAATCGCATGGTGCGCGGCGCGCGCCGGTTTACCCGTAGCAACTGCATTCTGGTTGTTTTCGATAGCTGCCGCTACGATTCGTTTGTGCGCGCCCCGCACTCCACGATACGCGAGCTCGGCCTCCTGGAGTAAAGATGGTCATAAGGCGCCCTCGCACTTCATCTGAGACCGGTTGTGTCGCGCCGCGTCGCCTGCCGCGTCCCCACAACGGCGGCGGCATGATCATGCTCAGTTACTCCCGCGGGCAGCGAACCTCTACGCAGCCACCCGCCGAGCCGCGCCAAACCACATCTGGAAAGGACTTTGCCTGTGAAGAAAATATTTTCCCTCGTTTGCATGGCCATATTGGCAGGTACGATCTTTTTCTTCTCCCTCTCGCGGTCGATTCGGTCCGCACCGCTGGCCCCCGCGCAGGTGAAGTTAGCATTTCTGGTCCGCTTTGGCGTGGATGAGAAGGAGACTCTGGATTGGAGCGGAAGCGTGGCCGCGGCTGGCGCGAGGATCGCCGGATGGCAGTTCAATGCGGGCGACCGCATCGCCGGCAACGCCTGGAACTGCTCGACCGAGCGCCAGGTGTATTGGGATACGCCCTATGAAGCGAGCATGCAGCCCACCTCTCGGCGCGAAAAAACCACACAAAAAGGAATTCTGATCGCGTTCGAGGGCACTCCGCCGCCGGACGTGGCTGTCTCCACCGCCCAAGGGAATTTCAACTTCAGCACCTCCATCCGGCAGGGCGAGCCGCCACGGCTGTTCCTGAATGGGCGCGCCTCCGCTACGGCCGTGCCGGCGGTCACCGAGCTTACCTCCGGCCCCGAGGTCGAGGACTTTCCTTCAGCGGTAGAAGCGAAGGATGGAACACTGTGGGTTGCCTGGCAGACCTGGACGGCGGGCGGCGACCAGATCTTCGTTCGCCGTCTCCGCGCGGGCGCCTGGTCACAACCTCAGGCCCTCACCGGCCGCGGCGGCGATTACTTCCGCACGGCCATTGCGCAAGACGCCGTCGGCCGCATCTGGGTTGTCTGGGCGGCGCAGGAGGCCGGCAACTTCGATCTTTACGCCCGCTCCTTCGATGGCAAGCGATGGTCGAAACCCGAACGCCTGACGACCGCCGAAAACTCGGATATCTTCCACGCCATGGTCGCCGACTCCGCCGGCCATCTTTACCTCGCCTGGCAGAGCGCCCGCTCCGGCAATTTCGATATTTATTTGCGCGTCTTCGATGGCCGCCGCTGGGGCCCAGAACTTCAGGTCTCGTCTGATCCGGCCAACGATTGGGAACCGGCCCTCGCGCCCGTTCCCGGCGGCGGCGCGACGATCGTCTGGGATACGTACGCGCTCGGCAATTACGACGTTGTGGGGCGGACGTGGCGCGATGGCCGGCTAGGCCCGCAATTCCCCATCGCGCAAAGCGGCGCCTTCGAAGCGCGCGTTACGGCCGAGTATGACCGCCAGGGCCGGCTCTGGGTGGCCTGGGACCAGGGGGACTGGAACTGGGGTAAGGATTACGGCTATCAAATTCCCGAGAGCGGCCGCGGGCTGCTGGTGCGCCGTCAGGCGCGCGTCGCCATCCTTGAAAACGGCAGGCTCCTTGAAACCTCCACCCCCATGGCCGACGCCGTACCCGCGGACCTGCGCCAGGTTTTCCAGCATCCCCTGTTAGCGCTGGATGGGAACGGCAACCCGTGGGTCTTTTTCCGGACACGGGTGAATCTGCCGTACCCCGGAAGCGGCGCCGGCCCGAACCACTATCGCGCACTCTGGCGCCTCCAAGCCACCACCTTGCGCGGCGGCCGGTGGACCCCCATGATGGAATTCCCCGAAAGCCAGGGCCGCATCGATTCGCCCCTGGCCATCGCACGCCGCGCCTCGGGAGATCTCGCCGCCATTTGGGTTACCGACGGGCGCACCTGGCCGCGAGGTTTCCCACAAAACCAGGACCTGCGATTCGCCGCGATTCCCGCCTCCTTGCCGCAAAGCGCTCCGCAGTTGGCCGCATTCCAGCCACCCTCCGGCGCCCTGCCGCCGTCGCATCCGCAGGAGGCGCGGGATATCGCGCGCGTGCGCGACTACCGCGCGACCATCGCCGGCCATACCTGGCGTATTGTCCGCGGTGATATCCATCGCCACACCGATCTTTCCTGGGATGGCAATCGCGACGGCTCGCTCGACGACAGCTACCGCTACGCCCTGGACGCTGCCGGGTTTGATTACCTCGGCGTGTGCGACCACATGGCTGTCGAGGTGGCCGACATCCCGTATAACTGGTGGCGCGTGCAGAAAGCTGTGGATCTGTTCACCATCCAGGGCCGCTTCGCGCCGCTGTATTCGTATGAGCGCAGTTTGAACTGGCCCAACGGCCACCGCAACGTCTTCTTCCCCACCCGCGGCAACCCGCTGCTAGAAGCCACGCCCGAGGAAGAGAACGGCGCCGAAGGCGCCGCCCGCCTCTACGCCTACCTCCACAAATTCGGCGGCGCCACCAGCCCGCACACCACCGCATCCGGCATGGGCACGGATTTTCGCGACCACGACGCCGCGGTGGAGCCGGTGGTCGAGCTCTACCAAGGCTATCGCAGCAACTTCGAGACGCTCGGCGCTCCGCGCTCGCCCACCCTCAAGGAATCCGCGAAATTCAACGCCGGCTTCGTCTGGAACGCCTGGGCCAAGGGCATCAAGCTGGGCGTGCAGGCCAGTTCCGACCACGTCTCTACCCACATCTCCTACGCCGGGTTCTACGTGGACCGCATCGATCGCGATGCCATCATCGCCGCCATGAAGGCACGCCGGTCCTACGCCGCCACGGACAACATTTTCGTCGACCTCCGCATGGGCGATCACTTCATGGGTGAGAGTTTTTCCACCAGGGAGCGGCGGCCGCTGAACGTCTACGTTTCCGGAGGCGCGCCGCTGGCGCGCGTCGAAGTGATCAAGAGCAATCGCGTGGTCTATACCGTGCCCGGGAATGGTCAGGAAATGCGCTTCGTTTATCGCGATCAGGATGTCCAACCCGGGGAAGCTTATTATTATGTCCGCATCGAGCAGACTAACGGACAACTTTGCTGGAGTTCACCCATCTGGGTCGATTATCGGTAGTCTTCGCGCTCTGACTGCCGGGCGTACGGCTGTAAGAGTTGGAGGATCAGAATCGCCGCCCGGGGCAGATGAAACGGGTCCTTCACCGGCAGCGCAATCAGCTCCGTAACCGGTTTGCCTTGCCGGTCCAGCCGCTGCCGCCATTCTCCGCATTCCGGCATGGAGAAGTGGGCGAAGCTCCAGTCGTGCACCCGGTCATACCATTCCGCGCACCAGGGTTCGCCGGTCAGTTCTTCCGCAAGCAGCAGCGCATATAGCGCTTCCGTGTGCGGCCACCAGACCTTTTTGTCGCTGTTCGGAAGAAAGGGCTCATTTCCCGCAGCATCGATGCCCAGGAAGATGCCGCCGTAGACCGGATCCCAGCCGGCTTCCAGATGCCGGCGGACCGCTTCGGCCGCGCACCGGATCATCTGCTGGTCTCCGCGGCGCCGCGCGTGGTGCATAATGAACCACATCGATTCAATCGCGTGTCCGGGGTTTACGAAGGTGCCTTCGTTGGCCGGTAATTCGGAGTAGTCGCACGTCGTAAGCATCCCGTGAACACCACTTGGCGCGCAGCGTGGAGTCGCCGATACTGGCGACATGTCGAGAACGCAGCAACAGCGCCACGATTTTTGGCGGCAGATGATCGCGCAACAGGAGCAGAGCGGACTCACGGTGCGGGCGTTCTGCCAGCGACAGCGGGCCAGCGAGCATAGGTTTTTACCACTGGCGGAAGCGCCTGGCCGCGCAGCTTCCGGTGAAGTTCGCGCTGGTGGAGACAGGCCCGGCTGCCGTTCACGCGGAAGCTGTGGAGCTGATCCTGACCTCGGGCGAACGGTTGCGGATTACGCCGGGCGTGGACGCGGCCACGCTCCGTCTGGTTCTGAGCGTGTTGCGCGAACCGCGACGATTCATCTGCTCGCATGATTCACTTGCCTTCGGTCGTGCGCCTGTATCTGGCGACCACGCCCTGCGATATGCGCAGAAGCTTCGATGGGCTGCGGGCGCTGGTGAGCGCAGTGCTCCAGATGGATGCTTTCGCCGGACACCTGTTCGTATTCGCGAATCGCAGAAGAGATCGCGTGAAGATACTGTACTGGGATCGCGATGGCTTCGCGGTGTGGGCCAAGCGGCTGGAGGAAGGCACGTACGCGATGCCATTTTCAGAATCGGGTGAGGTGCGATGCGAGATCACCGCGCAAGAGTTGGGTGCGCTGTTGAGCGGCATCGACCTGAGTCAGGCCAAGCGCCGGAAACGGTATCAGCGCAAAGCTGCGGAAGGCGCATGAATATTGGTTATTCCGCATCTTTTTACTTGAGGAATCGACCGTTTCCGCTTACACTTGAGCTTGCCAGTCGATCCGAAAACGCTGCCGCAAGATCCTGAAACACTCCAGAAGATCGTGGTGGATTTGACGGCGCAACTGGATCGCACCGAGCGTCTGTTGCGACAGTTGCTGCAAGCCAAAACGGGACGAAAGAGCGAGCAGCTTTCGCGCGAACAATTGGCGCTATTTGCGGCTGAATTGCGAATCACCTTGCCGGACACGGAGCAATCCGACGATCAGGATAAAGAGCCGCCTGCGAGTGCATCCTCCTCCGGCAGCGGAAAGCCACGCGGAAGAAAGCCGCTGCCGCGGCATCTCAAGCGCGAGCGTATCGAGCACGACTTGCCAGAAGTCGAAAAGCACTGCGCACACTGCGATCGGGATCTGCGGCGCATCGGCTAAGAAATCAGCGAGCGCTACGAATACATTCCTGCACAGATGAAGGTTATCGAGGACGCCTGCTTTACTTACGCCTGCGTCTGTACGGTGAAAACGGCGACGAAGCCGCCGCAGCCGATCGAGAAGAGCACGGCGGGAGCGAGCCTATTGGCGCAGGTGATTGTGGCCAAGTATGCGGATCACCTTCCTCTACATCGGCAAGCAAAAATGTTTGGGCGGCACGGCGTGGAGATTTCCGACCAAACTTTGTGCGGCTGGGTGGCGCAATGCGCGCAATTGCTGGCGCCGCTCTATGAGCGGCTGAAGCGATTCGTGCTGGCCTCTAAAGTCGTGGGGACCGATGACACTCCGGTGAAAGTACTCGATCGCAAGCTGCCGCACGCGCGCAAAGGACGGATCTGGCCGTATGTGGGCGATCGCAATCACGTCGCAGCGGTGTACGATTACACCGCTACTCGGGAGCGTGCCGGACCCGAAGAGTTTTTGAAAACTTATCGCGGACATTTACAAGCGGATGCCTACGTTGCCTACGATGCCTTCTTCACCAAAGCGGAACGCGGTCTGGTGGAAGTGGGCTGCTGGGCGCACGCGCGCCGGCATTTTCATCAGGCACTGGAAACCGATCCTTCGCATATGCGCACAGTGTTGTTTCTGATCGCTCAGCTCTATCGGGTGAAACGAACGGCTCGTGAAAGTAACGTGGACGGCGAGCAGTTACGCTTGCTGCGCGAACACGGATCGCGTCCTGTGCTGGAGCGGCTGCATGCGTACTTGCTCCAGATTCGGGACGAGCTGTTGCCCAGGAGCGAGGCGGGTCAGGCCGTCTCCTACACATTAAAAAACTGGACGGCGCTGACGCGTTACGTGGAGAATCCGGATTTATCCAACAATAACAATCACACTGAACGCGCGCTGCGCTGTTTCGCCGTGGGCCGCGCCAACTGGACCTTTTTCGGCAGCGACTGCGGCGGCAAAACGGCGGCTGTCTTGCGTAGCTTCGTGACCTCTTGCGAACTGGTGAAGGTTGATCCGTTCGCCTGGTTTCGCGACGTGCTCTTGCGCATCGCAGATCACCCCCTCACCAAGTTGGATGAACTGCTGCCGCATCGCTGGGTTCCTGCCATCACCCATTCTTCCTAATCCGCACCCTCAGCTGGTTCGACTCTCAAAAACAGTTCGTCCCATTGATTATGGTCCCCTGATGAACCGGGTCCTCCGCCGCGCCCGCCGCGAAACCTTCGGTTGAGCAAACGCATCTCGGTAATCAAATCGATCTCAAACCATCGCCAGTTTGGTAGCGGGCCACTGCTGGCCCCGGCGAGCTGATATCCAAGAAGCTTGACCGACCCTTTGTGGACACCATAGTCGTGTGGCTCGACGATTCGCCGCCGTCCCTTGTAGACGAGCTCAATCAAATGCTTCTGCATGATGGCCGTCCGGAGCACTTCATCAATTTCCGTTGCCACTGGCATATCACCATTTTCTCAGCCTTTATCGGCAACGGTGTTCATCGGATGCTTACACTACTTTTAGTATTCCCATGCATGTTGGTTACGCTCGCGTATCCACTGAAGACCAGAACCTCGACATCCAGCTTCAGAAACTAAAAGAGGCGGGGTGTAAGCGGATCTTTCAGGAGAAGGTATCCGGGGCGCACCGGCAGCGCCCGGAACTTGCCAAGATGCTGGAGCATATCCGCGAGGCCGACACGATTATTGTCTGGAGACTTGATCGCCTGGCGCGCTCCACGCGCGATCTTCTGGAAATATCCGATGTCATCGCTCAGGCCGGAGTGGGTCTCAAATCCCTGTCAGAGCCATGGGCGGACACCACCACGCCCGCAGGGCGCATGGTGCTCACCGTATTCGCGGGGCTTGCAGAGTTCGAGCGGGAGTTGATTAAAGAAAGGACAGGCACGGGAAGAATCGCAGCTATGAAACGCGGAGTACGGTTCGGCAGGCCAGCGAAGCTTGATGCGGAAAAAGCAGCGCTTGCAGCCCGGCTCATCGCCGAGGGCCGCTCAGTCAAAGAAGTCGCCAAGACCTTCGGCGTACACAAGGCCACGCTCTACAGGGCGGCAGCGCAAGCTGTCGATGTAGACCTATAACCGATTTGGAGAATCCTCGACCAACGGGCGGTTGAGGAGCGCGAGCCTTGCCTATTACACCATATTGTGTAATGGTTGAGGTATGAGCAAGAAACGCTGCGCGCCCTGCCCTGCCAAGCCCATATTGACGGCACGGCCGTTGCTGTCGCTGCGCCAGGCGCAAGCGCTCGAATCCACCTTCAAGATGCTCGCCAACACCACGCGCCTGCGGATGCTGCATGCGCTGGCCTGCGCCGGTGAGCTGTGCGTGGGCGAGCTGGCCGATAAGCTCGGCATGAAGCCCCAGGCCGTTTCCAATCAACTGCAACGGCTGGCCGACCGTGGCATTGTCGAAGCGCAGCGCGACGGCTTGCAGATGCGCTACTCCATCCTTGACCCGTGCGTGCTCGCCCTGCTGCATCAAGGCTGGTGCCTGGCGGAAGATGCCCAGGTAAGAAGCTTCGACCGGCTGGAAGGCGTGGCGTCATGAAGACCGCGAGTTGCCAGCCTGTTTCCGGTTGCAACAACGTGTCGGCCTTGGGCGGTGTCGATGGCTCGGATTTCGCGGCGCTCGATGCGCTGGCGGTCAAGCTCATTTGTCTGGACAGCGGGTTTACGGCTCCGCTGCGGCAGATGGGCCGGGTGATCGGCGAGCGTATTGCGGGCGAGCGCGATGAAAGCCGGTGAGCCTGGAAACGGCGCTATCCGTGCTGATTTCCGCCTGCGGCCTGGATAGCGTGATTGAGTCGCGCTTTCTTCAGCGCAATGCGGACGGAGCGCGGCTGCAAATTACCGGCTGCTCGGAGGCGTTGGGCTGGCCGGTTGCAAATATGGGGCGCACGGTCTGCGGCTTTGACGCCGGGCTGTTTGAGGGCTTTCTGTGCCAAGCCACGGGCGAAGCCTGGAGCGTGGAAGAAATGGCCTGCCTGGGCCTGGGAAATCCCGCCTGCGAGTTCGTGATTCACCGTGCAGCCGCGCTTGGCGGCGGGGAGTGGGAAGGGGTGCCGCATGGCCGCTGCTGAAACGCCCGCTGCCTCCGCGCTCAACATCATCACCGAGCAACTGAAGGAAGCCATTGCCGCACCCAAGTGCCATAAATGCGGCTGCCTGCAACAGACGGTGGACGCGCTCGCGGGAACCGAAGCGGGCAGGGGAGAGCTGGCTCCGTTGCTGACGCAGGCGCGCAGCGTGTTCACTCCGAAGAAATACGACTGCCTGGGCTGCGCCGTCTGCTACCCGGCCATTGCCGCGAATGCTTTTGTTGCCGCCTACCCGGAAGAAGGCGCGGGCCTCGACCTCTGCCCGACCGAGGAACCCGAGGTTCGGCAAGGCTGGCCGCCGCTGCCCGGCGATTACTCCGTTATTCGCTACGGTGCGCCGGTCGCGGTCTGCGCGCTCAACAGCGAACCGCTGGTAAGAAGCCTCGCTGACAGCAAGCCCGATGGACTCGCCATTGTCGGCACGATGCACACGGAAAACCTGGGCATCGAGCGGGTGATTAAGAACACGCTCGCCAACCCGCACATTCGCTTCCTGCTGCTGTGCGGAGAGGATACGCGGCAAGCTATCGGGCATCTGCCGGGGCAGAGCTTTGAGAGTTTGTTTGCCAATGGCCTGGATGAACGGGGCCGCATCATCGGCGCGCGCGGCAAGCGTCCGGTGCTGAAAAACGTAAGCCGGGAGGAAGTGCAGGCGTTTATGCAACAAGTGGAGCTGGTGCCGATGATTGGCGAGGAAGACCCTGACAACGTGAGCGGCCAGGTGCGCTCGTGTGCGCAGCGCAACCCCGGCGCATATCCGTATCCATTCAAGGATACGCCCGTGGAGCGCATCCAGGTGGCGGAGCCGCAGCGCCTCACGCTCGACAAGGCCGGATATTTCGTGGTCTATCCCGATACACGCGCCAAGCGCCTGGTGGTGGAGCACTATACGAATCAGGGTGTGCTGAACTGCGTTCTGGAAGGCAACTCGGCGGGGGCGCTGTACTGTGCGGCGATTGAGCGCCAGCTTGTGACGCGCCTCGACCATGCGGCCTATCTGGGCCGCGAGCTGGCCCGCGCGGAAAAGAGTCTGCTGGACGGCTCGCCGTTCGTGCAGGATGCCGCGCCGGGAGGAATCGCGGCTTCTGTCTCTGAAACCGGGTGTGACACGGGCAGTTCCTGCGGCTGCTCGCCCGCGCCGCAAACGAAAGGATGCTGCTGATGCGCGTGAGATGGATTGGACTTGCCGCCGTGCTGCTCGTCGCGGGCGCAATCATCGCCTATAAGGCGCACGAACCGGCATCATCGCAAACCGCTAGCTCCACTGCGTCCCCGCGCGTGCTCCTGGTGGCGGAATTGAGTGAAGCCAATGCGACGGGTGACGCCTGCGCGGAAATCATTCACCTGGTGCGCTCCGCAGGTGCCCGTGGCATTGTAGTGCAGGAGCTGGAGCCGGGCAGTAAGTCGGAGTTGCTTGCCCGCTATCACGTGCTCACCGTGCCCACGGTGCTGGTGCTTGACCGCAACGGGCAGGTTGTCTCCCGCTACGAAGGCGAGGGCCGCGATACGGTGAAAGCGGTGCGCGACGGGCTTCAACAGTTGCAGTAGGGAGCGGATGGATTTGTTGGACGCTTTCAGTCAGGCGCTCTCCGGGGACAACCTTGCCGCCCTGCCCCTGGCGCTTGCGGGCGGGTTGGTGGCGGGCATGAATCCCTGTTGCCTGGCCCTCTATCCTGCCGCCGCTGGCGCATGCTGCTCAATAAAAGAGCAGACCATTAAGCGGCCGGTCGGCAATGCGTTGGCCTTCGTGCTCGGTATCGCGGTCGCTGTGGCGTCACTCGGTGTGCTCGCGGCCTATATCGGGCGAGTGGCGGTCATAGGAACGCCGTTCAGGTACGCGATTGCTTTTCTGCCTATCCTCATGGGCGTCTACCGCCTGGGATGGATTCGCCTGCCGCTCATCACCCCGAAAGCGTTTCGTCCGGGGATGGGCGGGGCCTTCGGAACCGGGCTGCTCCTGTCGCTCATCATCGGGCCGTGCGGTACGCCGGTGCTGGCCTCCGTGCTTTCCTTCGCGGCGTACAAGCAGAGTTTTCTTTATGGCGGGCTGCTGCTGTTCCTGTACGGCATCGGCAACGGCCTTCCGGTCATGCTTGTGGGGACGGCGGCGGGGGGTGTTCTCAAGCGGCTCGATTGCAGCCGTTTCGGAAACTGGATAGACCCTATCATAGGCGGCGTGCTTATCCTGCTCGGGTTCTATCTGCTCTGGCGCGTCTGAAAACCATCGCGCACCGATAGGGATGAGCCCAATACGGCTTAGCGTAGGATTTTGACATCCTCTGCGATGACCCCAATACGCGGGCCGTTGGAATAGTTCGTCATATCAATGCAGTATTGGCCTTAGCGTACAATTTCTGACATCCTCTGCGATGACCCCATGAGGGTGTATGCATCCGCGCGTCGGCGCGTTCTGCGTCGCGGCCAAGGGCTTTTCCTTCATCGAGGAGCACACGAACAATGAATACCCGGCGCAAAAAGGAAGAGCAGTCGCTCTCCGCGCTCGACCAGTTCAACAATTTCTGCAAGGCGATGGCCGAGCAGGAATTATTTGAAGCGGGCGCATTCCCGAACGCCAGGCACGTGGGCGATGTTCATGAAGAGCTAACACGCCTTTCTCGCCCCTCCCTCTCCGAAGCGGAGCAAAAGTCAACTTCCCCGACGAAGGATGTTGAAACCAGCGCTGCTCCCGACGGCACGACGCCCGAGCAGCAGCCAGTCGAAACAGGGCACGAAGACCGACCCAAATCACCCGAGGTGCATAAATCCACAGGCGGCTTTCGATTGGGTATGGGGCTCAGCGTGTGGCCGGAAATATTACTTCCACGCTAAGAGCCAGCGCCGAGCACACCGGAAGAGCAGCAGACACCGGAAAAAGAACCTGTGGAAAAGGCACCTGCGAAGAAGAAGTAAATCTATCGCTCAGGCTTGCGCGCCACGGTAAACGCCCTGCGCCGTCTCTTGGCTTCCTGGTCAACAAACGACCGCTCCACTTTTTCCCCATCTCTTCCCGAACGTCGCCCGCGTCTCTGGCGTTCGGGAATGCGCCCGCTTCAAATAATTCCTGCTCGGCCATCGCCTTGCAGAAATTGTTGAGTTTGTCGTCCGGCGTCAGGCGTTTCCGGCTTTTTCTAGTCGCCTCTTTTTGCACCAACTGCGGGCCGGGCGGCTTCTCCTTTTTGCTGCTGTCATCCTCCATCGGCGCGGTCCTTTCAAGCGAGTGGCTACAAAGCCCCGAAGCGTACCGCGCCAGCGTCTTTCTAAGAAGTTAAACATTTATGACAGCAGCCACACAGCCCCCCGCCGTTGTTCTAATGGCTTGAGTGTTCTTGCGTTTTGGGCAGTAGCGGCAGACCGAACAGCGCCCGCTCATCGTTGCGGGTGAGAAAGTGTTTCAGCTCCGTGTCCAGCGTCAGGGAGTTTTCATTGCTGCGTTTCGCCCATTCCATCATGGCCGCGCCAACGAGCACCTTTCGATGGGTGTCTCTGGCGCGTTCCTGCTTATTGAGCTTGTACTGTTCCTGGCGCATACGGGCGTCTATCGCCGCCCGTTGCGCCTTGAGCTTTTTCAGTTTGTCGGTTTCAAATTCAGCCATAGCCGGTCCTCGAAACTTTATGCTCCTGAAATAGCAGTTTCAGACAACATTTCTTCAATGCCCCGTCCCAAAGTTTCATCTCGGGAGCATGTAGTGGTGGAGGGACGAGCGTTGACAAAAACCGAACGCCACTATAGCGGGTATAGAGACAAAAGCATCTCCATTTTTTCTGACCCGCATGTCCCGACATCAGCGGAGTATGAGAAGCCCGAAGGGCGCACCTATAGGTTTACATTCTGTAAACCCGTGCGGCTTTGCCGATTCCGGCAAAGCGTGGCCTGCCATCCGGCAGGCAAGAAGCAAGGGAGGCGGGGCAATCATGACAACGCTTCTTAGTCGGATTGATTTGCAAAAACGCTGGAGCCATTACACGCGGCACGGGCTTTATAAGGTCCGGGCGTGGCCGGATTTTCCAAAGCCCGTTTACTCTGTGTCAGTGACGGCACGTTTCCTCTTTGGCACTTGTCGGACATCGTAGCCTTTGAAAACGCGCACCCGGAACTAAAGAGCGCCGTTGATAAATGGCGCAAGGTGGCGGGCTTCCAGAGGGCACGGGCAAGAGGCCGCAACGCGGCCGAGTAAACACGGGCGGGGCGCATGGGCTATCACCTTCAAGCCGACATCGTTTCGCGCGGAAAGGGTCAGAGCATGGTAGCCAAAGCCGCGTATAACAGCCGCGAGGCCATCACCGAGGAACGCACCGGCGAGCTGAAGGATTACAGCCGCCATCGGGACAAGCCGCTTGCGTCATTCGTATTCGTGACCGACCCGGAGCTGAGGGACGCGGGCAAGCTCTGGAATTTCTACGACGCGCACGAAACCAGGAAGAATGCGCAGCTTGGCATGTCCTTCATCGCTGCCTTGCCCCACCAGCTTTCCGACGAGCAGCGGGAAAACATCGTCAAGGACTTCATGCGCGAGCAGTTCTTTGCGCAAAGGTGTTGCGGCCCAGGCGGACATCCACCGGCCCGACCGCGACGGCGACGACCGGAATTTCCATGTGCATATTCTGGCGAGCATGCGGAAGGTGGAGCAAGGACGGATTGGGCGAGCGGGTTTTCACGTGGGACGACCGGGAAAAAACCTTGCGCAGTGGCATCAAAAATGGGCCGAGCGCGGAGCGCGGGAACTTGAAAAGGCCGGTTTCAAAGTGGAGGCCGAGCGCTGGCGCTACGGCTATCTGCACCAACGAGCAGCAGCGCGAGAAAGCCCTTGAGCGCGGCGACACGCGAATGGGCGGAAAAGAAGGCGCAGGAGCCGACCCACCATTTAGGCCCGAGGCGAACGCGATGGAGCGGCGCGGGAACAAAGCGACCGGGGAAACCTCAATCGCGCGGTGCAGGAAGTCAATGGCCTGAAGCGGGATATGGAGGCGATAGACCGCGCCATCCGGGAGGAGAAAGAGAAGCTTGCCGCACCACCGAAGACCCCGGAAGATGCGCGGGAGCGAGGCGCAGCACATGGCCGACGCGCTGAGCCGTGGCAGGCGCGCGGCAAACAAGGCCCGCAACCCGCTGAAGCACGACGGATACCGATTGTGGCAGCGAGCCCGCTTCCCGACAGCGCAACGCGTATGACGCTGGCGCGGCATGGCGGGAATACTGGCGCGAGCATATATGGGGAGAGCGGCAGCAGATGCATGAAAAGGAAGGAGAACTGGAGCGATGAGCGAAGACACCAAGCTATGGGCCACGCCACCGAAGCCGCATCAGCCGTTGCAGGAACGCGGCGACGAATCGGCGCTCACGGCTGAAACGCCGCCTTCGCTGTTATTTCCCGCCGACCGCGTGTATGAGCCGTATGACACCCGCACCCGCCCGGAGAGCCTGATACTGCTCACCGCAATATTGCCCGCGCAGGGCGCGGCCTACCACCAGCTTCACAGTTACAGCTTTGACCAGCATTACGGGCAGTCCTTCACCCTGTTCTATCACTTCATGCGGGTGGACATCAAAGGCCAGCGGCTTGCACCCGTGATACACGCCGTTATTTCCTACAAATGCGCCATCATCCGCGAGTGGCACCGCGATTTTTACGACCCGCCCACGCGGGGCATTGCCGTTATCGAATCCATCATCATCACCCCCACGGGCGCGGAGCCATGACCAAAGGGCAAAGCCGCCAAATTCACCTCAAGGCAGACAGAGATATCCGTGAATTACCACGCTGGACATCGGGCGGGTTCGCGGTCGTCGTTCAAGGGCGGCGATAGATTACCTTTCCATCGAATATCGTCATGTCGACTTGGGCCTTCTCAATTGCCACCGGATCGATAGTCAGAAGGTCGGAGGATAGGACGACCATGTCGGCGAGCTTGCCGGGAGCGATGACGCCTTTTATGTTGTCGTCGAAGCTGGCGTAGGCGGAGCCCCAGGTATAGGCGCGAATGGCCTCTGCGACGGTGATCTTTTGCTCCGGAATCCAACCTTCGGGGTGTTTGCCATCGAGCGTGCGGCGCGTCGCTGCGGCGTAGATTCCAAGAATCGGGATCATGGGAGCCACCGGCCAATCGGAACCGAACGCCAGAACGGCGCCGGAATCTAGCAGGGAGCGAAAGGCATACGTTGTCTTGGCGCGCTCGTGGCCAATGCGTTTTTCGGCCCAGCGTCCGTCGTCGATAGCATGGTAAGGCTGCATGGAAGCGATAACGCGCAGCTTGGCGAAGCGCGGGATGTCTCCGGGGAGCAGATGCTGGGCATGCTCAATGCGAAAGCGGCGGTCGCGGGGGCCGTTCTTCGCCTCCGCCTCTTCAAACATGTTCAGTATGTCGTGGTTGGCCTTATCGCCGATGGCATGTATCGCGACCTGCAGACCGGCGTGGTCCGCATCGGCAATGTGCGCGGACATTTTGCTCTCCGGGATCATCTCGGCGTTCGGCAGGCCGGTGGTGTTCGGGGCGTCGTTGTATGGCTCGAAGAAGAGCGCGGTGGTGGAACCGAGCGAGCCGTCCGCGAAACCTTTGAGACCGCCGATGTGGAGATAAGGGCTCCCGAAAGCCGCAAGTAGGCCAACGTCGGCGAGACGTTTCCATGCCGCCAGGGGCTGATGGCCGGAGATGCGGACGGTGAGCTCGCCGGATTTGAGCAGAGTCTGGTAAACGCGGAAAATATCGGGCGCGGCCGACATATCCTGTACGCTGGTGACGCCGTGCTCGGCGGCGAAGCGCATTGCGGCGCGGATGTCGTCGGCCATTTCGGCGGCCGAGGGCGGCGGGATGACGCGATTGACTGCGCTCATGGCGGCATCTTTCAGAACGCCGGTGGGTTCGCCATTGGCGTCGCGGACAATCGTGCCGCCGGGGGGATCGGGCGTGTCGCGGGTGATTCCGGCCAGCTTCAGAGCAGTCGTATTGGCGAGCGCCATGTGTCCATCGAGCCGGTTGACAAAGACGGGATGATCGCGGGAGGCCTCGTCTATGAGCTGGCGCGTGGGAAGGGCGGCGGGAGTCCAGTTTTCATGGTCCCACTCGCCATTGAGGATCCAGCGGCCGGCGGGCTGGTGTTTGGCGAACTGCCGGATGCGCTCGCGGAACTCGGCCTGGCTTTTCGCATCGCGGAGTTGGACGCTCGAAAGCTGTGAGCCGCCTTCGTAGAAATGAACGTGGGAATCGTTGAACCCGGGGAGAACGAGCTTGCCGCCGAGATCGATGCTTTGCGTTTTGGGACCGGCCCATTTCTGAATTTCGGCGGAGACGCCGACCGCGACGATTCTTGATCCGATGGAAGCAACGGCCTCCGCCTGAGGCTGCGCCGGGTTAACAGTCCAGATTTTTCCGTGCGTCAGGATGAGATCGGCATAGGGTTGCGCCGCGAGAGTGAAAGCGAACGCCATCGGCATCGAGAGTAACGTGAGGGAGTGGAACGCGAGTAAGCGCATGACTTTAGGTTCGACCAGATTATGACGCATCGGGGGCGCCGGGCGGAAAGCTGCTCGCGCCCAGCCTGCGCCGTAGAGAATCTGAGCAAATCATTTTCCGTCAGCTTGGAAATGCGCGCCTGGTCCGCCGCGATTTTCTCGCGACGCCGCCGCGCGCGTAGCGTCTCCGCGCACTCGCGAGCGCCGCGCTTCATGGTGAATTTGTATAACGGCGCCCGCAGATATTTCCTGCCAACACCGGCCTCCGTTTATCTTCGGCCTGTTTTCAACGCTTTCCAGGCAATTTATTTGGCCAAGCGCATGCAAGCACCAGGGAAGGAGACGGGATGGACGCCAATCAGATCCGAGTTGCCTACATCAAGGGCCATCTGCAACGCGCTCTTGCACACGAAAGCGGCGCACGAGCGGCTCGCATCTTCCGTGAATTTCGGCGCTACGTCGAATGGCACTCCAACTCGCTCCCGGAGCTCGACCGGAAACGGATCGATGAACAGCTCCAAGCCCTCTCAGCAAAAAATCTGCGCGCAAGCGGAGCGTAAGGTGCCGGCTGATGAGGGTATCTCCAGGCCTCGCCAGAGCGCAGGCCGGGTTGGCGTGGATGCTGGGGTGGTTGGCCGTCCCATTGACGCGATCGTGGAGCCGCGGTTCTCGCCTCGGCTATTTTCCTCGTGATTGGAGCCCTTTCGGGCGAATGGATCAGCGGCTCGCCCTTCATGCAACCCAAGGACAAAGATGGCTTGCCGGGTTATAGTCCGCGTGTCCCCAGCGCTGTTGGAAATTTGCTGTGGGCTGACTTGGCCGGAGCAAGACTTTCTTCGGACGCGGCAGAGGTCAAGGCCATGAGACCTATGGCGGCTTTCGTTCACGAATCTGGCTGGGCGCAGCTTCTGGTACTGCCGCGCGCCGGGAACGGTTCTGGTGAATGCTTACCTGAGTGGCGCCGATCTCACTGTGGCTGATTTAGAAGGCGCCGATCTCCGTAACGCTACGCTCTTCCGCGCTGTCCTGACCGAGGCCGATCTCTCATATGTGGACTTGAGGGAAACGCGGCTGGCTGGCGCCTCCATCACGTGGACGAAATTTGACGGGGCTGACTTACAAGGGGCATTCTTCGGGAATCAAATGGGGGACATTGATCCTAAAGGAACGCCGGCGGAGCTCAGGGACAGCGCCAAGAATTGGATACTGGCCTTTTGGCCGAGTGGCTTTTTTGGTTTGCCGCCGCACCACGTCGCTAGACTCTACAGAAAGGATCTTTCCAACTACACTTCGCCAACCTGCGGACCAGAAAGATGCGCCACGCCGACCTCGTCGGTTGGAATTTGCGGAACGCGGACTTCTCCTGTGTCTGGTTCGAAGACACCAATTTCAGCCACGCAGATCTGCGCAAAGCGCAATTCGACTACACCAGCTCCAGAACGTCAATATCGAAGGCGCGGAAATTCGCGGCGCCGACCTCGCCAAGACCGAAGGCCTCGCCAATGGCAGGTCAACGCCGCCATCACCGATTGCACAACCAAACTTCCACCGGGCCTGCTGGCCGCTTGCGCCAAACGGCGGTGACCGTCAGTTCCTCAACGTTGCGCAGTTTCGAGCGGCTGGTTCCAGCGCGTGATGACCTGCGTTTCGTGCTCATATCCGAGGATGCTGATTGAACCGGTGCCCAGCGCGAACAGGCGGCCGTCATCGGGAGGAAGACCGAGCCAGCAGGCGGTCAGAATACGCAGAATGTGTCCATGCGCAAATAATGCGACGTCGCCGTTTGTTTGAAGCGCGCGCGCAATCACGAGCTGCGCGCGGGCACCCACCTGTTCCACCGTCTCGCCGTTCGGAACGCCGTCCCTCCACAGAAACCAGTTCGGGCGATCCTTGCGGATGTCGGCGGTGGAGCGGCCCTCGTAATCGCCGTAATCCCATTCGCGCAGATTTCCCTCGATCTGGGCCGCTGCGCCGTAGCCAGCCAGCGCGCAGGTATCGCGGGCGCGCTGCAGCGGACTCGTGAGGACCAGCGCAAACGTGCGGCCGACGAGATAACGTCCCAGCGCGGTGGCGCGCTCGCGGCCCGCGCCGGTGAGCGGCAGATCGGTGCGGCTGGTGTGCGCGCCGGATTTGCTCCACTCCGTCTCGCCATGGCGGAACAACCAGATTTCCTGCGCCATCGATCACTCACCTATCCGCATGACGCGGTAACATTCGCGCGCGATTTCCCAGTCCTCTTCGGCGTGGATCACGAGAATGGGCGCCTTCGATAGCGCCGTCGTAATATCGCGATCCCTCGGTTGCGCTTCATTCGCGGCCTTGTCGAGCTCGAGGCCCAGAAACTCCAACCGGCGCGCCACTTTCTCGCGCAGAAGAGCGCAATTCTCGCCGACGCCACCCGTGAACACCAGCGCATCGAGGCCCCCGAGACTGGCCAGCATGGAACCCACGCCTTGACATAATCGATGCGCGTAAACGTCGAAGGCGAGTTGCGCGCGCGCGTTGCCCTGCGCCATCGCGGCAAGAATTTCGCGCATGTCGCCGCTCACGCCGGAGAGCCCGAGAAGACCGGATTGCTGGTTTAGAATACCGTCCAGCTCGTCCGCCGAGTAGCCGCGATGCCGCAGAAGATAAATCAGGATGCCAGGATCGAGCGAGCCCGAGCGCGTGCCCATCATGAGTCCCTCGAGCGGAGTGAATCCCATTGTGGTATCCACGCAAATGCCGCCGCGAATCGCTGCAAGCGAGCAGCCGTTACCGAGGTGACAGGTGACGATGCGGAGCGACGTGGGATGCATGCGCCGTTGTTGCCGCAAGCCCGCAGCCTCGATCCGGCGTAGACGATCCCGGGTAGCGGCGAAGTCTGAGCTAGCTTCCTCAACGCCGCGTGGGATTTCGGGATCGGGACGCGCCAGCATGACCGCCGTCTGGCGCGCGGCATATTGGTGGCTAATGCCATGGAATCCGAATCGGCGGATGCCCTGCTCCAGCCACTCGTGGGGGCCGGGATATACATAGGCCGCCGGTTCCAGTGTGGAGTGAAACGCGGTGTCAAAGACCGCGACCTGCGGTTTGTCCTTCCCAAAGACGCGCGCGGCAAGATCGATGGCTTCGAGTTCCAGTCGATTGTGCGATGGCGCTATTTCGGCCTGGTCCGCGATCGCTTGGCGGACTTCAGGCGTGATGCGCGTCGTTTCGCGGTAGGCGCGGCCGCCGTGAACGATACGGTGGCCAATCGCATCGGGCTGCGCGGGAACCTCCCGAAGCGCCTTTTCGAGATCCGCTTCGGGATTCGCCGGCGCTCGTTCCCGGCTCCAGTCGATGCGCGCCTCCCAATCGGGCCGTTGGGCCTCGACCGGAACCGGGTCCGTGAGCGCGCCGTACCAGCATTTGAAGCTGCTCGACCCGCCATTCAGGACCAGAACATTCATGAAGCCGGCCAGCGCCAGTCGCGGATCTCAGGCAGGTCGTCGCCCTGCTTGTCCACATACAGCTTGTGTTCAATCAGGCGGTTGCGTAGTACCTGTTTCGCATGTCCGGCGATGGTCTGAAGGCGCGGCACGCGGTCGATGACGTCGCCCGCAAGATGGAAACGGTCTAGCTGGTTGAGCACCGTCATGTCGAAGGGCGTCGTTGTGGTGCCTTCCTCCCGATAGCCGTGCACGTGCATATTGTCGTGATTATGGCGGCGATATGTGAGGCTATGAATCAGCGCGGGATAGCCGTGGAACGCAAATACGACCGGTTTGTCCTTGGTAAACATGGAATCGAAGTCCGCGTCCGAGAAGCCGTGCGGGTGCTCGCTGGAGGGCTGAAGCGCCATCAGGTCGACGACGTTAACGACGCGGAGCTTGATGTCCGGAATATGTTGCCGGAGCAGGTCCACCGCTGCCAGAGTTTCGAGCGTAGGAACGTCGCCGCAGCACGCCATGACGGCGTCCGGTTCGCTGCCCTGGTCGTTGCTGGCCCAATCCCAGATGCCGATTCCGGCGGTGCAATGGCGGATGGCCGCGCTCATATTGAGATATTGCAGCGCGGGTTGCTTGCCGGCCACGATCACGTTTACGTAATTGCGGCTCCGCAGGCAATGATCGGCGACCGAGAGCAGGCAGTTAGCGTCCGGAGGCAGGTAAATGCGAACGACGTCGGACTTCTTGTTCGCGACATGATCGATAAAACCGGGGTCCTGGTGGCTGAAGCCGTTATGGTCCTGCCGCCAGACATGGGAACTGAGCAGGTAAGTTAAGGATGCGATGGGCCGCCGCCAGGGAATCGCTCGCGTTGTCTTCAGCCACTTCGCATGCTGATTGAACATCGAATCCACGATGTGAATGAAGGCCTCATAGCAATTGAACAAGCCGTGCCGGCCGGTCAAAAGGTACCCTTCGAGCCAGCCCTGGCACATGTGCTCGCTGAGGACCTCCATCACGCGTCCATCGGGCGAGACGTGCTCGTCTGTCGGTTCGATCTCGGCGACGGACTCGCGGTCAGTGACTTCGAACACCGCGTTTAAGCGATTCGACGCGGTTTCGTCGGGGCCCATCAAGCGGAAATTCTGCGGATTGAGCCTTATGACGTCGCGCAGAAAATTACCAAGAATCTTCGTGGCTTCGTTGCGTGCCGTCCCCGGCTTGGCGACATCGATGGCGTAGTCGCGGAAATCCGGCATGCGGAGGTCGCGCAGAAGTAGGCCGCCGTTGGCGTGTGGATTCGCGCCCATGCGGCGAGTGCCCTTGGGCGCGAGCGCCTGCAGCTCGGGAATAAGCGCGCCACGCTCATCGAACAGTTCCGCGGGACGATAGCTGCGCATCCAGTCTTCGAGGATTTTAAGATGCGCCGGATCGGAAAGATGGTCGACCGGAACCTGGTGGGCGCGGAACGTGCCTTCGATCTTGAGGCCGTCCACTTCCTTCGGTCCGGTCCAACCCTTGGGAGAGCGCAGCACGATCATGGGCCATTGCGGACGCCGCCTGAATCCATTTTCGCGGGCGTCCTTCTGAATGCTCTGGATATCCGCCAGCACGGCGTCAAGCGTGCCGGCCATGAGCTGGTGCATCGGCTCGGGATCGTCGCCTTCCACATAATAGGGCTGGTATCCGTAGCCGTGCAGCAGCTCCGTAAGCTCCTCCTTGCCGATGCGCGCCAGCACTGTCGGACCTGCGATCTTGTAGCCGTTCAGATGCAGGATCGGGAGCACGGCGCCATCGCGCGCCGGGTTCAGGAATTTATTGGAGTGCCAGCTTGTGGCCAGCGCGCCGGTTTCCGCCTCGCCGTCGCCGATGACGCAGCAGACCAGCAGATCGGGGTTGTCGAAAGCCGCGCCATAAGCGTGGACCAGCGCGTAGCCGAGTTCCCCGCCTTCGTGAATCGAGCCGGGCGTCTCTGGCGCCGCGTGGCTCGGAATGCCTCCAGGAAATGAAAACTGCGTGAACAGCCGCTTCATTCCCTCGGCATCCTGGCCGATGTTGGGATAAAACTCGCTATAGGAACCTTCGAGCCAGGTGTTCGCGACCATTCCCGGACCGCCGTGACCCGGGCCGCAAATGTAAATCATGTTGAGGTCGTGGGCGCTGGATCAGGCGGTTGCAATGGACGTAGATGAAATTCAGATCCCGGCGTTGTGCCGAAGTGGCCCAGCAGACGGGGCTTGGTGTGCTCCAACTTCAACGGCTCGGTCAGTAGTGGATTGTCATAAAGATAGATCTGCCCCACGGAAAGATAATTGGCCGCGCGCCAGTATGCGTTGATCTTGCGGACGTCATCTTGGGACAGTGGATTCGGATTCACGTTTTAACGCCCGTGGTGTTTGTAACACAACGCCGCGCGGCGCTTCCGAGGGGAGGCTATCAGAACAGACGCCACCCCCCTTTCGCCCGGCGGCGCGCGGGTGTAAGATTTCTGGTGGAAATTGCCGCTAATCGACCAGGAGAACGCAGCTTATGAATATCAATATGACCCCGTTCATTGCTATTTGGGCATGCATCGCGGCGGCCGCGATCATACTCGGGCTGTACCGCAGATTCTTGACCAGGAATGAAGACGACTATGTGCATGTCGCCGAAGGCGAAGCAAACCGCATTCCGCAGCAAATCGCGCTAGCGCAGAGGCTCGACTCGATCGACCGCTGGGAGAGGATTCTGATCGCCGCCACCGTTATTGTTGGCGTGGTGATTGGAGCGGCGTATCTTTACGAGCTCTGGGACCAGAGCTCGCGGCTAAGCTGAACCACGCGATCTGCTCCTGCGCGCCGGGCCACGGCGGAAGTGTCCTTGGCGCTCCGGTCGCCAGACGTACGCACAAGCGCCACGTTAAGAGGCCGCGACGCCGTGACCGGCGACGGCAAGCAAGCCAGGCACACGCATCATGCCGCGCATGGGATCGGGCAAGCGTGGTGCGTGACCGCCGGGCAGCTCATCATCGGTCGATTCCCTGACGGCGGGATATCCTAGGGCTTGCATGGCCGTCATTGTTTCCATGCTCCGCGGCATTAATGTCGGGGGGCGCAACATGATCAAGATGGGTGCGCTCCAGTCGCTCTACGAGTCGCTCGAGTTGCGGCCCGCCCGGACCTACGTGCAGAGCGGTAATGTCGTCTTCAAAACCGCGGAGCGGGATTTGGCTCGACTCGTCGTGCGGATAGAAGACGCGATCGAGCGAAGCTTCGGGTTCCGGCCGCGCGTCATCGCTCGAACCTCCTCCGAACTCCGCGACGTCATTGCCCGGAACCCGTTCGCGGCGCGCAACGGCATCGATCCGAGCAAACTCCTCGTCACTTTTTTCGCCGCGGACCCCGGAGCGGAGGCTCGCGAGAAGGTGCGCGGCATGAAGGCCGATCCGGAGGAATTGTGGATCGAGGGCCTTGAGTTGTACATGTATTTTCCAAATGGGATGGCGCGCCCGAAGCTGTCGCCGGCTGCGATTGAGAAGCTACTGAAGATACCCGGTACAGGCAGAAATTGGAACAGCGTTACCAAGCTGCTTGCTATCGCGGAGGAGATCGAAGCGTCGAGTTAACCGCGCTATTCTCGCTACGCTATTCTCCCCAAATAAGTCGCGCGAGATTCGACCCGGCCACGACAATGGTCTCATCGCGCTCCGGTCCGGTCGAGATACAGCCGATCTCGACGCCAGTCCTCTCGCTGAGAAAGCGCAAATAGTTCTTGGCGCGTGCGGGTAAATCGTCGTAGTTCTTGAGCCCGCGGGTCGGCTTTTTCCAGCCCGGCAGCTTCTCATAACGGGGATCGATGGATTCCAGGCCCTGAATGGTCGCTGGCATCTCGTCGCAGTCGCCATAGGATGTCAGGACGGGGATCTCGTCGAGGTCGTCGAGAACATCGAGCTTTGTAATCACGATGCTGTCGAAGCCGTTGATCATCGCGGTATAGCGAAGCAGCGGTATATCGAACCAGCCGCAGCGGCGCGGACGGCCGGTAACCGCGCCGTATTCGTTGCCGGTCTTGCGAATCAAATCGCCGAGCTCGTCGAGGGCTTCGGAAGGAAACGGCCCGGAGCCGACGCGGGTGACGTAAGCTTTGGAGACGCCCATAACTCCATCGATCGCGGTCGGCGGGACACCCGATCCGGTGCAGGCCCCCCCGGCCGTAGCGCTCGATGAGGTCACGAACGGGTAGGTGCCGTGATCGATATCGAGCATCGTCCCCTGCGCGCCTTCAAAGAGCACGCGCTTGCCGGAGCGCATCGCTTCGTTCAAAAGCCGGGAGGTATCGCAGACCATCGGCCGGATCTGCTCCGCGAAGGTCTGGTAGTCCACGCGGATCTTGTCGTAATCGATCGGTTCACTGACATTGAACGCTTGCGCCAGCAGCCGCTTGTCTTCGGCCAAACCCGCATACATGTGGGGAAAAATCTCGGCATCGAAGAGGTCGGCGATACGGATACCGCGACGGCCGATCTTGTCTTCGTAGCATGGCCCGATGCCGCGCGATGTGGTTCCAATGGCGATGCGGTCCACACGCCCCTCGGAGATCTTCTCGACGATGCGGTGAAAAGGGAAAATGACGTGGGCGCGGTTACTGATGCGAAGTTGCCGCGCGACCTCGATTCCGGCCGCTTGGAGCGTGCGCATCTCCTCCAGCAGGGCCATGGGATCGACGACCACTCCGTTGCCGATAACGGCCACCACTCCGGGACGCAGAATGCCGCTCGGAATCAGCTTGAGAACAAATTTTTTTCCGCCGGTGAAGACAGTGTGGCCGGCGTTGTGCCCTCCCTGATAGCGCGCGACAATATCGAAGCGGCTGGAGAAGAGGTCGACAACCTTGCCTTTGCCCTCGTCGCCCCATTGGGCGCCCAGCACGATGACGTTGCTCAACGGACTATTGTAATCGAACGCTTCCCTACGCGAGCGGCCAACTCATGCCAAGGCCGGAGTTGTCTGCCGCAGGTATCCGAGATATTCGGGATCGCTTGCCGCCAGCGCGTCCAGGACCGCGGCCGCGGGTTGCCATTCACCTACGATCGGATAGGCCAGCAGCGCCAGTCGCGCCAGATCCATCGACTGCTCGACGGCGGCGCGGATCGCGAGCCTCTCATAGGCCTTTACCGCCAGCACCAAGCCCTTCACGCTGGACGGCAATGCGCCGGTCGCGAGCGGGCGCGGTCCATTGAGATCGATCGCGGCCGGTACTTCGACCACGTCGTCCGGGGCGAGATCCGTAATGGCGCCCCGGTTTCGAACGTTGACTACCACCACTTTGGGCGACTCGCTATTCAACGCGGTCATGACTTCCACCGCAATGCGGTGATATCCGGTGGCGCCCTCGAAGGGATTCCAGTCGTGAGGCTCCTTCTTTAATCCCGATTGGGCGGCGGCCTCCAGCCGCATGTAGCTGGCATTGCGCTGGTTGAGATAGTCTTTGTAAATTGCGAGTCCGCCGCGGGCGTCGCCGGCGCGCACGCGGTCGCGCAAAGCCGCGAACAGAGTATCGTTCATTTGTTGGATCTCTTCGCCGCGAGTGGCCCCGGATTTACGCTGATTGGCCACGGCGCGACTCCGGCCGTAATAGAAGAATAGATACTCAGTCGGAATTAATCCCAGCGTGCGCACCAGAGCGGGCTCGAACAGCGGGGCCGGATAGACGCGCCGGATCGCTTCATCGTCCGACAACAAACGGCTGGTAATATCCTCGCCGCGCAGCAAAACCCGCCGCACCCAACCGAGATGATTCAAGCCGGCATACTCGAAGCGCATCTGCTCGAAGGGAAGACCGAGCGACCAGGCAATGCGATGAAACACCTCGGCCGGCGTGTCGCAGATGCCGACCACGTGAGCGCGCGTGTGGGTGGTCAGCGCCTGCGTGATCAGGCCGGCGGGATTCGTGAAATTCACCAGCCAGGCATCCGGAGCGAGCCGTTCTATCAGGCGGGCCTGCTCGAGCGCGACGGGGATGGTCCGCAGGGCCATTGCGAGGCCGCCGGGACCGGTCGTCTCCTGTCCCGCGAAACCGTGTTCAAGGACGATGCGCTCATCACGGGCCCGAGCTTCGATGCCGCCGACGCGGACGCTGCTGGAAACGAATCGCGCGCCTTCAATGGCGTCCTCAATCCAAGGAGGCGTCGTGATTTCTATAGCGGCGCCGTTGTCGCGTATGATCTCGCGGCCGAGCGCGGCCATGATGGCGGCGCGCTCGCGATCGATATCGAACAATGCAATCTCGGCGACTCCAACTGCGTCTCCGGCCTCGGCCAGACCATGGATCAGCAGCGGCGTTCGCGCGCCGCCGCCGCCGAGGATCGTGATCTTGCCCCCGCTCACGACCGCACTCCTGAAAGCGCCTCCTCGAGCTCGTCCTTGGTTGGGAAGGTCGCGATGCCGCCCAAACCGCGCGTCGACAAGGCCCCGCACACGGCGGCGGTGTGCAGGCATTCTTCGGGCGACTGGCCGCGCAGCCAGCCGTAAATGAAACCGGCGTCGAAGCAATCTCCGGCCCCGGTTGTATCAGTCGCTTCGACGGGGTAGGGAGGGCAACGGTAGTATTGCCCTTCCCAGTCGAGCATCGCTCCATCCGATCCGAGTTTGAGCGCCACGCGCCGGATGCCTTTATCGGCAAGGAAGCGCAACATCTCGCGCGGCTTGGAACGGCCGGTGATCAATCCGGCTTCACGCTCGTTGGGGAAGAACATGTCGGCGCGCCGCAGCAGCTCCATGCTGGCAGGCGCCGTGAGCCAGGTTTCGTGCCAGCCGACATCGATGGAGACGTTGCAGCCATGGCGATGCAGTTCGGGGAAGAGACCGGCGTCGAGCAGGGGATCCGGCGCGCACGCGAAATGTACGTGGCGGGCGGAGGACATGAGCGCGCGCGCGTCTTTTTCTTTGATGAGATCGGTAAGCTGCTCGTTGGCGCCGTAGTAGGTGTAAAAGACCCGGTCCCGCGGCGTCGATACACTCACCGTGTGGCCGCTTGGCTCGCTGCGATGTATTTCAAGAGCCGACGCGTTGACTCCCGATGCGATCAGCCTTTTGACTATCCAGATGCCGTCTTCATGACCGACAACGCCAAGCACGGCGACGTTGACGCCAAGCCGCGCGAGGCCGCTGGAAGTAATGGCCGCGCCGCCGCCGATCTCGGCGCGCATAGTATGCGCGAAGCCTTCCTCGCCAAGGCGGGGGAGGCGGTAGAACCCGCTCATCACGATGTCGATGAAGAAATCGCCGACGACGACCACCTCCCATGTTTTTTCGCGCCGCATCTACGTTCATCCTAAATTAACGCAGCGCGCCGGAGAGGCAGGCCGTCGCGGAACTCTCGCACGCAACCTTGATCAGCCACCGGATTCGCCCGGAAGTATGGCGCTGGCGGTGTTAGAGGATCGCTTTGTGGAACGGCGCCAAGCATGAGCAAACGTGGATCGCGCCTTCTATGCTGGCGGACCTGTATAACGCGGCCAAGGAATTGAGCATCAAGGCGGCAAGCGGTCGTCCAGAGTCTGATTCGGCAGGCGCTGGATCAACCTTATGCGGTAATTGCGCACCGTTCAGTTTGCCAAACAGAAATAACAGTTGATCCGCGGTATCGCGCTGTTAACATGACTTTTTATGCCTTACGAACTCGACCGGCGCACGCTGCTGCGCCTGATGCCGATTCTTGCGGCGGCGATTGAGCCGGCGATCGAAGCCCAGATTCCGGCAGCCGCGGGGCCTCCTCAGATCGTGACCAAGGAGATGTTGCATCACGCTCTGGCGCTGGTAGGCATCGATCTAACGGACGCGCAAGAGGCCATGGCGCTGCGCGGCGTGAATCAGAATTTTGCTTCGTACGCTCAGCTTCGGGCGATCGATATTCCACTCGACACCGAGCCCGCCTTCAGGTTCTATCCGGTAGCGCCGTCGATTGCGCACGCGCGCTTTGCGCCGCGGAAACCGGCGCGGATAACGTTCGGCTCGGTCGACGATCTCGCGTTCCGGCCGGCGGTGGAGTTAGGCGCGCTGATCCACGCCCGCAAAATCACGTCCACGGAACTCACGAAGATGTACCTGGCGCGCTTGAAGAAGTATGCGCCCAAACTGAACTGCGTTATCACATTGACGGAGGACCGCGCACTCGAGCAGGCCGCGCGCGCCGACTCCGACCATCGCCGCGGCCGCAGGCGTAGCTTGCTGCATGGCGTCCCGTACGGCGCCAAGGACCTCTTCGCGACGAAAGGGATCAAGACGACGTGGGGCGCGGAGCCATACGAAAATCAGGTTCCAGATTATACAGCCACCGTGATCGAGCGGCTCGATAACTCCGGCGCGGTAATGCTTGCGAAGCTCTCGATGGGCGCGCTCGCGCAAGGCGATCTGTGGTTCGGCGGAATGACCAGAAATCCCTGGAACATCGAGCAGGGTTCGAGCGGATCGTCCGCCGGATCGGCGTCGGCAACGGCGGCCGGCCTGACGGGGTTTGCCATCGGCACCGAAACGCTGGGATCGATCATTTCGCCCAGCACGCGCTGCGGGGTCGTGGGATTGCGGCCCACCTATGGCCGCATCAGCCGTTACGGAGCCATGGGCTTGAGCTGGACGATGGACAAAATCGGCCCGCTGTGCCGCTCCGTCGAGGATTGCGCGGTAGTGCTCGAAACTACGAAGGGTCCCGATGGACACGATGCCACGGTTGTGGACGCGCCGCTAAACTGGCAACCTCATCTCGGCATCTCGGGCCTTCGGATCGCCTATCTAAAAGCGGACTTCGAGCGGGCGCAGGGCGATTCGAAGGCGGTATATGACCAGGCGCTCGCGGATTTGCAAAAGGCCGGCTTTGAAATGCAGGCGGTCGAGCTTCCCAAGCTCACCGCCAATGCGCTTCGGATTATTCTCGAAGCCGAAGCCGCGGCGGCCTTCGACGATTTGACGCGAAACAAGGGCATCGATCAGTTGAGCGGGCAAAAACCGGGTGATTGGCCGAATAGCTTTCGGACCTCGCGCGTGATTCCCGCAGTCGAATATATTCGCGCGCAACGCGCTCGCACACTGCTAATGCGACAAATGGAAAAATTCATGTCGGATTGGGACGTCCTGGTGTCGCCGCCCTTCGGCGGTCCACTCCTGACCGTTACGAATTTGACGGGCAATCCGCAAATAGTTGTCCCGTGCGGATTCGTAAATGGCTCGCCGATGGGAATCGTATTTACGGGCCGCGTCTACGACGAAGGATCACCCCTGCGCGCCGCATTTGTCTACGAGCGCGCGACCGACTGGCACTCCATGCACCCGAAAATGGATTGGGCCTAGAACTGGCGTAGTAATCGCTCACGCCGCTCGCCGGACGTCAAGTTTACTTCCTGGAGTGGGCGTTATCCTCTTTAACCGAGATCTCGCTCTTCACGTTATTTGCGCCCGCGATCTCGGCGGCTTTCGCTTCAATATTCCTCTTCTCTTCCTCGCTATGCACGGGACCCTTCAATGTCACCATCCCGTTCTGCGAAATGACCTTGACGTTATGTCCATAGGTGGACAGGGTCTTGTCCTTGACGATGGCGCGCCGTATCTTTTGGGTGGTTTCGCGATCCGACGCATTCATTTTCTGCTGGTCGGCCGTGACCGCGCCGGCGTTGCGGTCTCTCTTGTTGACCTTGGTATTGTCAGGTTGCGTTTGAGCAGGCTCCCGGTCCTGCGCCACCGCAAGAATGGGAGCGCCGGCGAGAACGAGCCCAAGGACGAGCGCTCGGGTAGAGCTTAAATGCATAGTTCCTTCTTCCTGGCGGCATTACGCCGACACTCTATGGACCGCGTGGGGGTGTAACGGTTTCATGTTCCGGGTACTCAATGCGCAATATCGCGGCGGGCGAACAATGCATAGGCGGCGATAAACCCGGCCACCGCGATCGCCGAGAGAACGACGAGATTTTTGTAGGGTAGGGGCTTGCCCATGACCAGGTCGAAGGGATTGTAATAGCGGAACGGGGAGAGCCAGGCGAGCTTGTCGGCAGTGGACCAGAGGCGTCCGACATAATCGAGCAGAAATGCGGTTAACGCCAGCATTCCGGTGATGGCTCCGGCGGCCGCGCGGCGGCGCGAGGCGGATGCGATGGCCATGGCGAGGCCGCTCCAGCTTAACAACAGCAGTCCGAGATTGAGGGCTAATGAAGCCACCAGATGGGCGGAGGGCCACTCCGCTCCGCTAGGCGCTAATACTCTCAGGCCGGTCCAGGTGCCGGCCAGCATCATCGCCAGCAGCGCCGCAATGGCGAGAAAAAGCAGGATGATGGATCGCGTGACGATCCAGTGGCGGCCGAGCGGCCGCGACAGGATCAGATCGATGAAACCGCTTTCGATCTCCGACGTGGGGGTGGTGGCGATCGCGATCGATATGGCAAGCAAGGAAGCCATTACCGAGAGGTGAAAATATCCAACGCAGACGATGCCCGCGAACGACATCATGCTGGTGAAGGCGGGCCCCATGAGCTCGCGCGCGAAGGCCGGCAGCATGGCGCCGAGCTGGTTAAATCCGCCGGAGGCGTGGATGGAGCGCGCGACCAGAACTAAGACGATCTGAAAGCCGGCCAGCAATAGACCCATCGCCAGCAACAGCGTGCGATAGCGCTTTAGCGTCTGCGCGAGAAGAACGATTGGAGCGGTCATGGCGCGCCCTCGCGATAATATTTCATGATCACGTCTTCGAGCCGCGCCTCTTGAACTTCGAGATCGTCGACGGGCAACGAGGCGACGGCGTTTAGGAGAGGGCCGAGCGCACCCTCCACTTTTAAGGTCCAGAGGCGCGGAGCACGCTCGAGAATGTTGCAACCTGAGGGTAGGCCGGGCTCCAAAGCGACCTCAGTCTTGAAATGCACGCGCACGCGGCGCGCTGAAAGATGGCGGGCTTCGTCGACAGTAGAAAGCAGCACGAGCTCGCCACGGCGCAGAAGGGCGATACGGTCGCAGACGCGCTCCACTTCCGAGAGCACGTGAGAAGACATGAACACCGTGCGGCCGCGCTTTTTCACGTCGGCGAGCAATTGATAAAAAGCTTCCTGCATAAGCGGGTCGAGGCCCTCGGTTGGCTCATCGAGGATCAGCAGCTTGGGGTCGGATTGGAAGGCCTGAATGATTCCGAGCTTGCGCTTCATTCCGGTGCTGTAGTCGCGCAGCTTGCGGCGGATGTCGGCGGCGGGAAGCTCGAAGCGATCCTGCAACTCGCGGCGCCATGCTTTGCCACGGGTTTTGTCGATAGCCTGGCGGTTTAGTCCGGCGAGAAAATCGAGCGTCTCGCTTCCGGTCATGTTGGAATAGATGCCCATCTCTCCGGGCAAATAGCCGATTTCGGAGCGCGCATTGAGACCGTCGCGCTGACAATCGTGGTTGAAAATGAACGCGCGGCCCGTCGTGGGCCGCAGCAGATCGAGCAAGATGCGAATGGTAGTTGTTTTGCCCGCGCCGTTCAGGCCGAGGAAGCCCAAAATCTCGCCTTCGGCTGCGTCCAAATTCAGTTCCTTGACGGCCGTCAGCGCGCCGTACCGCTTGGTGAGTTGGCGGATCGATACGGCGGGCGGCACACTTCGATTCTAAGGTGTGGGATGCGCGGGAGCTACAATCATCGTTACTGTTCGGGATGAAGCGGCTGTGGTTCATTGTCGTGGCGGCGCTGTGCGTGGCTCAAACGGGGGAATCCCCCGCGGAGCGGCTATGGCATTACCGCAATCTCGGCAAAGCGTATTACGAAAATCCGGCTACACAGACGAAGGCGGTCGATGAGTTCCGCAAAGCGCTCGAGATGGCGCCCCAATCGGCGCGCGAGCGACTGAATTACGGGCTGGCGCTGCTACGCGCGGGGAAGACAAACGAGGGCGTTGCCGAACTCGAGCGCGTTCAGAAGCAGGATCCCAAGCTGCCGCATACGCTGGTTCAATCTTGGAATTACGTACCGCAAAGAAGGCGAGTTTGAGAAGGCTATCCCGGAATTTCAGAAAATGACGGAGTTGGTCCCGGACGAGCCCGCATCGCATTACAACTTGGGCGTGCTCTATAAGCAAGCAGGCCGCGGCGACGAGTCTCGTAAAGAGCTCGAGAGGGCCGCCCAGCTCGATCCGAATCTGGCGGCACCGCACTTCCAACTTTTTAACTTGTACCGGCAGGAGGGAAGGAAGGACGATGCGGCGCGCCAACTGGCGGATTTCCAGCGTCTGAAAAAGCAGCAGGAAGGCGCTGTCATTCCCGAGGACATGGAGTGGAGCGTCTACGCCGAAATTTACGATCCGGTGGACATGAAAGAGCAGTCGGCCAAACAGGTTCCGCGGCGGCCGCTGGCATCCGGCGAGGCAGGACAGTTTCTGATTGATGTCCATGGTAACGGCAAACCCGAGGCGCTGGCATGGTCGAACGGCGGCATTACGTTAGCGGGGGCGAAGGGGCTGGCGGGGCTGAGCCGCGTTATTTCGGTGGCGCAGGGGGATTACGACAACGACGGCTTGCCCGATCTTTGCGTGCTTACGGAGCAAGGGCCCATTCTGCTGCATAACGTGAACGGAAATTTCGAGCGGGCGCCGTCTGCGCTGCCCCTCGGACGCTTCGATAAAGCGGTATGGATCGACTTTGATCACGATTACGATCTGGATCTGTTGCTGCTGGGTGAAAAATCGGTGTTGATGAGGAATCAGGGCGCCGCCGGATTTGCAGATCATACGGGCGATTTTCCGTTTGCGGCTGGTCATGCTATCGACGCGGCGGCGTTCCGGTTGATGGCGGACAGCAAGGCTTTCGATCTGATGGTGAGCTATGCGGATCGGCCGGGCGTGGCGTATCTGGATCAGCTTGGGGGCAAGTATCGGGCGGTGGATACGGCGGAGCTCGCGGCTGGCGCGAAGTGGTTGCGGGCAGAAGACGTGAATCGCGATGGCTGGCTGGACATTGTATCGAGCGCGGGCACGCTGTTAAACCGGGATGGGCATTTCGAACGCGTGGGCCAGCCGGTGGGCGATGGTTCGATTGCGCTTGATCGGCCTGCGCCGAACACGCATTGGATCGGGGTGCGGCTCATTGGCATCAAGAATCTGAAGCTTGCTTACGGCGCGGAGGTGGAGGTCAAATCCGGCCAGCTTTATGAAAAGAAGATTTACGATGGCGTGCCGCTGATTTTCGAATTGGGATCGAGAACGATCGCCGATACGGTGCGCATCACTTGGCCGAACGGCCTGATACAGAACGAAACGGAACAAGCGGCGGACCGCGTATACGATTACAAGGAAGCGCAGCGGCTGTCCGGTTCTTGCCCCATGATCTGGACGTGGGATGGGCAGCGATTCCGGTTCGTTACGGATGTTCTTGGGGTCGCGCCGCTGGGCGCAATGTCCGGCAGCCGGCCGGTATTTCCCTGTCGATCACGAAGAGTACATCCAGATACCCGCTGGCGCGCTGGCGCCGCGCGGTGGCCGCTTTGACATTCGGATCACCGAGGAGCTGAGCGAGGTTTCGTATCTCGATCAAGCGCAATTGTTAGCGGTCGATCATCCGGCCGGCATCGACGTATTCACGAGCGAGCGCTGGAAGGGGCCGCCGTTCGCCGATTTTCAGATGTATGGGATTGGGCAGCGAGCTTATCCTGTTGCGGCGCGCGACCAGCTCGGGCGCGATGTCCGCGAGCGGCTGTTAGCCCGGGATGGGCGCTATGTGGACGGGTTTCGGCACGATCATTCCGGCGTCGCGGAGCTGCATACGCTCGATCTCGATTTCGGGAAAAGCGCCGGGACGATTCTGGTCTTGAACGGGTGGGTGGACTGGGCCGACGGCAGCACGTTTCTGGCGCGCTCCCAGGAGGGCGAGGGTGGTCTGATTCCGCCGTATCTTCAGGTGAGGGATGCGAGTGGGAAGTGGAAGACGGTAATCGATGATATGGGCATGCCCGACGGCAAGCCGAAAACGATTGCGGTCGATCTAGCGGGGAAGTTCTTGTCAGCGTCGCGCGAGATCCGCATTGTGACGAACTTGTGCGTTTTTTGGGATGAGATTTTTCTTGGCGAGGCGGTGCGCTCAGCGCTTGGAATTAAAGCATCTCGCAATGGAATCGGGCGATTTGCATTTGCGGGGTTTCTCGAAAAATATTGTTTCGGAAGATCGCGACCAGCCGGAGAGGTTCGACTATGACGCAGTCAGCGCGGCGTCGCAATGGAACCCCACGCCGGGGTTTTATACCCGCTATGGCGACGTTACGGAACTGATTGGGGCGGTGGACGACCGGCCCGTCGTGATGGGATCGGGTGATGAGATGCGCCTCTCGTTCCGCGCCGATAGCTTGGCGCCTCCGCGCACCGGCTGGAAGCGCGATTATCTGTTGAAAGTGGATGGCTGGGCCAAGGACCGCGACGCCAACACCGCATTCTCACAAAGCGTGGAACCGCTGCCGTTTCACGCCATGTCTAGCTATCCGTATCCGGCGAGCGAGCATTTTCCTTCGGATGCCGCGCATAAGCTCTATCGTGAGAAGTACAATAAAAGGCCAGCGGCAACGCTGATCTTACCTCTGCGGACCTCAAACTAAGAATGCGAAAGTGGCTTGCAATCGGCTTTCTCCTGCTACTGGTGAACACCGCCTATATTGCGGCGTTCGCGGAGCCCACGGTGTTCTACATGGGAAACGTGCTGCTTCACGTGGTGCTCGGGGTTGCGGTCTTCGCCTTGTTTCTGATGGTTGCGAGGTCGTTCGGCTTCGCCGCAATCGCGTTCTCGATCGCGGCGGCGCTGGGAATCGCTCTGGCGATTACGGGCGCCACTCGACAGTTCCATTCCGTGCTGGTGGCGCATGTGGCGGCGGCGGCCGTGGGATTGGCCGCACTGATCCCGTACGCGCTGAGATCCGGGCCGGCGTTTCGAAACGGTTACGCGGCGGCGCTCGCCTTGCTCGTGTTTGTGCCGCTTGGCGCGCGCGTTTACAACGCGAACTTTCCCGATGCTTCGCTACGCATCCACAATCCGTCAGTTATTCCGGTATCCATGAAAGAAGAGGGAGGCGGGCCAAAGTCGCCATTTTGGCCGTCTTCGTCGCGAACCAACGTGGGTGGAACGATTCCGTCCAACTTCTTCATGGATTCGAAGGCTTGCGGGGAGTGCCACCAGGACATCTACAAGCAGTGGAACAGCTCGATGCATCACTTTGCGTCGTTTAATAATCAGTTCTATCGAAAGTCGATTGAGTACATGCAGAGCGTGGTGGGCGTGCAGCCGACCAAATGGTGCGCCGGATGCCACGATCACGCGGTGTTCTTCAACGGCCGCTTCGAGAAGCCGATTAAGGACCAGATCGACACGCCGGAAGCGCAAAACGGCCTGGGGTGCATGTCGTGCCACTCCATCGTGCATGTCGGCAGCTCCATGGGCAACGCCGATTTCACGATGATGTACCCGCCATTGCACGAGCTGGCGTCGAGCAAAAATCCGTTTATTCGGACAATGGATCATTATTTGACATATCTCGATCCGGAGCCGCATCGCCGCACGTTTCTGAAGCCGTTCATGACCAAAGACACGGCGGAGTTCTGCTCGGCGTGCCACAAGGTGCATCTGGACGTGCCCGTCAATCAATACCGCTGGCAACGAGGGTTCAACGATTACGACAATTGGCAGGCGAGCGGGATATCGGGACAGGGGGCGAGATCGTTCTACTATCCGCCGAAGCCATCGACTTGCGCGGATTGCCACATGCCGCTGGTGGACTCGCGCGATCCCGGCAACCACGACGGCAAAATCCATTCGCACCGTTTCCCGGCGGCGAACATGGCGGTCGCGTACGTGAACCGCGATGAAGCGCAGATGCGGGAAGAAGCGAAGTTTTTGACGTCGGGCTTCATCACCGTGGATATTTTCGCGGCGTCACCGGTAGATGAAAAGAGCGCGCAATTGCAGATGCGGCGCAGGGCCGGCGATACGTCCCCGCAGGAGAGTACGACGTTTGCATCGGGCGAAGAGAGCGAACATAGCGGCCCGGTGTTCATTCGCGAGGTGGGCAATATTGCGGCGCCGATCGATCATTCTGGCGTGACATTCGAGCCGGGATCGACGATTCGCGTTGACACTGTCGTGCGCACGCGCAAGATCGGCCATTTCTTTCCCGCCGGTACGGTCGATGCTTTCGACGTGTGGCTCGAACTCGAAGGGCATGACGCCGCCGGGCGCGAGGTTTTCTGGAGCGGCATGGTGGAAGACAATGGCTGCGGTCCGGTCGAGCCCGGCGCGCATTTCTACAAGTCGTATCTCATCGACGAAGACGGCAACGAGATCGACAAGCGCAATGCGTTTCAGTCCCGCAGTCTTTTGTATGTGCGTCTGATCCCGCCGGGCGCGGCGGACGTGGCGCATTTCCGCGTACAAATTCCAAAGGACGCGAAAGGTCCGATCACGTTGACGGCGCGCCTGAACTACCGCAAGTTTTCGCACTATTACACGCGATTCGCCTACGCCGGGCAGCCATTACCGGGCCAGCCGCCGCAGCTAGTCGGGGTGTCGCGCGACAGCCGGAAATTTTCATTCGTCGAAGGCGAATATTCCTGCGAATGTCTCCGGCGAGATCAAGGGCGAGATCCCGAATTTGCCGATCACGGTTTTGGCGAAGGCGGAAGTGAAGCTGCCGCTGGGCCCGAGGACGAACTGGGGGCCTGTGGTTGCAAAAAAGGATCGCGAGCGCTGGAACGACTGGGGCATTGGACTGCTGTTGCAGGGCGATCTGAAGGGGGCCGAATACGCCTTTAAGAAGGTAACCGACGCCGAGCCGGGCTACGCGGACGGATGGCTGAACGTGGCGCGAGCGCTGATTCAAGAAGGCGAGACCGATGCCGCCAAGCCGTATATCGCAAAAGCGCTGGCTATCGACTCCTCGCTCGGCCGCATCTGGTATTTCAAAGCGCTGATCGAGAAGGCGGATGGCGATTACGATGGTGCGATGGCATCTCTGCGGCGCGTGCTCCAGCAGTATCCGCGCGACCGCGTGGTACTGAATCAGATCGGCCGAATTTTGTTTCTAAAGCGCGATTACGCGGCGGCGGTGCAATCATTGCGGGCCGCACTGGCGGTCGATCCTGAAGATGTGCAGGCGCATTACAATCTGATGTTGGCGTATCGGGGGCTTGGCGATGACGCCCAATCGCAGCGCGAGCGCAAACTGTTTGAGCGCTTCAAAGCGGACGAATCTTCGCAGGCCTTGACGTCGAAGCCGCGGTCGCTGAGTCCGGAGGCGAATAACGAGCGGCAGCCGATCCACGATCACGAGAGCTGCCTCAAATGAAGTTTTTCTTTGCAGCGCTGGCGGCCGGAGCGCTGATTGCCGCGAGCATCGAACCACCGCGCTCGGAGATTCGGTTCACGGATGTGACGCAACAGGCGGGCATCAAGTTCACCCACAACGCCGGCCGGACAGGAAAGAAGTGGCTGCCCGAGACTATGGGGTCGGGCTGCGCGTTCTTCGATGCCGATGGCGATGGCTGGCCCGACATCCTGCTGATCAACGGAAAGGATCTCATGCCGAAGGGCCGCAAGACCAACGCGGCGCTGTATCGGAATAACCATAACGGCACGTTCACGGACATTTCGGCGGGCAGTGGCCTCGATGTCGAGATCTATGGCATGGGCGTGGCGATCGCGGATTACGACAACGATGGGCGCGATGACGTTTATATCACCGCGCTCGGCGGCGATCGTCTGTTTCACAACGAAGGAAACGGCAAGTTCCGCGATGTGACCAAGAGCGCGGGCATCAATAACGCGGCGTTTGGATCGAGCGCCGCGTGGTTCGATTACGACCGCGACGGCAAGGCCGACCTGGTGGTCGCCAATTACGTGCAGTGGACGGCGAAGGGCGATTTATGGTGCTCGCTCGATGGAGCGACGAAATCGTATTGTACGCCCGAGTCGTATAAAGGAAACTCGCTGAAGCTGTACCATAATCTCGGCGGCGGGCGCTTCGAGGATGTGACGCAAAAGGCCGGGCTGAGCGAACCCACGAGCAAGTCGCTGGGCATTACGACTTTCGACTACAACAACGACGGCTGGCCCGACCTTTTCATCGCCAACGACACGCAGCCGAACAAGCTGTACCGCAACAATCGCCACGGCACGTTTACGGAAGAGGGCGTCGCGGCGGGCGTGGCATTCAGCGAGGACGGTGTAGCGCGCGGCGCAATGGGATCCGATGCCGCGGACTACGACAGATCGGGGCGCATGCATCTGTTGGTGGGCAATTTCTCGAACCAAATGCTGGGCCTTTATCACAACGAAGGCACGGACCTATTCGTGGATGAAGCGCCGCGTTCGGCGGTGGGCCGCGCCAGCCTGCTCAGCTTGACCTTTGGCGCTTTCTTTTTCGATTACGATCTGGATGGATACCCGGACATTTTCGCGGCTAACGGCCATATTGAAGAAGAGATCGGCCGCGTGCAGCCGAAGGTGCAATATAAGGAGATGCCGCTGCTGTTCCACAACTTGGGTAAGGGCAAGTTTGAGGACGTAAGCAAGTCGGTGGGCCCCGATTTTCAGCGTGCGATGGTCGCGCGCGGGGCGGCCTATGCCGATTTCGACCGCGACGGCGACCTTGATGTCCTGATCTCAACCAATAATGGCCCCGCATATCTGTACCGCAACGATGGTGGAAACAGAAATCATTGGATCACGCTGAAACTGATTGGGACGAAATCGAACCGCAGTGCTTTGGGAGCGACCGTTTATCTGGAAAGCGCCTCGGGCAAACAGATGCAGACGGTCCATAGCGGATCGAGCTATTGCTCGCAAAGCGACCTGGCGTTAACGTTTGGGATAGGTAGGGACGATGTGGCGAAGTCGATAACCGTTTCATGGCCGAGTGGGTGGAAGGATGTGCTGGCGAACGTAAAGCCGAATCAATTCCTCACAGTACGTGAAGGATCGAAATAGATGACTCCGAAATTGCCCATCGCGGCGATCACAGACGAGTTTTCCCCGATAGACCTGGAAGCCGCGCTCTCCACGATGCACGAGATCGGGATGCGCGCGGCGGAATTGCGCGTGGTCTATGGCAAGAACATCATGGATCTGAGCGACGCGGAGTTGATTCAGGTCCGCGATACGCTGCGGTCGCGCGAGTTCGAAGCAATCTCGATCGCGTCGCCGCTGCTGAAATGCGTGCTGCCGGGGGGTGGGCAAGTGGATGCGCGTTTTCAGCAGGACATTTTCGCGTCGAAACATACCTTTGAGGATCAACCGAGGCTGGCGGAGCACGCCTTCGACATCGCGACGTTCCTGGGCGCCAGGATCGTGCGCGTGTTCTCTTATTGGCGCACGATCGAGCCGGAGAAGTGCTTCGACGCGGTGGTGGCGGCGTTGAACGACTTGGCGGAAAAGGCGGCTGCGCACAACATTATCGTCGGTCTTGAAAACGAGCACGCCTGCAACATCGCGACCGCGGAGGAAACGGCGCGCGTTCTCGATGCCGTGCGGCATCCGAATTTGATGGTGGTCTGGGATCCCGCAAACGCTTACGTATCGGGGGAGAAGCCATTTCCGGAGGGCTACCGGCGCTTGCCGGCGAACCGTATCGTTCACGTACACGCGAAAGACTGCGAAGTGGACGGCCACACGCCCGATTGGGGTCCGCTAGGAACCCGCTCGGTGGATTGGAAAGGACAGATCGCGGCTCTATTGAGCGATGGGTACCGGGGGTACATCAGCCTGGAGACGCACTGGGCGGGGCCGGACGGCGACAAGATGGAAGGGAGCCGGATTTGCGGATGGAACCTGCGGGGGTTGGCCAGCGCGTAGCTAGATCAGGGGAGCGCCTGAGCTTCCGCGTATTTCTTGACGTCCGGGAAGAGCAGTTGCTTGATATCTGGCTTATCTATGTCCCGCTTCTCGATGACATGCGCCGCGAGATCGATGCACTTCGGCGGCGTTTTGCCGTCCAGCTTTTCAACTATAGAGAGTGGGCGGCCTCGGAGCCCATCTGAAAGGGTCTGGCACAACCATGGCATCGATGACTCCGGCCTTCAGGTCTTCGATCATGTGTCGCCGGCGTCGCATGCGAGGAACTTGACTTTGCCGCCGAGGGCTCGCGATTTTATGGCGAGCGCGACGCCCACGCCACTAGGCTCGGATGGTGCGAACATGCCGTTCAGATCCGGATGCGCGGTCAAAATATTTTTCGCCGAAGCCATGGCTTTGGAACGGTCGGAAAGCCCGTATGGCTGCGAAAATGCGGATTTTGCGGGAACTATTTGGTAATGACGCCCTCAAAACCTTTCGCGATCCATGGTTGAAGCGCTGCCGAAGCGTGCATAACGATGGCGACGCTTCCCTTCCGCGCGAGCAGCTTCGCAAGTTCACGCGCGGCCATCTGGCCGGCTTGACGAGGCGGTCCACGCTGCGGGCGACCATCGAATCGACGATCTGGATCTGGCGGTCGTACTCGGTTTCCTGAGCCGGCCTGTTCCAGAGCAAGTCGACGCCGAATCTCTTGTCAGCCGCCATCGCTCCCGATTGGACCGAGACCCAGAAGAGGTGGGACGTGCCCTTCGGCACGACCGCGATGGTGCGCGTACGCTTGCCGTTGCAGAAGGCGAGACATAGGAATCATGCGAGCGCAACGGCGTACCTATCGCGCACACCAGCCCCCATCGATGAGCACATCCGTGCCCGTGATGAAGGCCGCGGCATCGGAGCAGAGAAATACCGCGAGCTGGCCGATGTCTTCGACCTTGCCCCAGCGGCCGAGAGGAATGGCCGCGACGAACTGCGCGTTCTTTTCGGGATCGTTCAGCAGCGGCAGATTCATCTCCGTGGCAAAGGGGCCGGGACTGATGGCCACGACGCAGATCCCTTCCGGCGCGAGTTCCAGAGCCAGCGCGCGCGTGAAGCCCAACAGCCCGGCCTTGCTGGCCGAATAGGCGGCGCGCCCGGGAAGCGAAACGTGGCTCATGATAGAGGTCATGTTGACGATGCGTCCGTAACCCTGGCCTTGCATGTGCGGAACAAAGGCGCGGCACATGAGGAACGCGCTGGTGAGATTGGTCGCGATGACCGTGTTCCACTCGTCAAGGGTAAACTCGGGCACGTTTTTCCTGATATTCATTCCGGCGTTGTTCACCAAAATGTGGACCGGGCCGAAGCGATCGAGCACATCTCGCTCGAGCTGGGCGACGGCTTCGCCGCTCGTAACGTCGGCCCGATAGATCTCGGCTTCGGCGCCGCTATTGCGCGCCTCGTCGCGCGCCGCTTCAAGGCTGGGGACGTCGCGGCCGACCAGCGCCACGCGGGCGCCCGCCTTTGCCAAAGCCAGCGCCATCGATTTCCCTAGCCCGCGGCTTGCGCCAGTAACGAGCGCCACGCGCCCTCGCGGATTCTCGCCACTCGGCGTCATCGCGCCTCCGCCTTGCACTCCATCGCGGCGATCTTCGCGATGCGACGAAGGTGGCGTTCCTCGCGGGTGAAGGCGGCGCGCAGGAAAGTGTACATGAGCTCTCGCGCCAGCTCGACGGCCACGATGCGCGAGCCGAGAACCAGGACGTTCATGTCGTCATGCTCCACGCCTTGATGCGCCGAATACGTATCGTGGCACAGGCCGGCGCGGATTCCGGCGATTTTATTCGCGGCCACCGAGGCGCCCACGCCGCTGCCGCAGATCAGAATGGCGCGGTCGGCGCGGCCGTTCAGGATGGCGGCGCCGATGGCCGCCGCGAAATCGGGATAATCGTCCGGCAGGGAAGCGTCAAAATCGCCGACGTCGACGACTTCGTGACCAAGCTCCGCCGCCGCGGGCATGAGTTGACGCTTCAACTCGAAGCCGGCGTGGTCCGAACCGAATGCGATGCGCACTTATTTCGCTCCATGCCCGTGCAATATGGTTTCCATCTTCTCCGCTCCGGCGCGGGCCTCGGTGGACAAAGGATCGCTGTCCAACTCCGCCTGGTATTCCCTGAGCGCGCCATTCGTATCGCCCTTGTCCGCGAGTACATCCGCCAATGCTAAATGATACGCCTTAAAGCCGCGTGCGACGCGAAGCAACGCGATGGCCCGCCGTATCTCCGTTTCGGCGTCGCCGAGCCGATCCTGTTTCTCGAGGACCCTCCCGAGCAGAAGATGCGGCTTGGGATCGGAGGGCGTCATGGCGATGGCACGGCTAAAATAGCGGGCCGAATCGTCCAGCATATCGAGATTGAGATAGCAGATGCCGAGCGCGAACAAAGTCTCTTCGGAGCGCGGATCGGCCTGGAGTACGCGGAGGAAATAAGGGATCGCATCGGCGTCGCGCTGCGCCAGCATCAATTCGACTCCAAGGTTATGCGTGGCGATTTCATTGCCGGGCGAGATGGCGACCTCGCGCTGATTTAAGGTAAGCCCGTCGCGCCAGAAGCTGCTTTCATAGGCGGTTCCCACGGCATAAGCGGCGGCCAAGCAGACGGCAAACGCCAACGTCGGCGCGGCGTGGGCCGGCCGGAGGCGATCGAGCGCCATCGCAATCAGGATGCAGAACGCGACGGAGGGCAGATAGAGATAACGGTCGTGAACAAGTTCCGTGCTGTTGAAGAAAAGCAGCGCGAAAGCGGGCAGGAGCGTGACGACGATCCAGAGGGCGAGCCACGTGAGCAACGGCGACCGCCTCACGAAAAGCCAAATCACGGCGGCGATGATTATAAGCGTCAGGCAGGCGAGCGCTACCCGCACTGGCTGTTGAGAATTCGCAACGCTAAGATTATAAAAAAGGCTCATGCCGATCGGGGCAATCAAGTGCTTAACGTAAAACAGTGCGCCGGCCGGGATCGCGAGCAGCACTTGCCAGACCGAATAAGGATTACGCCGCTCGGCGAAAGATTGAAGGGCGGCCAGGCGCACACCGGCGTATAGCAAAATTACGGCCGCAAATGGCAGCGCCGCCCACGCGGCTCTCCGCAAGCGGCGCAAAGGCGGGAGCCGCCGCGAATCAACCCACTCATAGGAAAAAACAAGCGCCACGATCACGACTCCGCTTTCGTGGGCCAAATCCGACAGCAGCGAAGCGGCTAGCGCGACCGCCATCCACGCCGCCCGCCCCGCTTCGCGCGCTTTAAAATAAGCGAGCAGCGCCGCCAACAGCAGGCTCGCCGAAAGAGGTCCCGTTGCGCCCGAGACCCAATCGACCGCCTCGACGTGAATCGGATCGAGACCAAAGAGAAGCGCCGCGATGCCGCTGGTCCACTGGCGGCGCGTAAGCCGCAGCGCGAGGAAATAGACCAGAGCGGTTGCAAGTAAATGGAGAGCGAGCGCCGCGCCATGCCACGCCCCGGCATTCAATCCGAACAGGGCGTAGTTCAGCATGAGCCATAGCGTGAACACCGGCCGGTAATAGATTGCGAGGGCCGTCTTTTGGGCCCAGAGGTGGCCGGCAAAAGCTCGCGGCAAATAATGCCAGCTTTGGATGAGAGGGTTATTCTCGATCTGATTATGATCGTCGAAAACAAAACCGTAGTGCAGGGATGGAAGATATACGGCGGCGGTGATGGCGAGAGCCGCCAAGAGCCACAACCATGCTGGCGGCCGGCTTGACCCGGCCAGCGCCAGGGGTTCGGGGAGCTTCGGCTTCGCGATCGGAATCAAGTTCACATTTTACAGGTGTTGGACGGGAACCGTCCGGCAAGTTGGCCTGTAAGTTGCACGCGCTTATCCATGGCAACGCACGTTACTAGCGTGACAGGAGGTGAAACATGAAAACAGTTCTAATCGCAATGGCCGCGCCAGTTCTTTGTTCCGGACTGATGTTTGGGCAAAACAACAACATGCAATCGGGAATGCGGAAAGGGCAGACGTGGACAGGTCTTCTCGTCGCGGCGGGGTGCGACGGTGGATCTGTAAATCAGAGCTCAATGCAAAGCTCGGCCGACCGCACCACCAATATGACGATGCCTCAGCGTACGACAACGGAGCGGGAAACGAACACTACCTATGAACAGCGCGTCAACCAGGCGGACCGGAACACAGTTTCCAGTTCGGCTACGAATACGAACGATCACATGGATAAAACCACGGAGGACTATGGGGCCGAGGACGTGAAGAAGTACTCTGGTTGGAAGGATTGGACTAATCCTCCCCCAAACATAGCTTCGAACAGCACGGCTGGACAGGCCGGATTGCAGGGTTGGGAGGCCGCGCAGAACATTGCCCAGCAGATGCCCGCCAGCTGCCGGATCACCGCTTCCACGACGTCTTTCGCCCTACGGCTGAAGGATGGCCGCGTAGCAACGTTTGACAGCGCTAGCAACGCGAAAATAGAACAAAAATTGCGATCGCGGGGAGGGCCGGGGTCCCAGACGAAGATTTACGGCGTCATCGCCACGGGCGATATGCAGCACGGAGTTATCACCCTCAACTCGATCCAATTGTAGATGCGCCACATTCGTGAGTGGCCGGCGCACGGCCGCTCACATCTCGCTTTCGCCTTTTTTGACCGGCTGATAGTGTGGGCGTTGCGAGAAAACAAGCGCCAGAATTCCCCCTCCTAAACAAGACCACGCGAACCAGTCTCCGGCTCTTGTATACATCGTTTCCGAATCCACGTCCGAATAATGCATCCGGCCGACCTTTTCCTCAAAAGCCGGCAAACGGTCGTTAATACGGCCAGCGGGGTCGATAGCGACGCTAATGCCGTCGTTGGTGGCCCGCACGATCCAGCGGCGATTCTCCGCCGCTCTCATGCGGACGAGCGAAAGATGCTGGTAACGCGCCGCGCTATGTCCAAAATATCCATCATTTGAGATATTGACGAGGAACTCGGCTCCGTCACGCGCGAACTTGCGCACCTCGTCCGGAAAGGCCGATTCATAACAGATAAAGGCTCCCAGTTTGTGGCCCGCGACGTTGAAGAGCACGCGTTTCGTCCCCGGCACAAAATCCCCGGCTTCCGGAGTGATGCGGTTCACGAAGCTGAATATGGCTGGCACAAACTCTCCAAATGGGACCAAGTGGATTTTGTCGTAGCGGCCCGCAAGCCGTCCATCGGGAGTCAGCATTACGGCGGAATTGAGCGGCTCTCCCTTGGGCGTGTGGGCGACGCTGCCGAAGAGGAAATACGCTCGCGCCTGGCGCGCCAGCATTTCGGCCTGGGCGCGGAACATCGGATCGCGATAAAAATAGAATGGCCCGGGAGCTTCCGGCCAGACGATCAGCCGCGGCGTTGAGTGCTTTGCCGCGGTGAGCGAGAGATCGATGAGACGCTCGTGCATCATCTCGGCGGTAACGGGGCTCCATTCCTGGTCTTCATTCAGGTTGGGCTGCACGACGACAGCGGTCTCGTTTCCAGCGGCCGGAGCGGGAAGAGCGGGAAGAAACAACGGGATAGCGAACAAGGCGGCCCACAAGAGCTGTTTCCGAGGCCGCCTCAGAATCGCCAGGGCAAGCGCGACGCTAAGGCCCGCGAATACGAACGATAAACCATACACGCCCACCAACGGCGCCAGCCGTAACGGAGCCGGCATATCGATGCCCGCGTTCCCGAGAGCCAGCCAGGCAAATCCCGCATCGGCATGTGTGCGCTCGATGCCGGTCCACAGCGCGGCAATGGCTGGGATCGCATACCAATGCCGCAACAGCACGGCCGCGAGCATCGAGAAAATACCAAGATGAATTGCCTTAAGAACGCAAAAAAGTAGAAAAGTTCCCCAACCGCCCCATCTACCCATGCCGCCGTAATGTTCGAGCACGAACTGAATCCAGTAACAAACGCCGAACCAATACGCGACGCCGGCGGCCCACCCGAGCAGGAAGCGCATCCACGGCCGCGGCTCGCGCGAAACGGCGAGCAGCAACGGCGTGAGCGCGAAGGGGGCGAGAAACGTAGCGTTGAAGTTCGGGAAAAGGAAAATCAAGAACGCGGCCGTTAGCAGCGCGAGTGCCCAGGTCAGGGCGGTGTTAAACCGGCCGCGTAGCCTGTTCATTCACCTGATCGGCCATGTAGGAACTTCGTACCAGCGGACCGCTGAAGACCGTCTTGAGTCCCGCCGAAAGGCCGTAATCCCGGTAAGCGTCAAACTCGGCGGGCGTAACGAAGCGCGCAACCGGGAGATTCGTCCGGCCAGGCTGCAGGTATTGTCCAATGGTGGCGACATCCACATCGGAGGCGACCAGATCGCGAAGCAGCTCTTCGACTTCGCGAGGCTCTTCGCCGAGACCGGCCATCAGTCCGGACTTGGTCAACGATTGCGGCCGATAGTTTTTGGCAAAGCGCAAGACATCGAGGGATTGGCGGTAATTCGCTTGCGGCCGGACGCGGCGGTAAAGACGCGGCACGGTCTCGACATTATGGTTGAAGACGTCGGGCGAGGACATCGAGCACGCGCGCGACGGCTTCCATGTCTCCGCAAAAATCGGGCGTCAGCACTTCGATGCGCGCATGCGGCAGCGCGCCGCGCACTTGGCGCACCGTTTCAGCGAAATGGCGGGAGCCGCCGTCAGGCAGATCGTCGCGGTTCACCGACGTGATCACGACATAGCGGAGCTTCATGGCGGCGGCCATGCGCGCGACGTTGGCCGGCTCCTCCGGATCGAGAGCGAATTCCTTCTTCCGCGGCGATCCCTTCGGCACGGAGCAGAACCCGCATCCCCGCGTACAGAGGTTTCCAAGGATCATGAACGTGGCGGCGCCGCGGTGAAAGCATTCGTGCATATTGGGACAACGCGCCGACTCGCACACGGTGTGGAGATTGAGCCGCCGCAGGTCGGCTTTTAAATCGTGAACCGCGGGGAAATGCGTATCGGCTTTGCGCAGCCATTCGGGCAAGCGAGGCGAGGCCGGCAGGCGATCGAGTTGAACCAGCATCAATATCTTTGCAGGATCGGGTTCTTAAAACCGGCGGCCTCGAGATCGTTGCGCACTTTCGCGGTATCGGCCGCATCGCCGAGCGGCCCAACCAATACGCGGAAATAACCGTCCTTCGGCGCGGGCGCGACAATCGCCTTCAATCCTTTTTTCGCGATCGCTTCGGAGATGATCTCGGCCTCCGGACGGCTGGTGGATACAACTTGCCAGTAATGGCCGGGCGCGGGCTGGTCCACCGTAGGGGTGGTCGCGCGCGCCGAGGGCGGTTCCATCTTCCGCTCTGGGGCGGCCGGGGCAGGCTTGTTTTCCACGGTGGGCGCGGGCGCGGTTAAGGGGCGCGGCGGGTTCCGCCGCCACCGCCGCGTTCTGGTCTGTATCGTGGCGCGAAGGCGGCTCGACGACGATCGGTTTCGCCGGCGGCGCGCCGCGCGCCTCGACCGGGACGGGAGCCGAGTTTCTCCCCACGATGTAGCCCATGGAGAAAAACACGGCCAGTAGAATTACCACGATCAGAAAGACGCTGATCAGTTGGCGATTCCCCAGCACTAATTCAAATTCGCCTTCGTCCGTTCTTGCCAAACTTACTCCGCCTTTCAAAAGCTGTCGTCAGGGCGCGGCGACCTCGGGCGTCCCGATCTTCTCCAGGGCGCGCCCTAACGACGCAATTATATCTATGGGGAGAGGGAAGATGATCGTTGTATTCTTTTCGGAGCCGATTTCAAGCAGCGTCTGCAGGTAGCGCAATTGCAGCGCCATGGGCTCGCGTTGAATCACCTCGGCCGCCATGCTCAGCTTCTCGGCGGCCATATACTCGCCCTCGGCATGAATGACTTTGGCGCGGCGCTCGCGTTCCGCTTCGGCTTGGCGCGCGATGGCGCGGATCATCTGGTCCGGCAGATCCACCTGCTTCACTTCGACCAGAGTCACCTTCACTCCCCACGGACCCGTGTGCATATCGAGCACCGATTGCAGTCGCATATTCAGTCTTTCGCGTTGGCCCAGCAACTCGTCCAATTCGACTTCGCCCAACACGCTACGCAACGTCGTTTGGGAGACTTGCGATGTGGCATACAGAAAATTCGCGACTTCTATGATGGCCTTGATCGGATCCACGACCCGGAAGTACACGACGGCGTTCACTTTTACCGAGACGTTGTCGCGCGTAATCACGTCCTGAGGCGGCACCTCCATTGCTTCGATGCGCAATGAGGTACGGACAATGCGATCGAGCGGGGCAAAGATCAGGATGACACCGGGACCTTTCGGCTGCGGCAACACCCTGCCGAGCCGGAATACTACTCCGCGCTCATACTCGGCCAGAATCTTGATCGACGAGAGCAGATACACGACGACTACAATGATGGGTACCCAGACCAGAACATCCACAATCGACCGCCTTCCCCGGCAATCACTGCCGCGGATCGTTCACCTAAGTCGCTCGCTGTATGGCTCTAGCATAGCAGCGCGCCTCTAGCAGAACCTAGTCGCTGACCGAGGCGGCCGAAGTCCGCGTTTTTGCGGTGCGCTTGTTGTAATCGGAAAGGACGCGGTGAACGTAATCGATGGTCTCGCGGTAGGGAGGAATGCCCCTGTATTTATCGACCGCTCCGGGACCCGCATTGTACGCCGCCACGGCCTTCGAGACCTTGCCGTCGTAGCGCGCCAGCAGCTCCGCCAGGTATTCCGCGCCGGCTTCGGCATTTTGTCGCGCATCGTAAGGGTTCGCATTCAGCGCGGCCGCGGTCGCGGGCATCAGTTGCATTAAGCCGACCGCGCCCTTGGGCGACACGGCATTCTGACGATAGGCCGATTCCGCTTTCGCAATGCTGTGGACGATCTCGCGCGGCAAGCCCGCTTTGGCGGCGGCGCGGTCGAGCAGTTCTTGTGGCGTGAAATGTGGCGGCAAATTGTTCGCGGCAACAGCGGGCGCCGTCGCAGCAGGAGCGGGAGCAGGACTTGGCGGGGGAATATAGTCCTCTTTCTCGAAGCTCCTGACCTGCCCCGCGGGAAATTCTATCGATCCCGTTGTCGTGATCAGGCGAATGAGGTTGCCCTCGAACTCATGCCGCTCGGCGTGGATGCGCTGTCCGTTTGCGAGCACGGCGTACTCGCCCGCCGTCGCGGACAACGTTATGAACGAGAGGACGAAAAGAGCCTTCATGCCCGGAGCCGGTCTATACGGATGACGCGCCACACGCCTGGATCGTGTACTTCCTCTACTGTAGCGCGACTGTTTCAACCATTGCGCCGCCGAACACCTCCGCGGCGACCCGAAACGTGTTGGCGTGAGCCTCCACGGTGAGATCGATCGGCCTCGAATATCCGCCGCCGAGTGTCACCACAAACGGAATTCCGCCGCTCCCGTACGCACGTCATGACGAGCCGGTCACGCTCCCGCAGGCCGTTGTGCGTAAGTTTCAAACGTCCCAGGGAATCGCCGTATAACGCGTCCACGCCCGCCTGGTAGAAGACGATGTCGGGCCGGAACCGAATCACGCGCGGCAACAGTGCGTTCAACTCCAGCGAGATATTCCACGTCTCCGGCGCCTTCGCGCAGCTCTACATCGATATCGCTGCGCTGTTTGTGGAACGGGAAATTCGATACGCAGTGGATGGATGTAGTCATTACGGCGGGGTCGTTCTCGAAGAAACTGGCGGTCCCGTCGCCCTGATGGACGTCCAGATCGATGATGGCGGCGCGTACTATGCGGCCCCTGGAACGCAGCGATGCGACAGCCACCGCAAAATCGTTAAACACGCAAAAGCCGGATCCAGCCGCTCGGAAAGCATGATGGGTTCCACCCGCGAGATTCCCGCCCCAGCCCGTCTCTAACGCATCCTCCGCGGCGCCCAGCGTTCCACCGGCCGAGGCGAGCGTTCGCGCAACCAACCCCTGCGACCAGGGGAATCCAATGCGCCGCATCGCTTGCGCGCTTAACGCTCCACTCAGGAATGCGTCCACGTATGCCGGATCGTGCGCCAGCTTTATGACCGCGGCATCGGCCAGAGCGGCGCACTCAAAGCGGTAGCATCCATCGGCCGCGAGCTGCTCCCGCAGCAGCGCATATTTCGACATGGGAAACTTATGCCCGGCGGGCAACGGAATGGTATACGAATCGGCGTAAAAGATACGCTTAATCACGCGCTCAACGGTTCGACAGGTCGCGAATCCAAATATCCTTGAAGCGCATGTTGCCGCGTCCGCCGGAGTGCAACTGCAGCGCGATGCCGCCGTCCTGGGCCTTGGGCTTGGGATCCGTGAAATCGACCATCTGGACGCCATTCAGCCGCGCGATGTAGCGGTTGCCCACAACCTTGAGCAGATACTCGTTCCAGTCCTCCGGACGTATGACCGTTTCGTTCTCGGGGGCCGGCCAGACAATCCATTGTCGCCCGACATCGTAAATCCCGCCGCTGTGACGGTTGATGTTGCAGTCGATCTCGAACTGCGGCCCTTGCGTCACATCCGCCGTGCCGGGCTTGAACTCGGCGCGAAAGAAAACTCCGCTGTTGCCGTCGCCTTCGCATTTGAAGCGCAGCGACAGCTCGAAATCTTTATAATTTTTCGTCGTGCGCAGATAGCCGTACTGTTTCGTGGTCGCGTACCCGTGAATGGTCCCGTTCTCGACAGCCCACTTCTCCTGTCCGATCTCGGTCCACCCGGTCAGGTCGGAGCCGTTGAACAGCGAAACCCAATCTTCGCCCGGAAGCTTCGGCCTCGGAGGCTGCGCCATCAGTGGATGCGGCGAAGGCCAACGCGAGAATAAGTCGGAAAATCATTTATGTAGTCTCCAGTTCGTGCCGGATCTCGGCGGCCACTTTGCGGGCCTGCTCCACGGCGCCGATCTCGAAGCTGATGGCGCCCACGCGGGGATGTCCGCCGCCCCCGTAGCGTTCGCAGATGGTCGCGAGATTGTGGGTCGGCTCGCGGGGCGCCCACGGATTCGAGCCCACCGAAACCTTGGTCCGGAAGCTCGACGTGCTCACCGACACTGTATAGGTGCTGGCGGGAAAAAGATAGTACGGAATGAACTTATTGTAGCCGTCCATGCCGTCTCCGGTGAGATCGAAAAAAATCACTCCCTCGTTGCAGGAGGCCTTGCCGCGGATGATGTCGACGGTCCGGAGGTGCCGCTCGTATAGCGGCGCGTAGAGTTTGCGGACCTCCGCATCCTCGACAATCTGCGACAACGGGCAGTGGCGCATCAGGCGTATGATGCGGTGCACGATATCGGACCCATTCGCGCTTTCGATCACCATGGTGATTTTCATCGCCGGCTCGCGCAACTCGACTGCGGCTTCGGCGCTTTCATACAGCGCGCCATCCACGATGTCGGCCCATTCGACGAGCTCGTTCAGGTCCGGCGCTTCATAGCCGAATTTTTCCCGCGCCACGGTTGCGATGAATTTGGTGCAGGAGTGGAACGACGGATCGTAGAGCTTCTTGCCGCTGCGGTCGCGCCGAAAGTGCTCGGCATCCTCGGGGCTGAGGAAGGCGCTCTGATGGTGATCGAACCACCAGGTGAGCCGCGGATCGGGCGAATACTTGAAGTCGACGATGGCATTGACGTCGCCGTCGAAGAGGCTTTCTTCAAAAAGCTGGGTGGCTTTGTGGGCCAGACCGGTAAACTCGAACCGGGCTCCGGGAGAAAACTTCTCCTCGTGGAAACGGCTGAAAAAGGCCGCCGAAGCCGCTCCGTCGAAGCAGTGGTCGTGGTACAGGATTCTCACCCGCATCGGTCAGGTTCCATAATTGAAAGGCAAAAGCGCAAGCCGCAGCATCACTTCCACGGAAGCGTAAAACCTTTTAGCTTATCGCAAACGGAACGGCTGTGTTTCGAGCCAGGTCGGTTGGTATACTGAGAATCGCGCGCCCGTAGCTCAGTTGGATAGAGCGTCTGGCTACGAACCAGAAGGTCGCATGTTCGAGTCATGCCGGGCGCACCATACGAACGAGCTCAGGTCAAACCTTTGGAGCGAATACCGGCATTCGCTCGAGATCCGCGCTCTTTGCGGTATGCCCGAAAGTATGCCCACCGTTTTCCTGGTGCGCGCGATCCATCGCCGTGCGGATGGTCTGCTCCTGCGGATGAACGTAGCGTTTTGTGATGTTCATGTCGCGGCGACCGGTGCGTGTCAATGAAAATGAGACACACGGCGTAAAAGTTTAAGGAGTTTTCTCCTTGTCGGGAGGCTTGTTGATCCAGACGGCAGTAGGGAGAGAAGGCGGCTTGGGAGGCTGGCGGACGAAGCGTTCCGGGTGAGCCTGAAAGGCGGTGTCCAAGACGGCTTGGCGTTGGACCAGGAGATTCGGCGGCCTTTCCCAGATGAACTACGGCGGGGGTCATCAAGCCCAGGCCGGAGTGGTGGTGCTCGTAGTTGTACCAGCGGAAGAAGGACTGGCAAAAGCCACGGGCGTCTTCGATGGAGCCGAAGCGGTCCGGGAAGCCAGGGCGGTATTTCAAGGTGCGGAACTGGCTTTCCGAATAGGGATTGTCGTCGGAGACATGGGGGCGGGAATGTGTTTTGGTTACGCCGAGGTCGGCCATCAGCAAAGCCACAGGTTTGGATTTCATGGATGAGCCGCGATCGGCGTGGATGGTCAGCTGGCCGGGCGCGATGAGTTGTTTGCGGCAGGAGTGATCGATCAAACGCTTGGCCAGTTCGGCGCTTTCGCGATAGGCGATCATCCAGCCCACGACGAAACGGCTGAAGACATCCAGGATGACATACAGGTGATAGCAGGTCCATTTTGCCGGGCCGCGCAGTTTGCTGATGTCCCAACTCCACAACTGGTTGGCTTGGGTGGCCAGCAGCTCCGGCTTCTGATAGGGCGGATGCGCCAGCTGATCGCGGCGCTCGCGGTTTTCCCCGCGCGCTTCCAACAACCGATACATGGTGCGGATCGAGCAATGAAACCGGCCCTCATCGAGCAGCGCCGCATAGACCTGGGCGGGCGAAGAGTCCTGAAAACGATCCTCATGAAGGCACGTCAGCACTGCTTGCTGTTCAGCTTCGCGTCAAAGCCCGAGGCGAGAACCGCGGCCCGGCCGCAGGCCGGGGAAAAAGACGGCGGCTGCGCCGCCGGTACCACGTGGCTCGCGGCACCGCCAACGCCTGGCAAGCTGGTTTCACACCCACCAACGGGCTGAAGTTGATCGACCGCGGCCATCACGATTTCTCCGTTTCCGTGATCGGATGACCCAACAGCTTGGCCACTTTTTTTTGAACGTCAATAATGATGTGGGCTTTCTCCAGTTCTTCCTGGAGACGTTGATTGTGCCGGCGCAACTTCTCGTTTTCGGTGGCCAGCGGATTCCGCTGCGGCTGCGGACCCCTCTTCTGAGAAAAGGCTTTGTGCACCGCGCGATCGCGCTCTTTGCGCCAGCCGTGCAGAGTCGAGGAGTAGATTCCTTCCCTCCTCAGAATGGCGCCGACACCGCCGCCATTGGCCAGGGCGCGGTCGGTCTCCTCTAAAATCCGCTTCTTCTCTTCAGCGCTAAAGATACGCCGTTGCGCCTTGGCCGGCACTTCCACGTCCGCCGAACTGGCTGCGAAAGGAACTGCAATTTTGACTTCGCTCACGATGGTTCTCCTTGCCGCCCTGCTCTGTAATTATGGCCGCGGTAAGTGTCTCGTCGATATTGGCACGGAGGGGGGGGGACCATGCCCGAGCGGTTCGAGCAATTCATTCAGATGCAGGAATCCCCAGGACTCCTGCTGGTCCATTCTCAACGGCCGATTGGGAGCGTGATCGAGGGTTATTGCTCGTGTGGGCGATCTGGACGGAAGAAGATCTCCGTAATAATGCTCGCTGGTTGCCCTAGCAGCCCGATTCCTTCTGGAGGCCCCGGAATCACTTAACGAGGGCGTAGCATCGCCACGAATTCTTCTGAATCCTGCGGATCATGTTCTTTAGACCTTCCGCGCTGATCGTTTGGCTGGCGGAATGACATAAAAAAACGAGCCGCCCATACTGGCGCGGCTCGTGTTGAGTCGTTATCGATGTTGATTCGAATCTAGGCCCCGACGATCCGAAGCCGGTCAGACGCGACCGTCGATTGCTTCGCCAGCCGAATCTCATTTCCGACGAGCTCTATGCGACCCTTATTGAAAAGGTACGCAAGGACCTTGGCGGCTTCGATACGGAGACTCTCGGAGTCCACCATGTTCATCTTCCCCCGACGGAACAATGCCCTTCCCAGGTAAAAATAATCGTCCTTGAAATGGATCTTGCCCAGCCGTCGGATGATTGTTTCCACCATATGCCCGAAACACACCATCCGAAAATCGGGACTCACATCGCACACCGGAGCGGATTCATCTCCCAGGCCCTCGTAAATACAGACCTGCTCGCTGTTCCGCTCGGTCATCAGAGCGCCGGATCGAACTGCCAGCCGCTGAATACAACGCCTGGCGATTCCCCACTTCTGCTCAGCCACATATCCTGTTTCTGATGCCCTCTTCTTAGCCATATTTTCTGCTCTCGAAAACAGATGAGACACGACCAGAACCTCGTCCCCCTTTTCCTTGAGGATCGATTCGATGGCATCTAGGAAGTACGACCGTGTTTCGGACAGCGATCCAATTTTTCATCTTGAATCGCGCCCTCCATCAGGGCGGTCCGTTCCGGCAGGTTTTCCTTTGAGCTCTTTTTCGGCGTCTCGACCACCTCAGTGGGCGCGGCTGCCATGGTTTCAGGCGCGGTAGTTTCCACCGGCACTTTGGCGAAGATCGATTGGCTGATCGCCTCCTCCGGCAATCCGGGTTTCGGCGTCTCAGCTTCGGGGACGGGGTGCTGCGGCTGGGGAATCGGGACACTCGGTGCCGCCTGATTCTCGTCCAGGTACAGCATTTCGGTCCCGCTCTTGCCAGCAAAGCGATCGAACCGCACAAGCCATCCCTCTCGTTGGCCCCGAGTCACGATATTCCGGATCAGGGATTCAGATTCGAAATCGCCGTGAACTTTTGCGGCTCGAGGATCCATCGCGGTCATGTGACCGCGCACATCCTTCTGTGGAATGGCGTGACCACGATCTAGGTATTCACCACGGCGAAGTATCGATTTCATTAGTTCGACAGCTTCGTCCAGGGTGATCCTGGATGCGCCGGAGGGCGGCAATCCCGCCCTCCGGTCTCCAGTAAACGCAGAGGGCGCCGGCATGCCCGGCACCCCCTGGACCGGCCCGCCGGTCTGTTGTAGTGTCCACGAGTTTTTCATCAAGTCGCCGAGGTGCTTGGTCTTGACCCGCAGATTATCCGAATAAGCAAGACGCTCTTCGGCATGCAAGAGGTACCCATCGCACGAGAGAACCATGAACTCCAGGCCCTCAGGTCCCGACTGGCTGAGTTGACGAATGCGGGTCGCAATTCCAGCAGCCCAACTTGGATCGTTGGAGTCGGCTTGTCCGATTGTGGATTCTCGCGATACCAAAACCGCTTGATCCGTTCGGACCAACCACTCTACGGCCACAACTGGCAGGTCGGCCATAAATCGGTTAATCAAACCGATGATGAAATTGCTGTCACCGCGGTGACGGCGAATATCAATAAGGAAGTGAATTTTCTTCACGTTGTCTCCCTAGCTATCGGGGCAAAGCCCCTTATTTGCGAGTCTTCATCACGTCACGGATCAGCTGCAGAGCAACCATAATATCCACTGCACGCCTGAGGAGCATCATCTGCGCCTCCGGCACCAGTATCATCACGGCCGTCAAGCCAATCGCGAGAGTAATGTTAAATCCTTGCGATCGCATGGTCGTTGACCACCTTTCGATTGAAGTCGAAACGGGGCGCAACGATTACTCAATCATTCTCAACAGATCGCAACAGTTACGAAACGATACTTCTTCGCAACAAATCGCAACAGGCCACAAGGATGCGCAACATACACAACAGGACACAAATTTACGCAAGGGGGGCACAACAGATACGCAACAGATCTCAACGGGGGCGAAACAGATGCGCAACGGGACAGCTAGAAAGGAGGTAATGTACAAACTGCGTACGATTAAACCATACCTCTAAATCGGCTCCAAAGTCAATACCCCGTCGCCATGCTCACAACGCAGCGGCGAGCTTTTCGCACCTGGAAAGCCCACGCCTCCGCTGCGCGACCCGGCAAAGCCCAAACCTGACACAATTCGAACGAATCCCGTTTAAAACATCTGTTTCTGCGGTGTAAGGAGCCTCATGCCACCGAAGAAGAAAACGGCCACCGCGCCGAAGCCCAAAAAGGCAGCTTCACCTAAATTTCCGCGCACCACGCTCGAAAACGCCCTCAAGATCCCGTATGCTCTCAAGGACAAGAACGGCGGCAATCCTTGGGAGCCTGAAGAAATCCGCAAGGTCGTAGGCGCCAGTCAGGGCAACTCCTGGTATTCGCAGGCCGCCGCATCCCGCGACTATGGCCTCACGACCGGAGCGCGCGATTCACCGCCCATCGCACTCACTGAGCTTGGAAGGGAGATCGTGTATGCGCCCGATCCGGAAACCGAACTCAAGCTCAAACGTCAGGCATTCCTGACCATCGACATTTTCAAGCGCGTTCTCGAATACTACAAGGGCAGCAATCTGCCCGACATGCAGTACCTCGGGAATGTCCTCAGTAAACAATTCGGACTGCCTGCCGAGATGCATGATGAATTCGCCAAGACGTTCAAGGAAAACTGCACGTATCTCGGCATCACGTCCGGGCCGCTCCCGACCGCAAGCAGCGGCGGCGACGAGGAAAACACGGCCATTCCCGAGATAGTCGTCCTCTCTGAAGGCGCGCCGGGCTCGAATCTCACTGCATTCGTAATCCCGCCCTTCACGGAACGGGACCCCAAGCACGCGAAGGGATTTTTCCTCGAAGTTCTCCGCAGTCTCATAACGCCGGTAGCGAAGGATTTCTTCAAGGTAAAGACCGCAAACCGTCAGGGTAGCGAGATGATCCAATCGACGATTATCAACGATCTGATCGAAGCCGATCTGGTTATCGCCGATCTCACCGAACATTATGTTCGAGTTAGGCGTTCGCATCGCATTACAAAGGCCTGTGGTGCTTATGAAGGCCGAGGGAACCGGGCCACTCTTCGACATCGACAACATGCTGCGCGTCTTCGAATACAGCCCGAACCTTTGGCAGACGACGATTGAAAAGAACGTCCCAGATCTCCGCGATTTTATCAAGGGAGCATGGGACAACCATGACCCTGAGAAAACCTACATGAAAATTCTAAAGGCCAAGGGCAAGTCGGTATAGTCAAGTGCCTACAACGCCTTCGTCCGCTACTCCACCAAGCACCTGTATCGCGCGCAATGGACGCGGAACCACCATCAGTCCGGTCATGTCGAGGTTATACGGTCGTACCAAGTTGTCGGCTTTTTGTCTTGCAGGCCCGAGCGCCATAAACCTCCCGGAAGTTCTTTTCTGGGTCGATCAACTCGCCATCCGCTGTCTGGCCAAAGGATTCAATCTCAGCCTCCGTCGTGCTGCCGTCCTCAAAAGTAACCATGTCGCCCAGTTCGATGACGGCAAATGGTGCCAACAGGGACACCGCGACGACCCAACCGGTTCTGCCGCTACCGGAAATTCGTAAGCATCCCGTGAACACCACTTGGCGCGCAGCGTGGAGTCGCCGATACTGGCGACATGTCGAGAACGCAGCAACAGCGCCGCGATTTTTGGCGGCAGATGATCGCGCAACAGGAGCAGAGCGGACTCACGGTGCGGGCGTTCTGCCAGCGACAGCGGGCCAGCGAGCATAGTTTTTACCACTGGCGGAAGCGCCTGGCCGCGCAGCTTCCGGTGAAGTTCGCGCTGGTGGAGACAGGCCCGGCTGCCGTTCACGCGGAAGCTGTGGAGCTGATCCTGACCTCGGGCGAACGGTTGCGGATTACGCCGGGCGTGGACGCGGCCACGCTCCGTCTGGTTCTGAGCGTGTTGCGCGAACCGCGATGATTCATCTGCTCGCATGATTCACTTGCCTTCGGTCGTGCGCCTGTATCTGGCGACCACGCCCTGCGATATGCGCAGAAGCTTCGATGGGCTGCGGGCGCTGGTGAGCGCAGTGCTCCAGATGGATGCTTTCGCCGGACACCTGTTCGTATTCGCGAATCGCAGAAGAGATCGCGTGAAGATACTGTACTGGGATCGCGATGGCTTCGCGGTGTGGGCCAAGCGGCTGGAGGAAGGCACGTACGCGATGCCATTTTCAGAATCGGGTGAGGTGCGATGCGAGATCACCGCGCAAGAGTTGGGTGCGCTGTTGAGCGGCATCGACCTGAGTCAGGCCAAGCGCCGGAAACGGTATCAGCGCAAAGCTGCGGAAGGCGCATGAATATTGGTTATTCCGCATCTTTTTACTTGAGGAATCGACCGTTTCCGCTTACACTTGAGCTTGCCAGTCGATCCGAAAACGCTGCCGCAAGATCCTGAAACACTCCAGAAGATCGTGGTGGATTTGACGGCGCAACTGGATCGCACCGAGCGTCTGTTGCGACAGTTGCTGCAAGCCAAAACGGGACGAAAGAGCGAGCAGCTTTCGCGCGAACAATTGGCGCTATTTGCGGCTGAATTGCGAATCACCTTGCCGGACACGGAGCAATCCGACGATCAGGATAAAGAGCCGCCTGCGAGTGCATCCTCCTCCGGCAGCGGAAAGCCACGCGGAAGAAAGCCGCTGCCGCGGCATCTCAAGCGCGAGCGTATCGAGCACGACTTGCCAGAAGTCGAAAAGCACTGCGCACACTGCGATCGGGATCTGCGGCGCATCGGCTAAGAAATCAGCGAGCGCTACGAATACATTCCTGCACAGATGAAGGTTATCGAGGACGCCTGCTTTACTTACGCCTGCGTCTGTACGGTGAAAACGGCGACGAAGCCGCCGCAGCCGATCGAGAAGAGCACGGCGGGAGCGAGCCTATTGGCGCAGGTGATTGTGGCCAAGTATGCGGATCACCTTCCTCTACATCGGCAAGCAAAAATGTTTGGGCGGCACGGCGTGGAGATTTCCGACCAAACTTTGTGCGGCTGGGTGGCGCAATGCGCGCAATTGCTGGCGCCGCTCTATGAGCGGCTGAAGCGATTCGTGCTGGCCTCTAAAGTCGTGGGGACCGATGACACTCCGGTGAAAGTACTCGATCGCAAGCTGCCGCACGCGCGCAAAGGACGGATCTGGCCGTATGTGGGCGATCGCAATCACGTCGCAGCGGTGTACGATTACACCGCTACTCGGGAGCGTGCCGGACCCGAAGAGTTTTTGAAAACTTATCGCGGACATTTACAAGCGGATGCCTACGTCGCCTACGATGCCTTCTTCACCAAAGCGGAACGCGGTCTGGTGGAAGTGGGCTGCTGGGCGCACGCGCGCCGGCATTTTCATCAGGCACTGGAAACCGATCCTTCGCATATGCGCACAGTGTTGTTTCTGATCGCTCAGCTCTATCGGTGTGGAACGAACGGCTCGTGAAAGTAACGTGGACGGCGAGCAGTTACGCTTGCTGCGCGAACACGGATCGCGTCCTGTGCTGGAGCGGCTGCATGCGTACTTGCTCCAGATTCGGGACGAGCTGTTGCCCAGGAGCGAGGCGGGTCAGGCCGTCTCCTACACATTAAAAAACTGGACGGCGCTGACGCGTTACGTGGAGAATCCGGATTTATCCATCGACAACAATCACACTGAACGCGCGCTGCGCTGTTTCGCCGTGGGCCGCGCCAACTGGACCTTTTTCGGCAGCGACTGCGGCGGCAAAACGGCGGCTGTCTTGCGTAGCTTCGTGACCTCTTGCGAACTGGTGAAGGTTGATCCGTTCGCCTGGTTTCGCGACGTGCTCTTGCGCATCGCAGATCACCCCCTCACCAAGTTGGATGAACTGCTGCCGCATCGCTGGGTTCTTGCCATCACCCATTCTTCCTAATCCGCACCCTCAGCTGGTTCGACTCTCAAAAACAGTTCGTCCCATTGATTATGGTCCCCTGATGAACCGGGTCCTCCGCCGCGCCCGCCGCGAAACCTTCGGTTGAGCAAACGCATCTCGGTAATCAAATCGATCTCAAACCATCGCCAGTTTGGTAGCGGGCCACTGCTGGCCCCGGCGAGCTGATATCCAAGAAGCTTGACCGACCCTTTGTGGACACCATAGTCGTGTGGCTCGACGATTCGCCGCCGTCCCTTGTAGACGAGCTCAATCAAATGCTTCTGCATGATGGCCGTCCGGAGCACTTCATCAATTTCCGTTGCCACTGGCATATCACCATTTTCTCAGCCTTTATCGGCAACGGTGTTCATCGGATGCTTACAGAAATTCGGCTTACGGGCGGTTCTTCTCCCCACCCGGCTTCTGCGAAATCATCGGTCATGAACTCCGGTTCTGTAACGCTATCGGCTTCGGTTTTGAATGTAAAGCCTTTGCCGTCGGGGCTGATGAAAAACGTGTGATACGAACGTGATCGCTCGATTTCATCCGGTGGGTCCCCTTCGGGATCGGACTCCTCCCACCAGACAGGCCCTCCGTCTGCTTCGCGCTCGTAGACGAGGCCCGTGTTCCGGATGTGTCGGAGGGCTCTTGATAGCTTCGGGTGAAGTTCGAAGAAATATGACTCATCCGGATCAAGCGGCGTCTCGACGATGCCATCCGGCCAGATACGGTCGATAGCCTCTTGCACGTCCCTGCGTAGGCTGGTGTCCCGGCGGGCGGAATGGGCCCCCACGTGTTTTCGTGTTCTTGTGCTCATCGAATCTTGCCCGTTCGCCAGTATCGATACGCAGCGATCCACTCGGCTCCCATCGGAAGCGGCAAGCGCAGCGGCAGTTCCGAGAGTGAGATCCGTTGCTTAGTCTTGTCCTTCCGGCACACCGCAACGAGTTGGTCGTCTTCGGTGATGTCAATACCTTCCACGATCACGGTCATGCCGAGAATCTCCGTCTCGAAAGGAAGTCGAAGGTCGTTCTCCATCATGGTATAGAAGCCGGTCACCTGTTCCGACTCGCCGTACGCATCCACCAGCGCTTCCTCAACAAGCTCATCGAGCCGTGCCTTGCTCAGGCGAGGCTGTTGACCCGCTGCGTGTCCCCTTTTTCGCTTTGCACCCATACGTTTCGCTATGCGCTCCCCACTCTGCCGCTTAAAGGCGCCGGAGAATCTGGCGGAAAGGCCTCTGCCTCGATCACATACCCAATCGTGCTGTAGCCCTTCAGCCTGCGCTCGTACATCCTGGCCAACATCAGTACGTAGTTGTCCACATAATCATAGACCTGCACGAATCGCTTGTCGTCGTGGAGACGATGCAGCCGCCCCACATACTGTTGGAGCGTACCCTTCCAGGAGATTGGCATCGCCAGGAATAGCGTGTCCAGACGCGCGTCGTCAAACCCTTCTCCGATGTAGCTTCCCGTCGCCAGAATCACGCGCGATTCGTTTTCCGGCACTGCCGCCAGGGCTACTGCTATTTCCCGGCGCTGCTTTTTCCCCATGCCTCCCTTTAACACGAAGACGTGCTTGGCAACACCTACAAGCTTGGCTGCGAAGTACTGGAGATGCTCCGTCCGGCCTGTCAGAAGTAGCGGGCATCGCCCCGATTCGACTGCGCGCACGATGTCGTTGGCGATCATTTCGTTCCGCGGGACATCATTCACGAGCGCAGCGTAGATGTCCTGGATCGTGATATCGGTGAGGTCGGGAGCCATCCGGAAGTCCGTGTGGCGGGGAGTCACCTTATGCTCGAAGGGTGTCGTTTCGGTCATTGTCCGGGCGCTCATGCTGAACCGCACGGGGCCACACTGCATGTAAATAATCGGATGGTGCCCGTCCTTCCGCGTCGGCGTGGCGGTCAAACCGACAACATACTTCGCCTTCACCTGCCGCATCACCTGTTCGAAAGTGAACGCGGATATGGGTACGGGTGGAAGTCGGGGTTAATGAACTTGGTGTTGCCGACCTTGCGCGGTGCAAACTGTAAGGGAAGTGCGATCAGGTTTCCCAACCCTCCCTTGGGCATCGTGTCCTGGTTGGGGAAAAAGCGATCGTAGGAGTCAAGGCCGACCTGATGCCTCCGCTCCATGGTTCGCGTGAGCAGCACGCATCCGAGTTTGCGCGCGGTGATCGCCGGTGAATTCATGCTCCACGGGCCCCATCCCGATCCTTCGAAAAACGGCACGAAAAACCATCTCTGTCTCGTGGTGCCGGATTGCGCGCGCGCGGCTAGTATTCTTAAAGCTCGGCCCGCTTCGAAAAATTTCACCATGGAAGACATGAAGGTCGGCGTCAATCGAAAGCGCCAGGTCAACCTTTACGATCCGGACGGCTCGCGAGTGGAACTGATGGAGGCGAACACGGTGGATGGCAAGCCTACGCCGCCGTCCGATGCTCCGCCGCCCATGCCGTGAGCAGCACGGGGGCCGCTCAGCCCTGCACGCGCTTCTCTTTTCCAGCCCAGAATTTTTCGCGCAATAACAGCTTGCGGATCTTGCCGGTTCCCGTCTTGGGCAGCGGCTCCACGCTAAACTCAACCACTCGCGGCAGCTTGAATTTTCCCAGGCGGCCCTCCAGAAACTGCAGCAGGGCATCGCACGTGAGCGACCATCCCGGCTTGCGCACCACCACCGCGACCGGCACTTGACGGCAATTCGGATTGGAACAGCGCATAGCGACACGCTTTGCCTTTTCGAGCGCGGGCAAGGAACGGGCGGAGAGGATTGTGCGGGTGCCGGCGCGAGCGACCTCGCGCGCGATAGCGAGGCCGATGCCGCCGGCTGGCACCGAACACCAGCACCGTTTTGTTGGTGAGTTTCATGGCGTCTGTAGTTACCAGAAATAAACTGCCGCCACCACGCGGAGCGAGGTGGGACGGGATTCCACGATAGGCGTCTCAATTACGACTTGCAGGTTTTTCGATTGCCAACCTTGCGGGGCATGCCGCGCCAGATCGTCGCAGTAGCGCGGGTTGGTTACAACTCCGCCGCGGCCTCGGTTCCGAATTGGTTCAGGCCGGCGAGGGAAACGAATACGGTCTTCGACACGGGGTCGAACATGCGCGTCACGAGGGCAAAATCCATGCACGACGTCTCAAAGGAGACTCCAAACCCGCCAGAATTTCCCGGGATTGCGCGAATCCGAGATGCCCAGCCACAATTTTCCGTCCGCGGCGCCGCGGTCGAACGGAAGCGCATCTCTGAAATTCTCTGCAGCGCGCGAGCACGTCGATTCCGCTTCCGCGATACTCGAAGCCATCTCTTGTTCTTGAAATTTCAGCTCCTGCAATTTCGCCGCGCTGCCGCATCACCCCGTTTGGTTATAAGCTGAAAATACACGGGGAGCCGCCGCTTGCTTCTTGAAAAGGGGTCATGGAATGCAGTTCTGTACGATAACCGCGCGCGTTCGCCGCGCGTTTTTCTTTTTCTCTCTCGCCCTGTTTACCCTGCCCGCCATCGCTCTGGCTCAAGGCGTCACCGGCGTCATATCCGGAACCGTTACCGATCCCGCCAAAGCTCCCATACCGGGCGCCACCGTCACCATGGCGAACGCCGACACGGGCGCCACCGCCTGGACCGGCCGCACCAACGATAGAGGCGTCTATCGCGCGCCCAATCTGCCGGTCGGCCGCTACAACGTTACCGTCGACGCCGGCGGGTTCAAAAAACAACAGGTATTACGCGAACTTCAACTCCCGGATCGCTTACAGCGAGAGCGAAGATCAGATCGTGCAGGCCTTAACCAGAGAATCGATTGCTTGAAAACCGTCGAGGGCGGGACGACAAACCAACTTGGAAGTCTTCGAGGAGATCGACGCTCAGTTCGCGCATAAAGGGCAGTCGCTCCTGAAGAACGGCCAAGACCAAAAGGTCCACGGGCCGCGCTTGGACGATTGCATCGAGCGCTTCAGCGCATCACGCAAAGAGGAACTCGGCGAAAAAACCGCGGCGGCCTATCGTTTCCAGCTCTCTCTAGATCGGTTGCGCGCTTACTGCGCGGCCCTAAACGTCGGCTTCCAAATGCACACTCGAGTCCTCAAGTGGTTTGTCGAAAGCGATCACCCTGTTAATGCTGAGCCCGCGGTAGGTTCTGAGCCGTTCATTGCGCGCGACTGTTAGCCAGGATCCCTTCTATTCGCCGGAGCATTTCCGACGCGGGCACCTGCAGCACAGCGCCAAGCGCACCAACGTTCGCACCGTCGGACTCTGCACCCCGCGCTCGAGCAGGCTGATATACGTTCTATCGAAGCCCGCATCCAACCCCAGGCGCTCCTGCGAAATGCCGCGTTCATCGCGGATCTGACGCAGCGCCTCCCCTAACGCCTTCTCCGGCCCGGAGGCCGGTTGCCTGTGTCTGCTCGCGCGTTTCGCCAACAGAACAATGCTGGCCGTCGGAATACTAAGTCCCACGGACTATAGTCCGAATATGAGAATGAATCGCATAGCCCTTGTGGGACGGCGCTGTCCGCTGGCAAACGGCGCGTTAAGGCCCCGCTGTCGTGCTTCGGCGTCAGCGCTCCTTAACGCAGCGAAAGCCGATATTGGCTGCCCTCCAACGCGCCGGAGTCGTCGAGGAATCCCAGACGATATTGTCCGTGAGCTGGTCTCTGAACGATCCGCCCCGGATCATGTACCAAGGCTCGTCCATTTCAGGCGGGGGTTTCATATGCTTCGTGAAGTGGTCCAGGGCTTTGGGTCCTGGGGTGCTCAGTTGCTCGACGAACTCCCAGACGTTGCCGACCATCTGCAGCGCTCCGCAGGGACTGGCCCCGACGCCAAAGCTCATCGCCGGCGCAAGCGCATCGGTACCGATATTGGCCCGCTTGGAATCGCCGTTGTTGCCCCAGGGATACGTACGGCCATCGCTGCCGCGGGCTGCCTTCTCCCATTCCCGTGAGTTCGGCAAGCGCTTACCCGCCCAAGCCGAGAAATCCCGCGCATTGAGGATCGTCACGTTGACGACGGGATAATCCGGTTTACCGGCGCTGAAACCCGGCGGCAACGCATGATGCGTCGCGATACAAAACTTTTGATAAGCAGCGTTGGTCACCTCGGTCTTATCGATGTAAAAGGCCGGGAGCGTCAGCCGCTCCTTCTTTTCGCCGAACAGAAATTCACCGGCGGGGACCAGGGTCATTTCTCCCGTGGACGTCGAAAGCGTATTCGGGAGTCGAGGCGCCGGGTGATGAATAACGGCGTAAATCGCAAGGCACGCGAGCGCGGCTGCGAGAGCTGCGGGGTACAGCCAGCGCGCGCGCGCATACCACGGCTGCACTGCCCGCGCCTGCTCCCGGCCGCGCTCAGGATGGAGCTCTCCGAGCAAACGCTCCAACTCCGCCACGATGGGGGCAAAACCTTGCGGCCGCGCGGCGGGATCTTTGGCGGCGCAGCGCTCCACCAGCTCGCATAATGACCCCGGGATGCCGGCCTGCTTCAAAGGCTGTGGATTGAGCCGCTCATGCAGAATGCAGTAGAAGAGGCGCTCCATAGTCTCGCCGGAGACCGGCTTTACGCCCGAAAGCAGCTCATAAAGGAGCAGGCCATAGGAGTAAACATCCGATTGCTCCGTGGTCTGTCCGCCGCTGACCTGCTCCGGTGCCATATAGGAGGGTGTTCCCAAGACAAATCCGGCGCGAGTCAGCGCCAAGCCATCGGACTTGGCGATACCAAAATCCATCAGCTTCGCGACACCCGAGACCGTAAGGTAGACGTTGTCGGGCTTGATGTCACGATGAATAATCTTCTGACCGTGTACATATTCGAGAGCGCGAGCAACCTGCAGGGCGATGTTCAGCTTCTGTTTCAGATCGCCTGTGCGGCCGTTCTGAATGGCATGGCGGAGATCCTCGCCGCGCAGAAACTCCATCACGATGAAGGGCCGGTGGTCGTCTTCGCCGAAATCATAGATGCTCAAGACATTGTCGTGCTCCACGTTTCCGGCCATGCGCGCCTCGGCGAGAAAGCGCTGCTTGGCCTCCGGATCGGCGCAGCCCGCCGGAGTCAACAGTTTAATGGCGACGGTGCGGCCAATGACCGTGTCGCGCGCGCGATATACGTGCGACATGCCGCCGCCGATGAATTCCTGAAGCTCGTACTTGCCTATTCGCGCGGGAAGTTCGGCTTCACGCATAGCGAGCCCGAGGCATTGCGGCCCGGCTTATTGGGGCGGCCTCATGCGATTCGCTGTGCCCTGCCATCCCTCGATCTTGTCGCGCGAAACGGTAACGGTCAGGCTGAAGGGGTTCGCGGAGAATGAATCCGCCGCGCCCTCGAATTCCAGTTGCGTGCCGGGCGGCGCGTCGCCCGTAAGCGGCGCATCCAGTTGCAACACGACCTCCTCCGTGGTCGCATCGATCAAGGCCAGCACGATGGTCTTCGGATGCCGCACCGGGAGGGTGCGAACAACGGTTCCCTTCAGCTTGGGCAGCGGATTCGGACGCAGGGTCTGGGCGAAGTACAAATCGCCGCCCGGGGCGGCCAACTGCTTGCGAATCCGCAGCCAGGCCGCAAGCTCCGGATCCGTACGCTCAAGCTCCTCCATGCGCTTCCGCTCCGCCACAACGGCCGCGGACTCGATCGTAAAGTCCGGCGGCGGCAAGGGCGCCGTTATGGCGCGCGCCCGCAGCTCGTTCAAACCATCGGCGCCCCCGTGATACGACGCGTATAGCCGCTCAAACAATCCATTCACTTCCCGCTGCCGCGCTTGCGGCAGTGCGCCCTCACCGCCGAGGGAAGCGGCTCGCGCGAGATGCCATAACGCCGTCGGGGTCTGGTCCGGTTGTTTTTGAAGCGCCATCATAATCCCCATCCAAGCCGATATTTCGGCGTCGTTGGGAGATTGTTCGAGGCACTTGGCGAACTCCTCGCGAGCCGGAGCATACGAACTCCGCTGCCACGCGGCCCAGCCTAGGGCCCGATGCGCGAGAAGAACCGCGTTGTTCTTCTGTCCTTGCCACTCTTGCGGAGTCAGCGATTCCGGCCTGTGCGCGGCGCTGAAATAATTCGCCTGCGCATCGAGGAGACCGCGAGCGGAGGTCTCGGCCAGATCCAACGTCTCTTTCGCGGCGTCTTTGCCGGCCGGAATCAGAATTACGGACCAATACAGTCCTACGAAATTGCGCGGGTCGTCGCCCAGCATTTCTTTCGCTACGGCCAGCATCCCGGCGCTGTTGTCCAAGGCCTGGTAAGTGGACAGGAACAGTTCGCGCCGCGTCTGCCGGAGCTCGGTTTTCGGGTATTTGGCCTTCCACTCTTCGAGCAGAGCGAGTCTCTTCTTGGGCGCGGCCTCGGCCCGAATGGTCAGCGCGAGATCATATTCATTGCGATCCGTCCAGGCGCTCGGAGCCGCTGCCAGAGCGGCGCCGCATAGCGCGATCGAGAGGGCGTATGTTCTTCGCATTGCGCTGGTCATTGCTGCACCACAATCGTGATGGTCTTCGTGGGCAAGACTTCCGCGTCCTGTTGGTACACGATTTTGCCGTCCCGCACCGCCCGTATCTGATATTTCCCAGGCGCCAGCCGCAGCTTGCCCGTGCTCGTTTTTTCCGCCGGTTTTCCGTCGATCAGCACTGTGGTGTCTGCCACAGGACCCTCGATCTGAACAAACCCGAACTCGTTCGTTGGCGGTTTTCGCTCCGGCTTGGGGCGCCCCGGCGTGGGCTCCTCGACATCTCTGTAGTCGAGCTCGCGCGTTCCGCCGACTGTGACCACCTCGAGGTGAAACGCATGCTCGGTTATCGGCGGCGCCGCGATTTGTTCGATTTTCGGGGGGCTTGCCGGTACGGCTGGCGCCGCCGTGGTTGCAACCGCCGAACTCGCCGCTGCCGGAGCTGGTCCGGGCGCGGTCGGAACCGCCGCCCGGCCGGCGACAATGACGGTGGGAATCGCTGCTGAGGCTTCCCTCACCCACACCCCCAATTCCGCCGGGGTCGACTGCACGTACCGCATCCCGGCGCGCCAATCCGGCATGCCGAAGGTTATACCGCTGAACACTTCCTCCACTGGCGGCGGAAGCGGCGCGGCGGTCTTGATCTCCTCCGCCGCTTCGGGAGAAACAGAGGCCAGCTCGCGGAGAACCGCGTCCGCCTCTCCAACGGAAGCCGACGCGCCGCGAACGCGTATCGCCTGAAGCAGGGGAATCGCTTCCGTCAGCCGGTCGCTCAGAAGAAAACTCGTGGCTCCCTCGAAGGCCGCGTCCATGGCGAACGGGTCGATGCGAAACGCCTGCTTGTAGAGCGCGGCGGCTTGCGCATACTGGCCTGCCTCGAAGCTGGCGCGAGCGTCGCGACGCGCAATCAAGTACGGAAGTTTCGCTTTCGCGGCGGCTTGAGTGGGGCCGTTGGCCTTTTTCAATACCATGTTCAGCAGCTCGATGGCGTCGGTCCAATCTTCCCGCTGCTCGCGCAGCAGCGCATCGCTCATCCATTTCTCGACCAGGGTGGGATCGTTGTCAGTATCCTGTTGAGAAGGGGCGCGGAAATAAAAGCGGCGGCCGAGGCTCGATTGCGACCAAGGCGTCTGCCGGTTCTCGGTTTCGGCCTGCACTCGTCCCCGCACGCGCGTAAAGACATCGTTGATTTCAAGCGCTTCACCAGGTTGCGAGATCAGGTCCGACAACGCTTCCGTGAACCAGCTATTGCGTCCGTCGGGATTATCCATGGCGACCTCGTTGGGACCGGTCGAGAAGGCCACATACGTTCCTCCGGCGGCCGTAACGGGCTGCGCCAAACCCGCTCTGAGAGAGTACTTTTCGGCGAGAGGGTTTCCGCGGCACGCATCGAGAATCATGATCCGCGCCTTGGCACGCGTGCGATTTAACTGATCGAACAACTGCGCCAGAGACACGCAGCGATTTTTCGCCTGCGAAATGCCGCTGGCCGGCTTGAAATCGACCGGCACGATGAAATTCTCGTTTTCGATCTGGAAGGCATGCCCGGCGTAGTAGAACAACGCGGTGTCATCCGGTCCCAAGGAATCGGCCAGCGAGCCCAGCGCGTCGTCAATTACGTCCTTCGAAGCATTTTCAAGCAGCTTGGTCTTGAAGCCCGCGCCGCGCAGCGCTTTATCCATGGCGCGCGCGTCGTTGACGGCATTTTGCAAGGGGGCGAGCGTATACGCGTCATTGCCTATGATCAACGCGACGCGCTTCCCTTCCTCCTGAGCCCACAGCGGAGCCGTTGCGGTAACCAGGCAAACGGCTGCCGCAAGCGTAAAGTGGAGATGGAAAATCAGGCGGCGTTTCATTTCACTTCCGTGGTGGGCGAATTGCCTGCAAAAAACACCTGCCGCTGGCGGCCATCGAGCGTCAGGTCTTTCTCGCACGCCGCCGATATCAGGCGGTCGCCCTTGTATACGTACTTGATTCGCGAGGTCTTGCCTTCGCTCTGAATCTCTTCGGAAAGCAGACGTCTGCTGTCATATTGCAGAGTGCGCTCGTAAATTTTCGCTCGACGGCGCTCATCGGCTCCGTCATAGCCGCGCACCGCCGTGAGCCGCATTCCATCCCAATCGAATTCGAGCAGCGTTGCCGCCGCCCCTCTTTGATCCACGATCTCGCGCGCCTGCGCGACGCGTCCGTTGGCGTCGTAGGTGAACCGAAACTGATGAATCTTCTCCCACACGAAGGGATTGAAAAAGCGATTGCCCGCGATGCCTAACGCCAGGTCCTTGCCCGTGAGCTTCCCGGCGGCGGCGGGGTCGACATAGGGATTGTTCGCCAGCACCACCGAGGAGCGCTTGACGATTTCGTCCGCGTCTCCGGCAATGGGCCGCGCCCGATCGTAAGCGGCCGCAATGACCATGGGCGCTTTCTCATCGTAGGTGAAAGCAATGGTTTTCTCACCGCTGACATGTTCGTTCTTGTCGAACATCGGAACGATCGCCTGCAAACGGTCACCCTGCCACGAAAAAGAGACTTTCAGTTTATTGGAGGCGTCGATGTGCTCGATTTTGGGTTGAAACGCCAGGCTCGCGGCGCAATAGAACACTCCTGGCGGAAGCTTCAAGCCGGACATCCAATTGGGCTGCCCTTCCGCTGTTATGCCGGACGTCGCGCCGGTCTTTGTATCGGCGTCGCGTAAAGAGGGCAAGAGCCGCCGGACTTTGGCGCGGTCTCCGGCGTTAGCATCGAGCGCGTTGGCAACGTCCAGATATTTCGTAAGGTATTTCTTGCCGGCCTGCTGGTCGCGCGTAATAATCGATAACACTCCGGCGTCGTACAACAGTTCCGGATCGTCGTCCCTGGCGAGCAATCCTTGCAAAGTCAGCTCGCGGGCGCGATGGAAGCTCGATTCTGCCCAGGCCTTGCGCACTTCCGCGCGCGCCTCAGTAAGAGTCTTGTTGAGATCGTAGAGGAGCTCCGAGCGGAGCTGGTTGGCTTTGGCCCGTTCGTCGTCAACGGCCCTCAAATCGTATTCGTCGAGTGCGGCGAGCGCCTCGGAGATTCGCGCTTGGGCGCCCAGTATCTCGGCCTTCTTGTACAGGATATCCAACGATTGCGGAGCGGTGGCGTTATCCGGCACGGCCTTGCGCAAAATCGCCTCCGCGTCGAGGACGTTCTTGAGCGCTTCATCCAGTTTCTTGTCCTGTTTGCTCCTGTCCGCGAAATGCAAATCGCGAGCGATGGCGTCGCGCGGCCCTGCGCTCAGGGAGGCCCGTTTCGTTTGATGATCGATGGCGAAGCGGCGCGAATATTCCGTCCAGGCCTGCCTTGCTTCTTCCTGCAGAACCGCATCCGAGGGCTGGCGGTAAGTCGCCAGCCGGTACTCCCGATACGCGGCGCCGTACTCCTGCTCCGCCATTCTTTGATCGCCGCTCCCGCGATGCGTTTCGAGGCTGTGCTTCAGCGCTTCGTTGCGCTTGTTGAGCACCTCTGGGAAAGCCAATTCGTAGGGCTCGAGATCGCGGCAAGCGAGCAGAAACGCATCCCACCGTCCAGCCGCGGCGAAGGCGCGCAGGATTGCAACTCTGCGATCGATCCAGGCCTTCCGGCCGGCAAGCGTGGCTCGCAATTTTGTCTGGACGGCGTCGTCCGGATACACGGCCGCGGACAACTGCGCGAACGAGAGGGCCTGATTTAGGACATCGAGGCTAGCCGTTCCCGACTCGAACTGCTCAAAACGCCTCGACATGGCGTTCTCGATGTATTTTTGAAGAGGCGCCACAGCCGTATCGGAGCGATGCGCGTTTACTAGTGCCGGAATGAATTCCATTTGCATGGAGAATGCTTTGCCTTTGCCGCCGATCAGCTCCATGGCGCGCTCGTCCATGCACAGCCGCGCCAGTCCCGCCGTTCCGTCTGGCACGAATGCGACGAATTCCTCCGCCGGGACGCTGCCCGGCGCTTTATCGGACTGCGATTTCTTGTATGTAATGGCCGCAGTGCGCCAAATCGCCGCAGGGGGGCCGGAGGCGTTTTTCGGAAGGCCCTGCGGGAGCAGGAATTCCGCCGTGCCATCGGCATAGAGCGCAAGCGTACCCGAATCGGCGTGTTTCAATAACGTGCCGTTGAGGTGAACCGCCGACAACTTATTCAACGGCGTCGCGTTGTTAGGATCGCTGCCGAGACTAAGCGCCTTGTCCTTGCCCTGGACCAGGACGGCAAATACGTCCGTGAATTGTAGCTTTCCCGAGGAGCGCGAGACCAAGACTCCCGCTAGCGCGCCATGCGCCGCAAGGAGGACAAATCCGTACCCCGCCAAACAATTCCGGCACATCTGTTTTACTGTCCTCGCGACTTGGTATTATACTCTATTTGGCCGCATGAGCGTATCTCTCAGGGGGCCTACTATTATGAACGTGATCTGGCCGGTGGTTTCGTTTCCAGGTGGCCAGGGTTGGACGTAATCGGCGCCGTGGTGAACATGCCCCCAGCCGTGCGGTGAAAAGTGACCCGAGGGTGAATGTATGAATGACTTTCTCCCGGTTCAGTGCGGGGCGCAATCCCGGTGAACGCGGCGAAACTCGCGGAGAGCAGAGAGACGATTCGGCTACGGCGAGAGCTCCGTCGCGAACAAGCAACCAAGCAGCTCTTAACTGCCATATCGCATACCGTGCGGCGCGTAAAGAGATCCGGGCGCGAATCCCGATTTTTGAGGTGTATCTGGAGTGTCCGCTGGCCGTGCTGGTCGAGCGCGATGTGAAGGGGCTCTGCAGGAAAGCGCTTCAAGGCCAAATCCAAAATTTCACGGGAATGTCCGATCCGTTGAGCCGGCCTCCGCAGGCTCCAGATGCAACACCGTCCCCATCGAGAACGGGAGCGCTTCCCCCGAACACTCGGGTCGCCAAGTGATTGTCGAAAGCCGCGCTGACGGCAAACCCGGAGCGCCGATCGCCCCAGAAGTCCGCCTAATCCCGCCGAAACGTATCAAGGCTGAGCTCATTTTCGTCCTGCTGCGGCGATCCTCTGGCGCTACGCTGGAGGCGCTGAGGAACGCGACCCAGTGGCAGGTGTATCATCGTAAAACCTATGCTGCGATTCGGACCGATTCTGTTGTTCGCGTTCGCCGCTGTTGCTCAGCCTGCCAATCCGTTTGGGATGGAGCGTACAGCCGCGGAGGTCGGTAAAGGCGTTTTTCGCATCTACTGCGCTCCATGCCACGGTATTCGTGCGCAAGGCGGGCGAGGTCCCGATCTCTCGCGTGGTGTTTTCAATTCTGGCGAGCACGACGCCGATCTGTTCCGCGCCATCTCGCAAGGGGTTGCGGGAAGTGAGATGGAAAGCTATGGCGGGGTCTTATCGGAGGACAATATCTGGCGCATTATCGTCTTCCTTCGCTCGCTAAACCCGGCTGGGTCGCGCATCGCATTGAATGGAGATGCGGCGCGCGGTAGAGCCCTGTTTCGGGGCAAGGGAAATTGCGAAGCCTGCCACGGCGTGGATGGGAAAGGCGGGATTTCAGGGCCCGATCTTTCACGCATCGGCCGGCAGCGTAGTTATGAATATATTCGCGCCTCTGTTGTCGATCCCAGCGCAGATATAGCGAATGGCTATCACACGGTTTCAATTGTGACTCAGGACGGTACAAAGATTACTGGAACCGAGCGCGGACTCGACAACTTCACAGTGCAGTTGTTCGATCTTTCTGGGAAGTTCTATTCATTCGACAAGGACAAACTGCGATCATTGAAACGCGGGAGGGAATCGCTCATGCCGGGCAATTACGGAAACCTGTTTACCCCGAAGGATCTGGACGATCTGCTCGCGTACTTGTCAACGCTGCGAGGAGAACACCAGTCGCAATGATCAATCGCATACTTGGAGTGCTTTTGGCAATCGCCGCTCTGCGCGGCCAAGATACGGGGTGGCGGACGTACGGAGGCGGCAACGCGGGCTGGCGATATAGCGAGCTGGACCAGATCCATGGCGCCAACATCGGTGGCTTGGCGCCCCGCTGGATCTGGCAAAGTGGCGTTCACGGGCAAATGGAGACAACACCCCTTGTGGACGGCGGTCTCATGTTTCTTACAGGACCGTCGAACCATGCTTTCGCACTGGACCTCCGGACCGGCAAGGAGATTTGGCGTTATGCCACGATCCCGCCCAAGGGCCTCGGGCTGTGCTGCGGTGAGGTAAACCGCGGATTCGCGATTTCCGGAGATAGGCTCTTCAAAGTCACCATTGAGGATCACCTGATCGCTCTTGACAAGAAAACCGGCACATTGTTGTGGGACACGGAGATTGCAGATTACCGCAAGGGCTACAGTGGAACCGCCGCACCGATTGTGGTAAAAGACCTGGTCATCACCGGCACGGCGGGAGCGGAATTCGGGATTCGCGGCTTTGTGGATGCATACGAGGCGGCGACAGGCAAACGGGTCTGGCGATTCTATACGGTGCCGGCTCCGGGAGAACCTGGTGCCGAGAGCTGGGATGGCGAGGCTTGGCAACGCGGGGGAGGATCGACGTGGATCACTGGCACCTATGATCCCGAATTAAATCTTATTTACTGGGGCACCGGAAATCCCGGCCCTGACATGAACGGCGATCTGCGGCCTGGTGACAATTTGTATACATGCAGCATTGTTGCGCTCGATCCGGACACAGGCAAGCTTAAATGGCACTATCAATTTACTCCGCACGACACGCATGATTGGGATGCCGTCAGCGATCCCGTGCTGGTCGACCTCAACCTGCGCGGCCAGAAGGTGAAAGCGGTAATCCAAGCGAACCGGAACGGATTCTTCTACGCACTGGATCGCACCAACGGCAAAGTACTCGCGACGAAGGCGTATACGAAAGTTACATGGGCATCTGGCATTGGCCGGAATAATCGGCCAATGCTGTTGCCCGGCCATGAGCCGGCCGAGGAGGGCGCCATCACCTGTCCGGGTCTGGGCGGCGGCCATAACTGGCAAGCTACGGCGTACAGCCCGCAGTCCAACCTGTATTACTTTGGCTCGACTGACGGGTGCCACGTATTCTACAAGACAAAGCACGAGGCGCTGGAAGGCCAGTGGTATCAGCTCAGCACCGTGGATGATGTGGAAAAAGATCCGGCTGCGGGCTCTTTTATCGCCGTGGATCCTGCAACCGGAGAAACGAAATGGCGTTTCGAGATGCTGCATGCGCCATCGGCGGGGGCGCTGGCCGCCGCCGGAGGATTGGTGTTTACAGGTGACACATACGGATATCTAATCGCTTTTGATGCGACGAGCGGAAAGGTACTTTGGAAATTTCAGACCGGCGCGGCTATATCGGCTCCGCCGATCACCTACTCTTTCAACGGAAAGCAGTACATTGCAGTGGCGTCCGGCTCCAGCATTATCGCATTCGGGCTATAGGCCTGACCCGCCGCGCCCACAAATCGTCAATCTGCCGAACGCATCGCGGGATTGGTCGGAGGAGACCCGGCAATTCTCCAGAGCACGCCAGATGGATCAATTATACTGGCAACCATTCCCCAACTTTCCGGATGCGGCTCTTTCGCTGTTATAGCGTAGCGTTCCGCCAACTTCAGCGAAACGATGCGATTCCACCACAGATTCACGTCCGAGGCACGCATGTGAAATACGAGATTGTTGGCCCACTGCTCCACATAGTAATCCTGGAGAATAAAAGAGTATCTGTCCAAGTGCATCTCAACCAGGCCCTCAGCCAGTACTTCCGGACGAAAGCCCAGCACTTCATAAAGACGTCGGCTGGTCGCGAAGTTTTTGGCCGGCACCATCGGCCTCATAGCTTTGACCGTCTGGGCCAACTCGGTTTCTGCAACGGGTGCCGCTTGGGTACATTCCTTCGTCATCTCCGCCACTCCATATGTCCGTAGTTTAACGCTGATGCCATTCGAATCTCGCCGCGATAGCTCTGAGCCGCATACGGCGCCTCAAACGAACCGGCGCGGCACGTATATGCCGCTCTCCCAGGCTCAGCCACATGGCGAACCCGGCGAGGGGTGGCGCAAAGTTGCGGTCTGACGCCTTCTACAAGTATCCGGTGGAGCTCGCGCACAGGCGCGATGAAAAGGTGCTGTTGTTCCTGACTGACCTTTTCTTTGGGCGGCAGGGACCGGTCCGGCGGTTCGACCGGAAACCGGTCGGCAGCCCGGTTCATTCCTGATCAACAATCGGGAACTCGCGTGCGGCTGCTCGTCATCGATATGACGTTGAGTGTTGGACCCGACGGGGGACAGGGAAGACGTACACGGCCTTCCAGACCATCTGGAGACTTTGGAAAGCCGGACGAAGGAAGCGCATACTTTTACCTGGCCGACCGGGACGTTCTCGCCCATCGACACCCGGCGCGCCATGATTGGCCTTCGCCAGTGCATACGCATTGTGGTCGATACTTGCATCAGCAGCCCGGAAAACGGGACGAACATCTGGAGGGCAGACATGTACGGCCATTGTGAAGCGGATCGCTAGGAAGAACTTCGAGCGGGTCAATCAGCGGGATTGCGATTCGTTACTGAAAGACTGTGTCCCAAACCTGCACCATCGTTTCGGTAGAACGCACGCTCTGGGTGGTGAGCGGCACGACCGGGAAGCGCTCGGCCGGTGGCTGAAAAGACTCGCGCGTCTCGGGCCGGATATGAAGCTGACCGTTCATGACGTCTGGGTGAAGGGTCTGCCGCACAACATCACGATAATCGTGCGTTGGACCAACACGGATTCGCTTCCCGACGGCTCGACGTATCACAACCACGGTGTCCACGTCATCAAAATGCGTTGGGGGAAGATTGTTGAGATCGACGCCAACGAGGATTCGCAGGCCGTTGCCGAAGCTCTGAAAATACGCGCGGCTTATGGAATGGAAGAGGCCGCGGCCGACCCGATTGTCAGCTAAAGGATTCCGATTCGAGTCGCGGCGCGCCGAGGGCTTACCCCGATTGGAGAGGCTCGTATTGGCATTGCCGGAGGAAAACGAGCATCTGCAACATATGCGGATTCCGGGGCAACGCGAAAAGGATTCCGGGGTGAACGTGAAAACGATTCGGGCATTTTGAGCGACTCAGCGATAACTAACGGATCAGGAGAGTTTGTCATTCAAAACGAGTGCCTCCCCAAGTGGATTGTCAAAAGCGATCATGCTGTTAATGCTGTGTGCCCGACGGAGGCAGTTTTTCTTGGGCATATCTCCATGGTGGTAAAGCCGATGTAACGACAGGCAGGGCTGACGTACAATACCGAGACAAAAAAAGTGGGCCAGGTCGCTCAAAGAGCTTGCTTGCGGCCCGCTGCACCGTCCCGCGCCGTCGGACGAAATTCGTGGAGTCCGCGCGGGGTGCTCATTGCTCTCCCCTCCGCTCCTGCGCTATGCGGCGGGCGAAGAGACGGCCCGCTTCCGTGCTTTCGAGCGTGCCCAATGTCGCGAGTAGAGAGGAGTTGGTCGCGGCGCGAGCTTCCGCGACCAGGCAACGGTTCAGTGAGGCTTGAGCGCGCCATCCGGGCAAACACTTTCTCAGCTAAAATCCGGGTCACGCCCAATCATTCGAGCTCGGTCGAGGGCCTCCCCTTTGGTTCGGGAGGAAATATGGTGGGGATCTTCATCAACTGTCCAAGTATCATTACGGCCATCAAAAGTGATGTGTACGATATCGCCTGGCGCGCATCGTACCTCTATTCGACCGTTATGAAGCTCAACAATCTGGTATGCCATAAAGTCCCCCCTCAAAACGGCAGTTTATTCTGGTCCCCGCTGGTTTCGCGCGCCGCTTTCTTGAACGATGCCGCATCGACGAGTGGGACGTTCGGTTGCTTCCCCGCGAACAATTCCGCAATCGTGAGGATCTGAATCTTGGGATATTTGCCGTACAGCGTTTCGTAGAACCCGGCTTTCACGGCTTCCGTTCGCATCGGCCCTGTGGAATTCGCAAGCGTGATAAATACGCCGATTTTCGCCTTCTCGCGGTCCACGACATGCGCGAGGTCACGCACCATTGCCACGTTGACGTTGTCGCCGCCCTTCACCGAGACGATAGCCTTCTCGGTGATCTTGCCTTCGGGCTTGAAATAGATCAGGCCGTCAATCCCGGAGTCCGCACCCTTTTATGTCCGCCGTAAGGAACCGCGTTCACTAGCGAAACGGCCCACCACTGGAATTGATATTTGTCCTTTTCGGCCAGCGCCCTTGCGCCTTCCGTGTCCTTTGGAGTCCCGTGGACCTCGTACTGAATGCCGGGGAATGCGTCATTAAGGCGCTTCTCGATCAGGGAAATCGCAAGGTGCGTGATGTCAATACCGATCCATTCGCGTTTCAGCTTCTGCGCTGCGTGAAACGTCCCTACCGCCGCAGAGATTATGGATTTTCGGCGCGCGGCGATTGCCGACATGAGGAAAGCGCTCGCCACCATGGAAGCGCTTCCGCCCGTCGCATAGAATCCGCCTAGACAACGGCGAGGAGCGCCCAAGGCTTCTCGCCGCCCCTTGCGTTCTTATTCTGGCCGCGCCTGAAACGCTGGTATCCACCCTACATAAACTGGCTAGAAGTATGGACTTCGCCGCCGAGCTCCAGAAGATCTACGACAGCGAGATAAACGTGCGGATTGACTGGCTCTGGGATGGCGGAATCGATGCCCGCCGCGGGGATGCGGTTTTCCGACGGGATCTCACTTGGGCCAATTCTAGAGAGGTACGTAACCTCAGCCGTACAAGTTCAGCCGTTCGTTGGAACCGATCAACGGGCCGGAATAACGCTGACCGGCGAATCCGCCCCCCTGAGTGTCTTGAGTTCTTCTGGATGCTTCAGGAGACTCGCGTCGAAAAAGGCTTCGACGACCTTGCGAACGTTCTGGAGTGCCTCTACAGACTTCGCATATTCAGCGTTATCTCCTGACTGGAGGATCTTGAAATCCGGAGAAACCCATATGCTCGATAGATGCATCGCGCAGCACGGCCAGCGTGGCTGCGCCGGACTTCGACCTGAGAGAAACCTTCAGTTCTTCCTGTGATCTTTTTACGTTGCCATCGAAAGTGGCGCGGTCAAATCCAGCACGCGCAAGCTGGGCATCAGTCCTGGAGGGCGAGAAGTTGAATGCGGTTAGAAAAACCATATAGGGCTGATCAATCGCTCCTTCCGGGTGCGTGAAGGGCGTTCCGTAGATAAGACTGTCTTCATCAAGGCACGCTCCGATGCGGCGATCTTTTTGACACGCGGCAATGGCGGCCAATCCACCCATCGAGTGACCGAACACTCCCAGGCGGTGGATGTCGAGATGACCTGAAAGAAGTGTACCCGCGAGTACGTCGTTCACTGCGAAGAGCTGGTTGAGAACAAAGACAATGTCCGAGGTCCAAACATCAACTCTGGCCTTCGTATACGCAGCGTGCTCCGCGGGTGTTTTTTGCTTATCCCATTGCTCGTCCTCGTAATCAATAACCCGGCCGTCCGGGAACACTGAAACGAACGCATCGTAAGTATGCTCAATCCCGACGACGACGAAGCCATGGCTTGCCAGGTCTTGCAGTTGCGAGGTGTAGCCTTCGGGCGGTACGCCTAGGCCATGGGAGAAGATCAGTACCGGAAACCTCTTCGACGAGCCGGCTACAGGCGCGTTCGTGGAAGAATGGGTCTTGATCGCTTCCGACTCGACCAGAGCAGCAGCACTGTCGAACTCGTCCTTGAATACCTTCCTCCCAAACGGGTCTTGATAGCTGTGATATCCGGTATATAGGGCGCCCACCTGGGTGCCATGGCCGTTTTTCGACGGGTACCAGATCTCCAGGTTCAATTCCCTTGGTTGCGCAGTTCCCCCCGCGAGTGTTTCTCTATGCTCTCGGTCTATCCAGTGCAGGCGGATTCTGCCGACGGGGTAACGGCCTGTCGGCTGCGGAAGAAGATACGGCGGGACTACGGTCTGTGCAGCAGCGAACGTTAAAGAGATAGTGATCGCAGGCAATACAAAGCGACACATCTTGTGGGTTCCTTCCCGGAATTGCGCTATCGAAGGGCGAAAGAACTTGCCATTCCAGCTCTCGTGCCCTAGGGGTGGCCGTCGATTTCCGCAAATTATCCAGCACGTCCTGATCCATTCTGGAGCATTAAGCCTGAATCAAAGTGATGGATTCTCCGTTCGGGAGCGCCGGAACACAGCAATGCTTCGCGCTGCGGGCATGATCGGTGATGATGCGCCCGATCCCGAGCCGTGGTCTCTACAGGAGCTCCTCGATTGTCGTTATGCACCCGCCTTGTCGTACCAGATCATCGATCCCGAGTATCCGCAAGGCAGCACCGGACCGGGCACGGCTGGACAATCAATGGACGAACTGGAACGGCTGCAAGGCCGACGCATCCAAGCAGGCCTTGCTGGCTTCCGCAGCGCTCGGACGTGAGCTTGCCGCGCTGCTTGATCCGGACGCACCCCTGCCCGGGCGGCGGAATAAAACCCAAGTCTGCAAACGTCGGACGCGGCCTTCATTTTGATCCCTCATCAGCTTTGCTCGATCGTTTAGATACAAACAGTACACCGAGAGCCGACGCGACAAGCCCCTGAACGGGCCCAAGCCAGAGATTAGAAGTCCTCATCATCTCGATTGCTTTCCCAGTATCCGCTCCCGCCAGCGGCTGCAGCAAAATGGTTAGAAGAATTAATCCCAAATAAAGGCACGAGAGCGAGAACGCAAGCCTGAAGAAATCTCGTCGGACCACCGACGCAGACGTTGAGGGGTCCAGCGCCGTATATCCTAGTACGGTCACGATCATGCCCAAGGTGGGCATCAGCGTTGGACGAAGCCAGCTCCATACCTCCTGAACCTTCTCACCATAGCGACCGAGCAACGACTGGATCACGAGAATAATGAGCACGAGCGCGGCTCCGCCAAGCCAAACGGTCGCCAGGCGCGACCTTACTGAATCCAACTCTAGAGTGCGCGGTGGGGGGGTAAGTGCGCACGCCAACCTCGCGCGCGGCTCTGTGACATTCTATCGCAAGCCTTGAACAGTGCTGGGAGGAGGACATCGATGCAAAGAGGCGGCATTAAAAGGGGCCTTGGATACGACCCACAAGCCAACATTCTCAGGCTCGGCGTGTTTCGTGGCCGACGTTTGCGCGCCCAGGTCGTCGGAAGCCAGCGGCACGGAACAGCGGTTCAAATTCCTTCTCGCCGCGCTCCTGGCCGCCGATCAGCAACATCATGATATCGAGGCAGCTTCGCCGGATCGGGTTCGTTGCCCGAAGGAATTACGGCATCGATCACGCTGCACTCAGCGGGAAGATTTCGAGGAGATGCTCGGAAATCTGCTCGATAACGCGTACAAATGGGCTAAGGCACGAATTGCTATCGGATCATCGGAGCTCAACGACAGAGTTATCTTAACCATCGACGCTGACCGTCCCGGACTGCTACCGTTAGATCGTGAAAAGGTGCTGCAACGCGGCGTTCGCGCGGACGGACCGCTTCGGGTTCCGGCCTTGGACTTGCGATTGTCCGCGATCTAACCGAGCTATCCGGAGGAACCATCACGCTCAGTGCAGCAGATGCAGGTGGGCTTCAGGCTGCCTGACGCTCCCAAAAGCTTAGACAAAACTTCCGCTTGATCGGGAGCAGTCGGCCATAGATACGAAAAGCGGTGGCTCGAATTCCTACGCGCTCCCTCGTAGATCAAGCCTTTGGGTTTTGACCTCTCTAAACAAGGACGTATCTCCAGATGCGATATTCGACGATCTCAAGCGCTTCCTGCGGAAACCGCCAGGTCTGGGGCAAAGGCTCCGGAACCCAGCCTGGTCCAGACCATCGAGAGCGACAACACCACCGGAATCGATCTTTTTGAGGCCTGGTGGGCTCAAGACCGAAGAACCGAGGTTATCGTTGGGCGATCGCGGGAAGTGGGCAACCCATGCGAGAAGTGCGGTGAAGATCCGCAGGCGTGGCATACGAGAGCGGCGACACGCGGTCGATTTTTACTGTGTTATCTCCGAGCGCGTCGCCGGGGTCGGTCCAGACGAACACTGAGGACCACCGGAAACCGGGTCACCCAGTAATTCAGGTGCCCTTTTCCCGGACCTTGCATTTCCAGCCGGAACCGTCTGTTAATAGGCACACTCTGTATATTTCTGTTAAGAAGTCAAAGATTATCGCGCCCGCTGATAGCGACTATAAAACCAGCGGCGTTGAAAGCCGCGTGAATGATGATTCCTATGGATGTGTTTCGTCGCCTCTGTACAATCCAGGGCAGGAGCAAAGCAATCGGCAGCAGGAGTATCATAACCTGCCAACCGAAACTCCAGTGGAACAGACACCACATCGCCCCGTTCGGCAACCATCCCATACGTCCCCAGGCGGCCTCCTGTCGGGGTAGAACATAACCACGCCAACACAACTCCTCGCCTAGGATGTTGCTTATGAAAAGGGGAATCCATGCTGCAAATACCCACGCGTGCCAGCCTGGCGGCTGCCGCAGGAAGTCAGGCGACGCGCGGAAGTCTGGATCGAAGTAACGTGCTAGCAGCAAAATAAGAGTCGATGCGAGAGCTATGACGAGAAGCCCGCAAATCGACCAGACAATGTCACGTCCTTTCATGCTGCTGATTCTCAGGCGTCGGGATAGTTCTCTCAAATTGCGTCGAGGTAACTCCCGCCACGCTTCCGCAACCCCAAAAACCAGAATGGGCAATAATACAAATACCGTTCCGCCCAGGTACCAGTCGATGATCGGGAGAATATAGAAAGTGGCATGCAGTTGTGGAATCACGACTCTGATCGTCAGCCAAAGCAGCACTGAGAACCCTCCGAAGATTCCGGCCGAAGACCATATGCCGATCGGCAGTGCGGTCGTCTGGGTCTTGTGGGACATGTCGTATTTTTGCACGCATTCGAAGCGAAGAACCAGAGTGAGTTAAATCGGGTCACGAATCGCTGGTTGCACTACGAACTGATTGTGATCGATGAGATGGCGTATGTGGCGATACCCGCATTGGAAACAATCGGGTTGCCTGCGCGCAGCTAACCTGCCGGTCGTAGGTTCGAGTCACGTTCGGGGGTGTGCCGGGATAAAACCGGCATGTTGTAGGGGAGGAAAAATCCCTACGGGAAAGGAGCGTCGGGAGCTCGGAATTCTTCGGGCCATCGGCGCGACGCCGAGGATGGTTTCCTTAACGGTGATGGCGGAGAGCATCGTGACCGGCGTGGTCAGTTGGGCATTGGCGGCTCTACTGGCTTGGCCTATCAGCGAGAGTCTTGGCAACGCGCTGGTTGCTGCGATGTTACGAACCAGCTTGGATTTCGAATTTGAGTCCATGGGCTTGGGCCTATGGCTGGCCGTCTCCACCTGCATTGCTGTACTCGCGAGCGTTGTGCCTGCGATGCGCGCCTCGCAAGTAACAGTCCGCGAGGCATTGACGTGGAACTGAGGTCAAACGTTATGATTAAAGGGATCGTAATGCTGGTGACGTAACTGCTTCTGATTGGGGCCGCCTTCTGGGCCTTTCACTCAATCGACGTGATGGTGGCGATCCGCCGATTGCATGGCCGTTGAATCGACTTACACGGCCTATATAAAGGTGATCACAAGAGCTAAGCGACCAGAGGATTTGCGTGCTGCCTGAAGGCCGAAGGCACGCCAGTCGTGAGGGAACTTACGGCTAGGATTAGTGCAAGTATCCGGGTTCGAAGAATGGTTTGCGAAACAGGGAAGATGTGACGTGTCCCGGTTGGAAGACAGAAACACTGCATGGCGGAAATATGAATGAGCGTGGGCTGTGTCAAACATAGTAAAATAGCGGAACCGGACCATATGTCGTCACAAAATAGATTATTCATGCAAGCAGCCCTTCGCGTCACTGCCGCGCTGAGCAGGATAAACTAAATGGAAAAAGGGACACGGTCGACCCATCCCCACCTTGGGCGTCGTTAAGGCGTCTTTACCCCAGGATCAGCCGCTAACTCCGCCCTGATATCACGCGCGATCTCCAAGAGTTTGGGATTGTCGGTGTTATCCAACAGCACAATGAGTTCCTTATGCTTTGGAATGCGTTGAATAACGGATCTGAATCCAAAAATCGCGCCGCCGTGCATCGGAATCGACTCTCCGGCGTATGGCGCGCCCGGCCCTGGAATCAGGAACGCCCACCCGAAGCCATAGTCCTCAAGATTGGGCCGAAACATAAGGTCCCTCAGGGACTCTGGAAACAGACGATCGGTATAGAGAGCTTGGTCCCATAGGAGAAGGTCGCCAACCGTCGAATACATCGCCCCGGCAGCGAAGGGAATTGACATATCGTAGAAGCGCGCATTGTTATAACCACCGAGCGTACGCTCGTAACCTGCTGCCCGTCGAGGAAGGATTACTTCCAGGTGAGTATATCCAGAATCCCTCATGCCTAATGGCTGAAGGATGCGGTGTTGGAGGAGTTCTTCAAAGGTAACTCCCCGACACCTGCTCCAAAATCGCGCCGAGAAGGAAATATCCTGAATTACTGTATTCGAATCGAGTCCCTGGCGCGAACTGCAGATCACCGCTGCAGAAGCGGGTCGCGAACTCCTGCACCGTATGGCGCATCCGGCTTTCGGGGCCGGTCAGGAACCCTGGAAGCGAGAGGAAATTTGGAATGCCCGACGTATGATCAAGCAGCTCCGCGATCGTCACACGCGTTCCCGTGTCCTGCCGATAGTAGGGAAGGTAATCAGAAATGTGTCCTGCAAGGCTGATCTTTCCTTCGTGGACAGATTGTAGAGTCAGAAGCGCCGTGAACTGCTTCGTCATCGATCCGATTTCAAATTTTGTTCGGAGGTCATTAGCAACATTCCATTCAAGGTTTGCGAATCCGAATGCTGCCTGATAGATCACACGACCATTGCGCGCTACCAGTACCGTTCCGTTGAAGGTTCCGGCTGTTGAGCGCGCCTGCATGAGTTCCCCGATTCGAATGGCCACATCCTTTTGCTGATGACCTTGAGCGTGGCATGGGTACGCAACATAGGCGAGAAGTAGCATCGAAGAGACGATGGTTCTTTTTGTCTTCACAAAGTGATGTCTCCAACGTTGGTCCGAACAGTCCGCCTTCTCGTTCCGTCAACCTCGCGTCGCATTCACCCGGCTCGAGCCGCGGGACCTACAGACGGTAACTTACCCGAGCCATGTTTTAAGCCGATGTGAGTACGTCCGGCTACAACGACGTTGGGACCCGTCACGAAGCTTTACAACGATTCACCGTTATCCACGCTGACCAGTTCCAGAACTCTGTTTAGGTTGATGAATTTGGAGCGGTATATTATGGCGAATTGCGCCGGAGCGAGCTTGGTCTCAAGCGAGATCATCGATTCGCGCAACAGATGAGTGCTGCGGTCCGCGCGTACGGGTCCTCGATGCGTAGAGAACATCCTGGAATAATCCGTAAATACTAGCACCTCCCCAGGTCTGTCTGACAGAGTATTTAACCTGTTCGGTGCCTTCAAACCGAATTTGGACGAGTCGCTCGGCAGCTTTACACGAGAGGCCCTTTTTCATTTCTCGCGCCACAGAAATTTCGAAGTAAGCACGAACTGGTTTCATCGATATCGTTTTCTTCTCGCCTCCAATGTAGAAACCGGCGGAAAATGTTTGTTGCCCTTTGCGCGGCCAAAACACGGCTTCATCCCTCCTCGGTAAGGACTTGATCCACGGCCGTCCATACTCTCTGCCAAGCTCGCTTCTCTTTCGCCAGTTGAGATCGTCCGGCTTGCGACAACGTGTAAAACTTGGCGCGGTGGCCATTGCTTAGTTGTGTCCACTCGCCCTCAATCCATCCCTTTTCGGCTAAGCGGTGAAGAGCGGGAGAAAGAGAGCCAGGCCCTATCACGAAGACGCCCGTGGTAACCTGCTCGATTCTGTCTGCGATGCCGACGCCATGCAGCGGGCGCAGTTCCAGCGCTCGCAGAATTAGCAAGTCGAGAGTTCCCTGCAACAGGTCAGCGTTTTTCGGCACAACCTACGATATTGTCATTCGATATCGAAACTCAATATGGCACCGTAAAGCCGAACAGCACGCCTGGGCGCCCCCACTCCGCGAGG
>CAWITB010000036.1:0-35839 GCA_963838885.1 Bryobacterales bacterium | reverse complement strand
TACGCCGGCCCGGACCGCTGCGGCTCCTGTACGCGCTGCCTCGACGCTTACCCCACCCACGCCTTTCCTGCTTCCCTATCAGCTCGACGCCACGGAAGTGTGTTTCGTATCTCACTATCGAGCTGCGCGGCACAATTCCCGAAGGAGCTGCGCCCCCGGCATCGGCCGGCAAGTCTTCGGTTGCGACATCTGTCAGGGCGTTTGCCCCTGGAACCGCCATGCGCCCGTGGCATCCGATCCGGCCTTCGCTCCGCGCCAGTTCGCGCCCCCGCTAGAAAAACTCGCCGCGCTAACCGAGGATGAATTCCGCGCCATGTTCCGCGGCAGCCCCGTGAAGCGCGCCAAGTACACCGGTTTCCTCAGAAATGTCGCCATTGCAATGGGCAACGCCGGGGATGCGAAGTTCCGCCCCGCGCTGGAGAAATTAGCGGCCTTGAAAGATACAGTGGTCAGCGAAGCCGCTCATTGGGCGCTTCGCTCGCGCTAGATCCGATGGCGCGGCCTTCCGCCGGCCTGCTGGTGTAAACTGGTCCGATCATGCCGCAATTCGTGATTGAACGCGAGGTTCCGGGCGCGGGCTCGCTTTCCGAGGCGCAAATCCGGGAGATGGCTCTGCAATCTTTGCAGACCCTGAATGAGATGGGACCGCAGATTCAATGGCTGCACAGTTATGTCACGGAAGACAAGGTCTATTGCGTTTACCTGGCGCCGGACGAGCAGAGCATCCGGGAGCACGCACGTAAATCCGGCATCCCCGCCAATCGCGTTTCCGCGGTGCGCCGCTTAATTGACCCAACTAACTTGACGTAGCGGAGCCCGACTCTTCGAGAGCATATTGAATCGCGTTATCCAAGCTTATGGCCCAGCCTCGCGCGTAAGCGGTTCTGGATTCCTCTTCAGTGAGCGACATCCAGGCCGGCCGCAGCTTCTCGTCAAGTTTCGACTGTTCGGCCGCCATCAGAGGCGCCCCGATCCATTGGCGCAAATGCGCCGCGGCCGCTCCGATGGCCAAGGCGCGCACGGAATCGCCTTGAGCTAACGCCGAACAAGCGAACCCTTCCAGAGCTCGCGCGATGCCGCGCTTGTGCCCCAACCTCACGAAGAGCCCCAGCGCCTCGCGATAGGCCGCGTGGGCCGTCGCATGGTCTCGCTCCTCGCACGCGATCTGAGCCAGATCGGTGAGCGATCGGGCAATGCCCCAGCCGTCGCCGGTTTCGCGGAAAGCCGCAAGGGCGCGTTGATATAGATTGCGAGCCACCGCCGCTTCACCCTCCTCGCGCGCGATGTCGCCAAGCTGGTTGAGAGACCACGCGGCGCCGCTGCGGTCGCCCAGTTCTTCAAAAATCCGCCCCGCTTCTTCGAGCGCCGCGCGAGCCCGCCCATAATCGCCGCGAACCCTGAGAAAATTGCCCAGCGTATGCATGCAGCGCGCCACCGCCACCCTGTCGCCTAGAGCGCGCCAACACGCCAAGCTCTCGTCAAAATGGCTCTGCGCTGCGCCGTAGTCTCCCCGATCCCATGCTATAATCGCCCGCGCGTTCATCGAAACCGCAATCCCCCACGGATCGCCCAAGCTCTGGGAAATCGAGAGACTCTGTTCGATAAAATGCGTAGCCGCTGGAAAATCGCCCTGCACCGTCGCGAAAGTGGAAAGGTACACGAACACCTTGGCCCGATGCTTGGCGTACTCCGGTCCGCCCAGGCGCACCACGGACTCCAGCCGGGCCCGTCCTTCCGCCAGATGTTCCCGCATTTCCCAGAAACAAAACAGGGCTACGCAAAGCCGGAAGCTCCACTCCACATCCGCGGTTTGAAACAACCAGTCGAGCGCCGCGCGAAAATTGTCGTGCTCGACATCGCACCGCGCCAGCCATGCGGCGCGCTCCGTCTCCATCAGGTCCGGATTTCCTTCCTCCGCCAGCACCAGACAATAGGCGCTATGAGCGCGCCGCGTGGCCTGTTCCTCGCCGCTGTCCTCGAGCCGCTCCAGGCAGTACTCCCGAATGGTCTCGAGCATCCCGAAGCGCGGTTCGTCGTTAACTTGATCGTCTGCTGGACCAAGCTCTTGTCAACCAGCGAGGACATCACGTCGAAGATTTCCGCCCCCACATCCTTGCGCGTGTTGCATACCGCTTCCGCGGCTTCCAGCGTGCAGCCTCCTAGAAACACTCCCAGCCTGCGAAGCAGCTTCTGTTCGGATTCGTTCAACAGGCCGTAGCTCCAGTCGATCGTTTTCCGGAGCGTCTGTTGCCGCTCCGGGGCATCGCGCGGGCCGGCGGTCAAAAGCTGGAGCCGGCTTTCGAGCCGCGCCAACATGGCGCTGGGAGAGAGCATTTTGACGCGCGCCGCGGCAAGTTCAATGGCCAGCGGCAGGCCGTCGACTCTCGCGCAGATTGCGGCTACGGTGCGCGCATTCTCCGCGGTGATGGTGAAATCCGGTTTGACCGCCGCCGCCCGCTGGAAAAATAACGCGACGGCGGGATTCCCCAGCAGCGCCTCGAGCGAATGCATCTCTCGTGAGTCCGGCAGCGGCAGGGGCGGCACTGGAAATTCGTGCTCGCCGTACATGCGCAGTGCAGCCCGGCTGGTCACCAGGACCTTCAGCGTCGCGGACGATTCCAGAAGCTCCATTACGAGCGAAGAAGCAGCCATGATGTGCTCAAAATTATCCAGCAGCAATAGCACTGGCGAACAGTCCGCCTCGCGCAAATAATCTTTCAGCAAATCCAGAACGGGCCGGCCGCCCGTCAGGGGGATGCCGACGGATTCCGCAATCGCCGTGGGGACCATGGCCGGATCGGTGATGGAGGCCAGCGCTACAAAGTAAACTCGCGATTCAAACTGGTCTAGAAGCTCGCTCGCCACCTGCAGGCCGAGTCTCGTCTTGCCGGATCCTCCTGCGCCGGTCAACGTAAGCAGCCGGATAGCCGGAGCGAGCAGGAGATGGCTGACCGCCCGGAGTTCCCGCTCGCGTCCGATCAGCGGCGTCCGCGGGAGCGGAAGGTAATAGCGTCCGGGCACGCGCTGCGCAACCAGGAGCCTGTCCTTTACGCTTTGAAGCGTGCGGCCCGTTTGTTCCAGAGCGCCGGCGCGATCCGGGCCGCGCCGCCCGCGCCGCTGTCCTCCGTCGTCACCGCCGCCGTGAATAAGTATCCGCGGCGCGGCACGGTTCGCACGATCTCCTGCGCCCGATCGCCCAGAGCGCGACGCAACTCCACCATGCACTGCACCAGTGAGTCCTCGGTTACGAACGCATCCGGCCACAGCGCGCGAATCAGTTCTTCCTTGCCGATGAGCCGGCCGCGGTTCTCCAGAATATAAAGGAGCGCTTCGTAAACCTTTGGGCGCAGCTTCACCTCACGGCCGGCGTTGAGTACCGCTCCCCGCCCGGCGTCCAAAGTGAAATCGGCGAAGCGGTATTTCGGTTGGCTCTTCGGCTCGGCGTGGCCCATTGATCGCTTCCTGCCCGGCCCGGTTTCCCCACCTTATTGGCGGCGCCGGGCCCAACAAATTCTGAAAAACATCTTTGGCTTTTCTTTGGTTTTCCTTCGTTACTCGCTTCCAGGGCGGATGTTAAGTTCGGAGCACGCCCGGATGTACGGCCTGTCTACCGATTATAGGACGGACGCCGGGCTGGGTTTGGGCAGATTCAACCAATCAGGTCCATTGAGCCCGAGCACACAAAAGGAGAAGACAAATGACAACCCTGTTCAAAACAGTGAACACGATCAAGGAACTTTCCCGGCGGCGTCTATTGAGAGTTGGCGGCGCGGCATCAGTCGCCGCGCTCGCATTGGGCATAATCGGCTCTTACGCCGCGCGCGGCCAGGCGCCCCGCTGCAAATCATCGCGCTCGCGGAAGGCGTCGACGACGCGCACAACACTGTCAACCTGCACGTGGACTTGCCGGGCAATGTACTGCAGAGCCTGCTGGTGTTTCAGCCCGGCGGCGAAACAGGATGGCACATGCATCCGGGCCCCGTGGTCGTAGTGGTGAAAAGCGGCGCTCTTACCGAGACTCATAGCAATGGCTGCGTGACGGTTCACCCAGCCGGTTCGGTGTTCTTTGAGAAGGCGGGCGAGATTCACAACGCTGCCAATCTGACCGGCGTCGTGTCTGAAGTTTACGCGACATTCCTCTTTCCGGTAGGCACACAGCCCCTGATACCCGAGGCGAATCCGGGAGGAGTTTGCAAAGAGTAGTGGCGAACCTCTCCCTCTTCGCGTACGAGGTACTCGAAAACCGGGTAATCACCCACGCTCTGCGGAATATGCGAGATGCTGGTTCGCAATAACGAAAAGATAATGAGGAGGGCGGCGCGCAAGCCGCCCCGGCCCGATATAGGAGACGTCTTCGGATGCGACATCTGCCAGGACGTCTGCCCCTGGAACCGCCGCGCGCCCGTAGGCATCCGAAGCCGGCCTTCGCTCCGCGCCATTTCGCGCCCCCGCTAGAAAAACTCGCCGCGCTAACCGAGGACGACTTCCGCGCCATGTTCCGCGATAGCCCCGTGAAGCGCGCCAAGTACACTGGTTTCCTGAGAAACGTCGCCATTGCAATGGGCAACGCCGGCGATGCGAAGTTTCGCCCCGCGCTGGAGAAATTAGCAGCCTCGAGCGATACACGTGGTCAGCGAAGCCGCTCACTGGGCGCTTCGTTCACTCGCGGCGTAGCGCCGGCGCAAATGGATTCACCCTGCACCCATTGTGCTCTTTATCTCGGCCCCAGGTTCGAATCGCTGATCAACCATCTCCTTGACCTCGATGAGGCGGCTAAAACTCCAGACGACGCATTCGCCCTTGGCCTTGAATACTGGCGCGGAAGACAGCCTCTGCAATGAACCATTTGGATTCCCTGATCTGATCAAGCGTACTATTCAGATACGCCCCGGAAATACATCCCGAATACTCGCTCTCTCAGTTAGCGAGATACCCCGTCTTCTTGGCTGCGAACTGGACGCCCCCCGCCTTCTCCATCCGCGATGCCGTATACGTTCAACCCCAGGCCATCGTAGCGGCCGTAGAAGCGTGGAAACCTGCAAATTCCAAGAGGCGCACTGCTGCGCAATTTGCGGCTGCGCGTACCCCGGCGCACTTCTCCCGCCCTGAGCTGTGCTCTTTATTTTGGCTCCCCCTCTTCGTCAGGCGTGCGCGACGCCGGGTGACTATTCATAGCGAAGCGCTACCACTGGATCCACCCGTGCCGCTTTGAGCGCTGGCGCCCAACACGCCACGAAAGCGGCAGCGCTCAAAGCGATCGCAACCGCGACGAAGGTCAAAGGATCATTTGGTTTTACGTCAAACAGAAGTGTTGCGATCAAGCGTGTGAGCCCGAGGGCGGCGGCGATCCCGGCGGCGATTCCCGTGAGCGCAACAGCCATCCCCTGGCGTACCACCATGCTCACAATCTCTCCGCGGCGCGCGCCTAACGCCATCCGCACGCCGATCTCATGCGTACGCTGCGTCACGGCATAAGACATCACGCCATATATGCCGATCAGCGCCAGAAGCATGGCGCTGGCCGCAAACGTCCCGAGCAGGAGAAGGTTGAAACGGCGCGGCGCGATGGATTCGGCGAGAGCGCCTTCCAAAGTCGTGATGCCGTAAGGAGGCTGCGTGGGATCGAGCCGCTGCACTACCTTGCGAACCTCCGGAAGGATGGAGGCCGGCGACCTCGATGTTTTGACGAGTACATCGAATCTTCGAAAAACGGCAATCTGCTTGTAAGGGATCAGAACTTCGGGATCGGGATCGGCATCCAGCCGCGAGAATTTCAGATCCCCGGCTACCCCCACGATGGAGGCAAGCGCGCCGTATACGCGCAGTCGTTTGCCGAGCGGGTCGCCGCGTCCGAAAACGCGCCGCACGAATGTTTCGTTGACCATGACCGCGGGCGCCGGCTCATCGTCGGTTGTCCAGCGGCCCTTCACAAGGGGAATGCCGGCTACCCGGGGGTAACCCGAGGACGCGGCGAGGAAGAACACCTGGGGCGCCTGCCCCGGAGGGAAGCGCGGCGGCCCCTCCAGATCGACGCCGCCGCTGCCGGACGCGCTCGTGAGCGCCATCGCCTGAACGCCTGGAATCTGTGAGACCCGCTCGATCAGCCGCCGCGCGTACGCCATCTCGGCCGGCTGCTCGCGATACGACGGCCCCGCGAGCCATACCTTCATGAGACCGATCTTTTCCGGCTCGAAGCTCGCCGGGTGGGCATACATGCGGAAGAAACTCTTCACCATCAGACCGGCGCCGATGAGCAGTACCAGCGCCAAAGCCAATTCCGCGGCCACCAGCATCCGCCGCAATCGCAGCTCGGCTCCCGCGGAGGAACCGCGGCCGCCCTCCTTCAGCGCCGAATACAACGCGCCAGTGGGCAGCGAGAGAACCGGAGCCAACCCGAAAACGGCGCCCGCCAGAAGCGAGATGGCAAAGGTAAACAGCAGCACGCGCCAATCGATCCCGAGTTCGCCGAGGCGTGGAACGGCTGCGGGGTTGAGCCGCGCCAGCAGGGCGTCCGCCGCCCGCGCGAGCGTCAGTCCGGCGGCGCCACCCAGCAGCGCCAGCGTCAGCCCTTCCACCAGAAACTGCCGCAGCAGCCGCTTGCGTCCCGCGCCGATGGCTGCGCGAATGGCGATCTCCCGCCGCCGCGCGGTAGCGCGCGCCAGCAGCAGATTACCGAGATTGGCGCAAGCGATCAGCAACACGAACGCAACCGCGGCGAGCAGAATGAGCAGCGCGCGGCGGCTGCCGCCCACCAGTTTTTCCTGTAAGGGAACCACGCGCAGCTCGGCGGCGCCGTAGAAGCCCCGCAACGCCGGGTTCTCGCGCGCTATGCGGGCCTGAATGGTCTGGAGTTCCGCGCGCGCTTTCTCGATGGAAATTCCAGGCTTCAGCTTCGCCACCACGAACATGATCAGCATCCCGCGCCCTCGCGTCTGCGACTTCCGGCGCAATGATATTCGGCGTGAACGCCTCCGTTTCGCCGCCCATTCCGCCCTCCGCTCCCTTAGGCGGTAGAAAACGGAAGTCCTTCGGAAGCACGCCGACGATGCTCTCTGGCCGGCCGTCCACGCGAACGACTCGCCCCAGGACGCGAGCATCGCCACCAAACCGCTGTTCAAACATCCGCCAGGTCAGCACAACGGCGTCGCGATCATCCTCGGAAAACAGACGGCCAAGGGCTGCATGCACGCCCGCCATGCGCCAAAACTCCGGCGTGATCGAGACGAACGCGTGCTTGGACGACCGCTCTCCGCGATCCTGTACCGTGCTGTCGGCGTTCCTATATCCGACGATCTCTTCGAGGATTGCGCCTGCCTCCGCCAGTCCGTGAAATCGGGCGCCGAAGCGGCTTCGAAATGGAAGCGCCGGTTGTAATTGGCCAGCCAGACCAGGCGCTCGGCATCAGGGTACTGCAACGGCTTGATCAAGACCGCGCTCACCACGCTGAAAACGGCGGTGTTCATACCGATGCCGAGCGCCAGCGTAAGGATTGCCACGGCGGCAAACACCGGGTTGCGGCCGAGGCCGCGCAAGGCATAGCGCGCATCCTGAAGCATGCGCTCGGCCCACATCCAGCGCCACACGGCGCGCGTTCCTTGATCGTCCGGAGCACGTTGCCGAACTTGCGCAGCGCCGCGTGCCGAGCCTCCTCCGGGGACATGCCGCGTTTGATGTTTTCGCTGGTTTCCATTGCGATGTGATCGCGGATATCCCGGTCCAGGATTTTCCATGCGGCGCCGCAGGCTCATGATTTCCCCTCTTGACTCGCCGCGTTCAGGATACCGGCGATGGCGCGCGCCAGCTTTTCCCATTTGGAGGTTTCGGCCGTGAGCTGTCTTCGGCCCTTCGCCGTGAGGCGGTAGAACTTGGCGCGGCGGTTGTTTTCGGAAGTACCCTCCGCCGCCGAGATCCATCCCCGTTTAATAAGGCGGTGTAGCGCAGGATAGAGCGAGCCCTGCTCGACCTGGAGAACGTCCTCGGAAGTGCGCTCGATGTTCTTTGCTATGCCGTGGCCGTGCGCCGGGCCGGGCAACAGCGTACGAAGAATCAGCAGGTCGAGGGTGCCCTGCAACAGCTCGATACGATCGGCATCGTCTCTGGTAGACATTCTTGGTGAAGCATAATCTTCTTCGAGTAGAATGTCAAGGTGAACCCTCGGCAACGTCGGCAACGCGCGCTCGCGGGGAAACGAGTTCGTCCGCCCTGGCGCGTTTGCCGGGATCACTGAGAGTCATCAGGATTTCACGAAAACGTTCCGCGCGGGGTTTGCTCGGAAGCGGCAACGAGAACTGTCGTGTCGACGAAAATATCCATCCGGCCACGTTTCAGACCCACGTCGCCAGAACGTCCTCGACGCTGCGCTCCCAGTTTGCCTTGGCTTCCGCGCCACCCCGATGGACTCCCAGATCATCCACCTTGACCCATCGAAGGCCGCTGCTCAATCCGCTTCAGAGGCACGCCGTCCGGCTGCTCGATAACCTCCATTTCCGTATCGGGTTTTAAGCCCAATCGCTCGCGTGAAGAATTTGGGAACAACAATCCACCCGCTTTATCGATCCTGAGTTCCATGCCATTAACAATGCCACATGCCACCAAAATGGCGGACACCGCCCAACCGCGCCCTGGTTTCACTCATGCCGTAGCGCCGCAATCGGATTGACCCGCGCCGCCCGCGCCGCCGGAATATAAGCCGCCAACAGCGCCACCGCTGTCAGCAATGCCGCGGCCCCGGCGACCGTCGGCGGGTCCATCGCCGTTAGACCGTATAACTGCGCCGCCACCAACCGCGTGCTCGCCGCCGCCGCTGCGATGCCAGCCGCCATGCCGATCGCGATCATGACGCTCGTCTCCCGCAGAATCATCCCGATCACGCTCCCTCTCCCGCCCCAGCGCCATGCGTATCCCGATCTCGTTGGTCCTCCTCGCCACGCCATAAGAGAGCACCCCATACAGCCCCGTGGCCGCCAGCAATAACGCGATCGCCCCGAAAATCGCGCACAGGCGAGCAATCAAACGCGTCGGTGCGTTGGCCTGCTCCAGCGCCTGCTCGAGCGTCCGCGCCTGCACCACCGGAAGATCCTCGTTAATATCCGACACGGCCTTGCGCGCCGCCTTCAGCAATTGCTCCGCATCTCCCGCCGTGCGCAGCTCAAAATACACCGAGGGCGGAATGCCCTCAATGCCGTGGTCCACGGCCGTATAAAAGCGCGGCCGGATCTTGGCGCGCAAGGAATGATCGCGCGCGTCCTTTGCCACCCCCACCACCCGTAGATCGATCCTCCTATCGCCGGCGATGTCCGTCACGCGCTTGCCGATCGGATTGCGGCCCCCGAAATAAATTTTCGCGAATGTTTCATTGATCACGCATACGCGCATCGAGTTCGCCGTATCCTGCGTTTCAATTCCGCGCCCCAGCAGAAGCGGAATTCCCAGCGTCGCGAAATATCCCGGACCAACCTCGTCGAAGCGCGAGGATTGATCGTCCTTCGGCCGCGGTGTGAATCCTTCCACGTCAACCCGGTCGTCGGATTCAGTCCCGCTGAACAGGCCGTTTTCCGAGAACGCCACGCCCTGTACTCCAGGCAGCCGCCCAAACCGCGACGCGATCTCGTGATACAGCGCCCCCAGACGGCTTCCGCCATATCCCGCCGTCGCCCCTTACACCCGCAACAGCAGTAAACGTTCCTTTGGATAGCCGATAGACACCGACTGCAGGTTCCACAGAGTGCGCAGAAACAGCCCCGCGCCCACTACCAGCACCAGGCACAGCCCCACTTGCGCCGCCACCAGCCCCTTCGCAAACGTCAAGCGCCGTCCCGCCGTGGTAACGCCGCGCCCCGTCTCCTTCAACGTCTCATTAATATCCACGCGAGTGCCGCGAATCGCCGGCGCCAAACCGAAAAGCACCGCCGTCAGCAAAGTAATCGCAATACTGAACCCCAGAACGCGAACGTCGAACGCCGCGCCCAACTGCAGCGGCGCGTCCGGTTGCGACAGCAACATCAGCAGCGCCTTCGAAGCGGCGAACGCGACGCCCAAACCGCACGCCCCGCCCAGCAACGAAAGCGCCACGCTTTCCGTGAAGAATTGCCGCATCAAGCGCCCCTTCCCCGCTCCCATCGAAAGCCGGATGCCCACCTCTCTGTGTCGCGCCGTGGCGCGGGCCAGCAGCAAATTCGCGATATTGGCGCACGCGATCAGCAGCACCAGCGCCGAGATCGCCAGCAATATAAAAAGTTGCCGCGCGAACGTGTCCCGGCTGTCAAACACCCCGGTGCTGGCGTCCCGCACCACAATGTGCTGGTCCATCATCTCCTTGCGCGTCTCCGCTCTCATGCTCGCCGGATAAGACGCCGCGATGATCTGCCGGAATAGCGTCGACTCTTCCGCCTGCGCTTGCGCGACGCTCACGCCCGGTTTGCGTCTTCCGAAAACGTGCAGCCACATGTGTTTCAAATCCGGATGCGCGGCATCGTCGTGCAGCCAGTCCCGCCCCGGCATCACCAATGGCTGCATCGCGATCGGAACCCACAAGTCCGCGCCTTGCGCCACGTTCTCGCCCTGAAATCCCCGCGCCGCCACGCCGATCACCGTAACCTCCGCCTTCGCGAGCCGCAGCGCCGTGCCCAACACCGCCGCGCTCCCGCCGAAGCGCCGCTGCCAATAGTCGTAGCTGATCACCGCATACGGCGTCCTGCCCCACGCCCCCCGCATCGGCCGCCGTAAACACTCGCCCCATCGCCGCACCAATGCCGAAGACCGAAAAATAATTCTCGCTGACCAGGCTGCCGCGAACCTCCTCCTGCGCCCCGCCCGCGATCCGCGCCTGCCAACGCGTCGTCTGGGCGCTCGCGGCGCAAACGCCCGACAGCGTCGTCGATCGATCGCGCAGCGCCACAAATTCCGGATACGTCAGAAAATCCCGCGGCTGCCCCGTTTGCGCGCCGTTCCAGTTACCCGTGCTGGTGGGGTCCGTCAGCGTGACAAGCTCCCGCGGATTCCGTACCGGCAGCGTCCTCAACAGCGCCGCGTCCAGAACGCTGAAAATCGCCGTGTTCGCCCCAATGCCCAACGCCAGCGACAGTACCGCCACCGCCGTGAATCCCGGATTGCGCGCCAACTGCCGCAGCGCATAGCGCATGTCCTTGCCTAGAGTTTCGAACCACCCCGCAATATCCATGTCTCTCATGCGTTCCTTCTCGAGCGTCACGTTCCCAAACTGCCGCGCCGCTTGCTCCCGCGCCGCTTCCCCGCTTAAACCCGACCGCTCCAGCTCCCGCGCCCGCAGATCCAGATGCAGCCGCACTTCCTCGTCGAACTCCCGCCCCAGCCCGCCCGGCCGCAGCGTATTGAAGATCCGGTTAAGCCATCCCATCGCGGCCTCTCCCGGTCACGCAAACTGGATTACGCGCGCGACCGCGTCGGTGAGCTCCGCCCAGCGCTTCTCTTCCGCCGCCAGCTGCTTCCGCCCGGCCGCCGTAATCGCATAAAACCGCGCCCGCCGCTTGTTCTCGGACTCGCCCCACTTGGCCTTGATCCAGCCCTCCTGCGCCATGCGATGCAGCGCCGGATAAAGCGACCCTTCCTCTACCCGCAGAGCGTCGCCCGCGATGCTTTGGATGTGCACCGTGATTCCGTACCCGTGCATTGCCCCGCGGCTCGCCAGCGATTTCAGCACCAGCAGGTCGAGCGTCCCTTGCAAACGATCGTTGACGTGTTTTCCCATCGTGAGCCTTAGCCAGCTATCATAGCCAGCTATGCTTTCGGCGTCAAGCCGCTTTTCCGGCCGCAACCCTCTTTTCATCTCCTTTGAGCCGGCTCCAATTTTCGAGTAACAACAATCTTCTGTTGTAATTTCAACAACTTACGACTATTCGCTTGGTCCCCGCGTCGTATACTTAAATTTGGGGGCAGGGCAAATCGCCCGTCTCAACTCTTAAGGTGAGGGAAAATAGGTTGGCCAACCGATTTCACCTACTGCGAAACCGGTCCGCGTGGCTCTTAATAATCGGAGCCTAACGCGCGGAGAACCGGTGGAGGATCCTCCCGGCGAATATCGTTTTAAAACGGGACGCCGACAAAGAAGCTTGGAATTGGTGCTAAACCTTTCTCCAATGCGGAAAACAGGGCGCCTCGCCCGGTCCCTAACGCTTTCATGCGGGGGACCGGGACGAGCGTTAAGCTGTTCTCAAATTTGTTAAGTGTGCGGCGCCGAAGTGTGCCTGCGCGCTGCAACCTCAATGACCCGCCGATGCTCCCGTGGAGAGCTTGTAAAGGAAGGCATCCGTGCTGCCCAGGCGCTCCCAGCCGGGTTGGTCGACGATGCCGGGGATGGCCGGCGAGACAACGAACTCCGCCGCCGTGCCCTTCAAGACGTTTTTGGCGCGCTCCCATTCGGCGGACAGCTCCCGCTCAGTTTACGATCGTAAGGTAGATTGGGCGGAAGCACTTCGGCGACGATTCGCACCCGCGCGAGCCGCGCCCAGAAATACGGGAATTCGTTGCCCACGATGGCCGCCCGCTCGTCCGCATGTACGCCATTCGCGGTCAGAGCCTCGGCGATGTCCCACGACGGGTTTTGCGAGCGAAGGCCCGCCGCTTGATCCTGCAATCCACCAATGGGGTGAGTGGGGCCGGAGACCACCGCCGCCTCGACCAGCATCATGCACGCAACCGTACCGGCAACTGCGTAAATGACGCTGGCGCGCACGCCTCGAAGCGCTAGGATCGCGGAGGCGAACAACCCCGTCCAGAGCAACACAAAAAACGGCCCCAGAAAACGCGCGTCCACGTGCACCGGCGCATACATGAAAAACGGGAATACGGCGAACGCCAGAAGCGGCCAGAAGCGCCGCGCCTCGCGCGCGAAAACACTCGCGCCCGCGGCCAGCAGCAAGAATATAATCAGGCCGCATAGGAGCGGCGTCTGGCGGTGGTGTGAAATATACAAATATAGCCGGGCGTTACGAGCGAGCGCGTGCAGGAAATCCGCCGCGCGATAGCGGATCCTGACCCCCTGGTTCCAGTAAATCGGGTCGTACCAGGGCGGGTATGTGCCGATCACCGGGGTCGCAAACTCATAGATGGGCGGGTTGTCCGCCAGCTTGCGCGTGGGATGCAGAGGAGTTCCGCCGCCGTCCGGGCCGCCTTGCCAGTCATAGTAGGGCACCCCGTTGACCATCCAGGCGACGTTATATTTACCGGAATCCCCATAAGTAATGCGGCCTTTTTCGTGCGACAGGAAAGCGATATAAGGAGCCGCCGTCAAAGCGAATGCCGCGAACGCCACGGCCGCGCGTGCGGGCGTCAGCCGCTGGAAAAACGCGAGAACGATCAGGATCCCGATACAAACGAATGAGTAAACGAAGAACGGCGCCTTCGCGATATAGCCCAGGCCCAGCGCGATTCCCAATAGAACGAAGACATGCCACCGTCCGTCGCCTGCCATAATACGCGTCAGCAGCGCGGCCGTGAGAAACACGAACACGGCCATGGTCAGATCCGGCGTGGGATTAATCACGTTGGTGAAATCGAGCATGGCGTATAGAAACGCGCCGCACGAAACCGCCGCAATGGCGCGGGCCTCCACCGGCCGCGGAATACCCGATCGCTCCAGTAGTGTGGACAGGAAATATTGAAAGGCGATCAGCGCCGCCACGAAGATCAGAAAATTTACCAGATGCAGAACGGGAAATTCCCAGTACGGCGAGGGCTTTAGAACGCGCATGGCCGCGCCGAGCAGCCACGGATACATCGGGCTCCATTGCGTATTCGCTGCATCGCGCCAATCCCCGCTGAAATAGGCGTCGGCGTTGTCCAGGTATTGGATTCCATCGGGAGCCATCTCGAAACGCGAAGTCCATGCTTGGACGGCAGCGAGACCCACCGCCGCGATCCAGAAGATAACGAAAATACGCCGCAGCCACGGATCTCGACCAGCTGGGGCAGGGAAGTGCGGCCCCAGCGAACGCACTGCCGCGGCCCCGGATGTCGTCATACGGCGGCGTTCGCGGTTTTCCGGCTGCCCGGCAACTGCGCCTTCAGTTTTTGGAACGGCTGCTCGATGAATAGATAAGAGCACGCGCTTACCACCGCGACAACGAGGAGATTTAGCGGGAAGCGGTTGACAAACGCGGCGCCTTCCGAATCGAGAAAGGGCTGCTGCCAAACATAGATGGAGTAACTGAGCAATCCTATGCCGCGCATCGGCGCGGAGTTGAGCGCTCTTCCGGCGATTCCGCCCGGGAATCGCACCCAACGGTCGATCAACACCGCGATGCCGATGTTCATGACCGTGATCGCACCGCCATAATAAAGCCGCGAGTGAGGCGCAAGGAAAATGCTGCAGAGCGCTACCAGCGCCGGCACGGAATAGAAGAAAGCGGAGCGAAGCAGCGCGTTGTAGCGCCGGAGAGCGGCCAGCCACGGCTGTATTCCGGCCAGCACGCAGCCGCTTGCGAGCGCGTCCGCCACGGTTTCAAAACGCCGGTCCATGCCGTCGTGAAACCCCGGAACGAAATACCAATATGTCAGGCGAATGATTGGCGCTATGAAGATAAACGCCGCGGCCGCCCCCAGCCCGCGTCTCCTGCCCGCAATGCACAAAATGCCGGGCCAAAGAATATAGAACTGTTCCTCCACCGCTAGCGACCAAATGTGGCGCACATATACCGAGTTCAGCCAACTCGGGAAATAGTTAATCGTATATGTGGCCGCCTCAAGCAAATCGAAACGGCGTACGGCGATCAATCCGAAGGCGGCGCAGATTCCCAGCGCTCCCAGATATGCGTAAAAAGCGGGAAAGATGCGCAGAGCCCTGCGGAAATAGAATCGCTTCAAATTGATCGACGACTTCCTATCGAGCTCGCGCAGAAGCAGCGTAGTAATGATATAGCCGGAGATGACGAAAAATATTCGGACGCCCAGGTTACCGAGACTTGCAAATGCCCCATGTAAAGGGCCCGCGCCGACGATATGGAAAACGATCACGAGCATGATCGAAACGGCGCGCAGGCCGTCGAGCGAAGCGATCCGGTTAGGGCGTGGCGCCGCGGGGTTCACTATACCAGTGCATCGGCGTTTTCCTATCGCAACTACAGTCTTACGATATTGGCGGACTTGAAATTCTTCAGAGCGTTGCGCGTATCCACAATCAGCCGCGCTTCCTTCACCAGCGCTCCGTAATCGAACTTCTTATGATCGGTGATCACGACCACGCAGTCGGCCTGCCGCCGCAGCGTCTCCTCTCCTGCTTCCATTTCCTCGCCATCCACACTCACCTTAGCGATATGCGGATCGCTGTAAGTAACGCGCGCGCCCCGCCTCTTAAGCAGGTGCATAATATCCAGGGCGGGGGACTCGCGCGGATCGTCGATATCGCGCTTGTACGCCACGCCCAGGACATGGACATGTGAGCCGCGCAGCGCCTTGGAATGATCGTTCAGCGCGTTCTGCACTTTGTCGGCCACGAAGTGCGGCATGTTGCCGTTGATATAGCCGGCCAGCTCGATGAAGCGCGCTTCGACGCCCGCCTGCTTTGTCTTCCATGAAAGATAAAACGGATCGATCGGAATGCAATGGCCGCCCAGACCGGGGCCGGGATAAAACGGCATGAAGCCGAATGGCTTCGTCGCCGCCGCGTCGATTACTTCCCAGACGTTAATACCCATGCGGTCGCACATCAATGCCATCTCATTTACCAAACCGATATTGATCATGCGAAACGTATTTTCAAGCAGCTTCACCATTTCGGCCACGCTCGTCGAGCTGACTGGAATCACTGTTTCAAGCGCCTGGCGGTAAAATAATGTACCCATTTCCGTACATGCGGGCGTAATTCCACCCACGACTTTGGGAATATTCAGCGTCTGGAAATTGGGATTGCCGGGGTCCACGCGCTCCGGCGAAAAGCACAGGAAAAAGTCCTCGCCGACCTTCATGCCCGGCCGCTCAAGCATAGGCAGTACCAGCTCATCCGTCGTGCCGGGATAAGTGGTCGATTCCAGAATCACCAGCAGCCCGGGGTGAGAATATTTGGCAATCTCCTGACACGCCGCTACGATATAGCTCATGTCGGGGTCTTTGGTTTTACGCAGCGGCGTCGGGACGGCGATGTTGATCGTATCGAGCTTTTCGACGACGGAGAAGTCCGTCGTCGCTTCCAGCTTGCCGCCCTCCACCAGCGGCTTCAGGACCTTCGTCGGAACATCCTGTATATACGATTCGCCCCGCTGAAGAGACGAAACTTTCGATTCCTGGACATCGATTCCGGTGATGTGGAAACCGGCGCGGGCGAACTCCACGGCGAGCGGCAGTCCTACGTAGCCGAGACCAACGATCCCGACGCGAGCGGTGCGGGATTTAATTTTTTCCTGTAGTCCTTCGGCAACGGTGGCGGTAGTGGGTAACATTTGCAGTTACCAATCTAGCATTTCATTCGCCGTGCTAGCGTGAAAGCGAGCCCTCTCGCCCATGCTCCAAACGCTGATCAAAAACTGGTGGCTACTGGCGTTATGCGGAGTTTTTGACGCTATCATGTCGGCCGCCTATTTGATCATGCAAGACACCGGGTTTCACGCTTGGAGCACGGTTCGGTTTCTGGGTAGGCTCGCGCTGGCGGCGGGAATTTGCGCGATCGTAGCCGCCATTTGGAGATCCGCGAAGGGTAAATGCTGGCCTCTGGCGCTGCATGGTCTCGCTCTTGGCGCGCTTGGACTGATCCTTAGCGGCATCTTCGGTTCTAGAATTAGCTTTCGAACAGTCGCGCTCCTGATCGTTCTAATGGCGCTCAGCGCCGGGATTCTCGAATTGGCGACGGCGCGGAGCCTGCGGCGGCGCCTTGCGGACGAATGGTTTCTGGGCTTTGCTGGCGCGGTCTCGATTGGTTTTGCTTTGGTGTTTTTTGCTTTCGGGTTTGGTTGGATCAAAATGGGACCGGGCTCACAGTCCAGCATCTTTTGGCTGGGCTCCTATTTTGGTTTCAGCGCCATTGCATGGCTGGCGCTCGGCCTGCGCCTGAACGGTCTGCGGACCGCCATCCATCGCATGGCCGTCTGAAATCGCTTCGCCGCCGATTCCGCATGTCATACTTGTGACGAGGAATCTATTGAGTACTTCCGAAACGATGAATGTGGCCGTTCTGGGCCTTGGGTACGTGGGCTGCGTCAGCGCCGCGTGCCTTGCCGATCTGGGCCACAACGTCACCGGCGCCGACCGTGACGAACATAAAATCCGCAGCGTTCTCGATGGCAAGGCGCCATTTTATGAGCCGGGTCTCGACGATCTCGTCCGCCGCAACGTCGCCGCGGGCCGGCTGACCGCGACCACCTCTACTCCCGACGCCCTTCGAGATGCCGATGTCGTTCTGGTCTGCGTCGGTACGCCCTCGGAAAAGAACGGCAACCTCGGCCTCGACCAGCTTCGCCGCGTATTAAGCGATATTTCCGCGTGCGCGCCGCGGCTCACCAAGCCATTGGTCGTCGCGATTCGCAGCACCGTGTTTCCGGGCACCTGCGAAGAAGTGGTTGCGCCCGCGCTTAGCTCCACGAGCAATGTGCGCGTGGTCTCCAATCCCGAGTTTTTGCGCGAAGGCGCGGCGGTGAAGGATTTTGTCGAGCCATCGCTGCTCGTCGTCGGCGGCGACGACCGCGCGGCGGTCCAGAAAGTGGCCGCTCTCTATGCCGGACTCGGCGCCCGGGCGTGCATGGTGTCGCTGCGCACGGCTGAGATGATCAAGTACGCCTGCAATGCTTTCCACGCCGTCAAAATCGCATTCGCAAACGAGATCGCCGCTCTCAGCTCGCGCCTCGACGTGGACGCACGGGAAGTGATGGCGACGTTATGCGAGGACGTGAAACTAAACGCCTCGGCGGCCTACTTGAAGCCGGGATTTGCCTTTGGCGGATCGTGCCTTCCCAAGGATTTGCGCGCTCTGGTATATCGGGCCTCGCGCCTCGACGTGAAACTGCCGCTGCTCGAATCCGCGCTCCCCAGCAATCAGGAGCACCTGCAGCGCGCCGTGGACGCGATCTTAGAGGCCCCGCCGTGCCGCATCGGGGTCATCGGCCTGGCTTTCAAAGAGAACACCGACGATCTGCGGGAGAGCCCCGTCGTAAGCCTGCTCGAGCAATTGATCGGCAAGGGCCGAGACCTGCGGGTGTTCGATCCTCACATTCAGATGGATACGATTTATGGAGCGAATCGGAGCTTTATCCTAAACGTGATTCCGCACATCGGACGGCTGCTGCAGCGCAGCTTGGACGATGTTCTGGGGTGGGCCGAATACGTCGTGGTCGCGCAGAAGCAGACGGCCGAAGCCGGCGAGCGCATCGAAGCCAGCGGTTTGCCGGTGCTCGATCTAATCTCCGGCGCACTGGCCGCGAACGGAGTAACATCGGCGGCGCAGTCCGGCCGTTAATTGGCCGCCAACGGCGCCCCTGCGCCTTTATATGGGGCGCTGTACTGAAACGGCGCGCTTCTTAATTACACCAGTCCTTCGGTGCGAGGCTTCTATGCCTCCGGAAAGCAGGACTGCATGACGCTTATGAACCTGGCGGCAACGTTGTTTCTTTTGGCCGCCCTCTGTTCAGCGGAAGACTTTGACATCGTCACCCGGTCGACTCCCCAGCCGGGAGTGGACCAGATCCGCATCGATCGCCCCGACCCCACCAAACGCTCGACCGATTACCCCCAAATCACGTTTCAGCCTGACGACGGCGTCACTATCAGCGCGGGAGGTTGCGTACAGTCGGGGGGAACGGGCCCCACGTGGCATCGTTACGTGGATCCTTCGGGAGGCGATGCGGACAAGCTCTATCACGGGCTGATCACCATTCCGTTTGCGACGGGCTCGCTCGAACGCATCCAGAAATACCAGAATCAGCAGGTACACATCGCCGCCAATGCGCCGCCCGGAAGCTTGCAATTGCAGTTGGGATTCGAGGACGACGACTATTCCGGCAACGGCTACTGGGGCCACGACGACGGACCCAATAACCAATGCCAGGGCCCCGATGGCGGGCCGGCGTGGGTCGTGCTGACGGTGGTTCACAAAGCTGGAGGAGGAGTGACAACCACCGGCAGCGGCTTGGCCTGGGATCTGGACGTAACGAATTTCGACGACAATGGAATTCCCTTGAATCCGGACTGGCACGCCAACGTCGCTTCAACGGCCGCGGGAAATCATCAGTTCCCGAATCCGGATACTTGCCGGTGGCCCTGGAATGGCGCATCGAGTATGTTTGATTGCGTGAGTGCGGGCCAGATCACGAACACCGACGAACACTACACCTGCGAAGCCTGGTACCATTCGAGCGACCATGGACTGGGAGGACACGCGAATTGGACGCCCGCCACGTATACGGGAACGGCGGCGTGGGATCTTCACTCCAACTCCGCCTACGACGACGACGATTATGCGGTGAATATCATTACGGATGGCGATGCCGGCGCCACGGCGGGAAGACCGCAAGGCGTACACGTGGAATTCTCCAGCGACGAGACAATAGACCCGCTCAGCGACGACTTCAAGCTGCCGTCATGGCAGGCCTTCCACAACGCGGTCGATCACGGCGACGGGCATGCTTATCTCGATGGCAGCGACATCATTGTCACCGGCCTGCTAGGGCTGGATTTCATTCATACCGTGGGCGCCGAGTCTCATCCGGCATGGGCCTTTGCCTGGCACGTTAAAAACGACTTCGCCGACGACACCTGGGCCTTCTTCGTACGTGGCTGGGGCAACGAGGGCTATTGCAGCGGCGACCAGCACTACATCTCCTACGTCGGAAACCAATACACGTTCCGATTCAAATGGCCGGCCGGGGCTATCTCCGGAGTTGCCAAAAGCGGCACCACCTTCTTGACCAATACGAACGCCGGGGCCGCCACGGTTTCCTTCGTGCAGAATGAAGCAGTTTTGCTGACTTTTCACGATCTGCCGGACCCCTGGGATGAAGGGCTGGTCGCGGGCGAGTTGCACATAAATTGGACTGGCGCGCCTACGGGACTCATCTCGGTAACGGGGACCCGCGCTGCGACCACGACGACCGCCACGATGCGAGCTTCCGGCCTGCAGGTGGTCACTCGGCCCACGGTTACCGAATCGGAATCGTTTATCGTCGATGCGGTCGCCGGTCTCACGCCGGCGCAGCGCGCCGTCTATACGGCAAACGCGCCGAAGGAGACCCGCGCCGCGAAGAAACCGGTCGTCGCGGTGAACTGGCAAACCGGTCCGCCGCCGGCCAGACTAACGACCAGAGAGCGTCCGCGGGTGCGCTCCGCTCCGGATGCCGCGGGGACAGCGTTTAAGAACGCGCAGATCGAAGCGCTCAAGAAGGCGGGAGGCAAGGTCCCGGGTCCGGTGCGTTGACGAAAGCGGCCGGCCCAAAGATGCCCAGGAAACCGTGGCCGCCCCCCCGATCCGAATCCGCGTTCCCAAGCACAGTCGAGCGCCACCCGCAATCGCGCCGTGGAGCCGCTGTAAGCGGCCGCCCGGCCGTCAGTCTGCTCGAGCAATCGATCGGCAAGGGGCGAGGCCATTGCCTCATGCGGAAGCGGACGGCGGGAGCGAAGGAGCGCATCGCGGCCGCCGCAGCTTGGTCCGGCCGATAATCGTGGGAAAATCGAATCTATGGCCGCACGCCGCCTCGCGATCACGTTGGCTGCATTCGCCGCGATTGCGGGCGCGGCCCCGCAAAAAAAGCCCGACCAGCGCTTTCTCATCGTGATAGTCGGACCAACGGGCAGCGGCAAGGCCACTCAGTCGGAATTTTTAAAACGCCGCTTCGGAATTCCCACGCTGGCCGCGGACGATCTCATCCGGCAGCATCCGGCGGCGCTCGAGAAGCTGCAAACGCCGGGAATAGATCCCGGGCCGGCGCGCGAGAGCGATGCGCTCGACCGTCTCGTCGCCGATCGCTTGAGCAAGATGGATTTAAGTAAAGGCGTGGCGCTCGACGGGTATCCCTCGACGAAGGAGCAGGCCGACCACTTGGAGGCTCTGGTGAAGCGGCTCGGTCTGCGCACCATCATTATTCAACTCGATGTGCCTGACGACGTCTTGCGGCAGCGGCTGCGAAAACGCAACGGACCGCAAGACACGCCCGACCAAGTCGAGCAGCGCCTGAAAGACTACCACCGCGATCTCGACATGCTTCGAGATTATTATCCGCGCGCGAATATCTGGACCATCGACGGCACGAAAACGCCGGCCGAGGTGTCGGACACGATCGCGTCGATTCTGGTGGATCAGGTTCCCAAACGGCTTCCCCGCTGAGTTTTCGTTATTCTGCGCGGATGGCCGTGACCGGGTCCACGCGAATGGCGCGAATGGCCGGGGAGAGGCTTCCTGCGATCGTCATCACAACAGCGGCGGTAATCGCGGCCGCGAACGTCTCGAGGTCTCCGGGTTTTACGCCAGCCAGTAGAGATTGAAGCGTGCGGCCCGCGCCATAGGCCAGCGCCGCGCCAATCACTGTGCCCAGGCCGGCGAGAACGAATCCATCGCGCAGCGTCATTCCCAGAATGTCCATCGAGTGCGCGCCGAGAGCCATGCGCACGCCAATTTCCTGGGTACGGTTTGCGACCGCGAACGACAGCAGCCCGTGAATTCCGATAGCCGCAAGCAGAAATGCGATCGCCGCGAAACAGCCCAGGACGATGGCTTGTACGGCACGCGACGCGGTCTCTTCGCCGACGATTTCGGACAGCGGCCGCACGTCCGAAACCGGTTGTTCGGGATCAGCTTCATGAATGATGCGGCGCAGGGCGGGAGCGAGAGATGTGGGATCGCCCGAGGTCCGCACCACCAGATCTTTTGGGGCGTACCACTCCGCGACCTGGTCCTCCTCCTGCTTGTAGGAAAGGTAGACCTGCGGTTCGCTGGCGCGTTCGAGCCCGCGCACGCGCACATCGCCCACCACGCCCACGATCATGCGGTCGTGGACGCCGAAATCGAAGTGCCGCCCCAGCGCGTTCTCACCTCCGAAATAACGCCGCACGAAGGATTCGCTTACCACGGCTACGAAAGGCCGGTCGAAGGCATCGCTCTCGCTGACGTCGCGCCCCGCTAAAAAAGGAATGCCGAGGACTGAGAAGAAGCCCGGCGTCACGAAGCGCAGACTTGCCGACTCGCGATCGGAAAGCGGTTGGGGACGGCCCTGGATCTCGACCGGCCATAACCCGCCGCGCATCCTCATGGGCAGAAAACTGGTGTACGCGGCGCCCGTTACGCCCGGCAATCGCCGCGCCGGATCGAGCACGCGGCGATAGAAGGCTTCGCGTGGCGTGCGGTCGTCATAACGCGGCTCCGGCAGGGGGGTGCGCAGTGTCAGGATGTGATCGGTGCGGAAGCCCGGGTCGACGGCTTGAATGCGCCACAGCGCGCGAATCAGAAGTCCGCAGGAGACCATAAGAACGATAGATCCAGCTACTTCCGCGATCACCAGTCCGGAGCGGAGGCGCTCGCGACGGCCACCTACGCCGGATCGGCCGCCTTCACGCAGACCACTGGCATCGTCACGGCGGGAGAGGCGCAAGGCGGGAACCACGCCAAAGGCCAGCCCCGTCGCGCAGGTCGCGAGCAGCGCGAAAACAAGCACGCGAATATCGATGGAGGGAACTTCGGCGATCGGCAGCGAGACCGGAACCAGCCGCGCCAGAAGCGGCAGCGCGGATCTCGCGATGGCAATGCCGAGAACGCCGCCTGCCAGCGCAAGAAGCAGAGTCTCGGTCAGCATTTGGCGTACGAGTCTCTCGCGTCCGGCGCCCAGGGCCGCGCGCACGGCGAGTTCTCTGCGGCGCGTCATCGATCTCGCGAGAAGAAGATTCGCGAGGTTCGTGCAGGAGATCAGCAGCACGCACAGCGCCGCGCCGAGCAGAACTTTCAACATCAGAAGCGATTGCGGCGACAGCGCATCGCGTAGAAGGTACAGCGTGGCGCCGATGTGCGCCAGATCGCCGGGGTAAGCCCGCGCGAGCCGTCCCGTCACCAGACGCATGTCGGCCCGAGCTTGCGCAAGCGAAACGCCGCGTTTCAATTTGCCAAGCGCGTAGATATACTCGTTCGACCGGTGCTCGAAGTCTTGCGGCCTAAAGCGCATCGCGGTCCAAAGCTGCGCTTCGCGCGAGGGAAAATAAAAATTCTTCGGCATCACGCCAATAATCGTGTACGGCGCATCGTCGAGAATCACTTTTCGTCCCAGCGCCGCGGGATCGCCGCCAAACAGGTTCTCCCAGAGCGAATAGCTGAGCAGCAGCGTTCCGGGCGCGCCTTCGCGATCGTCGGCCGCCGCGAAATAGCGGCCCATTAGAGGTGCCACGCCAAGCATCGGAAATATCCCGGCGTTCACGGACGCGCCGTCGATGCGTTGCGGCGCTCCCTGGCCGGTCATATTCACGGAAAGCCCGCGAAAGGCGGCCATGGTTTCAAACGACCGGTTCATCTGTTTCCAGTCGCGATAGTTGGCGGGAGACATGTCCCAATCGCTTCCCCGCGCGCCATGGTCTTCCGATATTCTGACCAGCCGGTCCTGATCGGCGTACGGGAAGGGGTGTATGCGAACGTGATCCAGCATCGTGAACGCCGCGGTGGTCGCGCCGATGCCGAGAGCGGCGACCACAATGGCCGTCATCATGAAGCCTGGCGTGCGCCCCAGCGTGCGTAATGCGTAGCGCATGTCCTGGCGCAGGATGTCGAAGTGTGCCGCGGACGCATTCGTAATCGCGTCGAGCAGCATTTCGATCCACAGCGCCACAACGTCCAGGATGCCGGAGCAGTCGCGGCGGCGCCGAGCGAAAACGGCGCGCATCTCCTCGCCATACTCGTGGCGGAAAGAGGCCGGATAGAGACGCAGCAGCGCTCCGTAGAACGCCATCAGGCCCTCCCTGGAGCAAATCCGCTGGCGCGAGCGAGCCGCACCAGCTCCGTCAAGCGCCGCGTTTCGGCTCGCGCGACCGAGGCGCCATAAGAAGTGATGCGATAGTATCGCCGCCGCTCGTCATCGAGATCGGGCGCGGGCCGCTCCTTCGTTTCGACGATTAGCCCCTGCTCGAGCATGCGCTGAATCGACCGGTACAGCGTGCCGGCGCTGAGCTTCAGGGCACCATTGGTGCTCGCCGCGACATCTTGAATGATGGCGTAACCGTGGCGGTCGCCATCGGCCAGCGCCATGAGGATATGGAATGTCGCGGAGGGCAGGGGCAGGAACGATGCGGGATCTGGAAGACCTGCTCTAATCACACCATGATTATACCCATTATGGATATATTTTCAATGGCTATATTACGTAACTTGATGGGTCATCTGCAGCACCTGATGGTTATCGCAATGAAGACCGGTGTCGGCGGCATTGGCGCTCGAAATACGGAAAGATGCCCAGGCGCCTCCTGGTGGCGACAGCATTGGCCGTGCGCTCCTTGGTTTCAAGGATTATCCCTTATCGAGCATTCGCTGAATCGAGCGGTAGTGCGCATCGCGACATCTTAAATTTATGCTGATGCATCGGCCGGGACAGGCCAACGTGCTGAGTCTTGCCGTTTGCGCCGCGATACAAGATGCGTGCTGGGCCCGCAATGACTCAGAAAGCGCGATAGAGTTGCGCCTCCGCCTCCGCTCACTGCAGCCTGGCGTATTCCGCGTTGGCCTGTTTGAAAACCGGGATGTCCGAGTCGGCGTCCCTCCAGAGCTTGAGAAAATCCTGGTAGGCGGACTTTGCCTTGCTCTTGTCCCCCGATAAGACGAGCGCCCGGCCGAGTTGCAACCGCACCAATGCGCCGATGGGATCGGTCGCCGGGACGCCACGGTATTCGATAACCTTTTGGAATTCTGCGGCGGCCTCGGCGCCCCGATGCGCTTCGAGGTAAGCCAGCCCGCGCACATAGACCGGATAAAGGGCGCCGAAATTGCCGTTGAACCAACTGCCCGGCGTCCCGAGATCGTAGCGGGCGAGCGCCAACGCTTCGATCGCCGTGGAAGGCTGGCCACGGTTCAATGCGAGCAGCGCGCGCAGCACAGGGAGATAGCTGTATTGGACGGATGTATCCTCCGGAAACGTTTTTTCCAGATTGCGGGCAAGTTCATCGGCGGAAGCGGAATCGCCCGAGAGGGCGAGCGCGAAAGCGGCGCCATATTCGACATCCCGCCCGCGGGAAAGATCGAGCGCCGCCTTCGCGCTTCTCCTCGCCTCCGCCGCATTGCCGAAAAGCGCGGCCCAGACCCCCGAACCCGCTATGTAAAGCGCCGCCGCTTCCTTTTTCGCAGGAATAGCTAAATCCGCGGCCTTTCGCGCTGTGCTCGCCGCCCGCCGCAGGCGGCCGGAATACGCCAGAACCGAAGCTTCCTGATCACGCATCCAATCCTCAACGGGAGTTCCCATGGCCTGGGCCGCGGCCCGATCCATGGCCGCTGTATCTCCTTCTAAAAACGAGAGAGCGTACCGCTCGATCAACAGTTCAGGATTGGAAATTTTGCGCTCTGAAGCCAGATGGAGCGCGTTCTCAGCCTCCGGCAGGCGGCCAAGGATGTGATACGCCGTCGAAAGATTAACGTAAGCGTAGGGGAATTGCGGATCGAGCGCGATCGCTCGCTTGGCTTGTTCAATCGCCTTTTCGTATTTTCCCAGGACGGGGTAGATATAGCCCGACAAGGGCCCAGGGGCCTGTGTCTCGCGAGGATATTCCCGCTCCATCAACTCGAACGTCTGCGCGGCTTTTTCGATATTCCCGGTCACCTGTGAATCGTATGCGGAACTGATCATGAACTGCTCCAGGTCACTGGCGCGGTCGCGTAATTCATAGGCCCTGCGAGTATTGGCCGCGGAGAGGGCAGACTCGCCCATGTCCCCATAAGCCCGGCCAAGGATCTCGTAAGCGATGGCGAATTTCGAGTCGATCCGGATCGCGCGCTGGAAATACGGCAGAGCATCGGCGCTGCCGGTTGAGAAGAGGACGGTTATCCCCTTGCTGTATTCCTTCAAGGCATCAAGCGACGGGGTGGTGGCCTCGGCGAGTGGAGTCGAGTGCTTTTCGACTGTTGCGAGCGATTCGCCGACCCGGGTTCTGAACTTGCCCGCGATTTGACTTAATGCATTCAGGACGTCTTCTTTTCGCGCCGCCTGCGCCTGCTCCTCGTCGAGAACGTCACCGGAGCCGCAGTTCTTTGCGCGCAGTCCCAATACATACTGGCTTCCCAGGCTTGCGATGGAGCCTTCGAGGACGGCTGCGCCGGCGGTTCGCTCGCAAATTTCCCTGGCGAGCTCTGGAGTAAGCCGCGCCTCCGCCGGGCGCCTCATCAGAGTCATCGCGTGCTGGATACGCTCTTCGGAAACGAGGCTGAGGAAAGGCGACTGTTCGAGCTGCACCGCCAGTCCCTGGCGCAGCGTTCCGTCGAACACGGCGTCGCCCGTTTTGTTCGTGAAATCGGCGAGTATAATCGTGTCCTTGTCCGTGAGTTTGCGCGTGTGCGCCAAATATGCGCGGTGGAAATAGAAATATCCCGCGATGAATAACAATGCCAGTACGGCGGCAGCTCGAGCGATGATCGTACTTCCGGACGCCGTTTTCGCGCCCGTGGGCGCCTGCGTGGACCCCGTGTCCCGCTTCAAGCGCTGCAGGTCGGCGCGAATTTCCGAAGCGTGCTGATAGCGCAGCTCGCGATCTTTCTCGAGGCACTTGTCGACGATGCGCTCCACTTCCGCGGGCAAGTCGGGATTCAGGCGCACGGCGGGCACGGGAGCGCTGTTGAGAATGGCATCGAAAATCATCGCCGCGTTCTCCCCACGAAATGGCAGCTTGCCCGTCGCCATTTCATAGAGCACGACGCCGAACGAAAATAAATCCGTGCGCGCGTCCAAATCCTTGGCGCGTACCTGCTCCGGCGACATGTACGATACCGTCCCCAGCACGCTCCCCGCGCCGGTCAGTTCATCGTCGATGGTGAGGGTCGGTCCGGCCGTGTCGTCGAGGACGGGGCCGATTTTCGCTAGTCCAAAATCGAGAATCTTGGCGTGACCGCGCTTGACGACGAAGATATTCGCGGGCTTGATATCGCGGTGAACGATGCCCGCGGCGTGGGCCGCATCGAGCGCGTCGGCGATCTCGATCCCCAGCCCGACCAACTCTTCCGTTTCGAGCGGCGCTTGGCCGATGCGGTGTTTAAGCGTCGCGCCTTCCAGATGCTCCATGACGATGTAGGCGCGGCGGTCTTGCTCGCCGATGTCGTAAATGGTGCAGATGTTGGGATGATTCAACGCTGAGGCGGCCCGCGCCTCGCGCTCAAAGCGGCTGAGCGTCTGCGCGTCGCGGGCGATTCCATCGGGCAGAAATTTAACGGCCACGAAGCGGCGCAGCCGCACGTCCTCGGCCTTGTAGACCACGCCCATGCCGCCGCCGCCCAGCTTCTCGACGATGCGGTAATGGGAGACGGTCCGGCCGATCAGGGAATCGCTGCTTTCCTGCGCCTCTTCGCTGCGCCGGTGAGCCAGGCTCCTCGCGGCCACTTGTATCGCAGGATTTTCCAGGAACCTTCTCGCAGCTTGATCCCGCGCCAGCAGGGAGCGGACCTCCCGCTCCAGCGACTCGTCGCCCGCGCATGCATGGCGCAGAAAAGCGTCGCGCTGTCCGGGCGCACGGTCCAGCACCGACTGCAGAACGTTATCGACTTGTTTCCATCGTTCGGAGTCCATCGATAGTTCCTTTGGCCAGTTCGCGCCCGCCGGTCATCGCGCGGTATAGCCAGAGTTTGGCCGCCCTCCAGTCGCGCTTCACGGTGACCGGCGATACTTTGAGCACTTCGCCCGTCTCCTCCACGCTGAGTCCGCCGAAAAAACGCATTTCGACAACTTGCATTTTGCGTGGATCGATCCGCGCCAATGCCGTCAGGGCGTCGTCGAGCGCGACAAGATCCCCGCCTGACTCCGCGTCGTGGCCGCCGCCCACGACGGCTGCCTCTTCGAGGGATACGTGCTGCACGCCCGCTCCGCGTTTCACGTTACGGCGCCGCGCATGGTCGACCAGAATGCGCCGCATTACCTGCGCCGAAACGGCGAAAAAATGGGCGCGATTCTGCCACTGCATTCGCTCATAATCCACCAGGCGCATGTAGGCCTCATTGACCAGCGCCGTGGCTTGCAGGCTGTGGCCGGAGCGCTCCCGTTTCATATAGCGGCGCGCCAAGCGGTGGAGCTCGTCGTAAACGATGGGGGTCAGCCTGTCGAGCGCGCTTTGGTCTCCGCCGCTCCAGGCGCGGAGCATGGCGCTTATGTCTTCCACAACCGGTTCACTAAAGTCTCCCGCCCTCTCCATCGCTATGGGCTAAAGTATACCGCCGCGCGGGTCCGCTTAAACTCTGTGGCTCTCGCGTGATCCGCTCGAGGCGCATTCCGCGCCTACTTGAACAGAGGAACAAACTTATGAAACCGGTCCTGATTTCGATTGCGGCGAGCGGCTTGCTCGCCGCGTTTGCAACGGCACAGCCGCCACGCTACACCGTCAGAGACCTCGGCACTCTGCGGGGCGGGACGTTTAGCCAGGCGAGCTTCGTGAACAATAAGGGCGTGATAACCGGCGTGGCAACCGCCGCCAACGGCGCACAGCATGCCGCCTTGTGGTACGACGGCTGGATCGGGGACTTCGGCCCCCCCGCGTTCGGAGGACCGAACAGTGAAGCGTTTGGCGTCAACGAAAGCGGCCAGGCCGACGCTCTATCTGAAACCGCCGTTAAAGATCCGAATGGCGAGGACTTTTGCGGTTACGGTACTCACCTGGCATGTCTACCTTTCCTGTGGCAAAACGGCGTCACAACTCCTCTCCCTACGCTGGGAGGCAATAACGGCACGGTCGGCCAGATTAATAATCGAGGACAGATCATCGGGGCCGCGGAGAATAACACTCGCGACCCAACGTGCCCGCCGCCTCAGGCGCTCGATTATGAAGCCGTGATATGGGGGCCAGGGCAGGGCGAGATCCGCGTGCTCCCTCCGCTCCCTGGCGACTCCGTCGGAGTGGCGCTCTGGATCAACGATAACGGCCAGGCCGTCGGCGCGTCGGGTTCTTGCGCGGACACCGCGCTTCCTCCGCTCGCATTTGGGCCGCACGCCGTGCTGTGGGAAAAGGACGGCTCGGTCCATGACCTCGGCAACCTCGGCGGGACGATGAATATTGCCTTATCCATCAATAACCAAGGTCAGGTGGTTGGCGCTTCGACCCTGCCCGGCGCAACAACGCCGCAAGCGGCTCACGCCTTTTTGTGGACCACCGAGACAGGTATCCGCGATCTCGGCGCGCTTCCCGGGGATGTCGCGAGCGGAGGCGTGGGGATTAACGATGGAGGCGAGGTGGTCGGCGCATCGTTTGACGCCAGCGGGAACCCACGCGCGTTCCTCTGGCGAAACGCCGTGATGACCGACCTCAACACCGCCGTTCCCGGCGCACCCTTGTTTCTGTTGTTCGCAACCGCTATCAACTCCCGCGGGGAAATCGTGGGCTTTGGCGCCACCAGCAGCGGCGATGTTCACGCTTTTCTGGCGACCCCGAGCAGCGAGGAAAACAACAGCGAAAGCCTCTCACCTATGACACAAGCTCCGGCCGGCCCGAGCGTTCTCTCCGACGAAGCTCGCAAGCTGCTTCAGAAGGGACTACGCTTCGGCGGATTCAAAGCTCCGCTCCCGGGGCCGCGATAACCTGATCGCGAGCGCGTTCGCTGCGCCGCCGACGCGGGAAGGCGCCCGCGGAAGCTCACCCTCGCAAAGCTCGATCCAGCAGCGCCCCGCGTTTAGATGAGTTGCCCAGCGCCTCAGGTACTCCCTATCGAGACGCTCGCCCTGAACCGCGATTACGCCGCGGATATCGGTCCACTGCCGATCCGACACGCATCCGCCGGCTCGTCTGGTTCGAGGACGCGAGCGGAGCGCTTAGCGTGCAGGTACTCTCGGATTTCTAGAATGCCGCAACGAAGAAGCTATCTATGAAGAGCGCGAAGCGGAGGCGGCCATCGCCAATCTCGGGGGCTGGCTGATTCACCGGCCCGGACACGCCGACGCGCTTAAGGCTTGCCGCTTGCACCGCCGCTACAAAATAGCCTGTGGGATGCGATGCTGCTCAATAGCGTCATGGAGATTGGCTGCTCAATTCTGTGGAGGGAAGACCTGACCGACGGCCAACGTTATGACAGGGTAGTCGTCCGAAACCCGTTTCTCTGAATCCCGCTCCTCAGCGTTCGCGGTCTAATGCAGCGGAATCCGGAATAAATTGCCCACGAATTCCGATTTCACGAACGCATAAGTCTGCGGGTCCGGTCCGGGCCCCACCCAGCTTTCGCGGATCGTTCGGATCCCAGTTGATTCCTCAGCGGCGTGCGCCCTCAATCCCTTCGCCGGCAAGGCCGGCAGACCTGCTCCCGAAGGAATGCGAAAGACCAGAGTAGGGCCCGTCTGCGACGGAGAGGGATCCATCAACGCGTAGAGGTAGGCGCCGTCCGCGGACCAACGCGGCAAACAAGGGCCGGCGCAAATCACTTTTCGGGTTCGGTCCTTTAAAGATACGGCTAGCGTCCCATGTTCCAGCCCGGCGACACCCGCCACTGTCGCCCAGTTCCCGTCGGGAGACACAAAGCCCATATCCGAGATCGGATTATCAAGAATACGTTCCAAACCCGTTCCATCCGTTTTGATGCGGGCAAGGTAGTAGGCGTGCTCTCCCCGTTGCCGAAAGACCAGTTCGCCCGCGGCGCCGAAATTGACCCTGTCTCCGCCACGCGCCACCAGACGAGGCGGCGCGCTGCCATCGAGCGGCGCAATGAAGATCTCCGAATCCGAACCGTCGCGGGCCGTGAACGCCACCTGCTGTCCGTCGCGCGAGATGTCAAAGTCGATAAGCGGAACGCCGGGCAGCGCGGAATTGGAGATCCCCGAAGCGCGCTCCGTCGACCACAGTTCGCTTGCGCCGGAAGTGTTCTTTTGCAGCCGATAGTACACACGTTTGCCGTCGGCGGAAAACGTGGGATGGGTGGCCGAACCTTCGGGCGAGAGGGGACGCTCTCCGGAAGCGTCGTGCACCCACACCGAACTCTTGCGAACACCGAGCGATGAAATCAGCGATTTGCCGTCCGGCGCCATCGCCAGTCCTTGCTCCTCGCCTGGTCCCGTCGTGATTCGCTCCGGAGTCCCGCCGGGGAACCTTTGACGCCATAAATGATTAGCTCCGTTCGCCTCCGCGCTGAAGTACATCCATTTCCCATTGGGAGACCACGCAGCGGCCGTACAGGGGCCCGAAGGACCGACCTGCCGCCCTTTGGAAGCTTTATCCATAGGCACGAGCCTGCAGGGCAGCCATGCGGGATCCATCTCCACCGCCAATACCGATTTTTGGTCCGGTGAGAGGAACGAATAATGGGCCATGCCGCGCTCGTGCTCGGGGAAGTAAATGCGCCGTTCTCCCGCCCGGCTTTCCTCGGAAGTCACGATCCCCATGTGCAGCAGCGTGCCGCTCATCACTTCCGAAAAGAGAATCCGGCCATTTCCGATCCAGTTCAATCCCGCGGCGTTCCGCATCAGCCTCATGGGCGATCCCCCGGTCACCGGCACGGTCCAGGTATCCCAGGAATGCTCCTCCGCGTCTTGCACCGTGTAGGCGATGCGCGAGCCGTCAGGCGTAAACACCGGGTTGTATTTTGGATGCGGATCGTTGGTGATCTGCATCGATTGGCCATCCGGAAGCGACTTGACATAGACCTGTTCCGTAGTGAGAAAGGGATTTCCGCCACGTAAGAAAGTAAGCATGCGTCCATCCCGCGAAAGCGCCGGCGCTGAAGCGGAGTCGCTGAAATCAGTGATCTGGACGTATTCGGAGGGCGAGGTGACTGGATGCTTGTGGGCGCTCAGGTACCAGGCTGCAACTCCTGCCGTCGCCAGCGCCGCCGCGCCCGCCGCCGCTTTCAAGCCGCGAGGGCCACGGGCTCGCTTAGTGGCTGGCGGCCGCACATCGGCAGCACTTCGATAGCGGTCCTGCGCGGAGCCCGTGTCCCGCTTCAGGCGCTGCAGGTCAGCGCGAATTTCCGAAGCGTGCTGATAGCGCAGCTCGCGATCTTTCTCGAGGCACTTGTCGACGATGCGCTCCAGTTCCGCGGGCAAGTCGGGATTCAGGCGCACCGCAGGCACGGGAGCGCTGTTGAGGATGGCATCGAAAATCATCGCCGCGCTCTCCCCGCGAAATGGCAGCGTTCCGGTCGCCATCTCATAGAGCACAACACCGAACGAGAATAAATCCGTGCGCGCGTCCAAATCCTTGGCGCGGACCTGCTCCGGCGACATGTACGACACCGTCCCTAACACGCTCCCCGCGCCGGTCAGTTCATCGTCGATGGTAAGGGTCGGTCCCGCCGTCTCGTCGAGGACGGCGCCGATTTTCGCTAGTCCAAAATCGAGAATCTTGGCGTGACCGCGCTTGACGACGAAAATGTTCGCGGGCTTGATATCGCGGTGAACGATGCCCGCGGCGTGCGCCGCATCGAGCGCGTCGGCGATCTCGATCCCCAGCCCGACCAATTCTTCCGTTTCGAGCGGCGCGTTCGGCGATGCGGTGCTTGAGCGTCGCGCCTTCCAGATGCTCCATGACGATGTAGGCGCGGCCGTCTTGCTCGCCGATGTCGTGAATGGTGCAGATGTTGGGATGATTCAACGCTGAGGCGGCCCGCGCCTCGCGCTCAAAACGGCTGAGAGCCTGCGCCTCGCGTGCGACTTCATCGGGCAGAAATTTAACGGCCACGAAGCGGCGCAGCCGCACGTCCTCGGCCTTGTAGACCACGCCCATGCCGCCGCCGCCCAGCTTCTCGACGATGCGGTAATGGGAGACGGTCCGGCCGATCAGGGAAGCGCCGGTCTCCGCCATCGCCAGCGCGGCAATCTCGATCGCCGGTCTTTCCAGGAAGCTTCCCGCTTGCTGCTGCGATCTTAACAGCGACTGGACTTCCTGCTCCAACGCCTCGTCGCCCGCGCACGCCTGCCGCAGATATCTTTCGCGCTCGACAGACGGACGCTCCAATACGGCCTGGAGCAGGTTATCGACCTGCTTCCATCGATCGGAATCCATCGCTCTAGTCAGTTCGCGCCCGCCAGTTCGCGATACAGCCACGCCCTGGCGATGCTCCAGTCCCGCATCACTGTGACCGAAGATATTTTGAGCGCCTCGGCCGTCTCTTCCACGCTGAGTCCGCCAAAGAAGCGCATCTCGACCACTTGCACTTTGCGGGTATCGAGCCGCGCCAGAGCGTTCATGGCGTCATCGAGCGCGACAAGGTCCCGCCTCGGCCGGCGGACCCGCCGCCTCCGACCACCGCGGTCTCTTCCAAAGAGATGTGCGGCACGCCGCCGCCGCGTTTCAGATTTTGACGGCGCGCATGCTCCACCAGGATGCGGCGCATCACCTGCGCCGAGACCGCGAAGAAATGCGCGCGATCCCGCCACTGCATGCGCTTATAATCCAGCAGGCGCATGTAGGCTTCGTTGACCAATGCCGTGGTCTGCAGGCTGTGGCCGGCGCGTTCGCCTTGCATGTAGAGATGCGCCAGGCGGTGTAGCTCGTCATAGACGATGGGGGTTAGCGCTTCGAGCGCGTCCTGGTCTCCCCCGCTCCAGGCGCGCAGCAGCGCGCTCATGTCGCGCGCGCCCGCCTCTCCGGATTGTGCTTCGCTCCGCATTTGCCTTATTGGAGCTGAATTATACCGCCCCGCCCGTGATAGTTTCGCAGCGCGTTCTACGCCTATTTTAGCCGGAGGAACCTTTAATGTCTTTGCGAACTTTGTTAAAGACCTACGCGACCGCGATATTACCGTTGAGTGCATCGCTGGTCGCGAGTGTTCCGGTCCGAGCCGATACGATTAATATCACCTACAGCCTTACCGGAATGGCTACGGTAACGGGCATGACCAGCACTACCCTGGATTTGAGCGGCGCCTTTACCGGTTCTGTCGATCAAGCGAATCCCGCGAAGAATGCCCTTTGGAATCCGGTGACTTACAGTGACGTGAGCCAAGCAAATCTTTCGACTGGCTTACTCACCGGCGCCTTCACCATCACTTTCGCGAACGGTGAATACTGTCCGGTATGGTGGACGAAAACGTTTCCGCGATTATTAGCTCACCGACCGGACGGGTCCGTTTACACAAACGCTTACTTTCACGGCGGGAACCGGCGAGTTCGCCGGCGTTAGTGGGTCTGCCTCCGGCACGGGTTTTGGAGGGGCGGTTACGGCCACGGCGTCCGGGAACGGAACCTTAACCGCTCCGGCATTGATTACGCCGGAACCGGCATCGATCGCGTTGATGTTGGGTGGCTTGACGTTCCTAGCCCTCCGAGGTGGATATCGAATTCGCGGCGCGCGGTCTCGGTCAGGACCAGGTGCTCTGTCTTCACTTGTCGGCTCAGCTGAGAAATCCGCCGAAGCCGAGCGCGGTTTCGGGCGCGACGCTGACATTTGGATTGCCGGAGAAGTAACCTGCTTGGCCAAGAGAAACGTGTCCGACGTTCCCGCCTCGGCGCACAGCCAGATCGCGGAACAGCGACCGGGCGCGGAACGTAGATGGCGCAGTAACGGTTCGCGAAGCCTTTCGCCAACGAACCGCGATGGGGAGGACTGGCTATGGACGTGGTTCCCGCGCATTACCGGGCTCCCGCGTCCTAGTCTCCCGCGCTGCAGGCGCGCAGCAGCGTGCTCATGCCTCGCTCTGCATTTGCCTATTGGGCTGAATGATACCGCCGCGGCGATAATAGTTCGGCGGTGGGCTCTACGCCTTATCCGGCAACAAAGGAGCATTATGAAACCAATTTTGATTTTCGATTGCCGCGGCAGCCCCTGCCGCGCTTGCATGGCACAGCCGCCAAAACACTATGACATCACCGACCTCGGGGTGGTAGGCGCGCCTCCTGGCGCGCCATACGTCATTAGAAATAATGGCCTGATCACTGAAGCTACGGCCGCCCCCGGCGGCAGAATGCAGGCCGTCCTCTGGTACAAGGGATGGATCGGAGATCTCGGCACGCCTATCCTCGGAGGACCAAACAGCGCGGCTTTTGGCGTTAACGAAAGTGGCCAGGCCGTAGGTCAAGCCGAGACTTCGGCGGCCAATACTGAAGACTTTTGCGGCTTCAATGTCGACGGGTTTCCCCTCGCATACCGCATGCCTCCCTTTCGTGTGGCAAAACGGCGTCATGATCGCGCTTCCGACGCTCGGCGAAGCTGAATGGCTCCGCTAACTCGATCAACAATCGAGGCGAAGTTGCCGGGCTGGCGGAGACCACTATTGCCGGAACTCTAGGCCCCGGGCTGCACCGTGGCGCAGTTCAAGCCGGTCGTCTGGGTTAATGGCAATATCCAGGAACTCCCGACAGCTCCGGGCGACCCGGACGGCGTCGCGGCGTGGATTAACGACAACGGCCAGGTTGTGGGGCTCCTCGGGCACGTGCGCAAGCTACGACCCGAATAGCTTGCTCAATCTCGTCGAAAATAACGCCTTGTTGTGGGAAAACGCGATGGTGACCGACCTCGGCGATCTCGGCGGAACCGCTGGATTCGCCGGGAATCACGCCTGCGCAATCAATAACCAAGGTGAGGTGGTGGACCTTTGCCGAACTCGACGACAAGCACTCGTGGTTTCCTCGGAGCAGGGAGACGGGAATGCAGCCTCTGGGACCCTATGGGAAGCAGGCGCTCCGGTTGACCTCAATGCGAAGATTGCTTCCAATCCGGGGAACTTGACTCTGCAGGACGCGTCGTCTATCAAGTCCCGCGGGCAGATCGTCGGATTGGCGCAGGCAAGGAACGGTGAAACTCACCGGGCTTTCTAGCAACC
>CAWITB010000035.1:0-28280 GCA_963838885.1 Bryobacterales bacterium | reverse complement strand
TCGTTCACTCGCGGCGTAGCGCCGGCGCGACTGAATTCACCCTGCGCCCATTGTGCTCTTTATCTCGGCCCCATCTTCGAATCGCTGATCAACCATCTCCTTGACCTCGATGAGCCGGCTAAAACTCCAGACGACGCATTCGCCCTTGGCGTTCTTGTACGAATGCTCCTTCCCTCGCGCGATCTTCTCGGCCTTCGCCACAGCCGAAGATGCATCGATATCGCGAACAAGAAATAACAGATCCTCCTCTAGAGGGTCCCGCTCGGCGTCCCCGCCTTGAATACTGGCGCGGAAAACAGCCTCTGCAATGAACCATTTGGATTCTTCACTCATTTGCTGAACCTCTTATCCGTTAAAAGCTTTAGGGCAGTTCTGGCCGCTTTGTCGCCTGCCGCCGCGTTGTCCCTGATCTGATCAAGCGTACTATCCAGATACTGCCCCGGAAATACATCCCGGATACTCGCTCTCTTAGATAGCGAGATAATCTGGTTGGCCGTCCTGTCTTCTTGGCTGCGAGTTGGAGGCCCGCCGCCACCGCCTTCTCCATCCGCTGTGCCGTATACGTTCAATTCCCCAGGCCATCGTAGCAGCCGTAGAACGGGCCGGCTCTTCATTTTTGACACCTGCAAATTCCAGGAGGCGCACCGCTGCGCGGTTTGCGCCTGCGCGTGGCCCCCCGGCGCACTTCCCCCGCCCTCAGCTGTGCTCTTTATTTGGCTCCCTCTTCGCCGGGCGCGCGCGCTGTCACCTACTCTTTCCGGCGCGTCACATTCGCCCGGAGAAAGACGATGTACCTATCTCGTCCAACTCGCCGGACGCCAGGTTCAGAACGGCCTGCGCTTCCGTGTTCCTCGCTGGCCCTGAAGCGATAGCCATGCCGATGATATCGGCGGACTCATCATAGGCGAAGCGCTGTCGCGGCCGGGCCAGCGCCGATTTGAGAAAGGCGACACCCAGCGACCTATTCATAGCGAAGCGCTACCACTGGATCCACCCGTGCCGCTTTGAGCGCGGGCGCCCAACACGCCATAAAAGCGGCAGCGCTCAAAGCGACCGCAACCGCGGCGAAGGTCAAAGGATCATTAGGTTTTACGTCAAACAGAAGTGTTGCGATCAAGCGTGTGAGCCCGAGGGCGGCGGCGATCCCGGCGGCGATTCCCGTGAGCGCAACAGCCATCCCTTGGCGAACCACCATGCTCACAATCTCTCCGCGGCGCGCGCCTAACGCGATCCGCACGCCGATCTCATGGGTACGCTGCGTCACGGCATAAGACATCACGCCATATATGCCGATCAGCGCCAAAAGCATGGCGCTGGCCGCAAACGTCCCGAGCAGGAGAAGGTTGAAACGGCGCGGCGCGATAGATTCAGCGAGAGCGCCTTCCAAAGTCGTGATGCCGTAAGGCGGCTGCGTGGGATCGAGCCGCTGCACTACCTTGCGAACCTCCGGAAGGATGGCGGCCGGCGACCCCGATGTTTTGACGAGTACATCGAATCTTCGAAAAACGGCAATCTGCTTGTAAGGGATCAGAACTTCGGGATCGGGATCGGCATCCAGCCGCGAGAATTTCAGATCCCCGGCTACCCCCACGATGGAGGCAAGCGCGCCGTATACGCGCAGTCGTTTGCCGAGCGGGTCGCCGCGTCCGAAAACGCGCCGCACGAATGTTTCGTTGACCATGACCGCGGGCGCCGGCTCATCGTCGGTTGTCCAGCGGCCCTTCACCAGGGGAATGCCGGCTACTAGGGGGTAACCCGAGGACGCGGCAAGGAAGAACACCTGGGGCGCCTGCCCCGGAGGGAAGCGCGGCGGCCCCTCCAGATCGACGCCGCCGCTGCCGGACGCGCTCGTGAGCGCCATCGCCTGAACGCCTGGAATCTGTGAGACCCGCTCGATCAGCCGCCGCGCGTACGCCATCTCGGCCGGCTGCTCGCGATACGACGGCCCCGCTAGCCATACCTTCATGAGACCGATCTTTTCCGGCTCGAAGCTCGCCGGGTGGGCATACATGCGGAAGAAACTCTTCACCATCAGACCGGCGCCGATGAGCAGTACCAGCGCCAAAGCCAATTCCGCGGCCACCAGCATCCGCCGCAATCGCAGCTCGGCTCCCGCGGAGGAACCGCGGCCGCCCTCCTTCAGCGCCGAATACAACGCGCCAGTGGGCAGCGAGAGAACCGGAGCCAACCCGAAAACGGCGCCCGCCAGAAGCGAAATAGCAAAGGTAAACAGCAGCACGCGCCAATCGATCCCGAGTTCGCCGAGGCGTGGAACGGCTGCGGGGTTGAGCCGCGCCAGCAGGGCGTCCGCCGCCCGCGCGAGCGTCAGTCCGGCGGCGCCACCCAACAGCGCCAGCGTCAGCCCTTCCACCAGAAACTGCCGCAGCAGCCGCTTGCGTCCCGCTCCGATGGCGGCGCGAATGGCGATCTCCCGTCGCCGCGCGGTAGCGCGCGCCAGCAGCAGATTACCGAGATTCGCGCAAGCGATCAACAACACGAACGCAACCGCGGCGAGCAGAATGAGCAGCGCGCGGCGGCTGCCGCCCACCAGTTTTTCCTGTAAGGGAACCACACGCAGCTCGGCGGCGCCGTAAAAGCCGCGCAACGCCGGGTTCTCGCGGGCTATGCGGGCCTGAATGGTCTGGAGTTCCGCGCGGGCCTTCTCGATGGAAATTCCAGGCTTCAGCTTCGCCACCACGAACATGATCAGCATCCCGCGCCCTCGCGTCTGCACTTCCGGCGCAATGATGTTCGGCATGAACGCCTCCGTTTCGCCGCTCATTCCGCCCGCTCCGTTAGGCGGTAGAAAACGGAAGTCCTTCGGAAGCACGCCGACGATGCTCTCTGGCCGGCCGTCCACGCGAACGACTCGCCCCAGGACGCGAGCATCGCCCCCAAACCGCTGTTCAAACATCCGCCAGGTCAGCACAACGACGTTGCGATCACCCTCGGAAAACAGACGGCCAAGGGCTGCATGCACGCCCGCCATGCGCCAGAACTCCGGCGTGATCGAGACGAACGCGTGCTTGGACGACCGCTCGCCATCCTGTACCGTGCTGTCGGCGTTCCTATATCCGACCATCCCTTCGAAGGATTGCGCCTGCCTCCGCCAGTCCGTGAAATCGGGCGCCGAAGCGGCTTCGAAATGGAAGCGCCGGTTGTAATTGGCGAGCCAGACCAGGCGCTCGGCATCGGGGTACTGCAACGGCTTGATCAAGACCGCGCTCACCACGCTGAAAACGGCGGTGTTCATACCGATGCCGAGCGCCAGCGTAAGGATTGCCACGGCGGCAAACACCGGGTTGCGGCCGAGGCCGCGCAGGGCATAGCGAGCATCCTGCAGCATCCGCTCGGCCCACATCCAGCGCCACACGGCGCGCGTTTCCTCGATCGTCCGCAGCACGTTGCCGAACTTGCGCAGGGCCGCGTGCCGCGCCTCCTCCGGGGACATGCCGCGTTCGATGTTTTCGCGGGTTTCCATTGCGATGTGATCGCGGATATCCCGGTCCAGGCCATTTTCCATGCGGCGCCGCAGGCTCATGATTTCCCCTCTTGACTCGCCGCGTTCAGGATACCGGCGATGGCGCGCGCCAGCTTTTCCCATTTGGAGGTCTCGGCCGTGAGCTGTCTTCGGCCCTTCGCCGTGAGGCGGTAGAACTTGGCGCGGCGGTTGTTTTCGGAAGTACCCTCCGCCGCCGAGATCCATCCCCGTTTGACGAGGCGGTGCAGCGCTGGATAGAGCGAGCCCTGCTCGACCTGGAGAACATCCTCGGAAGTGCGCTCGATGTTCTTTGCTATGCCGTGGCCGTGCGCCGGGCCGGGCAGCAGCGTACGAAGAATCAGCAGGTCGAGGGTGCCCTGCAACAGCTCGATACGATCGGCATTCTCTCTGGTAGACGTTCTTGGTGAAGCATAATCTTCTTCGAGTAGAATGTCAAGGTGAGCCTCGGCAACGTCGGCAACGCGCGCTCGCGGTCAAACGAGTTCGTCCGCCCTGGCGCGTTTGCCCGGCGATCATGGCGCTCCTTACAAACTCCAAGTCTCCCATTCAGAGCCGCGAGAATGAGAGTTATCGGGATTTCACGAAAGGTTCCGCGCGGGGTAGCAGCGCAGGCCTGGCTGGCGCGTTCAACGGACGGCTTTGCTCGGAGGCCGCAACGAGAACTGTCGTGTGGACGAAAATATCCATCCGGCTACGTTTTCAGAGCTACTCGTTAGAACGGACTTTTATCCGCTCCTCGCGCACGTCCTCGACGATGCGCCCCGAGCTTGCCTCCGCCTCCGCGCTGCCCCGATGGACCCACAGTCCATCCACCTTAACGATGCAAGGCCGCTGCTCAATCCGCTTCAGAGGCACGCCGTCCGGCTGCTCGATAACCTCAGGTCCGTATCGGGTTTAAAGCCCAATCGCTCGCGTTGGGGTTTAGGAACAACGATCCGCCCCGCTTTATCGATCCTGAGTTCCATGCCATCAACAATGCCACATGCCACGAAGAACGGCGGACACCGCCCCAACCGCGCCCTGGTTTCACTCATGCCGCAGCGCCACCACCGGATTCACCCGCGCCGCCCGCGACGCCGGAATATACGCCGCCAGCAGCGCGATCATTGCCAATAAGGCCACCGCTCCCGCCACCGTCAAAGGGTCCATCGCCGTCAACCCGTACAATTGCGCCGCGACCAGCCGCGTGCTCGCCGCCGCCGCCGCAATCCCCGCCGCCATGCCGAAAGCGATCATGACGCTCGTCTCCCGCAGGATCATCCCGATCACGCTGCCTCTCCCCGCCCCCAGCGCCATGCGTATCCCGATCTCGTTCGTCCTGCGCGCCACGCCGTAAGAGAGCACGCCATACAGCCCCGTTGCCGCCAGCAGCAACGCGATCGCGCCAAAAACGGCGCACAACCGGGCGATCAAACGCGCCTGCGCATTTCGAAGCTCCAGCAACTCCTCGAGCGTGCGCGCCTGCGTAACTGGAAGGTCCTCGTTAATGCCGGCCACCGCCTTACGCACCGCGTGCAGCAACTGCTCCGGCGCGCCGGCCGTACGCAGCTCGAAATAAAGGGACGGCGGGATCCCTTCAATGCCATGGTCCGCGGCCGTATAAAAGCGCGGCGGGATCTTGCCGCGCAAGGAATGATCGCGCGCGTCCTTCGCAACCCCAACCACCTGCATATCGATCCTCGTATCGCCAAAAATATCCGTCACGCGCTTTCCGATCGGATTGCGCCCCGCGAAATACGTCTTCGCGAACGCTTCGTTGATCACGCACACGCGCGCCGAGTTCGCCGTGTCCCGCGTTTCGATCTCGCGCCCCAACAGCAGCGGGATTCCAATCGTCGAAAAATATCCCGGACCAACCTGGTCGTAGCGCGAGGAATGATCGCCCTTCGGTTGCGGCGTGAACCCCTCCACGTCCACCGAATCGCCCGATTCGGTCCCGCTGAGCAGCCCGTTCTCCGAGAACGCCACGCCCTCCACTCCCGGCAGCCGCCGCAACCGCGCCGCGATTTCGTGATAGAGCGCCCCCAGCCGGGTTCCGCCATATCCCGCCGTGACGCCGTACACCCGTAACAGCAGCAAACGCTCTTTCGGATACCCCAGAGAGACCGACTGCAGATTCCACAGAGTGCGCAGAAACAGCCCCGCTCCCACGACCAGCACCAGACAGAGCCCCACTTGCGCCGCCACCAGGCTCTTCGCAAATGTTAAGCGGCGTCCCGCGCTGGTAACGCCGCGTCCGGTCTCCTTCAATGTCTCGTTAAGATCCACTCGAGTTCCGCGGATCGCCGGCGCCAGCCCGAAAAGAATCGCCGTCACCAAGGTGATCGTAATACTAAATCCCAGTACGCGAACATCGAACGCGGCGCCCAGTTCGAGCGGATTATCCGCTTGCGACAGCAGCGCCAGCAGCGCCTTCGAACCCCCGAACGCGACCGCCAAGCCGCACGCTCCGCCCAAAAATGAAAGCGCCAGGCTCTCCGTAAAGAATTGCCGGATCAAACGCCCCTTCGCCGCGCCCATCGAAAGGCGGATGCCCATTTCCCTATGGCGCGCCGTGGCGCGGGCCAGCAGCAGATTCGCAATATTGGCGCAGGCAATCAGAAGCACCAGCCCGGAGACCGCCAGCAGAATCATGAGCTGCCGCGAGAACGTGTCGCGGCCCTCGAATGTCCCGGTGCTGGCATCCTGCACCAGAATGCGTTGATCCATCAACTCTCTGCGCGTCTCCGGCCGCAGACTCGCCGGATACGATGCCTCGATAACCTGCCGGAAAAGAGTCGACTCTTCCGCCTGTACTTTCGCGATGCTCACGCCCGGTTTGCGCCTGCCAAAAACGTGCAGCCACATCTCCTTCGAGGTAGGTTGCGCGGGATTATCGTGCAGCCAATCCCGCCCCGGCATCACCAGCGGCTGCATCGCGATCGGAATCCAAAAGTCGGCGCCTTGCGCCACCTTCTCCCCGCGAAATCCGCGCGCCGCCACGCCGATCACCGTAACCACAGCCTTGTTAATCCGCAGGGTCGTACCCAACACCGCGGCGCTCCCGCCGAAACGCCGCCGCCAATAGTCGTAGCCGATCACTGCAAGCGGCTCTTGCCCCACGTCTCCCGCATCCGCCGCCGTAAATACTCGTCCCATCGCAGCGCCTATGCCGAATACCGTAAAATAATTCTCGCTGACCAGTCTGCCCGCGGCCTCTTCCTGCGGGCCGCAGGCGATCCGTACTTGCCAATGGATCGATTGCGCGTCCGCCGCGCAGAGGCCCGACAGGGTCGTCGATCGATCGCGCAGCGCAAGATATTCGGGATAGCTCAGATTATCCCGCGGCTTGCCCGTGTCGGAGCCGTTCCAGTTCCCCGAGCTGGTAGGATCCGTGAAGGTGACCAGCTCGCCCGGATTCGGCGCCGGCAGCGTCCTCAGCAGCGCCGCGTTGAAGACGCTGAAAATGGCTGTATTCGCTCCAATCCCCAGCGCCAGCGACAATACCGCAACGGCCGTGAACCCCGGATTGCGCGCGAACTGCCGCAGCGCGTAGCGCACGTCCTTGGCGACGGCCTCGCACCACCCCGCAATGTCCATGTCTCTCATGCGCTCCTTCTCGAGCGTGACGTTCCCGAACTGCCGCGCCGCTTGCTCTCGCGCGGCCGCGCCGTCCAAACCCGAGCGCTCCAGATCGCGCGCCCGTAGATCCAGGTGCAGCCGCACTTCATCGTCGAACTCCCGCCCCAGGCCGCCCGGCCGCAGCGTATTAAAGATCCGGTTGAGCCATCCCATCGCGGCCTCTCCCGGTCACGCAAACTGCATCACGCGCGCGACCGCGTCGGTGAGCTCCGCCCAGCGCTTCTCTTCCGCCGCGAGCTGCTTCCGCCCCGCCGCGGTAATCGAATAAAACCGCGCCCGCCGCTTGTTCTCGGACTCGCCCCACTTGGCCTTAATCCAGCCCTCCTGCGACATGCGATGCAGCGCCGGATAAAGCGACCCTTCCTCTACCCGCAGAGCGTCGCCCGCGATGCTTTGGATATGCACCGTGATTCCGTACCCGTGCATTGCCCCGCGGCTCGCCAGCGATTTCAGCACCAGCAGGTCGAGCGTCCCTTGCAAACGATCGTTGACGTGTTTTCCCATCGTGAGCCTTAGCCAGCTATCATAGCCAGCTATGCTTTGCGGCGTCAAGCCGATTTTCCGGCCGCAACCCTCTTTTCATCTTCTTTGAGCCGGGCTCAATTTCGAGTAACAACAATCTTCTGTTGTAATTTCAACAACTTACGATTATTCGCTTGGACCCCGCGTCGTATACTTGGATTTGGGGGCAGGGCAAATCGCCCGTCTCAACCCTTAAGGTGAGGGAAAATAGGTTGGCCAACCGATTTCACCTACTGCGAAACCGGTCCGCGTGGCTCTTAACATCGGAGCCTAACGCGCGGAGAACCGGTGGAGGATCCTCCCGGCGAATATCGTTTTAAAACGGGACGCCGACAAAGAAGCTTGGAATTGGTGCTAAACCTTTCTCCAATGCGGAAAACAGGGCGCCTCGCTCGGTCCCTAACGCTTTCATGCGGGGGACCGGGACGAGCGTCAAGCTGTTCTCAAATTTTGTTAAGTGTGCGGCGCCGAAGTGTGCCTGCGCGCTGCAATCTCAATGACCCGCCGATGTTCCCATGGAGAGCTTGTAAAGGAAGGCGTCCGTGCTGCCCAGGCGCTCCCAGCCTGGCTGGTCGACGATGCCGGGGATGGCCGGCGAGACCACGAATTTCGCCGCCGTGCCCTTCAAGACGTTTTTGGCGCGCTCCCATTCGGCGGACAGCTCCCGCTCAGTTTGACGATCGTAAGGTAGATTGGGCGGAAGCACTTCGGCGACGATTCGCACCCGCGCAAGCCGCGCCCAGAAATACGGGAATTCGTTGCCCACGATGGCCGCCCGCTCGTCCGCATGTACGCCATTCGCCGTCAGAGCCTCGGCGATGTCCCACGACGGGTTTTGCGAGCGACGGCCCGGCGCTTGATCCTGCAGTCCACCAATGGGGTGAGTGGGGCCGGAGACCAGCGCCGCCTCGATCAGCATCATGCACGCAACCGTACCGGCAACGGCGTAAATGATCCTGGCGCGCACGCCGCGAAGCGCCAGAATCGCGCAGGCGAACAACCCCGTCCAGAGCAACACAAAAAACGGCCCCAGAAAACGCGCGTCCACGTGCACCGGCGCATACATGAAAAACGGGAATACGGCGAACGCCAGAAGCGGCCAGAAGCGCCGCGCCTCGCGCGCGAAAACACTCGCGCCCGCGGCCAGAAGCAAGAATATAATCAGGCCACATAGGAGCGGCGTCTGGCGGTGGTGTGAAATATACAAATAGAGGCGGGAGTTACGCGCCAGCGCGTGCAGGAAATCCGCCGCGCGATAGCGGATCCTGACCCCCTGGTTCCAGTAGATCGGGTCGTACCACGGCGGGTATGTGCCGATCACCGGAGTCGCAAACTCATAGACGGGCGGGTTGTCCGCCAGCTTGCGCGTGGGATGCAGAGGAGTTCCGGCGCCGTCCGGGCCGCCTTGCCAATCATAGTAGGGCACCCCGTTTACCATCCAGGCGACATTGTATTTACCGGAATCCCCATAAGTAATGCGGCCTTTTTCGTGCGATAGGAAAGCGATATAAGGAGCCGCCGTCAAAGCGAATGCCGCGAACGCCACCGCCGCGCGCGCCGGCGTCAACCGCTGGAAAAACGCGAGAACGATCAGGATCCCGATACAAGCGAATGAGTAAACGAAGAACGGCGCCTTCGCGATATAGCCCAGGCCCAGCGCGATTCCCAATAGAACGAAGACGTGCCATCGGCCGTCGCCTGCCATAATACGCGTCAGCAGCGCGGCCGTGAGAAACACGAACACGGCCATGGTCAGATCCGGCGTGGGATTAATCACGTTGGTGAAATCGAGCATGGCGTATAGAAACGCGCCGCACGAGACCGCCGCAATGGCGCGGGCCTCCACCGGCCGCGGAATACCCGATCGCTCCAGTAATGTGGACAGGAAATATTGAAAGGCGATCAGCGCCGCCACGAAGATCAGAAAATTCACCAGGTGCAGAACGGGAAATTCCCAGTACGGCGAGGGCTTTAGAATGCGCATGGCCGCGCCGAGCAGCCACGGATACATCGGGCTCCATTGCGTATTCGCGGCATCGCGCCAATCCCCGCTGAAATAGGCGTCGGCGTTGTCCAGGTATTGGATTCCGTCGGGAGCCATCTCGAAACGCGAAGTCCATGCTTGGACGGCAGCGAGACCCACCGCCGCGATCCAGAAGATAACGAAAATGCGCCGCAGCCACGGATCGGCTGCGCCGGGTTTTGTCATACCGTCGTGGCTATCGCAAACTTGGTGAGATTAGTCGCCGGGAAGCACATAAGGAAAATGTTGCGTGGCGGCGCCAGCGGGGCGCCACTCGCATTGTATCGCCCGCGAGCCGCCAACTCCTTCGATCCGGCTGGCGCGCAGGAGATCGAGCATCGCGCGTTCTTCAGAACTTCGGAGACAAAAGAACCTTATCGCCGATCGTCGCAACTCGCTGGTAATGATCGGCGATATACGCGACCAGCGGCATAAGATGTTTCGGATCCCATGACATCCGGTGCGGTTTCCAGACAAGCCGGGGACAGGGGCAAGCGCGTTCGCCCTTGTTCCCAAGTCCCCAATAGATGCCCAGCCCGCCCTCATTCTGGCCGATGATCAACTTCGGCAAATGCTGCCTCATCATGGAGACATCCAGTTGCTCATAATTCACCGGTACTCCTAACCCGAATAGCTGCACATTAAAAATCGGATATCTGCGGCCAGTCGCGAAATTCACGCCTCCCCCGTAGGGAACATCCAGGACGTAATCGCTTTGCGAGGTGTGCTGCATGACGAAGTTGTACACCTTGGAATCGGTGTCGTAATTCAGCAGCTTCACGGTCCCGGCATTTGTCTGGAGGGTCCCATACTTGCGATCCGACAACAACTCCGGCCAGCCCGCAACTGTGCGCAGAGCGCCGTATCCTATGGTCAATCCCGCCACCGCGATCACCGCGTAGCGGGGACCTCCCGCTGATTTCAAGAAGCGCCACAGGAAGTATGGACCAAGCACGAGCAGGAAAGGATAGCAGATGGCCGCCACCTCCGGATAGACGCTTTGTGTCGTTCCGAACAGCGCCCGGCTCGACATCATGACAGGCGGAAGCACGATCATAAGCAGCTCCGCGTCAGACGCGCTGAGCGCTCCCGGCCGAAATAGCGGCCACGCCAACACCAGGAACGCGCCAATACACACCCACACAACCGGCTGCAACACCGCGCTCGAGTACGCCAGCGACGGTGCGATCCTCAATACCCGTGTCGTGAGCGCCAGACCGGGTTCCGTAAGCGCGCCATAATTCTGAAACGCGACATAGGAAAGCCAGCAAACCGCGCCCATTGCGCCCGTCCACAGCAAGATCCGGTACCGCCCGCCGTATGCGGCGATAAACTTTCTCCATTTCGGAAGCGAGAAGACCGCGGCAATAGCAGCCGCCTCGCCCAGCGCCGCCAGCACGCCGTAGACGCCAACGCCCGTCGGCCACCAAGGACAGAACGCCGTCGCCAGACCATACCCCGTCACGCCCGCGCGTAAATTCGAGAAACCAGCTAATATCGCAACCGCGGCGTACGCCGCGAGCGCCGGCAAGAAGACCACCGCCGCAACCGTGGCAACCGATTGCAAGTTCCGCACAATGGCGCCCAACAAAGCAACCAGACAGAGCGCCGCCACCGCCGATTCCGGTTTGCTTAGCACCGCGAGAAATCCACCGCAGGCCAGCGCCGCCCACACAGTCCCGCCGGCGCCACCCGCCCCTTTTTGCCGCAAAAACGAGCACAACCCGAGCGCAAGCAGCAACGCGCCGAGCGCCCCTATCTGCAGCGCCGGGCTATATGTCACGTATGAGAAAAGATTGAAATTCATCAGGCTCGTGGCGCAGACCGCGACCAGGCAGAATGCGACCGGAAGGTGCAGCGCCCGCGGCAGAAGCTTACGGATCAGCGTGTAGAAGATTGCAATCACGCCGAAATCGATTATGTCCGTGATGGCCTGAACCACCGCGAAATTTATGCCCAAGATCCGCAGCAGCCCACCGTATAGAAACACGGCCAAAGGCGGATACTGAAACGAGAAATCCCGATAGGGCAGTTCGCCGCGCGCCAGCCGCGCTATTTCATTCAGCCAGTGCGCCGGGTCCAGCCACAGCAGCGATCCCATTTTCTTCCAGCGCAGCGCCGCGAAAATCACGCATCCCACCGCCAGCACCGCGGCATTCGCGATATCCGTTCTGTCGAAATCGCGTCTGGGGGCGCCGGCGCCGCGCGGGGGTCTCACTACAGTACGGCATCGGCTGTTTGCTGCTCAGACTACAGTCGTACGATAGTCGCGGATTGGTTGTTAAACCGGAGCGGCTGCGGACTTGCGAATGCCCGGAACCCGTGATTTCAGCCTTTGGAATGGCTGCTCGATAAGAAAATAGGAACCCGCGCTGACTGCCGCAACCGCAATGAGATTTAGCGGGAAGCGGTTGACAAACGCGGCGCCTTCCGAATCGAGAAAGGGCTGCTGCCAAACATAAATCGAATAGCTCAGCAATCCTATGCCGCGCATCGGCGCGGAGTTGAGCGCTCTTCCGGCGATTCCGCCCGGGAAGCGCACCCAACGGTCGATCGACACCGCGATGCCAATGTTCATGACCGTGATCGCACCGCCATAATAAAGCCGCGAGTGAGGCGCAAGGAAAATGCTGCAGAGCGCTACCAGCGCCGGCACGGCATAGAATAATGCGGAGCGAAGCAGCGCGTTGTAGCGCCGAGAGCGGCCAGCCACGGCTGTATTCCGGCCAGCACGCAGCCGCTCGCGAGCGCGTCCGCCACGGTTTCAAAACGCCGGTCCATGGCACCGTGAAACCCCGGAACGAAATACCAATATGTCAGGCGAATGATTGGCGCTATGAAGATAAACGCCGCGGCCGCCCCTAGCCCGCGCCTCCTGCCCGCAATGCACAAAATGCCCGGCCAAATAATATAGAACTGTTCCTCCACCGCCAGGGACCAGATGTGGCGCACATATACGGAGTTCAGCCAACTCGGGAAATAGTTAATCGTATATGTGGCCGCCTCAAGCAAATCGAAACGGCGTACGGCGATCAATCCGAAAGCGGCGCAGATTCCCAGTGCTCCCAGATACGCGTAAAAAGCGGGAAAGATGCGCAGCGCCCGGCGGAAATAGAACCGCTTCAAATCGATCGACGACTTCCTATCAAGCTCGCGCAGAAGCAGCGTAGTAATGATATAGCCGGAGATGACGAAAAATATTCGGACGCCCAGGTTACCGAGACTTGCAAATGCGCCATGGAAAGGGCCCGCCCCGACGATATGAAAAACGATCACGAGCATGATCGAAACGGCGCGCAGGCCATCGAGCGAAGCGATCCGGTTAGGGCGTGGCGCCGCGGGCTTCACTATACCAGTGCATCGGCGTTTTCTTATCGCGACTACAGTCTTACGATATTGGCGGACTTGAAATTCTTCAGAGCGTTGCGCGTATCCACAATCAGCCGCGCTTCCTTCACCAGCGCTCCGTAATCGAACTTCTTATGATCGGTGATCACGACCACGCAGTCGGCCTGCCGCCGCAGCGTCTCCTCTCCTGCTTCCATTTCCTCGCCGTCCACACTCACCTTAGCGATATGCGGATCGCTGTAAGTAACGCGCGCGCCCCGCCTCTTAAGCAAGTGCATAATATCCAGGGCGGGGGACTCGCGCGGATCGTCGATATCGCGCTTGTACGCCACGCCCAGTACATGGACGTGTGAGCCGCGCAGCGCCTTGGAATGATCGTTCAGCGCGTTCTGCACCTTGTCGGCCACGAAGTGCGGCATGTTGCCGTTGATATAGCCGGCCAGCTCGATGAAGCGCGCTTCGACGCCCGCCTGCTTTGTCTTCCATGAAAGGTAAAACGGATCGATCGGAATGCAATGGCCGCCCAGACCGGGGCCGGGATAAAACGGCATGAAGCCGAATGGCTTCGTCGCCGCCGCGTCGATTACTTCCCAGACGTTAATGCCCATGCGGTCGCACATCAACGCCATCTCATTTACCAAACCGATATTGATCATGCGAAACGTATTTTCAAGCAGCTTCACCATTTCGGCCACGCTTGTCGAGCTGACCGGAATCACTGTTTCAAGCGCCTGCCGGTAAAATAATGTACCCATTTCCGTACATGCGGGCGTAATTCCACCCACGACTTTGGGAATATTCAGCGTCTGGAAATTTGGATTGCCGGGGTCCACGCGCTCCGGCGAAAAGCACAGGAAAAAGTCCTCGCCGACCTTCATGCCCGGCCGCTCGAGCATAGGCAGCACCAGCTCGTCCGTCGTGCCGGGATAAGTGGTCGATTCGAGAATCACCAGCAGCCCGGGGTGAGAATACTTGGCAATCTCCTGACACGCCGCTACGATATAGCTCATGTCGGGGTCCTTGGTCTTACGCAGCGGCGTCGGGACGGCGATGTTGATGGTATCGAGCTTTTCGACGACGGAGAAGTCCATCGTCGCTTCCAGCTTGCCGCCCTCCACCAGCGGCTTCAGGACCTTCGTCGGAACATCCTGTATATACGATTCGCCCCGCTGAAGAGACGAAACTTTCGATTCCTGGACATCGATTCCGGTGATGTGGAAACCGGCGCGGGCGAACTCCACGGCGAGCGGCAGTCCTACGTAGCCGAGACCAACGATCCCGACGCGAGCGGTGCGGGATTTGATTTTTTCCTGTAGTCCTTCGGCAACGGTGGCGGTAGTGGGTAGCATTTGCAGTTACCAATCTAGCATTTCATTCGGCGTGCTAGCGTGAAAGCGAGCCCTCTCGCCCATGCTCCAAACGCTGATCAAAAACTGGTGGCTACTGGCGTTATGCGGAGTTTTTGACGCTATCATGTCGGCCGCCTATTTGATCATGCAAGACACCGGGTTTCACGCTTGGAGCACGGTTCGGTTTCTGGGTAGGCTCGCGCTGGCGGCGGGAATTTGCGCGATCGTAGCCGCCATTTGGAGATCCGCGAAGGGTAAATGCTGGCCTCTGGCGTTGCATGGTCTCGCTCTTGGCGCGCTTGGACTGATCCTTAGCGGCATCTTCGGTTCTAGAATTAGCTTTCGAACAATCGCGCTCCTGATCATTCTAATGGCGCTCAGCGCCGGGATTCTCGAATTGGCGACGGCGCGGAGCCTGCGGCGGCACCTTGCGGACGAATGGTTTCTGGGCTTCGCCGGCGCGGTCTCGGTTGGTTTTGCTTTGGTGTTTTTTGCTTTCGGGTTTGGTTGGATCAAAATGGGACCGGGCTCACAGTCCAGCATCTTTTGGCTGGGCTCCTATTTTGGTTTCAGCGCCATTGCATGGCTGGCGCTCGGCCTGCGCCTGAACAGTCTGCGGACCGCCATCCATCGCATGGCCGTCTGAAACCGCTTCGCCGCCGATTCCGCATGTCATACTTGTGACGAGGAATCTATTGAGTACTTCCGAAACGATGAATGTGGCCGTTCTGGGCCTTGGGTACGTGGGCTGCGTCAGCGCCGCGTGCCTTGCCGATCTGGGCCACAACGTCACCGGCGCCGACCGTGACGAACATAAAATCCGCAGCGTTCTCGATGGCAAGGCGCCATTTTATGAGCCGGGTCTCGACGATCTCGTCCGCCGTAATGTCGCCGCGGGCCGGCTGACCGCGACCACCTCTACTCCCGATGCCCTTCGAGACGCCGATGTGGTTCTGGTCTGCGTCGGTACGCCCTCGGAGAAGAACGGCAACCTCGGCCTCGACCAGCTTCGCCGCGTATTAAGCGATATTGTCGCGTGCGCGCCGCGGCTCACCAAGCCGTTGATCGTCGCGATTCGCAGCACCGTGTTTCCGGGCACCTGCGAAGAAGTGGTTACGCCCGCGCTTAGCTCGATGAGCAATGTGCGCGTGGTCTCCAATCCCGAATTTTTGCGCGAAGGCGCGGCGGTGAAGGATTTTGTCGAGCCATCGCTGCTCGTCGTCGGCGGCGACGACCGCGCGGCGGTCGAGAAGGTGGCCGCTCTCTATGCCGGACTCGGCGCCCGGGCGTGCATGGTGTCGCTGCGCACGGCTGAGATGATCAAATACGCCTGCAATGCTTTCCACGCCGTCAAAATCGCATTCGCAAACGAGATCGCCGCTCTCAGCTCGCGCCTCGACGTGGACGCCCGCGAAGTGATGGCGACGTTATGCGAGGACGTGAAATTGAACGCCTCGGCGGCGTACCTGAAGCCGGGATTTGCCTTTGGCGGATCGTGCCTTCCCAAGGATTTGCGCGCTCTGGTATATCGGGCCTCGCGCCTCGACGTGAAACTGCCGCTGCTCGAATCCGCGCTCCCCAGCAATCAGGAGCACCTGCAGCGCGCCGTGGACGCGATCTTAGAGACCCCGCCGTGCCGCATCGGCGTCATCGGTCTGGCTTTCAAAGAGAACACCGATGATCTGCGCGAGAGCCCCGTCGTAAGCCTGCTCGAGCAATTGATCGGCAAGGGCCGCGACCTGCGGGTGTTCGATCCTCACATTCAGATGGATACCATTTATGGAGCGAATCGGAGCTTCATTCTGAACGTCATTCCGCACATCGGACGCCTGCTGCAGCGTAGTTTGGACGACGTCCTGGACTGGGCCGAATATATCGTCGTCGCGCAGAAGCAGACGGCCGAAGCAAGCGAGCGCATTGAAGCCAGCGGTCTGCCGGTGCTCGATCTAATCTCCGGCGCACTGGCCGCGAACGGCGTAAGATCGGTGGCGCAGTCCAGCCGTTAATTCGTGAAATGAGCCGCCTCTGGATCGCTCTGATCGCGTGTACGGCTCTTGCGGGCGCGGCCCCGCAAAAAAAGCCCGACCAGCGCTTTCTCATCGTGATGGTCGGACCAACGGGCAGCGGCAAGGCCACTCAGTCGGAATTTCTAAAACGCCGTTTCGGAATTCCCACGCTGGCCGCGGACGATCTCATCCGGCGGCATCCGGCGGCGCTCGAGAAGCTGCAAACGCCGGGGATCGATCCCGGACCGGCGCGCGAGAGCGATGCGCTCGACCGCCTCGTCGCCGATCGCTTGAGCAAAATGGATCTGAGCAAAGGCGTCGCGCTCGACGGATATCCCTCGACCAAGGAGCAGGCCGACCACTTGGAGGCTCTGGTGAAGCGGCTCGGTCTGCGCACCATCATTATTCAACTCGATGTTCCGGACGACGTCTTGCGGCAGCGACTGCGAAAACGCAACGGACCGCAAGACACGCCGGACCAGGTCGAGCAGCGCCTGAAAGACTACCACCGCGATCTCGACATGCTTCGAGATTATTATCCGCGCGCGAATATCTGGACCATCGACGGCACGAAAACGCCTGCCGAGGTATCGGATACGATCGCGTCGGTCCTGGTCGATCAGGTTCCCAAACGGCTTTCCCGCTGAGTTTTCGTTATTCCTCGCGGATGGCCGTGACCGGGTCCACCCGGATGGCGCGAATCGCGGGAAAGAGACTTCCTCCGATCGTCATCACAAGGGCTGCGGCGATCGCGGCCGCGAATGTCGTCAGGTCCCCGGGCTTGACCCCGGCCAGCAAAGATTCGAGCGTGCGGCCCGCGCCATAAGCCAGCGTCGCGCCGATCGCCGTGCCAACGCCGGCGAGAACGAATCCATCGCGCAGCGTCATTCCCAGAATGTCGATCTGGCGCGCGCCGAGGGCCATGCGCACGCCAATTTCCTGAGTGCGGTTTGCGACGGCGAACGACAGCAGCCCATGGATACCGATGGAGGCAAGCAGAAACGCGATGAGCGCGAAACAGCCCAGGACAATCGCCTGCACGGTGCGCGACGCGGTCTCTTCGCCGATGATTTCGGACAGTGGCCGCACGTCCGAGACGGGCTGTTCGGGATCGGCTTCATGAATGATGCGGCGCAGGGCGGGAGTGAGAGACGTGGGGTCGCCCGAGGTTCGGATCACCAAGTCTTTGGGAGCGAACCACTCCGCGACCTTGTCCTCCTCCTGCTTGTAGGAAAGATAGACCTGCGGTTCGCTGGCGCGTTCGAGCCCGCGTACGTGCACATTGCCCACCACGCCCACGATCATTCGGTCGTGGACGCCGAAATCGAAGTGCCGCCCCAACGGGTTCTCGCCTCCGAAATAACGCCGCACGAACGATTCGCTTACCACGGCTACGAAAGGCCGGTCGAAGGCGTCGCTCTCGCTGACGTCACGGCCCGCCAGGAGAGGGATGCCCAGTACCGAGAAGAATCCTGGCGTCACGAAGCGCAGACTTGCCGACTCGCGATCGGAAAGCGGTTGCGGCCGGCCCTGGATCTCGACGGGCCAGAGTCCGCCGCGCATCGTCATCGGAAGAAAACTCACGTACGCGGCTCCGGTAACGCCTGGAATCTGCCGGGCTTCATCGAGCACGCGGCGATAGAAGAATTCCCGCCGCGCGCGATCTTCGTATCGCGGCGTGGGGAGCGCGGTGCGCAGCGTCAGGATGCGATCGGTACGGAAGCCGGGATCGACGGCTTGAATGCGCCACAGCGCGCGAATCAAAAGTCCGCAGGAGACCATAAGAATGATAGACCCGGCCACTTCCGCGATCACCAGTCCGGAGCGGAGGCGCTCGCGACGGCCGCCCACGCCCGATCGAGCCGCCTTCGCGCAGGCCGTTGGCATCATCGCGGCGGGAGAGGCGCAGCGCGGGAACTACGCCGAATGCGATGCCCGTCGCGCACGTGGCGAGGAGAGCAAAACCGAGCACGCGAAGATCGATGGAGGGCACTTCCGCGATGGGCAACGAAACCGGAACCAGCCGCGCCAGCAGCGGCAGAGCGGAACGCGCGATCGCAACTCCCGCAACGCCGCCCGCCAAAGCGAGCAGCAGACTCTCGGTCAGCATTTGTCGCACCAGTCTCTCGCGTCCCGCTCCCATCGCCGCCCGCACGGCCAGTTCCTTGCGGCGCGTCATCGATCTCGCGAGGAGAAGATTCGCGAGATTGGTGCAGGAGATCAACAGCACGCATAGCGCCGCGCCGAGCAGAACCTTCAACATCAGAAGCGACTGCGGCGACAGGGCATCGCGCAAAAGGTATAGGGTGGCGCCGGTGTGCGCCAGATCGTTGGGATAAACCTTCGCCAGCCGTCCGGTCACCAGTCGCATGTCCGCGCGGGCTTGCGCGAGCGTAACGCCCGGTTTCAGTTTGCCAAGAGCATAGATGTAGCAGTTCGACCGGTGCTCGAAATCTTGCGGCGCAAACCGCATCACAGTCCAGAGTTGGGCTTCGCGCGAGGGGAAATAAAAATTCTTCGGCATCACGCCGATAATCGTGTACGGCGCATCGTCGAGAATCACCTTCCGTCCCAGCGCCGCGGGATCGCCGCCGAACAGGTTCTCCCAAAGCGAATAGCTGAGGAGCAGCGTTCCCGGCGCGCCGTCGCGGTCATCAGTTGCCGCGAAGTAGCGGCCCATGAGTGGCGTTACGCCGAGCATCGGAAAGAGCTCCGCGTTCAGGGACGCTCCGTCGATGCGTTGCGGCGCTCCCTGGCCGATCATGTTCACGGAAATTGCGCGGAAGGCGGCCATGGTTTCAAACGATTGGTTCATCTGTTTCCAGTCGCGGTAATTGGCGGGCGACATGTCCCAATCGCTTCCCCGCGCGCCATGATCTTCGGAAATTCTGACCAGCCTGTCTTGATCCGCGAACGGAAAGGGATGGATGCGAACGTGATCCATCATCGTGAACGCCGCCGTGGTCGCGCCGATTCCCAGAGCTGCGACAACGATGGCCGTGGATGTGAAGCCCGGCGTGCGCGCCAATGTCCGAAGCGCGTACCTCAAATCCTGGCGCAGGATGTCGAAGTGCGCCGCGGACGCATTCGTAATCGCGTCGAGCAGCATTTCGATCCACAGCGCCACAACGTCCAGGATGCCCGAGCAGTCGCGGCGGCGCCGAGCGAATACGGCGCGCATCTCCTCGCCATACTCGTGGCGGAACGAGGCCGGATAGAGATGCAGCAGAGCTCCGTAGAACGCCATCAGGCCCTCCCCGGAGCGAATCCGCTGGCGCGGGCGAGCCGCACCAGCTCCGTCAAGCGCCGCGTTTCGGCTCGCGCGACCGAGGCGCCATAGGGCGTAATGCGATAGTATCGCCGCCGTTCGTCATCGAGATCGGGCGCGGGCCGGTCGTTGGTTTCGACGATCAGCCCCTGCTCGAGCATCCGCTGAATCGATCGGTACAGCGTCCCGGCGCTGAGCTTCAGGGCGCCATTGGTGCGCGCCGCGACATCTTGAATGATGGCGTAACCGTGGCGGTCGTCATCCGCCAGCGCCATCAGGATATGGAATGTCGCGGGAGGGCAGGGGCAGCAGCGATGCGGGGTCCGGCTGGGCTTCTCTAGTCACATTCTGATTATACTCACTAAGGCTATATTGTCAATGGCTATACGTTGGCTGCACGGGCGACTGGGTTTCCGGCGGCGCATTCTCAAGCGTTGTTTCCGTTCTTTCTTTGGAGCCCACCATTCATCCAACTCTCGCTTCGATGCAAAGACCCGTGGCTTGCGGCCTTCGTGGCGGTGGACCGGAAGGTCTTCCCGCTTCTCCCAACGCTCGACCGTCCGCACGTCTCGCCGCAGATAGTTCCCGATTTCTCCCCATCCGTCGAGGCGGTCCGGGTCGGGCGTTCCATCGCTCGACATAACAAAACATTATGGCGCGTTCGCTCCGGGGATTCCCGCCTCCCTAAGGCCTGGCTCGGAATATCCACGGTGCACGAGCAATCGCGCCGGCGCTAAGCGAAAATGGCGCCGTACCTTCTCGCCCGGACTCATGCCATGCCCATACGTCGTAATGCGACAGCATCGCCGCCGCTCGCTATCGAGATCGGGCGCGGGCCGCTCCTTCGTTTCAACGATCAGCCCCTGCTCGAGCACGCGCTGAATCGACCGTGCAACATGCCGGCGCTGAGCTTCAGGGCGCCATTGGTGCGCACCGCAGCATCTCGAATTATGGCGTAACCGTGGCGGTCGCCGTCGCTAGCATCACGACATGGAACATCGCGCCTCCGCTTACTGCAGCCTGGCGTATTCCGCGTTGGCCTGTTTGAAAATCGGGATGTCCGAGTCGGCGTCCTTCCAGAGCTTGAGAAAATCCTGGTAGGCGATCTTTGCCTTGTTATCGTCTCCCGCCAGCACCAGCGCCCGGCCCAGTTGCAAGCGCGCCAATGCGCCGATGGGATCGGTCGCCGGGACGCCACGGTATTCGATAACTTTCTGGAATTCCGCGGCGGCCTCGGCGCCCCGATGCGCTTCGAAGTAAGCCAGCCCGCGAACATAGACCGGATAAAGGGCGCCGAAATTGCCGTTGAACCAACTGCCCGGCGTCCCGAGATCGTAACGGGCGAGCGCCAACGCTTCAATCGCCGTGGAAGGCTGGCCATGGTTCAACGCGAGCAGCGCGCGCAACACGGGGAGATAGCTGTATTGGACGGATGTATCCTCCGGAAATGTCTTTTCCAGAGTGCGGGCAAGTCCTTCAGCGGAAGCGGAATCGCCCGAGAGGGCGAGCGCGAAAGCGGCGCCATATTCGACATCCCGCCCGCGGGAAAGATCGAACGCCGACTTAGTGCCTCTCCTCGCCTCCGCCGCATTGCCGAAAAGTGCGGCCCACACCGCCGAACCCACTACGTAGAGCGCCGCCGCCTCCTTCTTCGCGGGAATGGCCAAATCCGCGGCCTTTCGCGCTGTGCTCACCGCCCGCCGCAGGCGGCCGGAATACGCCAGAACCGAAGCTTCCTGATCACGCATCAAATCCTCGATGGGAGTTCCTCTCGCCTGCGCGGCGGCTCGATCCATGGCGGCTGTATCCCCCTCCAAAAACGAGAGAGCGTATCGCTCGATCAACAGTTCAGGGTTGGAAATCTTGCGCTCCGAGGCCAGATGGAGCGCGTTCTCGGCTTCCGTCAGGCGGCCAAGGATGTGATACGCCGTCGAAAGATTAATGTAAGCGTAGGGAAATTGCGGATCCATCGCGATCGCTCGCTTCGCTTGTTCGATCGCCTTCTCATATTGTCCCAGGACGGGGTAAATATAGCCCGACAAGGGCCCAGGAGCCTGTATCTCGCGAGGATATTCCTGCTCCATCAACTCGAACGTCTGCGCCGCTTTTTCAATGTTCCCGGTCACCTGTGAATCATACGCGGAACTAATAATGAACTGCTCCAGGTCACTGGCGCGATCGCGCAATTCATAGGCTCTGCGAGTATTGGCCGCGGAGAGGGCAGACTCGCCCATATCCCCATAAGCGCGGCCAAGGAGCTGGTAGGCCATGGCAAATTTCGGGTCGATCCGGATCGCACGCTGCAAATGCGGCAGAGCATCGGCGCTGCCGGTTGAGGACAGGACCGTTGCGCCCTTGCTGTACTCCTTCAAGGCATCGAGCGACGGCGTGGTCGCCTCCGCGAGTGGAGTCGAGTGCTTTTCGACCGCTGCGAGCGATTCGCCGACCCGGGTTCTGAACTTGGTGGCGATTTGACTTAAGGCATTCAGGACGTCCTCTTTTCGAGCCGCCTGCGTCTGCTCCTCGTCGAGAACCTCACCGGAGCCGCAACTGTTTGCGCGCAGTCCCAATACATACTGGCTTCCCAGGCTTGCGATGGAGCCTTCAAGCACGGCCGCGCCTGCGGTTCGCTCGCAAATTTCCCTGGCGAGCTCCGGAGTAAGCCGCGCGTCCGCCGGCCGCCCCATCAGAGTCAGCGCGTGCTGGATACGCTTTTCGGAGACGAGACTGAGGAAAGGCGACTGTTCGAGTTGCACCGCCAGTCCCTGGCGCAGCGTTCCATCAAACACAGGGTCGGCCGTCTTGTTCGTGAAATCGGCGAGGACAATCGTGTCCTTGTCCGTGAGTTTGCGCGTGTGCGCCAAATATGTTTGGTGGAAATAGAAATATACCGCGATGAACAACAGTGCCAGCACGGCCGCGGCCGGAGCGATGATCTTCCTTGCGGCCGCCGGTTTTGCTCTGGTGGGCGCCTGCGCGGAGCCCGTGTCCCGCTTCAGGCGCTGCAGGTCGGCGCGAATTTCCGAAGCGTGGTGGTAGCGCAGCTCACGATCCTTTTCCAGACACTTATGGATAATGCGCTCCAGTTCCTCCGGCACATCGGGATTCAGGCGCACCGCGGGGACGGGAGCGCGGTTAAGAATGGCATCGAAAATCGTCGCCGCGTTCTCCCCGCGAAATGGCAGCTTGCCGGTCGCCATTTCATAGAGCACAACGCCGAACGAGAATAGATCCGTGCGCGCGTCCAAGTCCTTGGCACGGATCTGCTCCGGCGACATGTATGACACCGTCCCCAGGACGCTCCCGGCGCCAGTCAATCCTTCGTCGATGGTGAGGGTCGGTCCGGCCGTCTCGTCGAGGACGGGGCCGATTTTCGCCAATCCAAAATCGAGAATCTTGGCGTGCCCGCGCTTGACGACGAAGATGTTGGCGGGCTTGATGTCGCGGTGGACGATGCCCGCGGCGTGGGCCGCATCGAGCGCGTCGGCGATCTCGATCCCCAGCCCGATCAGCTCTTCCGTTTCGAGCGGCGCTTGGCCGATGCGGTGCTTGAGCGTCGCGCCTTCCAGATGCTCCATGACGATAAAGGCGCGGCCGTCTTGCTCGCCGATATCGTGAATCGTGCAGATGTTGGGATGGTTCAGTGCGGAGGCGGCGCGCGCCTCGCGTTCAAAGCGGCCGAGAGCCTGCGGGTCGCGGGCGATTTCATCGGGCAGAAATTTAACAGCCACGAAGCGGCGCAGGCGCACGTCCTCGGCCTTGTAAACCACGCCCATGCCGCCGCCGCCCAGCTTCTCGGCGATGCGGTAATGGGAGACGGTCTGCCCGATCAGGGAAGCGCCGATCTCTGCGATTGCCCGCGCGTTCTGCACTTGGTTATCGGCGCGTTTCAATCCCTCGGAGTTCATGGCTGGCGGCGGGCGATCGATCAAGATTCATTACCGGCCGCCTGCGTAGTCCCTCCAGGGAGATATGCGTCGCGCTACCGCTACGTTTCAAGTTACGGCCCCGCGCACGTTGCGCGAGACTTCGCCGCAGGGCCGGCCGCTGCATGGACTTGTAATCCGCCAGCCGCACGGAGGCATCACCGGCCCGAACCGTTGTCCAATGTGGTTGTCGAATGTGCCGGCAGCGGGAGTCGCGCGCGAATGGACGCGCTTGTACCGGGACGACCCCCTGGTCGGGTTGTGCTCCACTCCGCATTGGCCTATTGGGCAAAATTATACCGCGTCCGGGCCCGCGCGAGCTGTTGAAACAGGCCAGTCGGCCAGTTGGCTCTTCCCACATAAATCGGTGATACACCATAATCCGTGACCAATCATAAGAGCGTGACCCTCAGCCTGCCGGAAACACTTCTGCGCCGCTTTCGCACCCACGCGGCGTCGCGAAACCAGTCCATGACCTGTATTATGGCGGAGGCCATCGGCAAGCTCCTCGCCGAGGATGCGCAAAATGCAAAGGCCAAGCGGCGTTTTTCTCGAGCGGATCCGCAATGCGCCGGACCGGCGGTCGCGCGACTTGGACCAGGGAAGAATTGCATGAGCGTTGAGTTCGTCGACACCAATCTTCTCCTATACGCGCACGACGGCGGAGCCGGCAAAAAGTACCTGCAATCGGTTGCGTTGCTGACGCGGCTGTGCGAGGACGCGAGCGGAGGGCTCAGCATCCAGGTACTCTCTGAGTTCTATAATGCCGCAACGAAGAAGCTTTCGATGAAGAGCGCGGAAGCGGAGGCGGCCATCGCCGATGTCGGCGGCTGGCTGATTCACCGGCCCGGACACGCCGATGTGCTTAAGGCTTGCCGCTTGCACCGCCGCTACAAAATGGCGTGGTGGGATGCGATGCTGCTCAATAGCGCCATGGAGATTGGCTGCTCAATTCCGTAGAGCGAGGACCTGACCGACGGTCAACGTTATGACAGGATAGCAGTCCGAAACCCGTTTCTCCGAATCCCGCTCCTCAGGGTTCGCGGTCTAATGCAGCGGAATCCGGAACAAATTGCCCACGAATTCCGATTTCACGAACGCATAAGTCCGCGGGTCCGGTCCGGGCCCCACCCAGCTTTCGCGGATCGCTGAGATCCCAGGCAATCCCTCACCCGCGTGCGGCCCCAATCCCTGCGCGGGCAAAGCGGGCAGACCTGCTCCCGAAGGAATGGGTAAGACCAGAGTCGGGCCCGACTCCGCCGGAGCGGGATCCATCAGCAAGTATAGGTAGGCGCCGTCCGCGGACCAACGCGGTAAACAGGGGCCGGCGCAAATCACTTTTCGGGCGCGGTCCTTTAAAGATACGGCTAGCGTGCCGTGCTTCGGGCCGCCAACACCCGCCACCGTCGCCCAGCTCCCGTCGGGAGACACGAAGCCCATATCCGAGATCGGATCGTCAAGAATGCGTTCCAAACCCGTTCCATCCGTTTTGACGCGGGCAAGGTAGTAGGCGTGCTCTCCCCGTTGCCGAAAGACCAGTTCGCCGGCAGCACCGAAGTTGACCCTGTCTCCACCACGCGTTACCAGGCGAGGCGGCGCGCTGCCATCCAAGGGCGCAATGAAGATCTGCGAATCCGAACCATCGCGAGCCGTAAACGCCACCTGCTGCCCGTCGTGCGAGATGTCAAAGTCGACAAGTGGAACTCCCGGCAGCGCGGGATTGGAGATCCCCGAACCGCGTTCCGTCGACCACAGTTCGTTTGCGCCGGAAGTGTTCTTTTGCAGCAGATAGTACACACGTTTGCCGTCGGCGGAAAAACTGGGATGGGTCGCCGAACCTTCGGGCGAGAGGGAACGCTCTCCGGAAGCGCCATGAATCCACACCGAACTCTTGCGAACGCCCACCGATGAAATCAGCGATTTTCCGTCCGGCGCTATCGCGAGCCCTTGCTCCTCGCCTGGTCCCATCGTGATCCGCTCCGGAGTCGCGCCGGGGAACCTTTGCCGCCATAAATGATTCGTTCCGTTCGTCTCCGCACTGAAGTACATCCATTCCCCATCGGGGGACCATGCAGCCGCGGTACACGCGCCCGAAGGGCCGACCTGCCGTCCTTTGGAAGCTTTTTCCATCGGCACGAGCCTGCAAGGCAGCCATGCGGGATCCATCTCCACCACCAATATTGACTTTTGGTCCGGTGAGAGGTACGAGTAGTGCGCCATGGCGCGCTCGCGCTCGGGGAAGTAAATCCGCCGTTCCCCCGCCCGGCTTTCCCGGGAAGTCACGATCCCCATGTGCAGAAGCGTCCCGCTCATCACTTCCGAAAAGAGAATCCGGCCATTTCCGATCCAGCTCATTCCCGCGGCGTTTCGCATCAGCCTCGTGGGCGATCCCCCGGTCACCGGCACGGTCCAGGTATCCCAGGAATTCGCGTCCCTGTCCATTGCCGTGTAGGCGACGCGCGAGCCGTCGGGCGTAAACACCGGATTGTACTTTGCACGCGGATCATTGGTGATCTGCATCGACTGCCCAGACGGGAGCGCCTTGACATAGACCTGCCCGGTAGTAAGAAAGGGGTTTCCGCCGCGTAAGAAAGTCACCATGCGTCCATCCGGCGAAAGCGCCGGCGCCGAAGCGGAGTCGCTGAAATCGGTGATCTGGACGTATTCGGAGGGCGATGTGACTGGATGCTTACGGGCGCTAAAGTACCAGGCTGCAACTCCTACCATCGCCAGCGCCGCTGCGCCCGCGGCCGCCCCGGCTTTCCAGCTTCGAGGGCGACGGGCTCGCGTGGCCGCCAGAGATCGCAGATCGGCAGCGCTCCGATAGCGCTCCTGCGCGGATCCCGTGTCCCGCTTCAAGCGCTGCAGGTCGGCGCGAATTTCGGAAGCGTGCTGGTAGCGCAGCCCGCGATCTTTCTCGAGGCACTTGTCGATGATGCGCTCCAGTTCCGCGGGCAAGTCGGGATTCAGGCGCACCGCGGGTACGGGAGCGCTGTTGAGAATGGCATCGAAAATCATTGCCGCGTTCTCGCCACGAAATGGCAGCTTGCCGGTCGCCATTTCATAGAGCACGACCCCGAACGAGAACAAATCTGTGCGCGCGTCCAAGTCCTTGGCGCGGACCTGCTCCGGCGACATGTGTGAAACCGTGCCCAGCACGCTCCCGGCGCCGGTCAGTTCTTCGTCGATGGTGAGGGTCGGTCCGGCCGTCTCGTCGAGAACGGGGTCGATTTTCGCCAACCCGAAATCGAGTATCTTGGCGTGACCGCGCTTGATAACGAAGATGTTCGCGGGCTTGATGTCGCGGTGGACTATGCCCGCGGCGTGGGCCGCATCGAGCGCGTCGGCGATCTCGATACCCAGGCCAGTCAGCTCGTCCGTTTCGAGCGGCGCGTTGCCGATGCGGTGCTTGAGCGTTGCGCCTTCGAGATGTTCCATGACTATAAAGGCGCGGCCGTCTTGCTCGCCGATGTCGTGAATGGTGCAGATATTGGGATGGTTCAACGCGGATGCGGCCCGCGCCTCGCGTTCAAAGCGGCCGAGAGCCTGCGGGTCGCGGGCGATTTCATCGGGCAGAAATTTTACGGCCACGAAGCGGCGCAGGCGCACGTCCTCGGCCTTGTAAACCACGCCCATGCCGCCGCCGCCTAGCTTCTCGATGATGCGGTAATGGGAGACGGTCTGCCCGATCAGGGAAGCGCCGGTCTCCGCCATCGCCAGCGCGGCAATCTCCATCGCCGGCCTTTCCAGGAAGCTTCCCGCCTGCTGCTGCGATGTCAGCAGGGACTGGACTTCCCGCTCCAACGCCTCGTCGCCCGCGCACGCCTGCCGCAGATATCTTTCGCGCTCGACAGACGGACGCTCCAACACGGCCTGGAGAAGGTTATCGACCTGCATCCATCGATCGGAATCCATCGCTCCCCTCTCGACTCATTTCGCGCCCGTCAGTTCGCGCCGGTGAGTTCACGATAGAGCCACGCCCGGGCGGTGCTCCAGTCACGCATCACCGTGACGGAAGAAATTTTGAGCACTTCGGCCGTCTCTTCCACGCTGAGTCCGCCAAAGAAGCGCATCTCGACAACTTTCACTTTGCGCGTATCGAGCCGCGCCAGAGCATTCATGGGGCGTCATCGAGCGCGACAAGGTCCCTGCCTCGTTCGGAGGACCCGCCGCCTCCCACCACGGCCGCCTCTTCCAAAGAGATGTGCGGAGCGCCGCCGCCGCGTTTCAGATTGTGACGCCGCGCATGCTCGACCAGGATGCGCCGCATCACCTGCGCCGAGACCGCGAAGAAATGCGCGCGATTCCGCCACTGCATGCGCTTATAATCCACCAGGCGCATGTAGGCTTCGTTGACCAATGCCGTGGTCTGCAGGCTATTGCCGGCGCGTTCACCTTTCAGGTAGCGATGCGCCAGGCGGTGCAGCTCGTCATAGACGATGGGCGTCAGCGCTTCGAGCGCGTCCTGGTCCCCGCCGCTCCAGGCGCGCAGCAGCGCGCTCATGTCTCGCGCGCCCGCCTCTCCGGATTGTGCCTCGCTATGCATTTGCCTATTGGGGTGAATTATACCGCCCCGCCGATGATAGTTTCGCGGCGCGTTCTACGCCTATCTGGAACAAAGGAGCATAAGGAGCAGGTCGTCTATCAATTCCCGCGGGCAGATCGTAGGCTTCGCGAAGGCAAGCAACGGCGAAACTCACGGTTTTCTGGCAACT
>CAWITB010000034.1:0-57047 GCA_963838885.1 Bryobacterales bacterium | reverse complement strand
GATTGTTTTGGCCGACGGCAAGCCCCTGCACGACTGCAGCTAGGCCGGGCGTTGACGCTGGCGGGAGATCGGCCAAGGCAAAGGCCGCATACGGATTTCCTCGCGATCTGAAAGATGCCGATCCCGCTGTCCCGATCCTCAAGCAAGCAAAAGCGGAATACGCCAAGCTGCGGTAATTCGCAAACGCGGAAAAATTCAGCCCTCAACGCGAGAGTTGCTCCCGCGCTTGCGTGCGAGGTTAAGCATAAACGGCTGGAGCTTGTTTATGGTTGCCACGGACGATATTATCCGCGCTATCCTGCAGGTGAACGCAAGCAAACTACGCCAGCACCTTCAAAAGCGCGGCCTGGAATTTCGCCATCTCGTCCTTCGTGCCCACGGTGATGCGACATACGTCGGCCAGGAGGGCCACACGCGGCCGATATAGATTTTCTCGGGGCGCATGGCATTGATCACTTCGCGGCCGGGCCGTTTCACGTCGAGCATGAATTTGTTGCTCACGGACGGGATGTAATGGAAATTGTGCTTATCGAGAAACTCGAAGGTGCTTTCACGCACTTGCTCATTAATGCGCTTTCTCTCCGGCACTAGATTTTTTGCTTTTAGACTGGCGGTCGCGCCCGTCATGGCGGTAACCGGAAGCGCGCCGGCATGATACTCGCCGATGCGTTTCAACAGATCGGGACGGCCCATAGCGGCTCCGGCGCGCAGTCCGGCCATGCCGTAGATTTTCGAGTACGTGCGGAGAACGATGATATCTTTGCCGGCCGCAGCAAGGTCCGTTGTGCGGGGGGCGTCCGTGAAGTGGACGTAAGCCTCATCGATCAGCAAAATGCTGCCGGCAGGCTTGTTCGCGACGAGCCAATCGATGTCGGCGCGAGGCGTCAACCTGCCGCTAGGATTATTCGGATTGCACACATACAGGACGCCGGCGTTGGCATCCGCCGCGGCCATGGCCTTTACGTCATGCGCGTAGCTCGACGTCGAGGGACGCGAAAAACCTTGGCTCCGGTGAACTCGGCTGCCTTCTCCGGAGCCTCATATCCGGGGTCGGCGGTAACGAGGCTGCGCTGGGGCGAGGTGAAAGCGAGAACAGTGTGGTGCAGCGGCAGGCTCGACCCGGCGTAGGCGCGGACGTGCGTCTCATCCACGCCTTCGCTATCGGCCAGGACGCGGCGAAATTCATCCGCGAGGTCGTATTGATAGCGCCGCCTCTGGGCACGATGCTCTGGATTGCATCGATCGCGTCCGGACACGGGCCCAGCGGATTTTCATTGGCGTCGATCTTGACTGCGTCGGGCGGGATCACGCCCGGTGGGCGCGAATACTGCGCCAAGGCAAACTCGTTGTAGAGCGGAAGCGTCGCCCCCGCCGAAATCATCGCCGCAAGACGTCCGAAACCGCGCCTCGAATAAACCGTCATTGCCCTTCTCCTGCGGGCAGCTTTTCACCGCTCCCCGTAGTTGCGAGTATACACCCGAAGCGCTTGTTCAACCAATAGATGCAGAGGCCGGCGAGGGTGGCGAGCGCGGTATCCCTGGCGCCGCGCCAAGCGCGGCTCGAGAGCAACCAGACAATGACTATAACGGCGGCCGTCGCGATGACGGTTCCGAACGGCAACAGGAAAGCGGCGGCAGGCGCGGCTCTGCGTCTCAGGACCGGCAGAGCGCTGCATGTAGCCAAATATGCGATGAGGCGCGAAAGACGCTCAACGTCAGGAGATAGACGAAGGTCCCGACAACGTCAGAGCAAGCATAACGGCGGAGGTCAACAGTATGGAAACCGCGGGAGTGCGAAAGCGCGGGTTGACGGCCGCCACGATGGCGGGCAGTTCTCCACCTTCGGCCATGGCGAAAATCGTTCGCGATGCCGTGAGGACGATAACGTTGAGATTGCCGGAGACCGAGACGACGACTCCAGCGGCGATCATGGCCGCTCCCCAGGTCCCTAGAAAATGTCCCGCGGCATCGGCCAGTGGACGCTGCGATGCCGCGAGACCCGGCAGCGTGCCGATCGAAACAGTCTGGATCAAAATGTAAAACACCACGCAATGGCCATGCCGATACTCAACCCGGAGGGCAGGTTGCGACGCGGATCGCGAATCTCGCCGGCGGGAATCACGGCCATTTCAAATCCGGTAAAGGCGTACACCAGAAGCAGCACGGATTCGGAGAATGGCGCGTATGCGGGCGGGGCGGCGAAGGAGAATCGCGCGGGAACGAGGAAGAACAGGCCGGCGGCGACGAAAACCGTGAGTGGCAGCAATTTAGCGATGGCTAAGGCGTTGCTCGCGTTGGTTGCGAGCCGCACGCCAACGATATTCAAGGCCGTTAGAGTAATGGCCACCGCCGTCATGATCGTGGCGCGCGGAGCCCGGAAGCCGCGCCTGGAAAGAACAGGTCCAGGTAGCTCGGGAGCAAACTGCAATTGACGGCGAAGCCGGTAACGCGGGCCATCCAGAAGAGCCACCCCACGGTGAAACCAACCGTGGGACCATAGGTCTCGCGCGCGTAAAGATAGGGCCCGCCCGTCGCCGAGAAGCGGCTGGCAACTTCCGCGAAGGTCAATACGATCAGCGCAATGCATACGGCGCAGGCGCCGAACGCGAATAGACTGTACGCGCCGCATAGCTCGAATACCTTCGAAGGCAGGCCGAAAATGCCGGCCCCGACGACGCCGTTAATGACGACGCCGACGATATCCCAGCGCCGTATGGAACGATGGAGCGCGGGCATTGGCGTGAGCCGATTTTACGATGGTGCCGGCCGCCCTTGATCCGCCTTTTGGGCAATGGCTTCGAGCTGCCTCAGGTGATTTACGTCGTGGCCGCCCATCGTTTCGACCAGTGATTGAAAAGTCATCTCGCCGCGTTCGGGGTGTCTCACCGGCTTTGAAAAAGCTTCGGGCGGGAGCGAAGCAATCAACGCGCGATTCCATTCGCGCAGCGCCTTGAACAGAGCAAGAGCCGCCGGCCCATTGAGGCGGCGTAGTTGGCCGCCCATTGTTCCTGATCGAAAGGCTGAATAATATGGTGCGGTTCGGCGAGCGCCTGACGCAGGCGGAACGCAAACGCGATTTCGCAATCGGCCAGATGGCTGATGATCTCGCGGACGCTCCACTTGCCGGGCGCGGCCGCGGACTCGATGCAGCCCGGGCCGATCTGGTCGAGCAGAGACGCAAGGCGAGCGGGGGTGGACGCGATCACCTGAACGGGATCTTGCGCTCCCAAATAGGATGCGTAGGGTTCATAGGGAACGACGTTAGCATACGCAGCAATGGCGTACGCTTCGTTAAAGTAGCGCTCGGCTATGACGTTCGTGCTCCCGCTCAGGATTTGCCCAACTGCTGCGTCCGCGGCGTCTCGCCCCCCAGCCATTGCGGATTATGGGCCGTGGCGTCGAAGTGAGCGGTGGTTTTGAAAAGCTCATATTCGCCGTTTGCCGCCGCCGTCGCGGTCTTGGCGAGTAAGGCCGCGACCTGCCGCTCGCTCATGGGCCGGAACGTTCGTGCGGCCTCGAGCGCCTGTTCCAGATTCTGCTTGCTGTTGATGCCGTTGATCACGACCGACGTGGGCAGGTTCAGAGCATAGTGCAGGCATTCGATCGGGGTCACCGTGTTGCTCTTGAGAATAATCCCGCCGCCCATGCTTTTCATGCCCAAAACGCCGATGTTCTGTTTCACGGCCTGCGGAACCACGAGCTTGGCGAAGCTGCGGAAATGGGCGTCCATGACATTTAAGGGCATCTGGACGGTGTCGAAATGGAAGCCGTGGTTCTTCGCCGTTTCGAGCATATAGAGGTGTACGTGCGGATCCTTGTGCCCGGTGAAACCGATGAAGCGCAGCTTACCGGCTTTTTTGGCATCCTCGAAGGCCTCCATCGCGCCGCCCGGAGCGAAGATGCGGTCGGGATCTTCAAAGCGGATCACTTCGTGAAATTGCATCAGGTCCACATGATCGGTCTGGAGACGCTTGAGCGATTCGTCGATTTGCTGCGCCGCCGATGGCTTCGTCCGGCCATCGACCTTCGTCATGAGAAAGACCTTCTCGCGATACCCGTCCCGTAGCGCCTTTCCCATGCGAATCTCGCTCTGACCGCCGTTGTAATCCCAGGAATTATCCAGAAAATTGATTCCGCGATCGATAGCATTGCGGATCAAACGAACGCTCTCGTCGTCGGACAGCTTAGGCTTGCCGATATCCGCGCCACCTAGTCCGATGCACGAGACTTTCACGCCGGTCGCGCCGAGATCGCGCATGGGCATGTCGCCCGTCGCGGCCCTTCCGGAACCTGAGAAGGCGAGCGCGCCGAGTCCGCTAACGAGCTCTCGCCGGTTGAGTTTGTGGCCCTGCATAGAGTGTAAGACTCGCTTCAGGGCGGGAATATTTCGGCAATTAAATGCGGCTGTTAGCGCAGCAAATTCTCCAATTGAATCTTCGTGTCCGTCTTCGAGTCGCGATACTTCACGATGACCGGCGTATAAACCGAAATCCCCCACTCCTTGCCCGGACCCCTCGTCACCGCTCGCGAGCCCGCCACAACCACCGCGTCTTCGGGAATAACCAACGGCTCCGCATCGCTTGCGGCGTAAACCTCGCCGCGCACAAGATCGTAGACGGGCGTCGAGCGGTTCAGAATTGTGCCGCTGCCCAGAACGGCGCGTTTCTTCACCAGCGTGCCTTCGTAAACGCCGCAGTTGCCGCCGATCAGTACATCGTCCTCGATAATGACCGGCAGCGCGCCGACGGGCTCCAGCACGCCACCGATCTGCGCGGCCGCCGAAACATGGCAGTTTGCGCCGACTTGGGCGCAGCTCCCTACCAGCGCATGCGAATCGATCATCGAGCCATCGCCGACCCACGCCCCCGCGTTGACATACATCGGCGGCATGCACGTGACGCCCTTGCCGATGTAGCAGCCGTCGCGAATGGTCGAGCCGCCCGGAACGATCCGCACGCCGTCCGCCGTAGAAAACCGCTTCACGGGATAGCTGGCCTTATCGAGCCAAGGCTGACGCGCGGCATCGATCGACATATCCACCACCGCGCCCATGCGGAAACCAAGCAGAATGCCCTTCTTCACCCACGCGTTCACGCGCCAACCGGTCTTGGCCGACGCATCCGGTTCGGCCGCCCGGATCGCACCCGCGTTTAAAGCCGCGCGAAATTCCTGGAACAAGCGGAAATGATCTTCACTGTAAGTCTGCGGAGCTTGATCGAAAAGGCGTTCGATCTCAGCTTGCATGAACGGGCGTCGGGGCCAGGAGACCGAGCGGCTCCAAAACCTTTTCCATCTTCGCGCGATTCGCCTCGGCCGGAGGCACAAGCGGCAGGCGCCACACCGGTTCGAGCAGCCCCATCATGGCCATCGCAGCCTTCACCGGAATCGGATTGGATTCGACGAAATTCACTTCCATCAGCGGAAGATACCTGTGCTGCAGCTCTCTCGCGCGGCAATAATCGCCATCGAGCGCCGCCTTTACAAGCTGCGTCATTTCCGCCGGGATTTCGTTCGATACCACCGAGACGACTCCTTTTCCGCCGAGCGCGATCAGCGGTATCGTGATGGCGTCATCGCCGGACAGCACAATGAAGCTAGGCGGCAGCTGGTACATCACCTGCGCCATTTGGGAGATGTTGCCTGAAGCCTCCTTTACGCCCACGATATAGTCGATCTCGGACAAACGCTTCAAAGTCGCCGGCTCGACATTCACGCCCGTACGTCCCTGCACGCTGTAAACGATTACCGGCAATTGCACAGCGGTCGCGATCGCTCTGAAGTGCTGGTACAGGCCCTCCTGCGTAGGCTTATTGTAATAGGGCGTCACGGAAAGAATGCCGTCCACGCCCATCGACTTCAACTCCAACGCGAGTTCGATGACCTCGGCCGTGTTATACCCGCCCGCGCCCGCCAGCACCGGAGCGTTCCCCTTGGCCTCATCAAGCGCGATCTCGACTACCCGCAAGTGTTCCTTGCGCGTCAGCGTAGGACTTTCCCCCGTGGTGCCGCAGGGCACAAGAAAATTGATCCCCGCGTCCAACTGCCGCCGCACCAAAGATCGCAACGTGGCTTCGTCCAGCGAGCGATCTTGGCGAAATGGAGTAACTAAAGCGGTGCCGCACCCTGTAAACATCGAAAGCTCCTTCTAACCGCCGAACAGCGCCTCCCCGAACTCGTAAAAACCTTTGCGCCCCCGTATCCATTGTGCCGCCTTCAGAGCGCCGCGGGCAAAACCTTCCCGGCTTCGCGCCGTATGCCGCAGCGTGATCGTGTCGGCGGCTGAATCAAACCCGATTTCGTGCGTTCCGGGGTGCGCTCCGGCGCGATTGGAGCTTATGTCAATCGTGCGGCTATAGCCGGCCTTCTTCATCGTTTCGACTAGTTTCAGCAGCGTCCCCGACGGCGCGTCCTTCTTCGCGCCATGGTGAATTTCCCATACCCACGCGCCATACTCCTGTTGAGATTCGAACAGTCGCGCCGCCTCCGCGACGACGCGCTGAAAGACATTCACGCCGATTGAAAAATTCGGGCTCCAGACCAGCGCCGCATCGTGCGCGGCAACGATCTGCTTCGCCTGCTCGAGATTATCCAGCCAGCCCGTGGTTCCGATCACCGCCGGAATCCCCCGTTTTGCGAGCTTCTCGATATTCCCAAGCACTGCCGCGGGCGCGGTAAACTCGATCGCGACGTCCGCGCCGTCGAGCGATTCTTCGCGTCCAATGTCGAGCCGCGCCGTGACCCTGAACCCGTACTCCGGCGCGAGCTGGTCCACCATGCGGCCCATCTTGCCGTAACCTGCCAGCGCCAGGTTAGGCATGAGTGAGCTCGTGGTTGGCATCGAAAACCGCGGGATCCAATTCGGAAAAAAACTCGTCATGAATGCGCCGCACGGCTTCCGTAAGATCGCGCGCCGCCACTACGAACCCAAAATTCAAAGCCGAAGCCCCCTGCGACACCATGCGTACGTTCACTGGTTCCAACGCCCGAAACAACCGCGCGGCCACGCCCGGTGTATCGCGGATATTTTCACCCACGATGCACACAATGGATTGCTCGTGATCCACCGCGACTTCCGAAAACTCGCGCAGCTCCGCGAGAATCGGCGGCAGAGGCTCGGCGCTATCCACGGTCAGCGACACGCTCACTTCAGACGTCGCAATCATATCGACCGGCACTTCATAGCGGTCGAAGATTTCGAAGATCCGCCGCAAAAAGCCGTGCGCCATGAACATGCGCGTCGAGCGTATATTCAAAACCACGATCGTCTTCTTGCACGCGATCGACTTGATGGGGTTGGAACTGCTGACTACGTTGGCCACAATGCGCGTGCCTTCATTCTCCGGGTTGCGTGAGTTCAGGATCAACACGGGAATATTCTTCTCGATGGCCGGAAGCACGGTAGCCGGGTGCAAAACCTTGGCGCCGAAATAGGCCAGCTCGGATGCCTCCTCAAACGAGATCGACTTTACGCGATGCGCGTGAGGCAGGATCGTGGGATCGCACGTCAGCATGCCGTCCACATCGGTCCAGATTTGGATCTCCTCCGCGCCGATCCCCGCGCCCGCAATCGACGCCGTAAAGTCCGATCCACCGCGCCCCAGCGTGCTCGCGATCCCGTCCTCCGTGGCTGCGATAAACCCGCCCATCACCAGCACGTGATCCTGTGCGAGCGTCGGAATCGCCTCCGCCAGACGCGCGTAGGTCTGCTCATAAAGAGGATTCGCCTGCGTGTGTCGCCGGTCCGTGACGATGAGCTTGCGCGCATCGACGTGCTCCGCGCGCATCCCGTGCCGCTGAAAATGGTTCGTAACGATCAGGCTCGAAAGCCGCTCGCCGAAGCTCGAAATGGCGTCAATCGAGCGCGGTGTCAGCTCCCCCAGAATCGCCAGTCCTTTGACCAGCTCGCTCAATTCCTGAAAATGGTCATCGACGGTGCGCTCCATTCCCGACTCCCGCAAGTGAAAATCGCGCAGCTCCAGCAGCTTCGAAATGGCCTGGTCGCGCTGTCCTCCAACCGCAAGATGCGCGATCTCGAGCAGCCGGTTTGTCGTTTTGCCCATGGCCGAAACCACCACCACGGGCCGGCGCTCGATTCGAGCCGCGACGATTTTCCGCACGCGTTCGATCGCGGCCGCCGATTCCACCGACGTGCCGCCGAACTTCATCACGATCATTAGTCGAGCAGCCCTTCCGAATACATCAGCTCGGCGTTCAGAACCGCCGCGCCGGCCGCGCCGCGCACCGTATTGTGCCCCAGCGCGATAAATTTCCAATCGAAGACCGGGCAGGGCCGCAAGCGCCCTGTGAATACTGCCATGCCGTTCTCACGCTCCACATCGCGCCGCGGCTGTGGACGATCCTTGCCGTCAAGGTAGATCACCGGATTCGGAGGCGCGCTCGGCAACCCGCGCTCCTGCGGCGCCCCGCGGAACGCCGCGAACGCTTCGACGATATCGGCTTCGCTCGGTTTGCCGTATAGCTCCACGGAAACGGTTATGGTATGCCCGTCCACCACTGGTACCCGATTACAGTGCGCGCTGACCGTGGCAGCAAGCGGCCGAAATCCGTCGCTCCCGATATCGCCGAGAATTTTCTGGGTCTCCTGCTCCATCTTCTCTTCTTCGCCGCCAATGAACGGAATCACATTGCCATTGATGTCCATCGACGCCACGCCGGGATAGCCCGCGCCGGATATAGCCTGCATCGTCGTCGTAACCACCCGCGTGATGCCGAATTGCCGCAGTGGAGCGAGCGCCATACTTAGCACCACCGTCGAGCAGTTCGGATTCGTCGCGATCTGGCCGCTCCATCCCCGACGCCGCTGTTGCAGCGGGATGATCTTCAGGTGGCCGGGGTTGACCTCCGGAACTAGCAGGGGAACGTCCGGCTCCATGCGATGGTTGCGCGAATTGGAAACGACGGCGTGGCCCGCTTGCGCGAACGCCTGTTCAATCTGCGTCGCCACGGACGCGTCCGTCGCCGAGAACATCAACCGTGGCGCGCCCTCCGAAGGCTTGCAATCGGCGACCGTCAAGTCCGCCACATTCGCCGGCATCGCGCCATCCAGCCTCCAGCTTGTCGCGTCGCGATATTTTTTCCCCGCCGAGCGATCGCTCGCGCCCACCCAGGTCAGCTCGAACCAGGGGTGACCCTGCAAAAACTCGACGAAGCGCTGTCCCACCATGCCGGTCGCTCCCAGCACTCCCACTTCGATCTTCCGTTCGCCATTTCCGGTCATTTCAGTAGCTCTTTCACCATGCGCTTATAAATTTGAACCGCTTCAGTCAACTGCCGTTTTGGTACGCGCTCTTCCGCCGTATGCGCGACGTGAATCGTCCCTGGCCCGATGAGAAAAGGCTTGCCCCATGTGTCGCCGAACGCCGGTATGTCGGTCGTGTAGGAGACCACCGTGGTTTCAAAGCCGGGCAGCCCGCCAAGATGCAGCGCCGGAATCGCAAGGACCTCCCGAATCTCCGCCTTTCCGTTCACTGCCGCGCGCAAGGTCTCCCGCGTCGACGCGCCGTCGTCGACCAAACGGATCATAACCTCGGCCTTGGCATGATCGGGGATCACGTTCGGCGCACGCCCGCCGGAAATCACTCCGATATTCATTGTGCTCGGACCGAGTACCGGATCGTCCGGCAAGGGCGCGAAACGGATTTCCATCAGCGCATCGAGCAGCTTCTCAATGGCCGATTCGCCCAGTTCCGGATAGGCCGAATGCGCCATACGCCCCGTCGCAATCACTTCGATGCGCAGCGCGCCTTTCGATCCCACGGCCAATTTATTTCCGGTAGGCTCGCCATTGATCAGAAACTTCGATCCGCGACTTTCCCGCGCGGCGAAATACGCCCCGGCGCTGTTGCGCTCCTCGCCTACAACGAACAGCAGCCCAATATTGCGTACGCCCTCTGCCAGCAGTTCGCTCACAGCCCCAATCATCGACGCGATAATACCCTTGGTATCGCAAGCGCCGCGCCCCCAGATATCGTCTGAATCCTCGCGCGAGGCAAAGAACGGCGGAACCGTGTCCATGTGCGTCGATAGCGTGACAGCCGGCATATCCCAGAATGCGAAAACATTGAATCGCCCAGTCTCGACTTCCATTCTTTCGACGTGGCCGCTGGTGCGCGCCGCGAGCTCCGAAAGGCGATCGAACAGATAGCCGCCCACGCGGGCTTCGTTGTCCGTAATGGACTCGATATCGATCAGCGCCCGTGTTAATTCGAACAGGTCCATGAAAACTCGCGAAACGACGCGGATGGAGGAGGGATTACGCGAAATGCGCGTGGTCCCTGTAGCGCTCCACCCGGAAATACAGAATCCGGATGACAGTGGGCCGGATTTAGCCTGGCCCCCCAACCGGCCTCGCGTAGCTGCTCGAACCGGTTTCGGCGGAGAACTTTGTCGCCCCTTTCCGCGATTCCCCCGGAGCTACCCGGAACTGCCGCTCGCGTACTCTTGGCCCCCGCGCCTCTAACAGGACAAAATTTAGAATAGCAAAACGAATCCGCGCGGCGATGTAAGATGGCAATTTATGACCAGATCCGATTTTCAATCGGCGGTAGAAGAAATTCTTGAACTGCCCCGTGGCGCCCTGAAGGACTCCGACGACCGCGAGAGCATCGCAACCTGGACCTCGCTGGCCGACGTTCAGATCCTGACTTTCATCACGAGCGAGTTCGGCCTGGAACCCGAAGCCGAGATGATGGAGGCCGCCACCTTCGGCGATCTGGTCCACCAACTTGAGGACAAGCGCGTTTTATCTTAAGCCCGGCCGTGACGTGGCCCGGTGGCGTATCCTCGAGACTGGAAGGCTTTCCATGGACGTCAGAAATGAAATCGTGGCGCGGCTCGACAAATTGACGCCCGAAGCGCAACAGCAAGTGCTCCTTTGTGGTTTCTTTGACCGCGCCGCCGCAGAAGGGCGAGAACGGGACCGCATTGCGCTCCTGCGCGGGTTCTCTCGACGCCGTTTCGGCCCGTGAAATGATCCTGGCGATCGAAGAAGAGTGCGAGCGCGTGGATGCCGGCGAGTGGTAGGTTTCTGCTCGACACGAACGTCGTCATCGCTCTGCATCTCTGATGTGCCCGGCACTTGTGCTGCTGGAATACGTGAACCGCTCGATGGTGTTGAAGTTTAGAGCGATCCGCCGAAACGAATGCGCATTTACATCGACGAAGGCGGCAATTTCCAGATCGTAAGTGGGAGGGACTTCCTTCTGTCCGTTGTTGCCGCCCTGATCATTCCTGCAGTGAAAGAGGCGAGTCTTTTCTACGAGCTCATGCGCATGCGGGACGATTGGGGCATTTCGCTTATAGAAATTAAGGGACGTGAACTTGACGAAGCCCAGTTCGCACAGGTGATCAAAATTATGACTTTGCACGACGTCGTGCTTGAGTTCGTGGCAATCGATATGGCGTGGCACACAGAGAGCGGACTCACAGCGTTCAAACAGCTTCAGGCCCGCAAAGTCGTCGCGTCGCTCACACCTAAACACCAACCAAGACTGGTCGCAGAGATGGAGGCATTGAGCCAGGTCGTGAACGGAATCGCGAACCAGTTGTTTGTACAGGCGTACCTGACGATCGAGCTGATCGAGAGAGTTGTTCAGACCGCGACGCTCTACTACAGTCAACGAATTCCTGAAGAGCTTGGGCGCTTTGACTGGCTCATTGATCGCAAGGATCGGGAGTTGACGGCTATGGAGAAGCTTTGGACCACGTTGATCATTCCCGTTGGCCAGACGCGTGCTCTTGAGGCGCCGTTCATCACACTCAGGGAAGGCGACTACAGCCATTTCGATCGTTTTTGTTTGGGAATTGGGGCGAGCAATCGGGCGAAGGATGTCGAATGGCTGGAGGAGAATCTCGTCTTCGCGAGATGTCCTGGCGAGTTGCGGGGCATAGTAGACATGAAGAAAGTGCTTCAGGAAAGCTTCAGATTTGGAGACTCGAAGAACGACCTCGGGCTGCAACTGGCCGATATCGTGACAAGCGCTTGCAGGCGAGCGTTCAATGGAAACCTACGCGAAAGCGGCTGGAAGGAACTCGGTCGACTGCTAGTTAAAAAAGACGGCAAACCGCCTATCATTGGTCTAGCAACACCCGAGCAAGCCAGGGGCGGTGATCGACGACTCCATCAAGCGCCTGCACAAGTGTGGATAGCTCTCGATTCTGCCTCAAAATCCATGTGGGCTTGATCAATCCACCATGTGGCCGGGACCTCGGGATGTCGGAGAGACGCCTTAAGAATCTCCGAATCGGGAGTTTAGAGATTCGGGTAGCCTTGAAGACTTTTTTAAATTCTAAGCCGGTCCTACAGTTCGATCCTCGCCTCCAACCGCACCGGCAGTTCACAGCGCCGCCGTACCCGCAGCGCCGGCGAGGCATGCTTTTCCCCAAAGGCGTCCGATCTCCACCCCTCGACCTCCTCCGCCACGCCATCGAAAACGATCCGACGCGCCGCCTCCTCCGATCCCAAATGCCAGAACTGCTCAATTTTGTGCTCGCCCGCGGGCCCCGAGATCTCGTCCGTAATGTCGATCCGGTCCGGCTTCGTGAACCGCACGCGCCGCCGATGCGTGAACCCCCGGTAGGAGCACTCCGAATCGAGAAAGTCATGCTCGGCCGTCGATTCCCACGCATGCACAACCACAGTGGGTTGGCCAGTCCAACGGAATGGCCCAACCGGCACGGCCTGGTCCGCGCCGTCGATCCGAATTGTGTTGTGCGCGCCGGAGCCGCGGAACCAATTGCGCCACGTCTCGCCGCCGACATAGGTGTAGGTGCCGGGATCGATCAGAATATCCTCGTCTGCGCGCCGCACCGTGAGGCTCAGCGTATCCGAATGGCTATGCCCCGAACCCCACGGTCCAAAAGGTCCGGCGTCGAGCAGCGCATGCCGGTCTCCCGCCGTCATCACCGCCATGCCGGCATCGCGAAACAGACGCGATTCATACACTGCCGCCCGCGGCTCAACCTTCAACGCCGGCGCGCCAAGCCACCACGCCGCCTGCTCCACACAATCCTCGCGGCAACCGATCCACTCCGCGCGCTGGAAATAAACCCCGCATGTCGCCATGGTTCCCCGTCCGAAGCGATCGCGGGCGCCGTAGGGATGAAAAAAACGCCCCCCGTCATCGTCCCCGATGAAAGGCAATCTTTGCTGCGGCCCCAGAATCGCATGCAGATACTCCGCCATGCGCTCAAGCTTGGAGCGGTACGCCGCCGAAACCTCCCCGGCAACAATGGCGTGAAACAGAAACATATCGAGCGCGTACACGTGATAGTACGTCGATTGCTCGAAGTGGCTGCCGTCGTCGCGAACCTGTTTCTGCATCTGCTCCGCGGCGACCTGCGCGCCCAACTCGCTGAACTCCGGAAAAAGCGAGCCAAGCGCGTGCAATACCACTGCTTCTCCCAACAGATGCGTGTTCGGCGAAAAATAGAACGAAAGATTATTTTCAACGTGCTTCGCGTGCCGGTACAGCGATTCGAGAAAGCGGCCGCGCAACCCCGCAGGCATCTCGCGTCCGGCGAAATGGTAGATCCACAGCCACGAAAGAGCGCGAAAAGCAACCTCCAGCGCGCTCGCCCAATTGATCCCGCGCTGGAACGGATTCGCGTCCTCCCACGATTCGAGCTGCGCGAAGATCTCGGCCAGATTCGCTGCCTCGCCGTTAAAGAGCCAGGCCTGCGCCAGCACAATCAGATGCTGGTGACGATTCAACTCCCAAATAGTCTTGTGATCGCCCGCGCGCGCCGCATCAAGATAAGGAATCAGGCGGAAATAATCCGTACCCGTTTCCTTGCCGTTGACGGCATCGCGTCGCCATCGAATATCCGCTCCCGTGTCGATCGTGGTTCCAAGAAGGGTAAAACGGTGCGCGCGAATTTCCGCCGCGATCCGTAGAATCTCGCGCTCAAACGCCGTCCCCCGCAAAGCCGCCGCAACCACGCTGCCATGGGGAAGAGAAAAAGGAGGCAGCGAAAACGAATCGGGCGTGCCCTTCCACAATGGCGGTCGCAGCAGCAGCGCGACGTTCACGGCCTCCTGCCGCAAGCGCACCGCGATCTCTCGCGCGCTACGCAAAATACGGATACTCCGGCGTGTTCAAATACGCCATGTCGTCGTCGAGCATGTCGAATTCCAGTGGAAACGCCTCCGGCGGAATGTGTTTTTTCGGATCGTACACGAATACCGGCCGTTGGTCGCGGTAGTGAAACCCGTTAGAGACCAGTGCCTCGCGCTCGAAGCGGTTGGAGCTCAACGCCGCCACTTCGCACGCGTGCGGATCGCCCATAGCAGCGATCGCCGCAAGCGCGTACGCCGCCTTCCAGTCCGTCGGATCGAGCGAATCGAGCCGCAACCGCGCGATGCGGCTCTGCCCTCCCACGCGGCTGAGTACAAAAAACCCCATGTCGCCATCCGGATGCTCCAGTTTCCACGCCGTGACTACCGCACCGGGGCAGCGCAGAAGATGTTCCGCCACAGAATCGGGCAGCTCGCTCACGGGCCGCGCCGTCCAACGCCTCAGCGGCATGGGCGGCCCCACGCTCCACATCGCGTTGCGCAGCAATCGCCCTACCGCGCGCGGCGGCGCCTCCCGAGGGCGCGTACGTGATTGCTTCCACGGCCGCAGTACGCGAACGTAAATGCTCTGATTATCGACATGCCGGAAACCGATTCGCGGCATGATCGCGCGCGTCGCCGGCGAGCCGCCCGTTGAGACCAGCACCGGCGCAATCTCCGATGCAATCCTCCGCAGCAGCGCAACTCCCATTCCCGGAGGAAATCTGACCGCCGCCCAGTCCAGCAACCCCGCCGCGCACGCGCCCCGGATTGAGATCGGCCAGAGCGATCCATGAGCCAGCAATTCGCCGTCCCGCTCCAGTAGATACCCGCGCGACCCCTTCCATTCCGTTCCCGGCTCCCAGTACTTCCAGCGCAGCAGCGCCGCGTCCAGGTTCGGCGCGTCCGGCCCCGATCCGAACGCCGCCTGCAATAACGTCTGAATGCGATCGAGATCGGCCGGCGTGGTGCTGCGAAATTCGAGCGGCAATTATCAATATATCGTTACAACCGCTGTTACACTGATCTCGATGGAGGACCCCGCTTTCGTCTTTCACCACCTCGGCGTAGCGGTGAAATCGATTGAGAAAACGGTTCCCGTGTATCGGGAGCTCTTCGGTTACCAGGTCCTTTCCGGGCCCTTCGACGATCCCATCCAACGCGTTTCGGTCTGCTTCGTCGGCCACGGCGAGCCGGGCGGCATCGTCATTGAATTGATCGCGCCGCTTGGCGACAAGACCCCCATCGACGGCCTTCTAGCAAAAGGAGGCGGCGCATATCACGTCTGCTACGAAGTCGCCGACTTGGATCGCACCCTCGCCACCCTCGCCTCCAAGAAATGCGTTGTCGTGAGCAAACCCGTCCCGGCCGTTGCCTTCAACCAGCGCCGCATCGCCTGGCTGTTCACTCCCACGCAGCAATTAATCGAGCTGCTTGAACAGTAGCTTCTCGCTCAAGAACGATACAACCCAGCCACCTCGTGAGCGAACTTATCAACCGGCCGATCCGGGTCTGCGTGAATGCGCCGCAACAGCAATGGATCCGCCCGCGCGAAGTTGATGCCGCGCACCGCCGTCACCGCCGTCTGAAATCCGGATTCCCGTACCACCTCGACCGCCTCCTCGTTATAATCCTCTGGAGTGCCGTTGGGATAACAGAAATGCAGGACGCGGCCGCCCAACTCTTCTTCGAGCCGCTGCTTCGAGCCCGCGATCTCGTCCCTCATGCGCTCGCGATTGGGCAGACGCGAAAGGATCGGGTGCGACCGCGTGTGGGCGCCAAACTCGACGCCTTCTTTCGCCAGCGCGCGAATCTCGTCCCACGAGAGCGGTTCATATGACGGCGGCGGCGTCCGCCGCAGGCCGGGCAGGGAATCGAGATAGGCGCGCCGCTTCTCATCGGGAATCTTTTTGAGACGCTGCTTGATCGTGACCGCCGCGCCGCGATCTCCCTGCTCGATCAAGAAGTGCGTAAGCTGGTCCGTCCACAGCCAGGTATTTTGGTCGGGAAGATCGGTCGCGACATAGACTAGCGCCGGTATGCCATAACTCTTGAAAATCGGCCAGGCATTCACGAGAAAATCGCGATACCCGTCGTCCACCGTAATCGCGACCGATCCGTCCGGCGCGCGCTTGCCGCCCCGAAGCGCCTCCGACGCCTCCGTCATCGACACCGGACGGTAGTGCTTTTTCAGATGCTCGCACTGCGCCTCCAATTGATCCGGAGTCCGGAAGCGGTGATACATCAGAATGCGCAACCCCCTGCGATTCCAATAGCGGATTCCGGCCGTCGCGCCCGACGCGTTCAATAGCGCGCGCGCCGTGGCATAGACTCGTGCGCTCAAACTGCAGATTTTAACAGGGCGCCGCGGCCGCCATATCGCCGTATGCCGCACATGCTGTACCACGCGTCCGCCCGCGGACGTTCGAATCGAGAGCACGACGAACTCGTGTCCCTTGCGCTCGTACTGTTCCAATACCCGCCCACGGACCTTGAGCGCCTCGCCGTCCCGCGCGGCTGAGAAGTTGGCGACCTCGCTCGAAACGTGGATCCACGGTCCGAGGACGACGTTGCCGATAAGGAGATCGTTCGCCAAGCCTAGCAGGACCGCAGGATGAGCGAAGCGCGCTTCGCCGATTGCCGCGGCAAGCGGAGCGCTCATCTGCGCTGCGGCCAAATCGAGCGTAGTCCTCAGCGTGCCCAGTTCCGTTCCCTTCGCCAGCGTCTCTCGCGACGCCGGCGGCCTATTTTCCCGCGCCGGCATGGGACGCTCCGGATAATTTTCCACCTCCGGCGCCACCCGTTCCTGCTCCATCGAGGCGAGGCCGTCCGCGCGTCCTCGTTCGAGCATGACCTCCATCCTTCCGCCGTCCAACTCGCGTTCCTCCACGGCGACCTCTTCCCCGTCGTAAACCGGTTCTTTGAACCGCACGCTCATCGTCCCCCGCTCCAGCCATTCGGCGCCGAATCGATCGAGCACCGGCAAGGTCATGTATCCGTACACCGTCACGCCCGGTACCAGACCCGCGCGGAAACCATAGGCCGCCGCGACCGCATCGCCATGAATCCTGTTTTCTGAATCCACCGCCGTGTTGACGGCGCGCACCCGGTAGAAACTCGGCATCGTCGCCATTCTAGCCGCTCTCGGCTTCGCTATTGCGATAATCGAGATACGTATGTGCGGCATCGCGGGTCAACTTCTGTTCGCTGGAGACGCTCCGCTCAGCCGCATCCGCGCTATGTGCGACACGATACGCCATCGCGGCCCCGACGACGAGGGTTTCCACGTCGACGGACCCTGCGGCATCGGAATGCGCCGCCTCAGCATCATCGACCTCAACACCGGCCACCAGCCCATCTCGAACGAGGACGGCTCCCTATGGGTGGTCTTCAATGGCGAGATTTATAATTATAAGGAGCTGCGCCAGGACCTCATCTCCCGCGGCCACCGCTTCAAGACCAACAGCGACACCGAAACGCTGCTCCACCTCTACGAAGAATTCGGACCCGATGGAGTCTCGAAGCTGCGCGGCATGTTCGCCTACGCCATCTGGGACTCCCGCCAACGGCTGCTTTTTCTGGCCCGCGACCGCTTCGGAAAAAAGCCGCTCTATTATGCCGCGCTTCCTTCCGGCGTCACCTTCGGCAGCGAATTGAAGTGCCTGGTCGAAGCGGGCGTGCCGCTCGATATCGATGAAGAAGCGTTGCGCCTCTACTTTTTGCTCTCCTATATTCCCGATCCCTGGACCCCCTATCAGGCCGTCCGCAAGCTTCCACCGGGCTCCTGGATGATCTGCCATGCCAGCGGCAAAATCGAACGCGGAGTGTATTGGAAGCTCCCCACGCCCAGTGAATCCGCCCCCGCCGGCATCACGGAAGAGCAGGCCGCCGCCCGCGTCCGCGAATTGTTCGATGAATCCGTGCGGCTGCGCCTCATCGCCGACGTGCCGCTGGGAGCGTTTCTCAGCGGCGGCATCGATTCAAGCGCCGTCGTCGCTTCCATGGCGCTCCAAACCAAGGCGCCCGTCAAAACTTTCTCCATCGGTTTCGAAGAAAGCGAATTTAACGAGCTGCGCTGGGCGAAAATGATCGCGGAAAAATACGCGACCGATCATCACGAGATCGTCGTCCGCCCCGATTCAATCGATCTGGTCGCGAAAATCGGCCGTTATTTCGACGAGCCTCTGGCCGATACCGCCGCCATCCCAACCTTCATCGTCTCGGAATTCGCCGTGCGGCACGTCAAGGTCGTTCTCACCGGCGATGGCGGCGACGAGATTTTCGGGGGATATGAAAGCTTTTTCTCGACCGAGCGTTTGCGCTGGGCCGACGCCGCGCCCCAGGCCGCCCGCGGCGCCGTTTCCTGGCTCGCCGGCCGCCTCCCCTACTCGGCCTACGGCAAAAACTATTTGCGCATGATCAGTCGGTCGTCGCCTCTGGCGCGCTACTTCGAAAAGAACACCACGCCTTACTTCTTGCGCTCACGTCTCCTGAACAGCCGCTGGATGCTTCCCGCGGACGACGCTTATATGGCAAAAACCCTAGCGCATTGCCTCGCTCCCAACGGCGCCCCGTGCTTACTCAAGCCATGTACTTCGAAGCCACTGCCAAACTCGCCGGCGATATGCTGCCGAAAGTCGACCGTATGTCCATGGCGAATTCGCTCGAGGTCCGCTGCCCCCTGCTCGACCACCTCCTGGCCGAGTATGCCGCCACCCTTCCCCACGCTTGGAAGATCCGCAATGGCAAGGGAAAACAGATTTTTATTAAAGCAATGGGTGAGCGCCTACCGCGCGAGTTGGTGGAGCGCCCCAAACAGGGCTTTGGAGTTCCCATCGCCGCTTGGTTTCGCGGATCCTTGCGCGATTTCGTAACGGACCACCTCACCTCCGGGCGATTTCTGAATCGTCGCATCGTCTCCCCGGAGTTCGTGCGCCATCTGTTAGCGGAGCACCAGTCCAAGCGCCGCGACAATTACCACTATCTCTGGATGCTGCTCATGCTGGAGCTGTGGTTCCGCGACGTGGACAGCCGCCAACCGGCGCCGGCGAGTGTCGCGGTTTAGCAATGAAAGCGCTGGTTAAATCCCGCCGCGAGCCGGGACTGTGGCTCGAGGACGTTCCCGAACCCTCTATCGGCATCAATGATGTCGTCATCCGCGTCCTCCGCACCGGCATCTGCGGTACCGATCTCCACATCTACAACTGGGACGAGTGGGCCCAGCGCACCATTCCCGTCCCCATGGTCATCGGCCACGAGTTCGTCGGCGAGATCGTCGATACCGGCTCCAATGTTAACGATTTCCATAACGGCGATATCGTCAGCGCCGAAGGCCACGTAGTCTGCGGCCGCTGCCGCAACTGCCTCGCCGGCCGCCGCCATCTTTGCGCTCATACGCTCGGCGTCGGCGTGAACCGCCCCGGCGCCTTCGCTGAGTACATCGCCGTGCCCATGACCAACATCTGGCGCCATAAGGAGGACATCAATCTCGACATCGCCGCCATCTTCGACCCGTTCGGCAATGCCGTCCACACCGCGCTGTCGTTTCCCGTGCTCGGCGAAGATGTCCTCATCACCGGCGCCGGTCCCATCGGCATCATGGCCGCCGCTGTCGTCCGCCATGCCGCCGCGCGATATGTAGTCGTCACTGACATCAACCCCTGCCGTCTGGAGCTCGCCCGCAAGATGGGCGTCACCTTGGCCATCAATACCGCGGAAACCCCGCTCGCCGAAGTTCAGAAACGGCTCGGGATGCACGAAGGCTTCGACGTCGGCCTGGAGATGTCGGGCAACGGCGGCGCCCTGCGCGAAATGCTCGCCAACATGAGCCACGGCGCCAAAATCGCGATGCTCGGCATCCCTTCAAAAGAAATCGCCATCGACTGGAACACCGTCGTGTTCAATATGCTGACGCTGAAAGGCATATACGGCCGCGAAATGTACGAGACCTGGTACAAAATGACCGTTATGCTCGAATCGGGCCTGGACATCAGTCCCGTAATCACGCAGCGTTTCTCTTATAACGATTTCGAAAAGGGCTTCGAAGCAATGCGCGGCGGCAACTCCGGCAAAATCATCCTGACCTGGGCGACGCTGTAGCACTGGTTTCTAAATCCAAACGCCAGGCCGACCCCCCAAAACCCTCGCCCTTTACCAAGACAAAGGCCCTGAGCCCTAACTTAACACCGAAGTTCAGGGTGAGATTTGTCGCTAAGATCTGAAACGACAAAGGGGATAGAACGCAACGCGACGGACAAGCCAGTCCCGCGCGAGATCGACGCTCTGACTTCGAAAGAGCGGCTAATCCTGGGTAAGACGCTACGCGCCGTGACCCATTCGGTAGCCCATGCCGATCGTGTGGCGATCCCCGAATCACATCGCTCTAAGCATCACTTCACTGCATTCCTGGTGTCGGTGCTGTTGGGAGCTGGCTGAGTCGCAGATGCAGCGTTTGACGCAACGCGTCGACGGCTACACGCTGGACTTGGATTCGACCCTCTTCGAACGCTATGGCCGGCAGGAGGGTTCGCTCAAAACACAATCCGCGTAAACATGGACCGCCCAATCATCACCCTCTGCTGGCCGTGCTAAGCGAGGCACATTTGTCCTCAACGGCTGGCCTGCCAGCAAATGCGGGACCAGCCGCCGCGTGGGTGAGTTTCTCAAAGAAGCTCTTGCGTTGTGGGGACAGCGCGAAAAAATCCGACGCGGAGAGCCGATTCGGGCTTCTTTGATGACAAGCTGCTGAGCTTATTGGAACAGCGACTGCTGCCTTACATTGTAGTGGCCCGGCTGACTCCCTGGTCAAACGCGCCGTATAGCGAGTGGAGCAATGGACCCTATTGGACGATGACTATGCCGCCCGCGAGTTCCGGCTACGGCTGCATGGTTGGGAGGTCGAACGGCGTTTCGTGGTTCTGCGCGAGCGCGTGCGCGAGGGTCGCGACAGCATGGGCCGCAAGCTGATCGACGTGCCGGCTACATCTTCCCGGGTCTTCTCACCGGTTCTCCGACTCTCCGCAAGAGATCTGGCGAGGTTATAACCGGCGTGCCGACATGGAGAATCGTATCGCCGAGCTGAAGCACGACCTGGGCGCCGCTGGCTTCTGCATTAAGCAGTTCTTCGCCACTGAGGCCGCCTTTTCGTGCCGTGTTGCGCTATTCAACCTGCTTTCCGAATTGCAACGCGCGGCTGGCTTACCGCTCTATCGCGAACCGGCCGCCGTCCGCACCCAGGTCCTCACCTGCGGCGCGATCCTGGGCCGAGCTGGCCGCCATCTGGTGATCATCTGTCGCAAAGTTGGGGTGGATTGAAAACGCGAATTCCCTTGCTGGACAGCGTCTTAAGCTGGAAATTCCAACTTCGCTGAAGTTGGGACCCGCGCCCGTAACCTGACACAGCATGGCTCGCGCAGGTCCGGGCGGAGTGCGATTCGCTATCGAAGGAAAGGAGATCGGGTGGACGCTGAAGAATTCCGGAAATATGGACACGAAGTGGTTGATTGGATCGCCGCATATCTCGCGAACGTGCGCGAGTTTCCGGTCCTGCCGGACGTCAAGCTAGGCCAGTTGACGGCCGCGCTTCCCCGCTCGGGCCCCGAGCAAGGCGAAGGCATGGATCGCATTCTCGACGATTTCCAGTCGCTCATCGTGCCCGCTCTCACGCACTGGAACCACCCGCGCTTCATGGCCTATTTTGCGGTCTCGGCTTCCGGTCCGGGCATTCTCGGCGAAATGCTCACGGCGGCGCTCAACGTGAACGGGATGTTGTGGAAAAGCTGCCCCGCGGTGGTCGAGCTGGAACAGGTGACGCTGGGCTGGCTGCGCGATTGGATTGGATTGCCGGATCGTTTTTCGGGCGTCATTTACGACACCGCATCTGTATCGAGCATGCATGCCATCGCCGCCGCGCGCGAGATGGCCGACCCAGGAGCCCGCTCGTGCGGAACGGCGCCGGGGCTCGTGATGTATACCTCGCAACATTCCCATTCCTCGATTGAAAAGGGCGCCATGGCGGTCGGAATCGGACAAGAAAACGTCCGCAAACTTCCGTCCGATGCTTGAGGCCGTAAATGCCACCGGGCGCGCGTTCCTTTCGCACACCTCGCTAAACGGACGGTACGTGATCCGCATTGCGATCGGAAATATCGGCACCACCTGGGACGATGTCGCGGAAGTCTGGAGGCTCGTAAAGGAACGAGCCGGCGCTCAGGCGGAGGGAGAAACGAGGTGATTTGGCCCACTCGAGTTTCCTCGCGACGCGCCAGGAGCCGCGAACGGCGTAGTCGCGGCCACCCCGCCAAGGCTTATCTCTGCATCTCTCATTAAGAGTGTTGACGCCGCAACAAATAGCTTTATAATTTAGCTATTGTGAAATTGGCCCATCGTCCCCCGCTCCAAATTGCGATTTCGCGGCCGCGGGGGGTGCCCAAATCCGCGCCCCTGACCGTATCGCGGCCCGAGTTGCTGGCCGGCGGCTCCGACCTCGCGTTCCGCACCTTTGTTCACGACCTCCTCGCCTTAGCGGCCCGCATCGAGGCGGTACGCGGCGGCCTTGCCCGGCTCATTGGCCTGACCGGAATTCAGTACACGACGCTCATCTCCGTGCAGCACCTTCAGGAGCAGGGCCGCGTCGCGGTTAGGGCCGTAGCCGCCCACCTGCACCTCAGTGGCGCCTTCATCACAATCGAGACGGGCAAATTGATTAAAATGGGCCTGCTCCAAAAGCGGGCCGATCGCGAAGACCGGCGCAGGGTATCGCTGCGCGTGACCCGCAAGGGGCGGGAGCTGCTGGACGCGTTAGTTCCGATACAGGTGCAGGTGAACGATGTCTTATTTCAGTCGCTCACGACGCGGCAGTTCCGGGCGGCGGCCGCCCGAATCGACGAGTTCGTGTCCGCGGGAGACGACGCGATTGCATTGATCGAAGAATTCCTGGAGGCGCCCCGCCAACGCGCGCGTACCGCCGTATGAGATCGCCCGTCAAGACGGGATCGGAGAAGATCATGAAAACGGCGGAATTCGGCCGCGGCGGAAGCGGCGCCATTAATCTCATCTACAAATCCGGAACCAACCAGTACCACGGCGGCGCCTTCCGAATTCTGCGCAATTCCGGCCTGGAGTCGAACAGTTTCTTCTCGAATCTGAACCAAGCCGCTCTTGCGAACGAGAAGCAAAACGTGCCGCGTCGAGCTGGTCCGCCGTGCGTTCGAAATAGGTAGGAGGTGAACTATGAGAAGTATAACGTTTTGGGCATTCGCGTCTGTTGTGCTGGTGTTGGCGACACAAATGCCGGGCTTGCCACAGACCATCACGGCCTCGCTGGAAGGCGTTGTAAAAGATCCGACTGGCGCCACCATCGCCGGCGCTCAAGTGCAAATGACCAACACCGCCACTAACATCGCGACGCGCCTGACGACGGACAGCATGGGGCGGTTTCTGGCGCCCTCGCTGCCGCCCGGTCCTTACGCGGTGACGGTGGAAGCGCCTGGCTTCAAGAAAGCGGAGAGATCGAGAATTGTGCTGGAAGTAAATCAGGCCGCGCGCCTGGACTTCACCATGGAACTGGGCACGGCGACGGAAACGGTCAATGTGTCCGGAACGGCGCCGCTTCTCGAGAGCTCCAGTTCCACGATGGGTCAGGTCGTCAATACGCGGAGCATCGTCGATCTGCCGTTGAATGAGCGGAACTCGTGGTCGTTGGTCTTTCTTGCTCCCGGTGTCAGCGGCGGCACCGGAGATAAATACAACAACGTGAACTTCTCCATCGATGGGGGGCGGCCGGGGAGCTCGGCGCTAATGGTTGACGGAATTGCGTCGGCGACGCCGCTGACCAATCCGATCCAGGGTTTTACGATCTTCCCCGAAGTCGATACGGTACAGGAGTTCAAAGTGGAAACGGATAACTACTCGGCCGAATTCGGGCGCAGCGGCAGCGGCGTGATCAATCTGGTTTACAAATCCGGCACGAATCAATTGCACGGCAGCGCTTTCGATTTTCTGCGTAATTCCGATATGGATGCTAACGGCTTCTTTTCCAATCGTAATGGCGTGCCGCTTCCCAGTTTCAAGCGCAATCAGTTCGGAGGCGCCATTTCCGGACCGGTATACGTGCCCAAGCTGTATAACGGCCGGAACAGGACGTTTTTCCTGTTCGGGTATGAAGGGTTGCGAGAGGCGTCGGCGGCGAGTCTGACGACGACGGTTCCAACGGCCCTGGAGCGCGCCGGCGATTTCTCGCAACTGCGCGCCGCCAATGGGAGTCCCGTGGTCATTTACGATCCGGCCACCACCACTCCCTCCGGCTCCGGGTTCATGCGGCAGCCTTTTCCGGGAAACGCGATTCCGGCCTCCCGCTTTGATCCGGTAGCGGCCAATGTCATGAAATTTTTTCCGCTCCCAAACCAGCCCGGTAATCTGATCACAGGCGCGAACAATTACTACATCGCCGCGACGAGCCCCGAAAGCATCGACAACTATGATGCCAAGATCGACGAAAACGTGAACGACCGGCACCGTTTCTTCGTTCGCTTTTCGCGGCGCCTGGACGACCAAGTACCCCCGAACTACTTCCCCGCCGAGATCCGGGTAGCGGATGGCGGAACGGAGATTCTGGACACCTTCGTCAACGCGGCGCTGGACTACACGTACACGCTCAGCCCCACATTCCTTATCAACGTACGTTATGGTTTCGGGCGCGCCGCTGAAGACCGGATTCCGGTGAGCCTGGGATTTGACCCGACGCAGTTGGGGATGCCCGCATACATGCGGAGCGCCGATGCAATCATGTTTCCGGGTTTCGCGGCGGCGGGTTATCAAACGCTGGGGAACGGAGGGACCTCAAACTGGGGCGTCGCCGGGTATGATACTCATTCCTTCCTTATCGACGCGATGAAGGTAGCCCACGCGCACCTGATCAAGTTCGGCTTCGATTGGCGCGTGATGCAGGCCAATATCGCCCAGGAAGCCTACGTTGATGGCACTTTCTCGTTTGATCGCACCTTCACGCAAGGGCCGAACCCCAATCAGGCGAGCGCCACAGCGGGCGATGCCATTGCTTCCCTGTTATTAGGAACGGGCAGCGGCCAACTGAACAAGGGCGGAGCGGTCGCTACCCAGAGCGAGTATTATTCCGCGTATATGGCTGACGATTGGAAGGTCTCGACGCGGTTGACGTTGAATCTTGGTTTTCGATACGGGATCGATGTGCCCCTTACGGAGCGCTACAACCAGATGGACATGTTCGACCCAAACGTCGCTTCCCCCTTGGCCGGCCCTGCCGGACTGCCGGGTCTAAAAGGCGGACTGGTGTTCGCGGGCGCCGGAGGATACGGACGGCGGCTGGCGCCAACGGACCTGAAGGGTTGGGATCCGCGCTTCGGATTTGCATATCAGCTCGCCAAGCATAGCGTCATGCGGGGAGGTTTCGGCGTGTTTCATGCGCCCTCTTCACTGGCGGCTTCGGGGGCGGAGGGGCGCGATGGATTCCAGAGCGTCACTTTATTCGTGTCGGCGGCAAACGGAGTCACTCCAGCCAACTATGTGTCCAATCCGTTTCCCGGCGGGTTACTGCCGATCACGGGTAATTCGCGGGGATTGCTGACCTCCGTGGGCACAAACATTATGGACGGCTTACTCGGCGTCAACCGCGTTCCCTATACCGAAAACTGGAATTTCAACTTGCAGCAGCAACTGCCCGGAGCGGTCCTTCTGCAAGCGGGCTATGTCGGGAACCGCGGCGTGCAACTATCGTATCAAGGCGTCAACCTCGACCAGTTGCGGCCCGAACAGTTATCGCCGCAGCTTCAACAGCAGGTAGCGAATCCATTTTTCGGGTTGATTCCGAGCGGTCCATTATCGACCGCGACCGTGCCTTACAGCTACCTGGCTGCGCCGTTTCCGCAGTACACCATGATTGCCATGCAGTACACCCCGGGTGCCACATCCATTTATAATTCCGTGCAGCTGAAAGCGGAAAAGCAGTTCGGCTCCGGGTTCACTTTCCTGGCATCCTACACGGGGCAGAAGCTGATTGACGATTACTCGATCACGGCCGTGGTCGGCGCGAATGCCGCTATACAGAATCGTTATAATCTGCGCGGAGAACGGGCGGTTTCCTCCATCGATGTTTCGCAGCTCCTGACGCTTAGCTATGTCTACGAGCTGCCGGTGGGAAAAGGAAAGAGGTTCGGGAGGGGCTGGAACCGCGCCGCGAATGCGGCGCTTGGAAATTGGCAGATCAATGGCATCACCAGTTTTGCCACGGGGCTGCCGCTGGTTGTAACGACGCAGAATACGTCAGGTTCCGGCAGCGCGGTATTGCGCCCGAACAACAACGGTCAGAGCGCGAAGCTGAGCGGGTCCCTGGAAACCCGGCTCAATGAATACTTCAATACCTCGGTATTTTCGCAACCGGCCCCGTTCACTTTCGGCAACACGGGCCGTACGCTGCCGGACGTCCGCGCTCCCGGATTGAAGAATTTCGACTTGTCGCTCTTTAAAAACCTTCCCTTGGCGGAGCGCTTCAGTTTGCAGATCCGGGCGGAGGCCTTCAACGCCCTGAACACCCCGCGGTTTGGGGCGCCGAACACGAGCTTGAACTCGGCTCAATTCGGGGTAATCTCAACGCAGGCGAACAGCCCGCGCCAGCTTCAGTTCGCTTTGAAGTTGCTGTTTTAGTATGGAGCGCAGCCAGAGAATGATCCCGCCCGCCATAACAATTCGATTGAAAGTGCTGTTTCTAAGATGGGAGGAACCCGAATGAATTGTTCCGTTGGATTGTTTTTCCTCGTTAGCCGCCGCCGCGATGGCGCTGGCGCAAACCCCCTGCGAGCAATTGCGCTCCCTGGCGCTCCCTAATACCACGATCGCGGCGGCGGAATTTGTGCCGGCGGCGGCGCCTCAAGCGCCCGCTGGATCGGCCGTGCCGCCTGCGCCGCTGCCGGCCCACTGCCGCGTGGCGGCGGTCCTTGCGCCATCCCCGGACTCGCACATCGAAATGGAAATATGGCTGCCGCCCCCCGAATCTTGGAACGGCAAATTTCAGGCCGTCGGGAACGGCGGCTGGGCCGGAAACATTGCGTCCGGAACCGGTAATCCGCAGCCCATCGGCCGCACCATGACTTCCGCCTTGAAAGAAGGCTACGCCAGCCGCGTCCACCGACACGGGGCACAAGGGCGGAGGCGCTGACGCTTCTTTCGCCCTCGGCCATCCTGAAAAGCTCAAGGATTTCGCCGCGCGCGCGGTGCATGAAACGACAGTCGCGTCCAAAGCCATCATTCGCGCCTTCTATGGCGCCGCGCCGAAGTTGTCGTACTGGAACGGTTGCTCCTCCGGCGGTAAGCAGGGGCTAATAGAGGCGCAGCGCTATCCCGAAGATTTCGACGGCATCGTTGCGGGAGCGCCCGCGAACTATTGGACCCACTTGCTGTTTGGAATCGTTTGGTCGGGCCAAGCGACTCACGAAGGCCAGCCCGGCAATCTGTCGAGAGACAAATTAGTGCTGTTGCACGACGCCGTGCTGCGGGCGTGCGATGCGCTCGATGGCGTCAAAGATGGCGTGCTCGAAGACCCCACTCGCTGCAAGTTCGATCCGGGAGCCCTGGAGTGCAAAGGCGCGGACGGGGCGACCTGTTTGACGGCGGGCCAGGTCGAGGGAGCCCGCAAAATGTACAGCGGAGCGATCAATCCTCGCACGCACCAGCAGATCTATCCAGGCATGGCGCTTGGAAGCGAGCTGGGATGGGATCCCGTCAATGGATTGCAGCCCCTCGCGATCGCGGTGAGCTATTTCCGCTATGTCCTGTTCAAGGACCCCAATTGGGATTATCGCCAGTTGAATTTCGATAGCGATCGTCACTCTCGCGGACAAAACCGATGCCGCTCTCCTCAATGCGACGGATCCGAATTTACAGCCGTTCTTTGCCCACGGCGGCAAACTGATCCAGTATCACGGCTGGAACGATCAGCAGATTTCCCCGTTGAACAGCATCGACTATTATCGGAGCGTGCAACAGAGGCTGGGAGGCGCGCTCAATGTAAGCGACTCTTACCGCTTATTTATGGCGCCCGGGATGATGCATTGCGGCGGCGGCCAGGGTCCCAATCAATTTAATCCCCTGGCGGCGCTGGAGCGCTGGCGCGAGTCAAACATCGCCCCGGAGCGGATACTGGCGATACATACGACGAATGCCGTAGTCGATAACACGCGTCCGCTGTGCCCGTACCCGCAAGTTGCGGTCTACAAGAGAGACAGTTCCAACGACGCTGGAAGTTTCTCCTGCAAGGCTCCCTGAGAACACGGCGGCGAAACCATTCCGTTGCCGCTGCGTGATTCGGATTGCGAGTGTGGCGAAAATCCCTGCGCCTTGATCCGCGGGACCTTCAGTCGGAAAAATCAAAGGAAAACGCGCATTCACGACTACTTTGACGTGACTTAGAGCTTCGTTTGGAACACCATCAAGGAACATTCGCCGCGATTGAAACGGCAGATTGATGGTTTGCTGATCGAAACATCGGAGCGACGGGAAGCGGTAACACTCAATACGCTCCGAAAAGTTATGGTTGTTTATCTTTCGACCACACATGAAGCAGTCCTACCGCGGAGATATGCCCGAATGTCGTCCACCTCGACATAGAACGTCGTGTAACGATGCGGCTCGTCAGAAACCTTTCAAACGTCCGCGAATGCGCTTGGCGAGCTTTTCAATTTCTTCGGTCTTGCGTATTTCGGACACCGAAACAACGTAGCGGTCGTTTTTTTCAAGATCGGACTGTAGGCCGCTGGCCAACTTCACTAATTCCCGCGCATCTTCCAACGATTTGGCGTAATCTTCCTTCGCTATCGCCTCTTTCTTCGATTTTCCGTTCGGGAGGCGGTCCTCGGGCTCCGCGTTGGGAGGCGGGGGAATCACGGGCGGCAGCGGCATCTGGCCCGCGGAAGCGAACATCGCCAGGAACAACAAAACAACGGAAAAGGGGCGCATTGGAACCGTACTGTTATGATGCCAAATATATGCGCGAAGTTAACGCCGGAATCGTGGGCTTGGGGAATGTCGGCATGGGCGCGCTCGCGATTCTGACGGAGAACGCCGAGCAGATCGCGTTGAAACTGGGATTCCGGTTGAATGTCGCCGCTATTTGCAGCCGCGGCATCGAGTCGAAAACATTGCCCGCCCCGCTCGAGGGGGCCTTGAAGACCGCCGACTGGCGTGAGGTAGTGCGTCATCCCGCGGTTGATATCGTGGCGGAGCTGGTCGGTGGAACCGTGGTTGCGAAAGAGATTATCGACGCCGCCATCATGGCGAAAAAGTCGGTCGTCACCGCGAACAAGGAATTGATGGCGCAGTGCGGCTGCGAGATTTGGGAGCGGGGCATCCGCGCCGGAGTCAACATCGCCATGGAAGCGAGCGTTTGCGGCGGCATTCCGATTCACGCGGTGCTGCGCGAGGGTATTTCCGGCGATCGCGTCACGGCGCTGTACGGCATCTTGAACGGCACCAGCAACTACATCCTGACGGCGATCGAGCAGCGCGGCGGGAGCTTCGAATCCGTTCTCAACGAGGCTCAAAAGCTGGGGTATGCTGAGGCCGATCCCAGCGCCGATGTCGACGGCTTCGATGCGCGCTCCAAGCTGGCGATTCTTGCGGCGCTCGCGTTCGGCGAGAAGATCACGCCGTCGGACATCTACACCGAGAGCATTCGCCGCATCATGCCGGTCGACTTTCAATATGCCCATCAGCTCTCGCATACGATCCGCCTCATTTGCGCGGCGCGGCAAACGCCCGCGGGACTGCTTCTGTCGGTGCGCCCGTCCTTGATCCCGCAGTCCACCATTTTGGCGAGCGTGCAGGGCGCCTATAACGCCGTCTGGGTGCGCGGATTATATGGCGAGGATACGTTCTATTACGGCCGCGGCGCCGGACCTTTGCCCACAGGCGTCGCCGTCGTGAGTGACCTGATGCGCGTAGCGCGGGAGATCCGGTCGGGCAGTCCGGAGCGCGTCTCCCCCTTCGCGCACGAGCGGCTGGGTGAATATAAGCCCATCCCGGTCACGCTGCACAAATGCGGTTACTACCTGCGCTTCCGGGTGGAGGATCGGCCCGGCATCATCGCGAAGCTCGCGGCCGTGCTGGCGTCCAAACACATCGGCATCGACGCGGTGCTGCAAATTAAAACCGAGAATTGGCGCGACCTGCCCTTCGTCATCACCGTCGAGCCGGCCACGGAGGAGGCGATTCGCGAGGCCATCGCGGAGATGTCCTCGCACGATTATTTGGTCGATCCTCCGCTGGCCATACCCATGGAGAAAGCATTATGAAACGTTTTCAGATTGTTTTGCTTTTGAGCGCCGCCTTTGCCGCGGCCCAGTTCGCGCCGTTGCGCGGCCAGGTCGCGGAGAAGGCGAATGAAGGCTACAAGACCAAGGAAGGCCGCGAGGCGGTGGCGCGTGGTCTGGCATCGCCAAATCGCGATGAAACAGAACGCCCTCGTGAACTGGTCGAAGCGATGGGCCTGCATGCGCGAATGAAGGTCGCCGACGTGGGTACCGGCGTCGGCTATATGCTGCCCTACCTAAGCCACGCCTTGGGGTCGGCGGGAGAAGTGTATGCCGAGGACATCGCGCCGGATTTTATTGCTAAGGCGAAACAGCGCGCATCGGCCACCGGACTTACAAACGTAAAATTTATCGTTGGCACGGAGCGCGATCCGAAGCTGCCGGGCGGTATCCTGGACGCGGCGCTGGTGCTCGATGCGTACCATCATTTCGATTACCCCGAAGCGATGCTGCGTGAGATTCGGGACAGCCTTGTATCGGACGGCCGGCTCTATATCGTCGACTACTATAAGCGTCCGAATGCGATGGGGCCCGGCTCTGGCGACCGCGCCCTCCAGCACATCCGCCTCGATGAAGACGACGTTATCAAGGAAGTGACGGAGAACGGCTTCCGCTTCATTTCCAAGCACGACCACATTCCGGGAAGCCAGTACATGGCAGTTTTCGAGAAGCAGCGCGAGCCGTGACGCACGCGAGCCGGTCGCCGCTGCGGCGCCTGAGAACAGCCATCCTGTTGCTCTTCTGCCTCCGCGCTGTCGCCGGGGACTTCTTTCCGGTAGCGGTGTGGTACGGCGGCGCCAAAGCGTTCGCTCCCATGCTCGAAACTCACGCGCGCCCCAACAAAGAGCTGTGGCGCAAGGATATCCGGCAGATCAAGGCATTAGGTTTTAATACCGTGCGCACTTGGATCGACTGGGCCACGGGCGAACCACGCGAGCACGAGTACAACTTCGAGAACCTCGACGTCATCCTCGAGCTCGCCCAGGAAGAGGGGCTGAAGGTTTTCTTGCAGGTCTACGTGGATTCGGCGCCGCGCTGGGTCGGAGTTAAGTACCCCGATTCTTTCTTTGTCTCCTCAAATGGCGCGGCTGTGATTCCGGAATCGTCGCCCGGCTATTGCATGCACCACCCCGGCGCCCGCCAAGCCGACCTGGCGTTTTACTCCGCATTGGCCGAGCGCGTACGCCACAGTCCAGCGTTCATCGGTTGGGATTTATGGAGCGAGCCGCACGTCATCAACTGGGCCAATCCAACTTATATCTATAATCCGGAATTCTGCTTCTGCAAGAACACCGTCGCCAAATTCCGGGCGTGGCTGCGGAAAAAATATGTCGACCTGGACAAGCTCAACGCCGCCTGGTATCGCGAATACGCGACATGGGCCGACGTGGAACCGGGGCGCATGAGCACGATCCTTTCCTATACCGATTTCATCGATTGGAAAACATTCATCGCCGACAAATTGGGCGGCGACCTGCGCGATCTTGTCGTCAGGCGTGTCGCGCCGGATACGATCGTCGCCAACCACGCCGCCTCCGTTGGACTGTTCAGTTCGCCGCTCCATTGGGAAGGAGAACCCGACGATTGGACCATGGCGCGGCAGGTGGATTATTACGGAACTTCTTTTTTTCTCAAGCATTCGGCCTTTGTGAATAGAGACGTAGCATGGCGCGGGGCGCTCTTCGATTTCACGCGATCGTTCGGGTTTGCCAGTAACCGCCGCGGGTTTTATGTGGGCGAATTGCAAGCCGGTTTTGGCACAGTTGCTTTTAACGTTAGCCCCACGGTGACGCCCGAAGATCTCCGTGTGTGGACCTGGACGGCGCAGTCGCGCGGCGCCAAAGGCGTGAACCTCTATGCCTGGTATCCCATGAGCTCGGGCTACGAGGGCGGCGGATTCGGGATGATTCAACTCGATGGAACCATCACGGAACGGGCTCGCGTTGCGGGTTCCATTGCGCTAAAGGTGGATCGCAATCAGAGTCTGTTCCTCGAGGCGCGACCGCCTCGGGCGGAGGTGGCCGTCGTTTATAATCCGCTTTCGTATTTCATAGGCAGCCGCCAGCGCGCGGCAGTAACGAGCGGTTCACAAGGCGAAGTTGCCGGCATCGAGCGGGATTCGCTGCTCGGCATCTACCGTGCGCTGTTCCCCCGCAACGTTCCGCTCGACTACATCCATACCGAAGAGCTGTCCGAAGCGGTGTTGAAGCAATATAAGCTGGTGATTCTGCCCTATCCGCTCATCCTGCCCGAAACCTCCGCCCCGGTGTTGAAAAATTATATTGAGAACGGCGGTGCCCTGGTCGCGGAAGCGCGCCTGGGTTGGAGCAATGAACGCGGGTACGCGTCGGACCCCATTACCGGCATGGGTCTGTGGGAAGGGATGGGGTGTCGCGAGACCGCCGTGCAGACCGCCGCCGCCGTACGTACAAGCTTGCGCTGGACGGGCCCGGAAATGCCGGCGTTTGGCCTCGGGCGAGAGCTTACCGGGACGCTGGTACGAGGAGACGCTCGAGCCGTTTGCCAAAGAGGCGCATGTGGTGGCGCAGTTTGCCAGTGGCGCGCCGGCTGCTATCGTCTCGCGCTACGGCAAAGGTAAGACTCTGATGCTCGGGTCCTATATCAGCGCAGCGTATGAAACTAGGTCCACGCCCGCCGCGGCTCGCTTTTATGCCGGGTTGCTCCATTTGGCCGGCGTGGCGCTTCCCATCCCAAGCGCCGGCGAAAGTATCGAGGTACGCACGCCCCAGTCGGGGCACGACACCCTGGTCTTTGTGTTCAATCACAACAAACACGCGGCGGATGCGAATGCCACTCTACGGGTCGCTCCGGGAGCGTTTCACACCTTCGATCTGATCGCCGGCCGGCCACTGGAGTTGGCGCGCGATCTGCTGCGCCTCACCAAGACACTCGATGCCGCCGGCCTGTGGGTTGTGAGAATCGCGCGGCCGTGAGCAACGTCTTCGCCGTCGATCTCGGCGCGACGAAAACCGCCATCGCTTTGGTGGATGCGGCCGGGCGTATATCGGAGAAGCACAAGCTTGCCGCCGCACACGCGTTCGAGGAAACCGTCGCGCAAATCGGAGATCGTTTTTCCCCCGGCTGCGCGGCTGCGGGCATCGTCGTTCCCGGCATTTACGATCCGCGGACGGGCGGCGTTTGGGCGCCGAATTTGTGGGGCTCGGAAATTTTTCCATTGCGTGATGCTCTCGAGCAGCGCTTGGGGATGTCCGTCACGATCGGTGGCGACCGCGCTGGATATGTGCTCGGGGAACAATGGTTGGGCGTAGCGCGGGAGCTGAGCGATGTGCTGTTCGTGGCGGTCGGGACCGGCATCGGCGTGGGCATCGTTTCAGGCGGCCGCATAATCGACGGTGCGCACGGCATTGCGGGCGCCGCGGGGTGGATGGTCGTCGGTGGTCCATGGAGGAGCGAGTATACACAGGCGGGCGGATGGGAAACGGAGGCGGCGGGTCCGGCGCTGGCTCGGCGCGCTGGGATGGAAACCGCCGAAGCGGTCGTCGCCGCCGCTCGCGCTGGTAACGCGAGGGCGCTCGATGCTTTGCTTCAGACCGCCGATACCCTGGCATTGGGAATTGCTAATTTGATCGCGGTTTTAAACCCTGAAATGGTCGTGCTGGGCGGCGGCTTGATGCACGCGGGTGATCTGATGCTGGAACGGATCCGATCCCAGGCGCTGCGCTGGACGCAGCCTGTTGCAGCGAAGGCGACTAGGATTGAGAAGACCGCGCTGGGCGAGGATGCCGGGTTGCTGGGAGCCGCGCGGCTTGCGTGGCTCGAAACTACATCGTTTAAGGAGTGAGTCTATGTCGGCGCAAAAATATTATGAACAAATCAGCGCGGTGCTCGGAGCAATCCACGATCGCGAAAGGGCCAAACTGCAACAAGCCGGGGAGCTGCTGGCCGAGGCAATCGCCTCCGGCAAGCGAGTGTACCTGTTCGGTAGCGGCCATTCGGTGATCCCGGTGATGGATGTGTTTCCCCGCTATGGAAGCTTTGTGGGATTCTTTCCGCTCTACGATCCGCGTCTCATGTGGCACAATGTGGTCGGCCCCGGGGGCGCGCGCGAGCTGCTATGGCTCGAACGCCGCGAAGGATACGTCCGCAATTTCCTGCAGAGCTTCGCATTCGAGCCGGGCGACTGCATGATCGTGTTCTCCCATGGCGGCATGAATGCCGCGCCCATCGAAGCCGCTCTTTTTGCCCGGGAGAACGGCTTGAAGGTGATCACGGTTTCATCTCTCGAGAACGCTTCCGCGATGCCGGCCACTCACTCGACCGGCAAAAAACTGTCCGACGTCGCCGATATCGCGCTCGACAATTGCGTGGCGCCGGAAGACGCCCAGGTCGATATCGGACGCCCCGAAAAAATAGCGGCCGGTTCCACCATGGCCGCCGTGTTTATCGCCATGGCTCTGGTGGCCGAAACCGGCTCGCGGCTCGCGGCGAAAGGATTCGAGCCTACAACATTTGTTTCTCCTAATGTTCCGGGCGTGCGGAAGGATCATAATTTGCGAGTCTTTGATCGGTACACGGAAAAGCTGTTCGAGCGGCCGCCCGTCTCCCATGTCGCGGGCTGAAAGCCGCCATACCGCAAGGCTGCGTTGGGCTGCGTATGCCGGTATGTTTGTGTTCGGCATCGTCATGGCATTGCTCGGCGCGATCCTGCCCGCGCTCGCGGACCGCTTGCGATTCGCGGTAAGCGGCATCGGGATGCTCTTTCTGTGGATGAACTTCGCCATGTTGTTATGCAGCTTGGCGCTTGGTCCGGCGATGGATCGTTTCGGCATGAAGCCGCCGCTAGCGCTCGGACCATTGCTGGTGGCGGCCGCGCTAATCCTTATCGTTCGCGCCAACGCGTTTGTGGGATTGTTACCTGCCGTCGCGCTGCTTGGCATCGGCGGCGGAGCGCTGAATGGCGCAACCAACACGCTGGTCGCCGATCTGCATGACGATCCGAAGCGCAAGAGCGCGGCCTTGAATCTGCTGGGCGTGTTCTTCGGCTTCGGAGCGCTGTTCCTGCCGTTTGCGATTGGCGCTCTGCTGGCCAGATTCACGGTCAAGCCGCTGCTTCTGACCGCGGCCCTGCTGTGCGCCGCCGTCGGCGTGTATGCATTGGCATTGCGTTTTCCTCCACCCAAGCAGGCCCATGCTTTACCTCTGAAGGAAATGCCGCGATTCCTCCGCTCTCCGCTGGTCTTGACGCTCGCCTGCCTTTTATTTTTTGAATCGGGCATCGAATTCACCATGGGCGGCTTTATTTCGACATACCTGATGCGGGATGTCGCGGTATCGTCGCTGGCGATCGCGTCGTGGATTCTGGCGGGATATTGGGCCTCGTTGATGATTTCACGCGTGGTCCTCAGCCGGGCGGCGCTGGGCGTAAACCCGAATCGTGTGCTGATGGTGTGCGCTGTTTGCGCCTGTTGCGGGGCGGCTTTAACGGCCCTTGCTCCCACGTCCGCGATCGCAGCTTTTGCCATCATCTTGACCGGTTGCTCGCTCGCCGGAATCTTTCCTACCGCATTAGGAATTGCCGGATCACGCTTTCAGTCGCATTCGGGAACCGTGTTCGGCATCCTGTTTACCGTGGCCCTGACCGGGGGAATCATTCTGCCCTGGCTGGCCGGCCAGGTCGCGGGCGCAGCCGGACTGCGCTGGGTGTTCGGTATGGTCGCGGCGGCCTTCGCCGCTATTCTGGTGTTTAGTTGCCTGCTCGCCCGGCCAAAATCGCAGGTATAATGTAGGGACAACGACCGCAACTCATCGCAACAACGGAGAGGTGGCTGAGTGGTCGAAAGCAGCGGTTTGCTAAACCGTCGTACTGGACTAAAACCGGTACCGAGGGTTCGAATCCCTCCCTCTCCGCCAAATCAGTAACTGTCCGGTCCGGAGACATGGGTAACACATTGTTCCTAAGACATGGGTGACATTTGTGGCCCGCCGGGGTTGTCCAGTGGCTATAGCGAGGAGTCGTGTCTTGAAGGAGCTTATTGCGTTGTTTCGGACGCGGACATCGCGATGGCAAGGACCACCTGCGAGCAATCGCCAAGCGCCGCGAAGAGCTATCCGGGTAGACTGACGAGCAACTCAAATCGGCCGCGAGACAACGCGCCACGACACCGATGCGGTTGAGATATTCGCTCTGACGGCGGCGATCGCGGAGCGCGTACTCGGGTTGCGCATGTTTGATACGCAGATGCTGGCAACGCTTGCAATGCAACGCGGGCACATCGCGGAGATGCGGACCGGCGAGGGCAAGACGCTCGCTGCCGTGCCCGCCATTATTGGGTACGCGCGCCAGGCGCGCGGTATACGTGTGCTGACCACCAACGATTATCTTGCCAGCCGCGACGCTCTGTGGATGCGCGGCATTTTCGATTGATTCGGACTTTCCTCCGCTTCTAGTTCGCAGAACATGCCCGCGGAGCGCCGCCGTGCAGCGTATTTTCTCGGACGTGACTGCTGCGACCGCGAGCGAGGCCGGCTTCGACTACCTTTGCGACAGCCTGGCGCGAGGCGCGGGCGAACTGGTCCAGAGGCCGTTTGCATTTGCCCTGATCGATGAAGCCGACTCCCTCCTGACCACCGAGGCGCGCATCCCGCTCGTCATCGCGGGTGGAGTGGCCGAGGATGCAGCGATTGCGTGGCGCGCCGATGCGATTGTGCCGGGCTTCAACCTCACAGAATTACTCGCTTGACGAGTTCGCAGTTGACCGATGCCGGCCTCCGGCGCGTCGAAGCATCTCTTGGCTGTGGGAGCCTGTTTGACGGTCACAACCTTTCCTTTCTGAGCGCAGTGCAAGATGCATTACATGCGCATGCGCTGCTGAGAGGCGATGTGGATTATGTGGTCAAGAAAAATTCGATCGAATTGGTGAACGATTTCAAAGGCCGCATCGCCGAAAATCGCCGCTGGCCCGCGGGGCTACACTCCGCCGGCGAAGCAAAGGCGCGGCTGAAGACCCAAGGACGCATTCTCGGTTCGATTATGATGCAGAACCTGGTTGGAATCTATGAGCGAATCTGTGACATGACCGGAACCGCCGGGAAGCAAGCCGAAGAGTTCCGGAAGATATACAAACTGCAGGTTAGGGTCGTCCCGACGCATCGTCCTGTGATCCGCCAGGATTTGCCCGATCTCGTATTTCCGGGCAAAGGGGCGCGCGACCGAGCGCTTGTCGAGGAGATTCGAACCGTCCACAAAACCGGCCTTCCGATTCTCGTGGGAACGGCCAACATTGAAGAATCGGAACGATTGAGTAGCCGCCTGCAGATGGCGGGAATACCGCATGGGGTCTTGAATGCCAGGAACGGCGAGGTCGAAGCGGAGATCATCGCTCAGGCGGGCTCACTTGGGGCCGTGACCGTGTCGATGAACATGGCGGGAAGGGGTACCGGCATTCTGTTGGGAGGGAATCCGCCCAAGGACCGCGATGAAGTCGTGAAGTTGGGCGGTCTATGCGTGATCGGCGCAACCTGCCACGAGGCGAGGCGCATCGACGATCAACTGCGCGGCCGCGCCGGACGGCGGGGCGATCCGGGCTCGTCCCGTTTCTTCGTCAGCCTGGAAGACGATCTGCTCGTGCGCTTCGGCATCGCGAAAAATCCGGACATCTAAAGCGTGCAACGCACGGCGGAAAGCCAGAGTCTCGAGATTCGCGAGACTCTCCGGAAATACGATTCCGTCGTGGAGCACCATCGCCGCGAAGCGTACGGCTCACGCCGTGAGATTTCTTGTCGCCGGACCGGAGTATCCGCTCGATGCTGCCAGAAGAACAATAGATTGAACTGGTCGAAGCCACGGGCCGCGACGAGCCTCGAAAAATCCGGCCGATGGCCCGTGCCGGCCATCATTGACGACCTCTGGGCGGACTACCTTGCGAATGTCGCCGATTTAAAGAGGCGGCATTCACTGAGTCTCTTGGGCGGCGGCAACGCGACGCTTGACAACGGCGTGGGAGGGGTCATAATAAGTAGCGTGTCTACTGTAGACAATCAACGTGAGCGGCTCGAGTTCCTGCAAGGGACGCTCGAGGTCCTGATCCTGCGGAGCCTGCGGCCCGGCCCTAACCACGCCTACGGCATTTCGTTGTTCCTTAAACAGCAGTCGGGCAACGAGTTTCTGGTGGACAACGGATCGCTCTATCCCGCGCTGCAGCGGCTGCTGCAGCGCGAATGGATCGCGGCGCAATGGAAAACTTCGCCGAATGGCCGGCGCGCCAAGTATTACCGGCTCACGCCACTGGGCCGCAAACAGCTTGCCGCCGCAACCTCGAAATGGCTGCGGTTCGTAGAGGCGATGGGCAGAATACTCGCTCCGGAGGGTTGATGTTATGCGTGAGTTCTGGTCGAAGCTTCGACGGCAGCGGCGGGCCGTGGACGACGATCTGGGCGACGAGATCCGGTCGCACATCGAGTTCATCACGGACGAAAATATCGCGCGCGGCATGACTGCAGAAGAGGCGCGTGCCGCCGCCCGCCGGGAGTTCGGGAACGCTACGGCCACGCGGGAGAGCGCGCGCGAAGCCTGGCGATTTCCGAGGGTCGAGACCATTTTCCAAGACTTGCGCTACGGCCTTCGCGCCATCCGCAACGCTCCCGCGTTCTCGCTTGTTGTGATCCTGACGCTGGCGTTGGGCATTGGGGCCAACACCGCCATCTTCAGCGTCGTTTACTCCGTTTTGCTGCGGCCGCTGCCTTATCCCAACGGCGAGCGCCTCGTTGTGCTGGAAGAGAGGACCCGCAAATCGGACGGATTCAGCGTAACGTGGGGCAATTACCAGCATTGGCGAAGTGAGAACCACACCCTCGCCGCCATGGCCGGTTTTCAAACCGGGGATTTCACCGTGACCGGGCGGGGCGATGCCATTCTCACGCATGGCGGCGTTGTGACCAGCGGCTTCTTTCATCTTATCGGAGCGCGGCCCCTGCTCGGCCGGTTGCCGTCGGACGCGGACGACCGGCCGGGCGCGCGCGCCCACGGTCCTGGTTTGCGAGGAATTTTGGGCTAAGAAACTGGGGGCCGATCCGGCGGCCGTCGGCAGCACGCTGGCGTTGAACGGGCAGCCGTACGAAATTATTGGCGTCTTGAACAGTCCGCTATTCTTTCCGGGGCGGCCTGTTGACCTGTATGTGTCTCTCGGCCGCACTCAACCCACCACCTCGGATCGAACGCGCCACGGCTCCATTCGCGTACTTGCTCTGCTAAAACCGAGCATCACGCTCGCCGAGGCGCGCGCCGACCTGAGCGCCATCATGCAGCGGCTGGCGCAGGCCGATCCAGGCCCAGAGGAGGATCACCGCGCCACCGGGGAGTATCTCACCGAGTCGAGGATCGGAAAGATTCGTCCTGCGCTGTTGATGCTGATGGGGGCCGTCGCGCTGGTTCTGATCCTCGCTTGCGCCAATGTCGCCAGCTTGCTGCTGGTACGCGGTACGGCGCGCGCCCGCGAGATAGCCATTCGTAGCGCTCTCGGGGCCGGACGGGCAAGGCTGGCGCGGCAATTGCTGACTGAGAATCTGGCGCTGGCGGCGCTCGGAGGAGGTCTCGGCGTTCTGCTCGCCGCGGCGTGTCTGCGCGGGCTGATCGCGATCGGGCCGCACAATATTCCGCGGCTTTCGGAAGCTTCTTTGGACCTGCACGTCCTCGCGTTCGCTATCGCGGTTACGCTGGCGGTCGGGCTGATCGCCGGTCTTGCGCCCGTGCTCACGGCCGGGAAAGTGGACCTGACCACCGCGCTCAAGGAGGGCGCCCCCACTTCCACAGGCTCGAAGGGCGGCCAATCCCTGCGCTCGGCGTTTGTCGTCGCCGAAATTGCGATTACGCTGGTGCTCGCCTTCGGTTCGGGCCTGCTCGTCCGCAGCCTCATCGCGGCCCAGAACGCCTATCCGGGCTTCGACCCCCACAACGTTCTCGCGGTCGAGCTGCAGCTTCCGCCCTCTTATAAGGACCGCTCGCAGAGGACGGAATTCTACGATCGTCTCAAGCGGGACGTTCGCGCCCTGCCCGGCGTTCTCGATGTTGGCGGCGTAAATTGTCCTCCCTCGGCGGGCGATTGCGGCGATTTTTGGTATTCCGTCCTCGACCATCCTGCGCCCGCGCGCGGCGATGTGCCGGTCGCGCTCTTTAATTTCGCGGACGAGAATTATTTCCGAACGATGCGAATCCGCCTGCGCGCCGGACGCACCTTCGCCAATACTGATCGCATCGCCAATCCCCCTGCCGCCATGGTCAACGAGACGTTCGCCCGCAAATGGTGGCCGTCGCCCCGCATGGCCGTCGGCCAGCAAGTCAAATACGGAGGCCCCTACACGCCCGGGCCGGAGTACCAGATCGTCGGAGTGGTCGAGGATGTCGGTCAAATGGGGCTTGACGAAGCTCCACTCCCGGAGGTGTATCTCGCATATTCGCAGACGAACCCCCCGCGCGCCATGGTCGTTATGGTTCGCATCCATGGCGACCCCGCGGTCCTGATGCCCGCTCTCCGGCGGCGCGTCGCCAAGCTCGACCGCAACCTTCCTATTCAATCGCTCAAGACCATGGACGAGTGGTTGGGAGCGACCCTCCAACGCCGGCGGTTTAATACGCTGTTGCTGCTCCTGTTCGCGGCGCTCGCAATGATTCTCGCGGGCGTAGGAATCTACGGGGTACTTAATTACTGGGTCAACGTTCGCGAAAAGGAGATCGCGATCCGCGTCGCGTTGGGCGCGAGCCGATCCACCATCCTGGCGTGGGCGGGCTCCGAAGCCGTGCGTCTCGCCGCAATGGGCATCGTTTTCGGAGCGCTTGGGGGTTGGGGCGCCTCTCGCTCGCTCGAGAGCCTCGTTTATGGGGTTTCCGCGCACAATCCGCAGACGATGGTTGCGGCCATCGTCGCGGTCATGGCCGCCGCCGCATTAGCCGCGAGCGTACCGCTGTTGCGCGCCACGCGCGTCGATCCCGTGCGCAAGCTGCATGACGCTTAGTTCGTAATTGCTTCCTTGCGGCCGCGGCTCGGAGTTGGAGGCGCTTTTGAGCGGCCTGTTAGCATGTAGGAATTATGCTTCGCGCTCTGTTTTATTTGGTATGCGCTGTTGCCTCGGCCGCTCCGTGCATCACTACCGCAAGCAATTGCACGGAATGGGTGACTCTGCGCGGCGGACCGTCGCGATCACTGATCTACCGCTCCTATCCTCTCGACGAGGCCAACGATCGGATCACGCGCGCGCTCATAGTGGTCCATGGAGCAGGGCGCAACGCCGACGATTATTTTCGCACCGGGGTTGCGGCGGCGTTTCTGGCCGGCGCTCTCGACGACACCGTTGTGATTGCCCCGCGCTTTGCGTCGAACGATGGCCAGGGGTGCAAGGACACGCTGGCGGCGCATGAAGTGAGCTGGAGCTGCGGCGGCGATAGCTGGCGGTCCGGCGGCATGGCCACGAGCGACGACCGGCTGAACTCTTACGACCTCATGGATGAGATCCTGCGCAAGCTGGCGCGCAAGCAGGAGTTTCCGAACCTGAAGGCGATCGTCGTTTCGGGACACTCGGCGGGCGGCCAGTTCGTGACGCGTTACGAGATGACAAATAAGGTACACGACTCACTGGGCGTGCCCGTCACGTACGTAGTTTCGAACCCGTCGAGTTACGCGTGGCCCGATTCCAACCGGCCGGTGAACGACGGCGCTGCGTTCCGGCCCTATCGCGACAGGCGCAATTGCACGACCTACGACATGTGGCCGTACGGCCTCGAAAAGCGCGGCAGCGGATATGCCGCTGCGATCCCCGAGGAGCAGTTGAAGAAGCAACTGCCGGCTCGACCGGTGACATATTTGCTCGGAGAGCTGGATGTGATGCCGGTCGGCGGATTCGATTCCTCCTGTCCAGCCACGGCGCAGGGACCGACGCGCCGCGAGCGTGGCGAAGCCTTCGCAAAGTACGTCAACGAGAAATACGGCGCGCATCATAAGGTCGTCATTGTCTCACTCTGCGGCCATAATGCGCGCTGCATGTTCACGTCCGACCAGGCGCTCCCAATTCTGTTTCCGGCGGAACGGTAGGGATTAGTCAAAACTACTCATGTTAACCGCTGCTAAATTCGGCGTCCTCATGACGATGCTCGTGGCCTGCGCGGTCGCGCAGCAACCCGCGGCCTCAACTACCGCCGAGCCTTCCACCGTCCCGCTCAAGTGGCATAACTTCGTAGGCGAAACGTTCAGTCCCATGGGCCTCGGCTCCGGTCTGTTCAACGCCGGATTTTCGCAAGCAACCAATTCCGATCCGAAATATGGACAGGGCTGGGGTCCGTTCGCGCAGCGTTTCGGGGCTTCTTACGCGGATCTGGTCAGCCAAAATTTCTTTGGCGATTTTATGCTGGCATCGGCCTTTCATGAGGACCCGCGCTATGTCAGGCGCGGTCCGGGGCATAGCTTCTGGTCGCGCGCGGGATACGCGATCAGCCGCGCCGTGATCATTCGCAGAGACTCCGGCGGCGATACGTTCAACTGGTCGAACGTGCTCGGGACGGGCATGAGCGCCGGCTTATCGAACGCTTATTATCCGCCGGCCAGCAGCACCGGCGCGGCCACGGCGCTGCACTTCGCGACCAGCATCGGCGGCGCGGGGTTCGCCAACCTGTTTCCGGAATTCTGGCCGGATTTTCACGGTTGGGTGAAGCGCAAGTTCTCTAGATAGCCCGAGCCTTCGCGGAACGTTCACGATCGATCAAAGCCCGCTTCGTGGCAAGTCCGTAGCGGTAGCCGCCCAGCTCTCCCGTACCGCGAATGACGCGATGGCACGGAATCACGATCGCGACATTGTTTGTCGCGCAGGCGCGCGCAACGGCTCGCGCCGCGCTGGGCTGTCCGATACCGGCGGCGACCTCCGCGTAGGACCGCACTTCGCCATACGGTATCGACTGCAAATATTTCCAGACGCGCATCTGGAAGGCGGTGGCGCGAATGTCGAGCGGAAGATCGAGATGCGGCTGCGCCCCCGCCAAATGGCGGTTCAAAGCGTCGATCCAATTCCGGAATTCACCCGGACGCGGCTCGGGCATGGGCTCGATCCGCGCGGCGGGGTATTCCCGGCGTAAGGCTTCGAGTAAAGCGGCGCCGTCTTCTCCGAACTGCAGGAAGCAGAGTCCGCGATCGGTGGCGCCTATCATCATTAATCCGACGGGCGATTCCACGGTAACGTGCGTGATCGCGACGTCGCGGCCGCCTTCGCGATACTGCTTGGGAGTCATGCCGAGGCGCGTATCGGCCCGCTCGTAGACGCGGCTTGAAGATCCGTAGCCGGCCTCGTAAACCGCCTCGGTGACGCCGCCCGAAGTTCTCAGACTGTTCTTCAGTTTTTTGAGGCGCGCGGACTCGGTGTACTGCTTGGGCGTGATTCCCGTAACGGCCTTGAAGCTGCGCTCAAAATGATGCAGGCTGAGGCCGGCTTTCGCGGCGAGATCTTCCGCCCTCAGCGCGTCATCGGAATGCCTTTCGATATAGCGGCAAACCTTGGTAATGCGGGCCGCGTTCGGATCGGCGGTGGCGAGCGGCCGGCAGCGCAGACACGGACGCAGACCGGCCTGTTCGGCATCGGCGGCGGATTCGAAAAAGCGTACGTTTCTTCGCAGCGCCGGGCGCGCCGGACAGGACGGACGGCAGTAGACACCGGTGGTCAGCACGCCGAAATAAAAGCGGCCGTCTTGCGCGGCATCGCGCTTTTGAACCGCTTCCCAACATTGATCGAAAGTCAACATAATATTTTCTCCTGTTCAAGCGGCATCGTGGAAGATGATGCCCAACGTAAATCGCTCGCCCGCGAGAATGGGGCTGACGCCGTGGCGGAGGTTCGTGCGGTGGTAGCCGCGCGCGCCCTTCACGGGACGATAGCGAGTGGTGATTACAACGGCCTCGCCCTGTTCGAGACGAATGGCGTGACCGATGGATTGCGCGCGGGGCTGCTGCTCAACTAACAGCAACTCCCCGCCGCTGAATTCAACGTCCGGTTTGCTGAGGCACGTGACGACCTGGAACGGAAATACGACGTCGCCGTAGAGGTCCTGATGGAGGCAGTTGAAATCGCCGGCGCGATAGTGCAGCAGCAGGGGCGTGGGACGAGTCTGGCCCTTTTCGTGGCAGTATTCGAGAAAGCCGTTCAGGCCGGGCGGAAAATCGGCGGGTAGCGAAAGAGCGGCCATCCACTCGTTTGCGATCAGGGCGAGCGGAGGATAGAGCGCCTCTCGGAGAGCGGCCACGAACCGCGGCAGCGGGTACGCGAAGTACTTGTATTCGCCGCGTCCGAAACGGTGGCGCGCCATGTCGACGCGGCCTCGGAATGCTTCCGCGCAATCGTATAAGAAGCGCAGCTCCTCGCACTCCGCCGGGTCGAGAATGGTCCCGAGGCGGCCGTAGCCGATGGTCCATAGATTGGCCGCGACGTCGCTCCAAGAAATGCTGTTGCTCAACACAACCCCAATTTAGCCGCTTATCCGGAGCGGGGACTATCCGAATCATGCTGTTGAATCTTTTTGTTTCCAGTCGCGCGACAATGTTCGCGGGGGATTTTCGAAACGATTACGCGGGAGCGGATTGCCGGGACGGAGTCGCTGATCCGGTCCTATGTACGGCGGACTCCCGTTATCGAGGTGGACGGCTCCGATTTCGGGCTGGACACGACATCCCTGGTATTCAAACTGGAGCTGTTGCAACATGCGGGATCATTCAAGACGCGCGGAGCTTTCACGAATTTATTGACCCGCGACGTTCCTCCCGTGGGCGTGGTCGCGGCATCGGGAGGGAATCACGGCGCCGCGGTTGCGTTCGCGGCCATGAAGCTGGGAATTGCGGCCAGGATTTTTGTTCCGGAGGTGTCGCCCGCGGCGAAGATCGACCGCATACGGGGATACGGCGCGGACCTGGTGATTACGGGCCGGCGCTATGCGGATGCGTTGGCCGCGAGCGAGACGTGGGCATCCGAAAGCGGGGCGTTGCGCGTGCACGCCTTTGAGCAGGTCGAGACGTTGCTCGGCCAGGGCACCGTGGCGCTCGAGTTCGAGGAGCAGGCGCCGGCTCTCGATTCACTTCTGGTGGCCGTTGGCGGCGGCGGACTGATAGGCGGTATGGCGGCGTGGTACGGCGGGCGCGTGAAAATGATCGGCGTGGAACCGGAGGCCGCGCCTACGCTTACGCGAGCGCTCGAAGCGGGCCGGCCCGTGGACGCCGAAGCGGGCGGGATTGCGGCGGATTCGCTCGCTCCCAAACGCGTCGGCGAGTTGATGTTTCCGATCGCCAAAAGATTCGTTGAACGCGTGCTGCTGGTTCCGGACGCCGCAATCATAGAGGCGCAGCAGGCGCTATGGGACGCGCTGCGGATTGCGGCCGAGCCGGGAGGAGCCGCGGCTTTCGCGGCGCTGCTATCGCGCCGCTACCAACCGATTAAAGGAGAGCGCGTCGGGGTCTTGCTGTGCGGCGGAAACATCGCTGCGAAGATCTGAGCCGGTTACCCTTATAAGAGCTATGACACCGCATGAAATCTCCGGCGAAGATAGTCACTGGCCGCCATTGCCGCTTGCGGAATGGGACGCCACGCGCGCGACGCTGCACATGTGGACGCAGATCGCCGGCAAGGTGCGGCTGGCGCTCAGTCCTCATGTCAATCACTGGTGGGAGACGCCGCTGTATGTGAGCGCGCGCGGTTTGACAACGTCTCCAATTCCCTATCGCGAGCGCGTCTTTGAGATGGAGTTCGATTTCATCGACCACAACCTCGCCGTCCGGGCAAATGACGGCGAGACGAAATTCGTGCCGTTGTACCCGCGCTCCGTTGCGGATTTCTACCGCGAAACGATGGCCGTGCTAAGCGCCATTGGAATCGACGTGAAAATCTGGCCGAAACCGGTGGAGATCGCGGATCCCATTCCGTTTCCCGACGACGAGCGGCATGCCTCCTACGATCCCGAATATGTGAGCCGCTTTCATCGCATTCTTCTGCACGCCGATGCCGTTTTCAAAGAATTTCGAGGCGGGTTTATCGGGAAGGCCAGTCCTGTACATTTTTTCTGGGGCAGCTTCGACCTTGCCGTGACGCGTTTTTCGGGACGCCGCGCGCCGGAACGCGCGGGGGCGGACGCGATTACGCGTGAAGCGTATTCGCACGAGTGCAGCAGCGCCGGATTCTGGCCCGGAGGCGGCGCCGTGGACGGCCCGGCGTTTTACTCTTACGCGGCGCCCGCGCCGCCGGGCTATGCGGCCGCGGGGGTGCGTCCGCCCGCTGCCTTCTATCATTCCGCGCTCGGAGAATTCATCCTGATGTATGACGAAGTGCGGCAGGCGGCCTCACCCAAAGCCGTCTTGATCGACTTTCTGGAAAGCACCTATGAGGCAGCCGCCAATTTGGGCAACTGGGATCGCGATGCTTTGGAACGCCGGCCGGCCGAGCGATGAATTATGCGCGACAGCTTTACGCCCGGCGTTCGCGACCGATCCGGCTGGAAGCATCTATCTGGCCGGGGCGGCCATCATCGATGCGGCGACTTCGCAGACCACGACGCTCGTTGTGAACCTGAATTCGGCGGCGAGCCGTGGCGCATTGAAGCCCTGGGCCATTGGCGATGCAAAGTGCTGAACCGTTCTGGACGACTCGCGCTGCAGCCAGCGTAAGCAGTCCAGCGATGCGGTCCGTGTTAGCCTGAAGGCTGCGGTGAGGTGCGAGAGCGGTTGAATCGGGCGGTCTCGAAAACCGTTGAACCTTTACGGGTTCCGTGGGTTCGAATCCCACCCTCACCGCCAGAATAGAATCAATCACTTACAGCGACATCGCAACTTTTCAGCGTGCAATGGCGTGCAACGCTGTTTTAGAATGCAGAACTTATGGCTCTTAAGCTCTATCGCAGGCATCGCACTGAATGCGAAGGCGGCCACGCAGAGGACTCCAGATCCGGCGAGTTTGAAGAGGGCCGACGCGGCTGGAAAAAATGCGCCTGTCTCATTCACATCTCGGGCACTCTCGGCGGGAAGTTCAACCGCAAGCAGACCGGCAAATCCGATTGGGATGAAGCGAGGCCCTCGCCGCCGTATGGGAAACGGCTGATCGCTGGGACGGCAAGCCAGCCGCCCAGCCCTGCCGAGCCGCAACGGGATGCTCACCGAGCGCATCACGATTGCCGATGCCACCAAGGTTTTCCTGAGCAACAGAGAAGGGTCTAAGATTGCGCCGGCGACGCTGCGCAAGTACAAGACCTTCACGAAACAGCTCACGGCTTTCACCGATTCGCTCGGTTACGTGATGCTCGACCAGTTCACATCCAGCGACATCGATGTGTTCTATGCGAGCTGGAATCTCGGCGCACGGGCGAAAGGCAAGACGCTCGGTACGTTGCGGGCGTTTTTCCGCTTCGCGAACCGGAAATGGCTTGAAAGAAAATCCCGTCAGTACCGACATCAAGCCGCCTATAGGAGCTAATCGCGGCACCAACAAAGCGCCGTTCACCGACGAGGAGCTACAGCGGATCATTGACGCTTGCGACCGGATAGGAGAGGTTGCTTGGATGAACGGACGTGAGTAACGGCGTATGGACTGGCGACGATGTGAAGGACTTTATATGGGTCATGGTCTATACGGGATTTCGCATCTCCGATGTGGGACTGTTTCATATGAACCGCCTGAAAGGCAATGAGGTTTTCCTGCGGGCGAAGAAAAACGGCGGCGAGGTCTTTGCGTACATTCCCGACTGGCTGCGAGATCGTCTCACGGACGCGCAAAGCGTTGCGGCGTGCGGCCGTTTATCGTGGGTCAGTCCGACCGGCTAGAAACCGTTACCGATATGTGGCGGCGGAAAATCGGCAAGGTGTTCGACTGGCTGGGAGTTCGAGGAAACGCCGACACCTCACCGTTTCCGGCATACATTCGCACGTATTTTGCTTACAGCGCGGCGTGCCGGTTGCCGATGTTGCCGACCTTTTAGGCGATGAAGAAAAGACGGTCCGCGAGTACTATTCGCGTTGGGTTCCCGAGCGCCAAGCACGGCTCACTAAGATTTTGAAGGATGCCTTTGACGATAAGCCGAAACCAAAGCTCGTTGCGCTACCGGGCGGGCGCAGTTAGGCGGCGTTGAGCAACCGCGTGTGTATTCGTTGCGCGGCGGATTCCGGCACGCTGTAGACCGTATGCGCTTTCTTGCGGCCCATGCGTATCTTGATGACGCCGGGATCGTCCTTAACTAGCAAACGCACAGTCTCCCGGCCTAGACCCCACATCCGCGCCAGTTCGCCGATCCGGTAATGTCTCTCGAAAGTGGAGTTATCGACAGGCATAGGAAGAAACTAGGCGACCGAAGGAACCTCCGGGCGGTAGGAAAGACGAGGTTGAGGTTTTGCGCGTAACGCGTCGTTCCAGTCCTTGTGTCCGAAAGGCTCCTGCACAACGAAACGCAGATCGGAACGGCCCGACAACTCCACGGCGCGGCGGAGGCTTTCGGCGAGCTTCGCGCCTTCGGCATCCGCATCCATGGCCGAAACAACCTCGCTATCAACCGGCATTCGCGCGACAGTTGCCCGTATCAGTTCCAATTGCTGCGGGCTTGGCTTGCCGCCTATCGAGGCGTAACGACTGTGATTGTCAGGGAACAAAACAGCATGGCTCAGGGCGTCAATGGCGGACTCACAGCACGCGGGGATAGGGAAAACTGATCTGTTCGTGTTTCTTCTGCTTTTCCCGTTTGGCGCTTTGAGCCATGGCCCCGACAAGCGACAGCCACCAGCAGCGTTATCGGCAGCGCATCAGAACCGCCCATCATGCAGCCGACATATAGGATGAAGCCGAACACCAGAGCTTGCACCAGACCGGCATTCCTCTGGCCGCAATCGGCCCGTATAGGGACGCCCGCCGCTTCGCCATGCATCACCGAGGCCAGCATGAATTCGTTGCTGCCGGGATGGGCGACAGCACCGCCCCAGCATTCGCCGACCAGCAGGATTGCGCCGCGATAAACATCTTCGGTTCCGAAAATGATCTTGATTTCCCGCTGCGAGATAAGTGCTTCGCCGCCCGTCAAGGTTTTCACGCGCCACGGGCAGCCGAACCAACTGATTTTGGCGTCTTCTCCGAAATAGCCCCGGATAAGTTCTTTCGTGATCCGCTTGTATTTTCGCCGCTTCGCCATCAGATCATTCCTTTCCGGCGCAGGAAATCCCGTTCCTTGCTATCCGTGGTGGCCATGTCGAGAACCTGCCGCAGCATCACCCCGAAGCCGTCAGGGTTTTCGGTTGTTTTCCCGCAGACCAGGCGGCCCACCAGCGCGAACAGGCGACACTGTTCCTTTTCCATGCGCCGCCGCTCTTTCAGTTGCTCAGCGGCAAGCCGGGCGTCTATGTCGCGTCTTTTCTGTTGCAGAAACTCGATTCGGCCCATAGCGCCTCAGTCGAAGAACCCCGTGGCATCGTTGCGCCAGTCGTAGGTTCCATCCGGCCCTGTTAACCTAAGCGCCCGGTTATGCCGCGCGGCGCATGGCTCATCGAAGTTTTCCGCGTTTGTATCGTACGATCCAAAATCGTTAACGTCCGGGGAAGCCGATACCTGCGCGGTAACGTCAGCAGCGGCTTCCTCTGTCACGAGGCTCGGTAAAGCCATAAGCGACCTCTCCTTACGAATGTCTTTGATGATTTTGTTCAGAAAAGCGGGCAATCTGCCCGGATGCAACCGAAGCTCTACATTGATGAAAAGACGGGCGAGCGCTTTTACAATATCGCTCACGCCGCACAGATCATTGAGGCCGTGAGCGGTGTCACGCTTCGCGCGTGGGCATTGCATGGAAGCACGCCCTTCGGCTTCGAGCTGGATGTGCGACGGGTACCGATGATCCACGATCCCAAGGGAATGCGCCGCAACGTTCGGCGACACTTGGAGGAGAGAATGCTTTTGCCGGAAGCGAAGGTATTTGCTTTGAAAGAGATCTTGAACGATTTCCCGCGCAGACCTGGACCGGTATCGAGTACCGACATGGCTGCTCTTGAAGATGCTCCCGCCGATTCAGTCATTCGCGCCGACCAGCCTTCAGCGTAAGCGAAAATCAATCTTTTGTAGATGTAAGAACTTACAGAAACGCCGATATTATTTCCGTATAGAATTGCAGTTATGAACGGATATACGAATAGCGTTTCGGCAAGAGGTACCGTCGGTGCCTAGGCCGTCGAAGGTGGCTGATACCGCCAATATGGTCAAAGCGGCCCGCCTTTACTACAAGGACCACCGATCCAAAAAGGAAATCGCCGGGTTGCTACGTCCGACCACGGACATTCGCGGGGTGACATGGTTGCTCGAACAGGCCGAGAAGAAAGGCGTCATTCGCATACAGATTCATGAGACGGCGGAGAGCAGCCTTGAGAAAAGCGTTCAGGCGAAGTTTCCACATCTTGACCGGGTGCTGATAGCGGCTGGACGGCGCGTCACCACGCCCGAGGGTATCGACGATCTTCACCATCGCTGGGCCTTTCTCGCCGCAGACTACTTCGATGAATTGTGGGAAAAGCATCCCCGCGACACAGCCCTTCACGTCGGTGTGACGGGCGGCGATCACCTTTCCCATTTCGTCAATGTCGTACCGGAGCGCACGCGTGAAAACGTTCAGGTGCATGTCACGGCGCTGATCGGGCGCGGTCGCTTAAACCAATCGACAAGCCACACGGACCCGATTGTGACGGCCTCGATTCTTTGGAGCCATTGTGGAAGTATTCCGGGAAATTGCGAATACGCCACGGTACCGCCCTATGTTTCTGACAAACCTGGAATGGCGGCCCGGAAAGCAGCCCGAGACGAATTGGCGCGTAACGAAGCCAACCCGCGAATAAGGGAAGTCGTGGAAGCGCTGGATGGCCTTGACGTCGTATTTGGCGGCATCGGCACCGTTAACCCCGGCAGGATCAATGCCGCTATAAAGAACCGGATGACGATGACGGGTCTTCTTCAGGACCTCGTTACAGCGCCGCAGCTTGAGAAGGAAGGCGTTGTCGGGGATTTTGCCTATTGTCCTTTTGACGCGACGGGAAATGCGCAAAGGCAGTGGCGTTTTTTTCTGACAGCGGGCCATTACTCTAGACACCCTGGCATCGAGTTTTACAAACGCATGGCAGCTACACCCGGCAAGAAAGTGGTGGCCTTTGGTGGCCCCTATAAGATGCCCGCGATCAAGGCCGCGCTAAATGCAAGAATTTTCAATGTCTGGATCACCGACGAAGACAGCGCCCGACAGATTGCAGAGGCCGACAGCATCTGAGGCCCCTTTCATGACGCCAAGAGAGCCAGCATCGATCCTTTCTTCCTACTGCCCAGGCGTCTCGCCGTTTCTCAATCCATCCATTCCGACAGGCAGGTCGCGAAGCGGCCTGCCTGTCTCGCGGTGTCGTGCCCGATCATTCCGCAGACGCAACGCAAATTTATTTGCGGCGCGTGTGATTCTTCGATTCACTTTCTGGCATGAGAACAGCAGCCCCATATGTAGAGCAGCGGACAAGCTGTGTCGTGGTGGACACCGCGCATCCTTCGGATGCCCGGTATCCCCACGACGCTTGGCAGGGCTTTCAGCCCGTGCACCCGACCAGAGGAGGCGCTTCGCCCTCCGTCTGGACTCCTCCCGAAAAAACCAAAGGAGCCGAGCGGAGCAATGAACCAGCAGCCCAACAGCAGCAGCAATAAGCCGAAGCCGGCGACGCGGAGCGGCAGACGCAGCGGCAGCGAGAAACGCCGCCGCAGCGTCATGAACAAATTCCGCAGCACACCGGAGGAACGCGCCGATATGAGGGCCAACGCCGCCGCCGTTGGCCTAAAATTGGGCTCCTTCATGCGCAGCCTTGCTTGCGTTGCGCCGACCACGCGGGCCATGCCCGCCGTATCGCCCGGCCGCGCGGCGATTAATGAATTTCTCGGGCGCGTCGGGAAGTACGAAGGCAATCTCTATCAGGTGGTCAGGCGCATGAACTTCGGCAATCTACCGGAAGTCCAAACGCTTGCCGAGCTGGCGGACGAAGCCCGCGCGTTTTTAGAGGCCGCGCGGATCGTTCTGAAAGGAGCCTGAGGCCGTGATTATCAATAACGCCGCTTCCCGGAGCGACGTTGATTTTTGGACGAAGCATTTACAGAACACGGAAGAAAACGAACGCGCCGAGCTGAAGCAGATACGCGGCCTTCGCGCCGATACCCTGCGCGAAGCCCTTGAAGAAATGCAGCGTCAAGCCCGTATCAATCCGCGCGTCGAAAACTTCATGTATCACGCGGACTTCAACCCCTGCCCGCACGAGCATCTAACCGCAGAACAGCGCGACCGGGCTTTTGAGATTTTCGAACAGCAGCGCGGCATACCGGCGGATGCGGCCCGCATTGTTATGGAGCATGTGAAGAACGGGCGGCAGCACTGGCATGTTATCTGGTATCGACTGAATGAACAGGGACGGCCCTTTTCCGACCGGCTGGACGCAAAGGTTGCCCATGCCGCCGCGAGGGAGATCGAGAACGAGTTAGGTTTGCAAAGGGTTGTCGGGCCTTTCGACCGTGAACCGGGCCAGCCCCGGCCACCACGTGCCCCAAAGGCATGGGAAATGTACCGCGATCAGAAAAACGGCCTCGATACGCGCGACATCACGGCGGAAATAACCGAGCTGCGCCAGCAGAGCGACACCGGCAGGGCGTTTCAGGCAGCCCTCGAACAGCACGGCTATCAGCTCGTGACCGGCGACCGCGGTTTGCTCATTCTCGACAGCGCCGGGAAGGAACATAGCCTGGCGCGGCGATCCGGCGTGAAGGCGAAAGAGCTGAACGAATTGATGCGCGACGTGGACCGCGCGCCCTACCCACCGTTGAACAGGGCAAGGAACTGTATCAGCAGCGGAAGATAGCCGCGCTTGAGGCCGACCGCGATGCCGTGCGCCATGAGATCGAATGGGAAGAAAAACTGGCTCAGGCCGCGATTGAAAAAGAGCAGATCGAAAGCCGGTTTGTTGCGCCCGAGGACCGCGAGAAAGAAACACGGGCGGGGCGGCAACAGCAGGAACGCTCCGCGCGGGAATGGCCGATCCAGCCACCGCAGCCGGAGCCTATCAAAACATCCCCGCGCTATCACTTCGAGGATGCAGCCCGCGAAGCCACTCAGCCGCCACCGGAGGCACCGCCGCAGCCTCGATCCGGCGATAGGCGCATCCGTCAGGCCCAAAACGCCGCCATGCATGACGAGCGGGCCAAGGAAGGCGATCCGGCTCCCAACGCCCAAGCCTTTGCCGACGAGCTGGAACGGCACGGGCTTGCTTTCGCCAGCGTCACGCCAGAGGAGGCATACCGCAGCCACCGGGAAGCCGAGTTTACCAAGGCCATCGGCAACTATGCGCCGCGCTTCAAGGAAGGGGAAATCGTTGCCGTTACCGAGCCGGGCCTTCAATATCATCGTGACGGCCAGTGGAAAGAACCGCCGCGCGTTCATAAGCTGGACCCGGCCAACGCGGAAAAATATCTTGCGTTTCTATCGCTCGACCGGAAACAGTTGCAGGGAATCGACGCGACGAAATCCATGCTGGACGCCCGCGCCGAGCAACGTGCCGCCGAATGGGAAGCGATCCGGCTTGAGAGAGCGACCACCATCAACGACCATGCGCTGGAACGCGCCGCGCGGGAGCCGAAGACCCCGAGGATCATGGCCGCCGCATCATCTCTTGCTTTTGGGGCAGTAGGGAAATCATTCGATATCGTCAGCAACATTTTCGAGGGCATTTTTGCGCCGCAACTCACCCCGGAGCAGATCCGCCACGGCGAGATAGCCACCGACAAGCGCAATGCCGAGGCCGAAAACAAGGCGGAGTTTGCCAGCCATATGGCGCAGCTCGCGCAGGAACGGCAGAATCGGGAGGCCGAGCAAGCGGCCCGCGACCGGCAACGGGAGAACGAGCGAGAACGCTAGACGCCCGGAGGCCCTCCCCCATCCTCGAACCGGGCAGCGAAGACAGGGACACAGGCGGAAAAGAAAAAGCCCCCGGCCAGCCCGCGCTGCGACCTTCTTTCGGCACGGCGATCAAGGAGCTTTTCGGCAAAGTCGCCGAAGTTCTCACCGGCAAACCGACCCCCGCCCTTGTCGCACGGCGCAAACGTCGCGAAGAAGGCGAACGGGGTTTCAGGATGTACGCCGCGCCAATCGCGCAACGCCTTCCCGCGCCTATCCAACGCGCGACCGATTTTCTTTGGGATGTTCTCGACTGGCTTAACCCTACATCCAATTGCCACCAGCCGCACCCGCACGAACAGCTTGACCAATGCGCCCCCGCCGCGCAGCATTATCCGACCCTCGACCTCTGACAGCCGGTTGTTTTCTCATGCCCGCCTTCCCGCCCGAAGTGACGCACCAGCTTTATGCCCGCTATCGTTTCCGCAATAGTTTCACCCTGGAGAAGGCCGGACGCAGCACCTACGAAATCGACCCGCAAACCGGCCTTATCCTTGCATCGAGGTCGATCATGAAGCTGATGCCGGTCGGAGGCTTTGACGGTTTCATGCTTGGATTGCCCCTCGACGCCGAGCCGCCGCCGCGACCGCAGCCGAAGCGCACGGCGCAACCACACCCTGACGACGAAGCCATGCAAGACGAGGCTCTTTATAATTCGCTCTACAACAGATAACCGAGGCGTTCCCATGACCAAGGTCAACCCCGGTGAGAGGAATTTTCGCAAGCTCCTTAAGGCCCAAAAATCCTTTGGGCCAAAACCGAAACGCCCGCCCCTCAGTTACGCCGCTGCCGTCGCCATGTTCGCCGAAACCGAAGACTGCGCGCCCATTGAACGTGTTGCCGCTCATCGGCGCTGCCGCCAGATCGCGCGGCAATTCAGCAAGACCCCGGAGGATGTTGCCAACGAAATCAACCGTTTTTACCTCGACAGCTACACAACGATAGCGACACACACCGAAAGGAGGATGCATGGCTAGCAACAAGAGATTTGCTCCTCTTGCCGCTGGTGTGTTCCGCTGTCCTTAAGCGAGGCTCTCGCACCGTTGCGGTATAATACGCGCCATGTCATCACAGGCGTTCGGCCTAAAAATCCGGAAGCGTGGACTTCTCCACGCGCTCGAAATTCTCTTGCGAAGATCCGCCACAGTGTTCGGCATTTCGGTATGTGCTTGTATGGTGCTGAATGGGCAGACAGCGTCACCGCCGGACGCTGAGATCAATGATCAAGTGAAGGCGTTAAAGGACAAGGCGTTTACTAGATGCGACGGTAATTACTATTTCGGGCTTATGTCTTGCCAGAACTCATGTGCAATATGGGAGACTTCTTCCGGGACGGGGGACCACCGCCTCGCAAGGTTAAAAAGTGTCAGGTCCTGATCCAGTACAAAGGGACCGACAGCAGCGGTGACATATTCAACAAACCGCGGGAAGAAGCCCGTAGCCCCGCCGACGACCTAAATCACATCATCTGGAAGGGGTATATACCAGTAAACTATCTGGCGTCCCGCGCCCGGCATGTAGCGGACGGGGTTTGGGGACCATGGGAGGAATGGTCGGATAAGGACGAGCAAAGACCCTACAATTTTGAACGTCTTTGGAAAAAGAATGGCAAATGGTTTGAGGAGATAGGGCCTGATGTTTACAAATACGGTGGATCAATTGGCGAGCTTGTAGAGGAAAAGCCGTCCTGCGTTGACATCTCGAACCCCGCTTCTCACACGGGCATACGTCCCGCGATCACTCCGCCTGTCGCCCCCCTGGCCAGGATTCAGCAATCGCTGTCGAAAATAAAGAAGATAAGGCAAGTGGAGCACCCGGACATTCTATTAACGATAGCTATGCCCGAACGCTAGAAATAGAGAAAGAAAACGCCAGCAAAGGAATTCCCGACGGGCTGCACGTCGAGAACTTTTTTACCTTGTACGTCTGTTATTCCTTCACGGCAACCGGTCAATGCGTGAGAACGGGTGAAACAGTGACGGTGCCGGGGGATTTAGCGGTGCCGCTCGATTGGGCGGAATTTCTCCCTCCGCGCTATGCACCACCCCCGCGCGGCTCTTGCGTCCTGTCACAAGGAATAGAAATCGTTCTTAAGAACTTGACAGCAAATGATGGCAGGAAACGCTTTCTAAGATGCGCGGATGGAGCGTATTTGAGCAGTGCGTATAAGGCCTTAGTAGACCTCAGGGTGGCGCAGTGAAGACGGTGTTTTTCAAAAAATTACACTATAGTGGTAAAGCCGAGGTGGCGACTTAAGGTGCAATATCGTTGCGTCGCACAAATGGACGCGGCTGTGTTTGCTCGTCGGCATTCAATTTGGCCGCCACGCCAGTCCTCATTTGCGTCTGTTTTTCTCGGTCGCCCGGTTGTATCAGATTGCTGAGAGACTTAAACTGTGAAGCAGCCATCCCGCCACCTTCGTGTTTTTATAGGATGCTTCGGCATCGATAGCTAGAGACCTTCATTTCGTTCGGCAACGGAACCGCTCCCGCACCGATATTGGCGTACCGTCAGTCTCACCGTCAAATCCCCCAGTATATGTTTCCCGCCTTACCTTGAATGACCTCAAGTCGGCCAAATCCGCTATTTTCGGACTGAGTGGTTTGAGATATTACCTGTCTTTAAGTCTTTCAGCATGTATGTCCAAGAATCCCCCGTCCTGA
>CAWITB010000033.1:0-54329 GCA_963838885.1 Bryobacterales bacterium | reverse complement strand
AACACGGGAATATTCTTCTCAATCGCCGGAAGCACGGTAGCCGGGTGCAAAACCTTAGCGCCGAAATAGGCCAGCTCGGATGCCTCCTCAAAAGAGATTGCCTTCACGCGATGCGCGCGAGGCAGGATCGTGGGATCGCACGTCAGCATGCCGTCCACATCGGTCCAGATTTGGATCTCCTCCGCGCCGATCCCCGCGCCCGCAATCGACGCCGTAAAGTCCGATCCACCGCGCCCTAGCGTGCTCGCGATCCCGTCCTCCGTGGCTGCGATAAACCCGCCCATCACCAGCACGTGATCCTGTGCGAGCGTCGGAATCGCCTCTGCCAGACGCGCGTAGGTCTGCTCATAAAGAGGATTCGCCTGCGTGTGTCGCCGGTCCGTGACGATGAGCTTGCGCGCATCGACGTGCTCCGCGCGCATCCCGTGCCGCTGAAAATGGTTCGTAACGATCAGGCTCGAAAGCCGCTCGCCGAAGCTCGAAATGGCGTCAATCGAGCGCGGTGTCAGCTCCCCCAGAATCGCCAGTCCTTTGACCAGCTCGCTCAATTCCTGAAAATGGTCATCGACGGTGCGCTCCATTCCCGACTCCCGCAAGTGAAAATCGCGGACTCCAGCAGCTTCGAAATGGCCTGGTCGCGCTGTCCTCCAACCGCAAGATGCGCGATCTCGAGCAGCCGGTTTGTCGTTTTGCCCATGGCCGAAACCACCACCACGGGCCGGCGCTCGATTCGAGCCGCGACGATTTTCCGCACGCGTTCGATCGCGGCCGCCGATTCCACCGACGTGCCGCCGAACTTCATCACGATCATTAGTCGAGCAGCCCTTCCGAATACATCAGCTCGGCGTTCAGAACCGCCGCGCCGGCCGCGCCGCGCACCGTATTGTGCCCCAGCGCGATAAATTTCCAATCGAAGACCGGGCAGGGCCGCAAGCGCCCTGTGAATACTGCCATGCCGTTCTCACGCTCCACATCGCGCCGCGGCTGTGGACGATCCTTGCCGTCAAGGTAGATCACCGGATTCGGAGGCGCGCTCGGCAACCCGCGCTCCTGCGGCGCCCCGCGGAACGCCGCGAACGCTTCGACGATATCGGCTTCGCTCGGTTTGCCGTATAGCTCCACGGAAACGGTTATGGTATGCCCGTCCACCACTGGTACCCGATTACAGTGCGCGCTGACCGTGGCAGCAAGCGGCCGAAATCCGTCGCTCCCGATATCGCCGAGAATTTTCTGGGTCTCCTGCTCCATCTTCTCTTCTTCGCCGCCAATGAACGGAATCACATTGCCATTGATGTCCATCGACGCCACGCCGGGATAGCCCGCGCCGGATATAGCCTGCATCGTCGTCGTAACCACCCGCGTGATGCCGAATTGCCGCAGTGGAGCGAGCGCCATACTTCAGCACCACCGTCGAGCAGTTCGGATTCGTCGCGATCTGGCCGCTCCATCCCCGACGCCGCTGTTGCAGCGGGATGATCTTCAGGTGGCCGGGGTTGACCTCCGGAACTAGCAGGGGAACGTCCGGCTCCATGCGATGGTTGCGCGAATTGGAAACGACGGCGTGGCCCGCTTGCGCGAACGCCTGTTCAATCTGCGTCGCCACGGACGCGTCCGTCGCCGAGAACATCAACCGTGGCGCGCCCTCCGAAGGCTTGCAATCGGCGACCGTCAAGTCCGCCACATTCGCCGGCATCGCGCCATCCAGCCTCCAGCTTGTCGCGTCGCGATATTTTTTCCCCGCCGAGCGATCGCTCGCGCCCACCCAGGTCAGCTCGAACCAGGGGTGACCCTGCAAAAACTCGACGAAGCGCTGTCCCACCATGCCGGTGGCTCCCAGCACTCCCACTTCGATCTTCCGTTCGCCATTTCCGGTCATTTCAGTAGCTCTTTCACCATGCGCTTATAAATTTGAACCGCTTCAGTCAACTGCCGTTTTGGTACGCGCTCTTCCGCCGTATGCGCGACGTGAATCGTCCCTGGCCCGATGAGAAAAGGCTTGCCCCATGTGTCGCCGAACGCCGGTATGTCGGTCGTGTAGGAGACCACCGTGGTTTCAAAGCCGGGCAGCCCGCCAAGATGCAGCGCCGGAATCGCAAGGACCTCCCGAATCTCCGCCTTTCCGTTCACTGCCGCGCGCAAGGTCTCCCGCGTCGACGCGCCGTCGTCGACCAAACGGATCATAACCTCGGCCTTGGCATGATCGGGGATCACGTTCGGCGCACGCCCGCCGGAAATCACTCCGATATTCATTGTGCTCGGACCGAGTACCGGATCGTCCGGCAAGGGCGCGAAACGGATTTCCATCAGCGCATCGAGCAGCTTCTCAATGGCCGATTCGCCCAGTTCCGGATAGGCCGAATGCGCCATACGCCCCGTCGCAATCACTTCGATGCGCAGCGCGCCTTTCGATCCCACGGCCAATTTATTTCCGGTAGGCTCGCCATTGATCAGAAACTTCGATCCGCGACTTTCCCGCGCGGCGAAATACGCCCCGGCGCTGTTGCGCTCCTCGCCTACAACGAACAGCAGCCCAATATTGCGTACGCCCTCTGCCAGCAGTTCGCTCACAGCCCCAATCATCGACGCGATAATGCCCTTGGTATCGCAAGCGCCGCGCCCCCAGATATCGTCTGAATCCTCGCGCGAGGCAAAGAACGGCGGAACCGTGTCCATGTGCGTCGATAGCGTGACAGCCGGCATATCCCAGAATGCGAAAACATTGAATCGCCCAGTCTCGACTTCCATTCTTTCGACGTGGCCGCTGGTGCGCGCCGCGAGCTCCGAAAGGCGATCGAACAGATAGCCGCCCACGCGGGCTTCGTTGTCCGTAATGGACTCGATATCGATCAGCGCCCGTGTTAATTCGAACAGGTCCATGAAAACTCGCGAAACGACGCGGATGGAGGAGGGATTACGCGAAATGCGCGTGGTCCCTGTAGCGCTCCACCCGGAAATACAGAATCCGGATGACAGTGGGCCGGATTTAGCCTGGCCCCCCAACCGGCCTCGCGTAGCTGCTCGAACCGGTTTCGGCGGAGAACTTTGTCGCCCCTTTCCGCGATGCGCCCGGAGCTACCCGGAACTGCCGCTCGCGTACTCTTGGCCCCCGCGCCTCTAACAGGACAGAATTTAGAATAGCAAAACGGATTCCCGCGGCGATGTAAGATGACAATTTATGACCAGATCCGATTTTAAATCGGCGGTGGAAGAAATTCTTGAACTGCCCCGTGGCGCCCTGAAGGACTCCGACGACCGCGAGAGCATCCCGACCTGGACTTCGCTGGCCGATGTCCAAATTCTGACTTTCATCACCAGCGAGTTCGGCCTGGAACCCGAAGCCGAGATGATGGAAGCCGCCACGTTCGGCGATCTGGTCCGCCAACTCGAGGACAAGCGCGTTTTATCCTGAGTGCAATGCTGTTCGCTTACGGGATCGCACGCTCGGGCATCGCTCCCGAGTGCTCTCGGAAGCTGGGAGTGGGACAGCTGACCGAACACAAACATAATGGCCTGAGACGAAGATAATCCAATCGTGAGGATCGATGCTGGGTCTTTTCAGGAGTCGCTTGCGAAGTTGGCGGAGACAATGGTGGAGAAGGTGTACCGCGAGGGATCAGATCACCTTTGTGCGCCGTTTTTCGTTGGCGAGGACATTTGCATCATGATCCGTCATGCCGTGAGCATCTACCGGTTGTTGTTCTACCTGAACGCGGATGAGCGCCGTAGCGACGATTGCTTCTGGCGAGTCAAATACGGCGTGGCCGCAATGCCGCTGATTCGCTCACTGATCGATTGCCTTTATAACGTGACCGCCATTCTTGAGAATCCCGCTGAGCAAGGTCGGAGTTACCGGAGGAGCGGCATCAAAAAACTTTTGATCGATCTCGATGAGAAATCTGATCGATATCGTGGACAGCCACGTTGGGAAGCCTATATCGGCGAGCGCCGCGCCGCAGTCGATCTTATCATAAGGACGAGCGGCTTTATGCTCGACGAAGTCATGCGACAGCCGATATGGCCGACGTTGGGCAGGTACATCTTAAAAACTGGATCGGACGGCAGAATGACGGAACGCCAGACGTTTTTGAAGACGTTTACGCATTCGCAATGGCGGCAATACTCAGCGCTTTCTCACGGTGCGGCCGAGGGTTTCATGGGTTTCGACGGACCCCTTCCAGTGGGCACGTACTACATCAGCGATTTTCTGCCCCATGCAGAGCGGCCAAAAATTGACGCTACCTACGATGTGTTCCTGTCAAAGCATATCGGGCGCGCGGCGACGGTGTTGCTCTGCATGATTACGGAATTACAGGCGTATTGCCGCTTCGGCGATGCGCACATCGATAAACGCGTCGGCGAATTGTGGGGGAAGCTGATTCCGCTCTTCGAGGCGAATGAGCTGTACGAAGGCCGATACTTGCAGCTCATGAAAGTGCATGGGATACTGCCGTAACGGAGCGGCGCATCACTTTTTCAGCGCAACGAGCTGTACCCATTACCCTCGCTGGACAAAACGCGAGCGATGATGCACGACCAAGAATGTGTCGTAATGAGAGTCGGATGTATCTTGCGCGCATCAACGAGGAATCACCGAAGGATCTCGGAATCGGGAGATGACGACTCAGGGAGATTGAAGCTCTTAAAGCCCGGCTCTACAATTCAATCCTCGTCTCCAACCGCACCGGCAGTTCGCACCGCCGATGTACGCGCAGCGCCGGCGAGGCATGCTTTTCGCCAAACACGTTCGACCGCCACCCCTCGACCTCCTCCGCCACGCCATCGAAAACGATCCGACGCGCCGCCTCCTCCGATCCCAAATGCCAGAACTGCTCAATCTCGTGCTCGCCCGCGGGCCCCGAGATCTCGTCCGTTATCTCGATTCGGTCCGGCTTCGTGAACCGCACGCGCCGCCGATGCGTGAACCCCCGGTAGGAGCACTCCGCATCGAGAAAGTCATGCTCGGCCGTCGATTCCCACGCATGCACAACCACAGTGGGTTGGCCAGTCCAACGGAATGGCCCAACCGGCACGGCCTGGTCCGCGCCGTCGATCCGAATTGTGTTGTGCGCGCCGGAGCCGCGGAACCAATTGCGCCACGTCTCGCCGCCGACATAGGTGTAGGTGCCGGGATCGATCAGAATATCCTCGTCTGCGCGCCGCACCGTGAGGCTCAGCGTATCCGAATGGCTATGCCCCGAACCCCACGGTCCAAAAGGTCCGGCGTCGAGCAGCGCATGCCGGTCTCCCGCCGTCATCACCGCCATGCCGGCATCGCGAAACAGACGCGATTCATACACTGCCGCCCGCGGCTCAACCTTCAACGCCGGCGCGCCAAGCCACCACGCCGCCTGCTCCACACAATCCTCGCGGCAACCGATCCATTCCGCGCGCTGGAAATAAACCCCGCATGTCGCCATGGTTCCCCGTCCGAAGCGATCGCGCGCGCCGTAGGGATGAAAAAAACGCCCCCCGTCATCGTCCCCGATGAAAGGCAATCTTTGCTGCGGCCCCAGAATCGCATGCAGATACTCCGCCATGCGCTCAAGCTTGGAGCGGTACGCCGCCGAAACCTCCCCGGCAACAATGGCGTGAAACAGAAACATATCGAGCGCGTACACGTGATAGTACGTCGATTGCTCGAAGTGGCTGCCGTCGTCGCGAACCTGTTTCTGCATCTGCTCCGCGGCGACCTGCGCGCCCAACTCGCTGAACTCCGGAAAAAGCGAGCCAAGCGCGTGCAATGCCACTGCTTCTCCCAACAGATGCGTGTTCGGCGAAAAATAGAACGAAAGATTATTTTCAATGTGCTTGGCGTGCCGGTACAGCGATTCGAGAAAGCGGCCGCGCAACCCCGCGGGCATTTCGCGTCCGGCGAAATGGTAGATCCACAGCCACGAAAGAGCGCGAAAAGCAACCTCCAGCGCGCTCGCCCAATTGATCCCGCGCTGGAACGGATTCGCGTCCTCCCACGATTCGAGCTGCGCGAAGATCTCGGCCAGATTCGCTGCCTCGCCGTTAAAGAGCCAAGCCTGCGCCAGCACAACCAGATGCTGGTGACGATTCAACTCCCAAATAATCTTGTGATCGCCCGCGCGCGCCGCATCAAGATAAGGAATCAGGCGGAAATAATCCGTACCCGTTTCCTTGCCGTTGACGGCATCTCGTCGCCATCGAATATCCGCTCCCGTGTCGATCGTGGTTCCAAGAAGGGGAAAACGGTGCGCGCGAATTTCCGCCGCGATCCCTTCAATCTCGCGCTCAAACGCTGTCCCCCGCAAAGCCGCCGCAACTTCGCTGCCATGGGGCAGAGAAAAAGGAGGCAGCGAAAACGAATCGGGCGTGCCCTTCCACAATGGCGGCCGCAGCAGCAGCGCGACGTTCACGGCCTCCTGCCGCAAGCGCACCGCGATCTCTCGCGCGCTACGCAAAATACGGATACTCCGGCGTGTTCAAATACGCCATGTCGTCGTCGAGCATGTCGAATTCCAGTGGAAACGCCTCGAGGCGGAATCTGTTTTTTCGGATCGTACACGAACACCGGCCGTTGGTCGCGGTAGTGAAACCCGTTAGAGACCAGTGCCTCGCGCTCGAAACGGTTGGAGCTCAACGCCGCCACTTCGCACGCTTGCGGATCGCCCATAGCAGCGATCGCCGCAAGCGCGTACGCCGCCTTCCAGTCCGTCGGATCGAGCGAATCGAGCCGCAACCGCGCGATGCGGCTCTGCCCTCCTACGCGGCTGAGTACAAAAAACCCCATGTCGCCATCCGGATGCTCCAGTTTCCACGCCGTGACTACCGCGCCGGGGCAGCGCAGCAGATGTTCCGCCACAGAATCGGGCAGTTCGCTCACGGGCCACGCCGTCCAACGCCTCAGCGGCATGGGCGGCCCCACGCTCCACATTGCGTTGCGCAGCAATCGCCCTACCGCGCGCGGCGGCGCCTCCCGAGGGCGCGTACGTGATTGCTTCCACGGCCGCAGTACGCGAACGTAAATGCTCTGATTATCGACATGCCGGAAACCGATTCGCGGCATGATCGCGCGCGTCGCCTGCGAGCCGCCCGTTGAGACCAGCACCGGCGCAATCTCCGATGCGATCCGCCGCAGCAGCGCAACTCCCATTCCCGGAGGAAATCTGACCGCCGCCCAATCGAGCAGCCCCGCCGCGCATGCGCCCCGGATGGAGATCGGCCAGAGCGATCCATGAGCCAGCAATTCGCCGTCGCGCTCCAGTAGATACCCGCGCGACCCCTTCCATTCCGTTCCCGGCTCCCAGTATTTCCAGCGCAGCAGCGCCGCGTCCAGGTTCGGCGCCTCCGGCCCCGATCCGAACGCCGCCTGCAATAACGTCTGAATGCGATCGAGATCCGCCGGCGTGGTGCTGCGAAATTCGAGCGGCAATTATCAATATATCGTTACAACCGCTGTTACACTGATCTCGATGGAGGACCCCGCTTTCGTCTTTCACCACCTCGGCGTAGCGGTGAAATCGATTGATAAAACGGTTCCCGTGTATCGGGATCTCTTCGGTTACCAGGTCCTTTCCGGGCCGTTCGACGATCCCATCCAACGCGTTTCGGTCTGCTTCGTCGGCCACGGCGAGCCGGGCGGCATCGTCATTGAATTGATCGCGCCGCTTGGCGACAAGACCCCCATCGACGGCCTTCTAGCAAAAGGAGGCGGCGCATATCACGTCTGCTACGAAGTCGCCGACTTGGATCGCACCCTCGCCACCCTCGCCTCCAAGAAATGCGTTGTCGTGAGCAAACCCGTCCCGGCCGTTGCCTTCAACCAGCGCCGCATCGCGTGGCTGTTCACTCCCACGCAGCAATTAATCGAGCTGCTCGAACAGTAGCTTCTCGCTCAAGAACGATACAACCCCGCCACCTCGTGAGCGAACTTATCGACCGGCCGATCCGGGTCTGCGTGAATGCGCCGCAACAGCAATGGATCCGCCCGCGCGAAGTTGATGCCGCGCACCGCCGTCACCGCCGTCTGAAATCCGCATTCCCGTACGACCTCGACCGCCTCCTCGTTATAATCCTCTGGAGTGCCGTTGGGATAACAGAAATGCAGGACGCGGCCGCCCAACTCTTCTTCGAGCCGCTGCTTCGAGCCCGCGATCTCCTCCCTCATGCGCTCGCGATTGGGCAGACGCGAAAGGATCGGGTGCGACCGCGTGTGGGCGCCAAACTCGACGCCTTCTTTCGCCAGCGCGCGAATCTCGTCCCACGAGAGCGGTTCATATGACGGCGGCGGCGTCCGCCGCAGGCCGGGCAGGGAATCGAGATAGGCGCGCCGCTTCTCATCGGGAATCTTTTTGAGGCGCTGCTTGATCGTGACCGCCGCGCCGCGATCTCCCTGCTCGATCAAGAAGTGCGTAAGCTGGTCCGTCCACAGCCAGGTATTTTGGTCGGGAAGATCGGTCGCGACATAGACTAGCGCCGGTATGCCATAACTCTTGAAAATCGGCCAGGCATTCACGAGAAAATCGCGATACCCGTCGTCCACCGTAATCGCGACCGATCCGTCCGGCGCGCGCTTGCCGCCCCGAAGCGCCTCCGACGCCTCCGTGATCGACACCGGACGGTAGTGCTTTTTCAGATGCTCGCACTGCGCCTCCAATTGATCAGGAATCCGGAAGCGGTGATACATCAGAATGCGCAACCCCCTGCGATTCCAATAACGGATTCCGGCCGTCGCGCCCGACGCGTTTAATAGCGCGCGCGCCGTGGCATAGACTCGTGCGCTCAAACTCAGATTTTAACAGGGGGCCGCGGCCGCCATATCGCCGTATGCCGCACATGCTGTACTACGCGTCCGCCCGCGGACGTTCGAATCGAGAGCACGACAAACTCGTGTCCCTTGCGCTCGTACTGCTCCAATACCCGCCCACGGACCTTGAGCGCCTCGCCGTCCCGCGCGGCCGAGAAGTTGGCGACCTCGCTCGAAACGTGGATCCACGGTCCGAGGACGACGTTGCCGATAAGGAGATCGTTCGCCAACGCCTAGCAGGACCGCCGGATGAGCCAAACGCGCTTCGCCGATCGCCGCGGCAAGCGGAGCGCTCATCCGTGCCGCGGCCAAATCGAGCGTAGCCCTCAGCGTCCCCAGCGCCGTTCCCTTCGCCAGCGTCTCTCGCGACGCCGCCGGCCTGTTTTCCCGCGCCGGCATGGGACGCTCCGGATAATTTTCCACCTCCGGCGCCACCCGTTCCTGCTCCATCGAGGCGAGACCGTCCGCGCGTCCTCGTTCGAGCGTGACCTCCATCCTTCCGCCGTCCAACTCGCGTCCCTCCACGGCGACCTCTTCGCCGTCGTAAACCGGTTCTTTGAACCGCACGCTCATCGTTCCCCGCTCCAGCCATTCGGCGCCGAATCGATCGAGCACCGGCAAGGTCATGTATCCGTACACCGTCACGCCCGGTACCAGACCCGCGCGGAAACCATAGGCCGCCGCGACCGCATCGCCATGAATCCTGTTTTCTGAATCCACCGCCGTGTTGACGGCGCGCACCCGGTAGAAACTCGGCATCGTGGCCATTCTAGCCGCTCTCGGCTCCGCTATTGCGATAATCGAGATACGTATGTGCGGCATCGCGGGTCAACTTCTGTTCGCTGGAGACGCCGCGCTCAGCCGCATCCGCGCCATGTGCGATACGATACGCCATCGCGGCCCCGATGACGAGGGTTTCCACGTCGACGGACCCTGCGGCATCGGAATGCGCCGCCTCAGCATCATCGACCTCAACACCGGCCACCAGCCCATCTCGAACGAGGACGGCTCCCTATGGGTGGTCTTCAATGGCGAGATTTATAATTATCAAGGAGCTGCGCCAGGACCTCATCTCCCGCGGCCACCGCTTCAAGACCAACAGCGACACCGAAACGCTGCTCCACCTCTACGAAGAATTCGGACCCGATGGCGTCTCGAAGCTGCGCGGCATGTTCGCCTACGCCATCTGGGACTCCCGCCAACGGCTGCTTTTTCTGGCCCGCGACCGCTTCGGAAAAAAGCCGCTCTATTATGCCGCGCTTCCTTCCGGCGTCACCTTCGGCAGCGAATTGAAGTGCCTGGTCGAAGCGGGCGTGCCGCTCGATATCGATGAAGAAGCGTTGCGCCTCTACTTTTTGCTCTCCTATATTCCCGATCCCTGGACCCCCTATCAGGCCGTCCGCAAGCTTCCACCGGGCTCCTGGATGATCTGCCATGCCAGCGGCAAAATCGAACGCGGAGTGTATTGGAAGCTCCCCACGCCCAGTGAATCCGCCCCCGCCGGCATCACGGAAGAGCAGGCCGCCGCCCGCGTCCGCGAATTGTTCGATGAATCCGTGCGGCTGCGCCTCATCGCCGACGTGCCGCTGGGAGCGTTTCTCAGCGGCGGCATCGATTCAAGCGCCGTTGTCGCTTCCATGGCGCTCCAAACCAAGGCGCCCGTCAAAACTTTCTCCATCGGTTTCGAAGAAAGCGAATTTAACGAGCTGCGCTGGGCGAAAATGATCGCGGAAAAATACGCGACCGATCATCATGAGATCGTCGTCCGCCCCGATTCAATCGATCTGGTCGCGAAAATCGGCCGTTATTTCGACGAGCCTCTGGCCGATACCGCCGCCATCCCAACCTTCATCGTCTCGGAATTCGCCGTGCGGCACGTCAAGGTCGTCCTCACCGGGGATGGCGGCGACGAGGTTTTCGGCGGGTATGAAAGCTTTTTCTCGACAGAGCGTCTGCGCTGGGCCGACGCCGCGCCCCAGGCCGCCCGCGGCGCCGTTTCCTGGCTCGCCGGCCGCCTCCCCTACTCGGCCTACGGCAAAAACTATTTGCGCATGATCAGTCGGCCGTCGCCTCTGGCGCGCTACTTCGAAAAGAACACCACGCCTTATTTCTTGCGCTCACGTCTCCTGAACAGCCGCTGGATGCTTCCCGCGGACGACGCTTATATGGCAAAAACCCTGGCGCATTGCCTCGCTCCCAACGGCGCCCCTGTGCTTACTCAAGCCATGTACTTCGAAGCCACTGCCAAACTCGCCGGCGATATGCTCCCGAAGGTGGACCGCATGTCTATGGCGAATTCCCTCGAGGTCCGCTGCCCCCTGCTCGATCACCTCCTGGCCGAGTATGCCGCCACCCTTCCCCACGCCTGGAAGATCCGCAATGGCAAGGGGAAACAGATTTTTCTTAAAGCTATGGGTGAGCGCCTGCCGCGCGAGCTGGTGGAGCGCCCCAAACAGGGCTTTGGAGTTCCCATCGCCGCTTGGTTTCGCGGATCGTTGCGCGATTTCGTAACGGACCACCTCACCTCCGCGCAATTTCTGAATCGTGGCATCGTGTCCCCGGAGTTCGTGCGCCATTTGCTGGCGGAGCACCAGTCCAAGCGCCGCGACAATTACCACTATCTCTGGATGCTGCTCATGCTGGAGCTGTGGTTCCGCGACGTGGACAGCCGCCAACCGGCGCCGGCGAGTGTCGCGGTTTAGCAATGAAAGCGCTGGTCAAATCCCGCCGCGAGCCGGGACTGTGGCTCGAGGACGTTCCCGAACCCTCCATCGGCATCAATGATGTCGTCATCCGCGTCCTCCGCACCGGCATCTGCGGTACCGATCTCCACATCTACAACTGGGACGAGTGGGCCCAGCGCACCATCCCCGTCCCCATGGTCATCGGCCACGAATTCGTCGGCGAGATCGTCGATACCGGCTCCAATGTTAACGATTTCCATAACGGCGATATCGTCAGCGCCGAAGGCCACGTAGTCTGCGGCCGCTGCCGCAACTGCCTCGCCGGCCGCCGCCATCTTTGCGCTCATACGCTCGGCGTCGGCGTGAACCGCCCCGGCGCCTTCGCTGAGTACATCGCCGTGCCCATGACCAACATCTGGCGCCACAAGGACGACATCAATCTCGACATCGCCGCCATCTTCGACCCGTTCGGCAACGCCGTCCACACCGCGCTGTCGTTTCCCGTGCTCGGCGAAGACGTCCTCATCACCGGCGCCGGTCCCATCGGCATCATGGCCGCCGCCGTCGTCCGCCATGCCGCCGCGCGATATGTAGTCATCACTGACATCAACCCCTGCCGTCTGGAGCTCGCCCGCAAGATGGGCGTCACCTTGGCCATCAATACCGCGGAAACCCCGCTCGCCGAAGTTCAGAAACGGCTCGGGATGCACGAAGGCTTCGACGTCGGCCTGGAGATGTCGGGCAACGGCGGCGCCCTGCGCGAAATGCTCGCCAACATGAGCCACGGCGCCAAAATCGCGATGCTCGGCATCCCTTCAAAAGAAATCGCCATCGACTGGAACACCGTCGTGTTCAATATGCTGACGCTGAAAGGCATATACGGCCGCGAAATGTACGAGACCTGGTACAAAATGACCGTTATGCTCGAATCGGGCCTGGACATCAGCCCCGTAATCACGCAGCGTTTCTCTTATAACGATTTCGAAAAGGGCTTCGAAGCAATGCGCGGCGGCAACTCCGGCAAAATCATCCTGACCTGGGCGACGCTGTAGCACTGGTTTCTGAATCCAAACGGCAGGCCGACCCCCGAACCCCTCGCCCTGCACCAGGTAAGACAAAGGCCTCGAGCCCTAATTTAACACCAAAGTTCAGAGTGAGATTGTCCCAAAGGTCTGAGACAACAAAGGGCTGGAACCCAATGCCAGCGGGCGCGCGTTCCTTTTCGCACACCTCGCTAAACGGACGGTACGCGATCCGAATTGCGATCGGAAATTCGGCACCGCCTGGGACGCTGTCGCGGAAGTCTGGAGGCTCGTAAGGGAACGAGCCGGCGCTCAGGCGGCGGGAGGAAAGGGGGTGACTTGGCCCTCTCGAGTTTCCTCGCGACGCGCCGGGAGCCCGCGAACGCCGTAGTCCGCGGCCACGCCGCCAAGGCTTATCTCTGCATCTCATTAAGATTGTTGACGCCGCCGCAAATAGCTTTATAATTTAGCTATTGTGAAATTGGCCCGTCGTCCCGCCCTCCAAATTGCGATTTCGCGGCCGCGGGGGGCGACCAAATTCGCGCCCCTGACCGTCTCGCGGCCCGAGTTGCTGGCCGGCGGCTCCGACCTCGCGTTCCGCACCTTTGTTCACGACCTCCTCGCCTTAGCGGCCCGCATCGAGGCGGTACGCGGCGGCCTCGCCCGCCTCATTGGCCTGACCGGAATTCAGTACACGACGCTCATCTCCGTGCAGCACCTTCAGGAGCAGGGCCGCGTCGCGGTGAGCGCCGTAGCCGCCCACCTGCACCTCAGCGGCGCCTTCATCACCATCGAAACCGGCAAATTGATTAGAATGGGCCTCCTCCAAAAGCGGGCCGATCGCGAAGACCGGCGCAGGGTATCGCTGCGCGTGACCCGCAAGGGGCAGGAGCTGCTGGACGCATTAGTTCCTATACAAGTGCAGGTGAACGATGTCTTATTTCAGTCGCTCACCGGCGGCAGTTCCGGGCGGCGGCCGCCCGAATCGACGAGTTCGTGTCCGCGGGAGATGACGCGATTGCATTGATCGAAGAATTTCTGGAGGCGACCGGCCGGCGCGCATACCGCCGTATGAAGATGCCGTCAAGACGGGATCGGAGAAGATCATGAAAACTTGCTTCGTTCAGGATCGCATTGCTCTTCCTGCTGACGGCTTCGGCCGCTCTTGGCCAAGTGATAACGGCGTCGCTCGAAGGAATCGTCCAGGACCCCACTGGCGCCGTCGTTCCCGGCGCCAAGGTTACCGTCGTCAACACGTCCACGAACCGGGAAACGCATTCTAGTACCGGTCCGGATGGCCGCTTCATCGTGCCGTCGCTGCCGCCCGGGTGGCCCTTACACCGTCGCCGTCGAAGCACCAGGTTTCAAAAGCGAAGAGCGCTCCGGCATCACGCTCGCCGTCAATCAGGTCGGCGCGCATCGGCATCACGTTGCAGATCGGGGCCGCCACTGAGACCGTTCGAGTCACCGGCGAGGCGCCTCTGATTGAATCGACCACCGCCGCCATGGGTCAGGTGATCAATACCCGCAAGATCCTCGACCTGCCCTTGAATCAAAGGAATGTTTATTCCCTCATCTTTCTTGTGCCCGGCGTCACGGGAAGCGTCGAACCAGTTCAACAGCGGCAACATTTCGGTGAATGGCGGCCGGCCCGGAAGCACCGAAATCCTGGTGGACGGAATCCCATCCGCTCCGGCCCTCCCCGTCCCCATAAACGGTTTTGCCGTTTTCCCGTCCGTGGACTCGGTGCAGGAGTTCAAGGTCCAGACGAACAGCTACTCGGCGGAGTTCGGACGCAGCGGAAGCGGCATCATTAATCTGATCTATAAATCCGGAACCAACCAGTACCACGGCAGCGCCTTCGAGTTCTTGCGTAACTCCGATCTTGACTCGAACAATTTCTTCTCGAATCTCAACCACGTTGCTCTTGCCAACTTCAAGCGCAACCAGTTCGGCGGAAGCCTGGGCGGACCGATTGAAATCCCGAAGCTCTATCATGGCCGCGACAAAACATTCTTCTTTTTCGGGTATGAGGGCTTGCGGCAGGGCGCCGCGTCAAACAGCACTGCCACGGTGCCCACCGCGTTACAACGCGCGGGGAACTTCTCCCAGACCTTCAACGCGGCCGGCCAACAGGTCGCCATCTATGACCCGGCCACCACCGCGCCCTCCGGCTCCGGGTACATCCGGCAGCCCTTTCCCGGCAACATTATACCGGCGAGCCGCATTAATCCCGTTTCCGCCAACATTGTGAATTTTTATCCGCTACCAAACCTGCCGGGCGCGGCCAACACCGGACTGAACAATTACTATTCGGCGGGCACGGCCGTCATCAACAGCGACACCATCGACGCCAAGGTGGATGAGAATGTCAGCGATCGGAACCGCTTTTTCGTACGCTACTCCAGCCGCAACCTGAACAGTCCCGACACGCCCGTTTTTCCGGCGGCCATTCGAGTGGCCCAGGGCGGCAGCAACGTCTCGCAGATTTCACACAGCGCCGCCGTGGACGAGACTTTCACCCAAAGCCCCGCATTTCTGTGGGAATTCCGGTATGGTTTCGCGCGCACGCTTCTGCGCCAGACCACGTTGAGCGAAGGATTTGATCCCACTACACTGGGCTTCCCGAATTACATTGCCGCCAATGCGGACCATCTGCTCTTTCCCGGCATCGCGCCGCAGAATTACCAGACTCTCGGAGCGGCCAATCAAGGCGCCACGGAATCGGCGGCTTTGACACGCATTCCTGGAGCGTCAGTGCGACCAAGGTGCTCGCAAATCATGTGCTCAAATTCGGCGGCGAAGCGCGGCTCCTGCGCGACTCCGATAACGAATCGGGATCTTCCGACGGCAATTTCAGCTTCCCCGTCAGCCTGACGCAGGGTCCCAATCCCAACGCGGCCAGCTCCACGGCCGGCAATGGGTTCGCGACTTTTCTTCTGGGTGTGGGCAGCGGTTCGATGATCATTCAATCCAAAAACTCCGCCACAGAGAGCGAGTACTACGCTTTGTATCTGCAAGACGATTGGAAAGTCACGAGGAGGCTGACCTTAAACCTGGGGCTCCGCTGGGATGTCGATATGCCGCGCACGGAGCGCTACAACCGCATGTCGACCTTCGACCCGACGGTGCCTTCCCCACTCGCGGCGGCCACAGGAATCGCCGGGTTGGCGGGGGCGTCGAGTTCGTGGGAGTGAACGGCAATAGCAGGCGCCAGTTCGATCCGCAGTGGACCGACTTCGCTCCGCGTTTTGGATTTGCATACCAAGCTGGCCGCGATACCGTGCTTCGTGGGGGCTTCGGCATCTTCTATGCTCGATCCTATCGCGCCGCCGGCGGCACGATCGGGAACGAGGGGTTCAGCGCCGTAACGCAATACACCGGAAGCCCGGACGGCCTCACGCCCTCGCTATATATCAACAATCCCTTTCCGGCTGGATTGAACCTGCCGGTAGGCAGTTCGCAAGGGCTGTTGACCGGCCTGGGAACATCGTTCGAGGCGCCGCTGACCGGCGACAACACCGTGCCGTACACCGAAAATTGGGATTTCGAGATAGAACGCCAGTTGCCGGGCAATATCCTGATCGATGCCGCTTATGTTGGTAGCCATGGCGTGCAGCTTAACAAGGCCGCTGAATCCGACTACAATCTCGACCAGTTGACCCCGGCTGCGATCGCGCTCGGGACGAAACTGCAACAGAGCGTGCCGAATCCGTTTTTCGGCATCATCACGACCGGCCCGGAATCCGGCGCCACCATTCCCTTGAGCTATCTGCTCGCTCCCTTTCCGCAGTTCACCGGTCCCGAACCGTCGTTTATCACGGGCGGCTATACGAATATCACGCCTTTCAACTGAAGGTGGAGAAACGCTTCAGCCAAGGTCTGAGTTTTCTGCTTGCATTCACCGGACAGAAGCTGATCGATAATTATTCGGTGATCGAGAATCTGGGCAACAACACGGGAGGCATTCAGAACATTTACAACGAGGCGGCCGAGCGGGCCGTTTCTCCTAACGACATCTCGAAGCGTCTGGTCGTCAGCGGACTGTACCAGATACCGTTCGGACGCGGCCAGCACTTCGGATCGCACTGGAACCGCGCTGTCGATGCGTTTGCCGGAGGTTGGCAATTAAACGGAATCGCGACTTACCAGACGGGATTTCCGTTGTCCGTCACGACGCAAAATACCTGCACGAATTGCGGAAATAATTCGCTGCGCCCCAACAACAACGGCCAGAGCGCCGCGTTGAGCGGACCGGTCTCGAGCCGGCTCAATCGATACCTCAACTCCGCCGTTTTTTGCAACCGCCGCCGTTCACCTTCGGCAACACCGGTCGAACGCTTCCCGAGGTGCGCGCTCCGGGTTTACAGAACATCGATTTTTCCTTGTTCAAGCAATTCCAGCCGCTGGAGCGTCTGACAGTGCAGCTTCGCGCGGAGGCCTTTAATGTCCTGAACCAGGTGGTGTTCGGATCGCCCAACACGGTCTTGACTTCCGGACAGTTCGGCGTGATCAGCAGTCAGTCGAACAGCCCACGAACGATCCAATTTGGATTGAAATTGCTGTTTTAAACACGGGAGAAGCTTGAATGAAGTGTACCGTTGGGTTGTTTTTCCTCGTCGGCGCCGCTGCGATGGCGCAGGCGCAAACCCCTTGCGAGCAATTGCGCTCGCTAGCGTCCCCATACCACGATCACGGCGGCGGAATTTGTGCCGGCGGGATCGCCGCAAGCTCCCCTGGACCGGCCGCGCCACCCGCACCGCTGCCTGCCCATTGCCGCGTGGCGGCGATCCTTGCGCCATCCCCGGACTCGCACATCGAAATGGAAATATGGCTGCCGCCCGCCGAATCCTGGAACGGCAAATTTCAGGCCGTCGGCAACGGCGGCTGGGCCGGAAACATTGCATTCGGAACCGCGAATCCGCAGCCCATCGGCCGCACAATGTCTTCGGCTCTGAAAGAGGGCTACGCCGCCGCTTCCACGACACGGGGCACAAGGGCGGGGGCGCGGACGCCTCCTTTGCCCTAGGCCATCCAGAAAAACTGAAGGATTTCGCCTCGCGCGCGGTGCACGAAACGCACTAGCTCCAAAGCCATTATCGCAGCCTTTTATGGCGCCGCGCCCAAATTGTCGTATTGGAACGGCTGTTCGAGCGGCGGCAAGCAGGGACTAATGGAGGCGCAGCGCTATCCGGAAGACTTCGACGGCATCGTCGCGGGAGCGCCCGCGAACTATTGGACGCACTTGCTGTTTGGAATCGTTTGGTCCGCGCAAGCGACTCACGAAGGCCAGCCCGGCAATCTGCCGCGGGATAAGTTAGTGCTGCTGCACGACGCCGCGCTGCGGGCGTGCGATGCCCTCGACGGCGTCAAAGATGGAGTGCTTGAAGACCCACTCTCTGCAAGTTCGATCCGGGAGTCCTGGAGTGCAAAGGCACGGACGGGGCGCCCTGTTTGACTGCGGCCCAGGTCGAGGGAGCCCGCAAAATGTACAGCGGGGCGATCAATCCTCGCACGCACCAGCAGATCTACCCGGGCATGGTCCCTGGAAGCGAGCTGGGATGGGATCCCGTCAATGGATTGCAGCCCCTCGCGATCGCAGTGAGCTATTTCCGCTATGTCGTGTTCAAGGATCCCAATTGGGATTATCGCCAGTTGAATTTCGATAGCGATGTCGCTCTCGCGGACAAAACCGATACGGCTATCTTCAATGCGACGGATCCGAATTTACAGCCGTTCTTTGCCCACGGCGGCAAACTGCTTCAATATCACGGCTGGAACGATCAGCAGATTTCGCCGTTGAACAGCATTAACTATTATCAGAGCGTGCAAAAGCGGCTGGGAGGGCGCTCAATATAAGCGATTCTTACCGCTTATTTATGGTGCCCGGGATGATGCATTGCGGCGGCGGCCAGGGTCCCAATCAATTTAATCCCCTGGCGGCGCTGGAGCGCTGGCGGGAGTCAAAATTGCCCCGGAACGGATACTGGCGATACACATGACGAATGGTGTAGTTGATAACACGCGTCCTCTGTGCCCGTATCCGCAAATCGCGGTGTACAAGAGAGACAGCACAAACGACGCGGGAAATTACTCCTGCAAGGCTCCCTGATAACTCGGAGGTGAAGCCATTCCGTTGCCGCTGCGTGATTCGGATTGCGAGGTGTGGCGAAAACTCCCTGCGCCTTGATCCGCGGGACCTTCAGTCGGAAAAATCAAAGGAAAACGCGCATTCACGACTACTTTGACGTGACTTAGAGCTTCGTTTGGAACACCATCAAGGAACATTCGCCGCGTATTGAAACGGCAGATTGATGGTTTGCTGATCGAAACATCGGAGCGACGGGAAGCGGTAACACTCAATACGCTCCGAAAAGTTATGGTTGTTTATCTTTCGACCACACATGAAGCAGTCCTACCGCGGAGATATGCCCGAATGTCGTCCACCTCGACATAGAACGTCGTGTAACGATGCGGCTCGTCAGTAGCCCTTCAAGCGTCCGCGAATGCGTTTGGCGAGCTTTTCAATTTCTTCGGCCTTGCGTATTTCGGATACCGAAACAACGTAACGGTCGTTTTTTTCAAGGTCCGACTGAAGGCCGCTGGCCAACCTCACTAGTTCCCGCGCATCCTCCAACGATTTGGCGAAATCTTCCTTCGCTATAGCCTCTTTTTTCGATTTTCCGTTCGGGAGGCGGTCCTCGGTCTCCGTGTTGGGAGGCGGGGGAACGACGGGCGGCAATGGAATCTGGCCCGCGGAAGCGAACATCGCCAGGAACAAGAAAAGAACAGAAAAGATAGCATCGGAACCGTACTGTTATGATGCCAAATATATGCATGAAGTTAACGCTGGAATCGTGGGCCTGGGCAATGTCGGCATGGGCGCGCTCACGATTCTGACGGAGAACGCGGAGCAGATCGCGTTAAAACTGGGATTCCGGTTGAACGTCACGGCTATTTGCAGCCGCGGCATCGAGTCGAAAACATTGCCCGCGCCGCTCGAGGGGGCCTTGAAGACCGCCGACTGGCGCGAGGTAGTGCGTCATCCCGCGGTTGATATCGTGGCGGAGCTGGTCGGCGGAACCGTGGTTGCGAAAGAGATTATTGACGCCGCCATCACGGAGAAGAAGTCGGTCGTCACCGCGAATAAGGAATTGATGGCGCATGCGGCTGCGAGATTTGGGAGCGGGGTATCCGCGCCGGAGTCAATATCGCCATGGAAGCGAGCGTCTGCGGCGGCATTCCGATCCATGCCGTGCTGCGCGAGGGCATCTCCGGCGATCGCGTCACGGCGCTGTTCGGCATCTTGAACGGCACCAGCAACTACATCCTTACGGCGATCGAGCAGCGCGGCGGGAGCTTCGAATCCGTTCTCAACGAGGCTCAAAAGCTGGGGTATGCCGAGGCCGATCCCAGCGCCGATGTCGATGGCTTCGATGCGCGCTCCAAGCTGGCGATTCTTGCGGCGCTCGCGTTCGGAGAGAAGATCACGCCATCGGACATCTACACCGAGAGCATTCGCCGCATCATGCCGGTCGACTTTCGATATGCCCATCAGCTCTCGCATACGATCCGCCTCATTTGCGCGGCGCGGCAAACGCCCGCGGGACTGCTTTTGTCGGTGCGCCCGTCCTTGATTCCGCAGTCCACCATTTTGGCGAGCGTGCAGGGCGCCTATAACGCCGTCTGGGTCCGCGGATTATATGGCGAAGACACGTTCTATTACGGCCGCGGCGCGGGACCTTTGCCCACCGGCGTCGCCGTTGTGAGTGACCTGATGCGCGTAGCGCGGGAGATCCGGTCGGGCAGTCCGGAGCGCGTCTCCCCTTCGCGCACGAGCGGCTGGGTGAATATAAGCCCATCCCGGTCACGCTGCACAAATGCGGCTACTATCTGCGCTTCCGGGTGGAGGACCGGCCCGGCATTATCGCGAAGCTCGCGGCCGTGCTGGCTTCCAAACACATCGGCATCGACGCGGTGCTGCAGATTAAAACCGAGAATTGGCGCGACCTGCCCTTCGTCATCACCGTCGAGCCGGCCACGGAGGAGGCGATTCGCGAGGCCATCGCGGAGATGTCCTCGCACGATTATTTGGTCGATCCTCCGCTGGCCATACCCATGGAGAAAGCATTATGAAACGTTTTCAGATTGTTTTGCTTTTGAGCGCCGCCTTTGCCGCGGCCCAGTTCGCGCCGTTGCGCGGCCAGGTCGCGGAGAAGGCGAATGAAGGCTACAAGACCAAGGAAGGCCGCGACGCGGTGGCGCGCGGTCTGGCATCGCCAAACCGCGATGAAACAGAACGCCCTCGTGAACTGGTCGAAGCGATGGGCCTGCATGCGCGAATGAAGGTCGCCGACGTGGGTACCGGGGTCGGCTATATGCTGCCCTACCTAAGCCACGCGGTGGGGCCGGCGGGAGAAGTGTATGCCGAGGACATCGCGCCGGATTTTATCGCCAAGGCGAAACAGCGCGCATCGGCCACAGGACTCGCAAACGTAAAATTTATTGTTGGCACGGAGCGCGATCCGAAGCTGCCGGGCGGTATCCTGGACGCGGTGCTGGTGCTCGATGCGTACCATCATTTCGATTACCCCGAAGCGATGCTGCGTGAGATTCGGGACAGCCTGGTATCGGACGGCCGGCTCTATATTGTCGACTACTACAAGCGTCCGAATGCGATGGGGCCCGGCTCTGGCGACCGCGCCCTCCAGCACATCCGCCTCGATGAAGACGACGTCATCAAGGAAGTGACGGAGAACGGCTTCCGCTTCATTTCCAAGCACGACCACATTCCGGGAAGCCAGTACATGGCAGTTTTCGAGAAGCAGCGCGAGCCGTGACGCACGCGAGCCGGTCGCCGCTGCGGCGCCTGAGAACAGCCATCCTGTTGCTCTTCTGCTCCGCGCTGTCGCCGGGGACTTCTTTCCGGTAGCGGTGTGGTACGGCGGCGGCAAAGCGTCCGCTCCCATGCTCGAACTCACGCGCGCCCCAAAAAAGAGCTGTGGCGTAACGATATCCGGCAGATCAAGGCATTAGGTTTTAATACCGTGCGCACTTGGATCGACTGGGCCACGGGCGAACCACGCGAGCACGAGTACAACTTCGAGAACCTCGACGTCATCCTCGAGCTCGCCCAGGAAGAGGGGCTGAAGGTTTTCTTGCAGGTCTACGTGGATTCGGCGCCGCGCTGGGTCGGCGTCAAGTACCCCGATTCTTTCTTTGTCTCCTCCAACGGCGCGGCTGTGATTCCGGAATCGTCGCCCGGCTATTGCATGCACCACCCTGGCATCCGCCAAGCCGACCTGGCGTTTTACTCCGCATTGACCGAGCGCGTACGCAACAGTCCAGCGTTCATCGGTTGGGATTTATGGAGCGAGCCGCACGTCATCAACTGGGCCAGTCCAACTTATATCTATAATCCGGAATTCTGCTTCTGCAAGAACACCGTCGCCAAATTCCGGGCGTTGCTGCGGCAAAACGTGTCGACCTGGACAAGCTCAACGCCGCCTGGTATCGCCAATACGCGACACGGGCCGACGTGGAACCGGGGCGCATGAGCACGATCCTTTCCTATACCGATTTCATCGATTGGAAAACATTCATCGCCGACAAATTGGGCGGCGACCTGCGCGATCTTGTCGTCAGGCGTGTCGCGCCGGATACGATCGTCGCCAACCACGCCGCCTCCGTTGGACTGTTCAGTTCGCCGCTCTATTGGGAAGGACAACCCGACGATTGGACCATGGCGCGGCAGGTGGATTATTACGGAACTTCTTTTTTTCCCAAGCATTCGGCCTTTGTGAATAGAGACGTAGCATGGCGCGGGGCGCTCTTCGATTTCACGCGATCGTTCGGGTTTGCCAGTAACCGCCGCGGGTTTTATGTGGGCGAATTGCAAGCCGGTTTTGGCACAGTTGCTTTTAACGTTGGCCCCACGGTGACGCCCGAAGATCTCCGTGTGTGGACCTGGACGGCGCTGTCGCGCGGCGCCAAAGGCGTGAACTTCTATGCCTGGTATCCCATGAGCTCGGGCTACGAGGGCGGCGGATTCGGGATGATTCAACTCGATGGAACCATCACGGAACGGGCTCGCGTTGCGGCTTCCATTGCGCTAATGGTGGATCGCAATCAGAGTCTGTTCCTCGAAGCGCGACCGTCTCGGGCGGAGGTGGCCGTCGTTTATAATCCGCTTTCGTATTTCATAGGCAGCCGCCAGCGCGCGGCAGTAACGAGCGGTTCACAAGGCGAAGTTGCCGGCATCGAGCGGGATTCGCTGCTCGGCATCTACCGTGCGCTGTTCCCCCGCAACGTTCCGCTCGACTACATCCATATCAAAGAGTTGTCCGAAGCGGTGTTGAAGCAATATAAGCTGGTGATTCTGCCCTATCCGCTCATCCTGCCCGAAGCCTCCGCCCCGGTGTTGAAAAATTATGTTGAGAACGGCGGCGCCCTGGTCGCGGAAGCGCACCTGGGTTGGAGCAATGAACGCGGGTACGCGTCGGACCGCATTACCGGCATGGGTCTGTGGGAAGGGATGGGGTGCCGCGAGACCGCCGTGCAGACCGCCGCCGCCGGACGTACAAGCTTGCGCTGGACGGGCCTGGAAATGCCGGGTTTGGCCTCGGGCGAGAGCTTACAGGACGCTGGTACGAGGAGACCCTCGAGCCGTTTGCCAAAGAGGCGCATGTGGTGGCGCAGTTTGCCAGTGGCGCGCCGGCTGCTATCGTCTCGCGCTACGGCAAAGGTAAGACTCTGATGCTCGGGTCCTATATCAGCGCAGCGTATGAAACTACGTCCACGCCCGCCGCGGCGCGCTTTTATGCCGGGTTGCTCCATTGGGCCGGCGTGGCGCTCCCCATCCCAAGCGCCGGCGAAAATATCGAGGTGCGCACGCTCGAGTCGGGGCATGACACCCTGGTCTTTGTGTTCAATCACAACAAACACGCGGCGGATGCGAATGCCACTCTACGGGTCGCTCCGGGAGCGTTTCACGCCTTCGATCTGATCGCCGGCCAGCCGCTGGAGTTGGCGCGCGATCTGCTGCGCCTCACCAAAACACTCGAGGCCGCCGGCCTGTGGGTTGTGAGAATCGCGCGGCCGTGAGCAACGTCTTCGCCGTCGATCTCGGCGCGACGAAAACCGCCATCGCTTTGGTGGATGCGGCCGGGCGTATATCAGAGAAGCACAAGCTTGCCGCCGCGCACGCGTTCGAGGAAACCGTCGCGCAAATCGTAGATCGTTTTTCCCCCGGCTGCGCGGCTGCGGGCATCGTCGTTCCCGGCATTTACGATCCGCGGACGGGCGGCGTTTGGGCGCCGAATTTGTGGGGCTCGGAAACTTTTCCATTGCGTGATGCTCTCGAGCAGCGCTTGGGGATGTCCGTCACGATCGGTGGCGACCGCGCTGGATATGTGCTCGGGGAACAATGGTTGGGCGTAGCGCGGGAGCTGAGCGATGTGCTGTTCGTGGCGGTCGGGACCGGCATCGGCGTGGGCATCGTTTCAGGCGGCCGCATAATCGACGGTGCGCACGGCATTGCGGGCGCCGCGGGGTGGATGGTCGTCGGTGGTCCATGGAGGAGCGAGTATACACAGGCGGGCGGATGGGAAACGGAGGCGGCGGGTCCGGCGCTGGCTCGGCGCGCTGGGATGGAAACCGCCGAAGCGGTCGTCGCCGCCGCTCGCGCCGGTAACGCGAGGGCGCTCGATGCTTTGCTTCAGACCGCCGATACCCTGGCATTGGGAATTGCTAATTTGATCGCGGTTTTAAACCCTGAAATGGTCGTGCTGGGCGGCGGCTTGATGCACGCGGGTGATCTGATGCTGGAACGGATCCGATCCCAGGCGCTGCGCTGGACGCAGCCTGTTGCAGCGAAGGCGACTAGGATTGAGAAGACCGCGCTGGGCGAGGATGCCGGGTTGCTGGGAGCCGCGCGGCTTGCGTGGCTCGAAACTACATCGTTTAAGGAGTGAGTCTATGTCGGCGCAAAAATATTATGAACAAATCAGCGCGGTGCTCGGAGCAATCCACGATCGCGAAAGGGCCAAACTGCAACAAGCCGGGGAGCTGCTGGCCGAGGCAATCGCCTCGGGCAAGCGAGTGTACCTGTTCGGTAGCGGCCATTCGGTGATCCCGGTGATGGATGTGTTTCCCCGCTATGGAAGTTTTGTGGGATTCTTTCCGCTCTACGATCCGCGTCTCATGTGGCACAATGTGGTCGGCCCCGGGGGCGCGCGCGAGCTGCTATGGCTCGAACGCCGCGAAGGATACGTCCGCAATTTCCTGCAGAGCTTCGCATTCGAGCCGGGCGACTGCATGATCGTGTTCTCCCATGGCGGCATGAATGCCGCGCCCATCGAAGCCGCTCTTTTTGCCCGGGAGAACGGCTTGAAGGTGATCACGGTTTCATCTCTCGAGAACGCTTCCGCGATGCCGGCCACTCACTCGACCGGCAAAAAACTGTCCGACGTCGCCGATATCGCGCTCGACAATTGCGTGGCGCCGGAAGACGCCCAGGTCGATATCGGACGCCCCGAAAAAATAGCGGCCGGTTCCACCATGGCCGCCGTGTTTATCGCCATGGCTCTGGTGGCCGAAACCGGCTCGCGGCTCGCGGCGAAAGGGTTCGAGCCTACGACATTTGTTTCTCCTAATGTTCCGGGCGTGCGGAAGGATCATAATTTGCGAGTCTTTGATAGGTACACGGAAAAGCTGTTCGAGCGGCCGCCCGTCTCCCATGTCGCGGGCTGAAAGCCGCCATACTGCAAGGCTGCGTTGGGCTGCGTATGCCGGTATGTTTGTGTTCGGCATCGTCATGGCATTGCTCGGCGCGATCCTGCCCGCGCTAGCGGACCGCTTGCGATTCGCGGTAAGCGGCATCGGGATGCTCTTTCTGTGGATGAACTTCGCCATGTTGTTATGCAGCCTGGCGCTCGGTCCGGCGATGGATCGTTTCGGCATGAAGCCGCCGCTAGCGCTCGGACCATTGCTAGTGGCCGCCGCGCTAATCCTTATCGTTCGCGCCAACGCGTTTGCGGGATTGTTACCTGCCGTCGCGCTGCTTGGCATCGGCGGCGGAGCGCTGAATGGCGCAACCAACACGCTGGTCGCCGATCTGCATGACGATCCGAAGCGCAAGAGCGCGGCCTTGAATCTGTTGGGCGTGTTCTTCGGCTTCGGAGCGCTGTTCCTGCCGTTTGCGATTGGCGCTCTGCTGGCCAGATTCACGGTCGCGCCGCTGCTTCTGACCGCGGCCCTGCTGTGCGCCGCCGCGGGCGTGTATGCATTAGCATTGCGTTTTCCTCCACCCAAGCAGGCCCATGCTTTACCTCTGAAGGAAATGCCGCGATTCCTCCGCTCTCCGCTGGTCTTGACGCTCGCCTGCCTTTTATTTTTTGAATCGGGCATCGAATTCACCATGGGCGGCTTTATTTCGACATACCTGATGCGGGATATCGCGGTATCGTCGCTGGCGATCGCGTCGTGGATTCTGGCGGGATATTGGGCCTCGTTGATGATTTCACGCGTGGTCCTCAGCCGGGCGGCGCTGGGCGTTAACCCGAATCGTGTGCTGATGGTGTGCGCTGTTTGCGCCTGTTGCGGGTCGGCGTTAACGGCCCTTGCTCCCACGTCCCCGATCGCAGCTTTTGCCATCCTCTTGACCGGTTGCTCGCTCGCCGGAATCTTTCCTACGGCATTAGGAATTGCCGGATCACGCTTTCAGTCGCATTCGGGAACCGTGTTCGGCATCTTGTTTACCGTGGCCCTGACCGGGGGAATCATTCTGCCCTGGCTGGCCGGCCAGGTCGCGGGCGCTGCCGGACTGCGCTGGGTGTTTGGCATGGTCGCGGCGGCCTTCGCCGCTATTCTGGTGTTAAGCTGCCTGCTCGCGCGGGCAAAATCGCAGGTATAATGTAGGGACAACGACCGCAACTCATCGCAAGAACGGAGAGGTGGCTGAGTGGTCGAAAGCAGCGGTTTGCTAAACCGTCGTACTGGACTAAAACCGGTACCGAGGGTTCGAATCCCTCCCTCTCCGCCAAATCAATAACTCACAGTATATTTTGAATCGTCGCCAAGGGGCGTGCGGAGGACCGAAAATCGCGTTTTGCTAATCCCTTGCTAATCGCGGAAGGCAGGATCAGGTCAACCTCTTCTTTCGAGGCATCGCGAGCACTTTTTCGAGGCCGCATCCGTCCGGGCTGCGACATCTTCATCTTGGCCGGGCATGAGATGGATGTAGGGATTGGCCGTGAAGGCGACGCGCGAATGTGCCAATCGGGAACTGATTACCTCCAAGTCAACGCCGCTGCGAAGTAGGCTGCTGGCGTGGGAATGGCGCAACGCATGAAAGCCGATCACGGGAAGATTGCGCCGGCGAAGCAGGGGGCGGTATGCCGACGAATGCCGAAGCGACACCAACATGGAGATTTCGCCCAGCGGCCGCGGCATCAAGATTTGGTGCAAGGCCGCGCTTCCGGCAGCAGTGGGAAAAGGTGTTATCGAGGATGGCGGTATCGAACTTTATGACCGCTCGCTATATTTCGCCGTCACCGGTCGAATTTCAACGGGCCGCCACCCGAAATCGAGGACCATGCGGCCGACGTCATGGCGTTATATGAGCACATCACCGGCCGCCGAACCGGCGTGCAGTATGAGGTACCCCATGATGGTCACATCCGCCATGGACTACAACATTTGACTTTGGTCAGCTTGGCCGGGACGCTCCGGCGGCGTGGCGTCTGCGATGCCTCGATTGATGCATGTCTACAGGCCGTGAATCGCAACCAATGTGAGTGTGCGGCAAGAAAGCAATAACACGCAGGCCGACCTTGCAGACCTTCGCGGAGCTAGCTTTGTCATGACGTCGGAGACGGAGGACGGTCAGCGGCTTGCGGAAGGAAAACCAAAACGTATCACGCAGGGCATGGGGAAGATAAAGGCTTGCAGGAAATACGAAACCCCCAATCGAGTTTACTGAGTCGGACAAGCTCTGGATTGATGCGAATCATCGCCCAATTGTCCCGGGGGGCGGATGCGGCGATTTGGAACCGGCTGTACTTCATCCCGTTCACGGTGACGATTCCAGCGAAGAAATTGATCGCGAAACTACCAGCGAAACTCATCGCGGAAGCGGAGGGCCTTTTGGCTTGGGCGGTAGCGGGTGCCGTGCGCTGGTATCGAGAGGGTTTGGGCAAGCCGCCAGAGATTGCCGATGCGATCCGCGAATACCGCGAGGAATGGACCAGGTAGGGCGCTTTGTCAGCGATTGTTGCATCGTCGGCGACTTCGTCTTGGCAAAAGCGCGCGAGATGTACACCGCTTACAGGAAGTGGGTGGAGGAATTTGGTGAGCACTTCATAGCAGAGACCGCGTTCGGCCTCAAGCTGAAAGAACGCGGATTTGTGAAGCGGCATACAAAGAAGGGGACCGCGTACGACCGAATTGGCCAAGGAAACGAAAGGTGACGGGTTGTGACGGGTTTTCTTCAAAAAAGTACAACGCGCGTGCATAAAAACTGCCAAAATAGTTACAGATGCCGTTGGAGCCTCACCCCCAGATCTGGAAGGCGATCGAGCAAAAACGCATGATGCGGCTCGTCTATCACGACAAAGAGCGCATCATTGAGCCGCACGATCACGGAATCCTCAACGGCTCGGTCCAATTGCTGGCTTGGCAGGTTGCCGGATCCAGTTCCCGCCCGCTTCCCAACTGGATACTGATGAAGGTGGATGAGATCGCTGACGTTGCTACTCTGCCTGACAAGTTTCCCGGAGGTCGACCCACCGGCTCCGGCGGGCATGTCAAATGGCACAAGCTATTCATCCGGGTACAACCCGCTGATGAATGCCGGAAAGCCGCCTCGATAGAAAAGATCAAACTCGCTTCGCTTTTTGACCCTCAAGAGCGCTTACGCACGTCTGCCGAAAACTCACAAGGCTAGATCAGGTGGGCGCTTGGGCCGCGATGTGCGTCAATCGCGCGCTAGGCGAGGAAGCACAGCATCGGAGGTCCTCGATAGCACGCTGCGATCTTGCGATATCCTTCCCCGACGAACACGGGTTCGCTGAGCAGCTTTCGAATGGCGGCGATCAGCTCCTCATCGGAGTGCGCCTTCGGGCCGCGCCTGTGAGCTTCCCGCGGCTGTAGCGAGCGATGACGGGCAGCGTAAAAGCTGGACCGCCCCAGATCCCAGGCGGCCGCTACCCGCGCCACACCAGAGGGCTTGTTGCGAGAAGGCGAAACGGTGCGGCTCATATTCGCGACCTCCCCAACGCAAAAGGGCGTCCGTACGCCAGTAATTGTGACCCGCGCAAGCGCCGTGAGGTCCTCTCCGCAGGCCCACCGCGCCCCTCTTCCGAGTTGTTCGACTACAGACGCTTCAAAACGCCGCTGCGCCTACGGACTCGCCCGCGCAGCCGCTCGCGCGGCACACATAATAGCAATGGCAGCGCTCGCCCCTGCCGGTCGAGAAACGATCGGATTCGCAGGCTACGCAAATCTAGAGACCGATTCGCCGTCCCACTCCGTTGAGGAAGACATGAAACGGATTGGGCGAACGCAGGGACGGCATCCGCGCCGTCTTGCGGCGCGAGAAATCGCTCAAGCTCAAAGTGCCTTCATCCCCCGGCAGAGCCTATACGCAGGAGCAAAAACGCGCGTTGATGGAAGTGAGCGCAATCGGAAGGTAGCGCCGTGCTCGCCGTGTCCCGTTCACCATACATGCTTTACCAGCCGCGAATTCGTTGAAGGCCAAATCAAGCCATTCCTTTTCGACCACTGCAAGGAACGCCTTCGGTCCGGCTCTGGTAAGCACATCTTTCATAGGGTTCTCTCTTTCTCGTCGCGAAAATCAGTTGCGGACTTCGATTCCTGGGCGCCCAACTGCGAGTCGGTTGATTATCGCACCATCTGGTGCGCAACGGCAAAGTTTCCTCGACCGCCGGTCGGCAATCAGGGATATGACGAACATACGACCCGCCGATCTCGCATCGTGCGCATCCCCCCAACCGGCGGCTCGATTCGGTTGACGCCCAGCTGCTGGATCGCGGCACGCTTATGCTGCGCTGTCGACCCGCGGACACGACCAGCTTGTCCTCGATTCCGGTCATTTTTTCGATTCGACAATCCCGCAGTAGTTCTCACGGCGGTTGCTCTCCGTCGATGGCGGCATCGCTCAAAATTAGCGAGGAGATCGGCGATGTCACTCGAAGCAGGCGAGAGTTCTTTGGCTCCCCGGCATGGCTTCGAACCACGACTGAGCGAGCCCCTATTAACCGGCGATTTGCCGATTTTCCAAGTTCCGACGTCGCAGGAATGTCGGGAAATAGCATGCACATATACGATTCGTCGACAAGGCTGCTTTCGGCGCCCGGTGGATCTGTGGATCGCCGCTCTTCATCATAGGCGACACGAAGCTCAGTGTGGGCCTGCCATCGCCGCTTGCGTACAAAACTCGAAAGCCCGCATTGAGCGGGCTTGTAAATTATGGATTCTAAACTGAGCCACCCGCCGGGATCGAACCGGCGAACTGCTGATTACGAAACTCTGATTCTGGCTCTATGCTATTGAGCATGCAACCGATGTGACCCACAACCCGTCGGTATATTCGGCGTGACGGGCGCTTTCTGAATCCGGTTGTGAATCCAACTTTGCTAAAGTCGGCTTCTTACGAACACAACAGTTGGGAGATGCCCCATGAAGCACACGGAACGTAGTACCAGTGGAAGCATGTAGTGCTCCGGCGAACTATCTGGAGCGTGGCGTTGTCTGAGTTGGCATCGAACGGATACCGTATCGTGCTCTACACCCAGTCCTCTTTGAGCGGAAGTAACCCGGGTGAAGAGTCACCGGAACCAGCCGTGTACCGCAAATGACGGCAGAGCCCATCAAGGTCAGGGAATAAGGTGCTCTCAGAAATGCCACAACGCGCCAAAGCGGACTTGATGTGCACGACGGCATGATAAGACACCGGCCAAGATCGCAGGTCATCGCTGGACTTTAATGCTACCGGATCAGAGGATATCCCAAACTCAGTTGAAGGTTGGGACGGCGGATTAAGTTCATCTTACGCTACCTTCTCCTGCTGAGAAGCAGTAGCTTGTTTCGTGCGGCCCAGGATTCCAGCAAGCGTCCAGAGATCTCGATGGCCCATGATCTTCCGAAATCGCTTTTCCATGAGAAGGAATGCTCCGGCGACCCAACGCTGGACCATATCGCCGTCGCGCCAGCGGCACACATTCCCGGTTTTCTTGCGAACGCCTGCTTGGGGACTCTCAATTATGTTGGTGGTGGCCAAGCAGCGGTGCAGGCTGGGCGGCACGTCAGCGCGATTGATCGTGAAGGTCTCCTCCAGTCCCTCGCGTAAACTGGCGGCAGCTCGGGGTGATCGCGCTCTATCATCTCGGCGAGCTTTTTCATGCGTGCCACGCCATCGTCCGCTTTGGGCAACCGCCAGGCGGCGCGCACCAGCGAGCGAACCTGATGAGACAGCATCTGGTCGTCTTTGGGAAGCCGCTCCACGACGTTGCGCAGCTTATGCGTGCGGCAAGGCTGCACCAGCTGAGTCGCGCCGAAGACCGCGTCGATGGCGGAACGCAGGGCTTTGGCCCCGTCGATCACGAACAGGTAGCGCCGTTCCGTATTCAGCCCTTGCTCGCGCAGACGCGTCAGCAGGTCTTTTACCGCGGCGGCGTTCTCCGTCGCGCCGAGCTGAAGGCCCAAAACGTGCTTGCAGCCCTGCACGTCCACCCCCACCGCGCTGATCACGTGATGCGTACCGAATTGCATTCCGTCCAAATAGATCACCAGAATTTCGACGTCTTCCCAACGCCGACCCAACAATGCTTCCACTTGCTGTGCTCCCGCTTGCGCGGCTTCACGGCTCACCGAGGACCGCGTTACGCCAACGCTTTCGGCCATCTGCGGAATGACCTCTTCGTAGTTGCGGGTGGACACTCCTTGCAGCAGCGCCTCGAACATTTCCTTCCCAACTTCCTCGCCGTTTCGCAGAGACTCATAGGCCGGCACCGCCACTTCTCCAGCGCCCTTGCGCCGCAAGCGCGGCCGTTGAACGTTGACTTGGCGATCTGCCAGGCGTACGCGGCCGGCTTGACGCCCGTGCCAGCGTACCTCCCCGCTCTTTTGCCCGGGGTCTTCGGCCCGGCGACCCGCTCAGCGCTTAACGTAAGAATGGTCTCGATCAATCCGCGCCCGGCCTGATCAATGACTGTATTAACGGCCAGTCGCGCCTCGGTAATCAGATCCAGCAGCGGCAGCAGCAATTGCCCGTTCGTTTTGCAGAACACTTCGATGGTTTTCGCGGCTGCCTTGGAGCTGGCCTCCACGACGTGGTAATTTCGTTTCATTCGGCGGTTCTCCTTTCAAGGGAATTTTGCTTGACCCGATTCTATCCGAATCGGGTCGAACCGCCGTTCAACCTTCAACTAAACGTGGGCACCCTCCCGGATCAAACCCGGGCGGCACAGTGGCGAACAAAGCCGATTGTGCAGCTATTCTTTCACTGATATGCGGTGGTTCACAAAGATCTACCGCGACTCTGTCGAAAGGATCACTATCGTCAAACCGACTCACAGTGGAGCCGTTGTGCCGATAGGCGATCACACGACCATCATGGCTTCCGGGGTTGTCCCGAAACGCGAAGTACAGAGCGACGAGGGGATTGGTTGTCCAGTCAAGCAATCTCGTCCGCAATCCGTGATGCTGGGCTACAAAGAGCCACTCCCACTCGCTGCGCGGAACGGAACGTAAGTAGCGTATGGCTCGGCTCTTGAACGCATCCAGCATCTCGCGTTCGAAGCGGATCCGTTCACAATCGCCGCCTGAAACGGACGCGCCGACCGATCGACTCCAGGCTGTAACCGCCACGTTGCATCGCTCTGCCCATGAAATACCCAATTGCCGGGAGAAAGCTTGTTCACAAGTGATAAGGCGTGCTCTATCTCGCTCACGACTTCGGAGTTCTGAACATCGAAGCTTTCAAAATAACTCGAATAGAAAAAGCGACCATTCAGGTATTGACCCAGTTCTCCATCTCGCACTTGAGTCACAGCACCTAGTCGCTTCAGTAGCCATGGTCGGCCGTAATCAGGCCAAGACATACCCGACGTGTATCCTTGTTCGATTGCGATTTTCTCTGCAATCGCGAGAAACGAGTCCGGGACATCCGCGATGTGCTCGCCGGTGCACGATCCCGTTTCAAACCCGGAACTACCACACTCGTACGCCGCAGCCTGTCTGCCGTTCTTCGCGACGACGAAGCAATCTTCCATCCGGTCCGGCGTCGTGACCCAGAACAGTTTCCACCGTTGAACGGTCGCGACAAGCTTCGTGGCGTTGGCTACTGCACCGTGGCCCACTTCGCCATCGGCCGCTCGGGAGAGTCCCAAGTCGGCGCGCGGCATGGAGCTATGACCTTCGCGCTTGTGCGGCATAGATCTCAAGCCGAGTGTATCAGTATTTTCTATGCTTACCCATCATTAGCCTGTAACAGCATTTAAGGTCGCCCTCGGGGTCGATCGTTCCAAACCAGGCTGGCGTGCATCTTTAGCACAGGCGTGTTCTGCGCGACCTGTGTGTTGCGAAGCAAGCCGAAGCGATATTTGAATCCGACCTTTGGCGAGCCTGGGAGAGGCGATGCTCACAGGAACTTTGGAAACAACGACTTCGATCAAGCGTGTCGCATGTTGATGTCTCGATATTGTTCAGCCCTGCAAATTCCCGTGGGAGATCAGAGAATCAAAAGGATTGAATTGATTGGAGCCACCCGCCGGGATCGAACCGGCGACCTGCTGATTACGAATCAGCCGCTCTACCAACTGAGCTAGGGTGGCCCGGACTTTTGGATCATAACAACTCAAAACGAATCTTAGCAACCGATCAGACCGCGATTCCATGACGCGCACCCGCGGCGGCGCATGCCGCAAGCGGCTAAGCCCTCACCAGTTCGTGATCGAACCGTCGGGCCGGAAATAGGTCTGCGCCCGCGCTGTCACGCGTTGCGTAATTTCCGCGATCTGTCTCAACGGCTTCATATCCAGTTCCACGCCCAGGCCGGGACGGTCGTTGGGATACAGTTTGCCGTCCTTAAAATCGAGACACGCGGGCAGATAAGGCAGCGTGCGGCCCTGATAGTTGTACTCCATCAGAACCGGCCCTGAAAACGTGCCGAGCGAATTCACCAGCGCCGCCGTCGCAATCGGACCGGTGAAATGCGGAATTATACCGACGAAATGGGTCTCGCAAATCGCCGCGATTTTCATCATCTCGGTGATGCCCCCGACGTTCGGCAGCGTGGCGCGCACGTAATCGATGTCGTGATTCTCGACCAGCTTATTGAAATCCCACCGATTCCCCCACTCCTCACCGGCCGCGAGCGGCACCTTAGCGCTGCGCCGCAGCCGCGGCAGGTCCTCCATAAACGCTTCAGCGCGCACCGCGTCTTCTACGAAATACGGCGCCAGATCCTTAATCAAATCGCAGCCGCGCATCGCATCCGATAAATCGAAGCGCTGATGAAAATCGACGCACCAGTCGCCGTTCTTGCCCACCCCTTCGCGCGCCTCTACGCATTCGTCGTACAACTTGTTCAGGCGCTCGTGCGTGTTGTACGTCGTATTCGCCGGCGCATCCGCCGCGCCCATACGAAAGGCGCGATATCCCGGCCGCGATAGTCAGCCGCGCGCGCTCCTTGACGCTCATCCCCGGCTGAATGCCCGGAATAATTCCCGCCGTGTTGTAGCATTCGCAGTAGTTCCGCGCCATGCCGCCGAGCAGCGCGTGCACCGGCATCCCGTGGACCTTGCCCTTGATGTCCCACAAGGCAAGGTCGAGCGCGCCGATGGCGTCCATCTTCTCGCGCCCCGGCGGATAAAAGAAGGAGCGCGACATGTCCTGCCACAGCCGCTCTATGTACTGCGGATCCTGACCGATCAATCGCCCCGCGGACTGCTCCAGCGTGTCCTTCGATCCGCCCTCCCCGATTCCGGTGACGCCCGCGTCGGTGTCGACCAGCACCACGCGGTCGCTCTGATTGAACAGCGGATTCGGATTTGGCGGCTCGTAAACGCGCACCCGCACGATCTTCATCTTTGGGACGGCCGCGTAGACCCGTGGAGCGGCGCCGAAAGCCGCCACTGGCCCCACTGCGAGCGATTTCAGCAGCAACCGGCGGTTCATGTATTCAAGACGCGATTCATCCGCTCGATCGCTTCGTCGATCTCCGCCGTGTTCTTGTATCCGATCGTGACCGCATCCACCGCGCCCAGGTTCATGGCGAATTTCAACGCCGCCTCGCGGTCTTCGGGACGCGTGAACGTCCCCTCTCCGGCCAGCTTCATGCTTATCACGCCCGCGCCTTGCGCATGAACTTTTTTGGTATGCGCCACCACTTCGTTAACGCTCCCAATATCGTCGGTGTCGCGCAGCAGCTCTGTGTCCATTTTCCAGCCTTTGTGATTCATGCGAATCATCGCGATATCGAGCCACTCGTTGCCCGGGAACGTCCGCAGCGCCGGCAGCCCATGCACCGAAGCGCCATGAGCGAGAATAATCTTCTTCGATTTCGCCTCTGAAAACTGATCTTCCAATTTCGCCAGGTTCTGCGACCAACTCGGTTGCCGCACGCAGTGCAGCAGCATAATATCGACGTACTCCGTTCCCAGATCGGACCGCAGCCGGTCGATGGTCGCCTGTGGATTTTCCATCTCATGCGTGTTGTACTTCGTCATCAAGCGGTAGGAATCGCGTGGAATCCCCTTCAGCGCAATGGCGAGCATCTGCGGCATTTCGTGATAACTGTCCGCCGTCTCGAAGAACCGTATGCCGTTGTCGTAGGCGTGCCGCACCAGACGCGTAAACTGCTCCTGTCCAAGCTCGCGCTGCACTCGCCCGCTGTACGTTCCGGTGCCGAACGCAAGACGCGTCACCTGCACGTTCGATTTGCCCAGTGTTACCCAGTCCGTCGCACTCCGCTTGGCCGCGCGAACCGGGGCAACTCCGATTCCGCCCAGCACGGACGCCGCGACGCCGGCTTTGAGGAACTCACGTCTCGTATGTCGAGCCATTCGACCTCCCGTCAGCAGCTATCTTATTACAAGATGGAGTTCCATCTGCGCCGCCTGCGTTTTCACTTCATCGCCCGCGAGTCCATTACGTTCCCTCGAAGCGCCGGCAATCTGCTGCGCGGGGCATTGGGGAGCGCGCTGAAGAACATTGCCTGCGCGCCCGAATGCCGTGAAGCGCGGACATGCCCGCTCCGGCGGGAGTGCGCCTATGCCCGCATTTTCGAGCCCGCCGCTCCGGGCGACGCCCCCAGCGGTCTGTCGAATCCGCCGCGCCCATTTGTCTTCCGGACTCTTAACCTGGATGAAAGCGTCGTTCCGCGCGGCGCCTCCTTTCACTTCGACATCAACCTATTTGACCTGCGCGAAGCGACGCTCTCCTGTTTCCGCCAGGCGCTTGCGCAGCTCGATCGCGCCGATCTCAAAGGTATCGCGAACACGCCGTTTTCGATTTCGCTTCATCCAGCCCCCGCGCGCGTTTGCGGCGTACGAGTGGAATTTCTCACGCCCACCGAGCTGAAGAACGGCGATGGAGTGGCGGAGAGACCGGAATTCCCCGCATTGTTCTGTCGTATTCGCGACCGCGTCGGCGCGCTCAGCGCGCTCTACGGGCCTGCTCCGCTCCGCATCGATTTTGCCGGCATGGGCGAGCGCGCCACCGCTGTCCGCATGACGCGCTGCGATATCCGCCATGTAGCCGCCACTCGCCGCAGCCGCCGCACGGGCCAGGTTCACTCGCTCGGTGGATTCATCGGAAGCGCCGAATACGAGGGCGATCTGACCGAATTTATGCCCTACCTGAACACCGCGCAGTGGACCGGAGTCGGCCGCCAGACCGTGTGGGGTAAAGGCGCCATCCGCGTAGAGCCGATCGCTTAGCTTCGATGCCCCATCCTATTTACAGCGATACATTCCTCGATCATTTCCAGAACCCGAGAAACGTCGGCGAGTTGCCCGCGCCCGCGGTCACCGTAGAAGCATCGAATCCCGTATGCGGCGACATCTTAAGGCTCTCGGCGCAATTCGATGGCGATACTGTTGCGAGCGCCGCGTTCCAGGCCCGCGGCTGCACCGCCTCCATCGCCGCCGGCTCCGCGACTTCCGAATGGATGCTGGGTAAATCCCGCTCGCAACTCGCCGCCGCCCGCGCCGCCGACATCGAAGCGGCCGTGGGCGGGCTTATTCCGGAATCGAAACACGCCGCCGTGCTGTGCGTCGATGCGCTGAAGATGCTCGCCGCGCGCGACTCATAACACGTCCGCGAAACCGCGCTTCAAATGCCGGAAAAACAGGCCGCCCAGAACGAAAGCCGACACCGCATAAGCGGCCACGATCGCGATCTCGTGAAGGTTTGGTCCCCGCGTGGACAGCAACCGGTCGCGGTAACCCCGCACGAGAAAAGACAGTGGATTAAGCCGTAACAGAAAACGGAACTGCGGCGGAAACTGTTGCTCGTCGATAAAAATCGGCGTGATCCAGAACCAGAAAGTCAGAACCACGCTGAGCACTTGCGCGGTGTCCCGCAGGTAAACGTGGAGACTCGAAACGATCCACCCGATGCCGACCGCGAGCAGACCCACCAACAGCATGTAAAGCGGCAGCGTCAACATCCAGACACTCAAATGTTTCAGGTAGATTCCCACAATGGCCACCGCGAGCCCCAGCGCGATCAGATGATTGATCAGCGAGGATAAAAAAATCGAGACGGGCACGATCTCGGCCGGAAAAACGGTTTTCGTGATCAGGCCGGCATGGTCGATCAGCGATGATGCCGAGCGCTGCACCGTGTCCTGAAACAACAGCCACGGAAGGAAGCCGCAGAACAGAAAGAGCGCATAATTCTGCGTCACCTCGCCGCGCGGCAGTGGAGTGTGCAGGCAAAGCTGAAAAACGAAAAACCAGCTTACCAGCAAGACCAGCGGGTGGATCATGCCCCACAGCCAGCCCGCCGCGGACCCCACAAAGCGCTGCTCGAAATCGCGCCGCACGAGCTGAAAGAGCAGGTTGCGCCGCTCCACCAGATTGCGGGCGAAATGTTTTCCGGGGAATGACATCAGCGGCCGAAAATGAAGCGGGCGCGGCGAATATCGGCGCCGCCATCGAGGACGCCGTCGTGCGCCAGGATCACCGCCGGCGCGGAAGAGTTGCTCCATTCTCCACCCACGTTGACGAGATGCCCCAGTGCTCCCAGAGCTTCGATCGTGGCGCGCGGGATGCGATTCTCCACCATCAGGCGGCCGGGCACGAACTCGTGGTTCCCAAAGGAGCTGTAGAAATGCTCGGAGGTGAATCGCGGCGCTTCGACCGCCTCTTGCGCCGTCATCCCAAAGTCGATGATATTGAGCAAGACCTGCAGCATGGCCTGGTCCTGATTGTCTCCGCCTGGCGTGGACATCACCAGCGCGAGTTGCCCGTCCTTCGTCACCAGCGTCGGGCTGAGCGTTACGCGCGGACGTTTTCCGGGCGCAAGCTGATTGGGATGTCCCGCCGTCATGACGAAAGACTGCAGGCGCGTCGTGAGCGGAATGCCGGTGTCGCCGGCGATCACGGAAGGCAGCCACGCTCCACTGGGAGTCGCCGAAACGGCGTTTCCGAAGCGGTCCACCACGTCCACGCAAGTTGTGTCCTGCACCGGACCGTTCGTTCCCTGCGACGTTGTGGGCATCTCGATCCGCGCGCCGAAGCTGCCCGGCCGGTGCTCCATGGACGCGTGATGCGGATCGATCAGCTTGCGGCGCTCCGCCGCATAATCCTTCGACAACAAAACGGCCTCGGGAATTTTGCTGAAACGCGGATCGCCGTAATATTGGTCGCGATCGGCGAAGGCGAGCTTCACGGCCTCGACCAGAGTGTGCAGATACTCCGGGCTGTTGTGGCCCATGGTCTTCAGATCGTAGCCTTCGAGAATATTCAGCGCCTCGATCATGACGGGACCCTGCGTCCAGAAGCCCGGCTTGTGGATCTCGTAGCCGCGATACGTGCCCGCGACAGCCTCGTCGGTTGTGGCCGCGAATCCAGCCATATCGTCGTACGAAATCAGCCCGCCGTTTTTCTCGTTAAAAGCGGCGATCCGATGGGCGATGGAACCTTTATAAAAGTAGTCGCGAACCGCCCGCAGTTTTTTATCGCGGTTCCCGCGGGTCTTCTTCTCGGCCGCCACCAGTTCCCGCAGCGTGGCCGCGAGCATTGGTTCCTGGAAACGTTCGCCGCGCTTTGTGATCACCCCATTCGGATAGAAGAATTGCGCCGACGCCGGCCACGTCATCATGATGTCGTGATAACTCTGCAGGAATTTGCCGAACTCGTCGGGCATGACGAACCCATCGGAAGCGTACTCGATCGCGGGCGCCGCGACTTCGGCGAACGATTTTGTTCCGAACTGGCGCAGAGCAAGAATTAGACCGTCGAAAACGCCCGGCGTTATGGCAGCCTTAATGCCCTGCATCGGGACGGGCGGCATGTGCGCGGCGTCTTCCCAAGCCTCTGGACTGCGATGCGCGTAAAAATCCACCGTGGCTTTGGCCGGCGCAATGCCGATGCCGCTGATCGCCACCACGGGCTTACCCGCCATCTTGACGAGCATGGGCATCTCGCCGCCCAGTCCGAAGCGGCTCATTTCCGTTACGCTGGCCGTGAGCGTGGCCGCCACCGCCGCGTCCACCGCGTTCCCGCCGTGAGTGAGCATCCGAAAGCCCGCCTCGACTTCGAAATTGTTCGCGGCGCCGACCATTTCGTGGGTCCCGCGCACGGGCGGAAACATCGTGGGCGGATTCTGCGCCGGCAGGATCCCAGGCGCGAGCAGTTGTAATGCGAGCAGTCCCAGCGCGGTTCGAATCGCGGTCTTCATGCTTTCTGTATTGTCCGTTATCCACCGGCCGGAAGTGTAGGGCGTGCTGTGCAGCGGTTGACGATAGCGCCGCTTACCCAGTGACCGCGGGCCGCATCGATGGCCCTGGGAACGATCGCCTATGGCTTTGTGCTTCACGCCACGGCATCACTTCATGGCATACAAGCGCGCAAATTCCCGCAGATCCTGCTTGTCAACATCGGAAACCGCCCAATAAGCGAGACCCCCGTCATACCAATGAACGATGTTGAATCCGTTCACATCGGAAACGCCGCCAGCTGTGCGAGCATTACCGGACTCCGGCCATATGAAAAGATTGATAGTGTGCTGCCGCCGCTGAAACACGAGCGCCGCAACAGTCCTGTCATTGACATAGTCCAGCCGGCCTCCTCGCAATGGGTAACCGGACGCGGACAGATCCACCACTCGCGGGGAAAAATCGACCTTGCCCGCAAACCACGGCTTCACGGTGTGCCGGTCCGACGACGGCACGTCCATGAGATGTCCCGGCAGCAGCGATCGAATGTGATCGGCAACGATCTCGCGAGCGAGCAGGCGCTCAACGGGAGGATTGCCGCGCCCTAAGAACATTGCAAGGGCCAACGCCGCCACCGCGCCCGCCACAGCAGCGGCCGCAATCCAATTCCAACCGGGACGCCCCGCCGCCGCAGGTCGCGCCTCCCTCCGTAATGCCGCGCGGATGCCCGCTTCCAGATGCCGCGGCGCCTGATAATACGGCGCGCCGGCGCGGATGTCTGTACGTAAGCAGCTCAATTCGTTACGCAGCTTCGCACAGGACGCGCAGCTTTCGAGATGCGCTTGCAATTCCAGTGCTCGCGATGCCTCGAGTTCCTCATCGAGGGAAGCTCCCACCGCCTCTCGAGCGGAATCGCACGTCATGCGCCGGCTCTCCGGGCGCGCGCCGACAGACACTCCTGCAGCCGCGCGCGGGCCCGCGCCAGCCGCGACATCACGGTGCCGACCGGAGCCGCGATGGCGGCGGCAATTTCCCGATAAGACAGTTCTTCGAGCTCGCGCAATACGACGACCTCGCGATATTCGGCCGGCAATCGTTCGATACACCAGCGCACGCCATCAATGTCGCACTGCCGCACTAAGCGGTCCTCCGGCCCATCGCGCGCGTCCGGGGGAGTATATGCGCCCTCGTCAAATTCCTCCACTGGCTCCCTGGACGCGCCCTGACGCAGCGAAGTGCGGCACGTGTTCCGCACGATCGCCAGCAGCCAGGAGCGGCCGTCTTCGCCCTGAAAGCCGTCGAAAAAACGAAATGCGCGCAAATACGCTTCCTGCACTGCGTCCTCGGCGTCCTGTTCGCTTTTCATGATCCAACAGGCAAGATTATACGCGGCGTTCAGATGCGGCAGAACGAGCCGCTCAAAATTCTCGATGTCCTTTCCCTGCCGCATCGGTTACAAGGCCGGCCGCCATCGGGCCATTGGCGCGGCGCCTGGAATCATCTGCCCGATGCCAGCTTGATATAGGCGATGATTTCGGCGCGCTCGCTGGGATCTGCAACCTGGAAGCCCATCTCGTTGCCAGGCGCGACCTTCTCGGGATCGGCTAACCATTGGTCGAGCGACTTGTCGTCCCAAACGAGATGCGCATTCCTCAATGCATCAGAGTATTCAAACGCCGCCGCGGTTGCGGACGCGCGTCCGTAAACTCCTCGCAGCCGCGGCCCTTCCTTGTCCCGATCCATTGCGTGGCACCCTGAGCAGCGCCTTTCAAATAGCGCTTTTCCGCGCGCCGCGCCGCCGGAACCAGCGTTCAGCATAATGGCCGCCAAGAAGCAGATCAGCGCAGCCATTCCCGCGGTGAGGCCTGCTCGTCCGCCGGCGCCTTTATGCGGCATTGCCGCGCTCCGTTGCTCCCATCGCGGTCTCGGCCAGCGGAGAGTCGGTTATGGCGAGCGTATGGTTGTTGACCACGTACTCGACATTGTGAATGCCGAGTACGCCGCGCAAGCGTTCGCTCGGCACTTTCATCGGACCTGGAGACGCCGCTTCGCCGGGCCGCGGCTGAGGAAAGGCCGTCGACATGGCGGTGTGGAACGTCACGTTTCCTTCCACTTTTCGCATTGTTTGATGGATGTGACCGTTCAGCACCGTGACGGACCCGAAGCGCCTCAATGACTGCAGCGCCCGCTCGCCGTCTTGCGTGCCCCAGCCCCAATCGGCATAGACGGTCCACAGCGGAATGTGCGCGAACACGACAACCGGAGTGCTGCTGGAGCGCCCCTTCAGATCGGCCTCCAGCCACGCCAGTTGTTCCTCGCCGAGTTTCCCCAGACCCTCCAGCGCGGCCGCGTTCACGAGTGCGGCGAAATGGACGCCCTTGTGATCGAAACTGTACCATCCCCCGCCCTTCGTTCCTTTCCCGTAACGCTCCAGATAGCGCTTTCCGTCGTCGGCGGCAGTGTCGTGTTCCCCGGGAACGTGATGGATCTCCCGCTGCTTCAATCCAGAAAGGATCTGGTCCATGGCATCGAATTCCGCCGTCTTGGACGCGTGGCTCAAATCGCCCGTGTGAATGACAAAATCCGGCCGCTCTTCTAGCGCGTTGATCTTATCCACGGCGGCCTGCAGCGTTCCGTTTACGTCGGGGTTGGCCGGCTTGTTGAATCCAATATGACTGTCGCTGATCTGGACGAAGCTGAATCCGCCCTTGTCTTTTGTTTCGCCGCCCAAAGCGCGCGAGCTTGCAACGCCTCCGGCAACGCTCCAGATTACGCCCGTGCCGGCCCAGGCCATGCACTCGAGGAACCCGCGGCGGTCGATGCCGTCGCGGCTATGGTCGTGAAGAATCGTTTTCATGATGAGCCCTCGGTATACATAACCGCGCCCGGGCCACTTTTATTCCCGCGTCGAAGATTCGAGCGCCGCCGGGCAATTCAAATTAGATAGGGAGGTTCCGCGGGGCGTTCCGCGGGCGCACAGTCGCCGCATACTCGTTTCGGGCGGCTCCATCGCGCACCGGCCAAATCGTGAAGCGCGCCGAGTTCGTTCCCCGCGGTTTCGCTCGGGCGCGTTGCCCGGGCGGATGTTTCATTGCGCGGACGGCGAGGCTCGCGGAAGCTGCCAGGCTCTCGCTTCAACCGCTATTCCCGGCCTGGTGTAGTTGATCCAGATCTCCGCCGCCACCAGATGCATCGTGAAGCCCAGCCAAAACGCCGTGCCAAAAAAGTCGTGAGGCGTCAAATGCGTTATGCCTCGGGTCGCGAAGAACACGCCCACGATGGGCCGGATCGTAGCCACCGCCAATCCGATCGCAAACGCCCGAATCATCCACTCCCGGTGCGCCGCAACCCTTCCACGGCGAATAGACAGGAAGCCTTTGATCAGGCAGAACAGAAAAACGATCGCGAAGAACATCGTCGCGGCCGTCTCATTAGCGCCGCCTATGGCCATTTGAGGGCTCATCACCAGAGCCGTTCCCCCAATGACCATGCCCGAAGCAAGCGCAATGCGACCCATCCAACGGTGTAGTCCAGGTCTGCGGCGCCGCAGCTCGCGGACAAACTGGAAGGGTCCGATGACTATGAAAAGCAGTCCGGGAACGATGTGGACCATCGTTAACACGGGATGCCGCGCAAAACCGGCATCCAGCGCCGTCCCCTCGGGAAAGCCCGATGGCGCGGGAGCGGGAGCGATAATATGCAACGCTCTCCGAATCACGATCGCAACTCCGATCAGCGCTAAGAAGAGAGTGATCGTCCAGAGAATCCGTACAAGCTTGCGCCCCGGTTTCACGCGCCGCCGTTCCGATCAGGCATGTTCAACGCCAGTAACTCGACCCATGGCGGCAACAAATTCCTTCCAACTCTTGCGCTGCGAGCGGAGCACTTTGCGGCCTTGCGGCGTCAGACTGTAATAACGCCTTCTGCGCTGCCCGGCCTTTTCCACCCAGCGGCCGCAGATCCAAGCCCGCTCCTCCAGCCGGTACAGCAGGGGATAAAGGGAGGTGACGTGAAATCGCAAAACGCCGCCCGACCGGATCTCAATCAGCTTCGAAATGTCATAGCCGTGGCGAGGCTGGTCCTCGAGCAGAGATAAGGTCAGAAGCTCGGCGCTTCCCTTCTTCCATTCCTGGTCCGGTGAAGTCGAGGCCATATTTGTAGGTCCATTATATCGCGCTCACGAGTGCCCCGGCCAAGGTCGAAATGGGGGACGATGTTTTCGAGTGTGCGCGCCATGCGGGGTGCTTGGCGGCCGGTCCGTTCGCGGCGGCAACCAAGGGCGGGGCCGGAAAAAAACGACCGCTGCGCCGCATCACGCACGAAACAGCCCGGCCCTCCCGGAAGTCCCACTTGCGACGCTCGCCCTAAAAGGAGAAGGAATCATGAACGCTGGAAACGGCAAAAAACGCGACGGCAAGATCCGCTACGCCGTCGTGGGACTCGGCTGGATTGCGCAGGAAGCGGTTCTTCCCGCCTTCAAGAATGTCGCTGCCAATTCCACCCTGGCCGCTCTCGTCACCGGCGACCTCGGCAAAGCTCGTGAAGTCGGCAAGCAATACAACATCAAGGACGTAATCTCATACGAGGAATACGACAGCTTTCTAGCCACAGGCGCGGTCGATGCCTCTTACATCGCTCTTCCCAATAGTCTGCACCTCGATTTCACGGCGCGCACCGCAAGAGCCGGCGTTCACGTGCTCTGCGAGAAGCCCATGGCCGATACCGCCGCCGAATGCGAAGCGATGATCCGCGTCTGCCATGAGAAAAACGTCAAGCTCATGATCGCCTACCGCCTGCACTTTGAGCCGGCCAACCTCAAAGCGATTGAAATCGTCAACTCCGGCGAGATCGGCGATCCTCGTTTTTTCAGCTCCGTCTTCGCCCAGCAGGTCCAACAGGGTAACGTCCGGCTAAAGAAAGATCTCGGCGGCGGCCCGCTTATGGATATGGGCGTTTACGCCATCAACGCCGCGCGCTACCTCTTCCGCGCCGAGCCGCAAGAAGTCGCCGCCTTTGGAGCGAACAATGGCGAGCCGCGCTTCCATGAGGTCCACGAAATGGTTTCCGCCATCCTGCGCTTCCCCGGCGATCGCCTCGCGAGCTTCACCTGCAGCTTCGGCGCATCCTCGGTCGATTCCTATCACGTCGTGGGCACGAAAGGCGACCTGCGCCTGCGCCCCGCTTTCGAATACCACGACGACATGAAAATCTACGTGACCAAAGGCGACAACAACGAAAAGAAGTACACCGTCCCGCAGCACGATCAGTTCGGAGCCGAGCTGCAGTACTTCTCTCAATGCCTGCTCGACGGCCGCGATCCCGAGCCGGGCGGACGCGAAGGATTGGCCGACGTGCGCATCGTTCAAGCGCTCCTCCAATCCATGCGCACTGGCCAGGCCGTCAAGCTCGAGCCGTTCGAAATCTCGCGCCGCCCCGATGAAAGCCAAAAGATCGAGCTCAAACCGGTGAAGCCGCCCGAGACCGTCGGCGCGCAATCTCCCGGCGGCAAGCAGTGACCCAGCCGCGCAGCGCCGCGTAGTCCGCGAATGTGGCGCGATTCGCCCCACCGTCCGAGGCCTCGGCCGGAGCACGGCGGCCGCGAACGCAAAGTATCATGGAAGGTAACCCGAATGATTCCAGAGACGATTCCGGAAGGGCTCACCTTCGACGACGTCCTGCTTGTCCCCGCGCGCAGCGATGTCCTACCCGCGGAGACCGATACGCGCACGCTGTTGACGCGTAACATCGCTTTGCACATACCCATCGTCAGCTCCGCGATGGATACGGTCACCGAATCGCACCTCGCCATCGCGCTCGCTCAGCAGGGCGGTATCGGCATCGTCCACCGCAACATGCCCATCGACCGGCAGGCCGAGGAGGTCGATCGCGTGAAGCGCAGTGAAAGCGGCATGATCGTCGACCCGGTAACCATCGCGCCCGACCGCCCGCTCTCCGACGCGCTCGAATTGATGCAGCGCTACCGCATTTCCGGCGTCCCGGTCACCACCAACGGCCGCCTCGTCGGCATTCTCACCAATCGCGATCTGCGCTTCGAGACCCGCTTCGACCTGCCCATTTCGCAGGTCATGACCAAGGAACACCTCATCACCGTGGCGGTCGGAACCACGCTCGAAGAGGCCGAAAAAATCCTCCACCAGCACCGCGTCGAAAAGCTGCTGGTCGTCGACGATCAGTTCAATCTTAAAGGCCTCATCACCGTCAAAGATATCCAGAAGAAATTGAAATACCCCAACGCGGCGAAAGACGCGCAAGGACGCCTGCGCGTGGGCGCGGCGGTGGGATCGACGGGCGATTATCTCGAGCGCGCGCGGGAGCTCGTGGCCCGCAAAGTCGATGTCCTCGCGGTCGATTCCGCCCACGCCCACAGCCATCGCGTTCTCGAAGCCGTCGCCGCCATTAAGCGCGCGCTCCCCGACGTGCAGCTCCTCGCGGGCAATGTCGCCACTTATGAAGGCGCGAAGGATTTGATCGACCTGGGCGCGGACGGCATCAAGGTCGGCATCGGCCCCGGCTCCATTTGCACCACGCGCGTGGTCAGCGGCGCCGGCGTTCCGCAGATCACCGCAATCAAGGAGTGCGCCCGCGCGGCCAGCGGCTCCGGCGTCCCTTTGGTCTCCGATGGCGGCATCAAATTCTCGGGCGACGTCACCAAGGCCATCGCCTCCGGCGCCGACGCCGTCATGATCGGCAGTCTCCTGGCCGGCACGGAAGAGAGCCCCGGGGAGACCATTCTCTTTCAGGGCCGCACGTTCAAAAGTTATCGCGGCATGGGATCCATGGGCGCCATGAGCCAGACCTCCGGAGTCTCAGACCGCTACGCCCAGGAGGCCAGCGGCAAGCTGGTCCCGGAGGGCATCGAAGGCCGGGTCCCCTACAAAGGCCCTCTCTCCGAAATGGTCTATCAGCTCGTCGGCGGTCTCCGCGCCGGCATGGGATATTGCGGCGCCCGCACCATCGGCGAATTACAGACTAAGGCGCAATTCCTGCGCGTCACCTCCGCGGGCCTTCGCGAAAGTCACGTCCACGACGTCATCATCACCAAGGAAGCGCCCAACTATAGGCTGGAGTAATCAGGGCGTAGTAGTGCGGTGGACAGTGGGGCTTGACGAGGCCGGCGCGCGCCTCGATCTGCAACTTCATGCCCGGCTGCCTGAGTACAGCCGCTCGCGCCTGCAGCATTGGATCGGAATCGGGCGCGTGTTAGTGAACGGCGCAGCGGCGAAAGCTTCGTATACGCCGCGGGCCGGAGATCGCATTCAAGTGGATCCCGCCGAGTTGCCGCCGCTCAGGGCAGTCGCCGAGGATATTCCGCTCGACATCCTTTATGAGGACGACGCCGTGATCGCGGTCAACAAGCCTGCCGGCATGGTTGTGCATGCAGGGGCCGGGGCGCATACGGGGACGCTGGCGAATGCCCTGGTACACCGCTTCGGCAAGCTATCGCAACTTGGCGGCGAACTTCGCCCCGGGATTGTGCACCGCCTCGACCGCTATACCAGCGGCGTGATCCTTGTGGCGCGTAACGACGCCGCGCACCAGGCCCTGGCGCGGCAGTTCGCCACCCGCACGGTGGAGAAGATCTACCTGGCGCTGGTCGAAGGCCAGTTGGAGAAAGAGGAGGGCCGGATTGACACGCCTATCGCCCGCGATCCCGTGCGGCGCACCCGCATGACTACGCGGTTGGTAACGGGCCGCGCGGCGCTGACCAGTTATAAGGTTCTGCGCCACTTCGAGAAGTTTACGTTCGTGGAGGTGAAAATCGGAACGGGCCGGACGCACCAGATTCGCGTCCATTTCGCCAGCCTTGGGCGTCCTGTAGCGGGCGATAAGCTCTACGGCGCCGCAGCCAGCCACTTTGGCCGCTATTTTCTGCACGCCGCCCAAATTTCGTTCACGACGCCGGCGGCGGGGCGCCGCGTCACCGTTGCCGCGCCGCTACCGCCGGAACTGGAAGAATGGTTGCGCGACCTGCAATGAGGCTACGGCACTCTTATGCCAGTCGGTTTTTTAATCTTCCGATGCGCGTAGACCTCCACTCGCGCGGGCTTGAAATCCTTTGACGTCAGGCGCAACTGCCGGCAAGCGGCAGATGAATCGTCGAACATTGCCAGGATGCTGAGCGCGCCGCCAGACGCGGAACTGCTCGATACGTCCGTCAGCGTCAGGGGAGTCCCGCGGCCGAGGCTTCCGGCGCACAGGTCGGACACTGGGTACGTGTAAGCTTGCGGCCTGCCGCTGCTTACGAGAACCATCACCAGCGAAACGCGCGTCCCGACGCTATCCGCGAAAAACACAGCCTGGCTGTCCTGCGCCCAAAAAAAGGACTTCGATCGCCACTCATGCCTGTTCGCATCCGGTATATCGGCCAGGTCTATCGGAGCGTTTCCTGGGAAAGCGGGATACATGGCCCAACCCAGGTCACCCGTTGTGTATGGCGTCAGATCGTGGCGGTTCTCCGAAGCACTCGCATTGAGATCGTAGAGCAGATACTCCTCACTGATTTGAATTTCCGAGTGCAGCGCGTAAAAATGCCGGCTTGCAATCCAACGCTGGTTCGGAGACATCATCGGATCGTAGGCGACAAACGAGTCCGTCACGGCGCCCCGCTGCGGGTCTATGATGTTAACGTCATATCCGAGCTGCACTCCAACCGAACGATACGACCTTGTTTGGGGCCAGCGGACATACCTCCTGAATGTCATTGGCGACACCCTGAAGCTCAATGGCATGGCCCGCGCCAAAGCGCACGGTGGCGATGCCGTTGGTCTGATTTCTCGTGACCGAAAACCCAGGAGGAATCGCCATGGGGCGCGCCTTGTCCCCGCACAGCTCGGGATGCTGCTGCGCTATCTGGCAGAAGACGGGAATAAAGGACCACGCCGCTAAGAGCGCCGTTCTTGTCGGCGTCAAGCTATTCATGTTCACTTTCATGGTATTCCGGCGCACGGCGGGCCAGTAACGCGCGGCCTATAATTGGAGGAGTAGTTTCCCATGCACAAGTTTTTCCGTCCCGCCGTTGTTGTCCCGGCGCTATTGTCTCTGGCCGCGGCGCAAGCTCCGCCCGCCTCCGAGCCGCCGGATTCACGCATCGTCCTCGAAGTAAATCGCGTTGATGTCCTGTTCACCGTTTCCGATAAAAAGGGCCGCTTCGTCACGGATCTGGGTAAAAACGATTTCGAGATTTTCGAGAATAAGAAGCCGCAAAATATTTTGGAGTTTGCCTCGGAATCCGATCTGCCCCTGCGGCTCGCAATCCTGATCGATACCAGCAACAGCATCCGCGACCGCTTCCGCTTCCAGCAGGAGGCCGCGACGCGGTTTATCGACGGAGTGATTCGCGCGCACCAGGACAAGGCCGCCCTCGTCAGCTTCGATACGGCGGCGGAGCTCGTCTCCGATCTCACGGACGACACCGAAGTGTTGAACAAGGCCGTCCAGAACCTGCGGCCGGGCGGCGGCACGGCGCTGTACGACGCCATATTTTTCGCATGCCGGGACAAGCTAATGCAGGACCAGCCGCGCACGAAATTCCGGCGCGCCATGGTGATCCTCAGCGACGGGGAAGACAACAACAGCCGTTACACGCGCGACCAGGCGCTTGAAATGGCGCAGAAGGCCGACGTCGTCATCTATACCATTTCGACGAACCGTTCCGGCACGGAAACGGACGGCGACAAGATCATGCGCTATTTCGCATCCGAGACCGGCGGCGTATCGTTCTTTCCGTTCAAAGCCGAGGACCTCTCGCAATCCTTTGAAAATATCGCGAACGAGTTGCGGCATCAATACATGATCCTGTACCGGCCGGAGCCGCTCAAGGCCGACGGCTTATATCATGCAGTGCACATCCGCGTGCGGGGCCGCAAGGACCTGATTGTCAGGGCGCGCAAAGGTTATTACGCTCCGAAGAGCGCGAGCGCCGGAACATGATTGCTCAAGAGGTCGTCGAAGCGCAAGGCCACCTGGTCGATTCGCATGTGATGGAGCGGATCTTCGATACGGTGGTCGAGTTCCACGGCCGTTTCGAAGTCGAGGAGTTCCGCATCGGACGGACCAACAGCGATCCGTCGTATCTGCGGCTGCGAGTCGAGGCGGCCCCTGATTCCATGCGGCAAATGCTGGGAGAGCTGCTGACGCTTGGCTGCTCCATGGTCGATTCGGGCGACGCCGAGCTGCGAACGGTGGAGCGCGACCGCTGCGCGCCCGAGGATTTTTACTCCACGACGAATCACCGCACTTTGATCCGGCGCGATAACGAGTGGATCGAAGTGCAAAACCAGCGCATGGACGCGCTGATCGTGGTCAAAGACAAGGAAGCCTACTGCCGGCGGTTGCGCGACGTCGCGGCCAGCGACCAAGTAGTGGTGGGCATGCGTGGAATCCGCGTCGCGCCGGAATCGAAGGAGCGCGACCGGCTCTCGTTCGCATTCATGTCGAACGGTATCTCGTCGGAGCGGCAAGTGGAGACGGCGGTGCGGCAGACGGCGGCGTTGATGGAGCAGGCGCGCGCGGCTGGCCTGAGAATCGCGGTCGTCGCCGGTCCCGTGGTGGTCCACACCGGAGGCGTTGCGCCGCTCGCCGCGCTGATTCGCGGCGGTTACGTAGACGCGCTGTTGAGCGGGAACGCGCTCGGAGTGCATGATATTGAAAACGCGCTGCTGGGCACTTCGCTGGGCATACGCACGGCCGACGGCCGCCAGGAAGAGCACGGGCACCGCAATCACATGCGCGCCATCAACGCCATCTATCACGCCGGCGGAATTCGCGAAGCGGTGCAGACGGGACGCCTACGGAGCGGCATCATGTACGAGTGCGTGAAGGCGCACGTTCCGTTCGTGCTGGCCGGCAGCCTGCGCGACGATGGACCGCTGCCGGACACGATCACGGATATGAACGAAGCGCAGGATGCCTATGCGGAGCAATTGCGCGGCGCGGGCGTGGTGCTTTGCCTGGGATCGATGCTGCATTCCATCGCCGTGGGCAACATGCTGCCGAGCTGGGTGAAGATCGTCTGCGTGGATATCAATCCGGCGGTCGCGACCAAGGTCAGCGACAGGGGAACGGGGCAGGCGATCGGGATCGTCACCGATGTTGGGCTGTTCCTCGATCTCCTGGCTCGTATGGTCGTTTCCCAACGGGTTGCGGCGCCGGTTGCGGCCGCGACGAAATGAAACGCGCATATACGGACGAGCACGCCGTCGCCGGCGTCGACGCGGCGCTGCCCGAAATCGAGACCTGGCCGAATCAGTTTCCGGATTATGAGATCGAGATCTCGACTCCGGAGTTCACGTCGGTGTGTCCCAAGACAGGGCTGCCGGACCATGGCACGATTACGGTGCGCTATGTTCCGGACAAGCGCTGCCTGGAGCTGAAGTCGCTCAAGATGTACATGCTCGCTTATCGCAATCTGGGAATTTTTCAGGAAAATGCGGTCAATCTGGTGCTGCGCGACGTTGTGAAGGCGTGCGATCCGGTTTCGGCGGCGGTTACCGGCGAGTTTAGCCCACGCGGCGGCGTGTACTCGAAGATTTCGGCGAGCTGGAGCAAGAAACGTGCAGGCGAGCGCGGAAGAAAAGGCTGATCCCAAGGGCGAGCAACTGGCCGCCATGATCGCGGAGATTCGTAAGCGCATCCGCGCGCAGCACCCCACCGGAGCGGTGGTGGGCGATGTCGCGCTCCCGGATTTGCTGCCGTTACTGCATGCGCGCGACGCCGCCGAAGCCAAGGTCGCCGCGATCGGAACGGTGAACCCGCGACCACCGGGTCTACTCAATTCGACGGCGCAGTTCATCAAGCGCCTGGTTGCGCGCGCTCTCGACTGGCACGTACGCGAGCAAGTGGAGTTCAATCGCGCCGTGATGTCGTGCGTGCAGGCGACGCTCGAAACTTTGGGCGAATCGAATCGCGCCATGAGCGCTATCGCGGGCCGGCTTCAGGAGCTGCACGATATTGCGCGGGAGATTCGCGATACCCGCTCGCACTGGGTCGAGTGGCGCGCGGCGTGGGAGCAAAAGCTAACGGAGAACGAAATCCATTTTCTGCGCGGCGTTTCCGAGTTGCAAGCGGCGTTCCAGCATCGCGTGACGCTGCTCGAAGAGAACTTCCGGGACTTGCTGAAGCTGCAGCACGGCGATTTTGAAGGCGCTCTGCGGCGTTCGGGCGACGATATACAGAAGCGCCTTTGGGACGATTTGGCACGCATCCGCGCGGAGTACGACGGCATGATCCACGCCGAGCTTCGGATTCTTCGCCAGCGGGCGGCGCTGAAGGAGTTGGTGAGCGGGCCGGAGGCCAAACCGATTGCTGGCGAGCGCGGCTCAGCACCGCTTTCCGAGCCACGACCGCCAGGAGAACCGGGCCGTCCGGGCGGGCTGGACCGGCTCGATTGGCTGAAATTCGCGGACAGGTTTCGGGGCGGGGAACAGTTCACAAAGGAGCGGCAGCGGCTTTATGGCGAGCGGTTCCACGATTCTCCAGACGTGCTGGACGTCGGCTGCGGGCGCGGCGAGCTTCTCGAAGTTTTGAAAGGCGCCGGCGTGGCGGCGCGCGGCATCGATCTGAGCGAGGAAGCGGTCGCGCTATGCCGCTCTAAGGGACTGGAAGCGGAGCGGGCGGACCTCTTCGAGTATCTCCGGTCGCAGCCCGATCAATCGCTCGGCGGGATCGTCTGTTCGCAGGTTGTGGAGCATCTCGCGCCGGAGCGGATCCCGGAGCTTATCCGCTTGGCGCACGAGAAAATGCGGCGCGAAGGATTCATCGGGATCGAGACGCCGAACCCGGAATGCCTGGCGATTTTCGCCACGCATTTCTACCTCGATCCGACGCATACGCGTCCCGTGCCGCCGCCGCTTCTGGCGTTTTATCTCGAAGAGGCGGGCTTCGGGGGGATCGCAATCGAGCGGCTGTATCCTGCGGTCGAAACCATGCCGTCGCTGGCCAGTCTGCCGGAGGATTTTCGCAAGGAATTCTTCGGCAGCCTCGATTACGCTATCTTTGCGCGCAGATTGCCATGAGCGAGTTCGCGCGCGACGTGCGATTCGGTCTGCGGTTGCTGGCGCGGAGTCCCGTTTTTGCAGTGACGGCGGCCTTGCTACTAGCAATCGGGATCGGCGCGAACGCTGTAATTTTCAGCGTCGTCGATGCCGTGATGCTGCGGCGCTTGCCGGTGGCGCATCCGGAGCGGCTCGTGCGGATCGTCGAAGTCCATCCGACGGGGTTCGAGACCTGGGACTTCCCTTACGGCCTTTATGAAGCGCTGGCGCGGAGCGGCGCGCCGGCCTTCTCTGCCGTCTTTGCGGAGGGCCCGATGGATGTCGCCTTGAGCGACGGCGCGGGAACCGAGCGCGTGCGGATCGATCTGGTCTCGCCGAATTATTTTGCAAGCTTGGGAGTGCGGCCGAAGCTGGGCCGGGTCCTGAACGCGGAGGACGACCGTTTGCGGACGCCGGCGGCGGCTCTGAGCTACGACTTCTGGCAGCGGCGCTTTAACGGCGATGCAGCCGTGATTGGGCGTAAGATCACGCTGCATGGGAATCCCTTCACGGTCGCCGGAGTGCTGCCGCGCGGATTCAACGGTCTGAACGCCGATACCAGCCCGGATATTCGCGTTCCCGCGTCGTGCGTGGTCCAGACGGGCGGGCGCATTCTGTGGGCGCAAATTTACGGCCACTTGCGGCCGGGCACGCGTCTGGAACGGGCCGATTCGCAACTCGAGCCGTTATTGCGCGCGGCATATGAAGATGCCATGCACGAGCTCCGTCCGAAAGAGCCGCGACCGGCGATTGACACGCGCATGCGGCTTGAGGGAATTGAGTATGGCGTGTCGCCGACACGGGAAAAGTTTTCGCGCGGGCTGGAGCTTCTGATGGCCGGCGTCGCGCTGCTGTTGTTAATGGCGTGCGCGAACGTGGCGGGCCTGTTGCTGGCGCGGTCGGCGGGACGGGCGCAGGAGTTCAGTATCCGGCGCGCCCTGGGCGCGGGGCGCTGGCGCATCGCGCGGCAGTTGTTGAGCGAAAGCCTGATCGTGGCGGTGGCGGGAGGCATCGGCGGCGTGCTGCTTGCGTACGGTTGTCTGCCGCTGCTGGTGCGCGCGCTGCCCCCGGTGCGGGACCGCGCGGCGGTGGCGCAGCCGCTGGCGGTTCATATCGAGATGGAATGGCGGGTGCTGGCATTCGCGTTGGCGGCGACATTGGCGAGCGCGGTTCTCTGCGGCATCCTGCCGGCGCTGCGCAGCTCGCGCGCCAACCTTTCGGGCAGCCGCGTGACGGCGCGCCTGTGGGTGCGCAACGCAATCGTGGCGGCGCAAGTGGCCGTGTGTACGATTCTGCTGATCGGCGCGGCGTTGCTCGTCGAGACGCTCCATCGAATGCGGACCATGGATGCGGGATTCGACGCCGATCATGTGGTCACGTTTACGTCGATCCGTATATGAGAGCCTACAAGCCCGAGCAGTCGCGGGCGCTGGCTTTACGGCTGCTCGAAAAAGCGCGGGCGCTGCCGATGGTGCGGGCGGCGGCGCTGGCGGGAAGAGCGATGATGCGCGGCACGGGAATAAAGGCCACGTTCGGCGCGGCGGGAACTCGCATCACGAGAAACGATTTTCTGAACAGCAGTATCAACTCGATCTCGCCGGGTTATTTCGAAACGAATGGGCATGCGCGTGGTAACGGGCCGCGATTTCACATGGTTCGATCGCGACGCGAAGGACCCTCCCTTTATGAGGATCGTGAACCAGGCTTTTGCGCGGCGGTTTTTTCCGGGCAGAAATCCGTGGGCATGCGATTCGGCCGGCAACGGCGCGGACGGCCTTGCGAGGCCCGATGACGAGATAATCGGGGTCGTGAGCGACGCCAAATTTCGTTCGCTGCGGGAGCCGATGCAGCCGATTGTGTACAGCCCTGCGGTTACCGACTTCGATTACGGAT
>CAWITB010000032.1:0-59017 GCA_963838885.1 Bryobacterales bacterium | reverse complement strand
AGGGCTGGTTTCAGGCCGAACGGCTTGCTCATCACGTCTGGCCGGCAACGCAATACGCTCGATCTCCCGGAAACTGTCACTGAAGAGTTTCTTCGTCATTGGCCGTTTTCAGCCAATTCACCGTTGCGGGCAAGACGCTTTCTTCAAGCGCGCGCGATTTCCGGGCCGCTCACTCCAGCTTTCCAGCATCCAACTGAATCAACCGAATATCGAGCGCATCCGCGTTCGTGCGCCCAAGGCGGAAGGCTACCGAGTCCGCCATGCCGGTTCTATTTTTCATCTGTGCTCTTGACGCGTCCGCCAAGATTTGGCGACCATACGGCGATTTGTGGTTCGCGCCGTCTTCTCTCCCGCGGTTAGCTTTTGGGCGCTTGTAGCGGTTGCGACCGATTCACGCGGGCGAAGGCGCGGGGCTTGTAGGATCAAAAGATGGCCGCTCCTGGCGCGACGTACCGGCTGCAGCTTCACGCGAACTTCACGTTTGAAGACGCCATCGGCATTTGCGGGTATCTGAAAGATCTGGGGATCACGCACGTTTATTGCTCGCCGTATCTGCAAGCGGCCAAGGGGAGCATGCACGGCTACGACGTCGTGAATCACAACCGCGTGAACGAAGAACTGGGCGGGGAGCGGGGGCTGCGGCGGTTCAACGAGAAATTGCGGGAGCTGGGGCTGGGGCAGGTGCTCGATATCGTACCGAACCACATGGCGATCGGAACGCGCGCGAATATTTTGTGGTGGGACGTATTGGAGAATGGGCCGTCGAGCGAGTACGCGGATTTTTTCGATGTGGAATGGGACCCGCCGGAGAGCAAGCTGCGCAATACCGTTCTGATCCCGATTTTGGGCGATCAGTATGGGCGCGTGCTGGAGGCGGGAGAGCTGAAATTGGAACGGGAGGGGGGCAAATTCGTGATCCGCTATCACGAACACGCCTATCCGGTCGCGCCGGCTTCCGTGGCGCCGCTAATTTCGGCGGCGGCGGAGCGTTGCGGGTCGGACGATCTCTTGTTTTTGGCCGATAGCTTGACGCGGCTGCCTCGTCCGACGTGGACCGATGCGGCGAGTAAGGAGCGGCGCCATCGCGATAAGGAAGTCATCGCACGTTATCTGGTCGAATTATGCGAGGCGAGGCCGGAGGTAGCGCAGGCCATCGCGCGGGAATTGGAGCGCGTGAACATGGATTTCGACGCGTTGGACGCGATTATCACGAATCAGAACTACCGTCTGGCCTACTGGAGAACGGCGGGACGCGACCTCGGCTACCGGCGCTTTTTCGACATCAATACGCTGGCCGGGCTGCGCATGCAGGATGAACGCGTTTTTCGCGAGGCGCACAGGTTGGTGCTCGATTGGGTGCGCCGCGGCGAGATCGAGGGGCTGCGCGTGGATCATCCCGATGGGTTGAGGGATCCGCAGACGTATTTTGAGCGCCTGCGCGCGGCGGCTCCGGAGGCTTGGATCGTCGCGGAGAAGATCCTCGAACCCGGAGAACGACTGCGGGAGTCGTGGCCCGTGGCGGGAACCACGGGCTACGATTTTCTGTATCGCGCGGGATGGCTGTTCGTGGATCGGGCGGCGGAGAAGACGCTAACGGAATGCTACAAGGAGTTCACGGGAGAATGGGCGGACCTTGAAGAAATCGTTCGCGATCGCAAGCATCAGGTGATGCGGGAGTCTTTGGGCAGCGACGTCAACCAGCTCACGGCGCAGTTTCTGGCGGTGTGCGAAGGTCACCGCCGCTATCGCGATTTCACGCGGCACGACATCCATCAGGCGCTGCGCGAGCTGATCGCGTGCTTTCCGGTGTACCGGACCTACGTGGATGCGGACAGAGGGCGCGTGAGCGAGGAGGATATTCGCTACATCGACGCAGCGGTGGAGCGCGCGAAGGCGCATCGCCCGGACCTGGCCGGCGATTTGTTCGATTTTATCCGATCCGTGTTGGCGCTCGAAACGCGAGGCGACAAGGAGTGCGAATTTGTGATGCGCTTCGAGCAGTTCACCAGCCCGGTGATGGCGAAGGGGGTGGAAGACACGACCTTCTATGTGTACAACCGGTTGGTTTCGCTAAATGAGGTGGGAGGCGATCCGGGCTGCTTTGGGATAGGGGCGCGGAAATTTCACGAACTTTCGAAAGAATCGTTCGAGAAATGGCCGGAAGCGATGCTGGCGACCTCGACGCACGACACCAAGCGCAGCGAGGACGTGCGCGCGCGCATCAGCCTGATTTCAGAGATGCCTCAAAAGTGGATGGAAGCGGCGAGGCGTTGGGCGGCGCACAACGAGCGGCATAAGCGCGCCGGTTTTCCCGATCGCAATATGGAGTACCTGCTTTACCAGACACTGTTCGGAGCGTGGCCCATCGACAGCGAGCGCATGGCGAACTACATGGAGAAATCGTCGCGCGAAGCGAAAACGCACACCTCCTGGACAGAGCGCAACGCGGCTTACGACGAGGCGCTGCGCGGGTTCGTCGAAGCTCTTTTCAAAGATGCGGAATTCATGCGCGACATGGAGGCGTTCACGGCGCCGTTGATCTGGCCCGGCCGGGTAAACTCGCTGGCGCAGACGCTGCTGAAGCTGACGGCCCCCGGGTCGCCCGATTTCTACCAGGGGACGGAGCTGTGGGACCTCAGTCTGGTGGACCCGGATAATCGGCGGCCGGTGGATTATGAACTGCGCCGCCGCTTGCTCGGCGAGCTGAAGGACCTTTCGGCGCGGGAAGTCATGGAGCGCGCCGATGAGGGGTTGCCGAAGCTGTGGTTGACGAAGCGCGCGCTCGACTTGAGACAAAGGCGGCCCGGCGTTTTCGGCTGTGATGGCCTGTATGAACCGCTTTGCGCGCGCGGAGAGAAAGCCGATCACGTGGTGGCATTCCGGCGGGGCGGCGAGGTGGTGACGGTGGTTCCGAGGCTCGTGTTAAGGTTGGACGGCAACTGGGGCGATACGGTCATCGCGCTCGACCGGGGGAGCTGGCGAAACGTGTTGAGCGACGAAAGCTTCGAGGGCGGCGAGCTGTCCCTTGCGGCGCTGCTGCGCTCCTTCCCGATGGCCTTACTGACTCGCGATTAAATAACCGCGATAAACAAACAATGCACGATCACGATCGAGTTCAGACCGATGAAATGGGGATAGACCATCGATATTGCGACGCGCAGGGCCGCTGGCATGACGTAAGCGCCGAGACCTTGGCGGCACTACGCACGGCGATGGGAGCGGGTGAGCGCGAGGGGCGGCCGGAGCGCGAGAGCGACGGCGTGATGGTGCTTCGGGAAGGCGAACACGCGACGCTTCAGGGCCGGGCGGAGCTGGAATTGGAAGCGGGCGAAATATTGCAGATCGATGGCGCGCTGCCCCACGATTTGCCGGCCGGCTACCATTGGCTGCGATCGGAGGATGGGGCAGCGAGGCGCGTCATTGTGGCGCCGCGGCGGTGTTATTTGCCCAGCCGCCTGCATACCTGGGGCTGGGCGCTGCAATTGTATGCGCTGCGGTCGCGCCAAAGCTGGGGTATGGGGGATCTCGCGGACCTGCGCGAATTCGCGGAGTGGTCGGCGCGCGATTTGGGCGCGGGCGTCGTGATGCTGAACCCACTGGGCGCCGCCACGCCGGGGCTGCCGCAGAACGCCAGTCCATATTTCCCGAGCAGCCGCCGTTTTCGCAATCCGCTGTATCTGCGCATTGAGGAAATCGAGGGCGCGCGCGAGCTCGGCCAGGATCTGGAGCGGCTCGACAAGGCGGGGCGGGCGCTCAACGAGGATCGCATTATCGACCGGGACTCGATTTATCGTCTGAAAATGGCCGCGCTCGAGATGTTGTGGGCCAGGTTCGGAGCGAATGCGGAGTTCGACGATTACCGCGCGCGAGAAGGGGACGATCTCCGGAAATTCGCGAGGTTCTGCGTTCTTACGGAGCAATACGGCCGGGGTTGGCAGCGCTGGCCGCAAGAATTCCGGCATCCGGCGGCGGCGGGAGTCGGCCGCGTGGCGGCGCAAGCGGACGATCGCGTCCGGTTTTATATGTGGATGCAGTGGCAGCTCGACCGCCAACTGGCGCGCGCGTCGGAGCCGCTCGCGATCATGCAGGATTTGCCGATCGGGGTCGATCCCGATGGCGCCGATGCGTGGTTATGGCAGGACATTCTGGCGCAGAACGTATCGGTGGGGGCGCCGCCGGATGAGTTCAACACCAAGGGTCAGGATTGGGGACTGCCGCCCTTTGCGCCGCGGCAGCTTCGCGCGGCGGGATACGAACCGTTCATTCGGACCATCCGCGCGGGGATGCGTCATGCGGGCGGTTTGCGGATCGACCATGTCATGGGATTGTTCCGGCTGTATTGGATTCCGGTTGGGAAAGGACCGCGGCGCGGCGCATACGTGCGCTACAACGCGGACGAGATGCTCGCGATCGTGGCGCTCGAGAGTCACCGCGCGCGGGCGTTTGTCGTGGGCGAAGATCTTGGGACGGTGGAAGACGGGGTGAGGGAGAAGCTGGCGGCAAATGGCGTGCTGTCATACCGGCTGCTGTGGTTCGAGGAGACCGCGCCATCGAGATTCCCGGTGCAGGCGCTGGCGGCGGTGAGCACCCACGATCTACCGACCATCGCGGGCGTATGGACCGGCAGCGACGTCGAGGCGCAAAAGCGGATTGGAATGCAGCCGAACGAGGAAGGTCAGGCGCAATGGCAGCGGAAGCTTCGAGAGATGGTGGAGGATATCCCGCATCCGACCGTGGCGGACGTCGTCGTGCGCGCGTACGAATCGCTGGCCACCGCTCCGTCGCGAATTCTGACGGCATCGGTGGAGGACGCGCTGGGGGTGGAGGAGCGGCCGAATATGCCGGCGACGCTGAACGATCAATGGCCGAACTGGTCGCTGGCGCTGCCGCTGGGGGCGGAGGAAATACGGGAGAACGAACTGGCGGTGAAAGTGGCGCGGGCGGTCTCGCGCGGACGGGGGAGGTAGATTCGGGGAGGGTTTGAAAGGAAGCGGCCAATGAGAGCATTCCTCGTTCAATGAATCGATTTGTGGTGACAGTGCTGGCCGCGGCCGTCCTCGCTTGGTGCGCTCCGGACGCGGGCGGCGATAAAAGCGTAATCGAGAAGCTGCTCTCGGAGTTCAACTCGGCAACGGCGGTGAACGATTTCGGCCGGCTCGTCGCGATGTTTGCCAAAGACGGCGACTATGGCGTGGATGGAGCCGCTCCCATTGCAGCCGCGGCAGCCATCAGGCAGGCTCCTCCGAAGAGGCTGCCTTGGGACGAGCGCATGCCGCTCGCGATGAAGGTTCAGAAAATACGGTTTATCCGACCCGGCGTAGCGGTAGCGGACGCGATCGAGAGCGATTCTTCACCAATGATGGGCGACTCGCGCAGGTGGTCTTGCACCTTTATCTTTGTGCGCGTGGGCGGGGACTGGAAAATCGAGTCGTACAGGGAGTTTTCGATTCCTTCGAGGCCGCGCTGACGCACGACAGATCAACTGTTGGACCGCATGGGAGCGTGCCTGCGCTGGCCGCGGCTAACATGAATACGGCGGTTATACTCGCGTGGGAGCTTACGACGCAGCGATCATCGGGTCCGGTCCCAACGGGCTGACCGCGGCCATCGTTCTGGCGCGGGCGGGACTGAAGGTGCGCGTGATGGAAGCAGCCGCGACCCCCGGCGGCGGCACGCGCACCGCGGAGTTAACTTTGCCGGGCTTCCTTCACGACGTCTGCTCGGCGGTGCATCCGATGGCGTTGGCATCGCCCGTTTTTCGGACGCTGCCGCTGGCGGAATATGGCCTGGAATGGATTCATCCCGCGGCGCCGCTGGCGCATCCCCTTGACGGGGGCGAGGCCATTCGGCTGGAGCGCTCGATCGATCGAACGGCGCTGCGGACTGGGCGCGGACGCAGCGGCTTACCGCAGCGTCGTGACGCCCTTCGTGGAGCGCTGGGAAACGCTGATTGAAGAGTTTTTGGCGCCGCTTCATTTTCCCCGGCATCCCCTCAAGATCGCGGCGTTCGGAGCGCAGGCGATTCGTTCGGCGGAATCGTTCGCACGCAGTTGGTTCGATGGCGAACGGGCGCGCGCCTTATTCGCGGGCATTGCGGGACATTCGCTTCTGCCGCTCGATAAGCCGGGTACGGCGGCATTCGGACTGGTGCTAGGAATGCTGGCGCACGCGGTGGGCTGGCCGATCGCGCGGGGCGGATCTCAATCGGTGGCGAAGGCGCTGTGCTCGTATCTTCGCGCGCTGGGCGGCGAGATCGAGTGTAACGCGCGCGTGGACAACATCGACGAATTCGCGAGCGCGACGGCCGTGCTTTGCGATGTGACGCCGCGCGAATTGCTGCGCATCGCGGGCCACCGCTTCACGCCCCGGTACCGGCATTGTCTTGAACGCTACCGTTATGGTCCGGGCGTCTTTAAAGTCGATTGGGCGCTGGGGGCGCCGATTCCGTGGAAGGAGGCCTGCTGCGCCCGGGCGGCCACGGTGCACGTGGGAGGGAGCATGGAAGAGATCGCCGCATCGGAGCGCGCCGCCTGGAGCGGGGAACACTCTGAACGTCCGTTCGTGCTGCTGGCGCAGCCAAGCCTCTTCGATCCTTCGCGCGCGCCCGCCGGCCGGCACACTGCGTGGGCCTATTGCCACGTGCCTAACGGGTCGCGCGAGAGCTTTCTCGAGCGCATGGAGAATCAGATCGAGCGTTTCGCGCCGGGGTTTCGCGAAACGATTCTGGCCCGCCATACCTTCACGGCCGCCGAAATGGAACAGTACAACGCCAACTACGCCGGCGGGCGACATCAACGGAGGCGCGCAGGATCTTTCGCAATTGTTTGTGCGCCCCTCTATCCGGCTTTACCGCACTTCCGCCAAAAGAGTCTACATCTGTTCGGCGGCAAGTCCGCCCGGGGGAGGCGTCCACGGCATGTGCGGATATTATGCGGCGAAGGCGGCTCTGCGGGATCTGGGCTGAGTCTACTTGATTGCGACGACCATGGAGTCCAGTCCCGCCAAGGCGCTCTACGCGCGTGCCGCTAAAGCCGGCTTCACGCATCCAGCCGCTGCAATCGGCGCCGGTATAGTCGAAACCAGCGCTGGTCTCAATCAGCATATTGAGACTCATGAGCAGCCCGAACGCGTTGTGCCGCCGCTCGTCGTCGATGAGCGCTTCAATGACGATCAGGGATCCGCCGGGCGGCAGGGCTTCATAGGCTTTGCGGAGCAGCATGCGTTTGTCGTCCAAGCCCCAATCGTGAAGGATGCGGCCCATGACGAGCACGTCCGCTCGCGGCAACGGATCGCGGAAAAAATCTCCGGCGCGAAATTGCACGCGGTCTTTGAGTCCGAACGATGCGACGTATTCTTCAAAGATCGGCTTCACCACCGGCAAATCGAAGCCGTATCCCGATAAGTGCGGATGCGCGAGCGCAATTCCCACCGGCATGGCGCCCTGTGCCGTACCGATGTCGCAGAAGGTCTGGTATTCGCGCCAAGGAAACCGGCGCGCCAGAATGCGGGCGGTTGCCGGCGGTCAGCCCGGTCATGGCCGACAAGAACGCTGCGCAGGCGCGCCGGATCCGCATAGAGGTCGATAAAAGGATCGCCGCCTTTCGTCTCGCTCTGTGGGCGACCCGTTCGCAGAGCTTCCGTCAGGCTTCCCCAGAACGGATATAAACGGGCGTTGGCCATTTCGAGCAGGCCGCCGGCGTAGCTCGGCTTGGCGCGGTCGAGAAAGAGATCCGTTTCGGGCGTGTTCGAATAAACGGAGCCCTCGCGCTGTAGCATTCCGAGCGCGGTCAAGGCGTCGAAAAAATCGCGCGCGGAGCGCTCGTGAACGCCCAGGCGATCCCTCAATTCCTCGAGCGCGAGCGGTCCCTTGGCGAGTTCCGTAAACAGTCCCAGCTCAATGGCGCTGAGCAGTGTTTTGGCTGGCCAGAAACCCAGCGCGGTCGAGATGATCCGCTCCGGCGTGAGAGCGGGCGCCTCAGTCTGAAGCGTAACGGATTCCATGTTCGTCTAAGCCCGCGCCGCGTCGGCGAGTCGATAGCGGGCGCCCGGATACCCGGTGACCACGGCGACGCAGGTGGCTGGAATTCGGGTCAGCAATTTCCACTGCGGCGCGCCTTGTCCGGGAGGATATTGCTCGTCCAGCGGGAGCTTGGGATCGTGCCGAATTTCCGCGAGCACTTTGACCAGCCGGTCCGGCCCCGTCAGCGACCATGCCGCCGCCGCGTTCTCCTTGACCTTATCGATATTGAGATCCGCCGGAAGCTGGAACTTATGCTCCGCGATCATCGAATAGGCGGCAAGCTGAAACTCGTTTTTCAATGGCGAACGATCGAGCGCCAGGACCGAAATGCCTTGCCGGAAGCGGCCGCGCTCGAAGCCTAAAATCTCTTCGATGGCCTGCAGCGTTCGCCCCAGTATGAATTTGTCCTGCGTAACATAACCGGAAACAAAAGCGCTATCCCCAACTTTCATAAAACAGATTGTACTGCGACCGGCGGCCCGTTCGTCGATAGGATAATGATGTCAATGCGCCTTGTCCTCTTCGTACTTGCGACGGCCGGAGCGTCCGCCACCGTAGCCGGATTACCGGATTTGCAACAAGCCCGCGACAAGCAGGACCGCGCCGCGCTGGATAAGATGGCCACCGAGTTTCGGTCAGCGGCGGACAAGCAGCCCAACGACGCGGCGGCGCAATATCGCATGGCCTTGGCCGAATCGTATGCGGCGGAAGTTGCGATCGAGGTCAAGGACAAGGCGCAGGCCAAAACCCACGCGGAAGCTGGAATTCAAGCCGCCGAAAAGGCTACCAACCTGAAGCCCGATTCCGCCGAGTATCACCGCATCCGGGGTACGCTGTGCGGCCAGATGATATCGAGCAACGGCTTGGCCGCGCTCAAATACGGCAACTGCGCGCTTTCGGAGTTGAACAGGGCCATCGAACTGGACCCGAAGGCCGCGGCGAATTATCTGAGCCATGGCGTGGGAAACTACTATTTGCCGGCGGCCCTCGGGGGCGGAGTCGAACTCGCCATCAAGGATTTCCAAAAGGCCATTCAATTGGATTCGCAATCGGGCGACGCTTATCTCTGGCTGGGCATTGCTCTACGCAAGGAAAACAAGAACGCGGAGGCCCGCAACGCTCTGACGAAAGCGGTCGAGCTGAATCCGAATCGCATTTGGGCCAAGCAGCAGTTGGACAAAACTCCGGCGAAATGACGCGCCAGCGCGCCGCTGTCGTCGCTGTTATTGCCGCCCTCACGCTCCTCGGTTTTTTGCAGTTTCCCGGCCACACCTGGCTGCAGCAGGATACGCAAATTTATATGCCCATGCTGGAGCGCATTTGGGACCCTTCCGCTCTGCAGCGCGATCTGATCGCTTCCAAGCCGCACCTTTCTTTCACAATTTATGACGAGAGCGCCATCGCGCTGCGCTGGGCAACGGGGATGACGTTCGAAGCGCTGCTGCTGGCGGAGCAAATCGTTTTCCGCGCGCTAGAACTTCTGGGAGCGTATTTGCTGGCGAGATCGTTTGACCTCTCGCGCCCCGCTGCGGCGCTCACGGTTGCATGCTTTGGCTTAGGCGCCACGATCGCCGGTCCCGCCGTGCTGACATTTGAGTACGAGCCGGTCCCGCGCGGCTTCGCGCTCGGGTTGCTGTTTCTCTCTATTGGCTTGGCCTCGCGCGGGGCGATGTTGCCCGCCGCCTGCTCGGCAGCCCTCGCGTTTCTGTATCAGGCGCCGTCCACGATTCCCGTCTGGATCGTTCTCTTCGTCATTTCCATAAGACGCCGCGATTATAAGATGTTGCTCCCGTTCGCGGCCGCATGCCTTATCCTTCTCGGGGTATCGCGATTTCAGGCGGGCGCCACCGAGGCGCAGCCGTTCTTTGCGCGCATTGATCCGGAATGGGAGAAAATCGAACGCATTCGAGCCTCGTACAACTGGGTCTCAACCTGGGCCGGCTCCCTCATGTGGCAATATCTGTTCCTGTGGGCCGCGGCCTTGGCCTCATTGCTGCGCCTCCGCCCCGGCCGTGGCCGTATCTTCGCCATCGTGCTGCCGTCAATCGGCATTCTGAGCGTGCCTTTATCGTATTTGCTGACCGAGAATCTGAAGTGGGCGCTGATGCCGCAGGTCCAGCCCGCTCGTTCGCTTGTGTTCGTGACCGCATTCGCCGTGATCCTCGCGGCGGCCGCTGCTGCGCGCGCCATGGAAAGAAAGGCTTGGTGGGAATCGATCTTGTGGTTTGCCCTGGTGTTCGCGATACCGTTGCAGACCGTTCTCTTCGATATCACCGCGCCACGTCTGCTGCTTGCTTTCGCGCTAGCGGGGTTGGCCAGCGGCGCTGTGGCGATCGCGCGGGGAAGAATCGCCATCGCGGCGCTGGGGGCGGCCGCGATCATACCTTACTTCGCAATCCCCTATCTCGGAGGCGTCGAAAATTATCCCCGCCCGCATACGAGGGAGCTAGGCGAACTTGTCCAATACGCGCGCGCAAACACTTCGAAAAATGCGATGTTCCTGTTTCCCGATGCCGGCCGGGCCCTCTATCCGGGGCGCTTCCGCGCCGAAGCCGTGCGCGCCGTATATGTCGATTGGAAAGCCGGCGGCCAAGTTAATTATTTCCGCTCTCTCGCCGAAGAATGGTGGACTCGCTGGCGGGCGACCATGACGGGTCGCGATGTCGCGGCCAACCTGAACCGCTTCGGCGCGCTCGGGATCGATTACGCGGTGCTCCAGAAGCGGAACACAATCGCGGCTTTAACGCCTGCGTATGCGAATGAAGATTACGTCGTCTATCGGCTCAGAAGCTCGTCCACCTCGGCGCGCGTGGGCACGGAGCTCTGCGCGCCATCGCGCGTGACGGAGATCGCCGCCGCCGCATTCGCGAATCGCAGCGCCTCGCCGAGCGGTTTATGTTCCGCCAGCGCCACCGCGAGCGCCGCGTTAAAAACATCGCCGGCCGCGGTCGCGTCTCGCGCCGTCACCGGTATCGCCGGGCTGAAGATCTCGCTCGCGTCATCCAAGTAAAAGCAGCCTCGATCGCCCAGCTTCAATACAACGGCGTGCGCCCCCAACTCGCGCAGCCGCCGCGCGACCCGCGGAGCTTCTTCCTTGCTGAATCGCGACGGCGCTTGATGCAGGAGAATCGACGCTTCAGTCTCGTTGGGCGTCAAGATATCGACTGTCCGCAGCATCTCCGTGGACAGCTCGCGCGCCGGCGCCGGGTCGAGCATCGTCCGGACGCGTTCCTCATGCGCCAGCTTCAGGGCCGCCGCTACAGTGTCGAGCGGAGTTTCGAGCTGGAAGAGGGCAAAGCGAGCCCCTCGCAATGCCAGCCGCATCGCCTCCACATCCGCTGCCGCTAAAGCCCCGTTCGCCCCCGCCGCCACTACGATTGAGTTCTGCCCCGCTCGATCTACCCAGATCAGGGCCACGCCGCTTGCTTGCGACCGCGTTGCGTGTACCGCGCCGACGTCTACGCCGGCCGCCGACAGGCTCGCTTTCAGATGGTCGCCGAAAAGGTCGTAGCCGACGCGCCCGATCATTCGCGTGCTCAAGCGATCGCCGCCGAGCTTCGCCGCCGCGCACGCCTGGTTGCCGCCCTTTCCGCCGGGCAGCATCTGGAAATCCCGGCCCAGCGCGGTTTCGCCGGGCGCGGGCAGCCGCTCCACGCGCACCACGAAATCCATGTTGAGGCTTCCCACTACCACGATGGCGGACATTTCGTGCCGCCTAACGGTTTAGATCGATGCCGAGCTTCTTCAACTCCTCGGCGTAGTAGCGCCGGTGCAGCAGGTCCCACTCCTCGGTCCCCTCGGGTATGTCCTTCTTCTGCGTCCGGATCTTCGTGCGCGACGCGCGGTCCACCTTCTCTTCCATCGTCAGCAGCTCTGTCATTGCCTTCACCACCGCGAGCCGCACGTCGTTCTGGTCCCTTTTCAGCCGGAAGTCTCGCGATTTCCTGAATTCAGCGACCAGTTTGTGCGAGATGTCGTTGATTTTGTCCCTTGACAGCTTCATGTTGTCGCCGGTATCGCGTCCCGAGGCGCGAATCACCTTGCGCTGCGAGATAAGCGTATTTTTGATGCGGCGGAACATCTCCTGGTAGCTGACGTTTTCGCGCCGCATGTACTCGCTATATTCACTTAACAAATCGCGGACTTCGTCGTTCAAGCGATCCTCCACCGCCAGCTCGTCTTCGACGATACCCGCGATGATGGTGGCGGCGGCCTGCGGATCGGACGTCTCGATGGTCTGGGGCGTCAGTCTGCGAACGAGCTGGCGGGATAAGTAGGCGATGAACTCTCTGGCGATCAGCATTTCGCGCTGTATGGGCGTGCGGTGCTGAAGCTAGTGTAATGGCGGCGCGCGAACAGTGTCAATTGCGCGGCTCGCGCCCGCCGCCACGGTGATTGTCGAGAAATTCCCGGTCGATCGGTTTGCGGCCGCTGTAGCCTTCCTCCACGCCGTGCCAAAATGCGATTCCATCTTCGCCGAGTTTCCAGCAGAGGTAAACTTCCTCGCCGCGGTATAGCGACGGAAAATCGATCAGGCCGATATCCAAGTCCTTCACCAAGCAACCCAATCCCTGAATACCGTCGATGAGCTCCTTCAACCTCGTGGCGATTGCTTCTCGCCGCGAGCGCCGTTCCAGAAAAGCTACGCGGTCCAGATCGACGCCGCCCAGCATCGCGATCCGTTCAATCCCGGCTCTCAACTCCGCTTCGGCGCGCTGGTACTCGGCTTTCAACCCCATGGCCTCGCGAATCGCCGCTTCAATTTCGGGCAGAAGCTGCCGCGCCTCTTGCAGGGTGAAGTAGCGGGTCATCAAGCCGGACCGATCGCTTCGGGCGCACTCTTCACGCCATCCTCTTCACACCATCCGCCACGCTTCGTCGAGTATACCAACTTGATTAAGGCAACAGCACGGTACGCACTCGGTGCATGAGAGGCTCACGAGGGAAAATGCGCGCTCAAATCGACTGGTCACATTACCGCGCCTCGGATGCTCCCCCGGTCTGCTTGAAGCGCGGGTCCTGGCCGGCGTGGAAATCATGCAACCACGACATCGAGCGATCGCCGGCCCCGATTGCGACATGGGCAACCTATATATAGGCGAGAAGGGCTGCGAGATGTTTTAGCTCCTTCAGCATACTCTTCCCGTTTGCGGGCCGGCTTTCGAATGTACCCGCGTGGCATTATGACGGGCAAATAAAACGAGCTCGCAAGACGCCGCTGCCCAGCCCACGGCCGCCTTTCACGCCCAATGCAGCGCCATATACCGGCAGGCCGGCTGTTATAATCGGGTAAGCTAGAATGGCCGCAAAGAAGTCAACGGCGCTCCGGAATTCTCTCGCATTCATAGTTATCGCCTGTACGCTCATGGTTTCGGTTGGCGTTACCTGCGGCGCGCACGAGCACAGCGAGCGTTCTTCTCACTGTTGCGTTCTTTGTCACTTCGGGCAGCTTCCGTGGATCGAGCCCGCCGCTGCCGCCCAAGTCGCGCCCTCGGCGGAGCGCGAATGGCGGCAATTCCCCGAAGAGAGCGGCCGTCCGGTCGAGGCGCGTTCCGTCGCATCCACCTCCCGCGCTCCTCCTCAATTCTCGTAGCCAATTTCGCCGCGTGTTCGCTTCGAGAAGCGTCTATTAAGGGAGATTAGCAGTGTTTCTGTCGAAATTTGTGTTTGCGGCGTGCCTCGTTCCCGGAAGCTTGGTGGCATTCGCTCCCGGGCAGACGAGCGCGGGTTCGAGCACGTTAAACGTTACCGTAACCGATCCGAGCGGAGCCGTCATTCCAGGCGCCACGGTGAAGCTCTCGAATGCCGTTACGGGTTACGAGAAGACCGTGACCACCGATGCCGGCGGGGCCGCGCACCTGACATCCATACCGCAACATAACTATCATCTAGAAATATCCGCCAACGGCTTTCAAAGCGCCGCGCAGGATGTCACTCTGCGATCGACGGTTCCCGTGAGCGTCACTGTGCCGCTGCAACTCGCTTCTGAAGCGACCACCGTCGAGGTCCATTCCGACAACAACGATATCGTCGAGAGCGTGCCCATGGCGCACACCGACATCGACAGCAGTCTCATCTCGCGGCTACCGATGCAAGGCGTCGGACAAGGGGTCACCGATGTGATTGCGCTTTCGGTGCCCGGCGTCGTGAAGGACTCCGACGGTTTTATTCATCCGCTCGGAGACCATGCCGACACGCAATACTCAATCGACAACCAGCCTATTACCAACCAGCAGAATAAACAGGCGACTAATCAGATGCCGCTGGATTCCATTCAATCGTTCGAGGCGGTTTCGGGCGCGCCCCCGCCCGAATACGGCGACAAGGCCAGCTTGGTTGTGACCGCGGTCACTAAGTCGGGCTTGAACGCCGCAAAGCCTTTCGGCAGCCTCAGCGCAAGTTATGGCTCGTTCGGGACCACGGCGGAACGCTTCACGTTCGGCGACGGAAACGCGAAATTCGGGAATTTTTTCGATCTCGAAGGATCGCGATCGGGCCGCTATCTCGATTCTCCCGAATTTAGTCCGCTGCACGACATCGGCAATAATGAGAAGGTCTTCGATCGTTTCGATTACCAGGCCGGTCCGCAAGACACGCTGCACTTGAATATGTTTCTGGCCCGCTCCTGGTTTCAGATCCCCAACACATACGACCAGCAGTTCTCCGCTCAGGATCAACGCCAACAAGTCAAGACCCTCAATTTATCCCCTAGTTGGACACATCTGCTAGGTCCCACGACGATTCTCACGGTCAGCCCTTACTTTCGCATCGATCATGTCCAGTATTTCCCGAGCCGCGATCCCTTCAACGATCTTCCGGCGACCGTCTCGCAGGATCGCCGCTTGGCGAACACCGGAGTAAATGCCGACGTGTCCTATCTGAAGGGAATAAACAACGCTAAGTTCGGAGTGCAGATGATGCACAACATTCTCACCGAGAACTTCGGCCTCGGAATCACGGACCCGAATTTCAACGCCCCCTGTATTGATGCCGCGCAGAACGCGGAAGCCTGCTCCGCCGCGGGATCGGTAACGAATCCTAATTTCCAGCCGGGCCTGCTGCCGTTCGATCTGACGCGCAGAGGCAGCCCGCTACAATTTCACGGTCACACCGATATCAAAGAATACGGGTTCTTCGCCCAAGACACAATCACGCTCGGCGGACTTACTATCATGGGCGGTTTGCGCGGTGACATTTACCGCGGTCTTACTCAGGATTCGGCCATCGAACCGCGAATCGGCGTGTCATATCTGTATCGACCGACTTCAACTGTTTTCCGCGCTTCTTATTCGCGCTTTTTCGAAACGCCTTATAACGAGAATCTGATCTTATCGAGCTCCACGGGCATAGGCGGCCTGCAAGCCAACGCGTTCGGAGCATATGGCGAAAGTGCTCTCACCCCGGGCCGCCGCAATCAGTACCAGACCGGATTACAACAGGGTTTGGGCAAGTACCTCGTCGTAGACTCAAATTACTTCTGGAAGTACACTACGAACGCGTACGACTTCGATACTCTGTTCAACACTCCCATCACGTTTCCGATCGAATGGCGGAAATCGAAGGTCGACGGCGTATCGCTGCGCGTCACGCTCGCCAATTACCACGGATTTCAGGCGTTCACGTCTCTGGGACACACACGCGCGCGCTTCTTCGGACCCGAAATTGGCGGCTTAATCTTCAACTCGCCGGTTAACCAAGGCGTCTTTCGCATCGACCATGACGAGGCGCTGGAGCAGACTACTAATGTGCGCTATCAAAAATCGAAAAACGCGCCGTGGTTTTCGTTCACGTGGCGTTATGAGAGCGGCCTGGTCGCCGGCAATGTGCCTGACCTAGCCAGCGCGCTTAATCTCACCGCCGATCAGCAGCAAGAGATCGGTTTCTACTGCGGCGCAACGTACGCCACGCTTACATCGCCGATCACGACGTGTAATAGCCCCACTTATGGCGCCACCCGGCTTCGCATTCCCGCCCCCGGCACGTTCAATGCGGACACCAATCCGCCGCGCATCGCCCCGCGCAATATCTTCGACGTGGGCGCCGGTATCGACAACTTATTCCATACCGACAGGGTAAAGTGGAGCCTGCAACTTACCGCCGTCAATATTACTAACGATGCCGCCCTATATAACTTCCTATCTACCTTCAGCGGTACGCACTTCGTAAGTCCCCGCACCTTCACGGCGGAATTAGGGCTCCATTTCTGACCGTCACCATTTCCGAGTTAGAGGCCCCGCAAGAACGGATTGACCGCGCGCTCCCGCCCAATCGTAGTATTCGGTCCATGTCCCGGAACCACGATCCCCTCGTCCGGCAACGCCAGCAGCTTATCCGCAATCGACCGGAGAATGAGCCGCCCATCGCCGCCCGGGAGGTCCGTTCTACCGATACTGTCGCGAAATAATGTATCGCCCGCAATGAGCTTATTTTCCGCCGGGATCCAAACGCCGATGCTGCCTTGCGTATGTCCCGGCGTTTCAAGAATAAGAAAATCCGCCGCGGCCAGAGTGAGTTTGTCTCCTTCGCGCGCATTCACATCGACGGCGGTGCGCGGGGGCGTCTCTACTCCCAACCACGCAGCCTGCATCTCCAGCGCGTCGTAGAGTTCCAGATCGTTCTCATTCATATAAACCGGCGCCCCGGTGGCGGCCTTGAGCTTTGCCGCGCCGCCCACATGATCGATATGCGCGTGGGTAATCACAATGGCCGTAACCTTCAAGCGATGGCGCGCCAGCACTCCGAAGATATCCGCGATGTCGTCCCCTGGATCGACCACAATCGCCTCGCGAGTACCCTCATCGCCGAAAATGGAGCAATTGCACCGCAATATCCCCACCGGCAAAATTTCATGTATCAACTGTCCTCCTTGGCCCGCCCCCTGCCGGCACGACTTCATCGTAGCGATTCGGATGCCGCCGCCACGCCACGCCCTCCTGCCGCCCGCGCTCTGAGATGAGATGTGATGCACGGCGGAGTAGCTGTATGATCGCGAGGGTGGCGATCCGCGCGGGCGGCTGCGCCGAAGGGCGGTGAGTGTTGGGCTGAAAACGACAGCCTCACGGCGATCGCCCGGCGCTCGCAGCGTTCGGCGATACACTCGGAGTGACATGCCGTTGTCCCGCCGCGCGGCGATCGCAGCCGCTCTCGTCATCGCCGCCCTGCTTCTGATCGCGGCATGGACGCTGCGGCGGCGGCCTTCGTTCGGAGCGCCGGATATTCTCGTGCGCGTGCAACAGCTCAACCAGCTTGCGACGGTCCGGTATACCATCCAAAAGGTCGTGGGGCTTAGAGACCAGGCATATCCAGTCGGCTCCGACTCCATCCTGCTGATCGTGCAGGCGCATGTGGATGCCGGCGTCGATCTGGCGGGCATGCACCCGGATGACGTCGCGGTGCGGTCCGATGCGGTCGTCGTGCGCTTGCCCGAGCCGAAGATTCTCAACCTCGCCATCGACGAGAAAGACACCAAGGTCTGGGATCGCCAAAAAACCTGGTGGACGCCATGGGTTCCCTATAGCCTCGATCTGGAGCAGCGCGCCCGGCTTGAGGGACTAGCCTCCGCTCGTCAAACCGCGCTTGACATGGGAATACTCAATCAGGCTGAACGCAATGCCGAGACATCCATACACGGGCTGCTGGGCCTGGCCGGCATCAAGGTGGTTCGCTTCGTCCCCTGGAAGGGCACGTAGCTTAAGTCCCCCCCGGCCGCCTTCCCGTATCCTGGTAGCTATGACGGCAAAGCTGACCGCCAACGTCCGCGCCGCGGGTTGAGCTTCCAAGCTCAGTCCAAAGTTGTTGGACAGGGTGCTCCAGAGCATTCCGCGCTGGGCCAATAGCAACGTGCTGGTGGGGTTTGATACTGCCGACGATGCCGGCGTATACAAGCTGACGCCGGAGTGCGCCCTGGTCCAGACGGTTGATTTTTTCACGCCGATCGTCGACGACCCGTATGTTTATGGCGCGATTGCGGCCGCAAATTCGCTCAGCGATGTGTATGCCATGGGCGGACGGCCCATCTCGGCGCTCTCCATTCTCGCCTATCCGGCGCAGGGCGATCTGGAGACTCTTGAAGGAATCGTGCGCGGCGGCGCGGACAAGATGCGCGAAGCCGAATGCTCCATTTTGGGTGGCCACAGCATCGCCGATAACGAGATCAAGTTCGGCTACGCCGTCACAGGGACGATTCATCCGGACCGCATAAAGGCCAACGCGGGCGCACACCCCGGCGATGCGCTGCTGCTGACCAAGCGCCTGGGCACGGGCGTGATCGCGACGGCGCTGAAGCGCGGCATCGCCCGCCAAGCCGATGTCGACGCCTCCATCGCGTCCATGCTGACCTTGAATCGCGCGGCCTGCGAAGCGATGCTACGCGTCGACGTCCACGGATGCACCGACATTACCGGTTTTGGTCTGATCGGACATGCGCGCGAGATGGCGGCGGCCAGCGGCATCACCGTCGAAATCGACTCGCGCGCGGTCCAGTTTCTCCCCGGAGCCGTCGACTATGCGCGGCAAGGCGCCATCCCGGCGGGTCTCAAGAACAATCGCGAGTTCGCTTCGGGCTGCGTGGAGGGCGCATCGGAGTTCGAGGATCTGCTGTACGATCCGCAAACATCGGGCGGATTGCTGATCGCGCTCTCCGAAGCCGATGCCGCGATGCTCGAGAGCGCCTATAGGGGCGCGTATCGCATCGGCCGCGCGTTTTTGAGAGGAGAGAAGCCCGTCAGGATGTTATGAACCGTAATCCCTTGATCGTCGCTCTCGATTACGACGGCGCCGCGCAAGCCCGCGCGCTGATTGACAAGCTTGGCGATTGCGTAGGCATTTATAAGATCGGCATGGAGCTCTTCGCCGCCGAAGGAATGGGGTTCGTGCGCGAGCTCCTGGATGGGGGCAAGCAGGTTTTTCTCGATTTGAAACTCTACGACATCAGCGAGACGGTGCGCCGAACGGTTTCGGTTATCGCCCCGTCCGGCGTACGCTTTCTTACCGTGCACGGCAATAATTCGATTATGAGAGCCGCGGTGGAGGCCCGCGCGGGAGCGGATCTGAAGCTGCTCGCCGTGACCGTGCTGACGAGCTTCAACCAGCACGATCTCGCCGACCTCGGTTACCAGACCTCCATCGCCGACCTGGTTCTGCTGCGCGCGCGCAACGCCATTGCAAACGGCATCGATGGCGTCGTATGCTCGCCGCTCGAGGCGGCGCTGGTGCGGCGCGTGACCACTCCAGAGACCATCCTGGTGACGCCGGGCGTACGATCGAAAATGGTGGATTCGGGCGATCAGAAACGCGTCGCGACGCCCGCGGAGGCGATCGCCGCGGGCGCCGATTATCTGGTAGTGGGGCGGCAGGTGACGCGGGCGCCCGAGCCACGGGAAGAAGTACAGCGCATACTGGCGGAAATTTTATGACGATTCGAATGCGACTCCGTTTCTTACTCATCGTTTCGCTCCTCGCCGGCATCGCCCTTCTCGGCCAAGCCCCCACCGGTGATATAACGGGGACGGTTTACGACGAGTCGGGCGCGGTGGTTCCCGGCGCAGTCGTGCAGGTGACCAATACGGCCACCAGCTTTGCGCGGACGTTCACGACCGGCTCCGATGGCGTGTTCACGGCAGCATCGCTTCCCGCCGGCGTTTACGACGTCAAGATTGAATTGGCGGGTTTTCGCACGCTGGTCCGGCAGGCCACCGTCCAGACGGGCTCCGTCACTACCGTCGACATGCATCTTCAGATCGGGGCAACCAAAGAGGTTGTCATTGTGGAAGCGGCGGCGCCTCAGATCGAATACGACCGGCACGCCATTGATGCCGTGGTCGACCGCGAGCAGATCCAAAACCTCCCTTTGAATGGCCGCAGTTTTTTGCAACTCGCGTTTCTCGAACCTGGCGTGACCGTATCGGCCAATGCGCTCGGCCAATATAACCGCGCCTTCGACGTTTCCATTCTGGGCGGCGACTCCAATCTGACGCGCATCACGGTGGACGGCGCCACGGTTCGAGACTCCGTCACCGGCGGCACGCAGCAGAACTTTTCGCAGGAAGACGTGCAGGAGTTCCAGGTCTCGGAAGTCAACTTCGACCTTTCGACCGGCATCGGAGCTGGCGGCGCCATTAACGCCGTCACGCGCACCGGCTCAAACCAGCTCCACGGCAGCGCGTTCTTCTTCTTCCGCGATCACAACATGTCCGCGTATCCGGCTTTGCAGCGCGATCCGCTCGATCCGGATCCGTTTTTCGCGCGCCGTCAGACGGGAGGATGGCTGGGCGGCCCAATAAAGAAAGACAAGCTGTTCTTCTTCGTGAATTATGAGCATAATAACCAGCGCGGCGTCTACGATTCGCTGCCCAACGATCCGGCGCTCCATAGCTTCTCGACCATTACGACCAGCCCATTCAATCAGAACCTGGCCGGTTTCCGGCTCGACTATCGCATCAACGAAAAGAACACCGCGTTCGTCCGCTATTCGCATGACGGCAACAACGCGTTCGCGCCGCGCGATCTGAATTCGCTGCCGTCCGCATGGGTGTACAACACGAATTGGGCGGACTCAGGCGTGTTCTCGCTTATCTCGAGCATCACTCCGGCGGTGGTGAATGAATTCCGCTACTCCATGACATATTGGAGCAACAACAATGCCCCGCCAACCACGGCGCAATGCCCCGGCTGTCTCGACCTGGGCGGCCCAAACATTACAGTCGAGGGTACCGGGCTCGAGATGGGCAACCAGACCAATTCGCCGCAAAGCCGCGTGCTGCGGCGCGACATTTTCGCCGACAACATGACATGGCAAAAGGGCAGCCACCGCACGAAGTTCGGTGGCGAATGGGAGTACCAAAAGGGCACCGGCACTTATTCGATCGACCAGCCGGCGGCGATCCGGCTTTATTCCCCGGAGGAAGTGGCGCAACTCGCGCCGCAACTGCTGCCGCTATTGCCGAAAACATATACGACGCTGAGCGATGTTTTAAAGCTGCCGCTCCAAAGCTTCGATTTCTCCTACGGCAACAATAGTCAACCGCCGCCATTTCAGGAACAGAACGCGGATCACGACAACACCATCCACGTTTATTGGCAGGACACGTGGAAATGGAAACGGAATTTCACGGTCAACTACGGTCTCGCGTGGACGTATGAAACGAACGCGCTGAATCACGATCTTTCGAAGCCTGCCTGGCTCCAGCCGCTTCTTGGCGTCAGTGGGCTGAAGCCCGAGAATCACGCGCCATTTCATTTCACCCCGGCGCTGGGCTTTGCATGGTCGCCGGGAAAGGACAATAAGACCGTGGTGCGCGGGGGCACCGGCATTTATTACGACACCATCGATATCGAGCTGCGCCTGATCGAGCGCAATTACATTGGACCGCTGGGCTCTGGATACCTGAACCTGCCGGGCTCCATCGTGCCCAATCCCATTCCCGGGATACCGGGCGTCAAGCTCAGCCAAGCCCTCGATTTCACGAGCACTGGGCCGACGGCGTTTACCGGCGCTTATTTGTATGCGATTCTGCCGCAGGTGATTTCAACAGTGGAGCAGGAGGTCCCGCCGAATCCCGCCAACAAGGACCTCTCAGTCACGACTATCGGCCTGTTCAAAACCGGGACGGAGCTGATCGACCGCAATTTCGTGCCGCCGAGCGCGCAACATGCCAGCATCGGCTTGCAACGCCAAATCACGAACGACTTCGCCATCACGGCCGATCTCGTGTACCGGCACTTCATTCATCTGACGCAGCGCGATGAGGACATCAATCATTACTACCGCTTCGTGAACGGCGTGCAATCGCCGGTTATTCCGGCCTGTCCGGCGGCGCTGCAGTTGGTTCCCAACGCTCCCTGCTCGAACGGTCCGGTAAACCTGATAACAAGTGGAGGCACGTCGCGATACTTAGGGCTGCTGGTGAGGGCGGACAAGCGTTTCGCGCATCGTTATCAGTTGCAGTTTTCTTATGCGCTGCAGGCGCAGGATGGCGTTTACGGTATTTACAACCTGAGTGACTATAACCAATACTATGGGCCGCAGGCGCCGCGCAACATTTTGAACGTTTCGGGAATTGTGCAGCTTCCGGGGAAATTCCAAATCTCGTTCATATCAAGTTATCAGAGCCGCGGTCCATTCTATCCCGTGATACCCGGCGTGGACCTGACGGGCAGCGGTATCAACGGCTTTCCGCTCCCCGGTCTGGATGGCGCGGCCTTGAATGAAGGTTTGAGCAAGAGCGATTTTGTGAAGCTGGTGAACCAGTACAACGCGGCATACGCCGGGAAGGTGGGACCCAATCCGAGCCAGACGTTTCCGCGCATTGCGCTGCCGCAAAATTTTGATTTCGGGCGCAACTTCAACTCGCAGGACGTGCGCGCGACGAAGTTCTTCCGTTGGAAGGAGCGCTATGAATGGCAGATTTTCGGCGAATGCTTCAACGTATTCAACATCGCGAACCTCGGGGGCTACAGTAATAATCTGCTGGACGCCGGATTCGGGCAGCCAACGACCCGCGCGGCCAACATTTTCGGGACGGGCGGCCCGCGCGCGTTTCAGGTGGGATCGCGATTCTCGTTCTAAACCTTAGGCCCTCTAAGGTGTTGGTCCCCGACCCTTAGTACCATTGCTCGATTGTCCGTGGCAGTTGAACGCCATAGCCTAAGGTAGGAGTTTGTTCCGATGCTGCGGGCCATAGCGATCTGTCCGGATAACGATTTAAACGACGGGCTCGAGAGGGCGTTACGGCAGATCGGCGTAGTCGCGGTCTCCCGCGTCCTGGACCATTATCCCGATTCCAAGGAATTGCCGCGCTGCCTGCGCGCGCATGCGCCGCAGATCATATTTCTGAGCGTGGAATCGATGCCTCGTGCGGCGGAGATCGTTCGCGAAATTGAAAAGAACTCGCCCGGAGCGCAAATTTTGGCAGTGGGACGGGCCTGCGATCCGCAGGTGCTGATGGAGCTGATGCGGACGGGAATACGGGAGTACGCCGCGTTTCCGTTCGATATCGCGGCGATGACCGCGGCGCTGTCGCGCCTCAGGGATTTACTGACCCACAAGCCGGCTTTCATTGAGAGCACCGAGAGCGTCTTCGCATTTCTGCCGGCCAAGGCCGGCGTGGGGGCCTCGACCATTGCGATGAATGCGGCCGTGGCGTTGTCGCGGCAGCCGGATTCCAGCGTTCTGCTCGCCGATTTCGATCTTAATTCGGGCATGGTGCGCTTCATGCTTAAGCTCGAAAACGGCTTTAGCGTAACGGACGCGGCGGAGCATGCGTTTCATATGGACGAGGACCTGTGGCCGCAGATGGTGACGTCGCTGGACGCCCTCGACGTGTTGCACGCCGGGAAGCTGAACCCGGATCTGCGGATCGAGGCGGCGCAAATCAATCGCCTGATCGAATTCATGCGCCGGAACTATCGCGTGGTGTGTTTCGATTTGTCCGGCAATCTCGAAAAATACTCGCTCGAGATCATGCACGAATCGAAAAACATCTTTCTGGTCTGCACGCCGGAGCTTCCCTCGCTATACCTGGCGCGCGAGAAATATTTCTATCTGAAGCAGCTCGATCTTCACGAGCGCGTGCGCGTGCTGGTGAACCGCTGCCAGAAGCGGGCGCTCGTTTCTCCGCAGCAGATCGAGGAATTGCTGGGCGTGCCGGTCGCCATGTCGTTTCCGAACGATTATCAGGGCGTGCACAAGGCGCTCACGCGCGGACGCTCGGTAGAGCCGGCCGGCGCGTTGGGAAAGCAGTTCACGTTGTTGTCTCAGACGATGCTGGAAAACCGGCCGTTCGCGGTGGACACGCGCAAGAAGTTTATAGAGTTCTTCGCGGTTCCGGCCAAGCATGGGCAGCTCGAGGCGAACAAAACCGCGGTGTAGCGTCGATATTAGAGGCGCTCGATGTTGAAGTCGACTACGAGCGTGCAGGGGGGCGGCGGCGGCTGAGGGACCGCAAAAAGATCGCTTAACAATCCGCTTACGCTCACGATCCCGCTCGGAATCAAACCGTTCGTAACGACGGCGGCATCGGTTCCGTCGGAAATGGCCACGATCGGTCCCACGGTAAACCCGGACGCCGCGGCGACCTTCTGGGCCTGCGCTTGCGCATCCGCGACGAGATCGGTGTAGGGACATTGCTGCTGCGCCCGCGATTGCGTCGATGTGCCGGGACCGGACCCATAGGAAACCAGCGTCAGGGGACCCCGCAGGGAGCCGAGCGCGGAGGCCACGGCCCCCGCCTTCGAGTATGCGACCGGCAATGAAAAACTCCATTGCATAACCGACTGGGTTGACTTTCCGCTTCCCAACGTCGACGGCCCATAGATGCTCTGAAGATTGGCCGTTGTCACGCCCAAACTGGATAGACCGCTCACAACTTCGTCCAGACCTTCTGAAGCAGGCGCGCTTACCGCAAACGAGAACACCACCTGATCCGGTTGCGCATTGATGGTACGGGATGCGGAAATACGCAGCGTGTTCGAGGCCGTCTGGCCGAAAACGAGCGGCGCCGCGCACAAAACCACGAAGACTGTCCGCATCATTGCGACAACCTCACGGCTCCAAACCTCACGGTCAAGCTGCATGTGAATGTGGTGGGCAGATATACGTTTATGCCCGACCCGGTAGTCGAGTTTGTAACGCTCGACAGGGCGCTAATGCCATTCAAGCCGAGCCCGCCGGCCGAGGCGATCTGTTGCGCCTCCGTCTGAGCATCGGAGATTAGTCCCGATAAGCTGCACGTTTGCGCTTGTTGCAACTGCTGCGAAACTTGCAGACCCGACACGGAAAACGATAGCGATAAACCGCTGTTATTCTGCGCGATGGTGTTTTGCAGGTTCGTCAGCATGGCAATCGTCGTCTTTAGTTGCGCTAAGGGGACCTGCGAAGTAAACATCCAATCGAGCATCGGTGCGGGCATCGAGACGTTCCCGGTGAAGACCAGGATCGAGGCCGGACCCACGCTGGAGAGGTTTTGGGCGGTAACGCCCGCGCCGGCAACAGCGGCGACGATCTGATCCAACGTCGTTGTCAAGGGAGCGGCTACAGTCACGGAGAAATTAACCTGGTCCGGCGAAAGATTTATCGTTCTCGTGGCCGTGACGGTGATCGAGTTGGGAACGAGCTGCGCGAAGCCCAACGCGCTAGACATCAGAAACGCGAAAAGCAGTCGGCGAAGCATGGTGTTGATTATACTTTGTGCGCCCACTGCGGTTGCGATATCCGATTGTCGGCAGCGCCGGCCTATGCCTTTGTCGTGATGGTGCCCCAGCTCTCGTCACTTGGCTTCAAATCCGACGGTGTTCACGACAACACCCAACTCGCGCTGTTCATTAGCGCTCGGCGGCAGCGCTTTATCCAGCGTGAAAGCGACGGTTGCGTTCCCGCCGCGCAGGGCGGAGGGAGGCACGTCGCGCTCATAATCGAATGCGCCTGCGGCCGTGAATTCCGCGGGCTGGAGGGGGGCTCCGTTGACGCTGGCCGACACCTTAATGGAATGCAGGCGCGCGATGCTCGATACCGGGATGCCGAACCGCAGCAGCAGAATGGCGCCGTCGCGCGACGCCGCCGGCGGGGGTTTCAAGGTGACGCTGAAGGCCCGTCCTGTCCATCGCCCGTTCCCCTCGATCCCGTAGAAGCCGCTGGTAAGTTGGTTCGCGGCGCGCGGGTCGGAAATGTTCAGCATGGTCGCGACGGCATTGCGGCGAACGGGTTCGTCGGCGGAAGTACAGGCGGTGAGTAGCAACAGCGGCGCGCAGGCGGCGCTCAGTCGCCGCACTTCTCGACCTGCACGAGACAGCTATAGAATACCGGTCCACCCCCGATATCGGTAAGGCGGTCGGACGTCAGCACGTTGACGCCACGGCCATCGGCGGCGCGCTTGCGCCAGCGCGTAGAAGGCGCGCGTACGACGCCCTGGCGCACTACGCCATCTACCTCGGCGCGCAAAACCAGACTGCCGCGATCGTTGTAGGCGCGCACCGCATCGCCGCTCCGAATCCCGCGCGGGGCCGCATCGACCGGATGCATCTGCAACACCGCCGTCTGCGCGTCGACGGAATCGCGATGGCCGAACGTCGAATTCATGCTGTCGTCGTTCTTCGATGCCACCATCTCGAGTGGATACCGCGCCCGCAGCTTGTTCGAGCCGAGCCGCGATTCCACGGGAGGCTGATACTCGATCGCGCCGGCGCCAAAATCGAGCTTGCCCGAGGCCGTGCCAAATCCCCCGTCCGCAAAGGGAAGAAACGGTTGTCCCGGCTCGCTCACGCGCAAACGCACGGAATGCTCGCGATCGAGCTCCTCAAGAGTGATCCCTTTCAGGAAGGGATGCCCGGAATCGAGCAGCGCCCGGATCATGTCGTCTTCCGTGTCGGCGAAGCAGCTCTCGGTGAAACCCATGCGCTCGGCCAATAACCGGAAGATCTCCACGTTTGATTTCGTCTCGCCGGGCGCCGGTAATGCCGGCCGCGCCAATTGCAAATAATAATGGCCGTACGCAAGATAAAGATCGGTGTGCTCGAGGAACGTGGTCGCGGGGAGCACGATATCGGCGTAATCCGCCGTGTCGGTCTGGAACTGTTCCAGAACGGCCGTGAAGAGGTCTTCACGGCGCATACCGTTTATAACCAAATTCTGATTCGGCGCGATGGCCGCGGGATTGGAGTTGTAAACGACGAGCGCTTTCACCGGCGGATCTTGCAGCTCCGTTAGAGCCTTGCCCAACTCCGACATGTTCACAATACGCGCTTCGCGCGCGAGCGGAGACGCGTATTGCAGCTCCGGCATTTCGAGAGCTTCTCTGTTGAACTGAAAGGCCTGCGAGGTGGACAGTTGCAGGCCGCCGCCCACCTCGCGCCACGATCCCGTCAGCGCCGGCAAGGACGCGATGGCGCGTACGGCCGTCCCGCCTCGCTCGCTGCGCTGTACGCCGTAGTTCAACCGGATGGCCGCGGGACGCACGGTGGCGTACTCGCGCGCAAGAGCGACGATTTCGTCGCGCGCCAATCCCGTCAGAGCTTCTACGCGCTCCGGCGCGTATTCACGCACGCGTTCGCGTAACGCTTCGAGGCCGATTGTGTAGCGGCCCACGTAATCCGTATCGAATAAGTTTTCGGCCAGGATCACGTGCATCAGCCCCAGGGCCAGCGCCAGATCGCTTCCGGGAAAAATCGTGAAATGTTTATCGGCGGCTTTGGCGGTCCGGGTCCGCACCGGATCGATAACGTATAGCCGTGCTCCATTACGGCGCGCCTCGACGATAAAAGGCCAGAGGTGGACACTGGTCCCATGGATGTTCGCGCCCCAGGCGATGATTAGCTTCGATTTCGCGAACTGCTCCGGCTCCGTGCCGTAACGGAATCCGAGCGACGCCGCGATTCCCGCGCTCCCCGCCGCCGAACAGATGGTGCGGTCCAGCCGCGAGGCGCCCAGGCGATGAAAAAACCTGCGGTCCATTCCGGAGCCGTTCAGCAGCCCCATGGTTCCGGCATAGCTGTAAGGGAGAATCGCTTCCGGCCCGAATTCTCCGGCGATACTCCGCAGCCGCGCCGCGATGCTGTCGAGCGCCTGGTCCCATGAGATGCGCTCGAAACGGCCTTCACCCTTCGCCCCGAGCCGCCGCATAGGGTAGAGCAGCCGTTGCGGCGAATATTCGCGCTCCAGATATTGCGCTACTTTGCCGCACAGAAACCCGCGCGTCACGGGATGATTCGGGTCTCCACGCAAACGGGACCCGCGGCCGTCATTTACATTGACGAGCAGGGCGCAGGTATCGGGGCAATCCAGAGCGCAGACGGAATGTCGCACCTCGCTCATGTAAGTCGATTGTAGCGTCCGGGACGGGCACTGTACCCGAAGCCAGAGCTACAATCGTCGTAGAATCGTAAGGGGCGCGCGGGCGTTCTGGAGGCATTATGCGACTCTTGGGGGCCGGAATTCTCTTGTTGAGTTCGGCCACAATTCTGTTTGGGCAGCGCGGCACGACATACGGGTCCCTGGGCGGATACGGGAACGTCGTCTATCCGGGCACCGGCCACGCGCCGAACACCGCCAATACCGGGAACCGTGCGTTTGCGGGCAGAGCCGGATCGGGCGTCTGCGGGCTATTATCCGCGCTCGGCTGCGCGCGTCAATCATCCGGCGGGACACGGCCGCGGCGTGATCGTTCCTTACCCGGTCATTATAGGCGGATACGGCGGCTACTACGGCGCACCGGCGCCTTATTACAACGGCTATGGCCCGGATCCCTATGCCGGGGCTCCGCCGGATGCAGGCCAGATCGACCCCAATGCGCCTCCCTCGGTGCTGGTGAATCCTAATTACATCCCCGATCGCGCGTATCCGGCCGTGCGCGATTACGGTCCCGATTCCGGCGCTCCGCCCGACTCCACCATGAAGCTCTATCAGACGCCGCCCACGCACCCCTATGCGGACCAGCAGGCGGCGCGCGGAGCTGGACGCGACGATCAGCCGACCATCTATCTGCTGGCGTTTAAGGACCACAATATCGTGCCCGCGCTCGGCTATTGGATGGAAGGGGGCACGCTGCATTATGTCAGCGTCGAGCACACCATGAACCAGGCCAGCCTCGACCTGATCGATCGCGATCTGACGCAGCGTTTGAACGACGAACGCGGCGTGGAGTTCAAGCTTCCCAAACAGGAGTAGAGCAGCATCCATTCCCGATGCCGGGCCGCAAGCCGCTGTTACTGACCATCCTCGACGGATGGGGGTTCTCGCCATCGTCTGAGGGCAACGCCATTGCCGTCGCGCGCAAGCCCACTTACGACATGCTGGTGCGCGATTTTCCCAACACGCTCATCCACACCGCCGGTCCCTACGTCGGACTTCCCGAAGGGCAGATGGGCAACAGCGAGGTCGGACACCTGAACATCGGCGCGGGGCGCGTGGTCTATATGGATGTCACGCGACTCGACCTGATGATCGCCACGGGCGAGTTCTTCAAAAATCCGGTCCTGCTCGACGTCATGCGTTACGCCCGCACGCACCGGCTTCATCTCATGGGCTTGTGCAGCGATGGCGGCGTTCACTCTCTTTTGACGCATCTCTACGCGCTGCTCAAAATGGCCAGGCAGGAAGGCGCCGCCGAGGTGTTCGTCCACTGCTTTATGGACGGCCGCGACACGCCTCCCGAAAGTGGAGCCGGATACATTGAAGAGCTGCAACAACAAATGCGCACGATCGGCGTGGGCAGGATCGCATCGGTTGAGGGCCGCTACTATGCCATGGATCGCGACAAGCGTTGGGAGAGGATCGAGCGCGCGTTCGGCGCGATGGTTCTTGGCAATGGCGAGAAGGCCACGGATCCGGTTGCCGCCGTTAAGCGCTCCTACGAAAACGGCGTCACCGACGAATTCATCGAGCCCATCACCATGGTCGACGATCGCAACCAGCCGATCGGGACGATCCGCGACGAGGATGCCTGCATATTTTTCAACTACCGCGCCGACCGCGGCCGCGAGATGACCATGGCTCTCATGGACCCCACGCTCGAGCGCCCCTCGCGCTCGCTGGCGCCAAAAAATCTGAAGTACTCCACCATGACGGAGTACGACAAGAGCTTCACCGTTCCTTTTGTCCTACCGCGGGAGCACGTCAACAACATTCTCGCCAATGTCATGGCGCAACTGAATTGGAAGAATCTGCGCGTCGCGGAAACGGAGAAGTACGCGCATGTGACTTATTTCTTTAATGGCGGCAACGAAGCGCCCTACGCCGGCGAGAGCCGCGAGATGATTGCTTCTCCGAAGGTCGCCACATACGATCTGAAGCCCGAAATGAGCGCTCTTGGCGTGAAGGACGCCGTGGTGAAAGCCGTTGAGCGGGGTGGCGTAGATGTGATCGTCATGAACTTCGCCAATGCCGATATGGTAGGTCATTCGGGCAAAATGGAGCCAACAGTGCGCGCCGTCGAAGCGGTGGACGCGTGCCTCGGCGAGATCTACGCGGCCCTGCGCCGGAGTGGCGGCTCCTGGATGATTACGGCCGACCACGGCAATGCCGAGACCATGATCGACCCGGTCACCAAAGGGCCGCACACCTATCACACGACGAACCCCGTTCCGTTCATTCTGGTCGATGAAGGCCGCAGGGTGCTTCGTTCCGGCGGCGCTTTGCAGGACATCTCGCCGACAATTCTCGGATATCTGGGGGAAAAACAGCCCAAGGAGATGAGCGGCCGCGACCTGCGCGTGTGAGTTGGCGCCACCAGGTAGAACTCCACGCCGCGCGATCAGTGCCCTTCGACATCAAATAGTTGGTGTGAGAGAATACTCGGAGAATTGTCACGCGATAGGCGCAACGCGTTATCGCAGGAGTTATATATGAAGCTACCTGTCACAATGCTGGCGGCCGTTGGAATCCTGGGATTCGCTCCCGCAATGATGATGAAAGGCCCCCATCTACGGGCCGCCTTCGCTCAGACTCCGAATTCAGCGGCTGGCCGAGAATAACGGCAAACTGCACATCATCGTTTTTGGTGCGCATCCCGATGATGCCGAGTATCGCGGCGCGGGTGTTGCCATGAAATGGTCGAAGCGCGGCGATCTCGTCAAGCTCGTCTCCGTGACGAACGGCGACATTGGCCACTGGCAAATGTCGGGTCCTGAGCTAGCGCTGCGGAGAAAGAAGGAGGTGCAGGCGGTAGCGCAGCGGCTGGGCGTCACGACAGAAGTATTGAACACTCACGATGGGGAACTGTTGCCGACGCTCGAGAATCGGCGCGTCATCACGCGTTTGATCCGCGAATGGAACGCGGACATCGTCATCACGAATCGTCCCAACGATTATCATCCCGACCACCGCTACACGTCCATTTTGGTGCAGGACTCGGCTTACATGGTTGCCGTGCCGTTCTTCACCCCAACGGTGCCGCCGTTGAAGAGAAACCCCGTATTCCTATATGCGGCGGACCACTTCCAGCGTCCGAATCCCTTTCGGGCCGACGTCGCCGTAGGAATCGACGAAGTGATCGAACCTACTCTTGACGCGCTGCTACTGATGGAATCGCAGCTTCAGGAGGGTGGGGCCGATGGTCACGCCGGGCTCTATCCTTCCGATGAGGCCGGGCGGCGGCGCCGCCGCGACGAAGTTCGCGCTAATCTTGCGAGGCGCTACGCCGCGCAGGCGAATAAATACCGCGATACGCTGATAAAGTTCTATGGCGCGGAGCGGGGGTCCGCGATCCGGTACGCACAGGCATTCGAAATCTGCGAGTACGGACGCCAACCAACGCAAGACGAACTGAAACGAATGTTCCCGTTCTGACGGCCTTTTAGCTGGATAATCGCTCGCCCCGCCGCGCGTGCGCCGTTCGCGCCGCAGTCACGCTGGAAGCCGTTTCCCTCGCGGCAGATATCGTGGCGCGCCGTAGCGGTTGGGCGGATCGCCAGGCAAAGTCCAGCGTGCGGGCAGACCATAGGGGTCTTCGAAGCGGTCCATCATTTCATAAAGACGCGCGCGCATATCGTCGGCGTACTTGGCGTAGGACGGATCGTTAACGGCGTTGTGCATCTCCTCGCGATCGCGCTCCAGGTCGTACAGCTCGTCGATATCGAACCCGTTGAATACGTATTTAAATCGCTGCGTGACGGCCATGCGCTGCGTGTATAAAAACTCGCCTCCGTAGAACGCGTTCATGATCTGGTCCGTCCACTCGGCGCGCCGCGGCTCCGCGAATAGAGGCTGCAGCGCGCGGCCGTCCGCATAAGGAAGCGGCTTGGCCTGGGCGGCGGCAATGTAAGTATGCGCGAGATCGTGCGTCTGTACCAGACGCTGCGATGTGGATCCAGGCGTGATCACGCCGGGCCAGCGCACGACCAAAGGAACGCGGTATGTCTCTTCGTACGGCATCCATCCCTTGATCCACATGCGGTGATTTCCGCACATATCGCCGTGGTCGGTCGTGAACACGACGAGCGTGTTGCGCGCCTGTCCGCTCTGCTCGAGGGCGTCCAGAATGCGTCCGATCTGGCGGTCCAGCTGCTCCACGGAGGCGTAATAACAGGCGCGGCTCTGGCGGTAATCGTCCTCCGTGACGGGACCCCAAATGGACGACTCGCGGCGGTGCATTCCCGGCTTGCCTTCAAAAGTATCGCCGAAGCTTCGGGGTACTTCGATGGCGCGAGGATCGTAGCGGTCCAGGTATTGTTTGAGCGGGAAATAAGGGTCGTGAGGATCGACGAAGTGCGTTTCAAGGATCCAAGGCTGGGTTCCCTGCGAGAAGCGCCGGAGCATCCGAATCGCCATCTCGGCGACCTCCCAGGAATGAGTCGCTTCCTCCGGGCCTTCGCTATAGCCCCATTCCGCCGTGGGCTTGTCGCCGGGCCATTGGATCGTTTTAAGGGGATGGCGGCGAAGCCGTTGCTTAGGCTGCTCCACGCGGTCCGGGTTCAAATCGTATTTTCGCAGCACGGCCGGATTGCAGCCGTTCACGCCGGCCATTTCGTAACCGAAGTCCGCGGGGCAGCGTACCCAACTTGCGTGCCACTTGCCGGTGTACCCCATGCGGTAGCCGGCATCATGCAGCCGATTGGAATAAAGAATCACGTTCGGGAACATATCGCGATGCACGGAAGGCGCCGAATGGATCTGGTTGTAGACGCCGTTGTGCCAGTGATACGCTCCCGAAAGAATCATGGCGCGGGCGGGGCAACACACCGCGCTCGGAGTATAGCTGCGCTCGAATAGCATCCCTTCGTTCACGAGCCGGTTCAGGTTTGGGGTATGGCACGGCGAGCGCCCCGCGATACAGCCCCATTGCTGCTGGTCCGACATGATGTGAAGGATATTGGGACGACCGCCGGCCTGAGGACTCGGCTGCGCGAGAAGAGCCGCGCCCGCGGCCGACTGCGCGAGGAAATTTCTGCGGTCGATCATGGACGAGTCTCCACCGCGAGATTCGGAAGTAGCGAACGAATGCCGCTTAGAACGGAATCGAGATTGATTTTACCGGCCTGAACTGCAAGGACAGGCAATGTGAACACTTCACCCGGTTTCAAGGGAGAGCTCGATTACGGCTCGGTCCGCAAGTTCAAGCCGGCCCGCGCCGTCAACTTATCGTACCCGAGGATTCAAACGCCGTGCTGTGGAAATGGCGCTGCCGCATTTGGTCACTGCATCCTTAATGGCCCCGCCGACGGCGCGCCCTCTCGCCCGCGTCCGTCCTCTAGAAATTGGTCGGCGTGCTGCACTCGTCGCGAGTCGTTGATCCATACCGGCTCATTCTCGCCTTGCCCGGAAGCGCTGATGCCGCCCGCACCTCGCTATCAGACATTCCAATTGCAGCGGGTTGCGCCCATCGAGCGGAAGCTAGACGATGCGCCCCGAATTCACGTTTACCCGCATTGCGCCAGGAACACCGCAAGTTTTCGCTCATCGCCCTAAACTGCATTTCAAAACCTGCCGGTTCAATGCAATCGAGCGCGGACGGGAGTTTCTTTGTCCCGATCTGACCGCCGATCGGCTCTGGCGAGCGGCGGTATTCGCTGCCTCGCGCGAATACGCCCTCGATGCCGCGTAGCTATGAGAGGCGCCGCAATGCAGCGAACAGCCGCAAGGCGGATTCCCATAACAGAAGTGTCTAGCGATTAAAATCGAAATACAATGAGCGCCCGAATATGGAATCGCGGGCAACCTGAGGATCACGCTTGAACGGCTCGGGACTTTTACTCCACGGCGGCGGACCAACGCAGGTGATGAACGCCAGCCTCGCCGGAGTCGTGGACGAGAGCCGCGGATATTCTGAAATCCGCGGGCTTTATGGCGCGGCGCATGGAATTGATGGAGCGCTCGCGGAAACGTTTTTCGACCTGTTCGCCAGCGGCGGCGAACGCATCGATCTTATCGGCCGCTCTCCCGGATCGGCCTTGGGATCTTCGCGCTCGAAGGCCTCGGAAGCCGACTACCGGCGGCTGCTGAAGATCCTGGACGATCGCAACATTCGTTTTTTATTTGTGAATGGCGGCGATGGCTCGATGTACATGGCGTGGCGGATCGCCTGCGCGGCGGAACAGGCCGGCTATGAGCTTCGTGTGATCGGGATTCCGAAGACGATCGACAACGACTTGCTCGGGACCGACCACTCGCCGGGCTACGGATCGGCGGCGTGGTTTTTTGCTTGCGCCCTGCGGGATATTGGCGCGGACATGCGCGCGATTCGGGGCCGCATCACGGTCGTCGAGGTGATGGGGCGCAACGCCGGCTGGCTTACGGCGGCCACGGCCTTCGCGCGGGCGCGGCCGGAGGATCCGCCGGACCTCATCTATCTTCCCGAAATCCCGCTTTCCCGGGAGCGGTTGCTGAGCGATGCGGAAGCCGTTTTCCGCAAGCGTGGAACGGCCGTGATCGCGATTTGCGAAGGCCAGCGCGATAGCGCGGGAGAGGCCATCGGCGACTTGGGAGTTCCGGACGGCTTCGACCGCCAATTGAGCGGCAACGCCGCGCACGCGATATCCCAGTGGCTCGTGCGCGGCCTGGGCGTGAATGCCCGGAGCGAAAAGCCCGGGCTGCTCGGCCGGTCCAGCGCGGCTTTTATTTCGGAAACGGATCGACAGGAGGCCTATCTCTGCGGGCGAGCGGCGGTGCGCGCCGCCGTTGAAGGGGAAAGCGGTCTGATGGTATCGCTCGAGCGGCAAAGCGGCGAGCCCTATCGCGTTTCGACGGGTCTGTATCCGCTGGAACAGGCCGCTTCCGGTCAACGGCTATTCCCCGCGAACTGGATCTGTTCGGAGGGGAATGACATTGCACCCGCCTTTTTCGATTATGCGCGACCCTTACTGGGAGCCATCGCGCCGCGCGTGCGTCTGAAGGGCGGCCCGGTCGAGAATGAGCGCCTTTATAGGAATATATGAGCACGAAACCAACATCGTTACGCCGCCGCGATCTTCTGATGTCTGCTGGGGCGCCGTTCTTGGGCGCGCAGGCGCCGCACGCCGCCGCCCAGAGCAAACCGCAAACCGATCTTGCGCTTGTGGATTATCAGCCGAAGAGCATGCTCGTCACGGAACAGCACGCTGTTATGAAAGCGCGCTATCCCGTAATAGACGTGCATACCCACGTTATCGAAGTATTCCGCCATAGCGGAGCGCCGGCTCCCGCCGAAATCGAGCGCTTGAACGAGATCGTCCACTGGATGGATCAGCTCAACATGCAATTCATGGTAAACCTGACTGGCGGATACGGAGAAGAATTGGAGCGCCGCATCGCTCTGTTGGATCGGCCGGCACCCCGGCCGTTTCCGCAATTGCGTGGAGCCGATGTGGGACAAAGTTGCCGAAGCGGACTACGCCTCGCAGCAGGCCCGCGAAATCGAGCGCGCCAAGAGGTCGGGAGCGGCGGGTCTGAAGATACTAAAGAAATTGGGCCTCACGGTACGGGAGCGCGGCAGCCAAGGCCGATTAGTCCGCATCGACGATGCGCGCTTCGATCCCATGTGGGAAGCGGCGGGCGCGTTGGGAATGCCCGTCTTCATCCACACGGCGGATCCGGATGCGTTTTTCCTGCCCGTGGACCGTTTCAACGAACGCTGGGAAGAGTTGGCCCATCATCCCGAGTGGTCGTTCTACGGGAAGGATTATCCATCTAAGCCCGAGCTTCTGGCGGAGCGCAACCGCGTGATCGCGCGCCACCCGCGCACTATTTTTGTTGCGTTGCATGTGGCGAACCACCCGGAAAACCTCGACGAAGTGACGGCTTGGCTCGAGCAGTACCCCAACATGCATGTCGAGATTGCCGCCAGAATCGGCGAGCTCGGACGCCAGCCCCGGCGCGCGGTCAAGTTCTTCGACCGTTATCAGGACCGGATCATGTTCGGCACCGATGCCACTCCCAACGGCGCGGCCTTCCCGCAGCAGGATTTGACGCCGGCAATGTACCGGATTTACTTCCGCTTCCTGGAGAGCCTGGATGAGTATTTCGATTACGCGCCCAGCCCAACGCCCCCGCAGGGCCGTTGGAAGATCTACGGACTGGGATTGCCAGACGGAACCCTGAAAAAGGTGTATCACGATAATGCGGCGCACCTGCTCGGCGCGCCAACGGCGTGAAAAGGCGCCGCAAGACGTCCGCCCGTAACGGTCGCCCGAATCGCTCCGCTCAGGCCTTAATCGTCTCCCATAGAAACGGTCGAACCCGGCTTTCCACCAACTCCACACCGATGCCGGGCGGCTTGATACGGCAAGGGAGCTGTTGCGCACCTCGAGCTCGGGCGCGTGTTCCACGATCGCAAAATGCTCCGGTATCTGAAATGGATACAGCTCCTGGATGAAGAGGTTCGAAATGCAGGCATGCAGTTGCAGCGCAGCGGCGGTGGAGACGGGACGGGCGCAATATGCGGTTGTGCACATGTCGTAAGCCTCCGCCATGGCCGCGATTTTCTTCGCCTTCATTAGGGCGCCGGAGAAGTTCAGTTTGCTGCACGCCTTCCACGTTGCACAAAGGAGCCTTTCTGGAACACTGGCCGGGGCAACGCGCGGAAACTGACGGGATGGAAAGCGCGCTTAACATCCCGCCCGAAGTTCTGCGGCAAGCTCACGCGATCAAGCGGCGCTGGTCGCTAACCCTGAAGTCCTGACAGTTGGCCGGGGATAGTTTGCCAGTGCGACGGGTCGCGGCTGGCGTGAGAACAGGCAATTACGATCAGGGCGTCATCTTCGACAACAAAAGAGCGAGTACGGGAGCGGCGCAAGAGGACGCGGCGCACGTTTAAAAATTGTAGGAAACTGCCAAAGATTGTCGCTCATCGGTTCGGCTAGCGCGTCAATCGCTTGGCGGAAACGTCGGCCTAATACGGTCGCTTCACCTTCATATCAGTCCTGCGCCGCGATCAACTCCGCGCGTGCGGCCTGAGTGAAGATAAACGAGTACACTGCGGGCAACGCTGCTCAAGTTCAGCTTTCAGGGATGCGCATGTTATGCCGTGGCGTTCGCCAATGCCGCACCCGAGCGCTCAGAAAATGCTGCCGATTCATCGTGGCTGCTACGTCACCACATCCGTTTCGACGCAATCGCGGGGCTTACCGCGTCCGCGCTTAGCCGTTCACTACTTCGCCGCCATTGGGATGCAGCACCTGCCCGGTCATGTAAGAAGAATCGTCTGAAGCGAGGAATACATAACACGGCGCAACCTCCTCGGGCTGCCCGGGCCGTCCCAACGGCGTATCCTTCCCAAAGTTCTCGACTCTCTCCGGCGGAAATGTGGCGGGAATCAAAGGAGTCCAAATGGGACCGGGCGCCACGCCATTCACGCGAATATTCTTCTTCGCGAGATTCTTCGCCAACGAACGCGTAAACCCGACGATGGCGCCCTTTGTCGAGGCGTAATCGATAAGGTGCTCGCTCCCGCGATACGCCGTCACCGACGTCGTGTTCACGATCGCGCTTCCCGCGCGCAAATGTGGCAGGGCGGCGCGCGTCAAATAGAACATTGCGAAGATATTCGTTCGGAACGTGCGCTCCATCTGCTCGGAGGTGACGTTTAGGAAGTCTTCCTGCTCGTGCTGTTCCGCCGCATTGTTCACGACTATGTCCAGCTTTCCGTATTCTGCGACGGTCTTGGCGACGGCGTCGCGGCAGACTTTTTCGTCGCCGGCATCGCCCGCGATCAGAATACAGCGGCGTCCCTTTTCCTCGACCAGACGCTTGGTTTCCTTGGCGTCCTCGTGTTCATTGAGATAGAGAACCGCGATATCGGCTCCCTCTTTCGCGAATGCGATCGCGACGGCGCGGCCAATCCCGCTATCCCCGCCCGTGATGATTGCGGCTTTATCCTGAAGCTTTCCACTGCCCCGGTGCGATTCTTTCTCCTCCTGGGGCTTCTCCTTCATTTCGGCTTGAACGCCTGGTTGGCGTGGTAACTGCTCTGCCATAGCGCCTCCTCTCCTGAGGTCTCGAGTTCCGGTCCGGACTCAAGGTGGATAGACTCAGGCGAGCGACGCGGGATTTCGAAAAATCCAGCCGATCAATTCTTCGGCGCCGCGGCGGGATACCCCTGCCACACGTATTCGAGAGCCTCCGGTAAGGTTTGTTGTTTCACGGCGCGGTCCGTATGCCCGGCGTTACGCGCAAAAACAAACTGATAATGATAGCCCTTGGCGGCCAGCACTCGGGCCATGTTCTCGTTGGCGAGCACCCAGTCGTGCATGTTATCGCGCGTGATGAGATTATCTCTGTCGCCGACCTCCATCCAGATGCGCAGCGGCTTGGCCGGGGAGTTCGAAATGAGGTGTTCATGGAACTCCCATGCTCCGTGAGGGGTCTCGGGGTTGGGCGGCCACTGCTGGTTCACGTAGGTGCCCGAGTAGGTGAGAACGCGGTGATAAAGCTCCGGGTGATACCAAGCCATGATCATGGCGGCCGAGCCCCCGGAGCTGCCACCCATGGTCGCGCGGCCCTCGGGATCTTTGGTCAGTTTCACGTTGTATTGCTTCTCGACGAGAGGCAGCACTTCTTTCTCGACGAATTCGGCGTACAGGCCCGACATCGTGTCGTATTCCAGGCCGCGCTCACTCCCTTGGGCATCGCCCGAGCCGTTGCCTATGGAGACGGCGATTATTACCGGTATGCGATGCTCGGCGATGAGATTATCGAGCGCCGTGAATAACGCCCGGTCAGGTCCATCCGCCCCGACGATGAACGCCGCCGCCGTGCCGGGGACGTATTGCTGGGGGACATAGACGGCCACGCGGCGAGTGTAGGGAGCGGCATGGCTGGAGACGATCAACTTGGTGGGCTCGTTCGGGTCTGGCCTGGCAAAGGTGTTCGCCTCGCGCGCGATTCCGGGATAGATCTTGCTGGCGGTCGATTCCATAGTGAAGTTGTAGACCGTCCCCTGCGGCACGCCTTCGTGCGCGGTCATCTCCGGCGCCGGATTGTGCGTCGGACCGAGGATGAAGTTTCCGTCGGCGGTTGCCGGGGGAACGGCGCCGTCGGGTAATTGCTTCGCCGTAACATAGCCGGGGGTATTCGGATCGCGGGTCGGCGCCGGGGGGCGCGGCGGGCGTACCGGGGCCACGGGCGCCTGGGTAGGAGGCTGCGCCATCGCCGGATTTGGGCCGGTCGTCAGGCTGACCATGAATGCGATGCACAGAAGACGGAACATTAGGGCCTCTTTTTTATGGGCAACTTCACATGATAGCGGGGTCGACGGCGGCAGGCGGAAGCGCATCGCCGGCGCAGCTCAAATATTCGGCAACAGATCGTAGTATTCGCGGTCCTCGTTCGTCCCGCCTTGTCCGTCCCCAAGGTTTTTTTCGGACTCCATGAACTCGATCCGTTCAATCCACTTCACCATTTTGTATCCCAATTGGTTCTCGACCCGGAGTCGCAGTGGAGCGCCATACTCTTCCCGAAGCGGGGCGCCGTTCATTTCCCAGGCCAGCATGCATTCTGGTTTTATTACGTTCTCCAGCATCTGCGTGTCGTAGTAGGAGCCGCCGTACAGACCTGGGCCAAAGGAAAAGAACGCGACGGTCTTGGCCGCCGCCTGTGGCTTGACCAGGTCCACCAGCGTTTTCATCGGCAAGCCACGCCACTCCGCGATGCCCGTCCACCCTTGAATGCACTGATGCATCGTGATGGATTCGGCGTCACCCAGAGTTTTCAACTCCGCGAGCGACAGCTCCACCGGCCTCTCCACCAACCCACCGATCTTGAGCCTATAATCGCGAAATCCGCGCGAAGCCAAATCTTTCCAGTCTTCGCGTTCCGGCATTTTGCCGTTGGGCCAAAAATGTGGCGAGATGTCACGCGGCGAGTAGCGCTGCGCCGGAGCAAGCCGGTTAATAGTGGCCAGCCATATTGGCAATGAGACGGCCTTCTGCGCAAGCTGTAGGGCGCGCGGGAAGATCCAGGAGATGTAATGGGCCGCTACCCAACAGCCCACGACAATGGCGATGCCGATCAAGCCCACGATTGTCCCCAGAGGATCGCGATTATCCGTTCCGAAAACGATATGGTTCATATTCCGCGCAAAGCCGGTCATTGCTACGAGAGTGACGTGCACCACGATGAAAGCGGCAAACCCGAGCATCATCATAAAGTGGATGGATCGTCCGCCCTGCCGTCCGCCGAACAGCCGTGCGTACCACGGGAAACGATTCACCACCGCGGGAGACATCGCAAGACCGGTCAGGATTTGCAGCGGCCCGAAGATGAAGACGACAGCGAAATAGGCCAATTGCTGCAGCGCATTGTATCCATAGAATCCATCCGGCTCAGGCGGCAAATGGAAATTCGCATAATGGACGAACGTGTTCCACGCTTGCAGAAACACGGTTGACGACGCCGGTACCAGCCTTCTCCATTGGTTGGTCGTGAAGAGCAGGGACACGAAGAGGATCCCCGTCACAATGAACCCATATACGTCGATGAAGTGCCATGATCGGGCCACTCCCACGGTATGGCGATAGCCCGGCAGTGCGGCGAGCGGGGAGATGTAGCGCGCATCGTCCTTTGCCGTCCACACGCGGTCCGCCGGAACTTTCAAAGGCGTGAAACGAATCCATTCCGACCCTGGGGTGCAGCCATTGTTGAAGTACAATCTGGGGTGGTCCATCAGAATGGAAAGTCCGCTGCGGATCAACATCGTCACAAACAGAAAGTTGAAGAAGTGGGCGTATCGGATCCAGGCCGGAAACCCGTGCGGCCCAGCGTAGGACGCCTCGTTGAATTGAGCCACGCGCGGAATATGGGGTAGTCCGAAGAGAGCTGCCTCTCCCCACGCCAATAAAAAGGGCAGAATTACCGCGACGGCCGCCCACGCCAGAACCGCAGGTCTGATCCACACGCGGAAGCGCCGGTCCGGCGGATAATGGACGGCTTGGTGCGCCGCATCGAAAGAGATCATAGCTGCTCCAGACTCGTCTGTTTTCCCTTCCATAAGACGCGAGCGTCGGAAGAATTGCTCGTCGAGGAAGGGACAGCGCGTTAACGGCGTTTATGATTAGCGCGGCGCGGTTTTTCGGCGTGGCGCCAGGAGTTTCTCGATGTCGGCGCGAATGTTGACGCTTTGCTTGATAAAATCTTCGCTGAAATACTCCTGTTCCGAGCCGGTGTGTTGCGCGCGGATGACGCCGGCGCGGTCGATAAATATCATAAAGGGCACGAAGGACCGGACGACGGGCGAGAGCTGCATGAATTCGATGGCCTTGGCGTTGTCGTACTGCCCCACGGGAAACGTGGGTTTGAACTTATTCACGAAATCGCGAAGATTCGGATTGGGATCGATAGCGGCCTCGACGGCTTGAAATCCGCGCGGCCCGAGCTCATTCTGAAGGCCACTCAGAACCTGAGTGGTTTTTTGGCAATGCGGTCAATAGGTCAGGATGAAGGCGAGGCAAACAACTTTGCCGCGGTATGAAGCGAGCGCCAGCATTTTTCCACCCGGCAGCAGGATCTGAATGTCTGGGGCGGGGCGCGGAATCTCGGCCGCCGGGATTACGGGCGCGAGCAGCGCCAATGCGATTATAAGCGAGGCCAGTTTATGCAAACCCCAATTTACAGGACCTGCAACGGAACCGCAACCTTTTATGAAACTTTTTTAAGCGAACGGCGGTCCCATCGGCAAAGGACTATTACTATGCAGGAAAAAGTTAAGATGCCGACCGCCCATACTCTCGAAGAGGCCGCTAACTCCGACAATTCGCTGGAAGGATATGCCGCGATTAACAACGACCGCGATGAGATCGCGCTGCTCGCGTATCAGTATTATGAAGAGCGCGGCAGGCAGCACGGGTTTCACGAAGACGATTGGCATCGCGCGGAACTGGAATTGCGAAATCGCAAGAAGCGTCAAGAGCAGGCGCAAGCGCCCGCGGGGGAGCCCTCGCCACGTCAGGAACGCGCGACCCCGGATTGGCGCAATCGCGGGGCGCCCGGGAGAGCGCGCGGCAACGGCACTCGACCGCATAGCCTGACTATCAGCTTGCGGCGGAGTGCGCTTTTTGGAAGCTCGCCGCCGCGCCCGTCAGCGATGCCGGACTGCACCACAGCACGCCTACCAACTCGCCCTGCCTTTTTGTCCCGGTCTTCGAGAACAGCCGTTTCAAATGATTGCGCGCTGTGTTTCGAGTGATGCCGAGCGCGCCCACGAGTTCCTCGACGGACTTGCCTTCCATGAGCGAAGCCGCGACGCGGGACTCGGCCGGAGTGAAACCGAACAGGCGCTGCAGAATTTGCGTATCGGGACCGTGCGGCGCATTCAGATCCGCGAGGAACACGAGCGCGACCGGTTGATTATCCGAGTCTAGCCGGGGGAACTCGCGGCGCAGCGGATAAGAAAGGATGAGAAGCGGCTTCCGGGGACGGCTGTGGAATCCGCAAGATCCCGGCGCACGCCCCCGGGCCGCGGGCGCGCTGGATCAACTCGCGAAACTCCCTAGCGCGCGGTTCTCCCGTGACTTCGACCCGTGTTTCCTCGACCGTTATGACTTCGCTTTTGGCGAGGATCGTCCACGCGGCGCGATTGGCCGCAAGAATTTGGAGGCGTCCGCTGAGCGCCATGAAACCCATGGGGAAGAGATCCAGGGCGGTCTGCAGCGCGGATGAAATGCAGACCGGCACATTGAAATACTGCTCCTGAATCACGATATCCCTCAATCTTATTAGCGGAAACCGCCGCCAAAGCGGGCCACAAGGACGACGGAGAGAGGGGGACTTCGGGCCAGCGCGTTATTGCGCCGCCGCGGCCAACACGATTTTCCAGAGCAGCTCCGTGCCCCGCGCTAAATTCTCAGGCGAGATGCGCTCGTCGTTGCCGTGGGCGCGGGTTTCGCCGCCCTCTCGCAGGAAAATCGGAACGCCATAGACCGCCATCCCTTTGGCCCGTAGAAAGGACCCGTCCGTAGCGCCTCGCGACATGTACGGGACGACCACTGATTTGGGATCGGCGGCGCGAAAGACCCCTTCCATGGCGGCGTACAGCTTCGTCGTCAACGAGCTCGGCTCGGTGGACGGCATGTCCTGGCCGGGCTCGCGCGAGATCTCGACTGCGGGATCGTTGATAATGCTCCGGAAGCGTCGTTCCAATTCTTCGCGCGTCTCGTTAGGCAGGCGCCGCACATCGATCTGCGCCTCCGCCACATTCGGAATTACGTTGACCTTGTTGCCGGCTTGCAGCATGGTCGGCGAAACGGTGGTCCGTAACATGGCGCTGAGCTCCGGATCTTTCGCGCGGATTTCGTTCGCCGCGGCGGTGGACGATGCGGCATCCTCCAATTTGGGCAACAGCGGCTGCAGCCACTTGTAATCCGGCAGATTTGCGATGTCGCGAAAATACCGTCGCGCGGTGGAGCTGAAGCGCACCGGCTGGTCCGCGTCGGCCAGTCGCTCAATGGCGCGCGCCAGATGCACGACGGCATTATCGGGCCGCGGCAGCGATCCATGTCCGGCGACCCCCCGTGCCGTCAGCACGACCCGCGTCGGGACTTTTTCCGCGGTTTGGATCTGGAACACCCGCAGGCCCGATTTCGTGTCCAGAGCGGCGCCGCCCTCGTTCAGCGCGAACTCGGCGTCGATCTTGCCGTACGCGTTCTTGATGAGCCACGAAATTCCCGTGGAACCGGCCTCCTCGTCCGATTCCGACAGTAGAATGACATCGCGATGCAGCTTCGTCCCCTGGCGCTTCAGTTCCACCATTACGGCCAATTCCGCCGCCAGCAGCGATTTGTCGTCTTGCGCGCCGCGGCCGTAAATATAGCCGTCCTTCAGCTCCGCCGCGAACGGGTCTGCAGTCCATTGCGCGCGGTCGGCCGGAACCACGTCGCTGTGCGCCATCAGCAACAGAGGCCGATCGCTCCCGCCGGAGCCGGACAGGCGCGCGATAAAATTCATTCGCGAGGGGTTGCCGCCGATGACCTCACACGCGATGCCATGCGCGGCCGCTACCTGCTTCAAATATTCGGCGGCCCGGGTTTCGCCGCCGGGTGGATTGGTCGTATTGATACGAATCAAGGCGGAGAGAAACGTTCGCGCTTGGACGCCCAGGTCGTTTGCGCCTTGGGCCCAGACCGCAGGGCAAAGCAGAATCGCGACAACGAGACGCATGCGCATCATCCTACCGCGATGCGGCGTCCGCCGGGGCGTCAATGCGGAACTACCCGCAGTTTAAGAACGCCAGCGGCAGCATTAGACAGCGCAATCAGGAGACCGAGACCGGGAGCGCCGGGAGCGGGTAGCGGTATTTCGATTCGAAAATCTCGGAGAACAATGAGAGCATTTCGGCGTGCAGTAACGTGTTATCCGCGAGGATATCCGGTCCGGCGAGAGCGGCGGGGGCGCCCTTCATGCCGGAGCAGGTTCCACCTGCCTCGGCGACAATCAGAAGTCCGGCTGCCATGTCCCAAGGCTTGAGACCGAATTCCCAAAAAGCGTCGAGGCGACCGCAGGCAACATAGGCAAGGTCGAGAGCGGCCGATCCGGCGCGGCGGACGCCGTGCGACAACATCGCAAGCTGGTAGTAAAAGTGAACGTTGACGTTCTCGTGCCGCTTGCGGCTGGGGAATCCGGTGGCCACCAGTGAATCGAGCACGCGCACGACGGTGGACACCGAAATTTTTCGTCCGTTTAGAAACGCGCCAGCGCCTTTTTCAGCCGTGAAGAGCTCGTCGCGCATTGGATCGTAAATGACTCCGGCGATCAATTCGCCGCCGCGCTCGAGCGCCAGCGTGACGTTAAAGAAGGGAAAGCCATGGGCGAAATTGGTCGTACCATCGAGCGGGTCGACGTACCAGCGATACTCGGACGCGCCCGCATGAGATCCACTTTCTTCGGCGATGACGGCGTGCGTGGGATAGCGCGATTGGAGGCGATCGAGGATGAGGCGTTCGGAAGCGCGGTCGGCCTCGGTGACGAGATCGAATTCGCCCTTCAGCTCAAATTGAACGCGGCGCGCGAAATAGGCCGCGAGCATAGCGCCGGCCTCGCGGGCGATTTCGATGCTGGATTCGAGATAGAACATTGTCGCCGCTTAATTCGTCACCGCCTAATTCGTGCGCGGCTGCGTATTCGTGACAGGTTTGCGGTTTCCTTACTCCCGCGTTTCGTAGAGATACTTTATATCGTGCTTATAGACGAAAAGATTTGGAGCGCCGGCGCGCGTGAGGCGTATGAGGTTCGAGTCGAAAAACTCGATAGCGCCGCGGACCTCTTCGTTATCGCCGAGACGGATGCAAACGGGAATTGCGTTCTCGATCAAGTAGCGGAGGTATTTGACTTCTTCAAACGTCTGCTCAGGCGCTTTTTTCGAACCTTTTGAGGCCATCGGCGAGTTGTTTGACGCCTGCCTACCGGCGTTGGGAGGACTCCTCAGATTCTCCATAGTAACCGCTGCGGGTGATGACCCGCAATGCCGGCCGGTTCACCGTCAGGCGAAGCTGATGGAAACGGTTTTTCGTTAACGGGACATTGGCCGGATAATAGCCGAGCATGTACTGCGTGCGGAGCGCGATGAGAATGTCGTTGAAGGCTTCGTCGAGCGAGGAGCCGAGATCGGGGGTGAACACCATGCCTCCGGTTCCATTGGCCAGCGTCGTCAGGGCGTTCTCGCCGCCGATGTTGCGCCCTGCATCGTTGGTAATGGGCACGACCAGGATGGGATAAATGACGGCATCGGCGCGCTGCGCGGAATCAAGCGCGGTGTGGAAATCCTTGTAGCTGGTGGTATCGCCTCCGTCCGTGACAATGATGATGACGTGGCGGCCTTCGCGTCCTTCGAGATCGCGGCTGGCGAGATAGATGGCGTCGTAGAGCGAGGTGCCGCCTTCGGCGCGGATCTGGCGCAGGGCGTGTTCCAGGCGATCCACACGGCGGGTGAAGCTCGAATGCAGCCGCACCTGCCAGTTGAAACTGTAAAGCGCAATGGCGTCGTCGGGGTTGCCTTCCCCGAAAACGGCGTGAAGAAACCGAAGCGTGGAATCAACCTCGTACTTGAGAGCGATGCCGACAGAGGCGCTGGTATCGAACAAGATGGAGATCGACAGCGGCTGATCGGTGTGATGCTCGAAAAGCGCGATTTCCTGTTTCGCTCCGTTATCGAAGATCGTGAAGTCGCTTTTCTTTAGGGAGCCGACAATGCCGCCCCCGGCATCCTTGACCGTCACAAGCAAACGCACAAGGCGAACATTGACCCGGATCACCGGATCCTGCGGGAGGACGGCCGGCGCCAGAAGCAAAAGCAAAATGGGGGTGATCCAGCGAGAGAATTTCACCGGCCAAGGACGGATTCGTCCCACTCTCCTTCGACCCACGCACCGCTATCGGCGAGATATTCCTTTTTCCAGATCGGAACCAGGCGCTTGAGGCGATCAATGCCTTCGAGGGCGGCCTCGAACGCGGCCCTGCGATGGGGCGCGGTGACGATAACGGCGACGCTCGTCTCGCCGATTTCCATGCGTCCGAGACGATGCACTATGGCGAGGCGTCCGATGGCGCTCGCCGCGGCAATGCCGCGTCCGATCTCCGCCATGACCTTGATAGCCATGGGCTCGTAGCACTCGTACTCGAGGTATTTCGTCGCGCGCCCTTGGGTGTTGTTGCGAACGACTCCCTCAAAATTGACTACTGCGCCGTCCTCGGGGCGGAGTATCCTGCGGATCAGCAAGCCGGCATTGATAGGCAGCCGCGTTAAAGCAAAAAAGCAGTCGTTTTCGGAGAGCTCGTGTGTATATGCGGACAATCCGGCAGGATGGGGACCGGCGCCGCCGCTCACGGGAGGAAGAAAAGCGATCTCATCGCCAGGGGCGAGCGGGGCGTTGCGGCCGCGGAACTCGTGGTTCTGGGCGAGAACGATACTGGACGCCATCTCCCCGATGCGGGGGAACCGGCCGGCGTAGAGGTCGAATAGCGACCCCAGATCTTGCCCCTCGGCAACCTCGATCGCGTCTTCGGAGCGGCCCACGATGTCCTTCAACATGCCGAAAAACAGGACCTTTACCCGCACGTTCGTCAATAGTATCAGACGGGGCGGAAATACCGGGGTTTCAAGGGGTTTGTGGTTACGTGCTCACCGTCACAGCGCGGCGGAGCGCGGCACGGGGCCGCTTTCGATTTCCTTCTCGATTTCGCTCAGGCGATAACGTTCCAGAAGAGTATCGCTGCTGGTCGCGGCATCGAATTCGCGCGTGCGCAAGGCGGTCGCGAGCTGGCGCAGTTGGCTCACGTACTCGCCGCCGCGCCGGCGCCGCGCTTCGGGTAGCCCGAGAACCGCGTCCTCGGCTTGCGGGATGTCGCCGCTTTCGAACTGCTGGACGGCGGCGGAGAGTTTGGCGCGTTCCTCGACGGCCTTCGCGCCCTTAGCGGCCGAGAAGGCCTGATTTTGTTTCAAAAGCGCCGCGACGTCGCCGTGAATCTTGGTTGTTACGCGTGTCCAGTCCTGGAGCGGAGACCGCGCGCCGTCGGTGGGGCGATGATACGATGTCGGATTCGCGACGGCGGGCGAATCGTAAATAGCGTTGAAGACGAACTTGTAAGTGCCGTGCGATTGCCCGCGCCACTGCGGGCGGAAGCCGAAGAGATAGACGCGGCCGCTGCCGTAGAACGCTTCGAGAGCCGCGGCCTTGCCCTGGATCTGTTCGGGATGCAGCAAATAGCCGCTCGCCAGAGGATTGCGCTCACGCGAGTAGGTGGCCAGTATGGTTCCTTGAAAACCCGCTTTCGTGTCGAAGGCCGGCCCGCGTTCGAACATGACGATCGGCTCCGGGGGCAGGCCCCATAGATCCGGATGCGCCGAGTCTCCGAGCTGCACTCGCAGCAGCGAGCCGGAGCAATAGAACTGATCGTTGTTGAGACCCGCGAGGGCGTTCGTTACCGGAAGGCTGAGCGCCTCGATGGCAAACTGCGAGGCGTTGTTGAAGGCGATCAGCGTACCGCCGCCGCGCACGAATTGACGTAGCGCGCCGGCACCCGCGTCGCCGATGCCGCCGGCGTATTCACCCGGGACCGATCCGGTCGCGAACCCGTCGCGAATCATGCGAGCGCCGGCTTCGGGCAGGATGATGGCATCGAGCCGTTCGCGCAGATGCCCGGCCTGAATATCGCCATTGCGAAGCGTAATGGGAGCGAAGCCGTAGTTTTGAAGAATCCAGCGGGTCCAGCCTTCATCGATATTAGGTGTCCAAGAGCGATACAGTCCCACGCGCGGCCTCTTCGATGCCATGGTGTTCGCGGGCGCTTTCGAGAGCGCGCGAACAGTGCTGTAGCGCTTGCGGGCGATGTCGGAGAGCGCGTCGTGCGCGAGGCCCGAAATGACGATCGAGCCGGCATCGGAGCCGCTCGAAACGAAGGCGGCCTGACCGCCTTGCGCCAGCGCGGCGTTGAGGACCTCGAAACTGGAATTCACGTTGTGGTCGAGCGTGTACGCCGCGCCAGAGCCGTCCACGCCGCCCACAGGCCAAGTGACAGTGTCGATGCGCTGCAGTCCGCCGCGCTGATCGTCCGTTACAGGCTCAAAAACTTCCGCCACCTCAACGCCCATCTGCATCGGCAACGTCCAGCCCGCGACATCGTACGGCTTGATGGGCGGACCTCCAGGTCCCTGGCGCAGATCGGGGTAATGCTGCGGCTCAAATAGCTCTTTGACCAGCGCCCCGAAAGGCTGGTCCATCAACACAACCCAGGCGTTGCCGTAGGAGCGGCCATTGGCCTCAAAGGGGCGCGAGGTACGATGCACCTCGATGCCGTTCAACAGAAGCCGATCAACCAGCGTTGCCGCTTCCGGCGGATCGCGCTGCTCCTGCGGAATCACATATGCATAGGGCGGCTCGTCGCGAAATCGCGCGATGTTGTCGCGGCCGGCCTGATAACGGTTGTACAGCAACTGCTCGCGATACTTGGCGGCCGTGTCGAGCACCGCCATGGAGCCGCCCTCCATATAGCGGACGGCATCGGCAAGGCGCCACCAACCGCCCTTCCATGGGCTGCTATAGAGAACCTCGGAGGTGAGCTGCTGGCGATCCTTGGGAAAGTCCTCGACGGTATAGAAATGCGGCGTGGCGTAGCGGTACAGCGCCGTTTCGGTAAAGAAGGAGATGCTGTTGCGGAAAATGTGCGTGAAATCGAGAAACCCCGGATACCAGTTGTCGAAGCCCACGCGATGAACGGCGCCGGGCATGCGATGCTCGTCCAGATACGCGGCCATATCGATGCCCAGCACGTTGAGCCAGCGCAGGATAATGGGATCGATATTCGATGAAATCGGCTCCGTGAATGGCGGGATAAAAATACGCGCCGGAAAAGGCGCGGTCTGGTGATGGCAATAAAAGATCACCGGGTCCCATTCGAGCTCGGCTTTGGTGACATCGCGCGATTCCAGCATGTTGAGCATGTAGCCGTCGCGATTGTTGTCGTGTCCGACGTATTCCTGATAGAGATCGGGCAGCGGGCTTACCTCGTAAGGCGTTCCGAGATTCTTGCGGTACCACTTCACGACCTCGTTCTGGCCGTCGGGATTCAGAGTCGGCCATAACATGAGGATGACGTTGTCGAGAATGGCATCGACCTCCGGGTCCCCTTGGGACGACAGCAGTTTGTATGCCAGCGCAATGGATTGCTGCGCGCCCGCGACTTCGGTCGAATGCATGCCGCCGTCGATGTGGACGATAGCCTTGCCCTCCCGCGCCAGCGTCCGCGCCTGTTCATCCGTCAGGCCGCGAGCCAAGGCCAGGCGGCGCGAAATGTCCTTATACTTATCGAGCTGGGCAAGGTTGCGGGGCGAAGAGATAATTGCGATTTCCCAATCCAGCCCGCGCGTGGTCTTGCCTACGCTAAGCAGCTTGATGCGATCGGAACTGGCCGCGAGCTTGTGAAAATAGTCGAGGGACTCGTCGTAATTGGCGAGGTAAAAGTCGTCTCCGGGCTTATGGCCGAGAACGGATTCGGGAGTCGGAACGGTCTGGGCGCGCAGCGAAAACAGACACAGAGCGGCGCCCAGAAAAATCGAACAGCGCATTCCAGAATGATACATCGTCCGGGTTATTTCCAGCCCCAGAATACGCTGCAATCCGACATCGTGGCCTTGTGCGCGTAAAGCTTGTCGAGGTGAAATTCATCGATCTTATCGTCGTCGCACGTTTCAACCGTGGCGTACACGCCGGCTTTGACGCGGCGCTGCAGTTCGGGGCCGGGCAGGATATGTAGCGGGACGGCCTGCGCGAGCGGCATATCGAGCTTATGCGCGGGCTCGAATTGCATGCCCTCGGGGATGGGGCGTCCCGTCAAAAAGAAAATCTGCTCGTCGGCCCAGATAACGCCGTTCTTAGGCGTGACCTGGTCCACTTTTTGCGCGATCTTCTCCAAATCGGGCCATGCGATCGCGTCGGAGTCTTCGTAGAGCGATTTGCCCAACGATAACAAAAGCAGAGCCGCCAGCAGCGCGACGGGCAATCGCGGACGGCCGGGACGGTATAGGCGCGAGGCAGTGAAGTACAGACCGGCGGCCGCAAGCAGCGCGAGAAAAGGCACAGTGAGTTGGAAATACCACCAGAAGGTCGGGTGCGCGGCGCCGATCTCGAGGCCCATGGCGGCCGCCATCCAGCCGGCCAGATAAAATTCTGCGCGGCGGGCACGATCCCAGCCGCTCGTCTTGGCGATGTAGAGCAGCCCGGCTACGGCCAGAAGCCCCAGTAGCAGCGCTTGACCCGAATCAATCCAGGAAGTGAAGACTTCGAGGTCGTGCCCCGTAGCGCCTTCCCAATGTACGCGGCGGTAGAAGAGCTGATATCCGGCAACGTTAAAAAAGACCTGATGCGGCGCTTGCGCGAACAACCATAGCACCGGCAGGAACGGCACGACGGCCGCGGCGGCGAAGGCGACGAATTTCTTCGCCCGGCTGCCGGCCCGATTGTAGAACAGCATCCAACAGAGCACCGCCGGGACGGCCGGAGCGGTCAACATCGAAGACGCGGCCGCGGCGCTGGCGAGCAGACCCGCCCCGGCGGCGAGTAGTGGACCGGGCCGGTCGACGGCCGCGACAGCAATGCGAAATGCCGCAACGGTCAGCAGCAGACAGAGTGCGTATGCCTGACCAATGGGACCAAATTCAAAAACGCCCTTATCGAGAACAATCAGAAGCAGCGTCGCGAGCGCCGCGGGAAAACGCCATTGTGGTACCGGGAACCGCCTTAGGACGAAATCGGCCATCAACAGAGCGGCGGCGCAAACCAGGAACGCCGCGACGGAGTGCACTAGACGCCAGCTATCGCCGAAAGTCCGCATCCAGGCGGCGTTCCAGTAAGCATTGAGCGGCGTTTGCGGGAAAGTGAAATCGAGATAGGGGCGTTGACCTGCCGCGATCAGTTTCGCAGCCATGAAATGGAAACCTTCGTCCCAAGCGAAGGCGTGCGTGCGGGCGTAGACGAGGAGTCCGGCAAACAGCGCGGTGGCTACGCCTGAGAGCATAACGATCTGGCGCCGCTGCGGCATTGGTTGATCGTGCGAAGGAGGGGGCGCGATCTGAACACCGGCGGAGGCTCGCGCAAGCCGCGTTAACATTGTTCCTATGCTTAAAATTATCGCTCTGTTTTGCATCTCAGGCGCGGTTGCGGTAGCGGCGGACACCGACGCGGCGGCGCGCGGCAAATATTTGGTCGAGGAGGTCGCCAAATGCCAGGACTGCCATACGGCGAGAACGGAAAGCGGCGAATTGGACAAATCGAATTGGATGAAAGGCTCCACCCTCGATTTTCAGCCTATGCACGAGATGAAGGGCTGGCATAAAACGGCTCCCGACATCACCGCTACGAGCCGCTATTTCCAACGTTATGGCGACGAAGGCGTGACGAAATTTCTCGAAACTGGAGCATGGCCAAACGGGAACAAAGCGGATCCGCCCATGCCGGCGTATACGCTAAAACCGGAAGACGCAAAGGCAATCGTCGCGTATTTGAAGTCGTTGAAGTAGGAACGGGTGAGCGCAAAGCGCTGGACTGGACTCGCGGCGCTGTTCGCCTGCGTCTCCCCGGGGACGATCGCCGTGCGCGCTCAGACCCCCGCGAACGTATTGATTGTCGTCAACGCATCGTCGGCGCTGTCGCGGAGCGTGGGCGACTATTATGCGCTGAGGCGTCACGTACCCCTTGTGAACATTTGCCGCATTCACGCCTCCGAAGCGGAGCAGATTTCGCGCGACGATTACAACAGAGATTGCCGCGGGCGTCGCAGCGTGTTTGAAGAAGAACGGCCTCACCGAACGCGTTCTGTATATCGTGACGACCGGCGGTGTTCCGCTGCGCGTCACCGGGCCGGGCGAGGGAGTGCTGCAGGAAACGGCCTCCGTCGATTCCGAGCTTGCGCTCTTGTACAGCGACTTGCATGGACGTCCACATGCTTTATCCGGCCCGCTACAAAATCCCTTCTTCGGAAGCACGGGGAGGTTCGCGCATCCGCGCTTTCCGATTTATCTGGTGACGCGCTTGGCCGCATACGATTTCGCCGACATCAAAGGATTGATCGACCGCGCGCTAGCTCGCAAAGAACAAGGGTAAATTCGTGCTCGATCTGAAAGCGTCCGACAATACCCCGGGGAATGACTGGCTGCGCGACGCCGCGCGGAAGCTTCCGAAGGAGCGCGTCGTGATGGACGAGAGCAGCCGCGTGCTGCTGAACGAGAAAAACGTGATCGGATATGCCGGCTGGGGATCGAACGATCCCGCCCGCAAGCAGCGTTTCCTGGGCTTTGAATGGCTACCCGGCGCGATCATGACGGAGTATGTCTCCTCTAATGGCCGGACCTTCGCGATGCCTCCTAAGGATTGGACCATTGGCCCGTACGGAGGATCCACGAAGGGATGGTTCGCGGGTTCGCCGCAAACGTTGACCGCCGATTACCTGCACGAAGGCGTTACCGGCGCCTCAGGGCATGTGGCCGAGCCCTTTCTGACTTTCACGCCGCGCCCGGACCTGCTGCTTCCGGCTTATTACTCCGGCCGGACGCTGGCGGAGAGCTATTACGCCGCGATTCCAGCGTTGAGCTGGCAAAACATCGTGATCGGCGATCCGCTGTGCGCGCTGGGAAATCCGTAGGAAGATGCCACAAAAAGAGATTTTGAAGTTGGAATTGCTGGAGATTGAACGGGAGCCGGCGGGAGGCGTTGTCGAAGACGTCCGGCTGCGAACCAATGACGGGATCATTCCGTGCCGCTATCATGCGGCAGCGGGCGGAGACTCGGCCGTGCTGTGGGTTTTCGGAGCTGGAGGCGGACTCGGAGGCCCGGCGGGCGGAGTTTACGAGCGGCTGGCGGGAAGGCTTGCGCCCCAGAACATCGCATCGCTGCAGCTCGACTATCGCAAACCGGGACGGCTGATCGACTGCGTGCTGGATGTGCTGCTGGGGATCGGGTTTCTGCGTAATCAGGTTCGCCATCGGATTATTTTAGTGGGGCATTCCTTTGGCGGCGCGGTGGTGATCAACGCGGGCATTGCGAGCTCGGCCGTGGTCGCGGTTGCGGCGCTGAGCTCGCAAATGAGTGGCGCGGACGATATTGCCGAGATCAGCCCGCGTCCGGTCTTGCTGATACATGGAACGGCGGATGAAGTGCTATCCGATATCTGCTCGCGAGAGTTGTACGAGTTGGCCGCCGAGCCGAAAGAGCTAATCCTGTATCCCGGCTGCGGGCACGGCTTGGACGAGTGCCGGGAGCAGTTGGATCGGGATCTGATGGCGTGGTTGAAGCGGGTGACGCCGAGCAAGCCGTAGCTGCACAAGAAAAAACCCGGCCCTTGCGAGCCGGGTTCAAGAGACAGCTTCGGTTGCGCTACGGAGCGCTTAGTAGTCCATGTCCGGACCGTGGCCGCCGGGACCGCCCGGGCCGCCGCCGGCCGGCTTCTTCTCCGGGGATCTCGCAGATCATCGCTTCGGTCGTCAGCATCAGCGCCGCGATCGAAGACGCGTTTTGCAGCGCCGAGCGGGTCACCTTCGTCGGATCGATGACGCCGGCCTTCACCAGGTCGCCATACTCCATGCTCGCGGCGTTGAAGCCGTAATTGGAGTCCGCGTTCGCCCGGATCTTGTCGATCATGATCGCGCCTTCATGTCCGGCATTGCTGACAATCTGGCGGACCGGTTCCTCGCAAGCGCGGCGGATGATCTGGATGCCGATCTGCTCGTCGCCTTCGCCCTTCAGGTTGTCCAAGGCCTTCGCGGCGCGCAGCAGCGCAACGCCGCCGCCCGGAACGATGCCTTCCTCAACCGCGGCGCGCGTGGCGTGCAGAGCATCCTCGACGCGGGCCTTTTTCTCCTTCATTTCGGTCTCGGTCGCAGCCCCGACTTTGATTACCGCAACGCCGCCGGCCAGCTTCGCCAGCCGCTCCTGCAGCTTCTCGCGATCGTAATCGCTGGTGGTCTCTTCGATCTGGGCGCGGAGCTGTTTGATGCGGCCCTGAATGGAGGTGTCCTTGCCGGCGCCCTCGATGATCGTGGTGTTGTCTTTATCGACCACCACGCGCTTGGCGCGGCCGAGGTCTTCGAGACGCACGCCTTCGAGCTTAATGCCGGTCTCTTCCATGATGGCCTTGCCGCCCGTGAGGATCGAAATATCCTCCAGCATGGCCTTGCGGCGGTCGCCAAAACCGGGAGCTTTCACGGCGCAGGCATTGAGCGTGCCGCGCAGCTTGTTGACCACCAAAGTGGCCAGCGCTTCGCCTTCCACTTCCTCGGCGATTACCAGCAGCGGTTTGCCGGAGCGCGCGATCTGCTCCAGAACCGGCAGCAGGTCCTTCATGTTGCTGATCTTCTTCTCGTGGATCAAAATGTACGGATCCTCGAGGACGCACTCCATCCGATCCGGATCGCTGATGAAATAGGGCGACAGGTAGCCGCGGTCGAACTGCATCCCTTCGACGGTCTGCAGCTCGGTCACCATGGTCTTCGATTCCTCGACCGTGATAACGCCGTCCTTGCCGACCTTGTTCATCGCCTCGGCGATGATGTTACCGATGGTGCTGTCGCCGTTGGCTGAAATCGTGCCGACCTGCGCGATCGTGGCATTATCGTTCACCGGTTTCGAGAACTTTTTGACTTCCTCGACCACCGTTTCGACCGCCTTCTCGATGCCGCGCTTCAGCGCCATGGGGTTCGCCCCCGCCGCCACGCTCTTCACGCCCTCGCGGAAAATGGCCTGCGCCAGAATCGTCGCCGTGGTGGTGCCGTCGCCGGCGGTGTCGGAGGTCTTCGAAGCGACCTCGCGGACCATTTGCGCGCCCATGTTCTCGAGCGGGTCCTTCAGCTCGATCTCTTTCGCGACCGTCACGCCGTCCTTGGTGATCGTCGGTCCGCCAAACTTCTTCTCGAGTACGACGTTGCGGCCCTTGGGTCCCAAGCGTCACCTTCACCGCGTCGGCCAACTGGTTGACGCCGCGCAGAATCGCCTGGCGGGAATTCTCGCTATAAACAATCTGTTTTGCTGCCATGTTTAATCTCTCCTCTTACGCTACTTTGCTCGCCTTTTTGGCGGTTCCTTCGAGAATGCCGAGAACCTCGTCCTCGCGCATGATGAGCAACTCTTCTCCGTCGATTTTGATCTCGTTACCGGAGTACTTCCCAAACAGGATGCGGTCGCCGGGCTTGACGTCGAGCGCAATCACTTTGCCGTCTTCGAGACGCTTGCCCTTGCCCACCGCAACAATCTCGCCCTCCTGGGGCTTCTCTTTGGCCGAATCCGGAATATACAGGCCACCCTGCATGTTTTCCTTCTCTTCCAGCCGTCTCACTACCACGCGGTCATAGAGCGGTCGAATATTCATTGTCGGAATAACCTCCCTTGTCAACTCTCTTCAAGATTTCGGGTATCGGAGCTTATGTCTTAAGCTCCGTTCACAATATTAGCAGACGGACGCGAGGAGTGACAATACTTCAATGTAACTGATTGAAATTGCAATGCATTTTGTCCTTGACTGCCGCTGTGGACAGAATGGAACGGCAACCGCTATGCTGAAAGAGCTGTTCTCCATGCGCCGTTTTGCGCCTCTCACCGTCGTAGCCATGTTGTTCATAATGTGGGGCGTTGGATCGACGTACTACCGCCGCGTACGGAAACTTGCCCTGGCTGCTCCGGCCGCGCCCGCGCGCCTCCCGAACGAGGTCCAAGGCACGGCGCAGGAATGGAGCTATACAAAGACCCAGGACGGCCGCGACATCGTCTTCATTAAGGCAAAAGATTTCAAGGAGATCGAGGATAAAATGCAGCTCACGGGCGTGGAGCTGCACATCTTCAACAAGGACGGCAAGAAGTACGACCAGGTCAAGAGCGCCAGCGCCGAGTTTAACGAAAAGGGCAACGAGCTGTACTCCGACGGCGAGGTCGAGATCACCATGGACGTGCCGTCCGATAAGCCCGAGAACGAGCCGCCCAGCGGACGTCTCATGAGCATCAAGACCTCGGGCGTGCATTTCGACAGCAAAACTGGAAAGGCAAACACCGACCGGCCGGCCAGCTTCTCGTTCGACCGCGGCGACGGCAAGTGCATAGGCGCCGAATACGATCCCAACACGCGCGAGCTGCATATGAAGTCGGCGGTCGAAGTATACTGGCGCGGCGACGACCCCGCGACTAAGCCGATGAAGATCGAGAGCGGCGATCTGGTCTATAAGGAGCGCGACGGCAAAATATTTCTGACGCCGTGGTCGCGCATGACGCGCGATACCATGACGATGAATGCCGGTCCCGCCACGGTGTCCATCAACAAGGGCCACCTGCAGCTTGTCGAGACCACCCACTGCCAAGGGCACGGACCAGCAGGAGAAGCGCAAGCTCGAGTACGCCGCCGATAACCTGACTCTGCAATTCGATAACGATAATCAGGTGCAAAAAATCGTCGGGACCCAAAACGCCCGGCTGGTCTCGACGTCCGATGCCGGACAGACTACGCTTACGACCGACCGCATCGACATGGACTTCGATACGGCGAACAAGGAAAGCGTCTTGAAGACGGCGCTCGCAACCGGCCATAGCGTCGCCGAATCGAAGCCGATTTCAAAATCGGGCGATCGCGCCTGAGAGCAGAATTCTGCGCAGCGACATCATCTCGACGAGGATGCGGGACGGCGGAAAGGAAATAGAGAGCGTTGAGACTGCGGCAGCGGGCAGCCTGGAGTTCGTGCCCTCGCAGCCCAGCCAGCCGCATCGTTGGATGAACGGCGACCACATCTGGATCGCGTACGGCGCCGACAACCAGATTCAGACGTTCAAATCCGTCAACGTTTCGACGCGGACGGAAAAGCCGAAAGCGGCGAATGCGAAGGAGAATCCTCCGCCCGCACTGACGTGGAGTCACGATATGGTGGCGCACTTTCAACCGCACAGCTCGCAAATCGACAAATTGGAGCAGTGGAACGATTTTCGTTACCAGGAAGGCGAACGGCGCGCCAAGGCGGACCGCGCCGTGCTGGATCAGACAAGAAATCTGATCGACTTGAGCGGCGGCGCGAGGATGTGGGACACCACCGGGTCGACCGATGCCGATCACATTGCGATGGATCAGAAGAGCGGCGATTTTGTCGCGGTGGGGAATGTGCGATCGACTCGCCTGCCGGACAAGAGCAAGGACGATTCCTCCCCGGGCCTCCTCAGCCAGGACGAGCCTTTGCACGGCATCGCCAACAGAATGTTGTCCACTCACAAGAACGCGAACATCCGCTACGAAGGAAACGTCGTGTTGTGGCAGGGGGCAAACCGCCTGACCGCCGACGTCGTGCGGATCGATCGCGACAATGACATTCTGGCGGCGCACGGCAACGTGGTGAGCCAGTTGATGGACAAGAAGGACAAGAAGGATTCAGGGGCGAAAAGCGAGGACAAGCCGCGGACCAATTCCGCGCCGGTGTTTTCTATTGTCCATGCGCCTGACCTGGTGTATACGGACGACGATAAGATCGCACTTTATAAGGGCGGCGTGCGGCTGGATCGCGGGACCACGAAGGTAACGTCGAAAGAATTGAAGGCTTTTCTGCGCGACGACAGTAACGATTCATCCCTCGACCATGCCTTCGCCGACGGAGACGTACAGATCGTGGAGGTCGCCTCGGGCCGCACGCGCACCGGAACGTCGCAGCACGTGGAGTATTATGTCGATCAGGACAAGGTGATCCTGGAAGGCGGACAGCCGAAATTCGTGGACACCAAACGCGGGACGACGCAGGGCAAGCAATTGATTTGGTACTCCGATGACGATAAGCTGGTGGTCAATGGCGCGGCGGGCCAGCCGGCGCAAAGTCACCTCCGCCGCAAGCACGATTAGCCGCTTTTCATGCGCACTCTCCTGACCACGGATATTTGCAAAGCCTACCGCGGCCGCAAGGTTGTCGATGATGTTTCGCTTTCTGTTGAGCAAGGCGAGGTAGTGGGTCTGCTCGGGCCGAACGGCGCCGGCAAGACGACGTCCTTTTACATGATTGTCGGGCTGATCGGTCCGGACTCGGGCACCGTTTCGATCCGCAACGGCAGCGGCTCCGAGGACATCACGCAGATGCCCATGTTCCGTCGTGCCCGGCGGGGCATCAGCTACCTCCCGCAAGAGGCCTCTGTCTTCCGCAAGCTCACCGTCGAGGACAACCTCATGGCGATTCTGCAGACGCTGCGCATGAGCCGCGCCGACCGCCGCAAGCGCCTCGATGAGTTGATCGCGCAGCTTGGCCTCGAGACCGTGCGGCACAACAAGGGATATGCGCTCTCGGGCGGCGAGCGGAGGCGCGTCGAGATCGCGCGAGCCTTGGTCATCGAACCCCATTTTCTTCTGCTCGACGAGCCCTTCTCCGGCATCGATCCGATCCAGGTGCTGGAATTGCAAAAGATCATTTTCGATCTGAGGAACCAGGGCATCGGACTTCTAGTCACGGATCATAACGTGCGCGAGACGCTGGCCGTCACCGACCGGGCCTACATCATCAGCAACGGCAAGATACTCTGCTCCGGCACGCCCGAGGAACTCGAGCGCGACATCGAGGCCCGCCGCGTCTATTTCGGCGAGCATTTCAGCCTCGATCTCGAAACCGGGAAGTGGAAGTA
>CAWITB010000031.1:0-69977 GCA_963838885.1 Bryobacterales bacterium | reverse complement strand
CAAGCAGGCTTGTATCTAACTGATGGACGTAAACGGACACCACATCCACTCGCGAAGGAGTGTGTGCGCCCTTCCACCAATAACCGTCTATCAGCTTGTTTACGATCCAGTCCGCATGTGAAGTCGGGAGACCCCAGTAGCTGACGAGACAGGCGATACGAGGTCGTTTTTGCGCACTCTGCGCAACAGCATCAGGTACGATACCGGTGACAGCCGCCAAACCGGCCATACCGGTTATTCCCAGCATTTCACGCCGGGTGGAGAGAGAGTTCGACTCCATAGTTCCGGTGATTGGGGATGAATCTACCGCGCTCGCTGCAACTTCGACTTCTTTCTTTTTCATAACGGTTATTTGATCCTTCTTGTAAAGCAACTTGCTTTTCCTATCTCTGGTCGGTGTTGTGATCGTACTCCATCACAACATTACGACCTTGAGACCGCCTTCGATGCCGCGGCGGCGACGAAGCCTTTTCTCTCCGCGAATTGGCTCTCTGCTCTCGCCAAAACTCGCAATTTCAGGCCATTTTGAGCGACTCAGCGATACCTAACGGATCAGGAGAGTTTGTCATTCAAAATGCCTGCCTCCGCAGGTGTGTTTGCGAAACACCATCCAGGGGTTGCGGACCAACCTTCGCGGGAAACATCGCCCTGTGCCGCTTGTTTCTCATCGCCGGGCGAAGAGACGGCCCGCCTCCGTGCTCTACGAGCCTCCCTAATGCCTGCGACGAGAAGGGAGTTGGTCGTGGCGCGAGCCTTCCGCGACCAGGCGCTCAAACGCTGGGAAGGAGTCGACCGGCGCGGCAGCCGCCCAAATCGTGGGCCGCTGGCGGCGTTTGAAACCTCTTCAACGGGACTCGGTTCGATGCTCACGTTCCACTCCAACGGCGTGGTCGATTTCAGCCCTGGGGCGGTGGTCGAGATGACATATCGAATCGAAGGCGGCGAGATGATCTTTCCTTTGCCCACGATCAACGGCCCCGAACAGCGTCAGAAAATGGAGTTTATGGGGCAAGATCAACTCCGGCTGGCTGAGGTCGTCTTTAGACGTCAAGGCGCGCCGACCGAAGCAAGCCATCTGATTCTCGGTGAGTGGGTGGGTAAGCGCCAGATGAATGGGCGCCAATTGGAAGCGCATTACTTCTTTTACCCCGCTGGCAAGTGTCTGTTACTTCTGCCGTTCATGACCGGCCCCGGCCGATACACGATTCAGGGCTCGACTACGCCTAGAGTTGCCAGATCAGCAGCCGGTCGAGGGCAGATTTCAGATTGAAGGCGACGTGTCACCACGCCCGGGCCAAGCGGCTCGCGATACCCGTTCCGGCGATATTAAACCCACCACCCGGGAGCGGCAGTCGGAGCAATGGGGTGAGTGCGATACTGCGGGGAAACGGCGACGGCACATTTAATTCGGGTCATTCTTCGGGATAGACACCAACGTGCCTAACTGCCCGTGCATGGACCTGCGTATTCGTAAGTTCAGTTTATGAGACGAAGTCGTCCAAACGCCTCCGGAGTATGATAACTCTCGGTCATCACTGGTTGCCAGACAATGTATTTTCGGCGTAGCGGTCCGCCTTCAATCCGGTAAAGGTTCAGCCGCACGCGTTTCCCGCAGCAATCCGGCGCGGATCGATTGACTTCCACGGAATTTGCATTTCGCAGATCCAGATTTTTCGTGTTTTATCGACGTGCGTCCGGACCCGAAAGCCCGAATTCCAAGAAGCGTCCACTTTTTGCGCTTACGGTCTACATCAAGATCGACCCACTCCGCTTGCGGCGAAACCTCGAATTCTTTGTAGATATCTATGTTCTTCAGATCATATCCGATGAACACTTCGACGACGTCGTATTCCCATAATCCCCAAGTATCCCGCTCGGTCGAGGGGTCGGGTTTTAAAAAGAGACTGTCATAGTCACTGACAAAGAGGAAATAGAGACTGTTTGAAGTCCAACGGCTGCGGATGTCTGTCCTAGCCTCCGGCTGAGGTTCTCCAAAGCGTCCTCGGTCGGCGATGACGCCGTGAATGTGCTTCCATGCCGCAGAATCGGGATCCGCGGTAAGCGCGAAATCCGTCCGCGATCGAAAGCTCGGCATAGTGTTAGATGGTTGTGCGCCAGCGATACTGGAGAAACAGGGCACAACGAAAATCGGCAGAAGCGCAAGTTTGTGCGGAATAAAAGGGATCTTAGCACTTGAGCGTTCCCGGTGTCAATGCGACGCGCATTGCTGGACATTGATCCTAAAGCACGAATTCGAGACGCTGAACTTACGATTGATCAAGCGCAATTATGTTATGTCTTGTTGCTTCCGGCTGGATTTTTTCCGCACAGCATGACCAGTCCGACGGTCTCGTCCGCGGCGACTGCGGCCAGAAACACCATGGTCGCCATTCCGGCGCTCGTAATGAGCCTGCTTGGGTGGCGCGCTACGGGCCCGTTCAAAGGGCTTCTGCGCCGCAGCGAAATCGTTTTAACACTGAGAATTCATGAATTCGCCCGTTCAGAACCGATAGCATTTCTGATATGATGACGTGTCATGAAACGGAGAACGTTCCTCCAGGCCATGATTGCGGCGCCTGCGCTCCAGGCCGCCCTGGGCGCGGATATGCGCAGGGAAGAAACGGCGTTCGACAAGCTCAACATTCGCCGCTCCGCGGCCATGTGCACCGATAGCGGTCCGCAGTTTCTCGTGATCGCCAAAGATTACCCTGAATCCGCGATTTCGACATCGCCCGTATCCCTCCAGTCGTCGATTTCGCCATCGTTCAGCTCGACCCGGAGTACGTGCCCGCGGCCGCTCCCGGGCAACACGGCGGCATTTATGGCGGGTGGGGCGACGTCACCCGCGACAGCAAGGGCCGCTTCTACTTCTCGATCGGCAATCACATGTCCTACAACGGAGGCAACGCCGATATCTTCCGCTACGACCCCGCCACCAAGACCCAGGAGGTCGTCCTCAGGACCAAAGACGTGTGCGCTTGGGGTCCGGGTGGTTTCGCCGACGGCAAGCTGCACGGCGACCTGGTGGTCGCGCCCAATGGCGAAATGTGGGCGCTGAGCTATTTCGGTCCCATTCCCACCCAGAAGGACTTCGACTCGGGTTACCGCGGTGGCCATCTCATCCACTTCAACACGGTGACCGGGGAGGCGCAGGACATGGGCGTGCCTTTAGAAGGCGAAGGCTGGCCGTATCATTACTGGGATTGGAAGCGCGGCATGCTCTTTGGGGTCGGACATTTCGGCAATATCCTGGTCTACGACACGAATGCGCGTAAAGTGCATTACGCCGGTGCGCCCCCTAACCACATCGACTGGGCCGACCGCGCCTGTTTGATCGACCCCGAGACCGGCATCGTTTACAGCAGCGATGCTCGCGAACTAGCCGAAGACCGTGATCCCGCCAAGCGCGACCGCCCGTGTCATCTATTGAGCTACCGGCGCGCCAATAATGATTTCAGACGCCTGGATCCCATCGTGCCCCGCAACCCGTTTCTGGGCCATTACAGCGCTCTGCGAGCGTATACCAAGCGGCGCGATCCGAACGGCGCCTTCTGGTGCAACGACAATCTGGGGACCATGTTCCGCTTTCTACCCTCCGAGCAGAAGGTTGAGTTAGTGGGAACCAATTGGGGCAAGGCGGGTAAGTACATGACCAATATCTGCTTGAGCCCCGACGGCCGCTATCTCTACTATGTGCCGGGCGCGGACACGCGCGCCTGGACCTACGGCCTGCCGGTGGTACAGTACGACATCCAGCGCAACCGGAAGAAGGTGCTGGCGTTTTTGTATGACTTCTACGTCGACAAGTACGGCTACGGAGCGGGCGGCACTTATGGTTTCGACCTCGACGCCAAGGGCGAGTCCATCTTCTTTCATGCCAACGGGCGCTTCACGGCGCCGGGTAAAGGGACAACTTACGGCAGGCCCTCCATTTTCCACGTGCACATTCCGGCAGCGGAAAGGCCGGCCTAGCGCGCGCTATTATACGTGCGTCAGGCTCGAAATCTTCACGCGCTCGGCGCCGCGCTCGGTCCTGCGGTAGCCAAGCTATTATTATGCACAAGATATGGTGTCTCTTGTTGCTCTCTGCCGGTATGCTTTCCGCACAGCATGAGAGCAAGGTTGGGAAGCCGAAGAATCCGCTTAGCGGGAATCCCAAGGCTATCGAGGCGGGCCGCTTGATCTTCGTCAATGGATGCGCGGCGTGCCACGGGCCCGACGGCAAGGGCGGACGCGGTCCCAACCTGCGCGAACGGGTCTATTGGCATCCTTTGGACGATGCGACGATACACGATGCCGTACAGAAAGGGATTCCGGGCGGCATGCCCCCGGCGAACTTGCCGGAGGAACAAGTCTGGCAGGTGGTCGCTTATGTCCGTGCCCTCACGGCACCCGCGATCGAAACAGCGCGCCTTGTAAAGGGCGATCCCAATGCCGGAGAGAAGTTGTTCTGGGATCGCGGCGAGTGCGGTAATTGTCACGCGATTCGTGGACATGGCGGCTTTCTCGGACCGGATTTGACTAATATCGGAGAAACTCGGGCCCTGGCACAAATCCGGGAGGCGATTCTGGACCCGAACGCGAGCGGGTACCTCAATTACCGGGCGGTGGACGTCCTGCTCAAGACCGGCAAGCGCCTGCAAGGCGTTACGCGCGACCATACTAATTACTCGCTTGCCTTGCAAGATCGCGACCGGTAATATGCATCTTATCTCGATGTCGGATGTAAGCGAATTGAAAATAGCGACGAGCTCCCCCATGCCTAAGGACTACAAGGATCGTTTCACTAGCGCAGAGATCGAGGACCTGCTGGCCTTTCTTGGACGCCAGAGTATTCGCGACGCCGCGGATAGAAAGAACACGGAATAGGAAGCAATGCGTCTCGCGCCGATTCTTCTTATCGTGAGTTCGACCGCCGCCGCGCAGGTGAGCTTCGAGGATCTCCGGAAGGGGCCGGCCGAAAACTGGCTGACCTACGCCGGAGACTACGAAGGCCAGCGGCACAGCGCGTTGCGCCAGATCGATACATCCAACGTTCATTCACTGGCGGCGAAATGGGTTTACCATATCCCGAAAGCCGATGGGCTGCGCACGTGCCCGATTGTGTACGACGGCATCATGTATGTGACGGGTTCGAATGAGATTCGCGCGCTCGATGCCCGCACCGGCCGGCTCCTGTGGAGGTACAAAGACATCCGCGCCAAGAAAGACGGCGCGAACCGCGGGGCCGGAATTCTCGGCAACACCGTTTTCTTTAACACCGCGGATATCCATCTCGTGGCGCTCGACCGGCGCAACGGCGCGATCTTGTGGGAGAAGAAGTACGGCAACGTGGAAGATGGCATGTCCGCAACCGCGGCTCCGCTTGTGCTGAAGGACCGGGTGATCGTGGGCGTTGCGAACGGCGACCAGGGCATGCGGGGTTACATCGCGGCGCTTTCCGCTTCGAACGGGGAGGAGCTTTGGCGGAGTTATACGGTCCCGAAGCGCGGCGAACCGGGATCGGAGACCTGGGCGAAATACATTGATTACGGCGGAGGCGCGACCTGGCTATCAGGCACTTACGACCCGGAGTTGAATCTGCTGTATTGGGCAAGCGGTAATCCTGGCCCGATTTCTATGGCGCGGAACGGGGCGGAGATAATCTATACACCTGCTCGCTGCTGGCCCTCGATGCCGATACCGGCAAGATGAGGTGGTATTTCCAGTTCACGCCGCACGATACGCACGATTGGGATGCGCAGGCGTGGCCCGTGCTGGTGGATATGGACTGGGAGGGTAAGCCGCGCAAACTGGTACTACATGCCAATCGAAATGGTTTTCTGTACGTGCTCGATCGCGTGACTGGAGAATACTTGCGCGCCACCAAAATTGTGGATCTGCTGGATTGGGCCACCGGAATCGACGCTCGAGGCCGGCCGATTTTAGTGCCCGGAAAAGACCCGACTCCAAATGGCAACCGGATCTGCCCCGGCGTGCGCGGAGCCACCAACTGGATGTCGGCTACGTTCGACCAACCAACAGGTTGGTTGTATGTAGTAACGCTCGAACAATGCGATATCTTTACCAGTTCTTCGAAGGAACCCGAGCCGAAGAAGAACTTTTCCGGTGGCGGCGCGGGTCCTGCGCCAAAAGACATCGGCCAGTTTTTCCTTCGCGCCTTCGATCCGAAAACGGGCAGGCGTATGTGGGAGTATCCCATGACCGGTCCGGGCGAATCGTGGGCCGGCGCCGTGTCCACTGCGGGCGGCGTAGTATTCTTCGGGGATGACGACGGTCAACTCGTAGCGGTCGATGCCCGCAGCGGCAAGCATCTTTGGCACTTTCAAATGGGAGAGGGTTTGACGGCTTCGCCAATGACCTTCGCCGTGGATGGGAAGCAGTATGTCGCGATCGCTTCGTCAACCGCCGCGGGACTACGCGATGAAAGCCGGGGCTCGACCTCGGGGCGCGCGAAGAATCGCGTGCGGGCCGCGCTGGTGGTGGCGCAGGTGGCGCTTTCGATGGTGTTGCTGATAGCCGCGGGACTGTTGATTCGCAGCTTTGCCGCGATTCTGAACGCTCCCATTGGAGTGGACGCGCGCAATCTGCTTACCATGCAGATCACCGTGCCGCCTGCCAAATATCCCTCGCCGCCGCTGCTGGCGATGGGCAAAGCGGTGAACGATTCGCGGCTGGTGCAGTTTTTCGAGCAAGCGGCCAAGAAAGCCGGGTCGATTCCGGGCGTGAGGTCGGCCACGCTCGCTTCCGCGCTGCCGCTGAATCCGAGCCGCTTCGCGCCGATGTTATTCGAGGGGCAGCCGCCCCTGCCCATGGCTCGAAGACCCCACGTGGTCATCCAGACCATCGGTCCGGATTATTTCACGACCATGGGGACGCCGCTGCTGCGAGGGAGGACATTCACCGAACGCGACGACGCGGAATCGAATAGGGTGGGGATCGTGAACGACACGCTCGCGCGGCGTACCTGGCCGGGCCGGAATCCGCTGGGCAAACATGCTTATCTTGGCTCCAGGAATATAGCGATCGAGGTCGTCGGCGTGGCGGCTGACATCAAGAACGTCACACTGGCCGGCGCGACGCAGCCGGAGCTGTTCCTGCCCTATCCGCAGTTGCCGACGCGCAATATGTATATCGCGATGCGCACCGTGGGCGATCCCCACGGCGTGATTGCCGATGCGCGGCGGGCCATCGCATCGCTCGACGCGGAGCAGCCGGTGACGGATGTGCGGACGCTTGAAGAAGTGCTGGCGGGGTCGCGAGCGGGTCCGCGGTTCATCATGCTGCTGCTCGCGGTGTTCTCGGGTACGGCCCTGGTTCTGGCCATTGTGGGGCTGTACGGAACCATTTCGTATTCGGTGGCGCAGCGCAAGCAGGAGCTGGGGATACGGATGGTGCTGGGCGCGGACCGTGCGACGATATTGCGGTTGGTGATGCGGCAGGGCGCGTTGCTCGCGGGATTGGGAATCGTGGCGGGCGTGGCGGCATCGCTCGCGTTGACGCGCGTGATATCGAGCCTGCTGTTCCAGGTCAGCGCGACGGATGCGGCGACGTTTGCGGGAAGCGCACTGGCGTTTGCCGCGATCGCGCTGCTTGCCAGTTACGTTCCGGCGCGGCGCGCGACGCTGGTCGATCCCACCGCCGCATTGCGCTGAATTAATTCGCGGCCGCGAGTCTTCGCAAGACGAAGCAGAGCGCCAGCAGCCCGGCGCCGACGAACGCCGCGGAGCTTGGCTCCGGCGTCTGCACGGGCACGCTGAAGACATAGTTTTGATTCACCGCCGCGCCTGGCGTTGCGGCGCCAGTCGCGGGGTCGATCCCGAAAATCCGAGCGCCTGGATTCGTTGCCGCGATATCCAACAGTTCCCCATTTACAACGGCGCCCAGCCCGTTGTTTTGATTCAACCCGGTATTACCGATTAGCGTTCCGGCGCCAGTGACGAGATTAATCGTATAAAGGCTGCTGGGAGTGGTGTAACTTGTCGTGTACGCGATATTTCCTATAAACCGCAGTTGATTCGCCACGGTCGAAAGCGGCCCCGAGAGATCGGCGATGAAAGACGTGGCGCCGGTCGATGGGTTGATGCTGTAGAGCGCCTCGGGTCCGGAACCTGTATACGTCGTCCCGTAGAGCGAACCGTTGGCGTTGAAACCAATTGAGTTCAAGCCTACGGTGTTCGGAGCGATATCGGTAATCACGCCGGTGTTGGGGTTGATACTGCCGAACCCCGCCGAACCCGAACCGCGGAAAGGAGCCGTGAGCAGATACAGCGTTCCGTTGGGAGCGAAGGCCAAATCATTCACGAATATGTTGTTCAGCGTGGCGACTTGCGAGACGGCCCCGGTGTTCAGATCCAGGGTCCCGAAGACCGATGAGGGGTTAGTTCCGTTTTGGGCGCTGACGTAAGCAATCGTGTCGGCATGCACGCCGATCGCAAAGCAAAGGACCAGAATGACAGCCGGAACACTTGACGAACGCGCAAGCCTCATTGCGGTTGTGTACCATGCAAAAGAAAAGAAGTCAATGGTACTAACGGGCGGTATTAGCGGAGGCGGAGGTGAGTTATCTTGAATGCGTAAGGAGCCTACAAACCATGCGGCATTTTGTGCAAGCTTTCATCATGACTGCCTCTCTCGTCGCCTTTGCGGCCGTGGCGCAAGCCCAATGGGGCCGCGACGGCGCCTATCGGCCGGAGTCGGTTTCCGCGCTGATCGATCGTGTCCACGCGGACCTGAATCGCGGCTACGGAGTCTGGCACATTTCGCATGGGGACCGCGACCGGCTCACCCACGCGGAGCATCAGCTTCGCGATTTCGCCAAGGACTGGCGGCGCGGCAAATTCGACAAGGGCGATCTGGACGATTCGATCTCGGCGATTCAGCACGTTCTCGATAATAATCATCTGAACGGCCGCGAGCGGGATGCGTTATCGGAAGACGTGTCGCAGCTTCGCAGAATGCGCGAGGCCTACGACCGGCACGAGATCGGGCGCTGGTAAAAGTCACGTCTTAAGTGTCCGGCGCCTGCGGATCGCCGCAAGCGAGCCGAGTCCGCACAGTGGCGAGGCATATGAAGCCGGTTCCGGCGTCGCCAGCATCTAGCCCAATTGCACGACGTTTCCGCCAGTGACAACGGCGAACGGGCGGCCGGAAGGTAGAACGATTCCATCTCCGCACTGGCCGTTGCCCGAGCGTGAAAACCATTGTCGAAGCGGCACGGGGTCGGCCCCGCGCAGCCCGAGTTGCCGACCCACATCCCGCCGGGCCGCTATCGAGCCGTGCCCGGCGAGGCCCGGTCCGCGAATTGTGTGATTAACAGGCTTCCCGGAACCGAGGAGAACTCAGGCAGAGGCCTCCAGATTGGTACGTAGCGGCTTTCCATTTTCGAACCCAACCTGGCCGGACTTTACTCCTCAATTGCGATCGTGGGCCGCTTCTCGGACATCGCCTCGGCGGCGCGGCTTTCAACAGCCCCCGCGAGCGCGAGGAAATCCTGAGAATCCTCCAGGGCGACAGGCTTGCCGCTGTCGCCGCCGATGCGTATGGCGGGATCGAGCGGCAACTCGCCGAGGAAGGGAATGGTCATCGTTTCGGCGGTTTGACGGCCGCCGCCGTGGCTGAACACGTCGATGCGCTCGCGGCAGTGCGGGCAGACAAGGTAGCTCATGTTTTCGATCAGGCCGAGTATCGGGACGCGCACCTGCTGAAACATGTGGATGGCCTTGCGGGCGTCTTCGAGCGAGACATCGGACGGCGTCGTCACGATAATCGATCCGGTGAGCGGCGCGCTCTGAATGAGAGAGAGCTGCACATCGCCGGTGCCGGGTGGCAGGTCGATGATGAGAAAATCCAGCTCGCCCCAATCGACATTGCGCAGAAACTGCTGGATGACGCTGTGCAGCATCGGGCCGCGCCATACCAGCGGCTTATCGCCGGGATTGAGGAAGCCCATGGACATGACGCGCACTCCGTATTTTTCGAGGGGCTGGATGCGATCGCCGATGGCGTGGGGCGTGGCTCGGAGCCCCATCATGAGCGGCACGTTGGGGCCATAGACGTCGGCGTCCATGAGCGCGACTTTATGCCCCAGGCGGCCCAGGGCGATGGCCAGATTCACGGCGACAGTGGTCTTGCCGACGCCGCCCTTGCCGGAGCCGACCGCGATGAGATTGCGAACGCCGGGGATCGGAGGACGGGGCTGCCCGGCTTGCGGGGGATGAGGACCCATGAAGTTGTATGGTAGCGGAGGCGGCCCGCGGCGCGGTTTCTTCAGCTAGAATATTTCCATCCGTTATGTTCTTCCCACGGGCTCTCGCCGCCTATGCGGCGAGTTGCATCACTCTTTCCGCAATCACTGTTTCCGCGACCACTCTCGTTGCGTTCTGGTCTCCGGGGCGGCTCTTAATTGGAGCCGACAGCAACATGATTACAAGCGCTCCCGGCGTGATCGGCACAGCCTGCAAGATTTCGCGCGACGGTCCCAGCGTCTATGCGTTCAGCGGCCTGGTAGAGGACCGCTCCGCGGGATACGATATCGAGCGGCTGGCGCATGAAGCGGTCCAAGGCGCCGGGGATCTTTCGATTCATCTCAATCATTTTCTTGAATTGACGCGCGATCCGCTGTCGCGGGCCGTCGCCGCGCTTAAGAACGATTCGCCGGATCAGTACGCCTATTTGCAGCGAAATCATCCCGTCCTGCAGGCCATCTTCGCGGACGTGGAATCGGGCCCGCCGGAGCTGGGCGTGGCGGGGTTCTCGCTCGCGCCGGACGGCAATTTGATCGATTTTACGCGCGTAATCGCGCGCGGTGACGATGGCCGCGGGTCGAGAATCGTCTATGCCGGTCAGCAGGCCCATCTCAAGGAATATCTGCGCGAGCACGGCGACTGGGGCTCCGCCGATCCGGCGCAGCTCATCCGTAATCTCATCCAGAGCGAGATCGACGCCAGCCGGGGCGAAGTAGGCGGAGCGATCGACATCATGGCGGTGGAACCGGACGGGGCGCATTGGGTGCAGCGCAAGCCGCAGTGTAGATAAGCCGTTCTTTGAATGAGGGCGGGCGCCCCTGAACGCGCGCGAAGAGGTACGCGCGTGAAGACTCGAAAGATTTTCTCGCGGCTTGCGTCTATACGCAAGAGGTCTCGCATGGCTTGCGGCTTTTGTGTTCATGGTCGCGATGTCGGCGACTCGCGTTCAGCGCCTCACCCGCAATCAGATGGAGCAGTTTCTGCTGCATGCGCGAGTTGTCCTATTATTGGCGCCGCCAGTCCGCGGACGTAACGAGGAGTTTATGAACGTCTTTCGAGTTTGCGTCAGATGGGACGGTTCAATGCATTCGGCCGCCGCATCGCTTAATACGATTTCCTGATGTTTGTTCGCCGGGCCTGCGGGTTGGCCCTACTATCATTCTTAGTTTCCGCTCGGGCGCAGGACACGCGAACGGAACAGATCGAGCGTCAGCGCCAACAAAAGGCATCGCATCTTGAGCCGGACGCGCCGAATGCTGTCGAGCGTCTTGTTCATCTTGCCTTGGGCGGGCGCGGGCTCGGTTTTTTGTCGGACAAGATTCCAGGATTCAGCATCCGCTTGGGCGGCCTTGTTTCAGGATCCGGATTCGCGCTGGGACCGCAATATCGCCGCACGACGCTGGCAGACGGGAATATCTTCTTTCGAACGTCGGCCAGCTTCTCCATCAAGAACTATCAGCGCTACGAGCTGGAATTCGGACTTCCACGCCTGCTCGCCGATCGCGCCTCCTTCGATTTTCGCGCGGTGCGCCACGATTACCGCAGCATCGACTACTACGGTCCGGGACCGGAATCGAAAAAGACCGGCCGCAGTGATTTTCATCTGACGGACAACGCCTTCGACGCGACGGCGGCGTTAAAGCCTGTTCGCAATTTCAATGTTGGCCTGACGGGCGGCTATGTGATGACGGACATCGCACCGGGCGAGGACGACCGCTTCGCCTCGACGACCGCTATTTACTCGCCGGCGCAGACGCCCGGGATCGATCAGCCGTCAAATTTCTTACGCGGTGGTCCCATGGTCTCCTTCGATTACCGCGACCATCCGGGCAACCCCCGCGAAGGCGGGTATTATCGGGCCAATTATCTTTTCTACTCGGACCAGGAGTACGGCCATTACAGTTTCCGGCGGCTGAATGCGGAAGCGCAACAATATTTTCCGTTCTTCCACAAGACGCATGTCATCGCCGTGCGCGCGAAAACCGAGCTGAGCTACACGGATTCCGGTAACGCCGTTCCATTTTACGAACAGCCCGTCCTGGGCGGGCTCGACGATCTGCGGGGCTTCCGTCCGTTTCGCTTTTATGGCGATAACATGATCGTCATGAACGGGGAGTATCGTTACCAGATCTTTTCCGGAGTCGATCTGGCGCTATTTGTCGACGAGGGCAAGGTATTTCAGTCCCATCGAGATTTCAGCGCACGGCATCTCGAAGATTCCTACGGCTTCGGTTTCCGTTTCAGCAACGAAGATCACGTTTTCATGCGCATTGAGACGGGATTCAGTAGGGAGGGTTTTCAGGTTTGGTTCAAATTTGGCGACGTATTCTGACCGCTGCCGGAATTGCGGCTCTCCTTGCCGCCCCGGGCATCGCGCGAAATTTTACCCCGACGATCCGCTCGAACGGCTTCCACCACCGCTCCCCGTGAAAACGGCGCTGAAGCGCTCCATCGATCCCACCTATGATTTTTTCGTCGAGTCGTTCAAGGCGCCACGCGAGCTTGTAAACGGCAAACCGCTCCCGGCGCAAGCGATCAATACGCTGGACGAGGCGCCCGATTCGGATTGGTACACAAAGCGGCATTATTTTCATCGCATGTCGATCGAGGATTTGCGCCGCGGACCGGATCGCGGCAACGCCCCAGTCCTTCCCCTGAGCGTGATGTCGGCGAAAACCGAAGGCGTGACGCCGGGATTCAATATTGCCGACGCGGCAGGCCACAAATATGTGGTCAAGTTCGATCCTAAGAGCAACCCCGAGATGGCTAGCGCCGCCGATGTGATCGGATCGAAATTCTTCTATGCCTTCGGCTATAACGTCCCTCAGAACTATATCGTGAATTTCCGCCGCGATCAGATCCATGCATCTGAAAAGGCCAGTATCACCGACCCGGATGGCGTCAAGCGCGCCATGGAGGAGCGCGATCTCGATGCCGTGCTCGATCGCGTGCCCCAAAACGCCGATGGCTCCTACCGCGGCATGGCCAGCTTTATGATTCCGGGCGGCCTGATCGGTCCTTTCCGCTACGCCGGAACGCGCAAGGACGATCCCAACGATATCGTGCCGCACGAGAATCGCCGCGATCTGCGCGGTTTGTATGTGTTTTGCGCGTGGCTGAATCACACCGACGCAAAGGCCGGCAACTCGCTGGACACGATCATGGAGCGCGATGGCATCAGGCGCATCGTGCATTACCTGATCGATTTCGGCGCCATCCTGGGCAGCGATAGCGACGCGGCGAAAGATCCCAAACTGGGGAAAGAATATTTTATCGATGAGAAGCCCGGGCTTTACCGGCTGCTGACCCTTGGACTTTATGTCCCGGCGTGGGAGCGCGAGGAATTCCACGCGCCTTCTCCAGCGATTGGAAACTTCAGCGCGAAGCTGTTCGATCCGGACAACTGGAAGAATAATTATCCAAATCCGGCGTTTTTGAATCGGCTGCCCGACGACGTGTTCTGGGCCGCGCGCCAGGTCGTGGCGTTCCGGCCCGAGGAGATTCGCGCCATGGTTGAGACGGGCGCCTATAGTAACCCCGAAGCGGCGGCATACATCACGCGAGTTCTGCTGGAACGCCAGCACAAGATTGGAGAAGCGCTGCTCAACAAGGTGCTGCCTCTCGACGATTTCCGCCTCATCAACGGCACGCTCCAATTCCGCGATGTTGCGGTCGAGTATGGATACTCGCCCAAGCGCAGCTACTCGGTCCAGTGGTTCCGCTTCAACAACGAGACCGAGGCCAAAGATGCCCTGCCGGCCGGTGGCGGCTTCCGCGTCCCTCAGGTTGGCGGCGAATACCTGTGCGCCCAGATCCGCTCGGAGGATGCGCGCAAAACCGTCGATGTATATCTGCGCAACAACAAGGTGGTCGGAATCGAACACAAATTTTGAGGGCTCCCGCAATTGCCCGTGGGTTGCGCTACAACGGTAGTTCCGTGCGGCGGCGATTGTGGACAGTTAGCTTCTCTTTGTTGGCGAGTTTGTTGGCGAGTCTTGGGGCCGCAAAGAGCGGCGAGCCGGGCGTAGTCGCGCACATCACTTTGGAGCGTCTTGAGAAAGGGAACTGGGAGGCCGTCAATTCCCATCTGATGCTGCGGGGCGGGGAACAGGCGAGGTTTGTGTTTCGCTCGAATACGGCCGGTTACCTCTATGTCGTCGGCTGCGAGGCGAAGGACCGCTGCCGCTGGTTGTTCGCCGCGGAAGGAAAGCCCGTCGAGGTTGGGAAGGAATACACGATCCCGGCGGACGGCTTCAAAGTGCCGCTGGAGCCCGGTTACGACACGACCTATTGGATCTTGTCGCCGGAAGCGCTGGCAAGGAAAACTACGCCCGGCGCCCCCGGACCTGTAGGAGACAAAACGCCGGCGCTGCCGCATTGCCGGCACATTCCGCTGATGAAGCGAGGCGTCTGCCAAGCGCCGGAAGCGGGCGCGCATCCCGTCGAGCCGATCACGCCGCAGTGGTTTGAAAAGAGCGCCGCCATCAAATCCGAGTATGTGAATATCGACGACACGAAACCGGACATGCGCATCCTGATGTCGTCCGATTTCGACCAGCCGCTGGTGTTCTCGATCCGCATCGCGCATGAATAGCGCCGCGGCGGTTCGGTATTCTAGCTTCATGAGACGCCTGAGATTCTCTCCGCTGCTCGTAGCTTTGCCGCTGCTTTGCGCCGTGGCGTGGGCGCAGGCGACGCCTCCTCCGTCCGAAACGCCGACGGTATTCAACGGGAAAAAGCCGACGAAAGAAGAAAAGGAGCGGATGCGGGATCTCTCCGGCATCGTCAGCGACGAGAGCGGCGCGCCCATCGACGGCGCCGTGGTGCAGTTGAAGAATTTGAAAACGGGGCAGGAGATCGAGTTCATTACCAAGAAGAACGGCAAGTACCTCTTTACGGACCTGAACATGAACATCGACTATGAGCTGACGGCGAAGCGCGACGGCTACGCGGCCGCCGAGAAGAAAAAGCTCAGCAAGTACGATTCGCGCAAACCGGCGACTCTCAATTTCGAGCTGCAGGCGCAAGGTAAAAAGACATCTTGAGCGCGGGTCAGGGCAGGGCAGCGAGGAATCGCTCAATGTCCTCGGGGCTGATATAAAAGTGGGGCGAAGCTCGCAGCCAGCCGCCGCGCAAGGACGTTGCGAAATTCCGTTCCCTGAGATGCTGGAAGAGAACGCGCGTGTCCAAGCCGGGCTTATGAAACGAGACAATTCCGGCTCCTCTGGCAGGGGTGCGCGTCCCGAGCACCTCGTAACCTCGTTCGATCACGCCTTCGGCGATCTGGTCGGCGCGCGCCTGAATTTCGGGGGCAATCTGGTCCACACCGATCTCAAGGATATATTGAAGTGACGCGCGCAAACCATATATTCCGATTGTGTTTAGCGTTCCCGGCTCGTAGCGCGCTGCATCCGGGCGCAGCGTCATATCGCGAACCGTGTAATCCGTGAAGGCGGTCACGTTCGTATAGCCGAACTCGACCGGTTCGATCTCGTCTTGCCGATCCTTGCGGACGTAGAGAATGCCGCAGCCTTCGGGGCCAAGCATCCATTTATGTCCATCCGCGGATAGCGCGTCGACGTGGGCTGCCTCGACATCCAAGGGGAACGCCCCGAGGCCCTGAATGGCATCAACGAAGAAGAAGCATTGACGTTCGCGGCAAACCTCACCTAACACATTCAAATCTGCTCGGAAACCGCTGAGGTACTGCACAAAACTGATGGCTAGTAAACGCGCTCCCCGGCACGCTTCGTCGATGCGGTCGAGTGGGTCGGAGGTAGATAGCCATTCGACTTTCACGCCCAATGATTCAAGGCGCAGCCAGGGATAGTAATTGGCGGGAAACTCTTCGCGAAAGCCGACGATCTTATCGCCCGGCCGCCAGTCGAGTCCCAGCGCGACGGTGGCGATGCCTTCAGAGGTGTTCTTGACGATCGCGATCTCGTTCGGTTGGGCATGGATCAGGCGGGCGGCTGCGGCGCGCAGGCCGTCGTAGGCCTCCAGCCAATCGTCATAATGAAGCGACCCGCACTCGCATGCGTCGCCGGCAAAGTTTTTCATGGCGTCCGCCGCGCACTTGGCCAAGGGGGCGACGGCGGCATGGTTGAGGTAAGTGAGGCGATGGGTGACTGGAAACTGATCCCGGTGGGCCATCCAAAGCGGCGTCTCAGTTTGCGTTTCTGTTTGCTTGAAACCCATTCATCCCACTATACGTACAACTCATGAAGGTTTATACTGAACCTAGCAGGAGCACGCATGAAACGTCTTTTCCCCGCCAGGCTTTTTCCCGCATCGCTCGGCCTTCTGGCCACGCTCAGCTTTTTGACGGCGACCGGTTACGCGGACGACAAGAAAAAAGATCCCGATGAGATCGGCAATCGCGACGTCGGCAAGGGCGTCAATTTCTACTCCATCGAGAAGGAGATCTCGCTCGGCAAACAGCTCGCGAACGAGGTCGAGCGGCAGGCCAAGCTCGTCAACGATCCCGTGATCTCGGAATACGTGAATCGCGTGGGACAGAATCTGGTGCGCAACTCCGACGCCAAGGTTCCGTTCACCATTAAGGTGATTGATAGCGAGGACGTCAATGCGTTCGCGCTGCCGGGCGGCTTTTTCTTCGTGAACTCGGGTCTGATTCTCAAGGCGGATAATGAAGCCGAGCTGGCCGGCGTGATGGCGCATGAGATCGCGCACGTTGCCGCGCGGCACGGCACCCGTCAGGCGACCCGCGGCGAGATCGCCAACCTGGCCACCATCCCCCTGATCTTCATGGGCGGTTGGGCCGGCTATGGCATCCGGCAAGCCGCGAGCGTGCTGGTTCCCGTGGGCTTCCTGAGATTTTCGCGAGCCTTCGAATCCGAGGCGGACATGCTCGGCCTGGAGTACATGTATAAGACCGGCTACGACCCGACGGCCTTCGTGGACTTCTTCGAAAAGATAGAGACGCTGGAGAAGCGCAAGCCCGGCACGATGGCGAAAGTGTTCTCGACCCACCCGCTGACGGACGACCGCATCCGCGCCGCGCAGAAAAACATTCAGGAAATTCTGAAGGCCAAGCCGGAATATGTGCTGAACACGTCGGAATTCAACGAAGTGAAGACGCGCTTGGCGGCCTTGCACAATCGCCGCAAGATCGACGACAAGGATCTGAATAAGCCGCGCCTGCGCCGCGCTCCAGGTTCGACGACCGGTCCCGTGGATGCGGACGAAGACGGCAACAAGCCGAAGGGCGATCAGGACGAGCGCCCGACGCTGAAGCGCCGTCCGGATTCCAGCTCCGATTCGTCCTCGCAATAACGAGCGCGCCCCGGCGCACGCCGTGTGGTAGCCTGGCAGTGCGCCTTTGACAAACGCCGTTCGATAATTCTCCTCGCACTCCCGTTCACAACGGTTCTAGACGTGTGTCTTCAAGAGGAGAAAAATGTTCCCCAACTGGCAAGCTGATTTTTTTCGCGGCGTGGCGCTCGACGTGTGGCGTCTCGTGATGACTCCCGAGCAAACCCGCGCCGAAACGGAATTCCTGCAAAAAGCGTTGAACGCGCGCCCGGGTTCGCATCTGCTCGATGTTCCCTGCGGCAACGGCCGGCACTCCGTGGATCTCGCGAAGCGAGGTTACCGCGTCACAGGAGTGGACCAGAGCGAAGAATTCATCGCGGAAGCCAAGAGCGCCGGCGCTCCGTTCGAGGCAAACTGGATCGTCGCGGACATGCGCCAGATCTCCTGGGCGAGCGAATTCGATGGCGCGTTTTGTTTTGGAAACAGCTTCGGCTATCTGGACCCTCGGGAAGGGCGTGCATTTCTGGCCGCGGTGGCTCGCGCGCTCAAGCCCCAGGCGCGATTCGTCATGGAAACGGGTATGGCCGCCGAATCCATTCTGCCCGGCCTGCAAAAGACGCGCTGGCACCAGATCGGCGACATATACATGCTGAGCGAAAACCAATATCATCCGCGCGAAGGGCGCCTGGATATCGAATACACATTTATTCGCGATGGCAAGGCGGAGAAGCGGCCGAGCAGCAGCTACGTCCTGACGGTAAACGAGATCTGCCGCATGCACGAGGAAGCGGGATTGGAGCCGCTGGAACTGCTGGGCTCCGTCAACGGAGAACCGTACGGGATGGGTTCGCCGCGCCTGATTGTGGTGGCGGCAAATCGCCCGCTGAACGGCGCCGGCGTCAGGCGCTGACGATGGCGCGCAAGTTTGAGCGGCCCCTCTTGCGTGGATGGCTGCACGAGCCCGAAGAAGCTCCTCGCGCCTCGATGGCATTGTTCCACGGCGCCGGTTCCAACAGTGAGGCGCCGTTAATGGTCGCGGTTGCGAATGCCTTCTGCCGCGAGGGCTATCTCGTGTTGCGCGCGGACTTGCCGTTTCGGCAGGAGCGCCCGCATGGACCGCCGCGCGGCAATTCACAACGCGACCGCGAGGGCATTCGGCGGGCGGGCGAGGAACTGCGGCGGCTCTCCCCCGGCATTGCGCTCTGCCTTGCGGGCCACTCTTACGGCGGCCGCCAGTGTACCCTGCTCGCGGCGGAGGACGCCGCTGCCGGCGATCTACTCATGCTTTTGTCCTATCCTCTGCATCCGCCCGGTCGTCCCGAACAGCCGCGCACGGATCATTTCCCCACTCTGCGCACGCCGTCGCTGTTCGTGCACGGCGCGCGCGACAACTTCGGTAGCATCGCGGAAATGGAATCGGCCGTCTCTCTGATTCCCTCTCCAACGAAGCTGATCTGCATCGAAGGCGGCGGCCATGGGCTTCCGGTCTCGATTGCCCCCTCTCTTCCAGGCTGGTTAGGCGCGCTGACGGATTCCGTTCCTGGCGGAGCGTCGCCGAACTTCAAATGAGGCCGGTCTTTGATTGCAAGGGACTATCAACCACCACCGGGGAACCGAGAGGACGGCTTGCCTTCAGGAAGGCAGCGGCGAATACCGAGGCCTGCCCATCGGCAGGGACCCGCCAATTGAAGCCTATTCTTTGCAGACAATTGTTTTTAGAGGCCGCCATTGTCCATTCACCTGTACCCCAAACAGAGCCCCCATTTGAGCGCGGTCTGGGGGTGCCGGATGCAGCGCACGGTAACGGCCCTAGGAAACGGTTACATCCGTGATCGTTGCGAGTGCGCGGGAGTCGTACAGCCGGCGAGGTGCTTTGCTATGTGCGATTATTCTTTGTCAGGCGTGCCGAACAGACGGGCGGTTGAAGGCGAGCGGCTTATTACGTACCGTTTCCCCAATGGAGTGACGGGATTTGTATCGCAGCCGGAGGCGGCTGCGTTCGAGTGCGAACACGGGACTCTATGGAGCAGAGTGCGGGCCTGGTTCCGCTCCGATACTCCCTGCGCCGTTTGTCTTCCCGCGGGCGCGACCCTGGTCATGCGGGATGTTCCCGCCTGGATCCGTGGAAACGAGATTCGCGGAAATGAAACCCGTGGAAATGCGACCCGCGGAAATAAATCCAGCGATGCCGACCAGGTCGCGACCTTCACCCAAAACGGATCGGCTTTCGAGTACCGCGATGCGATCGAGTTCCCCTCGGGAACGCGCATCCTGATCCAGCAGTTCGGACCCGGACAGGTGGCCGATGTTCTTTCCGTCGCTCCAGTGGGCGTAATCGAAAGACCCGCCGACGTCGCTACCGAAGAGCTACGAACAGGAAGTTGACGTACCTACCGCGCCGTGGGCACGTAGGCCTCGGCCGCGGCGACCAGCGATATGTGCGGGACCTCGGTGCGGACTTTAACAGGCTCCAGGCCGGCCTTGGTCCCGGGCTTCGCTGTAAACGTCAAAAGGAACTGATTGTTTAAGCGGCGCCCGAACTCGTCCAGAAAGGGACCGAGCGAAACCGGATTCGCAAGACCCTGCCAGTAAAATTCTCCCCCAGTCTCGTACGCAAGCTGAGACAGATCGTTCTGTCCCCAATTCATTTGCCAGTAGCTGTGACCGGCATGTCCAGCGCTTCCAAAATAGATGGATGTGATAACAACTCCAGCGCGTTGGGCGTCGGCGATGGCTCTTAACAGATAAGGATTCTCGGGGCCAGGTCCGTACAGCAGATCGATGCCGCTCGTAATCATGAGGATCTCGCGCGCTCGCTCCGTTGCGGGCCACTTGTGAATAAGGTCGCTCAGCGATGTATAGGGACTGGCTGAAATTCCCGGCTCGCCGACAGGAAGACGGATGGCCTTTGCGACGGAGGCGTGATCGGTGGTGAGCGGTTGCGCCGCCAAGACCGTACCGTTGCGCATGTAGCCCAGGCCGATTTGGGTCGAGGACGGCTGTGCCGCGATGAACGCGCGCAAGTCGCTAAACTGATTGCCGATCGTCGAGTCGGAGGAATCGTCGAGCACAAGCCAGAGTTGAAGTCCCGCGGCGCTGATTGGAGTCCACGCCGTCGAGCGCGCTCGAGTGTTGTTTTCCTGTACCAGGATGTCCGCGGCGGTGAGCTTCGGCGCCGGCGCGCCATGATTGGTCTCGACCGTGACGATCATGCGCACCGGCACGCCCGCGTCCTGGGCCTGGGCGAAACAGAGAGGGAGTGCCAGCAGAAGCGGCGCGACTTTCATCCTATAAGACTGGACGCGGGAGCGGCGCGGCCGGGTTCATGCGTAATTAAGTTCAGGTCTCGTCAAAATAATCCCTGTCCAGTTTCTGAATGACATAGCGCTCAATCTCGCTCACGCCTACGCCGAAGTCGATCATAAGCTGCGCAAGCTGCTCGCCATCGATCAAGACTATTTTCTTTTCGATGCGATTTACATACTCGCGCGCATCTTTCGTAAACTGCGATGTCGTGATGAACACGCCTTTTCTCGCTCTGTGACCCTCCAGGCTGCCCGCGAACGACTGCACCTCGGGTCTGCCTACCGAGCCGCTCCAGCGCTTCGCCTGAATATAAACCTGGTCCAGTCCCAATCGGTCTTCCTTGATGATTCCGTCCACGCCGTCATCGCCCGACCGCCCCACGGCTTGACCGGCGTCTTTTAAAGAACCGCCGTAACCCATTTTTACGAGCAGATCCACGACAAGGCGCTCAAAGAACGACGGAGACGATGCTGTAACAGTTTGGAGCAACTCGTCCGAGAGTTCACGCCTGAGCCGCTTATATGCGATGCCGAGCGTTTCGAGTGGAGTTTGGCGCTCCGCGACAGGATCTTCCGCCAATGATCCATTCGGGGAGCGCTCGTCGGGCTTGGGTTTCAAGAACTCCAGGAACTCCGGGAATTGCCGAAGGACCCGGTTATCGATTCTGGATGGCTTCGATTTCAATACTTCGAGGCCGCGCGGCGTAATTCTGTACCGCGCTCGCGATTCGGATTCGATCAGGGCCGCCTTTTTCAGATATGTTCTTGCCCATCCGGTACGGCTTTGCATCACTGTCGATTGGCCGCTTGGAATTCTTTGCGAGATCTCCTGGGGCGAGAGATTGAACTGCTCCTCAAGGGCCTTCCTGATATCGCCCATGTGGCGCACCTGCCCATCCGACAAAAGCGTTAGGAACGGCAGCATGAGCGTCTCGTAGTCGGGAATCGGCACGAAAAATCCGAAGCTCCTGAAACTATCCAGAATATCGAAAGTCGGGAGCGGTTTTGCGCGTCCAATCGGAGGACGTGCCTGCGCAATTCCTCAGACGACTCGAACAAGATGTTGCCGAAGTGGACCTCGAGATCCGCGAAGGCAGCTTTCAGCGCGGTCTGGCGCTTATCGCGGGATTGTCCTCCATTCTGGGTACCGCCGAGGTGGCGTACATGCATTACCGCGGCAGCTTCAGCCGCCGCGTCATGTACACGCCGCTATTCTGCGGAGCGGCTCTGAGCGCGGCCGGGCTGTGGGGATTCGCAAGCCGCCGCGCGGCGAAGACGGTACTGCCCGCGGTCTCCGCGATCACGCTCGCCGACGGCCTCGTCGGATTCTATTTCCATATCAAAGGCGTGCAGCGAAAGCCGGGCGGATGGCGCTTGCCGGTGGTGAATATCATCATGGGTCCGCCATTGTTCGCGCCCCTGCTATTCTGCATCAGCGCATACTTGGGATTGCTCGCGGCATTCATGCGGCGCGGCGGCCACACGGGAAATTTCAGTTTCCCGAGACCGGCGAATCCGGATCACGCCGTGAAAATGCTGCCGGGAGCGAAACACGAACACATCGGTTGGGAGCAGGATCTACGCGAGGGCCGTTTTCAGAAGCACATGGCCGTCGCGACGATCGTCTCGGCGTTCTTCAGCGGTTTCGAAGCGCTCTATTCGCATTACAAGAACGGATTTCAATATAAGATCGCGCAATCCTCGCCCTTGATCGTCGCGCCGGCGCTGATGGCTGCGGCCGCGGGAGCGATCCGCAGCAAGCGCATCGCGCACACCGTGCTTCCCGTGGTTTCGGCCATCGCGATGGTGAACGGCGGAATAGGAGGGTTCTATCACACTCGCGGAATCTTGCGGCGGCCTGGCGGGCTGAAGAAGCCGCTCTATAACTTGCTCTACGGACCGCCGGTGTTTGCCCCGCTGCTCTTCGCGGCGTGCGGATTTGTAGGTTTGCTAACGAGCTTATTGCGGAGAGAGAAATGAAGCGAAAGGCGCAGCCGGGCTATTATCCCGGTTTCAGTACGCTCGCGCAGCAGAAATTCTGGGACGCAAAGACGCGCCAGGTAGTGCTGCATCGGGTGGAGCATGTTCCTCCCATTCGTTTTTTCAGCGCTGAAGAAGCGCGCCTGATGGAGGCGATCTGCGGCCGCGTGCTTCCGCAGGACGACCGCGACGAGGCGCATCGCATCCCCATCGTTCCGCGCATCGACGAGCGGCTCTATGAAGACCGTCACGACGGCTATCGTTTCGAAGATATGCCGCCCGATCGCGAAGCATACCGGCTCGGCATTCGCGCCATCGACGAGATTGCGCGTCATCTGCATGGGCGCGCTTTCGTGGACATCGGACCGTTGGAAAAAGATCTCATCTTGAAATCGCTGCACGACGGTAAGCCGGCCGCGGCCGGCTGAGACCTGGAAACGCATGCCGGTGAAGCGATTCTGGATGTTGCTGGTGCAGGATTGCGCGGAGGCGTACTACGCGCATCCCTGGGCCTGGGATGAAATCGGATTCGGAGGCCCGGCCTATCCGCGGGCGTACATGCGGCTCGAAGGCGGTCTGCCGGAGCCGTGGGAGCGCGACGAGAAACGCTACGAATGGACCGCCCCGGCGGACTCCGCCTCCGACGTTTACGAATATATCGCCGGCGAAGAGAGCCACTTTGGCACGCCCGGCGAAGGAGGAACGCATTGAAGTCGCCGCTCCTGGGGAAGATCGAAGCGCCAAAAGACGATGCGCATTGGCTCGGTCCGATGCAGCGCCTTCCCAAGCCGATGCGGACTTTTCCGCCGGGCGAAGAAGTCGATTACGTCATCGTCGGAGTCGGCGCGGGCGGAGGCGTTCTCTCGCAACGGCTCTCGCGCGCGGGGTTCCGCGTAATCGGATTCGATGCCGGTCCTTTCTGGGACTCCGAGCGCGATTGGGTCAGCGACGAAGCGGGATCGCACCAGCTTTACTGGGAAGACCGGCGCATCACAGGCGGTAAACATCCCTTGGCGTTGGGGGCGAACAATAGCGGCAAGGGAGTGGGCGGGAGCACGGTGCATTGGGCTTCCTTCGCCCCGCGCCTGCATCCCTCCGATTTTCGCTTGCGCACCGAAGACGGCGTGGCCGTGGACTGGCCCATGCCGTACGAAGAGCTGAAGCCGTACTACGAGCTGATGGAACTGGAGATGCCCGTCTCCGGCCCGGCCTATTTTCCGTGGGGCGATCCGCACGGCTACGCCTATGGCCCGCATCCCATGGGCGGCGTCGGCGACATACTGATTCGCGGATGCACCAAGCTTGGCATCGGCGTGAGCGCGGGCGGGCCGGTAGCGATTTTAGAAGGATCGCATGGCGACAGGCCGCATTGCATCTATCGCGGCTTCTGCATCCAGGGCTGCAAGGTCGGGGCGAAGGCGAGCACGCTGATCACGCACGTTCCCGACGCAATTCGGAATGGCGTCGAGATCCGCGCGAATTGCATGGTGTCGCGCATTCATTTGGGATCGAACAGGCGCGTCAATGGCGTCACGTATTTCGACCGCGACGGGAAGGAACATTTTCAGAAGGCGAAGGCCGTTATCGTGGCGGGGTATTCCATCGAGACCCCGCGTTTGCTTCTGAACTCGGCCTGTGCGGGATTCGAAAAGGGGCTCGCGAATTCGAGCGGGACGGTTGGGAAATACCTGATGGCCCAGGCGGGCAACGTGGTGCTCGGGCGCTTCGAGAGTTTGATCCGCATGTATAAGGCTCCGCCCGCGCACTGTATGACCGAGGAATTCTACGAGACCGATCCCAAGCGCGACTTCGTGCGCGGGTTTGCGATCCAGAGCGTCGGTCCGCTGCCGATCTCTTTTGCAAAGCAAATGATGCAGGCGAAGGGCGCGTGGGGCTGGGGTCTGCGGCGCGTCATGATGGACTACAACCATTGGGCCGCAATCGCGGTGCTCGGCGAGATCCTTCCGTACGAGCAAAATTGCGTGACGCTGGCGGACGAGAAAGACGCGCTGGGGTTGCCCGTTGCGAAGGTGACGTTCAACCTTCAGGAAAACGATTTGAGGCTGATCGAGTTTGCGAAGAACAAGACCAAGGATGTGATGTGGGCGGCCGGCGCGCAGGAGGTCGTGCAAGAGGCGCGCTATGCGCACCTGGTCGGCGCGGCGCGCATGGGCAGCGATCCCGCTACGTCGGTAGTGGATAAGTATGGTCGCGCCCACGACATTCCCAATCTGTTTATCGCGGATGGCAGCGTTATGCCGACGCAAGGCTCGGCAAATCCCGGCCTGACGATTCAAGCGTTCGCAGCGCGCACCGCCGACTACCTGATCTCGCAAGGCGACGCGATCTTCACGTCGGACAAGCGCAACATGGATCGGCCGCCGGTGCGCCGCGAGCTAGCCCCGCCGGAGACATGGGGCCACGGCGCGCCACGGATTACATAGGCGGTTACGACCTTCCTGCGCCGCCGCGCGCGAGCCTACCGCAGCGGCAGATAAATTACGCCGGCAGCCCAGTCCGATTCCGTCAAACACTGTTCGAGAAGCAGGACGTCCGCGTGAGGGCCACGCGCTCATTGTGGCTGCCCACGCGAGCAGAGTCTCATCATCGCGACCGGCGACTTCAGAGATGTCCTGCGCACGAACCAAATCGAAGTCTGGGGAGCGACGCAACAGCCCCCGGATGATGTCGTTGTCGAAGCACTCGTCGGCCAGCCATTTCACTGAATGTTCCGGCGGGCGAGCAGCCGGTCGCGAAGACCTTTCGGCGACCACTCCGGATGGGACGAAAGCAGCGATTCCTCCTCACGTGCCCGAGTTTCGAGATACTCGGCCAGTTCGTCCGCATGCTTCAGATAATAACCGATGACCTGATATACGTCCGGCAAACGCAGACCGTCGTACTTCTGCGCGATCTCCTCGGCGGTAGCGCCACGGCTAAATGCCCGCACCACCAGGTCAAGCGTAACGCGCGTGCCGCCCACGCGGTACACGCCCTGGGCGTCCTTCGCCAAAGGAATTTCGTCAACGACGACGGTCACATTCAGATTGTCGCCCACCGCCCGCAACGGAGGCAAGGCCTCTCGCGGCAGCGGACAACGGTCCTCCGAAATTCCTCGTGGAGCACACCTTTGGGGAATCTTTGGGGAAAATGGTCCTTGCATCGGGACCATTCTAGGACCACAACAACCCTTTTCTACAGATCCAAAGCGCCTTTTGAGCGCCACTCGCGCTCCCGCAACCCAATAAAATCAATTGCCGTAAATCCCGTTCGCAAGAATGTTAGACAATTCTAACTACGCATTTCAATAACTTACCGGGTTTCATCCGCGCCCTCCTTGCGCCACCCGTTGTACTATTTGATCGTGAGCCGGGCTGATAACCCGGCGCAACCCTGTAAGGTGAGGGAAAAATAGGTTGGCCAACCGAATTCACCTACTGAGAAACCGGCCCGCGGGCAACCCACAAACATGGGGATGCGCACATCGAAACGCGGAGAACCGGTGGAGGCCCTCCCGGCGGCCAATCATGAAATTGCCGCCGACAACGAAGCTTGGAATCGGAAGAGAGGTCTGCGGGAATGGGCAATGCGTCCTGTACCCCGTCTAGCGCTTCTGGAAGAACACTGCCAAATCGTAGTTGGTAAGCCTTCATCCAATGTGGAAATAGGGCGCCTCGGCCGGTTCGGAAATCGAATCGGCCGGGGGTCAAGCTGTTCTCAATCTTTTCTGAAAACGTGAGGCGCCGAAGTGTATCCCAACGCGCGCGCATCTGTGACGACGTCGCGTCAGGGCGTTTCGGCGACCTTAGGCTGAACCCATGTCTTCTTATACGGAAACGTGTGCCAGTCCTGGGCGGCGCGGCCATTCAAGTCCCATGCAACCTGGCCGGCGCGAACGGTCATTTCACAAATGATTCGTTGAGTGCCGTTGTTGCGGGCGCCGGCGGAATCGAGGAAGCCGAATTTTCCGTGATCCACCCGTAGGACCGCGACGTCCGCGTCCGAGCCGACATCGAGATTCCCGAGTTGCGGGTGCTTGATCTCCTTCGCCGGGTCCCAGGTGGTCATGCGAATCACGTCGGGCACCGACGATCCCAGCGCAAGCAATTCCGACATGACGTTGGTGATGTCTTTCATGCCTCCGTTCATGCTGTGGGTGTGCAGGTCGGTCGAAATGGAGTCGGGATAGAAATGTTCCTGGTATGCAGGCACGGCGACATACCAATAGAAGCTGCCGGCGCCGAAGCCGATGTCGAATATGATTCCGCGCTTGCGGCCGGCCTCCATCGCGGGATTGAGCTTTCCGTTGGGCAACAGCTCATCGCGATGGCCCGAGAAACAATGCGTGTAGATATCGCCGGGGCGAAGCTTGTCGAGAAAGAGCGTATTGATGTTGCGCTTGGCGTTGATTTGGCCGAAATCCACCATGACGGGAAGGTTCGTCGCGTTGCCGGCTTTCACGGCGTTCTCCTCGGCTTCCCAACCGGGTCCTCGAAAGTGAGCGGCCTTGAATCCGACGATAATGTCCGGATGTTCCTTCGCCATTTTTGCGGCGGCCGCGGCGTCCATTTCGGCGGGATCGTCTTCGTGGCCGGTCCCCATCCCGGCGCCGACAATGTTCAGAAAAGCGAGAATGCGGGTTTTCGAATTCGCGATGATGCGGCTATGAAAATCGGGGAAGGTCTTCCAGCCGGAGGAGCCGGCGTCGACCATGGTCGTGATGCCGCTGCGGAAGGAGAAGGCGTCCGCCTGCACGCCCTCGCCCTTGCCGCTCGCCCACATATAGACGTGTGTATGCATGTCGATGAGTCCGGGCGTGACGTAGAGACCGGAGACATCGGCGGTCTTCCTGGCTTCCGCGGCGTCGATATTCGGAGCGACGCGGGCGATTTTGCCGCCCGCGATCGCAACGTCCATGGCGCCGTCGATCCCGTTCTTGGGGTCGATGACATGGCCGCCTTTGAGTAATAAGTCATAGCGTGGCTGCGCGACGAGCGCGCCGGCCAGAGCGAATAGAACGAACGCGGTTCTCATTGATGCAAAGATAACTAAAAGACGAACTTTGCGCCGAGCTGGATTTCACGATTATCGATCGATGTCGAAGTGATCGTGCCGAAAGCGGCCGTTCCGAAGGTCGCGTTCGGATTGCTGAATTCCGGCGAATTGGTCACGTTGAACGCTTCGAAGCGGATCTCCAAACGGGCGCGCTCGTGGATCTGGAAATTCTTGAACAGCGACAGATCCGTGGTAAAGAGATGCGGTCCATACAGGAGATTGCGGCCGGCGTTGCCGTAGCTGTAAAACGGCGGAATGGCGAATGCCGACGGATCGATGCAGTTCGGTCAAGTGCGCGTCGCCGCAGTTGTCCGAAGGCGTGCCGACGAGGTTGGGCCGGTACGTCCCGCCGGCGCTGGTGTTGGCGGTGTCGGTCCCGATCCCAACGTTAAACGGAAACCCGGTTTGCAGCGTCGTGATGCCGTTAATCTCCCAATTGCCCAACGTGTTTCGGAGAAATCCGTTGGCGCCCTTGAAGAACGGGATATTCCAAACGTAGCTGGCGACGAAGCGATGGCGAACGTCCCAGTTCGCATTGCCGTAATCGGCGCGCCAGTCGTATGGAATCATCGGCGCGCCGCCGCCATTGGAATCGGTCGATACGTCGAGCGTGTGCGACCAGGTATAGCTGGCGAGGAACTGGAAGCCTTTCGTAAAGCGTTGCCGCAGGACAACGCTCAACCCTTCGTAATTCGCGATCTCGTCATCCTCAACCGTGCGGATCGAGCCGAATAGCTGATTCGGCCGGCGCGATTGGACCGTACCCGGTCCCGGCAAATAGGGAGTGTTGTTGTAGTAGCTGCGGTCGAGATGATAGGAGTGCGACCCGAGATACTGCACCTCAAGACCCGCGTTGCGCCATAACACGCGCTCCATGCCGAGACTCCACTGGTTCATGCGCGGCGTCTTCAGGTTCCAATCGTCGGTGATGATATTGGCAACCGGCGGAGGAGGATTCGCCGGACCTCCCAGCGGATTCGATAGGAACAGATTGGGCGTGGTGGGATTGCCCGTATAAGTGGAGTAGTTGGCGAACGGCGGATTGGTATTCAGAAATGTCTGGCTGTTTGTCTGGTTCGGATTGTAGTAGATTCCACCGCCGCCGCGGATCACGGTTTTCTCGTTGAAGCGGTATGCGAAGCCGACCCGGGGCGCCCAATCCTTGTGTTGAGGGTAGGTGAAGTGGAAACCTGGGACGGGCGGGTTCGAGGGAACCAGCGCCGTCTGCTGCGGATTCAGCTCCGTCGCATATCCGTTCACCGTGTAAGGAACGGTAGGCAGCTCATAGCGAAGTCCATAATTGACGGTTAGTTTTGCGTTGACCTGCCAATTATCCAGAACGAAGAAGCCGTCGCGCCACTGCGCCACTAAGCCGCGGACCTGAGTGGCATAGCTCTGCAGGCTCGATGGAATACCGAGTAGAAAGTCGGCCGGAGCATAACCGGAATACTGGCCCGTGAAGGTGAAGAACCCGCGCGAACTGTTTGTCGCGGAGCGGCCGGTCTCTAATTTGCGCAGCTCGAAGCCGCCCATGACGTTGTGGTTGCCCTTATTCCAACTGAGCTGTTCCGTGCCCTGCCAGGTGGAATCGTCCTGATACCAGTTGGTTCCGGAAACGCCCCAGCCCGTGAATCCGTTAACGTTGAATTCCGGCAGGCCCGGGTTGTTGCCGACCACGTCGCCATTGAATCCGGGGATTCCCAGAGAGGCGCCGGCGGTCGTGAGGTTACTGGTAAGGAAATAGTTCACCGTCGAGGTGTTGTAGAAGTTACGGCCGAAACGCATGTCGTTTACCAGATGCGGCGTCAGCGTGTGGGTGTAGCCGATATCGTAGTTGCTCAGGTAAACGGGTGTCGTTGTCGCGTTGGTTGGGTTAGCGGCGCCGACCAACAGGTTTTCCTGCTGCCGCTGATAGCGGAAGAACAGCCGCACGCTGTCGCCGAGATTCTGATCGAGGCGATCGACCGTCTGGTCCGTGTTGTTGTTGTTCGGCAGCACGGCGGAGTAATTGTTCGTGATGCCGGGCAGATTCGGCGTCGGATAATATTTTTGCAGCTCCAGCGCATAAGGAGAAATCAGCGACGCGGGAATAATATTGCCGGGGAATACCTGGCCCGTGAACGGATTCGTGATAGGCTTCGCGTACTGCGAAAAGTTACCCTGGAACATCTGCGGCGTCAAGATGGTCGCGAGAGAGACGCTTTCGCGGATCTGCCGCAGTCCTTCATAAGATCCCATGAAGAAGGTCTTGTTCTTGCCGTTATAGAGTTTCGGGATGATGATGGGTCCGTCGAATTCAAATCCGAACTGGTTTTGCCGCAGCGGACTCTTCGCCGACGTGGCGGGCAGGAAGTACGGCCGCGCATCGAAAACATTGTTGCGGACAAACTCGACCAGCGCGCCATGGAAATCGTTGGTGCCGCTCTTGGTGATCATGTTGATGTGGACACCGAGATAAGCGCCATACTGCGCCGAGTACGTCCCGGTCTGCACCTGCACTTCCTGAATTGACTCGACCATGGGCCGCGACGGTGTGGTCGTGATCAGGTTGTTCATGATGCTGATGCCGTCGAGCGACATTTCATTTTGAATTTCGCGAGTGCCCGCGCCGATGAAGTCCTCGCCCGGAGGAACGCCGTTGGCGGCCTTCAACCCTGGGATGACGCCCGGAGTCGTGATGGCAAGGTGCATTGGGTCGCGGCCGTTCAATGGCAGATTGGCGACGTCGCGAGTCGTGATGTTCTCCGACACGCTGGCGTCGTCGGTCTTGATGACCGGCGCGGTGGCCTCGATCGTCACCGATTGAGAAACCGAGCCGACCGCCAATGTGACGTCGTTGCGAACCGTCTGGTTGTTCTCGACGATGACGTTCTTGGTTTGAGATCTCTCGAATCCGGGCTTTTCAACAGTCAGGGTGTAGGTGCCGACATGGACGAACTGAATGTTGTAATAACCCTGGTCGTTTGTGGTTGCGTTGTAGGTATCGCCGGTGCCCTGATTCACGGCCGTGACCTTGGCGCCCGGGACGGTTTGGCCGGTGGTGTCGGTTACGGTGCCGACCAAAGCGGTGGTGGTAGCGAGTTGCGCGTACATCGAGCACGCGAAAAAAAGTCCTGCGAATGCGCAAAGCAGACGCGACATAAATTTAGCTCCCTGTAGCATACGGTGTTGAAAATTAGTATACCTCTATAGGGAGGCGTGATGGGCGGGAATCGGGAACAAGGCGATAAAACGCGAAGGAAGGCGATGGAAGCGGCGGCGCTGTTGCTCGCGGGCGGGGGCGCCGTTGCGCAGGCTCAGGACAAAGCTTCTGGCAAAACGTCGGAGTGGGGACCGAAGAAGGCGGTCGCGGGTGGACCGATCCGCTCCGGTCATCTCCTTTTTCTGGGTGGCATCGGCGGCTGGTATCCGGAGCAGCGTCCCAAGCCGGGCGATGTTCGCGAACAGACCAGCGACGCGCTGCAGATGATGAAAGCGGCGCTCGAAAAGGCCGGCTCGTCGATGGACAATGTGCTCAAGGTGCAGGTGGCGCTGGTCGACCCGGAGCGCAACTGGGCGGGAATGAACGAGGCCTACGGCCCGTTTTTCAAGGACCCCAAGCCGGCCCGCTCCTACTTTGGCGCGAGTGGGTTCAGACACCCCGGCCAGTTGCTCCAGATCGACTGCATCGCCTATATCGATTAGCGAGCGCTATTTGAAATTCGTGTAGGGTCCGGCCTTCAGAGAATCGGGAATGCTGAGGCCGCCGGTGTCCCACACGATGGCTCCATTGCGCACCGTCAACACGCAACGGAAACGCCGTTTGGCGTCCAATCGCTCGTTGCCGGAATCGAGCAGGCCGAATTTTCCTTCTTGAATTTCGAGCACCGCGACATCGGCGGCGCTGCCCTCGTTTAAGGCTCCGAGCTCGGGGCGCTCGATGGCCCGCGCGGCGTTCGTGGTTACGCGCTCGAGGATCTGTTGAGGCGTCATGCCCAGGTTCAGATAGATCGACATGGCCGTGAGGAGATTGGCGCCTTGCAGTACGGCGTTAGCGGCATCGACGCCGCTCGAAATGGTATCGGGCGGCATTCCCTTCTTCAACGCCGCTTGGATGGCGCCAAACCGCAACGCTGTCGTTGCCGGAACCTCGCCCCTGTTCACCACCGCCTTATCCTCGCAACCCGCGCCGCGATCGGAGACAAACGCTAGGATTCTCGTCTTGGCCCGATTCATAACGCGCTTCTTGAAATCCGCGAGTGTCGCGCACGTTTCGCTGCTATCGACGGCCGTCGTCACGCCGTTCGGCAGCATGTGATAATCGGGCCTCACGCCCCCGCGCGCGAGGTCGAGATTCGCGTTGATGTCGATGAGGCCTGGCGAAACGATGTAGGCGCCAACATCCACGACGACGCGGCCGTTGGCGGCCGGAAGATCCGGCGCCACGCGCGCAATTTTATTCCCGGCGATAGCGACATCGAGCCTCGCGTCACGCCCGTTCGCCGGGTCGATTACGTGGCCGTTCTTCAGCAGCAGGTCGTAAATCTGCTGACCTTGCACGGCGCCGCAGGCCAGCGCCAGAATGAGAAAGCGGCTCGTCATCGTGTCCCGCTCCAGGCCGGAAATTCCCGCGCGTCCCGATCGTAGACAATAGCTCCGTTGCGAATGGTCAGCACGCAAACCAGGCGCTTCGTCGCGAGGCGCTTGGCCGGCCACGCGTCCTTGAACGCGAATACGCCGCTCTGCTGTTCGAGTACCGCGACATCCGCCGTGCGCCCCACGGCCGAGTGTTCCGAGCTCGGGATAACGCGCAATCTCTTTGGCCGGATTCACGGTCGAGCGCAGCAGCACGTCGTTGAAATTCATTCCGAGGAACATCAGTTTCGACATTACGTTGGGCATATCGCACTGCTGGATAAAGATGCTGGCGTCATGCAGGTCGGTGCTGATGGTGTCCGGGAAAAAGCCTTGCGCAATGGCGCGGCTCGCCACCGGCCAAAGAAAGCTTCCGCCGCCGTGGCCGACGTCGAACCGCACGCCGCGGCGCCGCGCCTCGATCACCCACGGCTCGACCTTGCCCGTAATACGGTCGACCAGCTCGATCTGGCGGTCGTTGAACATGTGCGTGCGGATGTCGCCCGGCCGCAGGTGATCGAGAAGCTCCTCTCGCGTGGTGCGCTGCGAATTGGTGAAGATGTGAGAGTCCACCATGACTGGAACGTTCGCCAGCCGCCCGGCCGCGACCGCGCGGTCGATGGCGGTCCAACCCGGCTTGCCGAAATGAGCGGTCTTGATGCCCACGATGACATCGCGATTGCGTTGATGGTGTTGGCCGTCGCGGTCGAGTCCATGTCTTCCGTGTCGCTCTCGTAAGGCTCGCCGATCATACCCTTTCCAACGATGTTCAGAAGGGCGAGCACCCGCGTTTTCGAGTGGGCCATCACGGTGCGCCGGAACTCGTCGAAAGTGCGCCAGCCGCTGCCCCCGGCGTCGACGATGGTCGTGGTTCCGGCCGGCAGCGCGGTGTCGTCGGGGGAAATAGCTCCGACGTAACCAAAAACATGCATGTGCAAATCGACGAGGCCGGGGACAACGTAAAGACCCGCGACATCCACCACCTTGCGCGCCTTATTGTCCGGTATCGCCGGGGCAACGGCGGCGATGCGGTTGCCCGTTATCGCGACGTCCATGACGGCGTCCACGTTGTCGCCGGGATCGACGACGCGTCCGCCGCGCAGAACCAGATCGTACTGCTGCGCCGAGGCCACGCTGATGCAGACAAAAAACAGAAATTTCAGACGAACCATGAAGCAACATGGTAAACCCAATCGCAGTACAATGGCTTAACAAAGGAGCATTTATGCGTACACGGCCGTCAGCGATCAGCCGCCGGAACCTGTTTCAAGCAAGCGGCGCCATGGCTGCCGCAATGGCGAGCGCGGCGCCCGCGGCGAAGGCCGCGACCCCGTCCGGCGCGAGTCCCGACGTCTATACCCGGATCGGCGTGCGCCCGTTCATCAACTGCACCGCGACTCTGACCATCAACGGAGGTTCGCTGACGTTGCCGGAAGTGATCGCCGCGATGGAGCAAGCCGCGCACTTTCACGTCGATCTTGACGAGCTGATGGACAAGGTCAGTCCGCGCCTCGCCGAATTGTTGCAGGTGGAGTGGGGCATTGTGACGGCCGGCACGGCGGCGGCATTGACGCACGCCACCTCGGCGTGTCTCATTGGCATGGACCCGGAAAAGATCCAGCGTCTCCCCAATCTCGATGGACTGAAGGACGAGGTGATCATCCCGCACGAGTCGCGCAATGCGTACGATCATGCGGTGCGCACGCTGAGCGTGAAGGTGATCGAAGTCGGCAATGCGGACGAGTTGCGGCGCGCCATCGGTCCGCACACCGCGATGATCTATATTCTCGGAAACTATTTTGGAAAGGCAAAATTCGACCTCAAAGACATCGCCCCGATCGCGCGCGCGGCCGGCGTTCCGACGCTGATTGACGCCGCGGCGGATTACCTGATCGTTCCCAATCCCTATATTGCGCAGGGAGCGGACATGGTTGCCTACAGCGGCGGGAAGATTCTTCGCGGACCGCAAGGCGCAGGGCTTCTCGTGGGCCGGAAAGACCTGGTCGAGGCCGCCTGGGCCAATAGCGCTCCGCACCATTCCTTCGGGCGCGCGCTGAAGGTGACGAAGGAAGAGATCATGGGAATGCTGCAGGCGGTCGAGACCTGGCGCGGCGGCCGCGACATTGAAGCGGATTTTCGAACATGGGAGGGCTGGTACGCGCAAATGTCCGATCGCATCACGCGAGTGCCGGGCGTCAGCGCGCAAGTGCGGCCTCCGGCTCGCGGCGGTCCGTTCCCGACGCTGGAGGTTCGCTGGGATACCCAGAAGATCGGTTTGACGGCGGGAGAAGTGGGGCGCAAGCTGCTCGACGGCGAGCCGCGAATTATGACGCACGCCGCGGGCGAGGGCAATTCCTTCTTGATCCGGCCGGTGGCGATGAAGCCTGGAGAGCACGAGATTGTTGCGACGCGCCTGTTCGAGATTTTCTCCAGCGCGCCAAAAGGCGGCCCTGCGAAAACGCTCGCGGCGCCCGCGTCGGACATTTCCGGCGTTTGGGACGTCGAGGTGCAGTATGAAGTCGGTTCCGCGCGGCACAAATTATTTTTGACAGCTCACGGCAATCAGATCGGCGGGACGCACCAGGGTTGGGCTTACGAGGGCGACCTGAAAGGTCATATCGACGGCGATCGGGTCAGCTTGCGAAGCACCCTCCCGGCCGACGGCAACACACTGAACTACACGTTCACCGGTTCCGTATCGGGCGCGCGCGATGTCGGGCGACCTGAGCATGGGCGAGTACGGCCGTGGCCGGTGGCGAGCTCGGCGGCACGGCGCGCTCGCATAATTGTCGGGCGTGCAGCAGCCGCTCCGCATTTTAACGCCAATCCGCTAGGCCGCGTGCGGTCTCCACATGGCAGCGCAGCCCGATGGCATGAGCTGGTTCTGTCTATGCCGTAGCCTTGGTTGTATTTTCCCGGAACAAAGTTTGGCAAACCGGCTTGAGCCGCGCCAATTGCGAAGCGTTCAACGGCGATAAAAACGGCGATACCGGGCCCGTCTCGGCAATGCCGGCTAACGCGACCGCGTGATGCAGCACGCGCGGCGCGCCCCACGGCATCACGCATGTCTTCGAGCGGCATGAAAAATTGCCGCAACTCTTCCGCCTTCGCGTAATCTTGCGCCAGGCAGGCATGAAAGAACCGCAGGCACAATGCCGGCGCGAGCACTCCGGCTCCGGTGGTGAATCCGGCGAGCTTGAAATCGCGCAGGTGGACAATGGCGGGACGCTCCCCGATTCCGCTGACCACGCGCGAGGGATCGACGCGCTTAAGCAGCGCGCGCAAATAGGGGTCCTCCGCGGGATTTTTACGCACCACGGCGTACTTGATGGAGAGGCAAACCTTGGAATCGACCAGACGGCCGATCACGTCGAGGCCGGCTTCCTTATCGGCGCCGAAATTGGATTCGTCCTTGATGTAGAGCGATAGCGGCAAGCCCGCGGCTTGCGCGATTTCCCGGAACCCGGTCTCGAGTCCCGCGGCGTCGCGAGGATCGCTCCCGGGCAGCGCGAGCAACGACATGAAGCGGCCCTTTCGAACGATGGCGGCGTGATCCATGGCGCGGCCGTACGATGGTCCAATGGCCGGTATTATGCGTGCTCTGGAGGTCAGCCCCGAGAGCCACTCGATCAGCTCCGAATATTCGGCGAGCCGTAGATGATAGATCAGCGCGTTCCCGGCATACACAACGCTTTTCATGCCCTGGCCGAGCAGGTAATTGAAGATTTTTTCGTTCTCCGGTATATCCAGAGAGCGCTTGGCGTCGTTCTTGCGGGCGAGCGGAGGAACCGGATACACGTCCGTCAGGTCGCCCGCCGGGCCGCGGACGTCTCCGGCCGGCGCCAAGGCGGCGAAACTCGCGGCCGCCGTAGCGGTTCGTAGAAAATCTTTGCGGGTCATACGCGATCTCTGTGAGAGTTATACCACAGCGCCGGCCAGATGCCGTATATTGAAGTCATCTATGAGCGGACGTAGAGAGTTCTTCACTTCCTTGCGGAATCTGTTCGCGGTTGGCGGGATCGCCGGCCGCACAAGTTTATTCGCGGCCACGCCGGCATCGGTGCATACGGTCGCGGAGCCCGGAGAAGATTATTACGACAAACTCGGCGTGACGAAAATCATCAACGCGGCCGGAACGTACACAATTCTGACGGCATCCACCATGCCGCCTTCGGTTCAGGCGGCCGTGGCGCGAGCCGCGAAGCATCCCGTGCGCCTGCTCGATTTGCAGAAAGCCGCGGGCGAGTATCTGGCGCAAAAGCTCAAATGCGAGGCGGCCATGGTCACCGCCGGCGCGTCATCCGCATTGACCATCGGCACGGCGGCGTGTGTGATGACGGCCAACAAGTGCGGCATCCGCGACATCCCCTCGAAGGTCCCGGGGATGAAGAACGAAATCATCATTCAGAAGGCGCATCGTTATGGCTATGACGAAGGGCTCCTGTGCTGCGGCACCCGCTTCGTCGAGGTGAACACCATCGACGATTATCGGGCCGCGTTCAACGACCGCACCGTACTGGCGCACTTTTTCAACGCCGCTCAAGGCGGCCAGATCGGGCGCGAAGATTGGATCCGCGTGTCGCACGAGCACGGGGTACCCTGCTTCAACGACGCCGCCGCCGACGTGCCCCCGATCTCGAATCTCTGGAATTATACGCAGATGGGTTTCGATCTGGTGACGTTCTCGGGCGGGAAGGGAATACGCGGTCCGCAAAACGCGGGTCTGCTCCTGGGCAGAAAGGATCTCATCGCCGCGGCGTCCGAGAACAATAATCCCTTCGACGGCGTGGCCCGCGGACAGAAGGTCGCGAAGGAGCAGATCGTGGGCATGGTGGCCGCCGTGGATTGGTTTCTGAGTCAGTCCGACGAGGGAATGGAAGCCGAATTCCGCCGCCGGGCCAACCGCATCGCGGCGCATCTGAAAGACGTTCCGTCGGTCCAACCGGAAATCTTCGTGCCGGAGGTTGCGAACCACGTGCCGCATCTGCTGATCCGCTACGACCAACAAAAAGTGAAGATCGCGCCGCGCGAAGTTTTGGTCCAACTTCGCCGCGGAACGCCCAGCATCGAGCTGAATCCGGCGACCGGAAGCAAGCATGCGGCATCGGCCGGCATGCCCGTCGATGAGAACACGATCGTCGTTGGCGTCTGGATGCTGGAGCCCGGCGAGGACACGATTGTCGCCCGCCGCCTTCACGAGGTGCTCTCGGCCGCCGCCCGCTCGTGACCACGGTTGTCGCCGCGGTGATCGAGCGCGACGGCCGCATTCTAGTCGCCCAGCGCCGTCCGGACACGCCGCATGCATTGAAATGGGAATTCCCCGGCGGCAAGGTCGAGCCTGGGGAAGAGCCTCGCGAGGCATTGGCGCGGGAGCTCCGGGAGGAGCTGGGAATTCGCGCCGAAATCGGCCCCGAGATCGAGCGTTACGACTATGAATACCCCGGCCGCGCTCCGATCCTGCTAATCTTTCATAAGGTCCAGCGGTTCATTGGCGAGCCGCGCAACCTGATTTTCGAACAAATCTCGTGGGTTCTGCCCCACGATCTGCCCTCCTGCGATTTTCTTGAAGGAGACGTGGAATTCATCCGCTCGCTCGCGCGATGACCGGCGGCGGGGTGTGAAATTGCGTTATTCAGCTAAATAAGATGCTAGTTTTAGGGACTCTAAATGCGAACTGTTGACCTGATCCACCGGAAGCGCGACCGCGAAGAGCTTTCGCCGGAAGAAATCAAGTATTTCATCGACGGCTACACGCGCGGCGACATTCCCGATTATCAAGTCTCCGCGTTCCTGATGGCGGTTTTCTTCAGCGGCATGTCCGATCGCGAGGTGAGCGCGCTGACCGAGAGCATGATGCACTCCGGCTCCGTGCTCGACTTCAGCGACATCCATGGCGTGAAGGTCGACAAGCATTCTACGGGCGGCGTAGGCGATAAGACGAGCCTGATCGCGGCGCCGATCGCGGCCGCCGCGGGCGCCATTGTGCCGATGATTTCGGGCCGCGCGTTGGGTCACACCGGCGGCACGCTCGACAAGCTAGAATCGATTCCGGGTTTTCGCACCGACCTTACCGCGGCCGAGTTCAAGGACCAGGTCGGCCGTCTGGGTCTCGCATTCATCGGCCAAACGCCGGAGCTCGCGCCTGCGGACGGCAAGCTCTATGCGTTGCGCGACGCCACTGCCACAGTCGAGTCCATACCGTTGATCGCATCGTCGATCATGTCGAAGAAAGTCGCGGTGGGGCTGGACGCTCTGGTGCTCGACGTAAAGGTGGGCGCGGGCGCCTTCATGAAGAAGCAGGTGGACGCGCGCCGCCTGGCGCAGATGATGGTCGGTATTGGCCGCCGCCTCGATAAGCGCGTTCAGGCGCTGATCACCGACATGAGCCAGCCGCTCGGCTATGCCATCGGCAATGCTCTCGAGATCATGGAGGTCTCGCAGACTCTACAGAACGCCGGCCCGACCGATCTCACGCGGCTTTCGCTCGAGCTCGCCGCGCGCATGATTTTCCTCGGCAAGATTACGAAGACGCTCGACGAAGCGCGCGACCTGGCGCAGCGCCGTCTTCTCGACGGCTCCGGATACCGCAAGTTCAAAGAAGTGATTCAGGCGCAAGGAGGCAATCCGCAGGTGCTGGATCGCTTCGAGCTGCTTCCGAACGCCACTGGCGCGCGTGAAATTACGTCGCCGCGCCCCGGCTATGTCACCATCATCGACGCCGAGTACATTGGTCAGGCCTCGAACCTGATCGGCGCCGGACGCGATACCAAGGAGGACCAGATCGACCCGGCGGTGGGCGTCATTCTGGAGGTGAAGGTGGGCAATAAAATCGATGCCGGCGGCGTGCTGTGCCGCCTCTATTACACCAGCGAGGAGCACGTCGAGGAAGCCGCGCAAATGGTGGAGGACGCTTTCCGCATTTCGGGCACGGCGCCCGACGAGCGCGAATTAATTCTCGAAGTGGTCGGATAAACTTATCTGGATGGACCGCTTTACTGGCCTTCTCGGGCTGGCGTCGATTTTAGCGGTCTGTCTGCTTTTCTCAAAACATAAGAAAGCAATCCAGCCCCGCATTATAGTGTGGGGCATTTCTCTGCAATTTCTTTTCGCGTTTATCGTTCTGAAAACGCCCTTCGGACTGCTGTTCCAGACGGCGAGCGTGGGCGTGAATGCGTTGCTCGGGTATTCCGCCGCGGGCAGTAAGTTTGTTTTCGGCGATAAGCTGGGCGCGGCGTCGCCGGAGTTCGGCGTGGTATTCGCGTTTCAGGTCCTTCCGATCATTATTTTTATCTCGAGTCTGTTCGCGATTCTCTATTACTTCGGAGTGATGCAGGTTTTCGTGCGCGGCATGGCGGTCTTGATGCAACGCGTCATGGGAGCGAGCGGCGCTGAAGCCACCAATGTCGCCGCGAGCATTTTCATGGGTCAGACGGAGGCTCCTCTTACGATACGCCCCTTTCTCGCCGGCATGACCGAATCCGAGCTATTCACCATCATGGTCAGCGGCATGGCCCACGTGTCCGGCGCCGTCATGGCCGCATACGTTTTGATGGCCCATGTCTCGATCGTGCACTTGTTGACCGCCGTGATCATGACGGCGCCGGCTACGATCATGCTGGCGAAAATCTTGATCCCCGAAATCGGGCAGCCCGCGACCGCGGGCGGCGTCAAGATCGAGGTGGAGAGGCCGGGAGTAAACCTCATTGACGCAGCCGCGCGCGGCGCCGGCGATGGACTGAATCTGGCGCTCAATGTCGCCGCGATGTTGATTGCGTTTCTGGCCTTGATTGCGCTGGTGAACGGCGTTCTGGGGAATTTCCATACGTCCATGCAGCAGATCCTCGGTTACGTTTTCTCGCCCGTTGCGTGGCTGCTAGGAGTGAAATGGAACGATTGCCGATCGATAGGAAATCTCCTTGGCATCCGGCTCGTTCTGAACGAATTCATCGCCTTCCAGGAGCTTGGTCCCTTGAAGCCGCATCTCGATCCGCGATCGTTCACCATCGCGACTTATGCGCTGTGCGGGTTCGCGAATCTCAGCTCTATCGCGATTCAGATCGGCGGTATCGGGGCGCTCGCGCCGACGCGGAAATCCGATCTGGCGCGTCTCGGTTTGCGAGCCGTCGCCGCCGGAACCATGGCGAATTTCATGTCCGCGTGCATCGCGGGCATGTTGTTGTGAGCGAAGCCGCCGATTACGTCCGCACCTTGACGCAGTCCGCCCCGCGCCTCGGCGTCGTTCTCGGCAGCGGTCTGGGATCGTTCGCGGATGAACTCAGCGATCCTTTTGTCATCCCCTACGCCGAGATTCCCGGCTGGCCGCAATCGACCGCGATTGGCCACGCCGGCAAGCTGATCCTTGGTTCGCTCGGCGATCTCGAAATTGCCGTTCTTGCGGGCCGCTCGCATCTCTACGAAGGCTACACGCCCGCGCAGGTGACCACCGGCGTGCGCGTGCTGGCGCAGCTTGGCGTCCAGTCCATGGTTTTCACCAACGCCGCGGGCGGCATCAATCTCGCCTATAAACAAGGCGCTCTCGTGCTCATCTCGGATCACATCAATCTGCAAGGGGTGAACCCTCTCGCGGGACCGAACGACGATTCGCTGGGCCCGCGCTTCCCCGATATGACGGACGCCTATTCGGCCGCTTACCGCGCCATTGCGCGTCAGGTCGCGGGCGAAATGGGCATTGAACTGGCCGAAGGCGTCTATGCGGCGATGCCGGGTCCGAGTTACGAAACGCCGGCGGAGATTCGATTCTCTGCGCGGCATCGGCGCCGACTTGGTCGGTATGTCGACGGTTCCCGAAGTCATCGTCGCGAACTATCTCGGCGTGCGCGTTTTGGCGATTTCCTGCGTTACGAATATGGCGGCCGGCATTCTACCGCGCAAGATCCAGCATGAAGAAGTGCTCGAAACGGGACGCGCGGTTCGCGATACTCTGGTAAATCTTTTGAAAGCTCTGCTGCCTAGACTTGCCGATGCCTGATGTCCTTTTCGAAGCCGCGCGCATGGCGCGCGAAAACGCGCACGCTCCGTTTTCGAAATTTAAGGTCGGGGCGGCTCTCGAGGACGCGTCCGGCCGCATCTTCACGGGCTGCAACGTGGAGAACGCCAGCTACGGGCTTACCGTCTGCGCCGAGCGCGTGGCCGTATTCAAGGCCATCTCCGAAGGGGGCGGCGGCTTTCGGCAAATGGTGGTGGTGGCCGACACGGGACTTCTGACGCCTCCATGCGGCGCCTGCCGCCAGATACTTTGGGAGTTTTGCGGCGACATCGAAGTGCGGCTCGCAAACCTGCGGGGGAAATCGGAAACGTTCCAGATGAAAGATCTGTTCCCAAGGCCGTTCGATGCATCGTTCATTGAATAGGGCCTGTCTCCTCGTCTGCGTCTTTACCCTCGCCGCGTACGCCGAAACGGCGGATGCGATCTACACCGCGCGCTATGTAGTCACCATGGATGCCGCGCGCCGCCTTATTGACAACGGCGCCGTCGCGGTCCGCGGAGAGCGCATCGTAGCCGTGGGACCGCGCGCGGAAGTGGAAGCGGGGTACCAGGCGCCGCGACGGCTCGACCGGCCGGACGCGATCCTGATGCCCGGACTTATCAACACGCACACGCACGCCGCCATGTCGCTGCTGCGCGGCATCGCCGACGACCTCACGTTACAAGACTGGCTCGAGAAATATATCTTCCCGGCGGAGGCGAAGAACGTTACGTCCGATTTCGTACTGTGGGGCACTCGCCTGGCTTGCCTCGAGATGATGCTCTCCGGTACAACGACGTTCGTCGACATGTATTATTACGAGGACCACGCCGCGCAGGCTGTCAAAGAAGCGGGAATGCGCGGCATCCTGGGCGAGACGATCATCGGGTTCCCGGTTCCCGACGCCAAGACGCCGGCAGATTCGCTGCGTTTCACCGAGCGCTTCATCCAGCAGTTCAAGAACGACCCGCTGATTGTTCCGGCCGTCGCGCCGCACTCTATGTACACGAACAGCGATGCCGATTTGCGCTCCTCGCGCCGGCTCGCGAATCGCTACGGCGTTCCGCTTGTGATTCATCTTTCGGAGACGAAGCGTGAGGACGACGACTGCGAGGCCAAGCGCGGTATGAGCCCGACGGAGTTGCTCGACGCGCTAGGCGTTTTGGACGGCCGCACGATCGCCGCCCACGGGGTGTGGCTCGATAACCGCGACATTGCCACGCTCAAGAAGCACGGGACGGGAATCGCGCATTGCCCCTCCAGCAACATGAAACTTGCGAGCGGCGTCGCGCCGGTATTGAAGCTGCTCGCGGCCGGAATTCCGACCGGCCTTGGAACGGACGGTCCGGCCGGCAGCAATAACGATTTCGACCTGATGGAAGAGATGAATCTCGCTTCCGATCTGCAGAAGGTAACGAGTGGCGACCCGCGCGCCCTGCCGGCCGAGGAGGCCATCGAAATGGCGACCATTCTCGGCGCCGCCGCTGTTGGGATGGACAAAGAGATCGGATCGCTCGAACCCGGCAAGCGCGCCGACTTCATTACGCTGCGCCTCGATCGGCCCCACGCCGTTCCTATGTATAACGTGTATTCGCAGATCGTCTATGCATTGAAGGGGAGCGACGTTCAGGACGTCGTCGTAAACGGTAAGCAGATTGTCCGCGACGGGCGCTCGCTCACGTTAAATCAAGCGCAAATTATAGCGAAGGCCAAGGAGTACCGCGCCAAGGTTTCCGCATCGTTGAAATAGTCAACGATCAACGCTGGAGCGGCATGCGAGCGCGATGGAATTCGTACGAGATCTTGGGTCAGGGTTCTGTCGTTAGTTCTTGCTCGCCCGATTACTGGTCGAAGAAAGCGCATAATTCCTTTTCCACTTCCAGGAAGCGGGCGATGGGAGCCTTAACTCTGAGGCAAGTAGGTGAGCAGTTGATTGAGATGTTGAACAAGGTCCTTCATCTGCGTCGCGATGTACGCCTCATTTTATGGATGCACTCGCCATAACATAGTCGTTCCAGTTGTACCCACGATGGTGGGCATCCTCGAATTCGATGCGTATTCGAGGGTCGCCGCTGGCAGTCAGCGGTCAATGCCGTTATCAACCTCAGAGCCTTTGGCTCGCGTTCGGATCCGTAAAGGTCGTTTGCCCGGACAATGCCACGTTGGCGGTCTCAATACGTGTGATCTCGCGCTTCAACTCATCACAGAGGGCCGTTGTCGCGGCACCGAGATCTGGAATAATATAAGGGTCGAAGGCGAGAGTAGGTTTGCGTAAACGCGAATTAGAAATGTCTCCCTTCCTGCAAAGTAGAGGTATTTCCTTTTGACTGGGCCGCCAGGAATGCGTGTTAGTCTGATTCTTCTTCTTAGCGTCGTGGCTTTACCGCTGGCGGCGCGCTCGCACCATCGCCGGACCGGCGGGACTTTCGACTATTATCTTCTTTCACTCTCCTATGCCCCCGATTTTTGCGCGCAGCCGGAGGGTGAAAAAGACTTTCGAGAATGCGGTCCCGGGCGGCGAATGGGATTCGTCGTGCACGGCTTGTGGCCGCAGGGCGAGAACTCCCGTGGACCGGAGCACTGCGGACCCGCCAGCCCCGTGGGGCGCGATACCGTTCGCGCAATGCTCAATTATTATCCGTCCGAATCGCTGATTCAGCATGAGTGGGCCATGCATGGCACGTGCAGCGGGTTGAGCGCAAGCGAGTATTTCAGCGCCGTGCGAAAGGCGCGCGATTCGGTCGCAATCCCAAATGACCTGCAACAGCCTTCTCGCGAACTGAACTTGAGCCCCTCCCAAATCGAAGCCGATTTCGCGGCCGCCAATTCCCGTTTCCCGCGGGATTCATTTCGCGTCTCCTGTTATCGCGACGGCGAGTTGCAGGAAGTGCGGGTCTGTTTCGACCGGAACCTGAACGCCCGGCGATGCACGGCCAACGCAGGGGAGTGCCGGACGGATCGCGTTGTCATCAGGCCCGTTCGGTAGCGATTAAAGGCGATAGGTGAAATACAGGTAGGGATAGTTGTAATCCTTGGTTCGAGCGGTCGCATTCAAAAACGGGCCGGTGAAAAAGTGGGCCCATCCAAATCCCAGGATCATGGCGCGGTTGAAATCGCGCTCGAAGACAAGATCGAGTTCTTCGCCTACATGACTGCTCACGTTGGGATTCGTGGAGCGCACCACCAGAGCTCCCGAAGTGCCGTATAGAGCGTCGTGCGTATTGGCCAGCCAGAAATCCTCGAATGTTTGCTTGGTCTTCCAATTCTTCGAGATGTTCTCTTCGAGACCGCCGCGGACCTGCCGGATATTTCGCCAACCCACGAGGTCGGCGAAACCCAACTTGTCGTGCGATGACGGATATATCTGATCGAACGTATTCCAATTCGTACTGCTGTAATTTCTCGTTCCCGAGGCATAGTTCGATTCGATAAACGGGGTCAGTTGTCCGAAGCGGGTTTCGAATCCCCTATCGACGCGCCAGTGCCCGGCCCAGGAGGCGATCGTGTCCGGTCCTAAGGAGCCTCCCTGCTTATCCATCTCGACGTTGTAGCCGAATCGCGCCGGCAGTTTGCCCACCCAGCGCACGCCGCCCGTAAACTCGTTCAGCGCGCCGCGGCCCTGGTTTTCGTTCAGCCGTAAATTGCCCGGAGCGACGCGCCAGATTACGTAAGGCTCAACGGTCGATTGCGGAATGAGACGAGTGAAGCTCGAGTAAACACCGTACGTGTCGTTGCCTTCGTAATGGTGGTCGACAACGCCGTCCCGCGCAACGACAACGGACGACGCGAAGAGCGCGACGTTAAAACCGGGCTGGTGCACATCGAAGCGGACCGTATCGAACGTACGGCCTTGGTTTAACCAGTCGGACGGGCCAATGAGGCGCTCATCTCCGAAACTCAGCACTTGGCGTCCCACCATCAGGTCGGCCCAACCCTCTTTTGAACTGCCCAGTTCTCCGTAGGCCTGCCGGACATCCCACGTGTTCTGATACGGTGGAACATTTCCGGTGCGCTGGTTGAAGAACACGCGCGAATCCTGCGTTTCGCCCACGAAGCTGAGCCATTTTACAGGCTGAAGGATTAAGCCTACGCGGAGCTGCGTCAATAGATAGCCGTCGTTGAAGACCCCAAAGCCGATGCCCGCCGCCATCTCCCAACGCGTGCGAAACCGGCCGGTAAAGCGGATCCAGGCGGGCAACTGTTTGTTCAATTGATCGAGCGGCATGACCCAATCGTGGCTAGCCGCCTGGTCCGGAGCCGCCATTCCAGATGCGGGTGGAGCGGGCTGCGCGAAGGCGGGGCACAGGACTATAAGAACAGAGATCCGAACAGCCGCGGCGAGGCGAGACGCCATCCACGAATGATAGCGGGAAAACGCGGCGGGGCGGCGCTATACTACAATCGTTTAGCGAACAAACTCCACGTTCGTTCCGTACTCCACACAGGGGAACAACTATGCCGGAAACCGCGACTTCACGTCTCAGCCAAGTACACGCGCTCTTGGCCGCCCAACGCTACTCCGTCACCGAGATTGGCGACGACGCACTGAGCATTCAAGAAATCGACAGCGGGGTGTCGCTGCGGGCCGTTCTCCAGGGCGGCATCCTTTTCTTGTCATTGGTATGCAAGGTCGTGCCCCGCTCCGCGATCACTCCCGCGATCATGCGGAAAATGCTGGATGCCGGTAACGGCATCTCGACGTCGTACTTCCAGTTATACGAGACGAACGCCGGCGAGGTCGCCGTCACGCTTAACAATTTCTGCAAGCTCCAGGATCTGGGATCCGACGACGAGGACGACATTCTTTCGTGCGTCAGCTTTCTGCTCGCGGACGTGGTACACGCGAAGGAGCTGATCGGCGAAGATTTGAAGGCGGCGAAAGCGAGCTAAAGGCTGGCAAAATAGAAGGGGAAGGCAATGGGATTCTTTTCAGACATTTTCAATCGGACGGGCCGCGTGGCGCGCGGTCAGGTAAACCAGGGCGTCTCGGTGCTGGAAGACGCCACCTTCGAGTCCACGGTGCGGCAGACGGTAGAGGACATGAAGACGGAGCTGAATAATGTGGTCCGCTCCTCCGCCATGGCCATGAGCAACTATAACCGGCTCGACGCGGAGTATCAGAAATACGTCAAGCAATCGCAGGAATGGAAGGATCGCGCCGGTTTGGCGCTCGACGCCGGCAACGAAGATTTGGCGAAGAAGGCGCTGGCGCGCAAATCCGAGTGCGACAAGCAGATGGCTTCGCTGCAGACCGCCGTCGAGCAGGCGCGGAACGCAAGTGAGTCGCTGAAATCCCAAGTCGGCGAGTTGAAGCGCAAGATCGACGAGGGCGAGCGTACCGCGACAACGCTGGTGGCGCGCAAGAATGCCGCCATGGCGCAACGCAAGGTCTCCGAGGCGCTGGCGGGCGTGGGGAAGGCGGACAATGCCTTCGCGCAGCTTTCCCGTTTCGAGGAGTCGGTTGCCAAGGAAGAAGCGACCGCCAAGGCTTTCGATCAGCTCGCGGCCACAGGCAAGGATGCCGGTCTGGACGCGGAGTTCGCGCAGCTTCAGGGTCATTCCGTCGATGCCGAGCTCGAAGCGTTGAAGCGTGAGCGCGCGCTCCCGCGAGTTCAGATCACCAAGGAGCTTCCGGCCGGACGGAGCAGCGAAATGCCTCCCGCCAGCTCCGGCGCCTAGCGCATGTTTTTCCATCGCAAGCCCGCGAACACGGGCCCGCAGGAGGATCTTGCCCATCTCAAGGTGACGGACGCGCGCCTGGGCGATACGCTCTCGGTCTCGGGCGCGGCGGAGGATTTCAGTGACATCGATTTTACGGTCGACCGCGACGATCAGTACGAAGCCGGTTCACGGCAGTGGCATGAATTGAGCGGGACATGGAGAGACCGCCGGGTATTTCTGCAGGTCCACAATGACGTCACGGTAGAGGTGTTCGGGAATTTCGACGGCCGCAGGTTCACGCTGGACGAACTGGGTCTGAGCGAGGACGACCTGGGGCAGATGGACGAACGCCAGAATCCGGCGGATTTCTTCGATTACGACGGCAAGTTCTGGATGTATCGCGAAAGCCGCGAAATGGGTCTGTTTACGGCCGGCGGCTCGACCGGCCGCGGCTTCTACGGCTGGATATTCCAAGAACAGGACGGCAAGCGGTATCTCAGCGTGCGTAAGTTCGAAGACGAGCCCTTCACGGCATCGATTTGGAACACGGTGGAGCCCGACACCGTAACTGTTTTTCGGGGGACATGATCATGGCAAGGTGGCGCTACGCGGCGGCGCTCGGTTGTCTAGCCGGCGCTATGGCGCTGGGCGGCTGCCATGCCCGCCTGCCTCGCTCCGCGCGGGACCAGATCCGTTCGGAGCGCGATAAGATCCAGTCGGCCGAGAGACAGCTTGATCGCTCGGGCAAGACGGTTCGCAACGATTTCGCGCAAGCCCCCGATTTATTTCAAGGGACGCCGGTAGCATCGGACTGGCCCGCGCGTCTGCGCTCGGATCGCGAGAAGTTGGAAGCGGCCAAGAGCGACGATCGGGAATTGGAGCGCCTTGCTCGCCAGGACCGCGCCGAGGCGGCGGGACGCGTTGAATGGCTGCTGTCGGGGGAACGCAGCCTGCGCGAGTCGGCGTTGCGCGATGCGGAAGACGTGGAGCGTGCCGCCGAAAAATGGCTCGCCTTCCGGCGCAATCTCCCCTCATCGGTCGAAAACATGAAGCGCGAATACGACGCGGTTCGCGCGGTCGATTTAACTTCCACGGAGAAGGCGGTTGCCAAGACCGAACGGGACTGGCCCACGAGGAAAACGGATCTGGAAAGACGCCTCGCGGCGCTAAAGGCGATTCCGGAAAAGGCCGGTAAAGAATGGGCCGATACGGATGCGGCGAGGAAGGACGCGCTCGACGGGAAAGCCGGCGGGGCGGAGGTCGCGACGCTGATTGAGACCGACGATGCTTTGTCGCGCGATGCGGTGGCGCTTCCCCGTGAAGCCGGCGAGCTGCGCGACGAATGCGGCCAGCTTTATAACTCCTGGGACAAGATTCTGACCGACCTCGATGTCGCGCATGAGGGCCCCGGGCAGGAATATCGCGAGCGGGTCAAGACTGTTCGAACACATTTTGACGACGCTTCCGCCACCAAGGGCGAGACTACAAGCGACGAAAAATGGGTGGACGTTTCGCAGCCGCAGTTCCGCGCGGTTGAGAACGACTTGGGGATGACGCTCGCCCATAAAGACGCGGGCAAATTTGATTCCGAGGCGCAGACCGTTCCGCAACCCGCCGGGTTCGCCTATATTGCGCCGCCTTCGCAGGGGTCGAACCAATACGGATATTGGAGTCACGATTCGTTCGGCCACAGCGTGTGGACCTGGCTGCCGGCGTACTTCATCATGCGCGACATGCTATGGGCGCATAATTACCGGCCCGTGTTGATGGATGAGTACAACACGTATCATACATACGCGCGCGGAGGCCGGACATTCTATGGCCAGACGTCGCCAAGCGCGCCGCCGGTTTACGGAAGCCACGGCACGTTCACGGAGAAGCGTTACGCGAACAGCCATTACGTGCAGTCGGGCGGGTTTAAGGGATCGACGTATGCTTCGCGCCAGGGCAGCCCGGCTGCCGCGCGCCCCGGTTTTTCGGAGCCGCGCGTGGGCGCGAACGAGCCGGGCGGCCATCGCTTCGGATCGGGCGCTTCAGGCGGCTCTCCATCGGGGAGAAGATTCGGCTCCGGCGCGAGTCACATGCCGCCGAGCCGCAGGTTTGGGTCCCCGGGCGGCATGCGCGCTCCGGGACGTTCGTTCGGACGCAGACACTGAACTGCCAGGGCGTACACGGCAGCAGGACCGTTAAACGCGCTTGAGGACGCGGAACTGCGACGCGTCCAGGTAATCCCAGGATACCTTTCCCATATGGGAAAGCAAGGGGATCGTGATCCTGCCAGAGGCGCAGGCCCAGCACTTTATTAGGCCCCTGCTTTCGACCGCCTTCGCCGCGTTGGCCAGTTGGTGCGTTCTCGGCCGGAAACCGAGGCGTACGATGAAGGCTATGAAGCTGTTCGCCGCCATCCGCGCGCGGGGCGACGCCCTGGTGAGTTCGATATTCAGGTATGGCCCACTTCGATACTCTAATTTGGCCCATCTGGATATTGATATTCTGCCTCATCTAGCCGGTATTCGGTTTGGCCGCCCCGGCGGGAGTGAAGCCTGGCGACGCCCGGAGGGCGGCGCCGTTTAGGCCTAACGGACGTTGGGGCGGCCAAACCGCGCGACCCCCGCCACCCATGTTCAGGTTTTCTTCCTCCTTTCCATCGTGCGCCGGAAGCGAAACGATTCCGTCCCGGTCTCGATGATGTGCGCCCGATCCGTGATTCGATCCAACAGCGCTTTGCAGAGTCTGGGGTTCGGAAACACGGTCGTCCACTCGGAAAACGGCAGGTTGGTCGTTACAATGATCGCCGCCCGTTCTGCCCGATCCGCAATCACCTGAAACAGGAACTCCGCACCGATGTCGGCCAGCGGCACGTAGCCCACTTCATCGAGCGCGATCAGTTGATACCGCTGCCATCGGTTCATCAGCCGGCGCACCTGGTTGTTTTGTTTGGCTTCCACCAACTCATTTACCAGAGCTGCCGCCGTCGTGAATCGCACCCGCCGTTTCTGCCGGCAGGCCGCCACGCAGAGCCCTGTCGCCAGATGACTCTTGCCTGTGCCAGCTTCACCGATCAGCACGATTGGTTCACTGCGCTCCACGTATCCGCCTTCGGCCAACTCCCGAATCCGCGCCGCCGAAATCTGCGGGGCCTGCGTGAAATCGAACTCCTCCAGCGTCTTCATACGAGGGAGCTGCGCGTCGCGAATCCGGTTGCTGATGGCGTGGCGGTCCCGCTCTTCGCACTCAATCGCCAGCAAGGCTTCCAGATAGCGGATGTGACTATGGTTCTCCTTCACCGCCTGTTCCGCCAGGCAAAGAAAGTTGGCGCCGATGGTGGGAACGCGCACCGCTTTACAGTACTGCCGTACGCTGGCGTGTTCCAGGCTCTCCGTCTGATGCTTCATTGGATGCCTCCCGGCGTGTCCTTCAGCAGCAGATCGTATTCATCCATCACCGGCATCGGACGCTCGAACTCCGCCAGTTCCTCTGCCAGGGCGATGGCATAACAGCGTCGTTCTTCTGGATCCGGCATATTTAGGATGTGCAGCACAGCGGCGGCATCCGTCACACCCAACCGTAAGGCCTCTTCCACGGCCGCTATCAGCCGCCCCCATCCCGATACGCTTCCGGCCCGCACCAGCGTAATCATCTCTCGCGTCCCGCCGCTCTTGCCGAGACGCTGTTCCAACTGCCCCCAGATCCGATCCAGACACTCCGGCCAGCGGCCGCCCTGACGCCATTGCTGCAGCGGCGTCGATCCTGCCATCGCGCCCGGCTTCTTTTCCAACACGTCCAGGTAATGTTCCAGGTTCAGGATCTGATGACCGCGCCCGTAGCAGCGCGGGTGCCGGGCCGCGCATCGGTTGTCGTATCTGATCTCGATCTCTGACGGTCCCACCACCGCGGCTGCGCGCCATCCCGGAGACAAGGGCGCCGAGTACCAGTTGGTTTTCACCTTCACGCGCCCATGCCCGTCCACGATCAGCGGATAGATCACCTCTTCATATGGAAACCCCTCCTGGGCCAGCGGCAACAGAGAGCGCCGCTCCTGCTCGCTGGCCTCCTCAACCGTCATCTTTTTCCCGTGAATCGTCCGCTTGCGGTTCGCCACGCATACGCTCAGTAAATGCTCGTTCAGCGCCGCCAAGTTCTCGGCTTCCGGCACCGGAGTCAAACAGTTGCGCCGATACCAGCCCAACTCGCCCTCCACGCCTCCCTTTTCGTTCCCTTTCGCCGGGTTGCAATACTCGCTTTGATATCCCCAGTGCGAACGGAACGCGATGACCCGGTCGGTTTCGATGCGTTGCCGCCCGCGCAAGATCTTCTTAACCAGCGACCCCATGTTGTCGTATCGCAGCGTCCGGAACACGCCGCCGAAATAGGCGAATGCCAACTCGTGCGCCTCTAACAGCGCTTGCTGCGTGGCATGCGTGTACGCCCGGTGAAACGCATCTCCCGACGCCATGCTGCGCATCGCGAAGAACTGAAGCTTCCGGGGTTCACCCTCCAGTTTCGCCACGGCTTCGAACCAGTCGACCTGAGCCTCTTGGCCCCACTCGTAGGTCTGCGGCACGAACGCCACCCGGCCCCCGAGTTCCAGCTTCCGTTTCCGCACGTACTGCCGCACCGTGACCTCGGCGATCGGCAGTTCCGCGTGCTCCTCGCGCAACCGCGTCCAGATACGATGCGCCGTGTGCCGCTGCTTCCGCGGCACCTGCCGATCCGCCTCCAGCATCCGCTCGATTGCGTCTTTCAATGGACCGATCTTCGGCTGCTTCCGTTCGTGCTTCCTTCGCTCTGGCGGGATCGCATTCGCGATTGCCTGGCGCACCATCCGTCGATGCACCCCATGCTTCTGGGCAAGTCCTTTGACCGTCTCTCCGGCCGCATACCCGCGCCGCATCTCTTCGAATAGTTCCACTTTGCGCCTCCTGTCCATCCCGAAATGTTGCCATTCGGGGCTGTCCAGGTGGGCCAAATTAAAATATCAAAGTGGGCCAAATTAGAGTATCGAACTCACCTGGGATCCTTCCGTCAGCTTGGCGGAGCAACCCGATGCTCACGTCGCTTTCATGAACGGTCTTTCTGAAGGAAGGCTTCACCGTGCTGTGCGGGCCCTGGAAGATACATCTGACGTTCTGCCGGTTTTTCGTGCGGGCGACGGAGGAGATTCGGAACCGTCTTCAGGATGATCCCTGGATAAGCCAGGACCTCCGGCTCGTCATCCTCCACACTCCCCGTTCCCTACGCGTGCGGCCGGTAATCAAAAACATAAGCATGCGGGACGACGTCCAAAGTTATGATGGATGTTCCGCGAAGCATATTTTCAAGCTCGGCTTTCTTAGCGCGCATTTGATCGTTGCGATCAAGGTAAGCCCCTATAACAGCGACATCCGCGCGCAAGGCTTGTGCGAGGGTTGCTAGCTTCTTCAGTTCGGCACAGGTAAATTCATCGGTGGATGTCTTTACTTCTCCCACGACCAGTTGAGCATCCATCACACAGACGATATCAACTTCGGCGGCGGGTCTCACGTCGTCGTCGTGTCCGTAGAAGGCCAAACCCGGCATGTAAAGGAATGATATGCGCGCCAGGGATCTGAGCCTATGAAGGGTCAGAATCACCGGAATCAGCCCATGAAATGCGACCGAGTTCCTTATGAGACTATTAAGTCGGTAGTGCCAACTCGCCTCGGCTCGCAGGGGCACTTGCACACCACACCCAGGGCATGTATTGGTTCGCTGCACACTGCCTACCTCTTCCCAATATGTCGTACCGCAGTTTTGGCACGACAACCTAACCCCCTGTAAGAAGATGCGGTCTTCTACAAGGCCTTGCAGTCTTCGCAGCAAGTTGTATGTAGCGGATTCGGGTGGGTCCATTTGGGATTCTGGGTGGCTCGCTATGAAGCGCTCGCGCTGCTCCTGGAGCAGTTCATCCAACCTACGGAACGATATATCCTCGTCGAGCATATGCTGCTCGCGGGCAGTGTGCAGGACATATCTCGATAGCCAGTTGATTCCCTCTTCGCGATGATTTCCCAACTGTTCCGCCATGGTTGCAGCGTTTTTCGAGATCTTGTTCTTGATTCGTTGCAGAACGCTGTCCTCGTTGGTACTCCCTCGTCTTGCAAGCAGTTCCGCAACGTTTCGCCAGTAACTGTTCTCAAAAAAGCTTCCGGCGGAGCCCAGCCCACCCAAGAGCGAGAGTACACCGCTGCTATATCTGCCCTTGTCGGAAGGCTGGATGCGCTTGTATGTGGGTTGCTCGTATTCAACTGCAAGGGTTTCGGTGTAATGCGTTTGCTTGCGGACCCCGAGAGCTGCGCGAAGCACACCCGAATCGTCCGGAATATTGAGTTCGAACGAACCCTCCTGGCCCATCTGGGCGCAGATGGAATAATCTGCACTTATCCGGGTCTCTCGCCCTGTCAGGAAAAGTTCCGCCAGTTTTCGATGTCGAGGCAATTTGTACCAGAGGGCCTCATTGCTGTAGAACTTGTGGAGCGGAGCATGCTCAACACGAAGCTCCATGACCCACGCGCCCCGCTCTAAGGACACCTCCGAGTTTGGTATTCGAAGCAAGGACTTGGTGCCAGAGGCTTGCTGTCGTGTCGTGCGATCTGGACCGAACACGATTCCGGGCCATCTGAATTCTGGATAGGGATCGTGGTCGCGGGTGATTGGGGGAAATTCGTTCGGCTGCATCACAGCAGTTCGTGGTAAAAAATCCAAACTGCCGACAAGGCTGTCCCCTGCAGCTTCGATTTCCTGCTGGTTCGCTGTAAAGCTAACGATGTCAACGAATGCTGGATGATTTCCTGAGCGAAACGCCTGGGTCTGCAAAAACTTTCGAACCGCCTTGAGGTAGGGGGGCGCTCCAATCTTGTCCATCGGAGTGCAGAGCGAGTGCCAAGCTGTCCGTCGATAATCGCCGAGTAAAAAGGCGCGGTTCCAGAAGTAGAGCCATGCTTGGGGGTCGTCCCCGATTATCAAACAGTACTCGTGATGATGATGGTTTACAGCTTCAGGAAACGGTGTCATTACTGCCGAGGCCGCGTTTGGGAAAATTACCGGTTGGTGAATGCCAAGGTGCTCAAACACGGTTGTCTCGGTCCAGTCGTTTTGAATCGAGATTCGTTCCTGAGTTTCGGGATAAGGCTTGCGTGCAAGATTTTCGGGAATTAGCCCGAAATGTCTGAGGACGGGCCGACGGGCAGGTTGTGTCCAGTCGGCCGCACAAGTGAGGAGCTTGGGCCTTTGCCCAAATCTCTCTTGCTTAAGAAGGATTTGCCAGATCGGGTACGTATCGACTTGATCCATTCCCAGCGAGGGGTTGAAATTACGGCGCTGCTGACCGGGTATCTCGCGGTGCATTCGGATTGACCAGGGATGAATGCTCCGTTCAATGCGCTGGATCAAATCGATGGACAGAGCGGCGTAAGAGTAAACAACATCTGGATCAGCGAAATGTAGGAGTCCCCAATAGGACTCGCTGATGACACCGCCCGACACCGGGATAATCGGATTGTAGCGACCACCCCAGCGCTCATAATTGTAAAGGAAGAGGTCGTCCAGTAGAGCTGGTGGAAGGTCGTCCGTGGACACCAGAAACGCGACGCGGCGCGGCCGCGGACGCGAATAAATGGCATAGGGTCTCGGTGGCGTAGGCGTTCCTACAAAAGTCTCTTAAGCATCTCGACGGTACCAAAGCCATTGTTGCATTGCCAGCGCCAGAGCGTCGCGTCGGGAGGGTATTAGCAACGATAAACGCGTGCCTGTGTTTACAGCCGCATGGGCGGTCATCCAAACCTCGGGTTTAAACCGCAACCACCCCATAATCTTGCGCCGCGCCATAATCTCGTCAGCGATGGCCCGCGGCAAGTCAATATTGTGCGTGGTCAAGCGGCTGGCCTCACCGGCGGTTTCGATCGAAATGCTTCCGACGCCGGAGATCATCTGCCCGAACGACTGATCCGCGCGAACATCCTGGATTTTCGAGAGTTGGATCCTGCGCGTCGATTGCCCACGTCTCATAGCGCAGCTTATCCCCGGAGATCGTAGCTTTTGCGGTTAGCCGCCGGATGCTGCAGCGGCCACCACAACCGCACCAGAAGCACCACGGCAGCCCAGTAGCGCTGGGATGCACCATGTACCAGGCGATAGGAGTCGCCGAAAAATGGCTGGCCTTCCGCCGCAATCTCCCTTCGTCCATCGAAAACATGAAGCGCGAATACGACGCGGTTCGCGCGGTCGATTTAACTTCCACGGAGAAGGCGGTTGCCACGACCGAACGGGACTGGCCGCACGAGGAAAGCCGACCTGGAAAGACGTCTCGCGGCGCTGAAGGCGATTCCGGAAAAGGCCGGTAAAGAATGGGCCGATACGGATGCGGCTAGGAAGGACGCGCTCGACGGGAAAGCCGGCGGGGCGGAGGTCGCGACGCTGATTGAGACCGACGATGCTTTGTCGCGCGATGCGGTGGCGCTTCCCCGTGAAGCCGGCGAACTGCGCGACGAATGCGGCCAGCTTTATAACTCCTGGGACAAGATTCTGACCGACCTCGATGTCGCGCATGAGGGCCCCGGGCAGGAATTTCGCGAGCGGGTCAAGACTATTCGAACACATTTTGACGACGCTTCCGCCACCAAGGGCGAGACTACAAGCGACGAAAAATGGGTGGACGTTTCGCAGCCGCAGTACCGCGCGGTTGAGAACGACTTGGGGATGACGCTCGCCCATAAAGACGCGGGCAAATTTGATTCCGAGGCGCAAACCGTTCCGCAACCCGCCGGGTTCGCCTATATTGCGCCGCCTTCGCAGGGGTCGAACCAATACGGATATTGGAGTCACGATTCGTTCGGCCACAGCGTGTGGACCTGGCTGCCGGCGTACTTCATCATGCGCGACATGCTATGGGCGCATAATTACCGGCCCGTGTTGATGGATGAGTACAACACGTATCATACATACGCGCGCGGAGGCCGGACATTCTATGGCCAGACGTCGCCAAGCGCGCCGCCGGTTTACGGAAGCCACGGCACGTTCACGGAGAAGCGTTACGCGAACAGCCATTACGTGCAGTCGGGCGGTTTTAAGGGATCGACGTATGCTTCGCGCCAGGGCAGCCCGGCGGCCGCGCGCCCCGGCTTTTCGGAGCCGCGCGTGGGCGCGAACGAGCCGGGCGGCCATCGCTTCGGATCGGGCGCTTCGGGCGGCTCTCCATCGGGGAGAAGATTCGGCTCCGGCGCGAGTCACATGCCGCCGAGCCGCAGGTTTGGGTCCCCGGGCGGTATGCGCGCTCCGGGACGTTCGTTCGGACGCAGACGCTAGAGCTGTTGATTCCTTGATAGGGCACGCTGCCTCTAAGAGCAATCGCTCTGAACAAGGTGTTCGTAACGCCGATCACGCAAACCTTAAGGTATCTTTAGTGCCTGCTGTCCGGCATTCTTTTGCTACGCTTGAATGAAAAATGCTGGCGCGGCGCTCGATTCAGAAATTACTTAACGATGGCATTGGTTATCTCTCACGCGACCAGTTGGATAATTTCGTAACGCGTCTCAACCGGCACAATTCGGGGTCGGTTGGAGCAGAGTGGGAGCTGATCATACTCACTGCGCTCGCATCGCTTGGACGCATTGAACACGAGACTGATCTCGGGGGCAGTTCCAGACTGGACGTACTGTTTCATTCACCTGAGGTTGAGTTTATAGCCGATATTAGAGCGGTTTCTGATAGAGAATGCCATCGTGAGAACCGGGTACAGGAGTTTTCATACGAACTTTCCAAGCTCGCCGATAAGCTACGAAGCGAGGGCATTCAGGGCGGCTTCGATTATCGCGTCAATGGAATCGCGGCCTCGGTTTTAGAGCGGCGGTATAAGACGAAACTCGTCCTCCCATTTCCTCAAGAATTCAACCGCGTGATCTTCAGCGGAGAGTTCAAGACATTTTTGGAAGCAGTCCGCCATGAACCGACCAAGAGCCATACGTTGGTTGTTGACAAGCAAGAGGCCTCGGTCTCAATTGTTTTCAGCCCTCGACCCGGCGGTTTCCAATCAGGTTCGTACCCTGCATACAATTTGGCGCATGATTTAACGCACAATGTGGTTTTGGGAGCGTTGAAGGATAAGTCTGACCAGATAAAGCGTGCTGGGCCGCGGGCCAGCGGGAAAATGACGGGCGTGATCCTGTGTGATGGCGGGTGCGGGATACTGCGAAGCCCACCGAATTTTTACACGCTCACTGTTGAAGAGATCATCGGTCGGTTTCTCCGGAGAAGCACCACTGTTGATTTCGTGTGTATCGTCGATATCGTTGAATCGACAACTTACGGTCATACGCCTCCGCCTCGATTCGAGGCCCGTATGTGGTCACTACGCGAGGAGGTCTGGGCGCAAGACTTTTCGTCCAATATGAATTTAGCGCTGAGACGTTTGCCACCGCCGCGGGACGCGGCGATAAACACTCTGAGCCATTTCAAATGGGCTGGAGATAGACAGCATTGTTATGGAAGATATAAACGGAACTCGATGACGACGCATAATTCACTTGAACTATCATTGCGGGCGGTGATGGACTACCTTGCGGGCAACATCGATCGGAAGGAGTTTGAGCGCGTCGGGCATCCTGATTTCCTTTTGAAACTCAGGAAGCGTCTCGATCAGGGCCTTGTGATCGAGAATGTCGCGATTCGCCGCTCACCGGGAGAAGACGACGATGGTTTGGTAATTACATTTGGCACTCACGATGCGGCCAAAGCGCCGTTTCGGTCTCCCGAAACTCGCGTGCAGCCCTAGCAGCCCGTGTCTAAAAACACTTCCCCCCAGAAATGTTTCGGCATACAATCAGACATGGCAATGGGGACAAGGCAAGACCGGGAACAGCAGGAAGAGCTGTTCTACGCGACCGAACAGGTCGAACGCCAGGGCATCCGTTTTATGAAGAGCTGAACCAGGTGCTCGACCAGCTGGGTCGATGCGTTCTGCGAACGGGCGTGCGCCAAGTTCTATCACTCCAAATTGGGGCGACCGTCAATCGCGCCGGCGTATACTTCCGTACCCTGGTGATCGGTTCTTCGAGGGGATCGGCAGCGAGCGCGGCATGCGTGGCGCGTGTGCGACAGTCTGAGCTTGCGGCGCTTTCTCAAGTACGTCTGGCCGAAGCGACGCCGGATCACGTGACTATCTCGCGACGCGGCGCTGATCGATGGAGACCCATCAGGCGGTGTTCACGTTCGTGCTGGGAAGTCGCCAAACGAACTGCTGAAGGGGAAAACAATCGGCATCGACGCAACGAGCTTGGAGGCCAATGCAGCGATGAAGTCGATCGTGCAGCGTGACACGGCGAAAGTTACATGGAGTATTTGCGGCGCTGGCCAAAGAAGCGGCGTGGAAGCCCGTGACGAGGAACTTCGGCGGCCGATCGGAAGCGCAAGAAAAAAGCATCGAATGAAAATGGAAGAACCGCACGACCCACGCGAAGTCACCAAGATGAAGACGGCGCGACGCATTTTGCCTACAAAGCCGAGCAGGCGTCGACCTCGACACCGGCGCGATCGTGGCGATCACAACACACGCGAGCTACTGGCGACACCACATCGTGAACCACGCTGCCGAAGCGGTTGGCGATAGCCAACCAGATCGATACGCCGACGCGAAGTCAGTACAATTCACGCAGCCTGCAGGAGTGTGACGGACAAGGATACCATAGCGACGCCAGCCTGCAAACCATAGCATCGCTGGAAGTCCGAAGTTACGTTCCGCTCCCACGCAGAAACAATAAGCAAGCACGCCAAGCGCATTTCTCGCCAATCAACCTAACGCAACGCGCAAGCGCTCCTGAAGCGCCGCGCGAATTCCTGAGCGCGTTTGCGCATCAGTATGAAACGCATGCGCCGATGCATGTGCGCGATTGAAAAACTCGCCAAGCGATGCTGCTGCAAGGTCTTCATCTGCGCTGATCCTGCTTCACAAAGACCCACGCATTTACGCTTTCTCGCTCTTGTTACTCTAGCCCACTCAACGATGCTCCCGATCCCAAGCAAAGATTCCCGATTGTCCGATTTCAAAGGCATCGTCATTCCGCACGCCTCCCTAGCCTGCCCGGACTCGCTCGTCAAAACTGGCGGTTTAGACACGGACTGCTAGTTACGGTTGCGCAGGCGTTACTGCAGCGGGGGCGCGTGTGCTCCATCAACGATAGGTCACCCACACGGGAGAACTCCACGCAAGATTCCGGTCGATTTGCGTGACGCGAACGTAATACCAGTTTGTACCTTGCACGGGCGACGCATCTACATATTCGAAGTCGGCGTCCTTCTTGTCCGATCCCGGGACGCTGTAGATTTCGGCGTTGTTGCGGATCAGATCGATACGCGTGATGCGGTCCGTTCCGCGCACCCTGGTGCGCAGTTTCAGCCCTCGCGATGCCGTGAAGATGTCGCCCATGAAATGTTGGGCGCCATCGGCGTCCACCGCCTCGAAATCGAGAATGATGTTGTCGGTCGCGGCGTAGGCGTGCCGCCGGCGCATTTGCTCCACGATCTCGGAGCGATTCGTCGTGGGCGTGTAGATCATCGCGTAGCTGCAATGCGTGGAGATGTGATCGGAGCTGGCCTGCACGCCCAATTTGTATCCCTTCGCCAGAGCGTTCCAGTAAAACCCGGCGGGCTCATAGGAGCCGTGGACGAGCAGATGATTATCGGCGCTCTCGGCGCGCGGGCCTCCTTCGTATTCATACGCCGCATGGTAGCCCTGATAAATTTCGACCAGCGGCTCCAGATTCGGATCGTTGTCCCGCCAATCGGTGCCCTGTCCCGTGGCGAGCGAATGCTCCATGCAAATGCCGCGATTCTGGCGCAAATAAGGATAGACCAGCGTTCCGCTATTGATCTGCCCGCGATTTTCCGCCACGCCCACGGGAAGCGTTCGAACGCCGCGATGATCGAACACGACGTTGCGATGTCCGTTAGGATAATTGACGCTGCGCTCGTAGCCGAACAGCGGAGTATAGCGATTCGGAATCAGGAAAACATCGTAGGATTTTTCCGTGCGCCACCAGTTGTATTCGACGTCGCCGCCCATGTTGTGGTCGGTAATAATGCCCGTGTCCATCGCCGCCGCGTCGATCATGTAGCGGTAGAAGTCCTCGAGCGACCCGTCGCCCGCGCCGTCGTTTGAGATGTCCGAGTGGCGGTGGAAATCGCCTCGCAAGATACGGTACTCCGCGCCTCCGATCGTGGTCCGGTAAGCGCGAATGCGGCGCACATCCTCGCGTTCGTTCGGATGCACGATCTGCCCTCCGGCCGCGCCTCTCTCGATATATGCCGTGAGCTCCGGAGCGGCGGTGGGCGCGGGAGCGGAGGCCTGCGCCTCGTAGACGTCGTAGCGCACCATCGTGGGCGCCTGATAATTTCCCGTGGCGCCCCGAATCACGCGTCCGTCCGTTGGCCACGTCATCCAGACGCCACCGGCTCCGGCAGCGATCTGGTACGGCGCTTCGTTCCGGGAAGTGGAATTCGGAACGAAGGCGGCCGGCTGCCAAACGCCGCGATCGATGCTCGTCAGGTAAAGATCCCAAAGTCCCCCGGCGGACCAATAGTCGATGCGCTGAATGGCGGCGCTGGTACGGATTTGAAACAGCGCCCAGATTCTGCCGCTTGCGTCGGCGGCGAGGTGAGGAAGTTGCCAGTAGCGCTTCAGCCGATCGGGGACCGCGGCCGCGAAATCGGGCGCCTGCTTCCAAACGCCGCCATCTTTGACGAGCACGTGAATCGAGCGCTCCTTATATAAAACCGTCGAGCGATTCTGATCCTCGTGATTCCAATCCTTGCCCCAGTTGCCTCCCGATTGGTCCCAGGCCAGCCAGGGACGGCCCTGGCCATCGATCGCGATCGAGGGATGCGCGTCGAACCCCGGCGATTTCGTGATCTGCTCGATGGCGTCCGCCGTTCCATCACTCGCGATGCGGCGATAGAAAATATCGTAATTGCCGGTCTGATAGCTATCCCAAGAGGCGTGGAGATTGCCGTCGCGGTCGAAAGCGGCATCGGGATTCCAGACGCTGGGACCGCCGATGCGGCGCGGCTGCGACCAACCGCCGGGTTGCGTATAGGATGCCAGATAGAGGTACGATTCCCCGTTGTCGTGAGCGACCCAGATCAAGCTGAGCGCATGCGGACCCGCGATAAGTTTATGAAAAATGTTCGGAGCGTTCGTGTTGGTGATCTGCGCCCGCGGCGACCAGGCGCGGCCATCGAAAATGCGCTCGTAGAGGTTCCACTCCTGGCCGTGCCGTTCCGACCATGCGACATGCATACGGCCATCGGCGTCTTCCGCGATGGAGGTTCGAAAAATATCGCCTTTTTCGGTGGTCACGCGCACCGGTTCGGCCCCCTGGCGCCGGACATAGACGTGATCGCCGCGATCCTGGTAGGCCTGCCATGCGGTCCACACCTCGCCGCTGCGCGTCGCTGCGATCGATGGATAATCGTGCTGCTCCCCGTTCACGGGAGAAACGCGCTCCGTCGCCGGCACGCGCTCGACCTCAACGTCCTGGTCCAGAAACCACAGCGTGCGGCCGAAGAATAAATCGCGAATTGGAAGCGAAAAATTTCCTTGCGCAGTTTGAAAATCGGCGGAGGATGCGGCGCTGTCCACGGTGAAAGTTAATCCCGCGGGAACGATGTTCTGGGTCGGGCCTCCGCCAGTCATCGGCTGAGGAAGATCGGGCTGGTTCTCGAAAACGATCCGCCGGATTTGCAGCTTCCACGAATTCGGCCCCGTGATGGAATCGTTCTGCAGGAAACGCCACGGCTCCATGTTGCGCAGAGTTCCACCGCGAACGGCGACGGCGCCATCGTAGGTTTTCACGGCCGTGCGCTGGTATCCGAAAACAACGCGGAAGGCGATCGTGTCCGGCGCCGCCGGCCGCGCGGCTTCGGGCGGGCGGTTGCGCGTTTGCGGCAACCCCATTACGAGAAAGGCGGCCAGACATACTGCTATTGCCCCTACGATTTTTCGCATGAAATCTCCTCAGCGGCCGTAGCCAGTCAGAATCCAGTATATTTCGTACGACGCACTCGAAAGAGAGCTTGAGCCTGGTCCAGCTTGAGCCTTGGTTCTAAGAGAATTCGCGGAGAGTTCGGCTCGCCGCGGCCGCGAACCGTTGCCGATCTGCCCATGCGAAGATGCGTCGTTCTCTAGTAGCCCTCGCCGGCGCTGCCCCGGACCGGGTTTCATCTGGACCGAGACTGCGAAGCCAGCGCTAAATGTGTTGGCCCTGGACGGCGGCGCCGGGATGTTGCGCGCGGGACATAATCTCGTCGGCGATGGCCTGCGGCAGGTCGATATTGTGTACCGTCAAACGGCTGGCCTCGCCGGCGGTTTCAATTGAAATACTGCCGACGCCGAAGATTCGCTGGGCGAAGGACTGATCCACGCGAACATCCTGGATTTTCCCGAGCTGGATGGTGCGCGTCGATTTCCCTAAAAATCCGGTCTCGTAGCGCAGCTTATCCGCGGAGATGGTGGCTTTCGCGGTTTGCCGCCGGATGTGGCGCTGCACGGGCCACCAGAGCAGTACGAGCAACACCGCGGGCGCCCAGTAGGGGTGCGGATGAAGCATGTACCACGCGATCGAAGCCGCCACGATCACGACAATGATCGCTAGATAGCCCGCATTAATGAATTTCATCGTCGGGCGCACCACGATGTCGGCCATGACCGTATTGTAATCGCGCTACCGCTGAAATGTTACGAGATGCTGGCCCCGCGGGAGCATGACGACGAATCCGCCGTTCGATTCGACCGCGTTCGCGTCCCGGCGCAGCCCGTCCAATTCCATACTTCCCGGCCGCGCGCTCAGCACCGCGATCGCGCGGGCGCTGCTTTGATAGGAGAGTTCCACGCCATTGTCGAGCGCACGGGCCGACTGCAGCCGTCCATTGAAATCCGCGACGGTGACGGCCGTGTCTTTTATCGCGCCCGGGGCGGCGGGCTCCACTACGCTCGCGCCGGGCGGAAGCCACAGCGTATCGGCGTCATGCACCGGCCAAATCCGCCCATTCACCGCCGCGGGGCCTTGCCATCGCACGCCCACGCCATAGCGCGACCCAATTGTCATGCGATTCCCGTCGCGCTCCAGCCGATCCACGTTCGCCGCGGCGGCCGATAACAAAGGAAGGTCCGGCGTCAGAATCGAGTTTTCGAAATACAGCGCCACCTGCGGGAACGCCTGCGAAGCTAAATGGAGTAGCTGAAACAACTCGGTCCCGGTCTGCTGTTTGGTCGGATAGACGTCCTGGTAACGCTCCACAATATTGATGTCGATCGCGATCTTGTCGAAGTGGTTGGTCAAGGGACGATAGCGCTCGGCGATCTGTGGATAGCGCTGCGGACCAAGGTTCCAGATCGTCGCCGGATCTTCGATCAGGAACGTAAAGTCGTGCTGATCGAGCAGCGGCAAAACCTTACCCGCATCGGCCCCGATGAGGTCGCGCATGCGGGTGTCAAAGCGGTCGTCGACGTGCGTGAGCACGAGATCCAGATCCGGCTTTTGGCGCCGCACCGCCTCGATCTCGCCGATCCAATGCGTTTGCAGCTTACGGGCAAGCTCGGCGCGATAGTCGAGAAAGGCGCGCAGTTTCGCCGCATCGGCCGCGGGGGTTTGAAACAGCGTCAACGGATCGATGCCCGCGGAGCGCTCGAAATCGCGGCGCACTTCGTCGTTCATGGGAGTGAAGCGGGCCGGATTCGCGGCGCCTTCGAGCGATTCAAAATACAATTCCGCGAGATTGACGCCGTCCCAGTCGAAGCGATCGAGCAGCGCGCGTGTCCCCTTGGCGACCGCAGCCGAGGCCGCCGGATTCTGCAGGTTCATCAGCTTGCGCCAGTCGAGTTGCGCGTCCTGCAGCAGCGCTGTCTTTTCCCGCCATTCGGGATGATCCGCCCAAAACCGCTCGCTGACGTGGGGCAGCTCCAGCCAGGCGTAGACCAGAATGCCGTTGCGATGGCACGCGGCGATCAGCTTTTTCAGATATTCATCGCCGTCGGGAGACGGTTCAAAATAATGCCATGCCGCGACATGCAATGCCGCAATGCCCGCGTGCCGCCAGCGCGCCGCGAAGTAGTCCAGATCGACGCGCGAGCGGTATGCCGCATCAAAAAACGCGACGAGACGCGAGGAACGGAACGGCGGCGTGATTCCCACCTCCGACAACGCCTGCACCAGATAGGGATAACGCTCGTAGCCTTGCGCGCCCGGCGATGTGGCCAGCCACAAGATCGCGCCCGCGCCGCGCCGGACGGCAGCCAGGACCGGCGCGCCCTGCCAGCGCTCGACCGCAAACACGCGAGCGTCCTTGGGAAGCTCGAAGACGGGAATTTCAACCGCTTTTTCCCACACGATGGACAGCTTGGGGGCGCGATTATCGACGATGCTGCGCACGGTGACGCGTCTCTTGGAAACATGAATGCCCAGCGCCTCGGCGATTTCGGATTCGCCCTCAAGGACCACGACCGCGCCCTTTTCGACCTTGTCTACCCACTGCCGCGCGGTACCGGGGGCGCCTTCGCGAACAATAAAAAGATTCGTCGGGCCGTAGGCGCCGGTCGCGATGCCGACGGCGGACAGAATGTTGGGCCAAGGCCCAGGGTCGTCGCCGGCGACGTGAAACGAGTACGTGTAGGCGTAGGCGGCGACCGCAACCGCCGCCGCGCAAGATAATCTAATGAGTAAACGCATACCAGAATCCCGCCCGCAAATCGTAGAAATTGGGACCGCGCGGATTGCCGGCGTTGACCAAGTACACGCCGCGCATAAAATTAATGGAGAAGAGCAGCGATTTCGGCATCGCGGCGGTGCGGAAGCGCACGCCCGGTCCGGTCTCGACGTAATTCGCCCAGTATTGGCGCTCGCGGTCCGTCGTCAGGTTGTAATTCCAATAAATCTGCGGCTGAAAGCCGCCTAGAAAACTTTCCGCGGCCGAGAACGTATAACCGGTGCGATTCTGCGAATACAGCAGCATGTCGTCCTGAAAACGGCTGACATAAACGCCGTCGTCATTCGTTTCCGCGAAAAATCCATGCGAACCGCCGATCATGTGACCGAACCCTTTCGCGTACGAGATGCCGCCGCGGTAATCCGGAATCGCGCCGCCCACATCGGTGCGGCTGGGAAGGTATTTGACCGATTCCCCCGCTTCGAACCAACCGGTTGCGCCGTGAAATGATGCGGTGGCCATTCCCACGCCGAAGATGACCGAGCTTTCGGACAAATAAGCGGGCAGTGGATCCGATTGCGTCGGGCCCACCTTCTGCCGCGTGTCGCCCACAAAACGCGCCGACAAATAGAGACGGAAGGGGAGATGTCCGACTTTCATTTCCTCTTTTACCTGCCCGTACCCGAAGGCGTCCTTCCAGCGCGTGGAGTAGAACGGAAAAACCCACGCCGTGAAACGGAACATCTGGAATTGCGGCCGCAGATTCTTGTAGGCCTTGGCGGCCTCGGAGCTGATCTTCGGATCGGGACTTTTCGAAGCGAGATCGAACCAGCGGATCGCCTGCCGGTCGTCGTGCATGACGTTATAAGCCCAGCCCAGCTTCAGCATCACGCCGAAATCGAGCGGGTCGGCTTCCTGGGCGACGCTGAGATACTTCAGCGCGTCTTTCATATAGCCCGCGTCGAGACTCTTCTGCGCCATGGCCTTGGCCTGTTCGGAGACGCGGTGCGCCGCATCCCCCCGCCTGCGAAGCATTTCCGGCAGTTTGAGCGCGGTGCGGACGCGATCCGCCAGTTCCTCGTCGCCGCCCTTCAGCACTTCTTCAAGCAGAGGCCGCGCGCTTGCCGCATCGTTGCGCTTAAGAAGGAGAAAACCGAGCTGCGCGCTTGAAAGCAGATCGTCCGGCGCGAGCTGATGGATCGCGCGGAACTGCTCCTCCGCTTCCTTTTTCTCTCCCATCTGAAGCAGCAGATAGGCCAGCTCGCGCCGCAACTCGACGTTATTCGAATCGAGCTGGATGGCGCTTTGAAACTCGTAGACGTAGGGATAACGAGCGGGGAGCAACTCGCGGGCGCGTTCGGCAACGCGGGGCTGCGCGCCGCGCGAGGCGGCCAGGAGGGCGGACATGGCGTCCTCGCGGCGGCCGAGAGTTTTCCAAACGCGGCCGAGGTCGAGGAGCAACTCGCGCTCCGCGGGCTTGATGCGCCAAGCTTTTTCGTAGTGCTCCGCCGCGAGAGGGAGATTGTCGCGCTGGTCGGCAAGGCGCGCCAGTTCTTCATTGGCGCTGAAGTTATCCGGGGACATCTCGAGCGCTTTCTGCCAGCGCGCGATTCCCTCGGCTAGCGGCTGGTCGATGTTCTGAAAGGCCTGCTCGGCGGTGGCGTTTCCGGTTTTGCGGATGCGATCGAAGACGCGGCGCGCCACGGCCTGCTGCTTGGTCTCGTAACAAAGGAAGGCGTATTCGAGCGCGACATGGTCGTCCGCGGGCTCCAGGCGCATGGCTTCTGAAAACTGGTCGCGCGCGGCTTCGTTCTCGCCAATTTTCAGCAGCGTGTAGGCGAGATCTTTACGGATCGAGGCGCGTTGCGGCGCGAGCGCGATGGCCCGCTCAAATGAGGCTACGGCGGCGTCGTAGTTCCGGACGCGAAGCGCCTCGTAGGCCTTGGTAAGCGAGGCATACGCCGGATCGGCCGTTTGCGCGGGGGCGGCCAGTGCGGCGGCCATGCTCAGGATAAAAATTCGTAACACCTATGCCTCTGGCGGACATAGGTGTAGTGCGGGATAGCTGGGAAAACTCTCAGCGTTATTGGGCTGGAGCAGCGGCGGCTGGTTCTGGGGAGGGCCTTGCCGCGTGATTGTTTGGGAGAGGTTTTCGGGCGATTGCCGGAATGAAAAATCGAAGCCAGATTGGGGCGCTCGAGGCTTTGTTTCGTTCAATTCGGGCTCGGGCGGAGGCGTCTGCTCCACCTCTTCACAGTGTGAGGCCCGCGCCAGGCGATAGGCGCGATCAGCCTGGAGTTGTTTGAGGCGATCCTGGGATTTTTGGTATTGGCGATGGAGGCGCGATTCGTAAAGCGACAGATTGCAGAGATCGCGCGTCATCATCGAAACTACGTTCGAGACAGCGAGCGCGGCGTCGACTTCGGGGCGATTGCCGGTGTCACACCTGTTGGCGGCGGCCGCGCGCTCTTCCATGCCGGGGAAAGCGCGCTCGCTAAGAATACCTTGCTGCCAGGCGGTGCTGGAGTTAATTTTCCAGGCGGCGTCGACCATGAACTGGACTTCCTGTTTCTCCATGGCGCCTTTGGGCTGGAGTTGGTCGAAGTAGGACTGCTGGAATTGGAGATATGCGGCCATTTGATCCGAAGGCATGCACATGACCTGGCGGGTGACGCCGTGGCGCATGGCATTCATGCGGGAACGCTGTTTGCCTGCGGGGGTTTTGGGGCCCGTCGATCTTTTGGCGTTTTCGCGGTTAATCTCGGCGCGCGTGCGTTTGGCCGCTTGGCTCATGGGATGCTCCTTGGGATGGTTCCGGATGCGGATAGAGAACCGCTTCGTTGCTGCGGCGGCCCGACCTGGAATGGCTCGGCCTGGCGGCTGGGGTACTCGCGGGCGGCTCAGTGAGCCGCTTCTCAGCTTCAAGTTACATCGCCCGCGGAGTGGAACCATGGGAGCGCAGGCGTAAGTTACTGGGAAGATTGGGGACCCGGTTTGCGAAAAGATGGCACCGGCGATCGGACCTCAAGCGGGCGGATCTTGAGTGGGCTGTATGAGCTGGATGCGCCAGGGGCGATGGGGTATATTCTAGCTCTGCTCAAATTCGGCGACGATCTTCATTGCCGCTTGCTGTCCCGGGCAGCTATTCGTATTGATGCGCCCTTTCGCTGGATCGGTGGTTTTCTCGATGAATTGGTGGCTGTCTACGCTCATCCCGCTTTGGTCCCCGAGCCAATCAGCGCGTTCGGAGGGTTTTCGCCGGCTTCAATTGTGAGAGAGGCTTTTGAGAGTTTCAAGCGCAATAAAAGGTGGGAGTTTTCGAATTTCTCAAAGCTTACCCTTTGTGATATGTAAGATATAGGCGCGACTGATTGGGCGCATTGGATGGGATTTTGCTGCAAGGCGAATTGGTGCTATCCTTTGCGACAAAAGCAAATGCGTGACGATTGGCGCGAGCGGTTTCGTAGCTGGTTGCATTCGGATACTTTTGCTCACCCGAATTCACCGGCTGGAGGGTCCGGCACAGGCTTGTCACGCCCTCCCGGATTTACCAGCTACTCGTGGTCCCGACTTCCGCACCCGGATTCTCCAGCGGGACGATATCTCGATTGGGAATGGGAGTTACGACGAAAGGAAATCGTGGTCAATCTGAGCGATGTCAAAAAGCTCGGGCTGGCCGTTGAACGTTCATTACCGAAGCTTCCCCCCGATGCCCGGCAAAAAGTAAGCGCAATGCTGACGCCCAAGGCGGTCGCGACATTAGGCGTAATTGCAACGGTAGGCGTCGGGGCGCACTGGATTGGAATAGGCGAGGCTGTAGATGTAGTGCTGATTGGATACGGCGTTTGGACGCTCGGCCCCGAAGCGAAGGATGTCTGAAGTGGACCCCGGAAACTGGACGGTTTTTGGCGACTTCTTCAGTGGAGAGCGAGCCTGGTTTCGGGAGCGCGCGGCCAATCACGCGCGAGGGCGAAACGTCTGTGCGGGCGCCGTATAGCGAAGCGATTGATGCGGGCGCCGGTAGTTGTAGTGCTCGAAATAATTCTTCAGAGCCGCTGCTAAATCGTCGCCGCCGGAGAAGTCTCCCGGATAGATCAGTTCGTATTTCACCGAGCGCCACAGGCGCTCGACGAACACGTTGTCCAGCGCGCGCCCGCGCCCGTCCATGCTGATGCGGATATCGCGATCCTTGAGGAGTTGCAGGTACTCTCGCGCGGTGAACTGCGAACCTTGATCGGAGTTGAAGATCTCGGGCTGTCCCCAGCGGAACGCCGCCTGCAGCGCCGAGCGGCAGAACCATCCGTCCAGCGTATTGGATAATTCCCAGCTCAGCACGAAACGGCTGTGCCAGTCCATGACCGCCGTCAAATACAGGAAACCGCGGCGCAGCGGAATATACGTGATGTCGCTGCTCCATACCTGGTTGACGCGCTTGATCGCCACTCCGCGCAGCAGATACGGATAGATCTCGTGGCCAGGCGAGGGCCGGCTGAGATTGCGCTGGGGATACAACGCTTCCAGGCCCATCAGCCGCATGAGACGTTGTACTCGTTTGCGGTTGAGCTTCTCTGCGGCTCCCATGGAAAGCGCTGCCGCCAGGCGGCGGCTTCCATAATAGGGATGCTGCAAATAGAGCTCGTCCAATCGCCGCATCAGCAGAAGATTCTCTTCGCTTTCCGGCTGCGCCTGATAGTAGTAGCTGGATCGCGCCAGATTCAGCAGTTCGCACTGCGTTCGATGCTCAGCCGAGGATGGGCCGCGTCGATCCATCGCCGCTTCTCCTCAACCGGGCAGACCGGACTTTTTTTTCAAAAACTCCAGTTCCACCTTCAGGACTCCAATCTGCCGATACAATTCGTCCTTATCGGCACCGGCCTGCCCCGAGCGGTCGTCACGGCCGCCGTTGAATACCTCCGGCAGGCCTCCTAGCGCCTGCCTCTTCCAAATGCCGATCAGGTTCGGATGCACGCCGTAGATCTTTGCGATCTCCGCCGCCGTCCGTTGCGCCTTAATCGCTTCTATTGCCACTTTCGCCTTCAAAGTCGGCGCGTAGCTCTTGCGGGTTCCGGGCATCGTCTTTCCTCCTGGTTGACGCTGCCCTCCACTTTAAAGCACTGTCCAGATATTGGGGTCCACTTCAGTCG
>CAWITB010000030.1:0-33544 GCA_963838885.1 Bryobacterales bacterium | reverse complement strand
GCCCGCAGAACTCCGCCGCAGGCCGCGTTAGTGCGTCACGGTAGAGGAAGCGGTCGTCGCTAAAGGCCCTTGGCTGCGTAGTCAGACGTTGTTGGACTTGCGCTCGTCGGGCTGTTTCAGGTACTTGGCGGCCTCGGCTTGGGCGCCTTGGGTGTCGTCCCGGGTGCGGAGCGCGTGCTTGTATTCGTTCACGGCGCGTCGCGCTGGCCGGTGAGGTCGAAGATCTTGCCCAAATTGATATGCGCCCAGACTTCTGTCCATTTGGGGTCAGATCGCCGTTTAGCGCTTCGCGAAATTCGTTCGCGGCGGATTGAAAATTATTCTGCAGGAAGAACAGTTCCGCGATGCGGTAGTGCGCAAGCGAACTGTTGCGGGTAACGTCTAGCGCCTTTTGATACTCCTTCAGAGCATCCTCGTACTCGCCAACATCCGCGAACTGTTCTCCGCGGCGGATCGCTACCGCGACGCGCATGCCGGGGTTAAAGCGGAGTACCTTGCCGTCGGGGTCGATCGTGACGCTCTTGGGCTTGCCGAAAGTGTCCACCGTGAATTCCGAAGATGTCCCAACCACTTCGACGCGCTTCTCCTCCGGGTTGCCTTCGGTCTCGATCTTAATGTTTACGGGCATGTGGAAGGTGTCGAGGTCCTGGGAGATCTTGCCCATCACACGGAAGCCTTTCTGAGTTCGGAAGATGGTGTATTCGACTTGAATTCCGGCGCGCCGCTCGATTCAATCCATTGCAGGAAGAAGTATTGCAGGCTTTGGCCGGAGGCCTGCTCGGCCAGCTTGCGGAAATCGTCGGTGTAGAGGCTCTCCAGGCGTGCTGGTCGGGGAAGGCTTTAAGAGTCTTGAAAAAGCTTATCGCCGATCACATTGCGCAGCATGTGGAGCACCGCGGCGCCCTTGCTGGCGGTAACCGCCCAGTACTCCGGCGAGTAGTCCTCCAGGCGCGAGGCCTGAATCAGTGGCGGATTTTCCACGGTCAGCGCCTCCACATAAGTGTCGTGAATCTCCTGTTCGAGCGCGCCCGGACCGTTGACGTGCTCGAGGTAGAGCATCTCGGCGTAGCGCGCATTGCCGTTCTGCAGCCACATGTGATTGCGGTTCGTGGGCGAAATGAACGTGCCCCACCATTGCCGCGAGACCTGGTTGGCCAGGAGACGGATGCCGACCTGGTCGCCGATAGCTTTGGGCGACAGGAAGATCAAGCCGGGGGCGGAGTAGCCGTTGGGAGTACCGTTCTCGGTCTCGACGAAGGTGAGGTTCGCCTGCGGAGCGAGGCCGTAAACGCTGGTGAGATACGTGAGAATTTTCCCCGCCTCTCGCCGTAAGCATCGGCCATGTTCTGTTGGCGCGGAAGTACATGGTGCTGGTGACGCCTTCGGAGCTAACCTTCACGGGCTGGCCTTGAACAACGGCGATGCTGCCCGGAAAGGACGGTTTGGCGTAGTGAAACGAATAGGTGGTCTTGCCGCCGGCGTTATCGACCTTCTCGTCGCCACTGGCAACGACCACGAAGGCCGAGGGCACTGTAACGCGCATATCCGCGGTGTAGCGATCGGTGGTGTAGTCGTTGATGGGAAACCAGCGCGCCGGATACATCAGGTAGGCGAAGTCGTTCTGGATGGCGGCGAACTTGATGCCGAAGACGGGCGAGTCTTCGGCGCCCGTAAGCCGGCCGTCATAGCTGAAGGTGAGCGTGGCGGGCTTGCCTTTGGGCAGCGGGTCCGGGAAGTTGAGGCGTACGGTGAAATCCTCGGTAGATCGCGAGGCGGGGATCTGGCGTCCGCCGGCATCGACGACGCGCGAAACGTTCAATGCGTTATTCAGCTCGAACGAGGCGCTGGTGAGATCGTCCAAGGGAACGAACTGCACCTGTACATTGGCCGTCAGCGCCTGGGTTCGCGGATTCACGTCGGCGTTGATGGTGTAATGTTCGACGTTAATGCGATTTCGCGGGGCTCTGTCGTCGGCGCCGAAGAGAGATACCGCGCCGGTGGCGAAGGCGATCAAGACTGTCCTACGAAACATGAACCAATTCCTTGTCGAGAAACTCAGCGGCAGCCATCGCGGCGATGTCGATAGGATCGCCGGCGGCGGCGATGTCGATAGGATCGCCGGCGGCGGCGAGCCGTCGGGCGGTTTCCGCCAGATCCGACCGCATGCGCTGCCGCGCGGGGCCGTCATTCAGAAGCAGACATGCCTCGTCCGCGAGGCGTTGAGGCGTCATATCGCGTTGGATCAATTCCGGCACGATTTGGCGTCCAGCGATCAAATTAACCATGGAGAAAAAGGGAACTCGAACGAGGAGCTTACCGAGAAGCCAGCTCAGTCCGTTCACGCGATAGAAGGCGACCATCGGCGTGTTCAGAAGGCAGGCTTCGATTGTCACCGTTCCGCTAGCGGCGAGCGCCAAGTCCGAACAAGCGAGCACATCCCAGGTTTGCCCTTCTTGTACTTGGATGGACGAGGCCGGAAAGCGTTCCCGAAATTTTGCGCCCAGGCCGGGGGGAGGGCCAGGACGGGGCAGATCCGTAGACCGTCTGTTTCCAGCCGCGCTGCGATGCAATCGAGGGCTTTGAGGAGGATGGGCCAGTGCCGCTCGATTTCGCCGCGGCGGCTGCCGGGAAGAACGGCGATCATCATGGCGCCGGACGGCACGCCGAACTTACGGCGAAGATCGAGAGGGGAGGCGGAAGGGCGTATCAGTCGCGTAAGAGGGTGGCCGATATAGCGGCAGGATATTCCATGGGTGGTGAAAAAGCGCTCTTCAAAAGGGAAAATACAGAGGAGCCGGTCTATAATGCGGCGCATGACCCGGAGGCGTCCTTTACGCCAAGCCCACACCTGCGGGGCCACCAGATAAAGGACCGGCACGCCCATTTTTTTTAGCTTCTTGGCGATCGGGAAGTGGAAATCGGGACTGTCGGTAAGAATAGCGAGGCCGGGGCGGCGCTCCCGGGCGGCGTGAAGGAGCTTACGGTATTGGCGATGAATGCGTGGGAGGTGGGTAAGGACTTCGACTAGGCCGACGACCGCGAGGCTCTCGGAGGGGACCACGGCGTCGACTCCGGCGTCGCGCATGCGCGGTCCGGCGCAGCCGAAGAACTCGGTCGCGGGGTCGATGCGGCGGAGCGCGGGGATGAGGGCGGCAGCATAGAGGTCGCCCGAGGCTTCACCCGCGGAAATCAAAACTCGCGGCGGCACTATGAGTTAAGTGTAACGCGGCAAGGGAGCGCGGTCGGCGCATGATAGAATGAAGGCAACAACATAGATGTCCGCTCGAGCTGACCACGTCAAACTGAGCGTTCCTCAATTCGCGGAGCAGTTTCGCGATGCGATGATTCCGCTGAGCAACACGTTCTCCTATTTCTGCGCTTCGGTTCCGCTGAGCGAGGAGGACTTGAAAGAATACCTGGAAGAACCGATTGGCGCGCTGCCGCCGGCGATCGCGGCGGTGCTGCCGAAGATCTCAATCATGCTGGTCCCCTATCTCGAACGTGTGGACGGGAGCCGCAACGCGCCGGCGAGCGAGTTTGTTTGCACCGAGCGGCCGCCGGACAACCGCCAGTTCTGGGCATCCCAAGTGCGTATCGGGGAAGAAGAAATTCTGCTATTCGCGCTAAAGGACCAGGAGGTGGCCGAGTATCATTACCGTTTCTATCGCATGATTGCCTCCCTCATGGCCGACCGCTGGCCGGAGGACGCGCACAGCAGCTATTCGGGCCTGGTGCGGGAGGAACTGACGGCCGGGGTACACGGCGAGGTGGACGAAGAAAGCTGGCGGCTGAAGCAAGGCCTGTTGCGGCGGCAGAGCGGCATACGTAAGGACACGAAGCCGTTCCGCGATTACGTGCGGCAGTCGTTCACGGATACTCTGACGCTCTACCTGCACGGGATCTGTTGCGACATTGACGTGGAGACGGGTCCGCGGCAACTGGCCAGCCGTTATCTTCGCAGGCGTCTCAATCTGCTGTACGAATTGTATCCGCCCGCCGAGGGCTACGCGGTTTTGCCGGAGCATTTAAAAGACGGGGAAGGCCGCAGGTGACCGATTATAAGCTCATTCATCGCGCCAGCCAAAAGGAATTAGAGGACGCCGTAAACGAGGAGTTGAAGAACGGCGCGCAGCTGGTGGGCGGAGTCGCGGCCGTGTACGTCGAGCGGATGCAGGGCACCGGAAACGTGATCTTTTTCCAGGCTATGGCCAGGGGCGAGGAAGGCGAAGCGGCGCGCGGGCGGCAACAGACATAGCCCTGCAGCTTGCGGCGCCGGCCTGATCTCAGAACAACTCTCAAATTAACGGATCTTTTCCGGGATTAATACGTCTTAACGTGCAGGATGCCGGCAGCGATCAAATATTCAAACGCGATTGCCCTCGCCGCATGCCTGTTTTTCGCGGCTTCCGCAGTCGATCTCCACGATCCGGCGGCGATCCAGAGTACGCGAGCGCAGCGGGCCTCAGCGTTGGCCGCGGAGCGTGAGCGCGGGGACCTCTCTCGCTCGCGCGACGGCCAGCTCCCGCCTGTCTTCCCGGGCGCGGCGCCTTTTCAACAATGCGGCAATTGTGCCCGCCCGGCCGGCTTTGACCGCTCGTCTGCTTTTTGTAGAAGCGGCGTTTGAGCGCTTCCATTTCGCCAATACTCTCCCTCAGGAACATCCTTTCTTCGGGCGTGCTCCACCCCAGGCGTAGGCGCCCCGCAACATACCGGTTCGCATGAGGAAGCGGCTCGCAGTTCATGGACGAGCCGCTTCCCATCGCGGCAACGTTGATTCTGGACGAACGTCCCGATTGACATAAACAAAATGGAGCAAACAGAAAGGAATCATGATGTTTAAATTTATTGGAGCCGCTCTAATAACGGTGCTGGGAGCCAGCGCCGCGTTTGCAGGCAGTGCGTCCGATCGCCTCGGAGAAGCGGCCACGGTTTTTTCGGAAATTATGGGCGCGCCGGACCGGGGTATTCCGGCCGATCTGCTGCGCAACGCGCACTGCGCGGTGATTATTCCGGGAGTTAAGAAAGCGGCGTTCATTGTCGGCGGCGCCTACGGCCGCGGCTTTGTCATCTGCCGCGACGAGCATCGCCGGGGTTGGGGAGCGCCCTCGGCCGTTCGCATGGAAGGCGGAAGCTTTGGTTTCCAGGTGGGGGCTTCCGAGACGGACCTAGTGATGCTGGTGATGAATCGGCGCGGGATGGAAAAGCTGCTCCAAAGTAAATTCACTTTGGGCGGAGATGCCGAAGTCGCGGCTGGGCCGGTGGGGCGCAGCAGCACAGCCAGAACTGACGCCAAAATGACGGCCAAGATTCTGTCCTGGTCGCGCTCCCGCGGAGTATTTGCGGGCATCTCGTTGGCGGGCGCCACGCTACGTAACGATTCGGATGAAAATCGGGAGCTCTACGGCCGGCGCTTGAACAACAAGCAGGTGCTGTTAGGAAACGCGCGGGCGCCGCAATCCTCCAGACCTCTGATAGCCGTCCTCAACCGCTACTCGCCGCGGGAGAGCGGCAGTTAGAAAGGAGACCATTGCATGACTACCAAGGCGATCGATGGTCTGAGGAGTTGCCCGCCGAATCCGGGAACACTGATCGACGAACTGGCCGCGCTGAGGGCGGAACTGAACACGCTCGCGGTCAGACTCGGTGATCATTATGGCGCGGAAAGCCATGCGGCGCTACGCGCGGAGCAGGCATCGGCGGCCGTCCAAAGACTGGAATGGGCGCTCGCTAAGCCGCAAGCGACGCGCAAATCAGCCTACGCGGCGGCAGGATGAGCCCGGCGCCGTTGCTCAGGCTCGCTGGCGGCCGCGCAACGCCGAAGACGGGCGATGAATACTGAGCCACCGCGCAAATTGCACCCGGGTCGTCGAATGGCGCACGATGAATGCTTGAGCCACTGGCGGCGTTGCGCGCAATCAGGCGCCTCGACTTATCAGCCTGAGGCGCCTGGTTTGGACATATTTGACGGCGATATCGATTGCCCTACCTTCGGAGTATCAGCCCAGTGACGGTGCGCCCTCGCGAAGAACCGTGCAGTTGTTGAGCGAAGTCGCGGCCGTGTAGGCTGGAGGGGATACAGGGTACGGGAAGCTGAAGTTCGTTCAGAAAATTGAAAGCAAACCTAGAGAACGACGACCCGAACCAGCAGGACCATCTCATCGACGAATTCCGGTCCCTCATCCTCGGCCGCTGAGCGGATGCCCAGGACCAGTGGATCGCAGGGCGAGGAAAATGGCGCATGTGCGACGCGCCAGGGCGGCAGATTACTCAGGAGGACCTCTTCGCATTGGCCGAATGGAAATCCGGCGATCCCGATGTCCCAGACGGCGATTGGTATAAAGACTTCGGACCTTCAAGCTGTGCGGCACTGGCAAATTTCCAAGTACGTTCCTATTACCCTGACGTGTCGCACGTGGCAGACACCGCGCCGCGACTTCGCGATTTTAGGCCAAATCAAAAATCCAGGTGCAGTCCGAACTGAACAATGCGCGGCGTATTCAATTGCGAACTGAGAACACCGAAGGTTTGTGGCGATTGCAGGCTTACCGAAGGGTCCGCAAACTGCACGACGTTGAAAGCATTGAAAAGCTGTGCGCTGAAGGTGGTGCTCCAACGTTCGTTGAACATGAATTTTCGCGACAGAGCGACGTCCACGTTCCAGCGCGAAAGACCGCGCAACTGCCCGCCGGCGCCGCTGGTGGTGTCGATCCCGACCATTGCGGGCCGGAACGAATTGAACACGGAAGCCGGGTTCGCGAACAGATTCAACCCGCTGCCGCCGTTCGCCGGATTGCCGTTGATGCCCGCCTGCGTCGTGGGATCGCCCGCCACGCCGGAGTGCACGCTGTTGCCGAAAGTGTCCGGGGCGAGGGGGACTGCGCCCGCGCTGTTGGCCCCGCCGCCTTGACCGAATTCCTGGCCCGAGCCGGTCAGCACCTTTAATGGCAGGCCGCTCGAAATGTTCACGATGGGCGCGATGGACCAGCCCTTCACGATGTAATTCAGGGGGCCATGACCATTGCGGCCAAACGGCAGCTCATAAAGGGACAGCAGGTTGAAAACAGCCTTGCGGTCGAAAATTGAAGTGCCGTAATCGTAGTGCAGGTTAAAAGAATTGGAGGCGGCGGTGTCGAAATCCTGATTGAGGCCGCGGGTATCGAGGGAGTGCGCGAAGGTGAAATTAGCGTCCAAGGTGAGTCCCTTGAAGCTGCGCGTGCGATAGGAGATGAACCCGGCATTATAGTTGGCCCATCCGGCGCTCGCCCAGTAGAAAAATGTCGAAGAGACCTGCTGCGTCGCGGCCGTGGCTGGCCCGAAATAAAAGGACGGCTGAATGCCATTCCAGACGGTCGTGACCTGCTGGTTGGTAAACGAGCTTTTAAACTTGGAGACCACACCTGCTGTGCAACTGGTATTGGGCGCGGCGCAGAAGGAACTCCCGGCTAATGCCGTTTCGAAGAACGGCTGCGCGGAAATCGCGGCCCCACCCTTGAGCTCGGCGGCTATGTCATCGTAGGCCTGCGCATAGGATTGGCCGCCCAGAGTCATCATGAACGGGACCTGGTTGACTTCGAGTGGATTATAAATGTTGCTGGCGTGCCGCCCGATGTAGCCGATTTCGATCAGCGACCGTCCGGGCATCTCACGCTGGATGGTCAGGTCCCATTCATGATTGCGGCCGGGCCGATAAGTCGGGTCGATCTGGTAGGTCGTATTCGCCTGCGGCTGGTTGGCGCCGGGAAATCCCGCAGTGCCCGGAACCAGCGGTACCGAAGCGGAAGCGGAGAGAGGCGGAATCGGCACGGTGGAGCCGTCCACGCCGATGCGGAACCCGCTCAGCGGATCGGAGCCCAAACTTCCCAGGCACTGTCCCGAGCGCGACGGACCCAGGCAAGTCAGGGTCTGCTGGAACCCGAAGGCCTGAAATTCGTTGCCCACTTTCTGCACGCCATTGAGGCGATCGAATAACTGGCCGTAGCCGCCGCGGATCACAAGTTTGCCATGGCCGAATTTGGGCGTCCAGGCCATTGCGATGCGGGGGGCGACAGTGTCGAGCACCAGATTGTAGGGGTACGTCCGATTCGCAAAACGGAGCGGCGCAAACGCCACGGTGGGATTGTAGACCGTTCCATTCAGCGCCGCCTGTTGGCGCGCAGCCAAGTAATTTTCGGGAATAAGCACAGATATTTCCGGGCAGCGTGAGTGAAATCGACTGCTTGCCGGTCTGGTCCACCGGCGGTACGTCCACCGACCAGTTCAGACCGTAGGTTAGGGTGAGATTGGGCGTGATCTTCCAGGAATCGGTTCCGTACAGACTGAAGCTGTCGTAATGGACGTCGTCGAATAGCTTCGTGCCGGCCGGCAACCCACTCAGATCGGAGGCGCGCACGCCCACCCGTAGTCCTTGATCCACGAGTCCCAGCGCCTGCGAGTACAGATTGTTCCAACTGCTGGCCTGATTGGAGGGCAGACAATTGGTTGTCACCGTCGAGGAACACGCCGGCGGCTGATAGGCCGGCGGAATGTTGAGGCCGGTCGATTGCTGGATCAGATAGGCCGGCTCGACGAGACCCACCTGGCCGTCGTCGCGGACGAAGATCACGCCGGAGTGGCTGAAGGTCCCTCCTAAGCGGATCAGGTGGGTGCTCTTGAGCCAGGACAGGTTGTCGGCCAAGTTGTAATTGTGGCCGTTCCAGAGCCGCGTTCGGGCCCCTGTGGTATTGAGATTGATGGGCAAAAGAGAGTTCGCGGTATTGCCGCCCAGCTCGAGCGCGGCATCCGTTCCGGGTACTTGCGGAAAGGCGCTGGCCGTATTCCAATACCACCAGTCGCGCACGTAGCTGAGATTCAGTTCGTTGGTCACGTTAGGGGTGAGGACGCCGGTGAGGCCGAATACGAGGTAACGAGGCTGGCGCGGAATATTCGCTACGGAAGCGGGCTGGCCTTTGACGTCTCCGGGCATCAGTCCGCCGATATCGACCTGCCGATTCACCGCCGACGTCTCTTTATAAATGCGGTAGCTGGCAAATGCCTGCCATTTCGACCCGAAGGAATGATCCAACCGCGCCACGCCGAAATCGGAGGAGATGGGCAGCGGCAGGGCGGCGCTAAACCCCGTGGTGTTGAGGCCATCGCCTTGAGTGGAATCGTTTCCTTGGGGCTCGTATTTGTTCCAAATCTGAGCGACGAGCGGATTAAGGCCCAGACCGCGCGGATCGCACGCGGCATTGCCCTGCGGCCCGCACTGCGCGGAAGTGGCGAGGTTATAAGAGACGATATTGCCGGACGCGTCGCGGAAACGTAGAATGCCTTCCCGCAAAGTATCGGTTGGTACGATGCGCGAATACTGCTGCGTGGCGACAAGCCGCCGGCCTTCGTAATTGATATAGAAATAGGTCTTCGCCCGTTCCGGCAAATGCGGAAAATAGCCGCCCAAACTGGCGCCGTAGCGATCGTCCTTGCTTTCCGGCCGCGCTTGCCCCAGCCGATTGCGGTCCCAGGTGTTGGCGTTTAGCTCGTCGTTTTGCAGGAACCAGTAAGCCGATCCGTGGAATTGATTGCCGCCGCGCTTGGTCACCAGCACGGTTTCGCTTCCCGATGCCCCGCTGAAACTGGCCGTGGGGTTGCTTGTCGAGACCCGGAACTCCTGGATACTCTCGACGGGAGTCGGAATCGCAGGCCTCCGGCCCGCCATCGAAGTTCACAAAATAATCGTTGTTGCCGGAAGTGCCGTTGGTCACGTTGCCGCCATCGAGCACGATCGAATTTTGATCGCTATGGGCGCCCGCGACCTGCCCGCCGAGGGTGCTGCTCTGGGTCGAAGCCTGCTGCGGCAGAGAGGTGGGCTGCAAAAGCAGCAGGCTGGCAACATTGCGCGTCAGCGTGGGAACCATCATGAGCGTGTCGCCGCCCACTTGGCTGCCCACGGACGCGTCGAGCGTCTGCAGTTCCGCTCCGGGCGTGGAAGTCACTTCCACGATTTGCTGCGATGCGCCTACGCGCAACTGCAAATTGATGGTATAGGATTTGCCGACTTCGACGTGGGCCTGTGGGACCACGACCTCCTCAAAACCGGCATGAGTTCCCTTTACCGAATAGATGCCGGGTTGCACTCCCGGAAACGAATACTGCCCGGCGCCATTGGTGGCGGCCGTTCGGGTAACGCCGGTGGCGACGTCTTTCAATTCGATGACGGCGTCGGGCACGACCCCGCCGCTGGGATCGGTGACGGTCCCAATCACGGTGCCGGTAGCGGCCGATTGCGCGTTGCCGGAAATAGCCATACCCAGAACAAGAATCAACATCGAAAGGATTTTCTTCATTGCGGGTCCCTCCCAGCGGCGGATAAACATATCAGCTTATCAAACCGTCGCCGGGCAAGGGCAGGCACAAGCAAGGGCAGGTATGGCGGGCGGCAGTGGACTCTCGGGCGCACTGGAACGGCAGCGGGAGCTGTCGTGCTGGGCGATCGTTCGAAGCGAGGGCTGCGGGCCGCGTTTAATTTAAGAGCGCGGACGCGTGGGGAATAATGGCGATCCCGGGAAGTGATGCGACGATCAACCGCAGTGGGGCCAGTGGCGAACCAATCGGCGGATTGTAGAAGGAAATGGGCGCGTGCGGGACGGCATGCGCCCGAGCGGACTATTTCTGGGCCTGAACGCCGCCGGCCGCGGGTTTGGCCTTGGCCTTCTTGACATCGAGGGATTGTTGCACGTACTTATCGGCGGTGTCGATGTCGGCTTTATACTGCTCCGGGGTATCGGCCAGGTCGGCGCGCTCGCGATACAGCAGATTGAGATAGGACATGGCGTCGTCGTAATTGGGATCGATCTTGAGCGCGTGATCGAGGTTGTCGATGCCATCCTGGATCATGGGACCGTACTGCGCTTTTAGCTCCGCCTTGACCTTTTTATCCTTGAGAGGGCCGGGGTCCTCCGGCTTCATGCCCATTTCGGCGCGGGCGTTCATCAGCTTCGGATACCACTTCAGCCAATCGATCACGCCGAGGCTGTAATAGGCTTCTTTGTTCTGCGGATCGGCCTCGATGAGCTTCATATACCAGTCCTTGGACTCATCGAGCTTCTTGAATTTATCGTCGAGTTTCGGAATGCCCTGCGCTTCCTGATAGCTGAGCGAGGCAAGCGAAGCGAGCGCCGTCTTGTCCCTCGGATTCTCTTTCAAAACATTCTCGAACCCATTTCTCGCGGCGGCGGCCATCTGCAAATTCTTGGGATCGTCGGAGCCGGGAACATACTGCGTCATGTACGCCGTCGCGAGAAACAGCTTGCCGTTGGAATTCTTGGGATCGAGTTGGACGGCGTTCTTGAAATATTCGACGGCGGCGGCATAGCGCGCATTGCGATAGGCCTGCACGCCCTTGTTCATCTGATCTCTGGATTTCAGCTTGTCGCAGCCGCTTGCAAAGAGCAGCAAAGCGCCGAGGCCAAAAACGGCGATGGTCTTTTTCATATTTTTGAATTGTCGAAGAAAACTACTCGCCGGCCTCCACCTTCGGCGTCATTAGCCCGATCTTGTCCATCTGCGCGCCCTTGGCGATATCGATAGCTCGAGCGACGTCGCGGTATTCGAGATCCGGATCGCCCTTGACGAAAACGACGCGCTCGTTGCGGGTTTTGAAGATGTCGATGAGACGATCCTGAAGCTGGTTTTCCGCGATCGGCTCGGTATTGAGCATGATGTGGTCGTTCTTGTCGATGATGATGACAACCGTACGCTGATCGGCGTCGTTCTGAGGATGGTTCTTGTCGGGTGGCTGGGGCGCAAGGGCATCCAGGCCGTGCGGGGTCAAAGGCGTGATGACCATGAAGATGATCAGCAGCACCAGGAGAACGTCGATGAGCGGAGTTACGTTAATGTCGGCTTTGGCCCCTCCGCCGGGGGCGCCCGCTGTCATTGCCATGTTTGAAATACTCCTTTAAGAAATTTTGTCCGGTTTATCCGCCGGAACCGGTTTTGCCCTGCTGCGGCGGCAACTGTTCGGTCAACAGACCGAGCTCGTCGATGCCGGCGGCGCGAAGATTATCGACCACGTCCTCGACCTTCTCATAGCGCGCCCGGGCGTCGGCCTTGATGTAGACCGTTTTGTTGGAGCGGCCGGAGATGAGATCCTTGACCTTCTGGGGGAGCTGGTCCGCGGTGGTCTTGCTATTGCCGGGGCTGAGGTACACGGAGCCATCGCGGGTGACGGCTACTATGACGGCATCGTCCTTGTCGGCATCCTGCATGGCGATGGGATTTCTCGTCTTTACGAGATCGATCGGGACGGTCTTGCTGAGCAAAGGCGTGATGACCATGAAAATGATCAGCAGCACGAGCATGACGTCCACCATGGGGGTGACGTTAATATCCGATACCGGAGGCGGCGCTTTCTTTTTTTTCATTGATTTTAATCCTTCGAGGGTGGCAGGTTCGCGGCCCGGGGCCGCCGGCCTGCCACCGCTCGTATACGTTCAACTCGCTCTAGCGCAACTCGCTTGACGGACGGCCTTACTTGGCTACTCCGACGCGCTGGCTGCGTTTCAGGAAATAATCGATCAGCTCGGAGCTGGAGTTGCCCATCTCGACATCAAACGCGTCGATGCGATTGGTGAAGTAGTTGAACATCCAGACGGCCGGGATGGCCACGAAAAGGCCGATGGCGGTGGTGACCAGGGCTTCCGAAATGCCGCCCGCGACCGCCGAGAGACCGGTCGACTTTTCGTTCGAGATGCCGGTGAAGGCGTGAATGATGCCGACGACGGTTCCGAACAATCCGACAAAGGGCGCCGTCGAGCCGATGGTCGCGAGAGTGCTGACTCCGCGCTTCAGTTCGGCATGCACGATGGCCTCGGCGCGGTCGAGAGCGCGTTTCGAGGCCTCGATCTCTTCACCGGGAATTTCGGTGCTCAATTGATGCGCGCGGAATTCCTGCAAACCGGCTACGACTACTTTCGCCAGATGGCTCTTGTTGTAGCGATCCGCGATCTTGATGGCCTCGTCGAGCTTGCCTTCGCGCAGCGCGCCGGCGACGGCCGGAGCAAAGGCGCGGGATTGCTTACGGGCGCCGTTATAAGCGATCAACCTGTCGATCATGACTCCGATCGACCAAGCCGACATGAGGAAGAGCGCGATAACAACCGACCGGGCAAGCCAGCCCATCTGGGACCACATGGAGCGGACATCCCAGCCGGGAGCGGCGGCTTCCTGAAGGAGCATGATGCCCCAGACTTGCAACTGTAAAAACATTCGTTTTCTCCTGCGAGTTGAATTTAAACTTTGAAATCTACTGACTGAGAGTGAAGTTTACGTCGATTTGCGTAACCACTTCAACGGGTTCGCCGTTGAGCAGCGTAGGCCGGTATTGCCACTGCTTGACGGCTTCCTCCGCGGCTGCGACCAGCAGCGGGTGGCCGCTGATGAGTTGCAGATTCTGGATGGTGCCGTCCTTACCGATGATGGCGGTGAAACGGACGGTGCCGGAGACGCGCGCCTGCTTGGCGAGCGCGGGATAGACCGGCGTCACTTTGCGGATAAGATTGGCGGCCGACACTTGTCCGCCCACGCGGATGCGCTGCGGGGTGACGGGCTTCGGAGGGGGCGGAGGCGGAGGCGGCGGGGCCGCTTTGGGGAGACCGCCGATGATGCCGCCGATGACGCCGCCCACGGCGCCGCCCGAGACGCCGCCCACGGCGCCGACGACGCCCGTGGAGGGCGCCAGCTCTTCTTCCTTAATCATCGCGATCTGTTTGGGGATCTGCTTCGGCGCGACCAGCTTGTCGGCGTTGAACTGCCGCGGAATCACCTTCACGATCTTGGGCGCGGCGGGAGGCGGCGGAGGAGGCGGTGGCGGCGGCGGAGGCGGCGTCGTCAAAAAGCTGGTGAGCTGCGCGCGCGGCAGCGTGTCGGTGTAGATGAGCGGGATCAGGACCGCGATGCAGATGGCCAGGATCTCAACCCCGAACGCAAACGCAACGGTCCACGGTTTTTTCGTCTTTCCCGTTCCGTCAACAAATGTCTGTTCAAACATAACTCTAATTTCCCCCTTCTTGCGGCCCTTATTTTACCTTGGCCGTACCCCTTGCGGCGGGTCCGCGCACGTTTTGTCTGGCCGCCGCGGCCGCCGGAACCGGAGCCGGCCGGCGCCGTTTGCGGCTTTCGATGAAATTCTGCCAGAAGATCAGGATCGGACTCGCGATGAAAATCGAAGAATAGGTACCTACAATAATCCCCACTACCAGAGCGAACGCGAAGCCGTTAAGAACCTGGCCGCCCAGAAAGAATAGCGCCAGCGCGGTAAGAAGCGTGAGTCCTGAAGTAAGGACGGTTCTGCTCAAGGTCTGGTTAACGCTCTTGTTGATGACGGATTCGAGCGGTTCGCGGCGCAGGATTTTGAGGTTCTCGCGGATGCGGTCGAAGACGACGATGGTGTCGTTCATGGAATAGCCGACCAGGGTCAGCAACGCGGCCACGACCGTGAGAGTAATTTCCTTATTGAAGAGCGAAAACAGACCGATCGTGATGATGGTGTCGTGGAACACGGCTACGACGGCGGCGACTCCATAGATCCATTCAAAGCGGAACGCGATGTACACGAGCATGCCGGCCAGCGCGTACAGGACGGCGAGGAGCGCTTTGCGCTGCAACTCGGCGCCGACGCGTGGCCCGACGATGTCCGTGGCGCGAATGGTAAAGGGAGCGGCGTAGCATTCCTGCTTTATGACATTCAGAATTTGCGGGGTCACGCCCGAGACGCGGCCGAGATCGTCGATATTGCGGATGAGACCACCCTGAGCGGTGCGGTAATTCGCGATCGCGGTGGTCAGCATGGATAATTGCTGGTCGTTGAGTCCAACGCCGGCGCGCTGCAGAGGATCGCGGAGACGCTCGGCGAGGGCGTCCTTGCCGGAATTGTTGAGGTCGAGCTTCCCGCTCGCGGGCTGACCAAAGGTGGCGTTCAGGCCATTGACGATGGCGCCGCGGGCCTGATCGAGCTGCCGGTCGTTGCGCACTTCGGTTCCGATAATGTCGTCCTGGCTGTTGCCGGTGACCTCCACGACCTCCACGGGCAGCTTGCCGGAAAGCGCGGCGCGCACCTTATCGACGTGAGGACGCTGCGCGAATCGTACGGTCACGAGAGCACCGCCCCTAAAATCAATGCCGTACCTAGGCCCGCCCTTCACGATCAGGCTGGCGATGCCCGCCGCCGTCAACAACAGCGACAGTATAATGAAGGGCCATTTCTTTCCTAGGAAGTCGAAGTTGGTTTTCTTAAATAATTCCATGCAGCCTACAAGGCCGGCATTCGATAGGGTTAGACACCGGCCTCCTCAACATTGTTCCCACCACCCGGCGGAAATTTCAGTACCGTTACGGACCAGGAGGGCCGTCCGCGGTATTGGCTTTGCCTCTGGCCACCAACAATCATATTAGATACTTAGCGCCGTGACCCGCTTGCGGCCGGAGAGCTCCCAGTCGAAGATGGTTTTCGACACGAACACCGCGGTGAAGACATTGGCGATCAGGCCGATGACCAGCGTGACCGCAAACCCCTTGACGGCGCCGGTACCGAAGATAAACAGAAAGGCGCACGAGACCACCGTGGTGACGTGGGTGTCGATAATCGTCAAAAACGCTTTGCTGAAGCCGGCGTCGACGGCGGCGACGATGGCCTTTCCGGCGTGCAGCTCCTCGCGAATGCGTTCAAAAATGAGAACGTTGCTGTCCACCGCCATACCAATGGTCAGGATGACGCCTGCGATCCCCGGAAGCGTCAGGGTGGCGCCGAAATAGCTAAGCGCGGCGATCAGGATAATTCCGTTCAGAAACAGCGCGAGAGTTGCGTTGATGCCGGCGCGGCGGTAGTAGATGAGCATCACGAATACCACCGCGATAAGCCCGACGATGCCGGCGCGCAATCCTTCCTGAATGGAATCGGCGCCGAGCGAAGGACCTACGGTACGTTCTTCCTGATATAAAATGCCGGCCGGGAGCGAGCCGGCGTTGAGGTTCAGAGCCAGATCCGAGGCTTCATCGTGATTGGTGGCGCCGGTGATGCGTCCGCTGTCGCTGATGGCGCTCTGAATGGTCGGGACGCTGATGGCCTGGCCATCGACGACGATGGCGGCGCGTTGGCCGATGCTCGATTCGGTGTAGCGTTGAAAGCGCTTGGCGGCGTCCTGGGTCAGAACGAAATTGGTCTCCCAGCGGCCCATTTCACCCTGACTGGCATGGGCGCTGCGAATATCGGTGCCGCGCACGACGGGAATGCGGGAGACGAGCCACCATTCCTGCGGTCCGCCATGGGATTGCGAGGGGACCAACTTGGTATTGAGCGGTAAAACTCCGCCGTGACGGGCCAGCGCTTCCTCGCGAGACGGGAAAGGACCGTCCTTGACCTCATCCCACTCGAGAACGGCCTGCGTCTTCAGGATGTCTTTGACGTGAACGGGATCGTCGACGCCGGGCAACTGCACCAGCAGTTCGGCTTCGTTCTCGTCGCGGCCGGTGGGCTGGACCGAGGTTTCGGCCAGGCCAAGTCCGTTGATCTTACGCTCGATGGTCGCCAGGGTCTCCTGCATCGTGTCATGACGGAGCTGCAAGGCGGCGCTGGGTTTCAGGTTCAGGCGGTAGTCGGTGGAGCTGCCGGCGACGGGGTTGAGGGTCCAATCCGCGAATCCGTCGTTTACGATGCGGCGGAAGTCGCCCGCGCGGGTGGGCGGAACGCCTTTAACATCCACTTCGATCTTGGCGGCATCCTCGACGCGATTCGGCTCGTTGCGGGTGATTTCGGCGGCGTCGATGTTGGCCTTCTTGAGCTCTTCGTGAAGGTGGTCGATGACGCCATCGGCCACGGCCTTAAAGGCATCCTGTAATTGCACCTGCATGACAAGCTGCGTGCCACCCTTGAGGTCGAGACCGAGCTTGATGTTGCGCTCAAAGTTGGCAACCAGCTCAGCTCCGGACCGCGGGATTCCGAAAACGCCGTAGATGCAGGCGAGAATCACGGCCACAATGAAAATTGCTTTGATCTTGAGGTTGCGCTTCATTTAAAATCTGCTTCGTCTTGAATTTTAAGCCTTTTTTTCCTCCGTCACGAGCCCCGAGACGGAAGCGCGGGAGATCTGCAGCTTGATGTTGTCGGGTTTGACGCGCAGGATGAGAGTGTCGTCGGCGTTGATGGTGACGATGGTACCAACAATGCCCCCTGTTGTGAGGACCACGCTGCCGTTCTGGAGATCGCGAAGCATCTGCGCCGTCTGCCGTTTCTGGCGCTGCATGGGCATCATTACCAGGAAGTAGAAGATGGCCACGATCAGAATGAGGGGCAGGAACGTCAGGTAAGCGTTTCCGGTGGCGCCCTGGCCCCCGGTGACGCCCTGAAGGATGAGTCCGAAGGAAATCATTCGCAATGAAAAACTGAATGGGGAATTGTACGACAGGAGCCTTAAGGCGTATTTTTATTTTAGCGCCGCGGAGCGCGCCGCGTCCAGATACGCCGGAAATCTCCCAAGCAGTATAGCCTCCCGCATTTTCTTCATAATGTCAAGGTAGTGCCGCAGATTGTGTAAAGTGGCCAAGGTGGAGAAGAGCATCTCTCCGGCTTGAAAGAGATGACGGAGGTAGGCGCGGGAGTGGGTGCGGCAGGTGTAACAGGCGCATTGCGGATCTAGCGGCTGGGGGTCGTCTCGATAGCGGGCCTGCTTAATAATGACGCGTCCGGCGGAGGTGAATAGATATCCGTTGCGGGCATTGCGGGACGGCAGGACGCAATCCATCATGTCGACTCCGCGGGCGACGTACTCGGGCAACTCCTCGGGCATGCCGACGCCCATGACGTAGCGGGGACGCTCGAGTGGGAGCAGAGGAGTCGTGATTTCAGCGATTTCCAGGCTGAGGGCGCGGGGTTCGCCTACGCTCAGGCCGCCGATGGCGTAGCCGGGGGCGTCGAGGTCGACGAGCCGGCCAGCGCATTCGGCGCGCAACTCGGGGTACATGGAGCCTTGCACGATGGGAAAGAGGGCGCCGCGGGAGTCGTTCGCATACCGCCAATGTTCCATGCCGCGCCGGGCCCAGGCTACGGTTCTGAGCATCGCCAGCCGGGCGGCTTCATGGGAAACGGGGTAGGGCGGGCACTCATCAAGCGCCATCATGATGTCGCTGCCGAAGGCGAGTTGGGCCTCGACGGTCGACTCAGGAGTGAAGAGGTGGGCGTCGCCGTTGAGATGAGAGCGAAAGAGGACGCCTTCGTCGCCGATCTTGCGCAGGTCGCTGAGACTGAAAACTTGAAAGCCGCCGGAATCGGTCAGGATGGCCCGGTCCCAGGACATGAAGCGGTGCAGCCCGCCGAGCCGGCGGATGAGTTCGGGTCCGGGGCGCAGGAAGAGATGGTAGGTGTTGGCGAGGATGACTTTGGCGTCCAACTCGCCCGCGAGATCGCGCTGCAAAACACCCTTGACCGTGGCCTGCGTACCCACGGGCATGAAGACGGGAGTTTCGACGATGCCGTGATTGGTGTGGAGCAGTCCGGCGCGGGCGCGAGTTACCGGGCACTCCGCCTGCAGCTCGAAACGCACTGCACAAATTATAAGCCGCTAGGCCAGGGATCCGCCCTTGAATTACCCGCAGATCAAAAAAGAAAGAGCCGCAAGCCGGAAGTCAGAAGCGGACTTCGCACTTGAAGTTCATTTGAGCGCAGCAAATTCCGGCTGGCGGCCGCGCGGTTCAGGCGCGTATCGCGGCCCTTGTAGACTTCGCCTATTCCACCGCGCCCAAAGACTCCAGGATTATTTTCCCCGCACCGGCACGAGCCTGCGCAGCTCTTCGAACCGGTTCACCACCACTTGCAGTTTCACGCTGGCCTCCGGGTTATCCAGCGAGGCGATGATCAGGAGCGCTTTCAATCGGAAGCGGCATCCCAATCGCCGCCAGTCAACCCCAGCCCCAGACTATTTGCGCCGCGGCTGGCTTGGCGATCTGCGCACGGGAACAACGAGCACGGGCGACCTTCGCAGTGAGCGCATCACAGCTTTAGCCGTCCTCAATCGACGACCGCTCCCGATTGGTAATCCCCGAAGCGGCTTGCTCCTTCGAGTAGAGTATAGGCCATCGGGGAAGAGGGTGGCGACGGTCGGCCGCTGGAGCGGTGCGGGTTAAAAAGCGCAGAACGGGCCAGGAGCGGGAAGCTCGCTGCGGAACGGAGCGCCTACGGGAGCGATGGCTATAGTCACATCCTTGGCCGCGGTCCCGCTTTCATTGCGGCCGATGTGTCCGTGGCCGGTATCGACGTATCCCTCACCAGCGTGGACAACTCGTGGGGTGCAGTTCGGATCGTCGACTTCATAGAACGTAAGCTGTCCCTCAAGGACGGTGATGAAGACGGGGCCGGGATGCGTATGCCATCCAGTGGATGAGTTAGGGTCGTAGTCATGCGTTTGCACCACCATGTCGAGCGTAGTTTTACCCTTCGCCTGATACTCGAGCAGCGCGCTGGACTGATCGTTTGATTGATGGCCGGTCTTCACAACAAATGGATTGTAGGTTCCTCGGCCGATAAGAGTTGCGGTGACGCCTACGGCCGGCGAGGCGTACACCATCATGGCGCACGCCGCGGCAACGAGCACGCAAGCAAGTCCGATAGCTATTTTCTTCATTGAACCCTCCTGCTAGCGACTTTACGGCGCAAGGAGCGGGCCGGCAAGGCGCAATGTGGAGCAAAGCCGCGCACAGCGCGTGCGGAAAGCGGTGGACAGGTTTGCGCCGAGGCCAGGATGTGGCAGAATGAACAGACGCAGGAGGGGCAGCGTGTCCGCCGATTCCCGAGTACAGCTTGTTTCACGCTCCAACGGCCTCGGTAAGCGGCTCGATTCGTGGAAGCAAATCGCGGCCTACGTGGACCGGCACGTAACCACGGTTCGGCGCTGGGAGAAGGAGGAAAGCCTTCCCGTACATCGGCACGTTCACAGCAAGCTCGATTCCGTCTACGCCTACTCGATGGAACTCGATGCCTGGCTCGAGAGACGGCAGCCGGACCAATCGGGCACGCCGGCGGCGAAGACAACGCCATGCGTTCCCGGTCCTTCCGGGTCTCTGCCGCCGCCACCATCGTTGAGCGGTCCGCGGCCCTGGCCCGTTGCTCTTCTGGGGCGCGAACGGGAAATCGAGCTGCTTGGAAATGCGTGGACCGCTGCGTCCCGGGGACAGCAACAGCTTGTTCTCATTTCCGGCGATCCTGGCCAAGGAAAAACAAGGCTCGCGCTCGAATTTGCCCGCTCGGCCGCCCAGTCCGCAACGGTGCTGCCGGCCGCGTGGGATCGGGAAGCGCTCGTGCCATTCGCTCCGTTTGTGACGATGTTGCAGTGGTTGCTACGGGCCGGCGCGGATAAAACTCTGCGGCGTTGCTTGAAGGGCGTGGAAGGAAGCAGCGAACTGGCCCATCTCGTCCCCGATATCGTAAAACGGATATCGCGCGATCGGGAATTAGTTCCGGCGACGGTTGAAGGCCGCCGTTTCCGAATGTTCGAAGCGTTCGCGCAACTCCTGGTTTCAATCTCGCGCGAGTGCCCCCTGCTCCTGCTCTTTGAAGATTTTCATTGGGCCGATAGCGGATCTCTCATCTTCTTGCGGCACCTGATCCGCTCGACGCGGGAGGCGGCCATTTGCATCGTTATCACGTATCGCGAAAACGAGCCCCTGCGCGCTGAGTTTGCGGAGGAGATCCTACAGGATATCCGGCGGGAGTTCCCGGCGGCGCAAGTTCGGCTCGGCGGCCTTACTGAAGATTGCGTCCGGCTCTTCATCGAATCCTGGACGCATCAAGCCGCGCCGCGGTGGTTGACCGACTTCATCGTCAAGACGACGGAAGGCAACCCGCTCTTCATAACGGAGATGTTGGCGCATTTCGACGAATCCGGCGGTTTTGCAGGCATGGACGCCCTCCGTTCGGTGGCCGCCCTCACCGCCGCCGGTTTGCCTGAGGGCATTCATCGGCTAATCCGCTCCCGCGTGGCGCATCTGGCCCCCGCCGCCGGGGGGATTCTTACGCTCGCCGCCGTCATTGGGCGCGAGTTCGATTTCCCGCTTTTGGAAGCTCTCGCGAAACTGTCCGAAGACGAGCTATTGGAGAGAATCGAAGAAGCGGCCGCCGCCGGAGTTCTGGCCGAAACGCCGGGCGTGCCCGACCGGTTCTCCTTCACGCACGCGCTCGTTCGGGAAACGCTCTACGGCGACATCGTCGCCGCTCGGCGCGTCCGCTTGCACCACCGCATTGGCGAGGCATTGGAACGGCTCTCTCAACCGGACAGGCTACCGCTGGGGCAGCTTGCGCACCACTTCACGGAAGCGGCGGTCTATTGCGGCGCGGAGAAGGCCATCGACTACGCCGTGCGTGCGGCGGAGGACGCTTCCGCCGGGCTGGCGCTGGAAGATGCCGCGCGCTATTACGGCATGGCTCTGCGGGCGTTGGATCTTCTGCCGCGCGGACCTGCCGTCGATGATAAACGATGCGGCCTACACACAAAGCGCGGCCGCAGTTTCCTTCAGGCCGGGCAATGGGGCCCGGCAAGAGCTGAATTCGAGTCGGCGTTGAGTTTCTTGAACCCCGCCGAGCGGGTGAAACGCTGCGAGCTGCTGGTCAACCTCGCGGAAGCGTCCTTTTGGCTCATGGACGTTCCCGCCTTACGCCGCTCCGCGATGGAGGCGGAACTGCTTGCGGATCGAATTGGGCGCGACGACTTGTGGGCGGATGCCCTCGCGTGGGTGGCCAGCGCGGAAGTCGCCGAGGGCGACGTGCTCGGCGGCATGGAAACCGACCGGCAAACGCTGGCGCGCGGGGGCGGAATCCGCTCGTTCGGATTGGCGAGGATTCCGCTCACGCTCTACTGGGCGGGTCGAACCAGCGAAGCGGCCGCACATGGCGCGCAGGCAGTTGAGCGAGCCCGCGAGTCCGGAGATCCGGCGTTCCTGTTGTATGCGCTCCAGCACTTCGGAATCAGCCTCTCGGGCGCGGGGCGGTATGACGAGGCTCTGCGCGCGTTCGATGAAGCGCGCACATTCGGCCGGCGGTGCGGCGCTTTTCCTCTTCTCGCGCGCGCGATGTCGATGTCGGTTGCGCCGTTGCTGAGCCTCGGCGATTTCGAGGGCGCCGCGCGGCGCGCAATGGAAGCGCGCGAGTTGGCGCATCGGGCGGCGTTCCAGCCTCCGCTGATCAGCGCGGGAATCGATCTGCTGCTCATCTACGCGCGGACGCGCGAACCGGGGCGGGCGGCGCCGCTGCTGGTCGAAGTGGAAAACGCCGTCCAGCAAGCCGGCGGTTGGCATGCATGGAAATGGAGGATGCGTCTGTCGCAGGCTCGCGCCGAGCTGGCTGCGGCCAAGGGCGACTGGCTGGATGCCGTTACGTTCGCGGGCAATGTCATCGAACAAAGCGAAATGCGCGGCCGTCCGAAGTATCGGGCGTTGGGACTTGCGGCGCGAGCCCGCGCGCGCGGGCGGCTTGGAATGCGGCAAGCAATGGATGATGCGCGAGCAGCGGTCGACGTTGCCCGCCGGCTAGCGGATCCGGCGGTGCTGCTTGAATGCCTTGCCGTTCTTGTGGAGCAAGATGGAAACGGCGACGCCCTCGTCGAATGCCGGCGGACCGTGGAGAGCATCCTTGGGGCGCTTACTTACGAGCCCCTGCGCCGCACGTTTATGGCTGGAATCCCGGCCAGGGTCGCCGGCGCCGTACGCCGTTTGCCGCGGGAACCCAGGACATGAACCGGTGCAGCCCGTTGAGCCGGCGGATGAGTTCGGGTCCGGGGCGCAGGAAGAGGTGGTAGGTGTTGGCGAGGATGACTTTGGCGTCCAACTCGCCCGCGAGGTCGCGCTGCAAAACACCCTTGACCGTGGCCTGGGTACCGACGGGCATGAAGACGGGAGTTTCGACGATGCCGTGATTGGTGTGGAGCAGTCCGGCGCGGGCGCGAGTTACCGGGCACTCCGCCTGCAGCTCGAAACGCACTGCACAAATTATAAGCCCCCGCCGGAGCGCTTCGGCAGCGTTTCACGTTGTCGCCGGCACCGAAGCGTGGTGCATAGATCCGGCGCCCGTGCCATATTCGCACTCGGCGCCGTGGTGCTTGGTGAACCGAAACGATGCAGCCACGCCGACGGTTGCTTCTCGAAATGCGCACTGGTCGCCAGTAACCGGTGAGGAGCCGCGTCCATGAATCTCAACCGCAGTGCGATTCCGGGCGGCGCAAGTCGATTGGCTGAGGCGTCGACGCCGCCTCACTCCGCCCGCAGCGCCATGCTGGGCTGCACGCGGACGGCCCGCCGGATCGGCGGTAGAGCGGCCACGATTACCGCTCCCAACGTCAACAGGGCGGCCGATCCCACGGCCACGCGGCGGTCCCACGCTCCAACCTCATACAACACCTGCCGCAGAAACGGCGCCGTCAGAAGGGCATAGCCAAGCAATCCGAGGGCGATTCCCGGCAGCGTCATCGCGATCGTCTCACCCGAAAGCAATCTTGCGATGCGGGCCGGCGCCGCGCCTAATGCCACCCGTACCCCGATCTCCCGAGTCCGCGACTTCACCGCGAAATCGAGCGCGCCGTACAGCCCGATGCCCGCCAGCAACAACGCGATCGCTCCAAAAATCGATGTCAACTCCGCCAGCAGCCGCTCCTGCCATAACGACGTATCCACTTCCTCGCGCAAGGTCGCCACTTCGACAAACGGCAGCTCCGGGTCGAGCGATCGCATGATCTCGCGAACCGGACCGATCACGGCTTCCGGACGTCCGCGCGTCCGAACGTGCAAAATGAATCCGTACTCGAATCCATAACCGCGGGGCTGTACACGATCGGCTGCATCGGCTCCCGCAACGAACGATATTTGGCGTCGCTCACGACCCCGATTATCTCGTCGTCGGGCCTTGCGAGGCCGTCCGCGCCGTTGCCGACCGAAGCGCATGCCCAACGGATTTCTGCCCGGAAAAAACCGCCGCGCAAAAGCCTCGTTCACGATCTTCATGAAGGGAGGGTCCTTCGCGTCGCGATCGAACCAGGTGAAATCGCGGCCCGTCACCACGCGCATGCCCATGGTTTCGAAATAACCCGGCGAAATCGAGTTGATACTGCTGTTCAGAAAATCGTTCTTCGTGATGCGAGTTCCCGCCGCGCCGAACGTGGCCTTTATTCCCGTGCCGCGCATCATCGCTTTGCCCGCCAGCGCCGCCGCCCGCACCATCGGCAGCGCCCGCGCTTTTTCGAGCAGCCGTAAAGCCAGCGCCCGCGACTGCTCCGGCTTGTACGCTCTCATATACGGATCGACCGTAAACGTGACCACATGATCGGCGTCGAATCCCGCATCCATGGTCCGCATTCGATGGAGCGTCTCGACGAGCAACGCCGCGCCGATCAGCAGAATCGTACACACCGCCACTTGCGCCGCCACGATTGCGTTGCGCACCCACAGGCGCGCCGTCACGCGGCTGCCCGAAAGGTTGGCGCGCGAGCTGCGCAGCGCCGGCAAGATGCCGCATAGAACCGCGCTCGCCAATGTCGCCGCCAACGCGAATGCCAGCACCCGCCATTCCATCTCGATATGAACCGCCAGCGGCTGCGCCACCGCCGCGCGGTCCCGCACCGGAGGCAGCGCGCGCACCAGCAGCGGCAGACAACCGTACGCCAGCAGCACGCCGCCGATGCCTCCCGCCACCGCCACGATCAGGCTTTCGCTCAACAACTGCCGCGCGATGCGCCAGCGCCCCGCGCCCAGGGCGAGCCGGATACTCAACTCCTGCGCGCGTCCCGCCGACCGCGCCAGCAACAGCCCCGCCACGTTCGCGCACGCCATTAACAACAGCAGCGCGACGCCGGCCATCAGAAGCTCCAGCCCGCGCGAAAACTTTTCCCGTGTCGGCGACACGCCATACTCAATTCCCTCAAGCCGCATGCGCGTGTCAATCGCCGGTCGCGGCTCTTTCGGACGGAGCTCGTGCATGGCATCTTCATATGCCGCGCGCAATAACGGCTCGAGTTGCGAATCGGCCCGTTCCAGACGCGTGCCCGGCCGCAAGTGGCCGTAAATTTGCGCCCACAGAATGCGCCCGCCCGTCTGGACCACGCACGACGCGGGAACGCGAATATCCGGGCTGGTATCGGCGTTCAGACCGTTGAATCCGCGCGGCAGCACTCCGGCGACCGTGAAGGGATTCCCATGCAGCGTGATCTTACGCCCAATCACGGCTGCATCGCCGTTAAAGCGCCGCTGCCAGAAGTCGTAGCTCAGAGACCGCGGCCGGCGTCCGCAAACGGTCGTCCTCCGCGTTCAGGACCCGGCCCAGCTTCGGCCGCACTCCCAAGCTTGCAAAATAATTCGGCGAGACCAGATCGATCCGCACGCGCTCCGTTCCCGCGCCGTCGCTCAAGGCGACATCCATCGGGCCCTCCGCAAAGACGTCGGAGAAGGCCGGCGCGCCGCTCCGCGCCAGCGCTTCATAAAGGCCGTAAGGGAAGTCCCAGGTCTCGAACCCCGTCGGATGGACTTCGACGATCCGCACGAGCCGCTCCGGATGCGCCACCGGCAAGCGCCGCAGCATCACGGCATCGACGACGCTGAAAATTACCGCGTTCGCGCCGATCCCGATTGCTAGTAGCAAGGCCGCCGTCACCGCAAAAACGGGACTCCGCGCCAGCAACCGCAGACCGAATCGCACGTCGCGCGCGAACTCGCTCATGGCAATCTGCGCGCAAAGATAGCGTAATCGAGGCTGCCGAAGAATTCCTTGCGAAAATCCTCCGGCAGACTGGCCAGCGACGGCATGGTTTCGACCGCAGGATACAGCCGCTCGATTGCGATCCCCCCGAAGCCCGCCTCTTCGAGATAAAACGCCAGAAGCGGCGGCGGCACGGGACGCGTATGCGTCGGATCGAGGTAGAAATGCGTGGCGAAAATCGCCAGGCATTCCGGGTTCGGCGTCTCGATCCCGATCAATCCTTCGCGCCGCATTTTCTCGTGCGCCAAGCGGATAAGCTCCGGGATCCGCTCCGGCGCGAGATGCTCCACAACCTGCGAACAGACGATCCCGCCGAGCGATTGATCGGGCTGCGACCGGAGATACTCGAAGAGGTCCGCCCGCTCCGCTTCCAGTCCCTTAGAGCGGCATAGCGCGACCGCTTCCTCGCTCAGATCGATGCCGCGCGCCGCCACGCCGGCGCCTTTCAAAACTTCGAGAAGCTCGCCGCGCCCGCAGCCGATGTCCAGCACGTCTGGAGAATCGTGGAACCGCTCGCCATAAAGCCGCTGCCGCTCCTTTGTGAACTGTTCCCCGCCCCGAAACCTGTCCGCGAATTTCAGCCAATCGAGCCGGTCCAGCCCGCCCGGACGGCCCGGTTCTCCTGGCGGTCGTGGCTCGGAAAGCGGTGCTGAGCCGCGCTCGCCAGCAATCGGTTTGGCCTCCGGCCCGCTCACCAACTCCTTCAGCGCCGCCCGCTGGCGAAGAATCCGAAGCTCGGCGTGGATCATGCCGTCGTACTCCGCGCGGATGCGTGCCAAATCGTCCCACAGGCGCTTCTGTATATCGTCGCCCGAACGCCGCAGAGCGCCTTCAAAATCGCCGTGCTGCAGCTTCAGCAAGTCCCGGAAGTTCTCTTCGAGCAGCGTCACGCGATGCTGGAACGCCGCTTGCAGCTCGGAAACGCCGCGCAGAAAATGGATCTCGTTCTCCGTTAGCTTTTGCTCCCACGCCGCGCGCCACTCGACCCAGTGCGAGCGGGTATCGCGAATCTCCCGCGCAATATCGTGCAGCTCCTGAAGCCGGCCCGCGATAGCGCTCATGGCGCGATTCGATTCGCCCAAAGTTTCGAGCGTCGCCTGCACGCACGACATCACGGCGCGATTGAACTCCACTTGCTCACGCACGTGCCAGTCGAGAGCGCGCGCAACCAGGCGCTTGATGAACTGCGCCGTCGAATTGAGTAGACCCGGTGGTCGCGGGTTCACCGTTCCGATCGCGGCGACCTTGGCTTCGGCGGCGTCGCGCGCATGCAGTAACGGCAGCAAATCCGGGAGCGCGACATCGCCCACCACCGCTCCGGTGGGGTGCTGCGCGCGGATGCGCTTACGAATCTCCGCGATCATGGCGGCCAGTTGCTCGCCCTTGGGATCAGCCTTTTCTTCCGCGCTCGCCTGCACGTTTCTTGCTCCAGCTCGCCGAAATCTTCGAGTACACGCCGCCGCGTGGGCTAAACTCGCCGGTCACCGCCGCCGACACCGGATCGCACGCCTTCACAACGTCGCGCAGCACCAGATTGACCGCATTTTCCTGAAAAATTCCCAGATTGCGATAAGCGAGCATGTACATCTTGAGCGACTTCAGCTCCAGGCAGCGCTTGTCCGGAACATAGCGCACCGTAATCGTGCCATGGTCCGGCAGCCCTGTCTTGGGACACACCGACGTGAACTCCGGAGTCGAGATCTCGATCTCATAATCCGGAAACTGATTCGGCCAGGTCTCGATTTCGGGCAGCGCCGCGTCGACGCCGGCGACGGCGTGCTCGTCCGTATATGCGCGTTTCATTTCGTCGCGGCCGCAACCGGCGCCGCAACCCGTTGGGAAACGACCATACGAGCCAGGAGATCGAGGAACAGCCCGACATCGGTGACGATCCCGATCGCCTGCCCCGTTCCCCTGTCGCTGACCTTGGTCGCGACCGCCGGATTGATATCCACGCAGACGATCTTCACCCAGCTCGGCAGCATGTTGCCCACGGCGATGGAATGCAGCATCGATCCCAGGCAAAGCACCACGCCCGCGCCGCGCAATTGCTCCGCATAGGCATCCTGGGCTTCGTTCATATCCGTGATCGTGTCCGGCAGCGGTCCGTCGTCGCGCAGGCTGCCGGCCAGCACGAACGGAACGTGCGCCTTCACGCACTCGTACATGATGCCGCTCCGTAAGCGTCCCGTCTCCACCGCTTCGCGAATTCCGCCGGCGTGATAGATGGCGTTGATGGCGCGCATGTGATTGCGGTGCCCGTGCTCTTCCTGGCGGCCGTCGGCCGTGCGTATGCCGAGCGAAGTGCCCAGCAGCGCGTTTTCAATGTCGTGCACGCCGAGCGCGTTCCCGCTCAACAGCGCGTCTACGTAACCGCCGCGAATCAGCGCGGCGAGCGGCGCAACGCCTCCGGTGTGGACCACCACGGGACCGGCGACGACCGCGATTCTCAGGCCAGCCGCGCGCGCCTGCTCCATCAACGCCGCCGTCTGCCGCACCGCCGTCTCCACTTGCCGCTCCGACGAGATACCGTTCGACATGAATGCGAACGAGAGCCGGTCGCGCTCCTTCGATTCCGGCGCGACGCGGATGCCACGCATGCCCACCACTACCTGGTCGCCGGCCGCGATGTCGCGCAACCGCCGGCAGTAGGCTTCCTTGTCTTTGACCACGATCAGCGCGTCCATGCGCTGGTTTTGCACTTCGATCCACTCGTTATCGCGCCGGATCAAAGTGCGGTGATTCGTCGTGGAGTAAAAATCCTCGGGCGCGCAGCGGTCGCGCTCCACCGTGCGCAGCTCGGCGTCGCCCGAATCGACCATGGAGCAGCCAAGCGTCAGCAGCTCTCCCAACATTTGCCGCATGGAATCAGGGGCCGCCTCGACTCGCAGCCGCAGATACGACGGATCGCTGTTGGTCCGCCCGATGCGGAACTCCTCGACTTCGAAACGGCCGTGGAACTCGACCACCGTATCGAAGATCCGCTCCATGACATGCGAATCGACCAGGTGGCCTTGCGCTTCGACGACCTCTTGAGCAATCATGTTCCGGCGCTCGCGCTCTTCGGAGCGTAATAACCTTTGCGCGCCCTGACAATCAGGTCCTTGCGGCCCCGCACGCGGATGTGCACTGCATGATATAAGCCGTCGGCCTTGAGCGGCTCCGGCCGGTACAGGATCATGTATTGATGCCGCAACTCGTTCGCGATATTTTCAAAGGATTGCGAGAGGTCCTCGGCTTTGAACGGAAAGAACGATACGCCGCCGGTCTCGGATGCGAAATAGCGCATGATCTTGTCGCCGTCCGTTTCCGTGCCGGAACGGTTCGTCGAAATGGTATAGATGACGACGTCGGCCTTCTGCGCCATTTCCAGCGCCTGGTCGCGCGTGTAACGGCTGTTGTTGTCCTCCCCGTCGCTGAGGATCACCATGGCGCGCCGGAATTTCGTGCGCGGCTGGTCCTGCATTAGCTTGTCGCGGCATGCGAAAAATATGGCGTCGTACAGCGCCGTACCGCCGCCCGGCCGCAGGTTCTGGACGGCCTTGTTCAACACTTCGGTGTCGTCCGTGAGATCGGAGACGAGCTCCGCCGCCGTATCGAAGCTGACGAGGGCGGCCTTGTCCTGGTGCGCGCGAATCACTCCGTCGATAAACCGCGTCGCGGCCTCCTGCTGGAAGCGGAAGCGGTCGCGGATGCTGTTGCTGGTATCGATCAGGATTGCGAGCCGCAGGGGCAGATCGGATTCCGAGGCAAACTCCAAAATATTTTGCGGCTTCTTATTCTCGAAAATCTCGAAATCGTTTTTACCCAGATCGGTGACGAAGCGGCCCTTTTTATCGGAGACGGTGAACAGGACGTCAACGCGATTTACTTCGAGGACGATGCGCGAATCCGGCGGCTCGGAGGCGGGCGGAGCTTGCGCCGCGGCCAGAGACAATAGCGCGGGGACAACAACAGCGGGACGGAAAAACTTGTGCATGGGAAACTACTCCTCCAATTATAGGCCGCGCTTTACTGGCCCGCCGTGCGCCGGAATACCCTGAAAGTGAACATGAATAGCTTGACGCCGACAAGAACGGCGCTCTTAGCGGCGTGGTCCTTTATTCCCGTCTTCTGCCAGATAGCGCAGCAGCATCCCGAGCTGTGCGGGGACAAGGCGCGCCCCATGGCGATTCCTCCTGGGTTTTCGGTCATGAGAAATCAGACCAACGGCATCGCCACCGTGCGCTTTGGCGCGGGCCATGCCATTGAGCTTCAGGATGTCGCCAATGACATTCAGGCGGTATGTCCGCTGGCCCCAAACAAGGTCGTATCGTTCGGTTGGAATGCAGTCGGATACGACGTTAACATCATAGACCCGCAGCGGGGCGCCGTGACGGACTCGTTTGTCGCCTACGATCCGATGATGTCTCCGAACCAGCGTTGGATTGCAAGCCGGCATTTTTACGCGCTGCACTCGGAAATTCAAATCAGTGAGGAGTATCTGCTCTACGATCTCAATGCGAGTGCTTCGGAGAACCGCCACGATCTGACGCCATACACAACGGGTGACCTGGGTTGGGCCATGTATCCCGCTTTCCCAGGAAACGCTCCAATAGACCTGGCCGATATACCGGATGCGAACAGGCATGAGTGGCGATCGAAGTCCTTTTTTTGGGCGCAGGACAGCCAGGCTGTGTTTTTCGCGGATAGCGTCGGGACGCGCGTTTCGCTGGTGATGGTTCTCGTAAGCAGCGGCAGGCCGCAAGCTTACACGTACCCAGTGTCTTGCCGACCTGTGCGCCGGAAGCCTCGGCCGCGGGACTCCCCTGACGCTGACGGACGTATCGAGTAGTTCCGCGTCTGGCGGCGCGCTCAGCATCCTGGCAATGTTCGACGATTCATCTGCCGCTTGCCGGCAGTTGCGCCTGACGTCAAAGGATTTCAAGCCCGCGCGAGTGGAGGTCTACGCGCATCGGAAGATTAAAAAACCGACTGGCATAAGAGTGCCGTAGCCTCATTGCAGGTCGCGCAACCATTCTTCCAGTTCCGGCGGTAGCGGCGCGGCAACGGTGACGCGGCGCCCCGCCGCCGGCGTCGTGAACGAAATTTGGGCAGCGTGCAGAAAATAGCGGCCAAAGTGGCTGGCTGCGGCGCCGTAGAGCTTATCGCCCGCTACAGGACGCCCAAGGCTGGCGAAATGGACGCGAATCTGGTGCGTCCGGCCGGTTCCGATTTTCACCTCCACGAACGTAAACTTCTCGAAGTGGCGCAGAACCTTATAACTGGTCAGCGCCGCGCGGCCCGTTACCGACCGCGTAGTCATGCGGGTGCGCCGCACGGGATCGCGGGCGATAGGCGTGGTAATCCGGCCCTCCTCTTTCTCCAACTGGCCTTCGACCAGCGCCAGGTAGATCTTCTCCACCGTGCGGGTGGCGAACTGCCGCGCCAGGGCCTGGTGCGCGGCGTCGTTACGCGCCACAAGGATCACGCCGCTGGTATAGCGGTCGAGGCGGTGCACAATCCCGGGGCGAAGTTCGCCGCCAAGTTGCGATAGCTTGCCGAAGCGGTGTACCAGGGCATTCGCCAGCGTCCCCGTATGCGCCCCGGCCCCTGCATGCACCACCATGCCGGCAGGCTTGTTGACCGCGATCACGGCGTCGTCCTCATAAAGGATGTCGAGCGGAATATCCTCGGCGACTGCCCTGAGCGGCGGCAACTCGGCGGGATCCACTTGAATGCGATCTCCGGCCCGCGGCGTATACGAAGCTTTCGCCGCTGCGCCGTTCACTAACACGCGCCCGATTCCGATCCAATGCTGCAAGCGCGAGCGGCTGTACTCAGGCAGCCGGGCATGAAGTTGCAGATCGAGGCGCGCGCCGGCCTCGTCAAGCCCCACTGTCCACCGCACTACTACGCCCTGATTACTCCAGCCGATAGTTGGGAGCTTCCTTGGTGATGATGACGTCGTGGACGTGACTTTCGCGAAGGCCCGCGGAGGTGACGCGCAAGAATTGCGCGTTAGTTCTGCAATTCCCGATGGTGCGGGCGCCGCAATATCCCATGCCGGCGCGAAGACCGCCGACGAACTGGTACACCATTTCGGACAGAGGTCCTTTGTAGGGCACCCGGCCTTCGATGCCTTCCGGCACCAGCTTGCCGTTGGCTTCCTGCGCATAGCGGTCTGAGACTCCGGATCTGGCTCATGGCGCCCATGGATCCCATGCCGCGATAGCTCTTGAACGTGCGGCCCTGAAAGAGAATGGTTTCGCCGGGGCTCTCTTCCGTGCCGGCCAGCAGACTGCCGATCATGACGGCATCGGCTCCGGAGGCGATGGCTTTCGTGACGTCGCCCGAGTATTTGATTCCGCCATCGGAGATGAAAGGGACGCCGGATCGCTGGCCGCGCGGGCGCATTCCGCGATGGCGGTGATCTGCGGAACGCCGGCGCCGCTGACCACGCGGGTGGTGCAGATGGAACCGGGGCCGATGCCGACTTTGATGCCGTCCGCGCCGAGGTCGATCAGGTCCGTCGCGCCTTCATAGGTGGCGACATTGCCAGCGAGGAGTTGCACTTCGGGACGCCCGTTTGATCGCGGCCACCGTTCCAGCACGCGTTCCTGTGGGCGTGCGCGGAATCGACCGCGAGCACGTCGACTTTGCGCCGCAGATTCCGCGCGCGCTCCAGAAATCGCCGGTCGATCCCATCGCCGCGCCCACTCGCAGCCGCCCTTGCTCGTCTTTTGCGGCGTTGGGATATTTCAACTTTTCTGAATATCTTTGACCGTGATCAGGCCTTTCAGATTGAACTGATCGTCGACCACCAGCAGCTTTTCTATGCGGTGCTGATGGAGGATCTTTTCGGCCTCTTCGAGCGTGGTTCCCACGGCCACGTGACGAGGTTTTCTTTGGTCATGACCTGCGAAATGGGCAGGTCGAAGCGAGTCTCGAAGCGCAGATCGCGATTCGTGAGAATGCCGACGAGCCGGCCTTTCGTGGTGACCGGCACGCCGGAGATCCGATAGCGCTTCATCAATTCGAGCGCGTCGGAGATCGGGCGGTCGGGAGCGATGGTTATCGGGTCGACGATCATGCCGCTTTCACTGCGCTTTACGCGGTCGACCTCTTCGGCCTGCCGGTCGATGGGCATGTTGCGGTGGATGATGCCGATACCGCCCTGTTGAGCGAGCGCGATGGCGAGGTGCGATTCGGTCACCGTATCCATCGCCGAGCTGACCATGGGGATGTTCAAAGCGATATTGCGCGTCACAGGTGCGCGTATCGGTTACGCGGGAACTACATCGCTGCGAGCAGGTACAAGCAGGACGTCGTCGAAAGTTACCCCTTCCGGAATCGTCTCTGAAATCATTCGGGTTACTTCTATGATACTTTGCGTTCGCGGCCGCCGTGCTCCGGCCGAGGCCTCGAACGGTGGGGCGAATCGCGCCACATTCGCGGACTACGCGGCGCTGCGCGGCTGGGTCACTGCTTGCCGCCGGGGAGATTGCGCGCCGACGGTCTCGGCGGCTTCACCGGTTTGAGCTCGATCTTTTGGCTTTCATCGGGGCGGCGCGAGATTTCGAACGGCTCGAGCTTGACGGCCTGGCCAGTGCGCATGGAATGGAGGAGCGCTTGAACGATGCGCACGTCGGCCAATCCTTCGCGTCCGCCCGGCTCGGGATCGCGGCCGTCGAGCAGGCATTGAGAGAAGTACTGCAGCTCGGCTCCGAACTGATCGTGCTGCGGGGACGGTGTACTTCTTTTCGTTGTTGTCGCCTTTGGTCACGTAGATTTTCATATCGTCGT
>CAWITB010000029.1:0-157797 GCA_963838885.1 Bryobacterales bacterium | reverse complement strand
GAGGCGGTGCTGGGAATGGTCCGCGCGCTTCTTCCATGCGGACCGCCAGTTCAAGCAGTAGTTCCTCCCCGTACGGCCGGCCGGCGAGTTGAATTCCCACTGGCATTCCCTCCTCGTCTTGTCCGAAGGGGATGCTCATGCCCGGCATTCCGAGAAGGTTGAAGATCGTCGACGGCATCATGGCTTCGAAGAGACCGATGTCTTTGCCGCTGGTATGATAGCGGCGCTGGCGGTGATGGAACGCCGTTGTGCCGCAGACAGGCAGCAGAATTACCGGGATATCCCGCATTTCGCGCAGCAGAGCGGCGCGCATTTTGTCGCGAACGGCGAGATTCTCGAGCACGTTTTTCGAGGTTGGCTCCGGCTCTTCGAGCGCGCGCTTCAGGAATTCGGTGCCGGTCCAATGCGCTTGGTCCTCGCGCCCGGCGATGAGCGCCTCTTTAATGCGCGCGGGCAAGGCTCCGAAGAAGAACCACCACAGGTTGGGAGCGCTCTCCAGGCCCTTGGGATCGAAAGGCTCGACCGTGAAGCCGAGATCGCGCAAGCAGGCCGCGGCTGTTTCGAGCGCCCGCGCGATAGCCGCCTGAACGGGCACGTTATAGAACCGCAGCATGTAGCCGATTCGCAACCCCTCGAGGTCAGGCTGCCGCAGCGGCACGGGCGCGGAGAACGGATCCTGCGAATCGTAGCCTGCCAAGACCTCAAACAGAATGCGAACGTCCTCGGCCGTGCGGGCCATCGGACCGGTTACGCCCAACAGGCCCCCGGGGTGATTGATTTCAGGCAAGTGGCCGAAGGAGGAGACGCGGCCCGGCGTGGGCTTCAGTCCCGCGATTCCGCAGAAATGGGCCGGTACGCGGATTGATCCGCCCCCATCGCTTCCGATGCCGCCGGCGGAACAGAAGGACGAAATGGCGGCTGCCTCGCCGCCGCTCGATCCTCCCGGGGTGCGTTCCAGATCCCAGGGATTGTTGGTGCGGCCGATCACGAAGTTATCGGTTTCGTAATTGGAGAGAAACTCGGGGCAGTTGGTTTTCCCGATCGGGATTGCGCCGGCAGCCTGTAGCCGGGCGACGGAGGTGGCTGTGCGCGCGGCGCGAAGATTCGCGAAGAAGCGGCTGCCGCAAGTGGTGGGAAGCCCCTCCATATCGAAGCTGTCTTTGATGGTGACGGGAATGCCGTGGAGCGGTCCATTGGCGTCCTGTGATAGCGCATTTTCGGCGCGCTTGGCCGCATCCATCGCTTCAGACCCCAATGTTCGGACGAAGGCGTTGATCCGGGGATTCTGCTCGTCAATCTGGCGCAGGTGCGCTTCGACAAGCTCGACCGGCGAGAGCCGGCGCGAACGAATTTCCTCGCGCATGCGGGCGAGCGTGAGGTGGTGGGGCATCCTCAACCCATTGTAGGTGGGTGGATTCGCAGGCGCGCTGCCGGCGCATGATGCGGGCCGTTAAACCGGACGAACTTTTGGCCACGCCAGCTCCAACCCTTGCGCGCGCAGGCCGGCTTGGAAATCTTCAAGAAGATTCCCGGTATTACGGATAGCGCGCGGCGGCTGTTTTGTCTTCACGGCATAGGCGGCGAGCGCGCCGGCGGCTTCTCCGATGTTCCACTCCACGGGGTGCAGACGATAGCAGCCGTTTGTGATGTGCGTGGTCCCGATATTCTTGCATGCCGGGAGAAGATTTTCGAGCCGTCTGGGAATGAGGGCGCCCAAGGGAATCTGAAACGGCAGGGAGCTCACGTCGATGTAATTCGTCTTGCCGGCCGAAGGGTGCAGATCGATGCGATAGCAGCCAACCCCAACGGAATCCGCGAACTGCTCGGCCGAAATGCCGTCGCGCGCCGCCCCCGTCTCTTTCAGGCGCATCTCCGTGCCGACGTGCTGCTCGAGAACCGTGAACTCCGCCCGGATGCGGCGCGACTCACGGATATAGGGAGCCTTGGCGAGCCCATCGGACGTACCCACAATGTCGTTTCTGAGGCGCAGTCCCTTCCATCCCTGGCCGCCATCCGGACGCGGCGCTTCCGTCTGCATCCAATACAGGAACGACAGGCTGAGCTGCTTAGCGCGGCGGATCAGTTCCGCTCGTTGGTCCGGCGGCGCCGTGATAAGATCCCCTTCCCAGAAATCGTTCTGCGGCCAGTTCACGACCGTTATATCGCTGGCGTAAAATCCGGAAGTAAAGTTGGCGCGGTCCGCGATGCGGCGATAAACCCAAAGATTCAGCATGCCCTTGACTGCCGCCGTGGGATTGGGATCGAAATATGCTTTACGCGCGGCCAGCGTGCGTGGGTCGCAGGCGGTCCAACTGAAGAGCGGGCCGGTCCACGGCGGAGTTAATTTTGGGACGTAATCGCGCCAATATTGGTAGTCGCGGGGGCGCTCGATCGTGTGGTCCTCCCCGGCGAGGTGATCCATGGCGAAGCAGAACGTGAAGGATTGGCTGTTGGCGGGCCGGGCTTCCGGGGAGGCGTGCAACTCGCCGGTTGCGGATTGCGGTTCGGCGCCGGTCACGAATTCGGCCCCGGTGAGCGGGAGGAGATCGCCGAGCTCGGTCGCATCGAGGAAGTACTTGGCCAGGATTGTCCGTGTCTCGCCGGACTGAAGGTCGCGCGCACGCACGCCCGAGACCCGATCGTGCGCGGCTGCGGCCGCCATGAGCGCGTGATGCAGCAGCAGCACAAGCTGCCCGCTGCCGGAATACGGCATCAACATCTCCTCGAGTACCGCGACGGAGACGCGAAACTCATGGGTGAGCCGCGAGACCGAGCCGTCTCCCGGGTTGAGATTGGGCTTTTCACGAGCTTCTCGAGTCAGCGGATAAAAGCGGCGATAGTAGTCCCGCACCGCCATGCGGTATTCCCGGTAGGCGCGCGTGCATCCGAATTCCTCGATCCAGGGATGTTCGTCCGGCGGCACGGCTTGCGAGGTGAGTTGGCCGCCGATCCAGTCGGTCTCTTCGGTCATGACCACGCGCATCCCGTTTCGCAGCGCGGCGAGAGCGGCGGCCGTTCCGCCCACTCCGCCGCCGATGATCGCAACGTCGCACTCCAATTCCGCGGGGTTTCCGAGGACGCGGCGCAGGGCTAAAAGCGAGGCGCTTGATTGAAGGAAATGGCGGCGATTCATGCGCGAGGGACCGGGATGTTAGAGCTCCGTCTGCGTTCCATCCACCTTGCGGCCGCTGAGGATCGCGGTGAAGAGGCCCAGCCGGAAGGAGAAAAGCGCGCCGAAAATTGCCTTAAGCCGGATCGCGATTCCACTCAAGAACCCGTAATGCTTTCCAAAATACCGAGCGGCGCCGGCCATTCTGTCCGCTTCCAGTACTTTGAGCGCGTTGGCGGGAAAAACCTCCTGTCGCGGATTGAACGCGCAGGTCACGCGCGGCAGCGCGAGCACCTTTTTACCGGCGCGCCGAATATGAAAGCAGAGGTCGGCGTCGGCCCAGTATTCGCCGTACTTCTCGTCCAGGAAGTTGATGCCCCGAATGAAATACTTGCGCGCCATCATGGCGTCGAAGTTCGCGGCTTGGACGGGAACCGTGTCGGCGGCGCTGTCCGCGGGAATGCGCAGCGGCTCAAACGCCGTGCCGCGTCCGGGCGCTGGGAGTTTGAAGAATTGATCGCCATCGAGAAGCGGGCAAACGGCGACTGCGTCCGAGTCGGCATCGAGGCGGTTCGCAAGCTCGGTAATCGTATCGGGTTGCACCTCGACCTCCGGGATGAGGAAAAATACGATTTCCGCGGCGGCGGTTCGCATTCCCACGTTGAGGGCTTTGGTGGTCCCGAAATTACGCGGCAGCCGCAGCATCGTCAGGTTCGGAAATTCGGAGTCGATATTGGCCGATCCATCGCGCGAGCCCTTGTCGACGACCATCAACTCGATGGTCTCGCGCTCCCGCGAGCTCTCGAGCGCCGTCAGACAACGCCGCAGCGCCTCCACGTTGTTGTATGAAACGACCAGCGCGGTTACGCGCGGCTGCGGTTTTGTTTCCTGCGCGGAAACTGCATCCATGCGAATCCAGATGGTAGCCCAGATGCTTGCTTAGCTGCGCTTGGCGCAGGCCGCGGCGGGGCCCTTAAGCCGTGGTGTGCTGTTCGATGATTCGGCCCGCCACTTCGGCGGACGATGGTTGGTACTCCCCGCGTTCAATCTGCAGCCGCAGACTTTGCAGCCGCGCCTCGCTTGCTCCGCTTGCGCCGGAATCCGCCGCGGAGTTGAGGGCCGCCGCGAGACCGGAAATGCTCGCGGAATCGGCCGCCCCGCCGGAGCGGTGGGTTGAAAACTCGTCGCCTGCCTCGGGCCGAACGGCGTCGGTCTTTTCCAATCCATTGCTGGGAAGGCTGTTATTTAGATCGATGCGCATCTTGAGATATTCCCGCTACAACCATTTTAGCGATTCCTAACCCTCCGCTGTTGGCGAGCGATTGCGCGAACTGCTGTTCGCCCAGTTCCATCAAGGATGAGTTGTCTTGAGAATCTCCCGCATCCTCCGAGCCTGCGCCCGATTCGCGGGCCGAACGGAGCATCTGCCCAATCATGAGGGCCTCGAAATCCTTGGCCGCTCCGGCAAGCTTTGCTTGTTGTTTGGGGTCCGGCGCGGTGGCCGTTTGTGGGCCTGCGGTGGGGGTTATTTGCATTAGATCACCTCAATCTCTCCGTCGAGCGCCCCCGCGACTTTGAGAGCCTGGAGGATCGCGATGATGTCCCGAGCCGAGGAACCTATGGCGGTGAGCGTCTTCACCAGCTCTTCGACCGTGGCGCCTTGCTTCAAGACCACGTTGCGGGGCTTTTCCTGCTTCGCCGCGACCTTCGTCTCAGGAACGGCTACCGTTTGTCCCGAGGATGCGGGAAGAGGTTGCGAGACGTCGAAGAACGTCTGTATCTCGACCGTTAGAGCGCCGTGCAGGATGGCAACAGGCGCGATTTGTACGTCTTTTCCCATCACAATGGTCCCGGTCCGCTCATTCACCACGATGCGCGTTGCGCGATCCGCTTCCACCGTGAGATCCTCCATGCCGGCGATGAATTCAACCGTTCTTGCATGAAAGGCGGCGGGAGTCTTGACGGTGACCAGCGCGGAGTTCTCCGCATGGGCGATGACGTTTCCGTTCTCGCCGAACTTCTTGTTGATGGCGGCGGCAACGCGGGCGGCCGTTATGAAGTCGGCTTGGCGTAATTGAAGTTGAACGTTGTCGCCGGGCACAACCGACGGCGCAGCGCGCTCCACGATTGCGCCGTTCGGAATGCGGCCCGCGGTGGGATGATTCACGGTCTGCTTGGTCCCGCCTTGACCGGCCACGAAACCCCCGGTTACGACCGAACCCTGCGCGACGGCATACACCTGACCGTCAGCCGCCTTGAGGGCAGTCATGATCAGCACTCCGCCTTGCAGATTTCTAGCGTCGCCTATGGCGGAAACGGTCGTGTCGATATGAATGCCAGGCTGCGCGAAAGCGGGCAAATCGGCCGTTACCAGAACGGCCGCGGTATTCCGCACGAGAATGGCGGTAGGGTCGACAACCACGCCCATGCGCGCCAGGAGATTGGTCAGACTCTGGGGAGAAAATATGGTTTGCGGTTTGTCGCCGGTGCCATTCAGACCCACGACAATGCCGTATCCGAGGAGCTGGTTGTCCCGAACGCCCTCGAGCGTGGCGAGATCCTTCAGGCGGGTCGAAGCCCCGCACAGGCAGCCGCAAGAAGCCAACAAGCAGCAGAGGATTAGCGCTACGGATCTCATGTCTAAAATGGCAACAGTCCCAACAAGAGCCGGTAAAGAATAAAGGGCCGCTTTATGGCGTCGTTCACGACACCTTTCCCGTCCACGCGAACCTCCAGCATTGCGAGCCGGCCGGAGGAAATTTGGTTTGTGGGCGATAGATCGATCGGCCTGACAATGCCGCGAACGACAACCGTCTGATGTTCGGAGTTGACGTTGATCTCCTTTTGCCCTTCAACGACAAGGTTCCCGTTTGGCAGGACGTGAGTGACTTGAGCCGTGAGCGTGGTGGAAAGAGAACTCGTGCGGCTTGTGGTGCCCTGACCTTGCAATTGCTGGTTGCCCGACATGTTGGCGAGATTCGCAAGCGCGCCGGTTGCTTTGGTCACTCCGGCGAGGGCCGTAATGCTCGATTGCGCGCTGCTCTTGCGCGAGGTGTTTGTTACACCGCTGTTTACCGCGGACGAGTTATCGAGAACCACGATCGTCACCACGTCGTATAAGCGCGAGGCGCGCAGGTCCCGGATGGCGTCCGCGAGCGGACCGGTGTGGGTATAGAGCGACCCGGGGGAGGATTCGAGGTCGATCTTCGCGCCCTTCATCGCCTGTTGAACGTAGTCGTCGAGAGGCGAGGGTTTTGGTTCAGACTTCTTGGTCTTTGCACCCGCGAGCGCGGCACAGAAAAGGAATAGAAAAATCGATTTCTTCATGGCTTCACGTTCCGGCGTCAATATGGGCGCGTTCCTTTTCGTCAACAAAGGCGCGAAATGTACGGTGGCTTTCGGGATTCACGAGCAGAATACGGTCGCCCTTGCGTCCTGACGAGCGGGCCACGGCGTCAAACGTGATCCGCGCCGCGCCCGTTCCCGCGACCACGTGGACGATCTGGCCGGCGGTGATGTCGGGCGCAATATCGAAAAGCTCTTCTGAGAGCGGCAGGCCCGCGGGAATCGTCTTGCGAGCCACGCGACCCACGGCGCCCGTTTCCGAGTCGAGATGCGGCGTCAACGGAAATACGTCGCGCGCAAGGATGGCAAGATCGTCCGCAGAAACGACGCCGCCGGCGTGGATTTCCCGCTTCGCTACCAGGACGGAACGAGTCGCGGTGATTCGAACGCTGGCCCAAACGCCGATCGTGTGCTGAACGCCGAATTTGACGGATCCACGCCAGAAAGCCGGCGAGTTGGAACGGTCGGCCGGCGGCCTCAAGCTCGCCAGAGGAAAGGCGAGTTCGCCGGACGGCACTGGCTGCCGGGAGTAATCTAAAATCTCGATCCGCGCGTCGCTTTGTCCCAGGCTGGAGGCCATGGCCTCCTGTATTCGATTAACGGCCAGGGGGGCCATCGCGCGCTCGAAACAGATGCTCAAAAGCGGCACTGAGAGCGGCAGCCCGTTGCGCTCGGCTAAAGCTGTCAATTCGTGTACGGAGAACGTACGGCGGACGCCTGGCATGGGCGAGGGCGCGACGACGAGGTCGCGCTCCAATTGCCCGAAGGTCTCCGCCGGAAGATCGGCCGCCAAAATGCGGTCGCGATCCACCTGGATGCAGGCCGCGGCCCAGGCAAGCGGAAACGCCGAGAGGACGAAAAGCAACCTCATGTCGTGAGATTGTTGACCTGTTGATACATCTCGTCCGCAGCTTTGACGACCTTCGAATTAGCCTCGTAGGCGCGCTGGCTCACGATCATATTGATGAACTCTTCGACGACGCTCACATTCGACCCTTCGACGTAGCCTTGCATCAGAGTTCCAAGGCCTTCCTGCCCTCCGGGATTGGCGACCGTGGGATCGCCCGATGCATCCGTTGGAGTGAACAAGTTCGTGCCGATGCTGTTCAGGCCGGCCGGGTTGGCGAAATTAGCAAGTTGGATCTGTCCGGCGATCTGACTCGCGCTCTGGCCCGGTTGCGTGAAACTGACCGTGCCGTCGGGAGCAATAGTAATACTCTGCGCTTGGGCCGGAATCGAGATTTGCGGCTCGATGGGATTGCCCGATGCCGTTACCAGGTTGCCGTCCTTGTCCAGTTGAAAGCCGCCATCGCGGGTGTATGCGATTTCCCCGCTTGGCTGCCTTACCTGGAAAAATCCCTTTCCCTGAATAGCAACGTCCAGTGGATTGTCCGTCTCTTGAAAATTTCCCTGATTGAATATGATTTCGTTCGACGCCGATCTCGTTCCGAGACCCACCTGAAGACCGCTCGGCACGATCGTTTGCGAGCCGGCGGCCGCTCCCGGCTGGATGAAGTTCTGATAAATCAGGTCCTCGAATTGCGTTCGCCGCGCCTTGAACCCGTTCGTATTCGAATTTGCCAGATTGTTCGCAATTGTGTCCACGTTGGTCTGCTGCGCGGACATGCCGCTCGCAGCGCTATATAGAGCCCGTATCATTTATAAGTTCTCCTGTTCTCGTTACGATGTAGGTTTCGCCACTTCGTCCAATGCGCGGCGGCTCATGTCGGAGCCGATCGAGGCGGCGCGCTGAAGCATTTCAAATTGCCGCATTACGGAGACCAGGCGCACTGCCGACTCCGCGGACTGAAAGTTCGAGGATTCGAGACTGCCGGGCTGCAACAGCGCATCGCTGGCCTCCGAAGCGGCCGTCGACGAGAACTCGAAGTAATTCATTCCATGTTTGTTGAGACTGGCGGCGTCCTTGACGTTTACGACATCGATCCGTGCGGCCTCCTGCCCGTCCTGTCGAATTTCGCCGCTATCTCCAATCTCCACCTGCAGGGTGGGATCGAGTCGAATCGCGGCGCCATCCTGCCCTCTCACCGCGAACCCGTCCTGGGTCTCCAGGTCGCCTTGCGGCGATAAGCGGAAACTGCCATCGCGGGTCAGTAACGGCCCTGTAGGAGAGAGCGCCACGAAAAATCCTTTGCCTTTGAGCGCTACGTCCAACGGGTTGCCCGTGGACATAAGAGCTCCTTGGGATTGATCCGTCCACTGCCGTTCGATCACTGGCATTACCGAGGCATTTTCGTTCGATCCGCCGGCGGCCTCAGCGTTGAGATAGGTACTGTAGAATTCACGGTCGGCCTTAAAACCGGGCGCGGACGCGTTGGCGAGATTGTTGGCGAGCATGTCGAGGCTCTCCATGCGCGATCGCATTCCACTTGCGGCCGTAGCCGTGAGTTGGTCCATGTTCGCAACGTATCGTGCAATTCGGAATCCAATTCGAAATTGGCTAATATTGCCGCAAAGCGCGTCGAAGAGTTCGTTTTGGCACACGTGCGCCGTGACAAAAATGTGCCGAAAAGGGACTTGCGCCAAATTTGCATCACGACTGTTGTGGCTAATGCCATGACGCGATTGCGTTGCGCTTTGGCCTTTTATCTGCATTCCCGTTGGCGTGACTATTGCGAGCGCACAGACAATCCCAAGCAACGCTCCTCTTCTGAAAGCGCTCGTGCCATTCTCATCCGGGGGCGCGCAAGGGACGCAAGGCGGCGGCGATCTGCTGGGCGCCTTCCTTTCCCTCCTGACCGGCTTTAGCGAACAAAATATTTCCGCGGAGAACGACAGCGCCGCTCCTGCCAACGGCCGCGCCGGCGAACCGTCGAAGGGCGCACGCCACAGCCAGGCAGATGCCGGCGATGCGGCCGCCAGACTCGCCGCGGCGCAGCAGATGGCGCAAGGACAACCGAAAACTTCATTGGGAGTTGCGCTTGCGGTAGCGCCCGCGGCGGTCGCGATTTCGGGGCCCCTAACGGCGGATTCACTCGCTGGCGAGGGGTCTGGCCCCGCTACTTCGAATAGGGGCGCTGCATTCGCGCTTTCCCCCGTGGCGGCGCACGGAATCGGCGACCCACTGGTGGAAAAAGCCGGCGCTGGATTGCGGACGGTAACCGACACGCGCGCCAGTTCCCCGAACGACGATTCTCAAAGGGCGGCAACACCCCTGGCGTTTGCGGTTCTAGTGACGGCGCCGGAGGCTCCCGCAAGTGCGGCTTTTTCCGGGTTTCAGGCCGGTGTCGGAATAAGCGGAAACGTGCAACTTGCGCCCGATCCAAAAGAGTCAGCGAGCGCCTCCGTGTCAGGCCCCGTTACGCCGCAGAGGGGCGGCGAGCTCGCGCCGATTGCCCAGGCGCGAGGACAAGTGCGACTTGGGCTTGAAACCCGCCCGCTGTCTCGTGCGGCTTCAGATCTGAAGGAGCCAGTGAGCGGATCCGAGCGGCCCGCCGCTCGGCCGCAAACACAAGGCGAGGACGCGCCCGCGCCGATTGCCCAGGCGCAGGGGCAAATAGCGCAGCCGCAGGTAATGGTGCGCGATTCCCAGAGTACTAACATCAACCAGGAAGGGCGGAGCAGCCAAACCGCATCGGGTGGAACAGATAACGGTGGCCCCGCAGCGCAGCAAACCGCCCCCACTGCGAAAGCAGCCGATCAAGGGCAATCCGATCGGCAGCAAAATCCGCAAGAGCAATCCGCGGCCGGCAAGGAGCAGGATTCGGGGCGCGTCGCATCCACGGCTGACGGGCCTCGCAAGCGCTCCGAAGCGGCCACGCCGGACGCCGTTGGCGGCGCCAAGGCCGAGATCCAGCAGGAGATCCAAATGGCCGCCCCGGCGAACTGGATATCCAGCCGCTCGGAATCGCCTACGGCGAGCAACGCGGCGACGGCAGCGCCGTCCGCGCCTGCGGACCCTGAAAGGGCGGCCGGGCTGCAAAATGCCGATACAAGTTTGACACAGCGGTCAATGCCCACGAAAGAGATCTCGATGCACTTGGCGTCTCCGGAATCCGCTCCGGTGGACATCAGATTGGTCGACCGGGCCGGATCCCTCCGCGTGGCAGTACACACCTCCGACGCGGATCTGGCTCAAAATCTGCAATCGGGATTGAACGACTTGGTCCACCGCCTGGAGCACAAGGGATTTGAAGCGGAGGCGTGGTCGCCCGGAGAGCGCCTGGCCGGCGGCTCCGGTCCCGCAGCTTCGGCTCATGGTGAGGGATCGGAGAGCGGCGGCAATTCGGGCAAGGACCCGCGCGACAGCTCCCAGCAACGTTTCGCCGGTCAAAATCAAAACGGTCGAAACCGGCCCAAGTGGGTCGACGAATTGGAACAGAATCTCGCAACAGGAGAAGTGCAATCGCAATGAACATTACACCCATGGCGCAAGACGCGGCGGCAGGGCCGGCGTCGGGCTTACCGGTAAGCGCATCGACAAGCCAGACGGACCCGCTAGCCAACGAGCAGACATTTCTACAACTATTCGTTGCCCAGTTGAAGAACCAAGATCCTATGAATCCGCAGGACGGCACGCAGTTCGTGGCGCAATTGGCGCAATTTAGCCAGCTCGAACAATCGCTACAGATGCGGCAGGATTTGGATTCAATCAAGCAAGATTTCACCGGCCCCAGTTCCACTGCCGGCGGGACAACCACACCAACGGCGCCTACGGCCGGCTCATAGCGGAGGACCCTATATGTTTACGGCATTTTCAACCGCGCTCTCAGCTCTAAACGCCACCAGCACCGCCATCGACGTGGTCGGCAATAATCTAGCCAATCTCAACACCACGGGATTCAAGGCCAACGTCGTTTCGTTTCACGACCTGGTTTCGCAATCGCTTGGATCCGGAGAAACGCAGGTCGGTCTCGGAGTCGGCGTACCCATTACGCTGCGCCAATTTACGCAAGGAAGCGAGCAGACCACCAATGGTCCGCTCGATGCCATGATTCAGGGCGATGGATTCTTCGTGGTTTCCGGTTCAAACGGGCAAACGGAGTACAGCCGCGGAGGGAACCTTCAGATCGACAAGAACGGCAATCTCACGACTCCTACCGGAGAACAGCTTCAGGGCTGGGCGGCTGCGAACGGGGCGGTCAACACAAACGCGCCGGTCGAAAACATACAATTGCCGGTTGGATCGGTGAAGGCACCGGTTGCCACCTCCACGTTCTCGTTCGACCTCAACTTAAACGCGGCCGGAACGGCCGGAGCCGCGAGCGGCGCGTTTTCGGATTCCATAAACGTTTATGATTCGCTGGGAACTTCCCACACCGTCACCGTGGCGTTCACGAAGGATGCGACCAATGCCGGGCAATGGAATTACTCGATCACGGTGCCCGACGCGGATCTCAAGAGTCCCTTCACGCCCGTAACCGGCAGCGTCACTTTCGACGCGAACGGAAACCTAACCACGCCGGCTGCGACGGATCCTTCGCCGCAAGTGCCGATCACGGGATTCGCGGACGGCGCGGCGGACATGACGCTGAACTGGAGTCTATACAACGGAACGACGCCGCGCATTACGCAGTACGCGCAAGCGTCGTCTCCTTCGGCCACGGCCCAGGACGGTTCTCCGGCGGCGCAATTGTCCCAGGTAGCGATCGTAAACGGAGGCGGGATCGTGGCCCAGTACACCGACGGCAGCCAGACGGTTGTAGGACAACTCGCGATGGCGAGTATTCGCAATCCCGAGTCGTTGATCGCCGCGGGCGACAACAACTACGAGGTGAGCGGCGCTACCGCGGTACCGGTAATCGGCACGCCGGGAACGGGAGGCCGCGGCACGGTAATCGGGGGAGCCGTGGAGGCTTCCACGGTTGATATCGCGACGGAATTTACGAATCTGATCGTTTATCAGCGGGCCTATGAAGCGAATTCCCGTGTGGTCACGACGGTCGATCAACTCACTCAAGACACGATCGCGCTGAAGCAAGCGTAAACGGGGAGCAGGCGTAAACAGCGGCGTATGACGGCTCTTGAAGAGATCTCCTCCTTGGCGGACGTTCCGGTCCAGGTTGAAGTGGAGCTCGACCGCAGGATTCTCACGATACGCGAGATCCTCGATCTTGATGTGGACAGCGTGATCCGCATGACCCGCTCGGCGGGGGAGAACATCGACATTCTTATCGGAGGAACATTGATCGGTTTTGGAGAGATCGTCATTATCGAGGATGCGGTTGGGGTCCGCATCACCGATTTCAGTCGCGAGGAATAGGTGCAGCAACTTCTGGCGGTCGCGTTTGTTCTGCTGTTGCTCTTGGGAGCCGTTTGGCTGCTGCGCAAGAAAGGCTTTGCCGGGATGTCCATGGGGCGGCAAACGCGGGTCATCGAACAGTTGGACAGAATGCGATTGACGCCGCAGCATTCGATTCATCTCCTGCGCATAGAGAACCGCTTGATGTTGGTTGCGGTACACCCGCGCGGGATGTGCCTTCTGGACGAGGCTGCGCCCGGGTTGGGCGGGAAGGGAAGCGCCGCAGGATCGTGAGGCGACTTGTGCTGTTGCCGCTGGCGGCCCTACCGCTTGCCCTATCACTTGAGGCGCAGAATAGTAGCGCGGTTCTGCCCGGCGTGACGCTTTCTCAGGCCAAAGGATCGAGCGCGTTGAGCGCGCCTCTGCAGATCGTCATCGTTCTCACCCTTTTGACGCTGCTCCCGGCGATTGTTATGTCGATCACCCCGTTTTTGCGGATTGCCGTCGTGCTGCACTTCTTGCGGCAGGCATTGGGCACGCAAGGCACCCCATCGAATCAGGTTCTGATTGGTCTCGCGCTGTTCCTGACTGTTCTGATCATGCAGCCCGTCGCGGCGGAGATGTACGCCAAAGGCTGGGAACCTCTGGAGCGGGGCGACGTAACCTCGAAGGAGGCGTTCGATGCCGGAACGCAGCCGCTCCGAGGCTTCCTGGTGCGCTACGTACGGGAAAAGGACGTCCGCTTGCTCCTGGAGATCTCTCATACGGCGGCGCCGGCGCGCCCCGCCGATCTGGGGTTGAGTATTTTAGTTCCCGCCTATATGCTTTCGGAGCTCAAAACGGGATTTCAAATCGGCGCGATTCTATTTCTGCCGTTTCTTGTCATCGATCTCGTCGTAGCGTCCATAACGCTCTCGATTGGAATGGTACAGCTTCCACCGGTGATGCTTTCCGCGCCTTTTAAAATCCTGCTTTTCGTCCTCGTCGATGGCTGGAACCTGGTGATCGGATCGCTGGTGAAGAGCTTTTATCAGGTATGACCGCTCAAACCGCCATCGACATATTCCGCCACGCCTTGATGACAACCTTTTGGACCAGCCTGCCGCTGCTGTTGCTCGGTTTTGTGGCCGGTATTGTAATGAGCCTGATCCAGGTTATTACATCGATTCAGGACAACAGTTTCGCTGCGGTGCCCCGTCTCACGGCGTTTTTCCTTGGCCTTCTTATTCTCATGCCCTGGATGACTGCAAGATTGATGTCGTACACGGCGGGCCTGCTCGGCGATTTCAGCCGCTATGCACGCTGAAGTCACGATTCAGACCGGGCTTCTCTATGGTTTTCTGGTGGTCCTGGCGCGCGCCTCGGGGTTTCTGGTCCTGGCGCCGCTGCCTGGTCTGGTCGCTGCGCCCGCGGCAACGCGTATTGTCCTGGCGCTGGCGCTTTCGGTGTGTCTATTACCCCTCGCGCCCGCCATCGGAGAGCGGGCGGAATTCGGCGATGTCGTGATCTGGGTCGCCATTCAGTTTGGCTTCGGGCTGGTGATTGGGGTCGGCCTTTCGTTCCTTTTCGAAGGGTTCCAAATTGCCGCGCAGGCGATCAGTCTGCAGGCGGGACTCTCCTACGCTTCGATCGTCGATCCCTCCACGGACGCGGACACGCCGGTGCTCCAAACGGCCGTATCACTCTTCGCGGGTCTCCTTTTTTTTGCGCTTGGAATAGACGCTCAATTCATCAAGTTGCTGGCTATCGGCCTGAATGCGCCGACGCATGCCGCGGCCCTGTCGCAAGCCTTCAACAGCGGAGCGGTGATGAGCTTGGGCTCGATGATGCTCACCACCGGGATCCGCCTCGCCTTACCCGTGATTGGATCATTGCTCCTCTTGGACCTGGCCTTCGCCCTGCTTTCAAAAGTCCACTCTCAAATGCAACTGTTGCACTTGAGTTTCTCGGCGAAGATGCTGGCCGGGCTCGCGTTATTCGCTCTCACGCTGCGTTTTTATCCGTTCGCGATGGAACGCGCCGCCTCGCGAACGCTTGAGACGCTGCTGCGCCTGCTCCATTGATTCATGGCGGACAACGGACAAAAGACCGAGAAGCCCACCAAGCGCCGCCTCGAAAAGGCCCGCCGCGAGGGCCAATTCGCGGTCAGCCGCGAGATGGTCAGCGCTCTCCAATTCGTGGGCTTTGTGTGGGTCCTGTTCGCATGGGGAGAGCACTATGCCGGCGGCGTTGCGATGTTCCTTCGCGAGTCGCTCACGGAGGCCTTCCGCGTGCAGTTGGACGCAGCGGCAGTGGGCCGATTCTATCATGCGGTTTTGAATCAGGCGATCTTTCCGATTCTTATTTTTGGGGCCACGCTGGCCGCCATCTTTCTGGGACTTCAACTGGTAACGACAAAACTGGGCATCTCGACCGCGAGGCTCGCGCCGAAGATCAGCAAGTTGAATCCCATGACGCGCCTGCGCCAGGTTCCACGACAGAACCTTGGGGCTTTCATTCAGGCGGCCCTTCTGCTTCCGGTCGCCGGTTTCACCATTTACTTTATCGCCCGCGGCAATGCGACGGTGTTTCTCTCGCTGCCGCTCTTGGCCCTCCGTCCGGCCGTGGGAGTAGTGGCGCAGGCGGCGCACGAGCTGCTATGGCGCTTCGCGTGGGTGCTCGTTGCGCTCGGGTGCATCGATTTTTCCCGCCAGCTCCAACGCCACAGCGCCGGCCTGCGCATGAGCAAACAGGATCTCCGGGAGGAGATGAAGGAGACCGATGCGAATCCGCAGATGAAAAGCCGCGTGCGGCGCATTCAGCGAGATTTGGCGCGCCGCAACATGATGCGGGAGGTTCCCCAGGCTACCGCGGTCATCGTCAACCCGACTCATTATTCCGTGGCAATCCGCTATGACTCCGATTCCATGGCGGCGCCGCGGGTGGTTGCCAAAGGAAAGAATTATCTGGCGCTACGCATACGGCGCCTCGCGGTGGACCATCAGGTCCCAATCGTCGAGAACCGGCCGCTCGCTCAGGCGTTGTACGCCTCGGCCGACGTCGGTCAAGAGATCCCGGCGCATCTTTACCGGGCGGTCGCGGAGATTCTCGCTTATATCTACAAAATTATGCGCGCAAGGAGACAGTAATGCCCGCCGTTTCGAATCTTCCGGCCATTCAGGCGCGCGGGGGCGCGGCGCCGGGCGGCGTAAAACCCGCGGGTTTGCGCGCCTCTACCCTGGCGGAGCTCTCCGTGCCGGTCGCGGTGCTCGGCATCGTCTTTGCGATGATCGCGCCCCTGCCGCCGTTCCTGCTCGATCTCTTGATCAGTACGAACATTACATTGTCGGTGGTCGTTCTGCTCGTGGCGATGTACATCGTCAAGCCCGTTGACTTCAACGTTTTTCCGACGTTGTTGCTCCTCCTGACGCTCTTCCGGCTGGCGCTGAATATCTCGTCCTCGCGGCTGATTCTGCTCAACGGGAACAGCGGATCGCATGCGGCCGGAGAGGTAATCCAAGCGTTTGGCGCCTTCGTCGTGGGAGGCAACTACATTATCGGCGTCGTGATTTTTCTGGTATTGATCGCAATTCAGTACGTGGTCATCAATCATGGCGCGGTTCGCATTTCCGAAGTCACGGCGCGATTTACGCTGGACGCCCTGCCGGGCAAACAGATGTCCATCGATTCCGATCTGAACGCCGGGCTGATCGACGAGAACGGCGCGCGCCAGCGCCGCAAGCAGCTCGCGGCGGAAGCGGAATTCTACGGAGCGATGGATGGCGCCTCGCGATTTACGCAACGGGACGCCGTGGCCAGCATCCTGATCACCGCGATCAATATCATCGCCGGCTTTCTGATCGGCGTTCTGCAGCACGGCATGGAATTCGGGAAGGCCATCGAGACCTACACGGTGCTGACCATCGGCGACGGACTGGTCACGGTTATTCCGGCCCTGATGATATCCATCTCGGGCGGGTTGATTGTCACGCGGGCGAGCTCGGAGGCCAGGTTGGCGCAGGATTTCCGCAAACAGGTGTTCAGCAGCTCGCAGCCGCTACTTTTAGCCGCGGGCGTTCTGATCGCCATGGCCGCGTTTCCCGGCCTTCCGAAGATACCGTTTCTGCTCCTTGGCGCCGGCGTTGGGACGGCAGGATGGCGCCTGCGGCAGAAAAATGCCGCGACCGAGAAGGCCCCCAGCGGCGCCGCTCCGGCGAAGGAGAACCTGGAGACTCTTCTTAAGGTGGAGTTGCTCGCGATCGAAGTAGGCCTGGGATTGGTGAAACTGGTCGAGGGAGCGCAGCAATCTCCGTTGCTGCGGCGCATCGCAAGCATACGCCGCCAGCTGGCATCCGATCTCGGTTATGTTCTTCCGCCCGTGCGAGTCACCGATAATCTTTCGCTGCGCGCGCGGGAATACGCGATCTCATTGAAAGGCGTCGAGATTGCCAGGTATGAGCTCGCCCCCGGATGCGAAATGGCCATTCATCCAGGCCAGAACGCCGCCAAGATCGATGGTGTTGCAACCAAGGAGCCGGCCTTCGGCATAGCGGCTGTATGGATCGCTCCGGAGACCGTGGAGGCGGCGCGCAAGGCGGGTTACACGATTGTCGATACGACCAGCGTCATGGGAACGCATTTCGGGGAACTCATCCGCCGCCATGCGCACGAGCTGTTCTCGCGCCAGGACGCTAAGAAATTGCTCGACCGGGTGTCGGAAGAAAATCCGAAGATCGTCGAGGATTTGGTGCCGAAATTGCTTTCTCTCGCGGCAGTGCAGAAGGTTTTGCAGAATTTGCTGCGAGAGCGCGTTTCAATCCGGGACGCCGTTTCCATAATGGAAGCTTTGGGAGAAGCGGCCGCTCTAACGAAAAACACGACGTTGCTCACCGAGTATGTGCGGCAGGCGATCCGGCGGCAGGTGGTGAAAGCGTTCCTGAACGACGCCGGCGACTTGCCGGCGTATTTCCTCGACCCGGCGGTTGAACAGGAGATCGAGAAAGTAGTCGAGCACGGAGAGACGGCCAGCCAATTGAATCTTGCCCCCAACCGCGTGCGCTCGATCCTGGACCGGCTGTCCAAGTATGGCTCCGAGAGCTCCATCGTGGTGCTCGCCAGCTCCGGTTCGCGTTTCTTCACGCGGCAGATCGCGGAGGCGTCGATGCCAAACCTTACGGTCTTATCGCACGCCGAAATCCCGGGGGGCGTTCGCGTGCTCTCGCTCGGCGTTATCAATTGAGAATCGAATCGATGAAACTTAAATCTTATTTTGCGGCGACGGTTGAGGCGGCCATGAACATGGCTCGCGTGGAGCTTGGCTCCGACGCCATGCTCGTCACGACCAAGCGGGCCGGAATCGAGGCCCGGCGCTTGGGAGAATACGAGGTCGTGTTCGCCACGGGCCACGGCGATGCGCGCGCGGCGGCAGCAGGTTCCGAAGCGCGCTCCGGCGCGCAGCCCGCGGCGCCAAAGCCGCCCGCCGGGGACCGGCTCTCGGAGGAAGTAGCGGGATTGAAGCACGAAATGGAGAGGCTTGCCTCGGCGCTGGCGCGATCGAGCGCGGGCATGGCCAAGATCGCGGCCAGCTCCAGTCTCGCGGAAGTATTCTCGCGGCTTGTGGATGCCGAAGTCGATCCCGGCCTGGCGCAGGATATCGTTTGGAGGCTCACGAATAAAAGCGCGAATGGCGGGGCAATCACGGCCGCCTCCTGCGCGCAAATGGTTGCGGCAGAGCTATGGCAAGAGGCCAACGTGGACAGCCGCATGCCCCTCGCCGCCGGGAAAAACGCGATTGCTCTCGTCGGTCCTCCCGGCTGCGGCAAGACCACGACGTTAGTGAAGCTGGCCATACTTTACGGCCTGGGCACGCGGCGGTCCTCGCAAGTCCTCAGTCTGGACGCCCACCGCGTCGCCGCCTTCGAGCAGCTCCGCTCCTATGCCGCGATTGCGGGCGTGGGCTTCCAGGCGATCGAAACGCCGCGCGCGCTGGCGCAAGCGCTCGAAGAACACCGCGCCAAGGATCTGATTTTCATCGATACGCCCGGGTTTGGCCGCAACGAAGTCGAGGATGCCGCCGATCTGGCGGAAGCCATTGCGAGCCATTCCCAGATCGAAACCCACCTGGTCCTCAGCGCCTCGATGAAACCGGCCGACATGAAACGAATCGCGGGGCAATATGAGGCGTTTGCGCCCTCCAGATTGATATTTACCCACCTGGACGAGACGGAAACATTCGGCCCGCTGCTCAATCTCTCGGTCAAAATGTCGAAGCCCATCTCGTTCTTCTCTCGCGGCCAACAGATTCCGGAGGATCTGGAGCCGGCCAGCCGGGAAGCCCTGGTGCAGGCAATCGTCCGAGATATGCAGTTTAGCGACGAAGAACTGAGCGTAACCGCAGCCGCGTAGGACCAATGATGCTGGGAATGGAACAAGCGGTGAACAAATACCAGGTGCAGCGGGTAGATGAAGACGCCGCCGCCGGCGAGCGCGAGCGTTTGATTCTCGAACACCTGCCGCAGGTTCGACTGATCGCCAGGCGAATTCATGAGCGACTGCCCGATAGCGTGAACCTGGACGATCTCATATCCACGGGCACCATCGGTCTGATCGCCGCCATCGACCGCTTCGATCCGAAACACAACGTCAAGTTGAAGACCTATGCGGAATATAAGATTCGCGGAGCGATTCTGGACAGTCTGCGGGGCTTGGATTGGGCTCCGCGGCAGCAGCGCAAACGATCGAAGCAGATTGAGGCTGCCATCGCCTCGGCCGAGCAGAAGCTGCATCGCGTTGCCACGGAGGAGGAGATTGCCTCGGAGCTGAAGGTTGGCATCGAGGAGTATCATGGCTGGCTGGTCGATATCCGCGGAGTAAATCTAGGCAGCCTGGAACAGGCCCCCTCGGATGATGGCGGACGCGATCTTCTCAAGTTTATCTCCGATAATGACGAAAACTGGCCATCTTACATCGTCGAACGGCTCGAATTGCAGAGACTGCTCGCTGAAGCGATCGAAAAAATGCCGCACACCGAAAAAATCGTGCTCAGCCTGTACTACCACGAGGAGCTGACCTTGCGGGAGATCGCCAAGGTGGTTAAATTACACGAATCGCGGGTGTCGCAGTTAAAATCACAGGCCATTCTCCGTTTGCGCGCTTATATGCAGAAACGGTGGCCCATGAAGAGAGGGGCATAGGTGCCAGAGACTCCTGAAGCCGGCGCCGGCGGCGCATGGTTGATCGAGCAGTGGGCGGCGGCGCTCTCGCAGGCCCTCGGTTCGATGATGGGGAGCTCGCCGCGGGTGGGCGTCGATCCTTCCGCGCCGGAAAGTGCGCAAGGACGCGCGCCGGCAGAGCCCGTCTTTTGGTGGGAGCAGCCCTTCACCGTATCCGCGGATTGCTCCGTGTGGATCGGGGCGCCGGAGGCGAGCTGGAAAGCGATCGGCCGCGAGGTCCTGAAATCGGCCGGGATCGACGACGCCGACGACGAGAACATCCGCTCTACCTATCTTGAAATTCTCAGCCAGTCGCTTTCAGGACTGTCGCAGGCTCTTTCGGCCCGCCTGCGCAAGGAAGTCGCGTGCGCCGGCGGCGCCGAAGCCCCGGGAGCGGGCGCCGCAACCGTTACGCTTCGGGTTGCGCTGGAAGAGGCCGAGCTTCCCATCGAGGTCGCATACAGCCCGGCTTTGGCGGCTCTGTGCGATGCCAGCGCGAGCGCCTTCCCGCAATCGCGCCACAGCGGAGCGGCTAAGGGGCAAGAACAGAAAGGCGCCCCGCGCCAGAGGCGCGAGGGTATCCGAAAGGACTCGATCTGCTGCTCGATGTCGAGCTGCCCGTGAGCGTTTCATTCGGCCACGCCGAGCTCCCCATCAGGGATGTCCTCAAGCTCGCCACCGGTTCCATCGTGGAGTTGAACCGCTCCATCGCGGAGCCGGTCGAAATTATCGTCAATAACGTAGTGATCGCGCGCGGCGAAGTCGTCATTGTGGAGGGCAACTTCGGAGTACGCATCAAGCAGGTAATCAGCCGTCAAGAGCGCTTACGAACAGTGAGGTAAACACATTTGGAACGACTTTTCATTCCCATCGCTCCCTATCTTTATATTTCGGCCGTCTTGTGCGTCTGTCTCTATCTCTTCTATTCGTTGAAGCGCGAAATTTACCGCCTGGACCAGCGCCGGCGCGAAGGGGAGGCGGGCTCGGATGCCGCCACCCGCCAGACGCGGACTCAACTGGAGGAGATGCGAGCCGAATTGAGGGCGGCGGAAGAACGCACGCAATTGCTCGTCGCGCCGGCGCCGGCGAAATCCGGATTGAATCTCACGGCTCGTACGCAAATTGTCCGTATGTTCCGCCACGGCGAGCGCGAGGAGTCGATTGCCACGAAACTCGGACTTCCGAGGAATGAAGTCAAGCTGCTGCTGAAGGTGCACCGGCTGGCCGTGGCCGGACACTCCGGCACAAGCGCGCCTGGCTTGCCCGCCCCGGAAGCCGCGGCCGCGCCGGATGCCGCCGCCGGGCCGAATCGCGTCACATCCTGACAGGTCTGGCGCTTACAGTGCGCGTGCGGGGAGCGGGGGGCTGTTCCGTCTTGGCCTTTTCCACGGTAACGCTGAGCGTCATCTCCTTCCGGTCGCGAACGATTTGAAGAGGGATGGCGCCTTTCGTCCGCGCCGCCCGAATGGCGTTGGACAGGTCCGCGGGGGACGCGACCGCTTCGCCGTCGATTTTCGTGATTACGTCGCCCGCTTTGATGCCGGCCTTGGCCGCCGCCGAATCCTTCACGACGGAACGCACCAGCACGCCCTCCTTTACGCCGAAAAACTCGGCAAGTTGGGAGTTCAAGGATTCGGCCTCGACTCCCAGAATGCCGTTGCGCGCATTCACGAATACCTGCGGCATTTCGGGCATGATCATCTCGGGCATATTGAACTGGAACTGACGCATGTCGCCGGGGTTGACGTTCCAGTCGCCGCTCCGTAGCATGTCGTGGCGCACGCCGATCGCGACCGGTATGGTCTGCTGTTGTCCGTCGCGGCTGACCAGCAGCTTTACTTCGCGCCCCACTGGAGTCTCGCGCACAAAGCGGCCGAACTGCTCCATTCCTTCAACGCGCTGGCCGTTATATTCCAACACCACGTCGCCAACCTTCAAACCCGCCTTCGCGGCCGGGCTATTGTCTTCCACGCGGGTGATCTCGACGCCGTGCACGTCCCGCAGCTTCAAGGCGCTCGCCCTCTCATTGTCGATATCGGCTAGCCCCACGCCGATGAAGCTGGTTTGTCCGAGGCTGCCGGCGAGCTGAAAGTAGAGCTGATCCAGCGCCTGTTTCGGCAGGCTCTTCGCCTGCGCGCGCGCGGCTTCGAGTAACTGGCGGCGCATGTCGTGGATTTGCTGCCGGACGCTCTCATCCTGCGCGCGCGCGGAGTTCATCGCGAACACCGCCAAAACCGCTAAAGGCACGTGAAAAAATCTGATCATACAATCGTCTCCCGGAATGTTATTTTTCGCGGCGCAAATATATTCTCCCGCCCCTGACAACCACCTGCAGAACCGGACCGCCGCCGTTGAGAGAGCCCTCGGCAATCAGCGGCGCCATGACGGCGCGGTCGCCGCGAACGCGGATCTCGGGAAAATCCGAAACGATGGTCCCGGCGCCGGCCGATTCGTTTCGCGCCATAACCGTCATCGCAATGTTCGACGGAATGAGAACCGTAATGTCACCCGCATTTGTGCTCAGAAGAGAGTTCTCGATTGCGTGTCCGGCCAGAAGCTCCGCGATGATGTTTCCCGCCGCCGTGGCCGCCCGCAGCGGACCGTCCACATTGCGCAGCCGGATCGCGCCGCTGTTGGATTCGCAGCGCACCCCGTTGGCCGCATTTACGCGAATGGCCCCGCCGGAATTCTCCGCGCTGACCAGGCCCGTCGCCCGATCGACCTCAATGACCCCTCCGGCCGTGCGCGCGAACACGGCCGCGGTGGAGCGCACAATACGGATGTTGCCCGCGCCGGTCGTAACGTGCACCGGTCCCAGGACCTCGCGCACGAAGACCTCGCCGCCGGCCGTCTCAAACCAGGAGTCTCCGCCGGCGCTATCGACCTGCATGCTGCCGCCCCCGGAATAACACTTCACCGGCCCCAGGACGCGTCCGATCACGATGTTGCCGCCCCCGGCGCGAACCGTGGCCCCCAGCTTGACGCCATCGATGTGGACCTGCCCGCCGCCGGTGTGCGCTTCCACGCTGCCATCGAAGTCATAGGCCTGCACGTTGCCGCCGAGGGTTTCGATGAAGGCCTCGCGCATGGAACGGGGAACCGTAAGCGATACGTCCGCGCCGACGGTCTTCGATAGCGGCGACGTCACCGTCAAATAAATCCAATCGCCGCGCGTCGTGGTCTTGACCTCGAATCCGCGCAGCGCGCGCCGCGCCTCTTCTTCGCTATCGGCAAGCAGCCGGCGCGTCAGCGTGTATGCCACGCGATCGCCGGAGCCTCCGCGCAATTCCACGTTCCCGCTGGCGACAATGCGCAACCTGCCGCCCGGCGCCACCGAAAACGTTCCATTCCCCGTCTGAATCCAGTACTGGCCGTCGCGCGCCAGCGATCGCGCCGTCTGCGCGCCCGCGCCTTGCACGGCGCAGCCCGCGGCGGCGATCCAGATTGCAATGCGCCACATCATCGGATCAATACGTCTCCACCGATGCATTCATTTCGTGCAACGCCTTCTGGCAGCGCAGGCGTACGTACCCGTTGTCTTCCTTGCGCAGCAGTTCCTGCAGGGCTCCCACCATGGTGTCGTTCTTATGCTGAATCAAAACGTCGATGGCCTGCGTGCGGACGCCCGGATTGTCGTCCGACAGAAGCACGCGCGTTAGCGCCTGCCGCACGCTCGGGTCGGCGGAGGAATTCTTCAGACCCTCGAGCGCCTTCAGGCGCACGCCGGGATTCGGATCGCGCTGCAAAACGTAGAGAAGAGCATCGCGAACTTCGGGCGTTTGCGGCCTCGATTTGAGCAGGTCCACCGATTCCACGCGCAGCCCAGCGTCGCCCGGATCGCGTGCGGCCTCCAACAGGAGATCCTGAATATTGCGATCGTCGATAGCGCCGGAGAGCACCCGCTGCCGCGTCTCCTCCACCACGATTTGCACTTTGCCGGACTGCTCCGGCTCCACGTAGCGAACTCGCGACGCCAGGGGCGCGGTAAAGCCGGCGGTCTCAAAGTTGCCGCCGCGGGGAGCGGAAGACGGCAGCATGCGGGCGCCGAAAAATCCCATGGCTATCAGCGCCAGGGCTCCCAGAGGCTGCACTCCGGCCGGAATTGGATGGATATGAATCGTGAAGCCGCCACGGAGCTTGCTCCAGAAACTCTCGTCCCGCGAGGGTCTGGCGGCTATGGCGCGGCGAAGCTGCTCCCGGCTGCGCGCCAGCAGCGCCGCCGAAGACGGCAGCTCAAACGTATCGAGGGCGCGATGCAGGGCGCGCTCGCGCCGCAGCGCCACGCCGCAGGATTTGCACCGCTCCAAGTGCGACTCCAGAAGCTCTTCGTCGTCGAAAGAGAGCTCGCCATACAGCAGCAGCGGAACCAATTCCCGTACTTCTTCACACGTCATACAAATTCTCCCAATGCCGCGCGCATTTTCTGAGTGGCGCGGAACAGGCAGTTCTTAGCGGCCTCTTCCGAAGTTCCCAGCGCTTCGCCGATCGCGCGCAAACGCATTCCCTGGTAATGCCTCATCTCGAAAACCAGGCGCTCCCGCGCGGTCAATTCCTCCAGCACGCGCCGGATTCTGCTTTCAAGCTCGCGGCTCAAAAGGCGCCGCTGCGGATTGCCATCGGCCCGCTCCTCTTCGAGCGTATCCATGCGGTCCAAGATTCCCTCGCGCGTCTCCACCACCGTTCCCTCTTCCTTGCGAACCTTGCGCTTGCGCAGCGCGTCCAGACACAAATTCGTCACGATCCGGTACAGCCAGGTATGAAAGCTGCAATCGAAACGGAACGTATGCAGGTTCTTGTACACCCGCAGAAAAGCTTCCTGGTAGATGTCGTTGGCGTCCTCCGGCGAGCGCAGCAGATTCAGGGCGAGCCGGAGGACATTTTGGTCGTACATCCCGACCAACTCCTCGAACGCGCGCTCGTCACCGCTCTGGGCGGCCCGGATCAGAGCCGATTCTTCCATGCGACCCGCCGCCGCGGTCACCCCCGCCTCCACGGCTTCCATCTTTCCCTGCAACAGTAGGATAGACGAGGCACAAAGAAAAATGTCACGGGATGCATGCGGGGCGCTTTGACGGCGCTAGCCGGCTGCTAGCCGGCCGATTCGAGCTCGATTTTCTTGCTGCCCGGGTCGAGTCGCACAATGCGGAAGCTGCGGATTTCGCCTGCCCGAATCTCCGACGCGGCGCGATCGGAGGCGCGGCCGCCGCCCTGCTTCCATTTCGCGGAAAGCATCGCGGTCAAGGACGAAATGTCGGATTTGGCGCTCTCCGCCGGCTCCGCCACGGGACCCTCGGAAGCCGCCGCGACGCTCGATTCCGCGAAAACGCCCTCCCCGAGCTCCACCTTTGCGCGGCCCTGCTTCACTTCGACGATGCGGCCGGTTACGATTTCACCTTGTTGGTGCTCCGCGATATACGTATCCACGCTAGTCGGCTCGAGCTGCTTCATTCCGAGCTTGATGCGCCGCTTGGCGCGGTCCATTTCAAGGACCACGGCCCGGACCGTCTGCCCCGTCGTGAGCGCCTCGCGGGGATGGTTGAGACGCTTGTCGCGGCTGATGTCCGAAATATGGATCATCCCGTCGATGCCATCGCCCAAATCCAAAAAAGCCCCGAAGTTGGTGAAGCTCGCTACCGGCGCTTCGACCACGGTCCCCGGCGCATATTTCTTCCCCGCTTCTTCCCAGGGATCGCCCAAGGCCTGCTTCAGACCGAGCGAAATCCGCCGCTCCGCCGGGTTGATTCCGAGCACGACGGCCTCGACCATTTCGCCGGGTTTCACAACGTCGATGGGACGCTTCAGCTTCTTCGACCAGGACAACTCGGAAACGTGGATGAGACCTTCGACGCCGGGAAGAAGCTCGACGAAGGCGCCAAAATCCGTCACGCGCGTCACCGCGCCGCGCACGCGATCGCCGGCGTGAAAGCGCTCGCCCGCGAGCGTCCAGGGATCGGGCTGGAGCTGTTTCAGGCCTAGGGAGATCCGGCGCGTCCGCGGGTTGACTTTGAGAATTTTTACGTCGATGACGTCGCCCGGAGAAACGACGTCGGACGGCTTCTCCACGCGCTGCCAGGCCATGTCGCCGACATGCAGCAGTCCATCGATGCCGCCGATATCGACAAAGGCGCCAAAGCCGGTCAATGTCCGCACCGTGCCGCGCACCACCACGCCTTCGCGCAGATCGGAAAAGGTCTTTTCCTTAGCGCGCGCCGCCTCTTCCTCGAGAACAACCCGGCGGTCCACGACGATGTCCTCGCTGGCCGTGTCCAGCTTGACAATCTTGCATTGGATTTCCTGGCCGACCAGCTTTTCCATTTCGCCCGCATCGCGCGCGCCGCTGCGGGATGCGGGCATAAACGCACGCATCCCCACATCCACGCGCAGGCCGCCCTTGATCACTTCCGCGACCACGCCCCCAATGGCGCGATGTTCCGCGAATGCCTTTTCGAGTGCGCTCCAGTCCTTGGGACGTTCCACTCTTATGGTCGAAAGCCGATAGAGTCCTTCCTCATCGCGGCCGGTCACCGTGACCGTGATCGCGTCGCCTGCGCGCACGGGGAGCTCGCCGTTCACGCCGCGCAGTTTTTCAACGGGAATGAGGCCGTCCATCTTGCGACCGATGTCCACGAACACAAATTCCGGCGTGATCGAAACAACCGTGCCCTTAATCGCCTCGCTGCCGTTCGCATGGCGCTCCCGTTCGAATCGCGACAGGATATCGCCGAAGGAATTGTCCTCGGCGGACGCAGCTTGGCCTTCCTCGGGCGCCGCTAAATTTTCGGGATTGGTCATGAAACTGCTTATTTACCCTCATTGTGTCACATTCCGTATAAGATGGCTGCTTGGAGATGTCGTCGCCCACGTCCGCGAACAACGCGGGCCTGAGCCGTTTCGTGCGGCCGCAGGATCTCGTCTGGATTTTATTTTTCGCCGCCTTCGCGATTTTCGGTCCGCATCGCTCGCCCGAGATGATCACGCTGCTGGGCGTGCTCGGGGCGTTTCAGGTCATGGAACGGCGCCTGTTGTCGATGAAGCGCGGCAGCGTGGTTTCCTTCGCCTTCAAGTTGGCCGTGTGCTATGTCCTGATGGGTTGGACAGACGGCATTGCGAGCAGCTATTTCTGGGTGCTGCTGCTGCCCGTGATCTCGGCCGCCACCACATTGGGGCTTGCGGGCGCAATGATCGAAACGCTGATGGCGTGCGGCGCGTACCTGTCGTTCATTTTTTTCATTCCAGCGGACAAGGAGCTCGATCCCGACGCTTACAGCGAGCTAATCCTGCGCACGTTGATGCTGATCGTGGTCGGTTATCTCACGCAGCAGCTCGCGGAAGCGAATCGCGCGGCTGCCCGCGAGGCTCAGGCCGCCGCCGGACAACTCGCCGAAGCGAACCGCAATTTGCAGGAGGCCGAGTCCGCCGTGCGGCGATCGGACCGCTTGGCCGCGTTGGGACAGTTATCGGCCGGCTTGGCGCACGAGCTGCGCAACCCGCTCGGAACCATGAAAGCGTCGGCTGAAATGCTCGCGAAGAATCTCGGCGCCGCCGACGGCGTGGCGCGTGAAATGGCGGATTTTATCTCGACCGAAGTGGACCGCACCAACTCCCTCGTCACGCGCTTTCTTGATTTCGCGCGTCCGCTCGCCCTGCGCCTCGATCGAGCCGATCTGAGCCAGGTGATCGATCGCGCCATCGATCAAGTGGAGCGGCAACGGCCGCCGTTCCAGGTTTCCATCTACAAGAATTACGACCCCGGTATCCCACCCTTTCCGCTCGATGCCGAGCTGATGGAGCGCGTCGTATACAATCTCCTCGTGAACGCCGCGCAGGCCAGCCCGCCGCAAGGGATCATTACGGTAAAAACGCGCCAGGTCGACGACACCGCCGAGATCGCGATTATCGATCTTGGAGCCGGCATCGAGCCGAAGCACCTTGAAAACATTTTCAACCCCTTCTTCACGACCAAGCGAAGCGGCGTTGGACTCGGGCTTGCAATTGTGTCCAAAATCGTGGATGAGCACTGCGGCCGTATGGCTGTTGAAAGCGAGCCGGGCCATGGCAGCACCTTCCGCGTGTACTTGCCTATGAACGGCCGCCCCGCCACGGAGTAGGTCCCTCGAATGAACGGACGCATTCTCGTAATCGAAGACGAAGCCAAGCTGCGGCGCGTAATCGAGCTGCAGCTAAAGGGCGCCGGATTTGAAGTCGATCAGGCCGGGTCGGCCGAAGAGGCGACGAAACTTGCGGATCGCGCCGACCTGGTTCTCACCGATCTGCGCTTGCCGGGCATGACCGGTCTTGAATTCCTGACCCAAATGCGGCGCCAGAACTCGCGCACTCCCGTCATCGTAATGACCGCCTTCGGAACCATTGAAAACGCGGTGGAGGCAATGAAGAGCGGCGCGGTCGACTTCCTCCCCAAGCCGTTTTCGCTCGATCATCTCATGGCCGTGGTCGAAAAAGCGCTCGAAGTTCGTTCCCTCCGCGACGAGAATCAAAAGCTTCGCGAGGAGCTCGGCCAGCGCTATGAATTTTCAAACCTAGTGGGCCGGAGTCCGGGAATGCGGGAGATTTTCGCGACCATAACCCGCATCGCGCCCACGCGAGCCACGGTCTTGCTGGCGGGAGAAAGCGGCGTCGGCAAGGACATGATCGCGCGCGCCATTCATCAGCATTCGCCTCGGGCGGACCGGCCGTTCGTCAAAATCAATTGCACCGCGATTCCCGAAAACCTGATGGAAAGCGAGCTGTTCGGCTACGAGAAAGGCGCCTTCACCGGCGCCAACGCGATGAAGATCGGGAAGTTCGAGCTGGCCGATACTGGGACGGTGTTTCTCGATGAAATCGGAGACGTCCCGCCGTCGATTCAGGTGAAGCTGCTGCGGATTTTGCAGGAACGAGAGTTTGAGAGGCTGGGCGGTAACAAAACCAAACATATCGACGTACGCGTGCTGGCCGCCACGAATGTGGATCTGCGCGCGGCGCTCGAACAGGGCACTTTTCGCGAAGACTTGTATTACCGCCTCAACGTGCTTCCCATCGATATTCCCCCGCTGCGCGAGCGCAAAGAGGACATCCCGTTTCTGGCTGGGCACTTTATCAAGAAGTACGCCAAAGATGTCGACGGACGCGTCGACTCCATTTCCGAAGCGGCCGTTCAGAAGCTGGTGCAGTATCACTGGCCGGGAAACGTGCGCGAGCTCGAGAACGTCATGGAGCGGAGCATGGTCTTGAGCCCTGGGCCGGTGCTCGATGCGGAGGACATTCGGCTCGATAGCGCTCCGCGCCGGAATCAAGCCGCGGCCGATACGCAGTTTCTTCCGGATGGTATGACGCTCGACGAGTTTGAGCAATCGATCATTCGGGAAGCGCTGCAGCGCGCCAATGGAAATAAGAGCCAGGCCGCGCGCCTGCTGGGACTGACGCGCAATGCGTTGCGCTATCGTTTGTCGCAAATGGGCATCGAGGCGTAGCCGCCTTGAACCGCTTGCGTATGCGCCATCCTCCGCGCGAGTTTAGTATTTGTTTCAAAATCGGACTATGATCCAACGCCGCTTCAGTGGGTGCGTGGACCTTTCAAGAAAGGCCGCAACGATGGCGAGTTCCGCGCAGGCGCCGTACGCCAAAGCCGTTGAAACAGTAATCGACCGCACCACAGGTGATTCGCCGCTCCAAGGATTTGCGGCATCGCGCAAACCGGTGCGCGTGGCTCGGGCGCAACCGGAGCGCGACTCCACGAAAGAAGAATGCGGGGAGGGCAACAAAATGCGCCGGGGCGGAGTGATGTCGTTCGCCGCGCCCATGCCGACCCAGGCCTCAGAAGACTACGGCGCGCGGTTCGACGTACCCCTGCGCCATTCCGTGGCGGGATGGCGCCGCAAGCTGAATCCGCCGGTTTACTGGGCGGCCCCCAGGGGCCAACCGGCGGCCGTTATGATTTCCTATCCGCGCGTCACATACCCGGGCGGCCATTAGAATGGACCGCGGCTTCGTCCTTGGCGCCCGTGTACGTCGCTTCTTTGGGAATCTCGGGCCGGGTCTGATCACCGGCGCCGCGGACGACGATCCATCGGGCATCTCGACCTATTCGGTTACCGGAGCGAGCTTCGGCTACGCCCCGCTGTGGACCACGCTGTTTTCATTTCCGCTCATGACCGCGGTACAAATCATGTGCGCGCGATTGGGAATGGTGACCGGCCGAGGGCTCGCCGGGGTGGTCCGGCGCCGCTATTCGCGTTGGGTGCTATGGGGAGCTTGCGCCATATTGATCGTCGCCAATACCGTCAATATCGCGGCCGATCTGGCGGGAATGGGTGAGAGCATGCAGCTCGTAACGAAAGCGCCGTCGCTCTTCTGGACGCCGCTGTTCACCGCGCTCATCGTAGCGCTGCTGTTCTGGACATCGTATCGCCGCATCGCGCGGATCTTCAAATGGATGACGCTGGCGCTGTTCGCCTACGTGATCGCCGCGTTCCTGTCCCGGCCCGATTGGGCCGCGGTCTTGCGCGCTACGTTGATACCGCACTTGGAATGGAACGCCACTTATCTATCGGCGCTAGTCGCCATTCTGGGGACCACCATCTCGCCTTATCTATTCTTTTGGCAGGCCGCGCAGGAGGTCGAGGAGGAGCGCGCCATTGGACGCAATACGCTCATAAAACGAAAAGGCGCGACGGACGAGGAGTTGAAACGCTCGCGGAACGATATCGCGATCGGAATGTTCTTTTCGAATCTGATCGCATTCTTTATCATGCTGACCACCGCCGCGACTCTGCACCTCCATGGACAGCAGAACATTGTCAGCGCCAAGGAAGCCGCCGAGGCGCTGCGTCCCCTGGCGGGCGAAGGCGCCTATCTGCTGTTCACCTTGGGCCTTATTGGCGCGGGCATGCTGGGCGTTCCCGTCTTAGCCGGATCGAGCGCCTACGCCTTGGGCGAGGCCGCCGGCTGGCGCAGTTCCCTGAACGAAAAACCACTGAGCGCGAAAAAGTTCTATGCCGTGGTTGGGTTTTCGATGCTTATCGGCATGGCTCTGGATGCCTTCGGCTTCAATGCCATCGCGATGTTGTTCTGGTCCGCGGTGCTGAACGGGATGCTCGCGCCGCCGCTGATCCTCCTGGTTCTATTGCTCACCAACGACGTCAGGGTCATGGGTAAGCACGTCAATCCGCCCTGGCTTCGCGCTCTCGGCTGGGTTACGGTTGCGGCGATGGGATTCTGCGCCGTCGCGGTTATTGTGCTGTGGGCGCGCGGCTCCGGCGCTTGAACTATGGTTTAGCCGTGAGCTCACCGCATGGAAGGCAGCGCACCATACCGTACCTGCTCTGTGCGGACGCGCCCGCGGTGTGATCGTTTCCTTTGCGAGGCGCGAGCATGGAAAAGGTGAACGGAATCGGAGAATTTTTCTTTCGGGCGCTGGATCCGGAGTCTCTCGGCCGTTGGTACCGCGGTCACCTCGGCAAAAATCTTGTTCCTTCGAGTTATGATGAGCCGCCCTGGTTGCAAGAAACGGGACCAACTGCATTCGCGCCCTTCCCCGAAACGACGGAATACTTCGGCGATGCCGGCAAGCTCTGGAGGATCAATTTCCGTGTGCGGAACTTGGACGCCATGATGGCCCAGTTGCGCGCCGCGGGCATTTCAGTCGAGCTGAACCCGGAACAGTTCCCGAACGGCCGCTTCGCTCGCCGCCACGACCTGGAGGCCAACCCGATCGAGTTGTGGGAGCCTCAGTGGCAGGATGCGCCGCGTTAGGCGCCCCTCAGTCCGACGATCGGCGCCCGTCCATCGGCGAGCAAAGTTGCCCTGTGGAGCACCTCGGCTATAGTCATGTTTCGGGCCGGAGAAAGCGCGCCGGCGGAAGGATCGTAGAGCTCGGCGCGCGGGTGTCCAATGAAATTCTGGTCCAAGGGAATAATAGCGCCGTTATGATCGCGTATGAGCCAGACTAGGGCGCCTACAGCGGGACGGCGTTCTGCTGGATGTAGGAGGCATCCATGTCCGGCTCGTCGGGGCCGATGTAGTGGAAGTATTCGGCATACTCGATCCCATGAGCCTGGCCACGCATACGGTCCCGCGCGAGGGCGAAATGTTTCGTGTACTGACGGTTCGCGGTCGCATCGTCGCCGCCGAGAATGGGGAGGCGTTTCCCCTGCGCGGCGAGGCTCTGGCGCAGATGGCTTCCCGCGTTGCCGGCTGGACCCTGCGTTGTGTTTGCAAGATTCACCGCAACTTTTTGATCCATAAAATCCGTTATATCCACGACGCGGTTCACCAACTGCGGTCCGCGCGCAAAGTAATAACGTTCTTTCGGAGCGTGCGGCGTAAGCCCCGCCTTGAAGTGCTCCGGATAATCCCAATGGGCCCCGGAAATCGCGGCGGCCCATTCGACCGCTCGCGCCGTCACGTAGTGGTCGGGGTTGCGCTCGTATAGCGACGACGGGTCGTAAACAATAACGATGTCGGCCTTTAACAGCCGGAATAGGAAGGTGAGACGGGAACGCATCTCGACAATGGGCCACGCATCCATGTTGTGATTCGGGTACTTCATGAAAAAGGCGTCTTTGCAACCCAGGCGCCTGGAGACCTCCATCGTGTCCCGCTCATTCTTGAGGATGATCTCGCCGTAGGTTGCGCCCGTGCCGGCCATGGAGTCGTCCGACATCGTGATCAGATATCCGGCGCAGCCTTCATCGATAAGCTTCAGCACAGTTCCGGCGGCGAAGATCGGCACATCGTCACAGTGCGGCTGAATGGCGACAACAACCTGGCCTAAGCGCGGCTTCCCTGTCCTCCGGCCCTCAATCATCATGGGGAGCTGATACGAGGTGCTTCCCGTACCGCCAGATTCGGGCTCGCGAAGCGCCGAAGGCGTTTGCGCCTGCAAAGCGGCAGCACCGCCGAGTAGTGAGCTTTCGAGAAAACGCCGCCGCTGCACGTGGCCTCCTTAAATCTGTAAGGTGTATCTATAGCACAGCGGGAGCAATGTAGACGAGCGCTGCGGAAGGTTAAAGATCCTCTCTTCTCGATGACCAGTGGGCGTTTCGATGGCGCGGTCTCGACGACAATTCGGTATGCGCTTCAATTGTCCGCAGTCGCCTATAACTTCGCGGCCGCAATTCGGAGGAGGTCATGGCGTGACGCGAGGGACGATGTTCTGGAAGGAATGGACGCGCTCCGGATCGGACGAACCGGGTTAGCGCGATCAGGATCACCTCGCGGGCAAATAGCGGAATCGCACCACGCCGGCGCGGTAAGGCGGCAACTCGTTTTCCTGGGCCGACGTTAGATCATAGTTCTCTTAATAACTACATGGGTAAGCCACTGGTTCGACCAGTGAGACTCGAAGAGGTTTGACCGTTGCGGGAGTAGAATCCTCTCCAAGTGGCTTGATGAACCCACAAGGAGAGGATCTAATGTCAGAGCTTTATCAGAGCCTATCCCAGAGTACTAACAGCGCAGGACATGAAGAGAATGACCCCCCGGCGCTTGGGAGAAATCGTTCACTCCGGCTTCAACGACCGGCAACCGATCCATCGTCCCACGAAGGCATTGTTTCGATATACATCTGAATTTTGCGCGCAGACGCTCCAGGAGGGCGCAAGAGCGATCCATCGAATCTGTTAGCGAGTTTGTCGTCGAGAGCGCTTCCGCCCGCGCCGATGAGGCGCTTGATCGCGGGCTTTTCTCGATGCCCTGTCAACGCCAAATAGTTCAGCACCCGCCTGCGGCGGACAAGGAAGCATGAAAAATGGCTGCGAGCGCGGGTTTTAATAATAAGAGGTATGCGCGAAGGACGTAGGCCGTGAGTTTTGTTGGCGCTGTGAAAGCCCGCCAAATAGTTTGGCCAGGACGCCGGTCTGCACAAGGAATTGTCGTAGAAACTCGTCGCTGAGGCGAGCGGAAGCACGCAGGAGAGACTAATGAGAGAGGCGTCCTCCGGAGTGCATACATAAGGAGGCGGCATGGAAGTAGTTCACCCGCGTTGCTGTGGAATCGACGTGCATCAGGCGAGTCTGGCGGTGTGCGTTGCGATCAAAGAACAGGTCAAGAGCGAAAAATATAAGCTGCGCTGTGGGACCACCACGGCAGAGCTTCTACGATTAGCCGATTGGCTGCATGGCCACCAGGTGACGCATGTCGCGATGGAAGCGACGGGCGTGTACTGGAAACCGGTATGGCATATCTTACAAGGACAGTTCGAGTTGCTGCTGGCGAACCCCACCCAGGTCCAGGCCTTGCGGGGCAGGAAGACGGACCTAAAGGACGGCGAACGGATTTGCGATTTTATGCAACACGGGCTGCTGCAAGGCAGTTTCGTGCCGCCGCCGCCCATCCAGCAGTTGCGGGATCTGACGCGGAGCCGGACGACGCTCAAGCAGGAACAGGTCCGCATCGGTAATCGCATCCGGAAGGTGCTGGAGGACGCCAATATCAAGCTGGGCAGCGTAATGAGCGACGTGATGGGGGTTTCCGGCCGGGCGATGCTGCGCGCCATGGTGCGCGGGGAATCAGATCCGGACGCTTTGGCGCAGTTGGCCCGCAAACGGCTGTGCGGCAAAATTCCCGTGTTGCGGCAGGCGGCTACAGGAACCCTGAACGAGCACCATCGTTTTCTGCTGGAGCAGTGGCTGGCGCACTGGGATGAGTTAGTGGAGAGGATCGCGAAATTCGACCAGCGAATCGAGGAGCAGATGCGCCCTTTTGCGCCAGCGGTCGAGGCGTGGATGAGCCTGCCAGGAGTTGACCGGATTACGGCTTGGACGATGGTAGCCGAGTTGGGTGCAGACATGAGCCAGTTTCCCGATGCCGCACATGCGGCTTCATGGGCGGGTTTGTGTCCCGGGCAGGAGGAAAGCGCAGGAAAACGGAAAAGCGGGAGGACGCGGCGGGGCAATGTCTGGCTCCGGCGGGCGCTAACGCAAGCCGCTTGGGGCGCAAGCATGACGAAGGGCTCCTACTTTAAAGCGTTCTATCATCGATTGGCGGCCCGCAAAGGAAAGAAGCGCGCCATCATGGCAGTCGCCCATGCATTATTGTCCACCGGCTATCTGCTGCTGTGGACCGGGCGAAGGTTCTCCGATTTGGGTGAGGGCTATTTCGATCGCCTGGATCGAGAGCGCCTGACTAAGCGGTTAGTCAAGCGGCTCGAAAAGCTGGGACATCAGGTTTCAATTCAACCCGCAGCGTAGTCTTCGTTCCGAGGCCCGTACTCCCGGGCAAGCATTACGCTCCGAATTTTCAGGAGAGAAATGTCCGCTTTTCTGCCAATAGTTCCGTTCCGGGAAGCATCTGAGTACACAGTTCGCCTACCGAACCTCGCCGGAGGAGCCCATAGACTGGATAGGGATGTCGCTTAACACTTATATGTCCACGAGCGCCGGTCCGCCCAACAGCGCCGGCGCCAACACGCTGATCACTCCAAACTTTGCCACGAACCTCGTTTCGAACAATACGCTGGCCCTCTTCCACTGGCGTATGTCAACAGCCTGGGTTGCGCGCGGCCTAAGCCCATGTCCCTTCGACATGGTTATTACGCTCAGCACGCCATTCTTGTACAACCCGCCTCAGGGTTTCCTTATGATCGATACGCAAGTAATGGGACTCACCGGAGTCAACCGATCGATCGGCCGGATTCGACGGGAAAAGCTTCAGTCCGCCCGGTGGCTCGGTGGAGGACGTGTTCAGCCAAACCACGGGGATCCCGCCGACTGGCACGGTGCAGCTTTCCAGCAATATCGCGCAATTCGGCTTTACGCTGGCCACGCCGGAGCCGGCATCGTTCGTTTTGCGGTATGCGGTCTCGCGGCGCGCCTCCATCCGCCGCTGCGGATCACCATAGATTAACCGACTGGCGTGTCGAATTCCAGCACCGCCTGACCATGGCAATCGCTGGCGCAAACGGCCACGATCTGCACCGCGCCTTTCGGCGGGTAATACCAGTGGATGCTGTCGCCGGGATAAAGTTGAACGTCGTTTTGCGGATTAATGGGATTCCCATCGCCATCGAGAGCGCCGAGGAACAAGTTGCAGTCGCCGGTATTTTCAGGATGACCGACGCCGTACTGGGCTTGTCCTGCGGTGGGAACAATGACGGTAAGGTTATCTCGCGACCCGGGGCAATTGAGCGGAATACTCGTTCGATCCATGGCAGAGAGTGTAACTCAGGCGGCGAGCGTTTCATTGCCGCCGTGAGGCGTGGGCTCGACAGTTACTGCTTCGCCCCGGTTTCCCGCGCCAACCGCACCTTGGCCCCCTCAAGCTTCTTCTGGATCTTCGCGACGTCGCTTTGATCCATATCGGACGGCGCACTGGCGTCGTAATCCTTCAGCGAGCTCTGCCATTGCGCGATCGCTTCCCGAATCTTGCCTTCATGGAAATAAATGTCGCCCAGATGATCGTGCACGGTCGGATCGCTGGACATCAATTGCAGGGCGCGGCGCAGATTCTCCTCCGCTTCCGGCAGCCTGTTCTGGCGGAAAAATACCCAGCCCATGCTGTCGAGATACGCGCCGTTGTTGGGATCCTGGTCCAGCGCTTTCTTGATCAGGCTCTCGGCCTCCTGCAGCCGCACGTTGCGGTCCGCGAACATGTAGCCGAGGTAATTCATCGCCGAGGAATTATCCGGATTAATCTCGAGCACCTTGCGAAATTCCGCTTCGGCTTCGTCGTACTTCTTCATGCGCTCGTACATTGCCCCGCGCATGAAATAAATATTTTCTTTGTCTTCTTTTGAAGCAGCGAGTTTTTCGGCCTGATCGAGCGCCTTGCCCATCTCCGGCCAATTCTTCGCTTTGTCGTAGATCTGCGCCAGCGCGATCCAGGTTTCGCGATCGTCTTTATTGTTGCCGTCCAGCAGCGACTTCGTCTCGGTGATGGCCCCATCGGTTTTACCCATATCGGCCAGCAGAGAGGCGTGCATGGTCCTCACCGCGCGGTCGGAGGGATATTTTTTCAACGCCGCGTCGGCTTCCTGCTGCGCCTTCGCAAAATCCTTGGCGGCTCGATAGGTGTCGACAATCTGGGCCTCGGCTTGGCCGGCTTCATCCGGATCGACGGTAATAATCTGCCGGAACGCTTCGACCGCGGGCCCCCATTGCTCGCTCTCGCGATACAGGTACGCCAGTCGCGTCAGCAATTCCGCGCGCACTTTTTTCTGGCCCTCTTCGCTGCCGGCGTGCGATGTGCTGTCGATGATCTCCTTCAAGGCGGCGATCGCCTCCGGCGCTTTGCCTTCCGCTTCGAGAACGGCAACCTCGTTGTAGCGGACCTCGATGTCGTTCGGGTCTGCTGCCTTGGCCTTGTCCGCCGCCGCACGGGCTTTCGCGAAATCGTGCTTTTGGCGGTAGATCTGCGAAATACGCAGCTCCGAAGCGGCATCCTTCGGATCGGCCGCCGCAAGCTCCTCAAAAACCTTCAGCGCGGCGTCGGTTTGGTCCGCCCGCAGCAAATCGTCGGCATAGGCATGCTTCAGATCGGCATTGCCTTCAGACATGTCGAGCGCCCGCCGCAGCGTCTCAGCCGCCAGCGCATAGTCTTTCATCTGCTCGTAAGCCTTGGCGAGCGCCGCCAAACTGCGCGGATTGGGATCCTTCTCGGCGGCCTGGCGCAGCAGATCGGCGGCGTCCTTGGTGTTTCCCACTTCGGCGTAAACCATCGCCAGCCCGGTGATCGCGTCCTGATTATTGGGATCGAGAGCGAGGGCTTTCTTGTACGCATTCTGCGCTTCGACGGTGTTGTGGGCGGCCGTTTCCAAGCGGCCGAGCATGAGCCAGCTTTCGCTGTCGGAGGGGTCTTTTTCCGTGATCTTTTGGTACTGCTCGACGGCTTTCTTCAGCATCGTCTCGTCGAGACGGCTCTGCGGATCGCCGATCAGACGCGTATAGATGCGGGCCAGCACGCGGCGCGCGTTCAAATCGTCCGGGTTCTGCTTCAGCGCCTCCTCGGCCTCCGTAACCGCCTCGCGCAGCCGTCCCGATTGAATATAGAGATCGGAGAGCTCCTCGCCGATGAAGCTGGCGCTCGGGTCCTCTTTCATCGCCAGCCGGTAATTCTCGATGGCCTTGTTGAAATAATCGCCCCGGTTCCCGTAGGCTCCGGCCATTTCCGCGTAAAGGTGACCCAGAGAATAGTGATAATAAGAGGCCGCCTTGTCCCCGCTGTGCGCCGGCGTGGACGGAGCGGCTTTCTGATTCTGGGCGCAAGCGGCGCCCGCCAAGGCCGTAGCAATGAAGCAGATACCGAAAGGGGTGAATAATCGGACCATCAAGGGTGTGTTCTCTTTCTCTTGAGGAGACGCTTATGGCACGCCCCGAGGTTGCGCGCCGCGCTAACTTCCAGTATAACCCGCGCTCTATATTACGGTCCGGACGGAAACCGCCGCCCGCCGTCGTTCAAGCGCCTGTACGCCGCGTTTCCAGGTAAAAATCGTATTCACGCCGTAGTTCCAGACCGAACTGACGGTCATTCCCAGGATGCCGGCCAAGTACCAGGGCAGCCCGGCCGTCAGCAGGATCTGCGCGAAGCTGAAGTTCGTGACGGCGCCAATCGAGCACGCCACATAATAAATCAGCAGTCCTGTTACGATCTTCGATCCTCGCAGCCGGCGATCCCGGAACGTGGTCAGATTGTTGACCAGGAAATTGAAGGTCATAGCCACCAGCGTGGCCACGGCCTGCGCATACAGGAATTTATATCCCGCGAAATAATAGAGCAGCGCGAGGATCGCGAGGTGTACCAGAAGCCCAGCCGCCCCCACGATGCCGAACATGACGAAGCGCGACGGCAGCACGTTGCCCATGACCTTGTCGATCAGCAACTGCACGTATTCGAGGCCGACATTGATGTCCAGCTTGCTCTCTCCCCGCTCGCGGTTGCGGAAGCGGTAGGGTACCTCCGCAAACCGCACCGGCCGTTCGGACGATGCCACGATGTCGACCAGAATCTTGAAACCCACTCCGGACAAGCGGTACACGACTTCCTCGAAGAAACCGCGCTCCAGCAGAAAAAATCCGCTCATCGGATCACTCAGGTTGCATTTGCACACCGCCCGGCTGAGGCGCGATCCCAGACCGCTGAGCATGACGCGCTCTTTGGCGAACTCGCCCATGCTGCCGCCTTCGACGTTGCGGCTTCCGATCACGAGGTCGAGCGATCCGGCGCGAATCTTCTCGTACATGCGCGGTAAAATCGACTCGTCGTGCTGCAGATCGGCATCGATCACCGCGATGTAAGGGGCCGGAGTCGCCAGCATGCCCTCGATGCAGGCAGATGCGAGGCCGCGCCGCCCGATGCGCTGAATGACGCGGACGCGCGCGTCCGTGCGCGCAATCCGGCGCACCACCGCGGCGGTCCCGTCCGGAGAATTGTCATCCACGAAGACCGCCTCCCATTCGATTCCCCGCAACGCCGTGCGCAGGCGTTCGAGCAGCGGCATCACATTGGCGCTCTCGTTATAGGTCGGAATCACCACAGCGAGATCGAGCGCCGGGCCGTGCGAGGCCGCTTCGAAGGCCATACAGGCGTATCATATCGAACGGCGTATCCGTCCCGCATTGCCCCTTGGGCCTATGCCACAATTGTGCAGTAGCGCGTCTCGCCGCTTTTTATGCCGGCCTTGAAGGATAATGCCGCGAACATCTCGCGCCAGGCGGGGCAAGAAGACGTGCAGCGGGAAGACGGCGCGCTTCCGTTTGAGCCGCTGCCCGCTTTCGCCGGCATGCTGCGCGACGAATCCGTTCTCGCCGCCAATGACGGCAAACGCATCGGAATCCTGATCGTCACCTACAACGCCCTTACTACGCTCACGAAGGTGCTCAAGCGCATCACATCGGACGTCTGGAAAAATGTCGAGGAGATTGCCGTTTTCGACGATGCCAGCCAGGACGACACGTATGAGCTGGCCATGGGGCTCAAGACCCTGCGCGGTCTTCCCAAGCTGCAGGTTCTGAGGCACCCCAGGAATCTCGGCTATGGAGGAAACCAGAAGGCCGGCTATCAATACTTTATCGAGAAAGGCTTCGACATCGTCGTTTTATTGCACGGCGACGGGCAATACGCCCCTGAGATCCTTTCGCACCTCTATCATCCGATCGTAATGGGCGAGGCCGACGCGGTCTTCGGCTCGCGCATGATGAAGACTTACGGAGGCCCCCTCAAGGGCGGCATGCCGCTCTACAAATACCTCGGCAACCGCATCCTTTCGGTCTTCGAGAACCGCGCGCTGGGCCTTAATCTGACCGAATTTCACAGCGGCTATCGCGCTTACAATCTTCATGCGCTGAAGAAGATCGACTTTACTCACATGACCAACGATTTCCATTTCGATACGGAAATCATCATCAAGCTCCAGCACCAGCACTTCGCGATTCGCGAGGTGCCCATCCCAACGTATTACGGCACGGAAATCTGTTACGTGAACGGGATGAGGTATGCGCGCGACGTCTTTAAAGCGGTGCGCCGCTATAAGCAAACGGCCCGCTCCCTGCGGCGACACCCGGAGTTCCAGGAATATTTCATTCACTATCCCATCAAGCACAGCAAGTATTCGAGTCATTATTACGCGCTGCGCTTTACCGGCGCCGGCCGCGAGGTGCTCGACATCGGATGCGGCGAAGGGTTTTTTGCGGCGGAACTGGCGAAGAACGGAAATCGCGTTACCGGCGTCGACGCCCTTCCACAGCCTTCCCAGACCACGGCGCTGTGCGATTACCGCAGCGCCAACCTGAACGATGGCCTGGACGGCGTCGCCGCTCAGCTAAACGGCAAGCGCTTCGACCGCGTTCTGCTGTTGGACGTCCTCGAACACCTGCAAAGCCCCGAGCGCATTCTGCAGCAGTGCCGCAACCTGCTCGGAAAAAACGGGGAGGTCGTCGTGTCCGTCCCAAATATCGCGAATATCAGCGTGCGCTTGATGCTGCTCTTCGGAACGTTCGATTACGCCGAACGCGGCATACTGGATAACACCCATCAGCGTTTCTTCACGCGGAAAACCGCCCGCCGCTTGCTGACCCAATCCGGATACCGCATCTTGGAAGAAACGGCGACGGTGATTCCTCTGGAGCTGGCGCTGGGGCTAAGGCCGGACACGCCGCTTTTAAAGGTTCTCAACCGCTGTCTGGGCGTGGTCACGCGGCTGTTGCCGTCTCTGTTTGGCTATCAAATCATCTTGGTGGGCCAAAGCGCGCGCGAGGCGTAGCGGCGGGGGCGTCGAGGCTTCGGGGTAGGATTTCACTTTCGCTGCAGAGCAGGCCGGTACTCGTCGATAAAAAAACTCTAAGGCTAACGTGGCGTTGGGAAATAGCCCCATTGCTCCTCACCAAGATGGTGTACTGTGGTGAAGGATACCCGTTTGAAAGCCAGGAAGAGGCACGGAAAGAAAATGAAAAGCCAAAACGGGGCGGCCGTTCGCGCCTCGGTCAGTTTTCCGCGCGACGTTTACGAGAATCTAGAAGTCATCGCCAAGGAGAAAAAAGTATCGCTGGCCTGGGTGGTGCGTGATGCCGCGGAAAAGTACATCGCGGACAAATGGCCGCTCTTCAAAGAGCAACGGTAACGCTATGCCATTTTTCTATGAATTCTTCGCGGGTGGCGGGATGGTGCGATCCGGCCTTGGCGAAGATTGGGAGTGTCTTTTCGCGAACGACATAGACACCAAAAAGGGCGCCAGCTACGCCGCGAACTGGGGAGGCGAACGCCTGAAAATCGAGGATGTTGGCGCGTTGACTACGGCGGACCCGCCGGGGCGCGCCGATCTGGCGTGGGCTTCCTTTCCCTGTCAGGATTTATCATTGGCAGGCGATTATATCGGGTTGAAAGGTGTACGGTCGGGAACGTTTTGGCTGTTCTGGCGCCTGATGAAGGCGCTTGGAGATGAAAGCCGCGCCCCATCTCTCATTGTGCTCGAAAATGTGTGCGGCGCACTTACATCGCACGACGGGAAGGATTTTGCGGCAATCGGCGATGCTCTCGCGGCTGGCGGATACCGATTCGGCGCTGTCGTCGTAGATGCCGCGCGCTTCGTGCCGCAGTCGCGTCCGCGGCTCTTTGTCGTCGCGGTTGACAAGGACCGGACAGTTCCCGAGGAATTCGCGAAGGATCGCGCCGACCCCCTCTGGCATCCCGCGAATCTTATCGGCGCGTACGAAAAGTTGCCCCATGGATCGAAGGCAGCCTGGATATGGTGGAATTTGCCGGCGCCTCCGCCCCGCAAGGTGAAGTTCGCCGATATCATCGATGATCAGCCGCAAGGCGTTGAATGGCACAGTCCCGCAGATACCCGGCGGCTGCTGGCGATGATGAGTCCGATCAACCGCGAAAAGGTCGAGCAGGCCAAGAGAATGGGCAGGCGGATCGTCGGAGGCGTCTACAAGCGCACGCGCACAGACGAAGAAGGAAACCGTGCGCAGCGCGCCGAAATCCGCTTCGATGACGTGGCGGGATGCCTCCGCACGCCGGTCGGCGGTTCGAGCCGGCAGTTCATCATGATCGTGGAGGGAGATAAGGTTCGGTCGCGGTTGCTGTCGCCCCGCGAAGCTGCCACACTCATGGGGCTGCCGGAGAGTTACAAGCTTCCTGACAATTACAACGAAGCCTACCATCTTGCCGGGGACGGCGTTGTTGTTCCCGTAGTTCGTTTCCTCGCGGCTTGTCTTTTGGAGCCTCTGCTGGCCGGTGGAGCACAGCGGGAGAGGGAGGCGGCGGCGTGAGGCATGGTTGGCGCGCATCGGCAAGAACTTACTGCTTTCACGGCGAATAAGGCTTTCCGCGGCAAGGGTCCGCTGTCTGTTGCCTTGGTCGTTACGCAACACGCCAGGAGAATGGGCCTCCCGCTCGACACAGGGAAGCTGTTGACGGAAGGCGGCGGTCAGGTTCTTGGTTTGGGCAAAGGCGCCGTGCAAGCGATACTAAAACGATACGGCATCTCGCGGGTGTTGGCATCCGAAGGGGCCGCACATCGCGCGGCAGTCTCAACAATATGCGCGAGCATGCCGCGTTCCTGAATGAACTGCAAGGCAGAGGGAACGTTGACCTTGATGCGGTCGAGGCGTTTTGGATCGAGCGCGTTCACGAGTTCTTTGCGGCCAAGCCTTTCAAAATCAAGCTCGATGCATCGCGGAGCCTGCGAACCGTCGTGCGCGATTTAACCGCACAGGCTGTGGAACGGCAGAAAACCTCTCCAGGGGTCTATTATGCGGGCGCAGTGCTCCAACATTTAGTCGGGGCGAAGCTTGATTGCGCGCTCGGAAAGGGAACCGTGGCGCACAACAGTTTTTCGTCGGCTGACGCTCCGAGTGCGCGCGCCGGGGATTTCTTCATCGGGGACACGGCGATTCATGTCACCACATCCCCGGGCGAAGCGGTAATCGAAAAGTGCCGCGACAACTTGAACGACGGATACCGGCCGATGTTGGTGACGCTACAGGGCGGCGTGACCGTCGCAGAAGGTCTCGCCGGCAATGTAGGGCTGGGTGACCGCATTGACGTTTTCGAAGTCGAGCAGTTCATCGCGCTCAATCTTTATGAACGGAGCAGGTTTGGTGCAGACGGCCGCAAAGCGGCGGTCACGGTAATGGTGGATCGGTACAACGAGATCATCGAACAGTTCGAGACCGATCCAAGCCTTAGAATTGAAGTGCATCGCTAGCGAAGCGCCGGACTTCGGAAACTCCGCTCACATGGACCTCGCAGCGGTCGCGTTCCTTATCTTCGTGGTATTCCGTCTCCGGGTTGTGCGCCCAGCAGCTTCCTTGCTTCCCCCGGATTGATGTCGGCCGCCGCCAGGGCCGTCTGTAAGGAAGTATGCTGGTTACTATGACCGAAAGCAACCGTCGAGATTTCATCAGGACTGCCGGGGGCGCCGGTTGGGCGCTCGGAGCGGCGGGATCCGCATTAGCGGGCCGCAGCGGAAAAGCTGTACAAGGCAGCCGAGTAATCGGCGCTAACGACCGCATCGGGATCGGCGTCGTTGGCGTCGGCGGGCGCGGCAGCTCCGACGCGAGAGCGTTCCAAAACTACGGCGACAAGAACAACAACGCCTGCCAGATCGTCGCCGTTTGCGACGTTTATGAAAAGCGCAAGCGCAAAGCCGCCGCCCAGTTCAACGCCAAAGGCTTTCTCGACTACCGCGAGCTGTTGCAACAGCCGGGCATCGACGCTGTCATCGTCGCCACTCCCGATCACTGGCACGCCCGCGTCGCGCTCGCGGCCATGGACGCCGGCAAAGACGTGTATTGCGAAAAGCCCATGTGCCACACCAACGAGGAGATCCACCAACTGGTCAACACCGTCAAGGAGACCAATCGCGTCTTCCAGGTGGGATCTCAGACGACTTCGGCCGACCAGTGGTGGAAAGCGAAAAAAGCGATCGCCGACGGCGCGATCGGAAAGATGATCATGAGCCAGGGATCGTATCACCGTAATTCCATCGAAGGCGAATGGAACTACGTTATCGATCCCAATGCCGGACCGGACGGCAAGGGCGAAGACTATATTGACTGGAAAATGTGGCTCGGCCCTGCGCCCAAGCGCGCCTACGACGCCGACCGCTTCTTCCGGTTCCGCAAATATTGGGATTATTCGGGCGGCATCGCCACCGACCTTTTCTATCATGTCGTCGCGCCGCTGAATATCTGCTGGCCCGAAGCGCAGTTTCCGAGCCGCGTCACCGGCAGCGGAGGAATTTATATTTTTAAGGACGAGCGCGAAGTCCCCGACACGTTCCACCTCATGGCCGAATACCCGGCCGGCCACTCGCTCGTGCTCAGTTCTTCCATGGCGAATTCGCATCACATCCCCGGTCTGATCCGCGGGCACGAAGGCACCATCATCATGGTCGAGCACGGTATGTTCGAGCGCACGACCGACTTCATAACGGTGCTGCCGGAAGTCACGCGGCGCCGCAGTCCCGGCGGAGGCGCGCCCGAGACTAAGGCAATTGGCGGTGACGCATACGCCCAGAAATTCGGCCTGGAGCCTTTTAAGATTCCGGTCGACAACAGCGTCGATATGATGACCGCTCACATTGACAATTTCCTGAAGTGCATGCGCACCCGCGAGAAGCCGCACCTCGATGTCGAGACCGCCGCCCGCGCGCAGGCCGTCATCAATCTTGGCGTGCAATCGTACCGTGAAGGCAAGGTCAAGTTCTGGGACGACAGGAACTGGAAAGGCGTGGATAAGCCGGCCAAGGCTTAGAACCCGGCGCGTCACGGCCGCGTCTTTCATCTATGCGGCCTGTTCTTATCTTTTTCGCGGCCTCCAGTTTGTTGGCGCAGGACGCCCGCGAAATTGTCCGCAAATCGATCGAGCTGGATCAGGCCAACTGGTCCGCCATGAAGAATTACACTTGGACCGCCAGAGAGGTTGTGCGCCATCTCGATTCATCCGGTAACGTGAAATCCGTGGACTCAAGCCGCTGGGAAACCGTGATCCTTTATGGCCAGCCTGTCCGCCGCGTGCTCGAACGGAACGGCAAGCCTCTCGACGCCGCCGGGCAACGTAAGCAGCAGGAAAAATTCGATAAGCAAGCGGCGAAGCTGGAGCATGAATCGCCGGCCGAGCTCGCGCGCAGGCAGGCGAAAGAAGACAAGGAACGCGCCGACGAGCGCAGGTTTCTGCGCGAGATCCCCGATATTTACAACCTGCGCATCGTGCGCGAGGACAAGGTGGACGGCCACGACGCCTGGGTGATCGCGGCCACTCCCAAGGCCGACTACAAGCCAAAGAATTCCGACGCCAAGCCGCTACTCAAAATCAAAGGCGAGATTTGGATCGATAAGGCCGAGTATCAATGGGTCAAGCTCGACGCCGAAACCATCGATACAATTTCTTTCGGTTGGTTCCTGGCCCGACTCAGCGCCGGCTCGAAGCTCGAATTCGAGCAGGCGCGAGTCAACGGCCAGATCTGGCTTCCGAAGCGAGAATATGTACGCGCCACCGCGCGCCTCGGCCTGATCAAGAAATTCGCGATCGAGCAGGAGCTGACGTGGAGCGATTTTCACAAGTTCGAAGCCGATTCGAAGGTAGTCGCAGCCCAATAACGGTTATCGCGGCCCTACCGCCAGCCGGTCGTCCACCGACTTTACGCCCTTCACTTTTTTCGCCAACCTCTCCGCTTTGTTGCGAATCTTCTCGCTCTCTACTTTACCCGTCAGAATTACAACGCCGTCCTTGACCTCCACCTCGATCCCGGTGCCTTTCACGTCCTGGTCGCCCGCCAGTTTGATCAATACCTGATCGTGGATCTCGCCGTCACCCTTTACCGCTTTATCCGCGAATGCGGGAGCGAAAAACAGAGTTATTCCCACAACCAAAGCCAAATATCGCGTCATTCTTGCACCTACCGGTCCTTTAATCTACGATCTCCCGGCCTCGCCGCCGGTCATCGACCGCCAGTCGATCGCGTCCAGAAATTCCGGGCTCTCGCGCCAGTCGGGCCGCACTCTAACGAACAATTCTAAAAACACTTTGCGCCCCAGCAGAGTTTCTATCTCGCGGCGCGCCTCCGTCCCAATCTTCTTCAACATCGCGCCTTGCGATCCGATAACGATCGCCTTCTGTCCGGCCCTTTCGACGTAAACCGTCGCGGCGATACGTACAAGCTTCGGCGCATCTTCCCATTTTTCGATCAGCACCGCAACCGCGTGCGGCACCTCTTGTCTGGTCTGGCGCAGAATCTTCTCGCGGATCAATTCGCCCACCATAAATCGCTCCGGCTGATCCGTGATAGCGTCCGGCGGAAAGTATTCCGGCCCCTCCGGCAGCCGCGCGATCACGGCGCTCTTCAACGCGTCCAAACCCTCGCCGGTCAAAGCCGATATCGGAAAATATTCCTCGAATGCGCGCTTCGAATTGTACTTCTCGATGCGCGTCAGGAGCAGCCGCTTGTCCCGCAGCGCGTCGATCTTATTCAGGACCAACAACGACGGCGCCACGACTCCGTTCAATGCCGCAACCGCGTGCTCGTCCTCTTCCGTCAGCGGGCGCGTGCAATCGTCAAGAAACAGGACAACGTCGCGCTCCCGCAGCGCGCCGCGTACCAGGTCCATCATACGCTTGTTCATCAACGACTCGGATTTGTGAATGCCCGGCGTGTCCCAAAAAATAACCTGCGCATCGGGCGTGGTCAGTACACCTTGCAAGGACGTCCGCGTGGTTTGCGGTTTCTCCGAAACGATGGCGACTTTACCGCCAACCAGCGCGTTCAGCAGCGTCGATTTTCCGGCGTTCGGCCGTCCGAGGATCGATACAAAACCGGATACATGCGGCATACTGCGTCAAAGGGGATTCCACTTCAGTGTACTCGCAAAATACGTTATGCTCGTAAATACCTTCCCCGCACGCCCGTCATAACGCATGTCGCCGTCCGAAGCTTCAACGCCGCTGATGCGGCAGTACCACGCGATCAAGCAGCAGGCTCCCAACACCCTCCTGATGTTCCGCCTCGGCGATTTTTACGAGCTGTTTTACGAAGATGCCATTACGGCCGCGCGCGAACTCGAGATCACGTTAACATCACGCAACAAAGAAAAGGGCCAGGCCATTCCCATGTGCGGCGTTCCCTATCACGCCGCCGAAGGTTATCTCTCGCGCCTCATCAAACGCGGCTATCGCGTCGCCATCTGCGATCAGATGGAGGAGCCCAGCGCAGGCAAGAAACTGGTTCGACGCGAAATCACGCGCGTCGTGACCCCCGGTACCGCGACTGGATCCGCCCTTCTCCGCTCGCACGAAAACAATTTTCTCGCCGCCGTTTTCCAGAACGGCTCGCGAGCGGGCATCGCCTACGTTGACCTCTCGACCGGCGAATTTCGCGTCACCGAAGTCGCGTCCTCCGACGTTGCCGCGATGCTTGAAAATCTGAACGCGCCCGAGATCCTCGTCGCGGAGCAAGGTCCCGCCGTTCCCGGCTTCCGAACCACGCTCGACGATTGGGTTTTCACGTTCGATTATGCCGGGCGTACCCTCCGCGACCATTTCCGCCTGCTCACGCTCGATGGCTGCGGCCTCGCCGATCGTCCGCTCGCCGTTTCGGCAGCCGGCGCCATCCTCCACTACCTGCGCGAAACGCAAAAGACCGCTCTCGATCATGTAGAGGCGCCCATTTTTTACGACCGCGCCGATTCCATGATTCTCGATGCGGTGACGGTGCGCAATCTCGAGCTTCTCGATCCCCTGTTTGCCGGCGAGAGCAAGGAATCGACGCTGATCCACATGCTCGATCAGACCTGCACCGGCATGGGCGGCCGCCTCCTCCGCCAGCGTCTGCTCCATCCCTGCCTGCAACTGGAAGAAATTGAATCGCGCCTCGACGCTGTTCAGGAGACCGCCCAGGGGTCCATCGTGCGCTCCGAAATCCGCAAACTCCTGAGCGGCGTTCTGGACATCGAACGGCTGCTCGCGAAGCTGACGCTCGGCGCCGCTGGTCCGCGCGAGCTCCTCGCGCTCGGGCGTTCTCTCGACGTTATACCCAAGCTCAAACGGCAGGCCCAAAACTTCATCACCGCTCGCCTTCGCCGGATTCAAGCAGACCTCGACGAGATCCCCGAGCTACGCGACCGCATTCTCTCGGGCATTTCGGAGGAGCCGCCCGTTAACCTCGCCGATGGCGGGACCATTCGCTCCGGCTACAACGTGGAGCTAGACGAGCTTCGCGATATCAGCCGCAACAGCCGCCAGTACATCGCTCAAATCGAAGCGCGCGAGCGCGCCCGCACCAGCATCCAGTCGCTCAAGGTCCGCTTCAACAATGTTTTCGGCTACTACATCGAAATCTCGAAAGCGAATCTTCACAATGCCCCGGCCGATTACGAGCGCAAGCAGACGCTGGTCAACGCCGAACGCTTCACCACTCCGGAGCTGAAGGAGCTGGAGAGCAAGATCCTCGACGCCGACGACAAAATTCTCGTGCTCGAACGGACCATATTCAACGAGCTTCGTCTTTTCGCCGCATCGCACGCCGCGCGCCTGCGCCAGACCGCCGCCGCTGTAGCCGAGCTCGATCTCACTGCCGCCCTCGCCCAAGCCGCGGCCGAAAACCGCTATACTCGCCCGCGCTTCTCGGAGTGTGGCGAAATGCGCATTGCAGCGGGCCGTCATCCCGTCATCGAAAAGTTGGGCCAAAAAGACGCCGTCCGTTTCATCCCCAACGACCTGTATCTCAACACTGCCTCCGAATTCATCGCCGTCATCACCGGACCGAATATGGGCGGCAAGTCCACCTACCTGCGCCAGGCCGCCCTCATCGCGATCCTCGCCCAAATGGGATCTTTCGTGCCCGCCGAAAGCGCTTTGCTTCCGATCGTCGATCGCGTATATACGCGCATCGGCGCGGCCGACAATCTCGCGCGCGGCCGTTCCACATTCATGGTCGAGATGACCGAGACCGCCGCGATCCTAAACACCGCGACAGCGCGCAGCCTGATCGTTCTCGACGAAATCGGCCGCGGCACTGCAACTTACGACGGCCTCGCACTCGCCTGGGCCGTGGTCGAGCACATCCACGAGCGCATCCGCGGCTGCACGCTTTTTGCGACGCACTATCATGAGCTCACGGAATTGGCCGAGCAACTTGAAGGCGTCCGCAACCTGCATGTGTCGGTGAAGGAATCGGGCGACGGTATCCTGTTCCTCCGCAAAGTGGAGCCCGGCGCCGCCGACCGCAGCTACGGCATCGAGGTGGCGCGACTCGCCGGTCTACCCGCCGCCGTCATCGAGCGCGCCCGCGACATTCTTTCGCTTCACGAAAAATCCGGGCAGGCCGTTACCGAGGAGTTGACTCCGCGCTCCTCCGGCCCCATGCAGATCCAGCTTTTCGAGCCCGTTCATTACGCCTTGGCTGAACGCGTTCGCAATCTCAATGTCGACGAGCTGCGCCCCATCGAAGCACTCCAGATTCTCAGCGAGCTGCAGCGCGAGCTGAAGCGCCCGTGAGAGTCGCTGGTCTTATCAGCGGCACCTCTCTCGACGGGATCGACGTGGCGGTCGTGGACATCGGAAATCGCATCGAAGCTGTGGCTTTCAAGACGGTTCCGTACCCGCCCGAGGTCCGCGACGCCATTCTCGCGATCTCGAACACTAACGCTCACACGGCCCAAATCGCCCGTCTCAATTTTCTGCTAGGCGAGCTGTTCGCCGCAGCCCTGCGCTCCGCCGAAGTCCCGCTCGACACTATCGAGCTGATTGGCTCCCATGGCCAAACGATCTTTCACGAGGGCGATCCCGTCGAGCTCTTGGGGTATCGCATCGCCAGCACCATGCAAATCGGCGAGCCGGCCGTCATCGCGGAGCGGACCGGCATACCCGTCGTCGCCGATTTCCGTCCCAGCGACATGGCCGCCGGAGGAAAAGGCGCGCCGCTCGTGCCTTATCTCGACTACCTGCTCTTTCGCAGTGCAACGATCGGGCGCGCCGCCCTCAACGTCGGCGGCATCGCCAACGTTACGATCATCCCCGCCGGCGCTACACCCGATCGCGTCGTCGCCTTCGACACCGGACCCGGCAACATGATCGTCGATGGACTCACCGGCAGCTATGATCGCGGCGGGGCGATCGCGCGCGGCGGCAAAGTCGACCGCCAACTGCTCGATCGTCTTCTCGCCGATGCTTACTACTCGAAGGCCCCGCCCAAGACCGCCGGCCGCGAGCAATACGGCAGTGGCTTTCTCGCTTCCCTCCCGCTGCTGCCGCTCGAAGATCTAGTGGCGACGGCGACCGAGCTCACCGTCCGAACCATCGCACAAGCGATCAATGCATACGCGGATGTCGCGGAAGTAATCGTGTCGGGCGGCGGCGCGCACAACACGTTCATGATGGAGCGTCTCGCCGCCGAACTCCGCGCCAGTCTGGACGACTCTTCCGCGCTTGGCATCGACGCCGATGCAAAAGAAGCGATCGCGTTCGCCGTGCTCGCGCACGAGACGTGGCATCGTCGTCCGTCCAATGTGCCGTCGGCTACCGGAGCCCGCTCCTCCGCGATTCTGGGCAAGGTTTGTTACCCGTCTCCGAGGCAGTAAACATTCGCCTTTGACGAACGCGATGGAGCACAGCAGCGCCGCTGGTCGACGCTCACACGCGCACGGCTGGAGAGGTTCGCGCGAGAGCGCCGGTGCCTATGCTAACTCGACCTTCTCCCGGTCCCCTCGCGGTAGCTGCCGCTCTGTGGAGACGAGGTGGAAGAGTTCGAACCGGCGCTCGACGTCAAGCCCGGAGCGCCCTGGGCTTGCTCCCCCATACGGCCCCCCACACGCGCCTCGACACGCAAGTGGTTGTGAACCTGCTTCACGCCCAACACGCCCTCGACTACGTCTTCCGCCGCCCGTTTCGCATAGCGTTCGTCAACCGTGCCCTTCAGCGTCACTTCCCCGTTCTGCACTTCTACCTCGATGTCCGAGGCGTCGATATCGGGATGTTGCGTCAGCCGCTCGTTCACGTCTTCCCTGATACGCTCGTCGGATCGCGTCCAGTTCTTGGGGCCGCGCCCGGCATACCGCCCAGGCCGAGAGCCGGACTGCGGCGCAGTGTGCGGATACTCCCAACTCCTTCCCCCACCCCAGCCACTCGATTGATAACCGCTTGCGCCGCGGCCCGCTTCATAGCCGCCACCCTGGCCTTGGTAGCTTCCCTGGTCCCCCCGTCCGCTCATGCCGGGACCTCCCGCTCCCGCATAATTGCCCCGACCACCCCAGGTTTCGAAGCCTCCGCCGCCGGCTTCGCGCCGCGTGCCGCCACCTCGTTCCCCACGACTCTCGTATTCCCTGTCAAACGCCCGGTCCGCCCCTCGGCCGGATTCCTCGTTCCACTCGCGGCCTTCCCGTTGTCCTCGGGGTTCGAAATTCATGTTTCGTGACGCCCAGTTTTCGCGCTCGGGCCAATTTTCACCGCGTTCACGATCCGTTTCGTAGCGCTCGCGTTCGCTGTTACGATCCCGCCAATTCTCCGTTTCTTCGTCGCGCCGATTTGCCATGTCGCTCAAATGTTCCTTTCTTTCTGAGTTTTTGGAAGCGGGCTCGGTGCGCCTCAGCCTGAGCTCCCTATCCCCATCCTAGCCCCTGGGGTACTCCGCCTCAAGGAAATTGTTTATAGAGTTTAATCCAATCCAAATCGCTACTTCGTTAGCGCGTCCGCGCTGATTACGAAATTCAGCAGTACGGAGGGGTAGATGCCGAGCAGTAAAGTACCCAAGGCCGACACCCATAACGTTGTCCGGATACCGGCGCTGAGCGGCTGTAGCGTGGCGGTGGCTTCGCCGGGTTCGCGCATATACATTACGACGATGATGCGGAGATAATAATAAGCTCCGACGGCGCTGTTCAACAATCCAAGGACGGCGAGCCAAACCAGGTTGGCATCCAGCGCGGCTTTGAAGATGTAAAACTTTCCGAAAAATCCGCCGGTCAGCGGGACGCCGATCAGGGACAGCAGGAAGACACAGAACAGCGCGGCCGTGATGGGTTGCTTCCAACCTAGCCCAGCGAGGTCGTCCACCTTTACGTACCTCTCGCCCTGGCGCGCGAAGTGGGTGACGACGGCGAAGGCGCCGATGTTCATCAGCGCGTAGGCGGCGAGATAGAACATTACCGCGGCGATGCCAATTTGGTTATGCGCGGCGATGGCGACCATGATGTAGCCGGCGTGCGCGATGGAGCTATAGGCCAGCAGGCGCTTGATGTTGGTTTGCATCAGCGCGGCGAAATTGCCAACGAACATGGTGGCCAGCGCCGAAGACCAAACAAACGGCTCCCAGCGGTTCGTGATCGGCCCCAGGGCGGTTGTGAATACGCGGACGAAAACGGCGAAAGCGGCGGCCTTGGGTCCGACAGACATGAATAAAGTAACCGGAGCAGGCGCGCCTTGATACACGTCCGGCGCCCAGATCTGGAAGGGCACAACGGAAACTTTGAACGCGAAGCCGACGAACATGAGAGCGGCGGCGGTGCCGATCAGCGCCGGACTGGGGAGCGTCGCTCCCGGAGACGTGAGCGCGGCGGCGATTTCGGTCAGGTTAGTGTGACCCGTTATGCCATAAATCCACGCGATCCCGTATAAGAGGAATGCGGTGGCGAAAGAGCCTAGGAGAAAATACTTGAGCGCCGCTTCATTGTTGCGGCGGTCGTCGCGCAGGTATCCGGCGAGAACGTACGTAGCAATGGAGGAGATCTCCAGGCCGATGAAGATCATGATGAGCTCGTTGGCGGACACCATGACGCACTGGCCCACGACGGAGAACAGGATCAGGGCGTAGTATTCTCCCTGGTTGGCGCGCTCGCGGCTTAGATATTGATAGGCGCTGAGGACGCTCAGGATTCCGGCACAAACGACGAGGGCGCGGAAGAATGTCGCATATCCGTCGATGATCAACATGCCGGAGAAGGCGCTCCCCGGACGATCATAGGCGAAGATGGTGGCCCACAGCGCGACAGCAAACGCGATCAACGACAAATGGCCGAGCGCCGACTTAGGCTTGCTCTCGGGCATAAGGACCTGCAGCACCATGATGAGCGTGCCCGCGACGGTCATGATGATTTCGGGCAGGAAGCGGATGTAATCGTCGAGCGGAGGCGTGTTAATGGGCATGGTTCTCTTGCGGGCCGCCTATGGCGAGGGGCTTGGGAAGGATCACCATTGCGGGAAAGACCGCGGGAGATTTGGGGAGCGCCTTGCGGATGCGAGCCTGCTCCACTACGGCGCGCGTGTTCACCGGGCTGATCGACGGCAGGAAACTTTGCGTGTACGTGCCCATCCAAACCATCAAAACGATCAGCGGCACGATGGCGCAGTATTCGCGGAACGAAAGGTCGCGCAGGCGCGCGGCTACGGATTCGGACATCTTGCCAAAAAACAGCCGTTGATAAAGCCAGAGCATGTAGCAAGCGGAAAGAATCACGCCGATGGCGGCGAAGACCGCCCACTTGAACTGCACGATTGCGGCGCCCTGCAGCACTAGATACTCGCCGACGAAATTGTTGAGCATGGGGAGGCCGATGCTGGCGAGCGTGCATATCAGGAAAGCGCTCGCGAGCCAGGGAGCGGCGGTTGCGACCCCGCCGAAATCCTTAATCTCGAGCGAATGGCGGCGTTCGTAGAGGAATCCGACAAGAATAAAGAGGGCGCCGGTCGATACGCCGTGGTTCAGCATTTGGTAAACGGCGCCGTCCATGCCGGATTGCGTGAAGGAAAAAATTCCGAGGACGACGAACCCGAGATGGCTGACGGACGAGTACGCGACCAGCTTTTTCATGTTCGGCTGGACGAGGGCAACGAGGGCGCCGTAGATGATGCCGATGATGGCAAGGACGACGATCCAGCCGGCGTTGTTGTGCGCGGCCACGGGGAACAGCGGCACGCAGAAGCGCAGCAGTCCGTAGGTCCCCATTTTCAGCATGACGGAGGCCAGCATGACGGAGCCGGCCGTGGGAGCTTCGACGTGCGCGTCGGGCAGCCAGGTGTGTAGCGGGAAGAGCGGAACTTTGACGGCGAAGGCGACAAAGAAGGCAAGGAACAACCAGAACTGCTCGGGGCCGCTGAACGTAAGCCGGCCGTTTTGGATGGAAGCCAGGATCGTGGCGTAATCGAAGGTGCCGCCCGCGCGGTTATACAGGTATATGATGGCGACCAGCATCAGCACCGAGGCCGCCATGGTATAGAGGAAGAACTTGACGGCCGAGTAGATGCGGCGCTCGTGGCCCCAGATGCCGATCAGGAAGTACATCGGGACGAGCGCGATCTCCCAGAAGACATAAAACAGGAACAAGTCGAGCGAACAAAAGACGCCGATAAGGCCAAATTCGAGCAGCAGCAGAAACGCGAAGAATTCCTTTCTGAGCTTCTCGATGTAACGCCAGGAGATGAGCACGCATATAGGGGTCAGCAAGGTTGAGAGAATGATGAGCCAAAGACTGACGCCGTCGATGCCGATGATGATAGTGGATGTTCGGCGACTCGATCCACGGCTGGTCGGTTTGAAAGACGAATCCACCGGGATTTTTGAACCAGAAAGGACCGATGAGGCCGAGGGAAATGACGAAAGTCGCAAGCGAAACGACGAGAGCGAACCAGCGGATGGCGCCGTGTTTGTCCTTGGGGACGAGCATCGTCGCAAAGAATCCCGCGAGCGGCAGCAACAGCGTGACCTGAAGGAGATTCATCGCATGCCTCCCCCAATGCCGATGGCGATCAATAACAGGACGCAGCCGAAAACCACCCAAGCGGCGTAGGATCGCACGTTGCCGCCCTGCATTCTCTTGAGAACGCCGCCGATCCCTTTCGATCTGGCGCCGACGCCATTGACGATGCCATCGATCACGCCGACGTCGACGCCGCGCCACAGCACCATGCGGGAGCCTTCGACGACCGGCTCGACGACGGTGGCGCCGTAAATTTCATCGACGAAGTATTTGTTATAGACCAGCCGGTAGAAGCCGCCAAAGGCGCCCGCGATCTGTTGCGGAAGCGCGGGCTTGGCGACGTACATTAGCCAAGCGAGAAAAATGCCTAGCAGTCCCGAGGCGCTGGCCACATACATCATCCAGTTTTCCGCGACTTGCTTTGTGGGCGGGAACAGCGGATCGAGCCATTTGGGAACATTGATGAATCCGCCGCCGAGCGAAAGAAGCGCAAGTATGACCAGCGGGCCGGTCATCGACAGTGGCGATTCGTGTGGGTGCGCATGGCCGCGATACTCGCCGAAGAACGTCATGAACCAGGCGCGAAAGACGTAGAACGCCGTCATGCCCGCGGTAACGACGCCAACCCAGAAAATCCAGGGCGCCGAGTAATAAGCGCCGACCAGAATCTCGTCCTTGCTGAAGAATCCCGACGTGTAGGGGAAACCCGAGATGGCCAAGCTGGCGCAAAAGAGCGTCCAGCAGGTGATTGGAACCGCGCGGCGCAGTCCGCCCATGTTTCTGAGGTCCTGTTCACCGCTCAACGCGTGGATCACGCTTCCGGCGCCGAGGAAGAGCAGCGCCTTGAAAAACGCGTGCGTCATAACGTGGAAAATTCCAGCCGAGAAAACGCCCGCGCCCACGCCCACAAACATGTAACCGAGCTGCGAGATGGTGGAGTAGGCGTAAACTTTCTTGAGATCGAATTGGGTGATGCCGATGGTCGCGGAGAAGAACGCGGTGACAATGCCGACAACGGCGATTGCTTGCATGGCCATGGGCGCGTGCAGATAAATCGGAGCCGAGCGGGCAGTCATGTAAACGCCGGCCGTGACCATGGTGGCGGCATGGATCAGGGCGGAAACGGGCGTGGGTCCCGCCATGGCATCGGGAAGCCAGACATACAGCGGGATCTGGGCGGACTTTCCGCAGGCTCCGACGAGCAGCAGAAACCCGATCAGCGTCAGGACGCCACCCGCCGCTTCCGTTGGCATAGCCGCAGCTTTGCCGAAAACCGTTCCGAAGTCGAGCGATCCGAACTGGCGGAAAATGAGAAACACCGCGAGCGAGAATCCGAAATCGCCGATGCGATTTACGATGAATGCCTTGTTGCCCGCGTCGGTGGCGAATTTTTCAAGGAAGTAGAATCCGATCAGCAGATAGCTGCACAGGCCGACGCCTTCCCAGCCCACGAACAAAACGAGGTAATTCGCCGCCAGGACCAACACCAGCATGAAAAATGTGAACAGATTCAGGAAAGCGAAAAAGCGGTAGTAGCCGCCTTCGTGCGCCATGTATCCGACGGAGTAAATGTGGATGAGCAGTCCGACGCCGGTGACGATGAGCAGGAACACGGCGGTGAGGCGGTCGACGGCGAAATCGACTCCGATATTGAGGGACCCGCTTTGAATCCAAGTCCAGTAATGTTCGACGTAGGCGTGATCGAGCGGCATCAGCCCGCTCACCACGCGCAACACCCAGGCAAACGCGAGCGCTACCGATCCCACGGCGAATAGATTCACCAGCGCTTTTGGCATTCGCTTGCCGAAGATGCCTGTGATCAGGAAGCCGCAAAAAGGAAGAATGGGGATGAGCCAGAGGTTCATTGGTAGGTCAGTATTTCATGGAGCTGACTTCGTCGATTTCGAGGGTCCGCCGATTTTTGAAGATGGTAAGAATGATGGCCAAACCGACCGCGGCTTCGGCGGCCGCGACCACCATCACGAAAAACGTGAAGATATGCCCGTTGACCTCGCGGAACTGATACGAGAACGCGACGAAGCTAAGATTGACGGCGTTGAGCATCAGCTCGATCGACATGAAAATGGTAATGATGTTGCGGCGGAAGATAAACCCCGCGATGCCGATGGCGAACAGTACGGCGCTCAGGATCAGGTACCAGGAGAGCGGAACGCCGGTCATCTAGTCGATCTCCTTGCGGGCCAGCACGATGGCGCCGATGAGGGCGATGAGAATCAAGACGGAAACGACTTCGAAAGGAAGCAGATAGTCGGTGAAAAGCATTCTGCCGATTTCGGCCGGGCCGCCGTGAAATCCGCCGAACACGACGCTGGTCGAGCCGCGAAACAACGCCTGAATGGCGAAGCTGAGCAGGCCCAGGAAAACGATCAGAAGCGGCAATCCCGCGTATTTGACTCGGGGGCCGAGAACTTTGGTATTTTCGGCGCCCGCGTTCAGGAGCATGATGACGAACACGAACAGCACCATGATGGCGCCGGCATAGACGATCAATTGCGCGGCGGCGATGAACTCAGCTCCGAGGAGCAGGAAGAGGACGGCAATCGATCCCATGACGCCGATCAGCGAGAGAGCGCTCGAAATCGGATGCGTCTGCACGACGATGTTGATGGCCGCTACCACGGCCACAATCGCGAAGATGAGGAAGACGATTACGTTCCACATTATTTGCAATCAGGGTTTATTGGGGAAGATCGCCACCAGGAGACCCGTCAAAAGCAGGTTTGCCATCGCGATCGGGAACATCACAGTCCAGGCGAAGCGCATCAACTGGTCGTAGCGGAAGCGCGGCAGCGTGCCGCGAATCCAGATGAATATAAAGAGCAGGATTCCGACTTTCGAGCAGAACCAGAACAGTGACATCAGAATCGTCTGCAGCACCGGAAGGCCATTCGCCAAGGGTGGCAGCAGGAAAGAAACGGCGTAGAGCGCTGCCAGGCCGAGGAACACGAGGCCGGCGACTGGAAGCGAAAAGCGGTCCTTCGGACGCGCCGGATTCAGGCCGCCGTAGACGGCAACTAGTCCGCCAAGCGCGAAGACCACTACTGGAATCCAGTTCGACCACGGCGCCGGGAACAGCGGCGTCCAACCGCCGAGGAACAGAAGCGTCGCGACGCACGTGACGGTGACCATGTTCGAATACTCGGCCATGAAGAAGGAAGCGAATTTCATGCTGCTGTACTCGGTGTGAAAGCCGGCCACCAGCTCGTTCTCGGCTTCGGGCAGATCGAAGGGGACGCGGTTCGTTTCGGCGAAGGCCGCGACAAGGAATACCAGGAATCCGAAGATCTGCGGGCAGGGGAACTGGAAAATCGACCATTGCGGCAGCCAGCCCCAGGTATAGCCCGACTGCTTCGTCACGATCTCGCGGAAGCTGAGCGAGTTTACCAGCAGCAGGGGGGCGGCAACGGCAAGGGCGAGCGGAAGCTCGTAACTGATCATCTGCGCAGAGCTGCGCAATCCCCCGAGCAGCGAATATTTATTATTCGAAGCCCAGCCGGCCAGCGCCACGCCATAGACGCCCACCGACGATATCCCCAGAACGAAAAGTACGCCGATGTTGAGGTCGGTGAGCTGCATCCAGGTGTTGACGCCGGCGACGTTGATTTCGGGTCCGAACGGAATGACCGCGATCGAGATGAGCGCGAGGGTTACCGCGATGAACGGCGCCAGGATGTAGAAGAACAGGTTGACGTGGGAAGGGATGAAACCTTCTTTTGTGATCAGCTTGATGACGTCGGCGAGCGGCTGCAACAGGCCGTGCGGCCCAACGCGATACGGTCCGACGCGCAACTGGATGTGCGCGATGACTTTCCGTTCAATCCACTGCAGGTAGGCCAGCGTGGTCATCAGCACGAACGCGATGATCGCGGCCTTAATGATGGTGACGATGAGAAAATTCATTCCTCAGGTTCAAAACCCGGCCCCGTCGCGCCCTCAGCGGCGCGGCTGTACCTCGAAGCGCCCTCAACTACTTGCCCAGAGAACTACTACCCTTGAAACAGGGCTCCTGGAGCCTCGGCGACGGAGTTCAAGGTCTTGGAGTAGCGTCCCAACGACCCCGATGTAAACAATGTATCGCGCGAGGACTGAATCAACTCCGGCCGGGACGTCGCCGGAACGCGGCCGTTCACGGCAATCGTCTGCGCCGCTCCGCCGGAAGCAATCACCGGCAAAGCAACATTATAACCGCGTACGCTCCCGCGAATCTCTTCAAACATTTTGTCGGCAAGCCAGATGCCGATGTTGGCGCCCATTTCTTTCGCGAGCAGGCCCATGATTTCGAGATCGGGCTTCGTGCCCATGTACTTGAACCCCGATTTGAGGCGCTGCACTTCGCCGCAGACGTTCGTCACCGTGCCGCTCTTCTCGTAAGCGGACGCGGCGGGGAAAATGACGTCGGCGCGCTGGCCGGTCTCGGTCGTGGCGAACAGTTCGCTGACGACAACGAAGGCGTTTTGCGCGGCCAGTTGCGCGCGCTTTAGAGGATTGGCGCCCACCACCCAGAGGACGTCGAGATCGGGCGCGGCGAGAATCTGGTCGTAAGCCAAGCCGGGGTTTTGGACAGCCTTATAACCGGGAGCAAGATCGGGCAACAGGCCCATGTCCGCTGCCCCGCGGGAATTCGAGTAATCGACCAGGCAGACGTACTTGACCGGGATGCCGAGAGAATTGCCGAAAGCGACGAGCCGGCGCACCGCTTCGCCTTTCACGGTGTCGGCGAACAGGACGACCAGCTCAGGCTCGGCCTTCAGGGCATCGCGCAGCTGCTCAAGGGCGGCGATTTCCTGGCCGGCGGTGGCTCGGATACTTCGGGTGGCATATTTATCTTCGCGAATCGGGCCGGGCGTCACGGTGTAGATATGCGCGCCGTGATGCCGGTAATTGGCCCGGATCTGGAATGACAAGAAGGGCTGCTGTTGCGCCAGATCGGAGCCGAGGATCAGGAATCGCCTTGCGATCATACAGATCGCCCGTCGTCGCGAGCGCGTTTTCTTTTCCGCTGAGCGCGTCGAGAAGCGTCGGCAGATCGCCCGTGCGGTGATGGTCGATATTGTTGGTTCCCAGAATTTCACGGGCAAATTTCTGGAGGAAATAGTTCTCCTCATTGCTCGTGTGGTTCGATCCGATAACGCCGAATTTGCCGTTGCGGGCGCGGACCTCCTGGAACTTATTCGCAACCAACGCCAGAGCTTCCGACCACGCTACTGGTTCGAGCCTGCCTGCTTTCCGCGCCAGCGGCGCCTGCAGCCGGTCGGGGTGGTTATAGAAATCGAACGCGTATCGGCCCTTGATGCAGAGAAATTCGCCGTTGATGCCGGAAGAGTCGCGGTTGTTGCCGCGGATGATCTCGTTATTGCGAATGCCGAGCGTGGTCTTACAGCCGTTCGAGCAATGCGTGCAGATGGCGCCGACGTGCTGCATCTCCCACGGCCGCGTCTTGTAGCGGTATATGCCGCTGGTCAGCGCGCCGACGGGGCAGATGTCGATGCACATGCCGCACTCGTCGCACTCCAAATGATCGAAGCGATTCGGCTCGATCTCGCAGTATACGCCGCGATTGTTGACGCCGAGCGCGCCGACGCCCATCCCTTCGTTACAGATTCGAACGCAGCGGTAGCACAGAATACAGCGTGGTTTGTCGAAGAAGACTACCGGGGACCACTGTTTCTCGTCAACGTGGTTCTTCTGTTCGGTGAAGCGGCTCTCGCCCGCGCCGTAGCGGAACGTCATGTCCTGAAGCTCGCATTCGCCGCCCTTGTCGCAGACGGGGCAATCGAGCGGATGGTTCGTCAGCAGCAGCTCGACCATACCCTTGCGAGCTTCGTGCACGAGCGGAGAATCTGTGCGCACGATCATGCCTTCCGCTACCGGAGTGGTGCAGCCCACCTGCAGCTTAGGCGTCTTTTCCACTTCGACGAGGCACATGCGGCAGGCCGCCTGCAAAGTGAGCCCGTCGTAATAACAGAATGCGGGAATCTCGATGCCGGCCTGCTTCGCCGCGTTGATCAGCAGCGTGCCGGGCGCGGACTGGATCGGCTTTGCCGTCAATCGTCAGATTTACAAGATCGGCCATTTTTGTTTATGCCAGCGCCAACTCATGCTTGTGCTCGAAGGGGCATTCCCCTTCCAAGTGCGCTTCGAACTCGTCGCGGAACTTCTCGATAAAGGACATCATCGGCATTGCGGCCGCATCGCCGAGCGCGCAGAAGGTGCGGCCCAGCATGTTTTTCGAGATGTCGTACATGAGCGGGATGTCGCTGGCCACGCCGCCGCCCGAATGGAACCGGTCGAGCAGCTTCTTCAGCCATGTCGTCCCTTCGCGGCAGGGGATGCACCAGCCGCAGCTCTCGTGCTGGTAGAACTTCATGATGCGGAGCATGACGCGCACCAGGCAGGTGTCCTCGTCCATGATGACGACGCCGCCCGAGCCGAGCATGCTGCCGGCCTTGGCCACGCTATCGAAATCCATGGCGAGGTCGCATTCATCTGCCTTCAATACCGGGCACGACGATCCGCCGGGAATGACGGCCTTCAGCTTTTTGCCGCCGCGCATCCCGCCGCCTACCTCGTCGATCATGCGCATCAAATTGAAACCCATGGGCAGCTCGTAGACGCCGGGCTTGTTGATGTGGCCGGAAAGGCAGAACAGTCGCGTACCGCCGTTTTTCGGCGTGCCCAGTTTCGCAAAGGCTTCACCACCGTCGCGGATGATGACCGGCACGGAGCAGTAGGTTTCGACATTATTCAGCACGGTCGGGCTCTGCCAAGCGCCTGCCACGGCCGGAAAGGGCGGCTTCAGGCGCGGAATGCCACGCTTGCCTTCGATCGAATCGAGCAGCGCCGTCTCCTCGCCGCACTCGTAAGCGCCGGCGCCGGTATGCGTATAGACGTCGAAATCGAAGCCCGTCCCCAGGATATTTTTGCCCAGATATCCTTTCGAGTACTCTTCCTCGATGGCGCGATCCATGATGTCGATCAGGTAGCGGTATTCGCCGCGCGTATAGATATAGCCCTTGTGCGAATCGACGGCGAGAGCCGCGATCAGCATTCCTTCGAGCAACTGGTGCGGATCTTCCTCCATGAGCACGCGGTCTTTGCAGGTGCCCGGCTCGCTCTCGTCGGCGTTGACGAGAATGTACTTGGGGTTCGGAGACGTGCGCGGCACGAAGCTCCACTTCAGGCCGGTAGGGAAGCCCGCGCCGCCGCGCCCGCGCAGGTTGGAGGCCTTCACCTGGTTAATGATTTCCTCCGGCTTCATCGTCGCGGCTTTGCGAAACGCAACGAAGCCATCGGTGGCGAGATAAGTGTCGAGCGATTGAGAATCGGGCAAGCCGAATCGCTTCGAGAGGACTCTTACTTCAAGGGGGCTTGGTTCGTTGTACAGCATTCGCTTAACGGGGACCGCCGCCGAGCAGTTTCTTTTCGATGTCCATCACGCGTTCTTCAAGATTGTTCAACCGCAGCGAAGTAGACCTATCAAGGTTCGATTGGTCGGCCTCGATCTTTCGCATGCTGACGTTCTCTCCAAACAGAAACCGATCGAAGCCGCGCAGCAGTTCCGTCTGGGCATCGTGAATCCGCTCGACAAGCTCGTCTTTCAGCGCCGTCAGCTCGGCGTCGAAGCGCTCCTCTAATGCTGCAAGCTTAGCGTCGAAGCGCTCCTCTAATGCTGCAAGCTTAGCGTCGAAGCGCTCCTCTAATGCTCTAGCTACAAGGTTGGCGTCGAAGCGCTCCTCCATTCGTCGCTCCAGCCCTCCAAACATCGCCGCTAAAGTGTCCATCAAGCGCTTCTCGAAATCCGCCAAATCTTTCTTCGTGATTGCGCCGTTATCCATTCAGCCCTCCTCTATCCCCTCGCGCTCCTGAGATCCCCGAGCAGCTTATCGAGCGCCTCCGGCGTCACAAAATGGTGAAAATCGTAGTTCACCTGGATGGCGGGGGCCCAGGAGCACGCGCCGATGCACTCGACCTCCTCGAGCGAGAACAGCCCGTCCGCAGTCGCTTGCTTGTTGCCGATGCCGAGCTCCCGGCTGGCATGCTCGTACAACTCTTCGCCTCCGACCAACAGGCAACTGATGTTCGTACACACCTGAACGTGATATTTTCCGAGCGGCTTGCGATGCAGCATCGAATAATAGCCGACGACCTCGTCCACTTGCAGCGGCGTTACGTGGCAGCGTCTGGCCACTTCTTCGACGAGCTCGGTGGTGACTTGGCCGATCTCGTCCTGAGCGAAGAGCAGCATGGGAATCACCGCCGAGCGCGTCCGTCCGGCGGGATAGCTCTCCAGCATTTTCGCGAATTTCGCTTCCAATTGCGGTGAAAATGTCATCGCGGCGTTACCGGTCCGTGTCCCCCAGCACGAAATCCATGCTTCCCATCGACGCGATCGAATCCGCGATCAGGGAGCCTTCGAGCAGCTTGCCGAGACCCTGGATATTGCCAAAGCTCGGGGTGCGCATGAAAACGCGATAAGCGCGCGAAGTCCCGTTGCTCACGACGTAATAGCAGATTTCGCCGCGCGGCGATTCGACCGCCTGATAAACTTCGCCAGCCGGAACGCGATAGCCCTCCGTCACGATCTTGAAGTGATAAATGAGCGCCTCCATTTGCGTCTTCATCTTTTCGCGCTCAGGCAGAACTATCTTCGGGGCGTCCGCTTGCCACTTTCCGCCGGCCGGCATGCCTTCGAGCGCCTGCTTCACGATGCGCGCGCTTTGCCGCATCTCCGAAAGCCGCACGCGGTATCTCGCGTACACGTCGTTCTCCGTCCGCGTGGGCACTTCAAAGTCGAACTTTTCGTACGACGAATAAGGCTCGCTCTTGCGAATGTCCCACTTCAGCCCGGCGCCGCGAAGCATAGGACCCGTGATGCCGAGCTCCAGCATGTCCTCGAGCGAAATGAAACCGACGCCCTGGGTGCGGCGCATCCAGATCGGGTTGGTGTCCAACAGCTCCTCGTACTCGTCCACCTTGCTCGGGAAGGCGTCGATAAACTTGCCAACGGCATGCCGCCAACCCCGAGGCGGCTCCAAGGCGAGGCCCCCGGGGCGGATATAGCTGGTCATCATGCGCTGCCCCGAGAACATCTCGAAAATCTTGAGAATGTCCTCGCGCTCGCGAAAGCAATAAAAGAAGACCGTCATCGCGCCCAGATCGAGCGCGTGCGTGCCGAGCCACACCAGGTGACTGTTGATCCGCGTCAGCTCCACCAGCATCACGCGCATCCATTGCGCGAATTCCGGGATCTCGATGTCGCCGATCAGTTTCTCGACCGCCAGAGCGTAGACCAGGTTGTTCGAGAGGTTGGCGAGATAGTCGACGCGGTCCGTCAAAGTCACGGTTTGCTGCCAGGTTTTGGCTTCGCATTCCTTTTCGATTCCGGTGTGAAGATAGCCTATGTCGGGAGTGGCGCGCGTAATGTTTTCGCCATCCAGCTCGATCACGACGCGAAGCACTCCGTGCGTGGAAGGGTGCTGCGGCCCCATGTTCAGGGTCATCCGCTTCTTGCGGATCTCTTCCCGCGTAGGCTCGATGTCGATTGTGTCCGTGTGCGCCGTAAGCTCCTGCATCGTGATTCCTATTCGTTCTGATAACTGTATTTGTGGCCGTCTACCGGATAGTCCTTGCGCAGCGGGTGGCCTTCCCAGTCCGAGGGCATCATGATGCGCTGCAAATCAGGATGATTGCGGAAGCGCACGCCGAAAAGATCGAACGTTTCGCGTTCATACCAGTTCGCGCCGCGCCATACGGCCGTAAGCGATTCGATCTCTTCGTTCTCGCCGACGCGGCACTTCAGCCGCAGCCGTTCATTGCGCGGCAGGGAGTGCAGGAAGTACACGATCTCAAAGCGCGGCACGGCGGGCCACCAGTCGACTCCGGTAATGCCGCTAAGTCGATTGAACTGCTGCTCTTTTTTGAGATAGCGGCAGACGTCAACGATCGAATCCGGCGCGATAAAGAGCGTCAATTCCCCGTGTTCGTCGTGGCCGCCGTCGATCGCGCCGGAGTAGGCTTCCGCGAGCGCCGCGACTACCGGATATTTGTTGAGGTGCTCGGGAAGCATTTATTTGACGCTGAATTCTCCCTCGTAGCGCGCGGCCAGCTCCGTTTCGCGCGGCTCCTCGCCCCACTCGAGCGCGCCCTTCTTCCAGATATAGAAAAAGCCGGCCAGAACCAGCGCGATAAAGACGAGCATTTCGAAAAACGCGAACAGCCGAAGCTCGCGGTACACCACCGCCCAGGGATAGAGAAAAATGGCTTCGATATCGAACAGGATGAAAACGATGCCCACCAGATAATATTTGACGCTGAAGCGCTCGCGCGCGGTGCCGATCGGGTCCATGCCGCTTTCATAGGGCATATCCTTGGCGCGATCCCGCACGTGTTTGCCGAGCACGGCCGACAAGGTCACCAGCGCGCCCGCAATCGCGAGCGCGATAACGACCTGCACAAAAACCGGGAAGTACAATTCAGGATATGAAGTTGGCATCGAACGGGCTCTGCAATGCGAACCTGCTAATTTGACTATAAGGAGGCGCGAAACAGAGTGTCAAACCCGCAAGTCCACGACAGTCTGACGCAGTCGGCAATTCCAGCCATCAAAATTGTCGTTAACGGAGAGGAACGCTCCGCGCCCGCCGGGCAGAACGTCCGCGCGCTCTTGGAATTTTTGGGAATTGAAGCCGACCGGGTCGCCGTCGAGTTGAACCGCTCCATTGTCCGTAAATCGGAATGGGAGACTACGCCGGTGGCCGACGGCTCCGCGCTCGAAATTGTACAATTCGTCGGCGGCGGCTGATACGTCGGCCGCCCTGCGGCCCCTCTCCCCCTTTTTTCCTATTGACTCCAGCGGCAACTTCAGTACAATCTTTATGGCTGTCTAAATCCGCGGAACAAAAAACGGAAGCGGGGCTTAATGTTCAAAACAAAAAAAGGGCGTCCTGAATCCGGCGCCGCCGCGACGGGGAAGACGTTCAGCAGCAGCGACGTAGCCCGAATCGCCCAGGTCAGTCTCCGGCAATTGCAGTGGTGGGACGAGCGCAAAGTTGTATCGCCGCGGCACGAAGGGCATAAGCGCATCTATTTACCTCAGGAAGTAATCGAGATTACAGTGATCGCCGAGCTTCGGCGCAAAGGATTTTCCCTGCAGAAGATCCGGCGCGTGCTGCGGTTTCTGCAGCGCGAGATGGGCCGTCGCTTAAGCGACGTTCTGGCGACGGAATCCGACCTCCACCTGGTCACCGACGGAAAATCGATCTATCTTGAAGAACAGCAGAACCGGATCATCGATATTTTGAAGAACGCCAAGCAGCCGATGTTTCTGGTGTGCGTGAGCGATCAGGTGCGGCGTCTCGGAGAGCCTGCGAAAAAACCGGCAAAGGCGGAAGCGCCCGCGAGCTCCGCGCGGCGGACCGTGCGCACCGCCTGACAGTGTGGGCGGCAACGATCCGTGGCGCGCCACCGTCCAGTCGAGTGGGAACTTTTCTGGACCGCGATTCGCGGCACGTTTTATCCCGGAAAGCCGATATACTGTTATTAGCGAGGTTCTGATGGCGCGCCGGCGGCAATCTATTCTCTTTATCCCTATTCTCATTGCGTTTTGCGCCATTTTGGGCGGAACCTTCGGCCCCGGGGCGGCGGGCGTGTCCGCGGCGACGGTGGGCGCGGGCGACGACGTCGACAGCAGCATTAAATCCTTCACCAAAGTTTTCGCCGTGGTCGAGAACAATTTTGCCGACAAGGTGACGGCCGACAAAGCCATCTACAAAGGCGCGATCCCGGGCATGCTGCGCACCCTCGATCCGCACTCCAACTTTTTCGATCCCAAGGATTTTGATGCCCTGCGCGAAGACCAGCGCGGCTCTTATTCGGGCGTCGGCATGCAGGTCGGGCCACGCAACGGAAAGACCATCGTCATTGCGCCTTTTGAAGGTTCCCCGGCTTATAAGGCCGGTCTGCGGCCTGGAGATGTGATTCTGGCCGTGAACGACAAGCGCACGGACAACCTTTCGACTTCCGAGATCGCGGAGCTGCTGAAAGGTCCCAAGGGTACCCGCGTGCAGGTGCAGGTCGCCCGCGACGGCGTCGACAAACCCATCACGTTCGATATAGTGCGCGGCGAGATCCCCCGCTTCAGCGTCCAGAATGCTTTCTGGTACAAGCCCGGTATCGCGTACGTGGATGTCAGCCAGTTTAACGAGAACACCAGCAAGGAACTGGAAGACGCGCTGCACCATTTGGGCGAAGCGAATATCAAGCTATTGATTGTCGATCTCCGCGATAACCCAGGCGGATTGCTGAACGAGGGCGTGGCGGTGGCGGGACACTGGCTGCGCAAGGGTGAATTGGTGGTTTCACATCGCGGCCGCTCCTCGCCTGAGAAGCCTTACTATGCCAAAGGAAGCGCTCTCGGCCAGAATTATCCCATGGTCGTCCTGGTCAACCGCTATTCCGCTTCGGCGGCGGAGATTGTGGCGGGCGCTCTTCAGGATCACGATCGCGGTTGGATTCTTGGAGAGAACACTTTCGGCAAAGGGCTGGTCCAGACCGTCTACCCACTCTCCGACGATACCGGACTGGCGCTGACGACGGCCCATTACTACACGCCTAGCGGACGGCTGATCCAGCGCGATTACTCGAATATTTCCTTCCTCGATTATTACTACGGCAAGCGGACGGAAACGAAGAATCCCATGGATGTGAAGAGCACGGACAGCGGTCGTACGGTGTACGGCGGCGGCGGCATCACGCCGGACGAAAAATACGCGCCTGCGGCGTACAACAAGTTCCAGACCGACCTGCTGCGCAAGTTTGCGTTCTTCAACTTTACCGCTCAATATTTTGGCGGTAAGGACATCAAACTGCCGAAAGGCTGGGCGCCGGACGACGCCGTTCTTAACGACTTCCACAGCTACGTGCTGAAGCAAAATATCCCCTTCACGGAAGCCGACTGGGCCGAAAATCATAGCTGGATCGCGGACCAGTTGAAGCGTGAGATGTACGCGACCGGGTTCAGCTTCGAGGAATCCCAGAAAGTGGCCATCGAGGTCGATCCCATGGTCGCGAAGGCCGCCGATGCCGAGCAGGAGGCCAAATCACTGCTCGAAAAATCGAAGAAGCTCGTCGTGCAGCGGTTCGCGCATACCGCGGACGGCCGGCCTTAGCTCGCAAAGTTTGATCGCCCAAATAACCGTCCCGCAGATAACCATTTTGGACGCGGGGGGGCAATACTGCCATCTGATCGCCAGAAAGATCCGCGACCTCGGCGTGTATGCCGAAGTCCGGGCTTCCAACACGCCTGCAGAAGAATTGCAGGGCCGCAAGGGAATCGTCATTTCCGGGGGGCCCAGCAGCGTCTACGAGCCGGCCAGCCCGCGCATCGATCCCGCCATTCTCGCTCCTGCCCACGGCGCCGCAATCATGGGGATCTGCTACGGCCAACAGGTGATCGCGCATGAACTTGGTGGCGTGGTGAAAAAGGGCGAGCGCGGCGAGTACGGTCTGGCGCAACTCAATCCCGTCCGCCACCACGCCTTGTTCGAAGGAACGAATGGCGATTGGCGGATTTGGATGAACCATCGGGATGTTGTCGAGTCCGTTCCCGAAGGTTTTGAGGTGCTGGCCGCAACGGATACTTGCGCGATCGCCGCCATGAGCCATCGCGAACGTCATATTGTCGCCGTGCAGTTTCATCCCGAAGTGGCGCATACGCGCCAGGGACGGCAGATTCTCTCGAATTTCATTTTCCGGATTTGCAACTGCGAGCGCGACTGGGATCCCAAGAGCCGCATCGGCGCTCTGGAAGAGTCTATCCGGCGCACTGCCGGGGATCGCAATATTTTTTTCTTCGTCAGCGGCGGCGTCGATTCAACGGTGGCCTATACGCTGTGCCTGCGGGCCCTCGGACCGCTGAGAGTCTACGGCATTTACGTGGATACGGGACTGATGCGAGAAGATGAGACCGAATACGTCGAAGACTTGTTTCGTCAACTCGGCGCAACAGCTTTCCATATCGAGCGTGCGGAGGCGGAGTTTCTCGTCGCGCTCGAGGGCGTCTGCGATCCGGAGCGGAAGCGGCACATTATCGGGGAGCAGTTCGTTTCCGTGCAGGAGCGGGTACTCGGCAGCGGCCATTTCCTCGACGGCCACTGGATCTTGGGACAAGGAACGATTTACCCGGATACGATTGAATCCGGCGGCGAATCCGGAGGAACGGCCAAAGCCGATCTGATCAAGACGCATCACAACCGCGTCGCGGGTATCCAGAAGCTGATCGACAACGGACGCATCGTCGAGCCGCTCACGTCTTTCTATAAGGACGAAGTCCGCGAAGTAGGCGCGGAGCTGGGGATCGCGGATGAGTTTCTACACCGGCACCCGTTTCCGGGTCCTGGATTGGCGATCCGCTGCCTGTGCTCGCCTCGAGAGCTTCCACTCGAACGCCGCAGCGAGGGCTGGCTGATTCCCGTCCGTTCGGTCGGCGTGCAAGGCGATTCGCGCAGCTATCGTGCCGTGTTGGCGCTGGAAACTTTGCCGCCCGGAGACGAGGCGACCGCATTGGTCAACCGCATTCCCGAGATTAATCGCGTCGTGGCGCTTATAGGATCGCGAGCTCCTTTGCGGGAATTACGGGTCACGAAAGGATTTCTATCGCCCCAACGCCTCGCCCTGTTACGGCGCTGCGATGCGATCGTCCGCCGCTTGACGCATGCAACGGGTTTCGACGCTCAGGTCTGGCAATTGCCCGTCGTACTCGCTCCGGTCGGCACGAGGGAGCATCCCGATGCGGTGGTCCTGCGGCCCATCGATTCGGTCGATGGCATGACCGCGCAGGTGGTGCGCATGCCCGCCGATCTGCTCGCGGACGATCGAAGCCGAACTGCTCGATATTCCCGGGATCAGCTCCGTCTTCTTCGATCTGACGCATAAACCGCCGGGCACGATCGAGTGGGAATAATCAGATGCGGTGAAAGCTCTTCAGGATCTCGCGCATCGAGTATCGCAAGGCGATGGGGCGGCCGTGGGGGCAGCTCATGGGGCAGTCGGTCGCGGCCAGAGCATTTAGGAGCCAATCCATTTTGCTGTGATCGAGCTTCATGTTGACCTTGATCGCCGCGCGGCATGCAATGGTTGCCGCGAGGCCGCGACGCAGATCGTCGAGCGAAAGCTTGCGCAAATCGCTTTCAGCTATTTCCAAGATTTCGAAAACCAGCTTTTCGACATCGCCGGCGCCCACGCCCGCGGGCGCGGCTTTCACCGCGATAGTGCGATTCCCAAACGGCTCGGTGTCGAACCCGGAGCGATGGAGTTCGTCCGCGATACGCGCGTATTCAATTTGTTGCGCATGGGTGAGCTGCAGCACGATCGGCATCAGGAGTTGTTGCCGCTCAACCCGATTCTCGGCCTGTTGCCGCAGGACCTTCTCGAACAGAATGCGCTCGTGCGCCACGTGCTGGTCTATAATCCAAAGGCCGTCGCGCCCTGCTGCGACGATGAAGCTGTCGTGAATCTGACCGAGCGGCCGGAGCTCCGGTAATGCCGCGAGATTTCCCGCGCCTTCGCTGGGAACATCGCCACCCAAATGAAGCGGTCCGTGCGTCTCCGGGATTACGATCCCATTGGCGCGCGGCGATTCGGAGAAGTCGAAGCGCGGCGCTGGCGCGTCGGTCTTGCGTAGAGCGAAGACTGGAAGATCTCCAGTCGGCTCTACGGGCGGAGCCGGCCATTGAGCGTCTTCAATGCGCTGTGAAAATTCGGAGTAGGGGAGCGCCGCCGCGGGCTGCGGCTCGTATCTCGGGGGTGGCGGGAGACTCGATGCGGGCCGCGCGGAAATTAATTTCTCCCGGATCGAATCGCGTACAAAATCGTGCACGAAGGAGCCGTGGCGGAAGCGCACTTCGGTCTTGGAGGGATGAACGTTGACGTCCACTTCCTCGGCGTCGCAATCGAGAAATAAGAGCGCGAACGGGTAACACGCAGGCGGCATTAGGTTGTGGTATGCCGCCGCCAATGCGTGCATCAGCAGTTTGTCGCGGATGAGCCGGCCGTTGACAAACAGGAAGATCGAATTGCGATTGAGCTTTTGGATCTGCGGCCCGGAGATGAAGCCCCGCAGGCCGAACACTCGCGTCTCGGGCTCCTCGGCGACAAGCGCCTGGAGCTCGCGCTCGATATATCCTAAATCGACCAGCGTATCGAGCGTTTGGGCGCCGAAAACCTGGTAGACGCGCTCGCGCAAACCGGCCGCCGGCGTGACCTCGAGCAAATCGCTCGCGCCATTGCGCAACTGAAACGATTTATCCGCGTGCGCCAAGCTGTAATGCGTGACCAGCGACGCGATGTGGGCCAGTTCCGTCTGCTCCGACCTGAGGAATTTCTTTCGCGCCGGGACATTGAAGAATAGATCCCGAACCGTTATGGTGGCGCCCACGCCCGCTGGAATTTCGTCGCAGCGGAAGAGCTTTCCGCCCGCGATCTCGACCGCCGTTCCGGTTGTTTCCTGCGCCGAGCGCGTCTCGAGCAACAGGCGCGAAACGGATGCGATGGAGGGCAGGGCTTCGCCGCGAAACCCCAGCGTGGAGATGGAGAGCAGGTCCCGAACGTCGCTCAGTTTGCTGGTGGCGTGGCGTTCAAACGCCAGCAGGGCATCGTCGCGCAACATGCCGCAGCCATCGTCGACGATGCGTATGAGTCGGCCGCCGCCGTTCTCAATATCAATACGAATCGATGTTGCCCCGGCATCAAGCGAGTTTTCGAGCAGCTCCTTCACGACAGAAGCGGGCCGTTCGATCACTTCCCCGGCCGCGATCTTGTTGGCGACGTTGTCGGGGAGAACGCGGATGCGCCCCATTCTGGATCTTGTCCGCCCCGGTCCGAAGCCTAACCGCTCATGGAGCCCAGGAATTCCGCGTTGCTGCGCGTTTTCCCGAGTTTGTCCAAGAGAAGCTCGATCGATTCCACGGGCGATAGCGGGCTGAGCACCTTACGCAGCACCCAGACGCGGTTCAGCTCTTCCTTGGGCAGCAGCAGCTCGTCCTTGCGTGTGCCGCTCTTGTTAATGTCGATGGCCGGGAACACGCGTTTGTCGACCAGCTTGCGGTCCAGATGGATTTCCATGTTACCGGTGCCCTTGAACTCTTCGAAAATCACGTCGTCCATGCGGCTGCCCGTGTCGATCAGCGCGGTCGCCACGATGGTCAGCGAGCCGCCTTCCTCGATGTTGCGCGCCGCGCCGAAGAAGCGCTTCGGCCGCTGCAGGGCGTTCGAATCGACGCCGCCCGATAGAACCTTCCCAGACGGCGGGACAACGGTATTGTAGGCGCGCGCCAGGCGCGTGATGGAATCGAGCAGGATCACGACATCGCGCTTGTGTTCGACCAGCCGTTTCGCCTTTTCGATTACCATTTCGGCCACCTGCACGTGCCGCGACGCCGGCTCGTCGAAGGTCGAGCTGATCACCTCGCCGCGCACGGAACGCTGCATATCGGTGACTTCCTCGGGACGCTCGTCGATCAGCAGGACGATGAGAGTCACTTCGGGATGATTGGTCGTGACGGAGTTCGCGATGCTTTGCAGCAGCATCGTTTTGCCGGTGCGCGGGGGAGCCACGATGAGACCGCGTTGGCCCTTGCCGATGGGAGTCAACATGTCCATCACGCGTCCGGAGTAGTTTTCTTTGACGGTTTCAAGACGCAGCCGCTCGTTGGGATAGAGCGGCGTCAGGTTGTCGAAGAAAATCTTGTTGCGCGCTTCCTCCGGCGGCTCGAAGTTGATCGCGTCGACCTTGATGAGCGCGAAATACCGCTCGCCTTCCTTGGGCGGACGGATCTGCCCCGAGATGGTGTCGCCGGTGCGCAGATCGAAGCGTCGGATCTGCGATGGAGAAACGTAGACGTCGTCCGGACCGGGCAGATAATTGTACTCCGGCGCGCGCAGGAAACCGAATCCGTCGGGCAGGCATTCGAGCACGCCCTCGGAGAAGATGAGCCCGCTCTTTTCCGCCTGCGTCTGAAGGATTTTGAAAATAAGCTCCTGCTTGCGCATGCCGGCGACGCCGGGTACGCCGAAATCCTTGGCCACTTGGTTGAGCTTCTGGATGCTCATGTCCTTGAGCTCGACCAGGTCGATGGTCGTGCCGTTCTTGGGCTGGTTCTGGGCGCCCGGAGAATGCCGGCGCGCACGCTCCCCAGGCTTCCCTTCGCCAGCGGGCGCGGGCGTGGGCGTAGGCAAGGGACGCGCTTCGACGGGCTTCGGCTCGCTCACGGGTATCGGCGCCGTGCTAGTCTCCGGTGGTTTTGCCGCCGCGGCGGGTCGTGGCTCCGCGGTCTTGGCCCCGTCCGGCTTCGCTATTTCTGCTCGCGGCGGTTCGGGCCCCTTTACCTCTGCGGGCGGGGCAGGCGGCTCCGACAGGCTTGGCTGCGTCCTGGCCTTGACGGCCTCGATGCCTTTGGCTCCCTCGGCGGCCCTATTATCTCCCTTGTTATCGCCTTTCGGTTCGGCACGCCTGCCGTTAGGACGCTCGTGCTTCTCGTGATGAGACGCGGCGGGCTTCGCTGCCTCTGGCGTCTTGGCCGGCTCCGCGGGGGCCAGCCCCTCGGGAGGCGCTACTGGCCGTTGTTCTTGATCTTCCAAATCGCTTGCCAAATTTCCCTCGCTCCCCGGCACTCGGTTGCCGAGAACGGCAGCGGCTCCTCACGCGTGTTACCGCGAATGGCCGCCATGCCGTGATATTGCTCTTTTTGAGTCTTTAATTTGTCCGTCTTGGTGGCGATTACCAGGTATCGCCGGTTGTGGAACTCCAGCCAATCCTTGAGTTCCAAATCTTTGTCCATCCAGCCCCGGCGCGAGTCCAGGATTAGGAAACACATCTCCAGAGCCTTCCGATTCAGGAGATATTGCTCGATCAGCCGTTTCCATTGTTTCGTGATCTCGACCGGTACCCGGGCGTAACCATATCCCTGGCAGGTCGACGAATTGAAGCTGGTCTTCGATGCGATAGAAATTGATAACCTGCGTACGGCCGGGCCTCGAACTGGTAAAGGCCAGCCCACTGTTGCCCACGAGGCAATTCAGAAGGCTGGACTTGCCGACATTACTTCTCCCCAGAAAAGCGATTTCCGGGAGGTTGTCCTCCGGAAACTGCTCCGGCCGGACAGCGCTTTTTACAAATTCCGCTTTCACAGGCTAGCCCGTCCGGCGCGGCTCGGAACGCCGCGAAATTCAAACGACCGCCCTTAAACCCCTAATGCGAAACTCTTTCTTCCGGCCGCGCGATCTCAACCGGCGTGGCGCTCGCCGCCAAAGGAAGCGCAATAATCTCCCGCTCCAGAGCGAGCTTCAGGACTTGGTCCATCGAGTCTACAAAATGGAGCTTCATATCCTTCCGAATGTTTTCAGGAATATCCGGCAAATCCTTTTCGTTGTCTCTCGGCAGGACGATCTCGTGAAGACCGTGCCGGTGGGCGGCCAGCAGTTTCTCCTTCAACCCCCCGATTGGGAGAACCCTGCCGCGGACCGTAATTTCACCCGTCATCGCGATGTTACACCGAACTGGAATTCCCGTCAATGCGCTCGAAATACTGGTGGCGATCGTTATTCCCGCCGAAGGGCCGTCCTTCGGAATCGCTCCTTCGGGAACATGCACGTGAATGTCCAAATTGCGGTAAAAATCGCGCGGCAAGCCCAGCAGTTGCGCTCTGGAGCGAACATAGCTCATTGCGGCGTGAGCGGACTCCTGCATAACGTCGCCCAGTTTCCCGGTGGTTTGCAGCTTGCCTCGGCCTTCCATCACGGCCGCCTCTGTCGTTAGGATGGAGCCGCCCACCTCGGTCCAGGCCAGCCCGGTCGTAGCGCCGATTTCATTCTGCTTGTCGGTTTCGAGGTCGCGGAACTTCTGAGGGCCGAGAAATTCGCCGACCTTTTCGGGGCTGACGACCACTTTCGCGGGCTTGCGCTCTCCGCGACGGGACTCGGCGCTCTCGTCGTTGTTGGCCATGGCGTTTACGACGCTGCGGGCCACCTTGCGGCAGACATTGCCGATCTCCCGCTCCAGATTGCGCACGCCGGATTCGCGAGTATAGAACTGAATCAGCGATTGCAGCCCGCTATCGGTAAACTCCACGCGTCCGTCCGATACGCCAGTCTGCTTCATTTGCTTGGGGACCAGGAAGCGCTTTGCTATTTCAAGCTTTTCAAGCTCCGTATAACCGGATAAACGGATCACTTCCATGCGGTCCTGCAAAGCCGGCGGAATGGTGTGCAGAACGTTCGCCGTCGCGATAAAGAAAACCTGGCTTAGGTCGTACTCGACATCGAGGTAATGATCCATGAACATGTAATTCTGTTCGGGATCGAGAACTTCGAGTAGCGCCGCCGAGGGGTCGCCCCGAAAATCGGTCGACATTTTGTCGATTTCGTCCAACATGAACACCGGATTGCGCGTACCGGCCTTTTTCATCATCTGCAGAATCTGGCCCGGTAAAGCTCCGATATAGGTGCGGCGATGCCCGCGCACTTCGGCCTCGTCGCGCACGCCTCCGAGCGACAGGCGAACGAACTTGCGCCCCGTCGCCTTTGCGATCGACATGCCCAGCGAGGTCTTACCCACGCCGGGAGCGCCGACGAAGCAGAGAATCGATCCTTTGGGATTCTGCACCAACCGGCGCACCGCTAGAAACTCGAGAATGCGCTCCTTAATTTTCTCTAGACCGTAGTGATCGGATTCGAGTACCTGCTGCGCAAAGCTGAGATCGCGGATCTCCTTGGATTTTTTCTTCCACGGAACGGCCAGCAGCCAGTCGAGATAGTTGCGCGAGACGGTCGACTCGGCCGACATCGGCGGCATGTTCTCCAGCCGCTTCAACTCGGCGATGGCCTTTTCGTGCGCGTCCTTGGTCATCCCGGCGGCGTCGATCTTCTTTTTCAGCTCGTCGATCTCGCTCTTTTCGCCGCGCCCTAGCTCCTTCTGTATGGCTTTGATCTTCTCGTTGAGGTAATACTCTTTCTGCGCCTTCTCCATCTGGCGCTTGACGCGGCCCTGGATGGTGCGGTCGACGTTCAACTTTTCGATTTCGATGTCCAACAGATCGGCCACACGCGTGAGACGATCGATGGGATCGAAAATCTCGAGCAGCTCTTGCTTTTCCTCTATCGTGAGCTGGAGATTTGCGCCGACGGTGTCGGCCAGCTTCGAGGGATCGTCCACCCGGACGGCGGCGACCATGGTCTCGTAATTCAGGTTCTGGCCCAGCTTGACGTATTGTTCAAACAACGTGGTAACGCGGCTGGTCAGGGCTTCCAGTTGCGAGCCCGCCTCGACGCGGTAATGAAACGTCTTGATGACCGCCCTGAAGTAGCCTTCCTCCTCGCTGATCGAAACCACCCGACCCCGCTCCACCCCTTCGACCAGGACTTTGATGTTCCCGTCGGGCTGCTTCAGGCTTTGGACGATGTTGGCCACCGTGCCGACGTTATAGATCTCGTCCGGACGCGGCTCGTCGATAGAGGCGTCGTGCTGCGTCGCCAGAAAGATTTTCTTGTCGCCCGCCAGAGCCTCTTCGAGGGCGCGGACGCTCGACTCCCTGCCCACCACGAACGGCGTCATCATGTACGGGAAAATGACGACGTCCCGGATGGGCATCATGGGCAGACGTCGCGAATCGGATTTTTCCTTGGAGGTGAGCATTATGTGTGGAGCTAGTGAAGTCTTGCGCGGCGGCTACGCTTGGCGAAGCCTGCCTAACCGGCCTTTTCCAGTACGGCCATATTGATTTTCTGGCTCATAACCATTTCCTTTGTAACCAGAAACTCGCGGACTTTTTTGTAGGAGGGGAGAAAATACATTAGATCGAGCATCATCTCCTCTAGGATCATCCGCAATCCTCGAGCGCCGACTTTTCGTTCCATTGCCAATGCGGCAATGGCCTCCAGCGCATCGTCGTTAAACTTCAGTCTAACATTTTCGAATTCGAACAGCTTCTGATATTGCCGCACAATCGCGTTCTTTGGCTTGGTCAGGATCTGCACCAGCGCATCCCGGCTCAAATCCTCAAGTACGGCGGCTACCGGCATGCGCCCGATGAACTCCGGGATAAAACCAAACTTGATCAAATCGACGGGCTGGCATTGCTCAAGAAGGCTGAGGTCGCGCCGGTTCGACCCAAAGCGGCGGGAAGTGGCTTCGTCGTCCACGGCGGCAAATCCCATTGCCTTGGTGCCAACGCGCTTGCCGATCACTTTTTCGAGGCCCACGAAAGCACCCCCGCAGATGAACAGAATATTGGTCGTGTCCACCGGAGTAAATTCCTGGTGCGGGTGCTTGCGGCCACCTTGCGGCGGAACGTTGGCCACCGTACCTTCCAGGATTTTAAGCAGCGCCTGTTGCACCCCTTCCCCGGAAACATCGCGCGTAATCGATGGATTTTCGTCCTTACGGCCGATTTTGTCGATCTCGTCTATATAGATGATGCCTTGTTGACAGCGCTGTACGTCCCAATCCGCGTTTTGAAGCAGCCGCAGGATGATGTTTTCGACGTCCTCGCCGACGTAGCCGGCCTCCGTGAGAGTGGTTGCGTCCACGATTGCGAACGGCACATCGAGAATCCGCGCCAGTGTCTGGGCCAGAAGCGTTTTCCCGGTTCCCGTTGGTCCGATCAGCAGGATGTTGCTCTTCGACAGCTCCACATCCGAGCCGCGCTGCTTGTTCATCTGGATGCGCTTGTAATGGTTATAGACGGCCACCGCCAGCTTCTTTTTGGTGCCCTCCTGGCCGATTACGTACTGATCCAGGTACTCCTTTAATTCTAATGGCTTCGGGTAGTTTGTGCGGCGCTCCGTAGGGCTGATCGTGACGATCGTCTTCGAGAATCGAATTGCACACCGCGATACATTCATCGCAAATGTAAGCGCGCGGGTAGTCGCTCGGCGAAGAGATGAGCTTACCGACGACTTCTTGATTCTTATGGCAAAAGGAACAACGGAGAGATTCGTCCGAACCGGCACGCTTCACACAGGTTCTCCAGGGCTACCGAATATGTCGTGATCCTGAGCTAGAGTCGCTTCTCTGGATAATTCCATTATATCAGCGAAGTGCCGGAAACGTTCCGGCCATAGCGCAACTCCCTTTTTCTATTATCGGTCAGTTTGCGGCTCCGCGCCATGGCCCTTCCATCCGACACGACCCCCACCGGATAGCCCGCGCCTGCTTAGTCCTTCCATTCCAATGGCTCCGGAACCTCGGGCGCCTGATCGTTGCGGTCGTCCTCTAGGATGGCGTAGCAAACTGCGATGCATTCGTCGCGAATGTAAGCGCGAGGGAGGCTGCTCGTCGCCGAGGCGATGAGCTTACCCACTGCTTCTTGGGGCTTCTGGCAAAAGGAGCAACGAAGTTCTTCGACAGGACGGACACGTTTCAAAGACTTCGGCGCTCCATGCCTCTACCAGATTACCCGACCGGGTGGCGCGCGATCTCGCATCGCTGCTCACAATCGGGAGATCCTCAACAATGACCCGCGCCACCAGCAAGCGATCAAACGGATCCTTGTGATGCCAGGGCAAAGCAGCGCTCGCCACGGCATGGGGCGCCTGAATGTCGATCACGATAGCCCGTAATGGACGCGGACACGGATCGCGCTCTCTTGGAAAGTCTTTCATCGCCATCGAACCACCACAGCGCCGCATGAGTCAAGCAGAACTCTCGTCCGGGAAGATCTTAGATACAATAAATGCCTGCTCCAGTGCGGGGATCGGCGCGTCGAAATCGGGGCAAATCCAGATCTGGCTCTTTCCGGAGCCGAACCGCCGCTCGGGTAACCGCGGCTGCTCGCCGACCGCCACCAGCCGCGCCATCGGCTTTCCCGCTTTCGCAAGGATGATCTCCTCGCCCTTGGCGGCACGCTCGACAAGCTTCGAGAGGTGGGCTTTGGCTTCGTGCATGTTTACCGTTGCCGCCGTATTTTCTAATCCAGCTCAGTCTTCTTGGCTACCAGATCACGCGCACCGGGTAGCGGCCGATCACTGCGTCGCCGGTCGCAATCGGAAGGTCCTCCACAACGGCCTGCGCCACCAGCAAACGGTCGAACGGATCGCGATGGTGAAAGGGAAGACGGGCGCTTGCCATCACGTGTCGCATCTCGACCGGAAGAATCGCGAGCCGGAAATAGCGCATTGCCCGTTCCACGTAAAATCTCGAAATCCTGAGCCAAGCCCAGCCGGTCGATTTTCAGCGCCGCTTCCCAAATGCTTGCAATGCTGAATAATAACTCGGTTGCCGGATCCTGAACCAGATCCGCGACGCGTCGCGGCAACCGATTCTCTTTGAGCGCCCACCACAGGAACACATGAGTGTCCAGAAGAAGCTTCATTCGCCTGGAAATAGCGGTCCGTTGTAAAACAGATCCTCAATTTGGTTGTCCAGCGCCGGATCGAATAATGCATCGAGGTCCACGCCTTTCAGGAGATCCCGGCCCCATCCCGGTTTCCGGAAGTTTGCATCGCGTTCGGGATTTTGTATTGCTACGATTCGCGCCTTGGGCTTTCCTGCCTTCGCGAGAATGATCTCTTCGCCCTTCGCGCCCGCTCTACCAGTTTCGACAGATGGGTCTTCGCTGCATGCATGTTGACTGTGGTCGGCATGCCCGAAGATTAGCTCAGTCTACTAGACTAAGTCTACATCTGGTTCGACGGGAACCGATTCCGCCTCAACCTCTCCGGCGACCTTACGCGCGTGCTCAAACAGGAAGTTCAGTGTCTTCTCGGTCCGGATATGGTTGGCGATGCGCGCAATGGCGCCGTCCTTCTCCAGTTTCCGGCGCATGGCCGCGACCGGCTCTCGCTCCTGGCGTGCGATCTGCTGAATTTCCCGGTCCACCTCATCCTGCGTGGCGTGGATCGATTCGCGCTCCCCCACCTTATCCAGCAGTAATCCGGCCTTTACGTCGTGAATCGCCTTGGGGCGCTGCGATTCTTTCACTTTTTCCCAATCCAGCTTCAATTTGGAAACCTCAACGCCATTGGCGGCCAAACGCCGCAGCCGGTCCTCGGTCTCGTTCTCGATCTGACGTTCCAGGAATGCTTCCGGAACGGGAAAATCGTGCATCTCGACGAGCCGGTCGATCAGCTCGTTCTTGGCCTTGCGTTGCGCGCCCTGCTCACGCTCCCGAAAAATCGTTTTCCGGACTGTTTCCCGGAGCTCGTCCAAGGTATTGAAATCGCCCAGGTCCTTGGCGAACTCATCGTTCAGGTCCGGCAATTCCTTGCGGCGAATGGCCTTCAGTTTCATACGGAAGCGGACAGTCTTGCCGGCAAGCTTCTCCTGGCCGTAATCTTCCGGATATGTGATCTCGAATTCTCTCTCATCGTCCGGGGACATGCCCCGCAAATTTTCCGTAAAGGCGGGCTGCGTATCCGGGTCGCCTACGTGCAGCATCGTCTCATCCTGGTGAACCGCCGGGTCCACTCCCGCGATGCTGTCGAGCGAGACCAGGCAGTAATCCCCGTCCTCAGCAGGGCGCGGCTCGACCGTAACGTACTGCGCCTTCTGCTCCCGCAACTGTTCCAGGCGCTCGTTCACATCGGCGTCCGACACCTCGGGCTCGGAGTAGTGGATCGTTATGCCGCGATATTCGTCAAGCGGAACCTCCGGGGCCACCTCAAATTCGGCCTTGAACCGAAGCGGCTCGCCCTTCTCAAAGTGCACTTCGGTAACCGAGGGACGGCCGACGACTTTCAGCTCTTCCTGCTTGAACTGCTTCTCGAGGAATTTCGGAATCAGGCTTTCGAGGACATCCTGGCGAACCTCTCGGGCAAAGCGGGTCCGGACAATATTGGCGGGAACTTTGCCGGGCCGAAAGCCCGGCAGCTTCACCTTTTTCTGAATGTCGGTGACGACGCGCTCGGTTTCGCGGTCGATATCCTCGACGGGAACGACGATCTCTAGTTCGTGCTTGCAGCCTTCAATGAGCATGAAAAATCGATCGCGAGTTTTGTGGTTCCTTATGTGCCTTCCGACCAGCTCGCCAAATATTCTTCCTGCTCGGGCGTCAGGCGGTCGATTTTGACGCCCATGGCCTCAAGCTTCATTTTGGCGATGCTTTTATCGAGATCTTCCGGGAACGGCGTGGACCTTCTTCTCGAGCTTGGCGTGGTTCTTCACCATGTAGTCGGCCGACAAGGCCTGATTGGCGAAGCTCATGTCCATTACGGATGCCGGATGTCCCTCGGCCGCCGCCAGGTTGATCAGGCGTCCTTCGCCGAGCACGTAGATCTTGCGGCCGTCGCGCATCGCGAACTCTTCCACGAATTCGCGGGTCTGGCGGCGCGAGGAGGCCACCTTGGCCAGCGTCTCCAAGTCGATTTCGACGTTGAAGTGTCCGGAATTGGCGATGATCGCGCCGTTCTTGAGTTTATCGAAGTGGTCGCGCGCGATCACGTTCTTGTTGCCCGTCACGGTGACGAAAACATCGCCGATCTGCGCCGCCTCCGCCATGGACATCACGCGGAAGCCGTCCATCAAGGCCTCGATCGCCTTAATGGGATCGATCTCGGTCACGATGACGTTCGCGCCCATTCCGCGCGCCCGCATGGCTAGGCCTTTGCCGCACCAGCCGTATCCAGCGACCACGAACGTGGCGCCGGCCAGCAGAAAGTTCGTTGCCCGCACAATGCCGTCAATGGTGCTCTGGCCAGTGCCGTAGCGATTGTCGAAAAAGTGCTTCGTCAGGGCGTCGTTGACCGCGATGATGGGGTATTGGAGCACGCCTTGCTTAGCCATCGCGCGCAGGCGAATGACGCCGGTGGTGGTCTCCTCGGTCCCGCCGATGACGTGTTCGAGCGCGTCTTTGCGCTTGGTGTGCAGGATCGTCACCAGGTCCGCGCCGTCGTCCATGGTCAGATGCGGCTTGTGGTCGAGCACGGACATAATATGCGAGTAATAAACATCGTTGTCCTCGCCTTTGATCGCGAACACCGGGATGTTGTAGTCGCGCACCAGCGACGCGGCCACGTCATCCTGAGTGGACAGGGGATTGGAGGCGCACAGCGCGATGTTGGCGCCGCCGTCGCGCATCGTTACCATTAGGTTGGCGGTCTCCGTCGTCACGTGCAGACAAGCCGCGACGCGCATTCCCGCCAGCGGCTGCGCCTTAATGAACTGCTTACGAATTGTTTGCAGCACCGGCATGGACTGAAAGGCCCATTCGATGCGCCGCTTGCCGGCGTCCGCCAGCCCGATTTCTTTGATATCGCAGGCGAGTGCCGCGGTTGCGTTCGATGACATACGAGCTCCTCTGAAGTGGAATCGGCTAGCGGGCAGCCATGGCGGCGCGGCTGCTCTCTTCGAGCGCCTCGGCTTTATCCGTGGCTTCCCAGGAAAAGGTATCTTCGCGTCGGCCGAAATGGCCGAAGGCGGCTGTTTTCTGGTAAATCGGCCGCCGCAGCTTCAAGTGATCGATCATCCCCTTCGGCGTGAGCGGGAAATGATCGCGCACCAACTGCGTCAGGCGCGCCCCATCCACGGCGCCGGTGCCGAATGTATCGACCATGACCGAGACCGGCTCGCTGACGCCAATGGCATATGCCAACTGCACTTCGCAGCGTTTCGCGAGACCGGCGGCAACCAGGTTCTTGGCGATATAGCGGGCCATGTAACACGCCGAGCGATCCACCTTAGTCGGATCTTTGCCCGAAAACGCCCCGCCGCCGTGCCGTCCCATGCCGCCGTAAGTGTCGACGATGATTTTTCGCCCCGTCAATCCGGTGTCGCCGTGCGGACCGCCAACAACGAAGCGGCCGGTCGGGTTCATGTGGTACTTGGTCCCGGAGTCCACCATGTTCGATGGAATAACGGCGTCGATAATGTGCTTTTTGACCTGACGGCGCAGCTCCTCGGTCGATATATCGTCGCCGTGCTGCGTCGAGATCACCACGGCGTCAATGCGCTTGGGTTCTCCATCAACATACTCGACGCTGACCTGGCTTTTCCCATCCGGCCGCAGGAAATCGAGCTTGCCTTCGCGCCTCGCATCGCTCAACTGGCGCACCAGTTTATGAGCCATCATGATCGGCAGCGGCATCAATTCCGGCGTCTCGTCGCAGGCGTAGCCGAACATCATGCCCTGATCGCCCGCGCCCCCAGTATCCACGCCCATCGCGATGTCCGGGGATTGGCTCTGAATCGTGTTCAGGATTCCACAAGTATGGCAATCGAATCCGTAGCTCGCGTTGTTATAGCCGATTTGTTCGATGACCTGCCGCACCAGCTTGGGAACATCGACGTATGTCGTTGTCGTGATCTCCCCGGAGACGACGCAAATTCCCGTCGTCAACAGAACTTCGCAAGCCACCCGGCCCATGGCATCGTCCCTCAGGACGGCGTCCAATACGGCGTCCGATATCTGGTCCGCCATCTTGTCGGGGTGACCCTCGGTCACCGACTCCGACGTGAAAATGTGTCGCATTCGATCTACCACCGTTCTGAAAATCCTCCTGGATGTCCCCTGCACAGCCGCTGAAAACCGGCTGAGCGCGCGTTATGCGCAACCAGTTCAGTGTATCGTAAATTCCCGGCCCGGCGAATCTCGCGGGTCACGCGCCGCGCTACCGCGCCGCCGTCAATTTCAACTCCGACTGAATCAGCGGCCGCACCGCGGTCAGCTCCATTGGCCCGTTGTAGTGCTTGCCATTAATGAAAAACGCCGGCGTGCCGTCCACCCCCGCCCCTTCACCATCCTTAAAGTCCCGGTCGATTACGGCCTCGAACTTGCCCGAGTTCATGTCCGCGGTGAAGCGGTCCATATTCACGCCGATCTCCTTCGCCAGCGCCGCAACGCGCTCCTTGCTCAAATGCCTGAAATTCGCAAACAGCGCGTCGTGCATCTCCCAGAACTTCCCCTGTTCGTTGGCCGCTAGCGCCGCCTCCGCCGCCATGCGCGCATGGGGATGCATGGAGAGGGGAAATTGCTTATAGACAAGCCGGATGTCTTTTGGAAACGCCTTCATCAGAGTTTCCACCTCGCCGGCGGCATGCGAGCAATAAGGACATTCAAAATCGGAAAACTCGACCAGTGTGATGCGGGCGTTCCCCGGTCCCTTGGCGGGAGCTCCCGCGATCGCAATCTTAACGGGATCTTCCAGAATCGGACGCTTCCCCGGGCCTTTCGCCAGCGGCGACGCTTTCAACTCCGCGAGCGCCTGCTGCGGCGTCTTGCCTTCGCGCAGGGCCTTGATCGCGATCCCGGCCAATCCCTTGCTATAGCCGCACGCCGGATCTTTCACGCGGCATTCGGCCAGCTTCATCTCGCACCCGCAGGAGCAGTCCTGCTCCCGCAGGATCTTCAGAACGGCGCTCTTCTGCGCCCCAGTCAACCCGGTCAGGTCGATGCCCGGAAGCTCCGCTGCCGTTTGCCAATCCGCCGGCGCTTGCGCAAAGAGCGCCCCGGTCATTGCGGCGAGAACACACAATCTTGAAAATAGGAGCATCGCTTCTATTATCGAGGAATCCACCGGCACCACCGGCCTCTCCCAAAGGCTCGCCCTTACTTCCCTGCCGAGGAGGCCGCCGCCGGACGAACCGTGGGGTACTTGATCCCGAGCTGCTCCAGATAGGTGTCGTATCTCGCCGGATCGTAATAGAACGCCCTCATGCGCGGCCGGTACTCCTCCATAATTTTCTTGTTCAGCCAGATCGCCGGCGTGTCGCCCGGACGTATGAAGGTCTGATATTTCACGTCCTTCGTCTGCACGTTCCGGAAGTAATCCCAGGCCTGCTGGACCAGATCCGGATGGGTCAAAATATCGAGCATCGTCATGGCCTGCACCTTGGCGCCCGCGATGACGCCCTTGTAGGCGATGGGAGTGGCCATCGAAATGGCATTCGCCCAGTTGTGCCCCGGCCCTCCCGGAATATTCGAGGGATAGCGCAGGGTGATGGTGGGAACGGCCCAGGAGATATCGCCAATGTCGTCCGATCCGCCGCCCATCGGTCCAATGCCCATGCCTTCCTCGCCGCCCCGATTTTCTTCGTTGCGCGGCGGCCGAAGCTCCTGAACCTTCGTTGCCAGACCGCGCACCGGAACCTTCAGCTCGCGTTGCAACGCTTTCGCGAGCGTCTGGTCGTCATCCGACCATTGCGGTAGTCCCACCTTCTTGATGTTCTCGTACATCGCTTCCGCGATGGGCTTGTTGAAATAACCCGGCCAGGCGCTGCCGAGCAGCCGCGACGTATAGGTCGTGTCTGTCATCAGCGTGGCGCCCTTCGCCATGTTGTCGCCGATCCGCCACATGTTCATGATGTGGTCGTAATCGGCCTCCCGGAAGTAATACCAGACGCTGGCATCGGGGGGCACCACGTTAGGCTGGTCGCCGCCGTTCGTAATCACATAATGCGAGCGCTGCGCCAACCGCAAATGCTCGCGGCGGAAATTCCAGCCGACGTCCATCAACTCCACCGCATCAAGCGCGCTGCGCCCACGCCAGGGAGCGCCGGCCGCATGGGCGCTCTCGCCCTTGAACATGTATTGCACCGATACGAGCCCGTTCTGCTCCGAGGGGCCATAGGAGACGCCTAGGCCCGCGGCGACATGCGCGAATAACACTATGTCGACGTTTTTGAAAAGACCGGCCTGCACATAGAAGGCCTTGGAACCAAGCTCCTCCTCGGCAACGCCGGGCCACAGCTGGATGGTTCCGGCGAGATGCTCGCGCTGCATGACCTTTTTGACCGCCAGCGCCGCGACGATGTTCAGAGGGACGCCGGAGTTGTGTCCCTCGCCATGGCCCGGCGCGCCTTCAATCAGGGGATCGTGGTACGCAACCCCGGGTTTCTGGGAAGCCTGGGGAATGTCGTCGATGTCGGAGCCGAGCGAAATCACTGGCCGCCCCTCGCCCCAGGTAGCGACCCATGCGGTCGGAATGCCGGCCACGCCGCGCTGCACCTTAAAGCCCTCTTTCTCGAGAATGCCGCTCAGGTATTTCGATGTTTCGAACTCCTGAAAGCCCAGCTCGCCAAAGCTGAAGACGCTGTCCACCATCACTTGCGCCTGCTTCTTCATGCCGTCGATCTGGCCGGCGAGATCGGCTTTGATAGCCGCCTCTTTTTCAGGCGAGATCGCCGGATTCTGCGCCGCCGCGCACCCAAGCAGCGCAACGGCAGCCATGCCGAGCCGCACCATCGCGAGGTTATGTGTCAAGTAATCCCCCATAGCAGACCAGTGTAATCCCGAAGCCCGCGGGGTCATCGCTCTTTTCGCAAGCGCTCGATCTCCCGCCGCATTTCCGGGCGCCTTTCCAGCCGGGATGATAAGCCAGAAAGCTCTCCAGATCGTCGGCGGCGCGGCGCGGCTCTTCGCGCCGGACGTGAATTTCGGCCAGCATCAATTGCGGATGCGAGAAGTGCGCAGGGTCGATCTCGACCGCCCGCGTCAGATACTTTTCCGCGGGTTCGAGATGCCCCAGCTCGAAGTACGTCATGCCGAGCTGCGCGTTGGCAAGCGCGTCGTTGGGCCGCCTGGAGACCGCCCGCTCGTTGTAGTCCGCGGCTTCCGCGAGCCGGTGGAGGTTGATCAGAACGCCGCCCAAATTGACGAGCGCCTCGTAGGCTTTCGGGTCGTGCCTCAAGGCTTTGCGAAAACACTGCTCGGCGCGCTCGTAATCGCGCCTCTGATAAAAGATGGTTCCAAGCGTGTTCCATGCGGCCTCGAACGGCGGCGCAAGGCTCACGGCCTTTTCCAGATGGGCCTGCGCGGCGGCGGCATCCCTACGGGCCAGCTCCCTTCGTGCCGCTTCGTATTCGCGCCAGGCCTGGGCGGGGATCGCGAGCTGCGCCGCGGATACGGCGTTACGCTGGCGCGCCGCATCGGCCATGGTGAAATCGGAATCTTTGAGATTCAGCACCACCTCGACGCGCCGCGCCGAATCGGCCGCGCCCGGATCAATTTCCACGGTTACGCGCGCCTCTCCCCGTCCAGGCACGACGATGGAGAGCGTGTAGGCTCCCGCGACCAGGTTGCGAAAGCGGAAGCGGCCGTCGTCGCCGCTCTCCGCGGTATCCGAGAATGGTGTATTCGCTCCATAAATGGATAGCGCCGCGCGAGTTGGCGGCTCAATGCGGCCGCGCAGCTCGTAAACCGGCCCGCGGGCGAAAGCGGCCCACGCGATCAGACCGGCGATGCACATCCGAAGCATGGCGATCGCTAAGATTCTATCTCCGTTACTGACGGCCTGAGCGAACTGTTCTAAACTCAGAAAGAAACGGGGAGGAGAAAATGAATAGGATAATCGGGCTGCTTGCGGTCGGTCTTGCTTGCGCATCTCTTAACGCCGCCAATGACGCGGTGCGGCGGCTGGACGTGTCGGCCATCGTGCTGAACGAGATTTTATCGGCGCCCGATAAGGGCATCCCGCAGGATCTTTTCAACAAGGCTGCGTGCGTAGTAATCGTGCCCGGTCTCAAGAAGGGTGCATTCTTTGTCGGCGGAAAGTTCGGACGCGGCTTTGCCGACTGCCGTAAAGAAGGCGGGGGATGGACCGCTCCGGCGGCCGTTCGCATAGAAGGGGGGAGTTTCGGACTTCAGTTTGGCGGCTCGGAAACTGATGTCGTACTGCTGGTCATGAATCGCCGCGGCATGGATAAGCTTCTTTCGAGCAAATTCACTCTGGGCGCCGATGCATCGGCCGCCGCCGGTCCCGTAGGTCGCACATCGTCGGCCCAAACGGATGCGCAGTTGAACGCCGAAATCCTGAGCTGGTCCCGTTCTCGAGGTATTTTCGCGGGCTTGTCGCTCGAAGGCGCCACGCTCCGCCCCGATGAGGATTCCAACCGCGACTTGTATGGGAAATCCACCACCAACCGCGAGATCCTGACGGGTAGCGTCGCGACTCCGCCGGCCGCCCAGAAGCTCGTCTCCGAGCTGGACCGCTATTCGGGCAAGTAGCCTATAAAATGACGAATCAAGCCACGCCTGCATCTTATCGGCTTACTGCCGCGTTCGCGGCGGCCCTCGCTATGATGCTCTGCTCCTGCTCCGGTACCCCCATCAAAGAGCCCGGTCAGGAAAAAGAAAAGCCGCAACCTTTGACGGGGCGGCAGGCTTTCCAGCACATGTTCCCCATGGCTCGAAGTTGGGTACAGGATGCCGCGCCGGTGCAACTGAAAAGCATCGATCTTGCCAAGGTACCGGCCAGCCCCGGAATGGCCGGGGCGTGGGAGGCGATTTTCTATTCCCCATCTCTCGCCAAGACGAAGACATATACCTGGTCGGCGCTGGAATCGGCCGGTAACCTGCACCAGGGCGTCTTTGCGGGCAACGACGAATCCTCCGGACCGCAAAAAACGTTCGATATTTCCGCTCTACGCATCGATTCCGACGAGGCCTATAAGATCGCGCTCGCCAAGAGCGCCGATTATATCGAGAAGCACCCGAAAATGCCCGTGCTGTTCATCGTGGAGTTGAATAACCGTTTCCCCGAATTGGCTTGGCGCGTTATCTGGGGCGAGTCCGTAGCCACCAGCGATTATTCCGTTTTCGTTGAGGCTGCCACGGGCCGGTTTATCGAGAAAGCGCACTGATCCATGCCCATAGGCCAAACTGCTGCTGATGACAAGCCTCGGCCCGGAAAAGACGGCTGGGTCGGCATGTTCGATGGCAAGACGCTCGACGGCTGGAAGGCCAATGACAACCCCCAGAGCTGGAGCGTTCGCGATGGCGCGATCACCGGCGACGGCCCTCGCAGCCATTTGTTCTGGATGGTCCGTGAATGCGAAAACTGCGAGTTCCACGCCGAGGTCAAGCTGAATCATAGCGGCAACTCCGGCATGTATGTGCGTGCGGCGTTCGCGCCCGGATTTCCGAAAGGCTACGAGGCGCAGGTGGAGAACACGTCGCCCGATCCTCAGAAGACCGGCAGTCTTTATGGTTTCTCCAAGGTGACCGATCAGCTCGTGCCCGACGATACGTGGTGGACCCAGGACGTGATCGCGAACGGCAATCGCATCATCATCAAGGTGAACGGCAAAGTTGTAACCGATTACGTTGACGCGAAGGACACGTATACGAAGGGCTACCTCGCTTTGCAGCAGCACAATCAGGGCAGTGTGGTGCAGTTTCGCAATCTCATGATGCATCCGCTGCCGCCGACGCAGCGGTAGTGCAACAGTGCGCACGTTCCAGCCCTCCCAGGCTGCATCGCGAAGACGCGCCGGCGCGAACGGCTAGCGAGCGGTAATCACCCGTCGCCCCTCGATACAATACGCGCCCGAAAGCACGAGCCGGATCGCCTCGCTATACACGAAATGCTCTTGCTCCAAAATGCGCGCCGAGAGCGACTCGACCGTGTCGTCGTCGAGTACCGGCACGACCGCCTGCGCCACGATCGGTCCGGCATCCAGATATTGATCGACGAAATGCACCGTGCAGCCGGTGAATTTTACGCCGTGCCGCAGAGCCTGCTGCTGTGCGTCCAGCCCCGGAAAAGCGGGCAACAGCGAGGGATGAATATTCAGAATTCGCATCGGAAACTCGCGTATAAAGAAAGCGCTGAGCAGCCGCATGAATCCGGCAAGACACACCAGGTCCACGGCGTTCCGCTTAAACTCCCGCGCCAGTTGCAGGTCGTATTCCTCACGATCGATGCCCCGCGACGGGAGACAAATCGCGTTTAGACGCATTTCCCGCGCCGCCTCTAACCCGCGCGCATCGGCGCGATTCGAAATTACAACCGCAATCGCGGCATCAATCGAACCCGCCTGAATATTACGCGCAATCGCCTCGAAATTCGAGCCTCGGCCGGAAAGTAAAATTCCGAGCTTTTTCATGCGTACGCGACGCGCGGCGTGGCTGACTTCACGACGGATCCGATCGCGTAAGAACTTTCGCCCAGCTTCGCCAGGATTTTCTCCGCCTCGCGCCGCTTCTTTTGCGCTACGACGAGCACCATCCCAATCCCGAGGTTAAACGTCCGCCGCCAGTCGTCTTCGGGAATCTTGCCGATCGAGCGCAGCCGCTCAAAAATTTCCGGCACAGTCCACGCCGCGGTGTCGATTACCGCGCCCAAGCCCCGAGGTAGCGCGCGCGGCAGATTATCCGTAATGCCGCCGCCCGTAATGTGCGCCGCGCCCTTCAGCAATCCCGCCTTGATCAGCGCGCGAATCGGCTTCAGATAGCTGCGATGGACACGCAGCAACTCGTCCGCAAGCTCGTTACTCAGCTTCTCGCCCGCAACCTCAAACAGGAGTTTGCGCGCCAGCGAATAGCCATTGGTGTGCAGTCCGTTCGACGCCAAACCGAGCAGGGCGTCGCCGGCGCGAATCCCGCCTCCGGTCAGCATTTCTTTCCGCTCCACCGCGCCAACGATGAAGCCGGCCAGATCGTATTCCCCCGCCGCATACAGGCCCGGCATCTCCGCGGTCTCACCGCCGATCAGCGCGCAGCCGTTATTGGAACATCCACGCGCCACGCCCTCGATTACCTGTCCAGCGATTTCAGCGTCGAGTTTCCCGACCGCGAAATAATCCAGAAAAAACAGAGGCATCGCCCCCTGCACCGCGATATCGTTCACGCAATGGTTCACCAGGTCCTCGCCGATCGTCCCATGCCGCTCCGACAGGAAGGCTATCTTCAACTTGGTGCCGACCCCGTCGGCGGAGCTGATCAGCACCGGCTTCTTCCACCCGCGGAGCTGAAAACCCGCGCCGAAGGAGCCGATATCGGTCAACACCGCGCGCGTAAACGTGGGCCGCGCCAGTTCCTTGATGCGGGCCACCGCCCGATCCGCCTCCTCAATGCGCACGCCCGCATCCGCATACGTGACGCGAGTCGCACTGTAACCTAATCTCTTCTTCGACGCCATAGTTTCATTACGCAAATCGCGGCTCACTGGAAGACCGGCTTGCGTGTTCGTTGGGAAACTCTATAATATCCATTAACCTTATGACGCGATTTGTTCTCATTATCGTGGCCGCCTGCGCTCTGCATGCGGCCGTGCCTACCGTCATCGCGATCCGAAATGCGCGCGTTGTCCCGGTCAGTTCGGCGCCGATTCCACGCGGCGTCGTAGTGCTGCGCAACGGCATCATCGAAGCGGTGGGCGCGAACGCGCCAATTCCGCCGGATGCCTGGGTGATCGAAGGCGACGGCCTCACGGTTTATCCCGGACTCATCGATGGGCTTAGCGATTTCGGTATTCCGCAAGCGGCCGCGCCGTCCACGACTAATGGGGGTGGACGCGGCGGCTCGGTCGCCCAAGCCCCGGCCGCATTTGTTCCCGCCGCGGCCACAACCACGGCATCTTACGCGCGCGGACCGGAAGACCGGCCTTCGACCACGAGTTGGCTGCGCGCCGCCGACCTCGTTAAACCGAGCGACCGCCGCCTGGAATCGGCGCGCGCCGCCGGAATCACCACCGCCGTCACATTCCCAATGCGCGGCATTTTCGCCGGCCAGGGCGCGATTGTCGATCTCGCCGGGGAGACGGGCGGCGACATGGTCGTTGTGCCCTCGGCCGGCCAGTACGTCACGCTGATGTCGAACGGCTTTGGCAGCGGGGGCGGATTCCCCGGCGCGCTGCTCGGCACGATCGCTTATATCAGGCAACTCTATATCGACGCCGATTATTATCAGAAAGCCAAGGCCGCGTACAAAGCGAATCCTCGCGGCATCCCGCGTCCCGCCTACGACCGCGCGCTCGAAGGCGTCTTGGAATCGCCGCGCGTGCTCATTCCCGCCACTCGCCGCATCGACATCGATCGCATGCTGCGCTTCGCCAAGGAACTGAAGCTCAATGCGGTGCTGTACGGCCCGGTCGAGGGCTGGCGCTCCGCCGATCTGTTGAAGAACGCCGAGGTCCCCATTCTCGTCAACCTGAAGTGGCCGGAGAAGGCCCGCGACACGGACCCCGAAGAGGGCGACAGTCTCCGGACATTGGAAGATCGCGCCAACGCTCCGCGTACCCCGGCGGTATTCGCGCAGAATGGCGTGAAATTTGCCTTCTACTCCGGCGGTATCGACCGCCGCGCCGATCTCTTTCGAGCCGTCAAACGAGCTATTGACGCGGGCCTCGCGCCCGACGCCGCGCTGCGCGCCCTGACGCTCTCGCCCGCCGAGATTTATGGCGTTTCCGACCGTCTCGGCAGCATCGAAAAAGGCAAAATCGCCAATCTCGTAGTCACGAAGGGCGAGATTTTCCAGAATGGCACGCAGGTGAAATACGTGTTCGTCGATGGGACGAAATTTGAGCCAGGCCCGGATGAAGCCGCTATCGCCGAAGGCGCCGGACGTCAAGCCGCGCGTCCCGCTCAACCCAGCGACATGCCGGTTCGCACGCCGGGCACCGAGCCGCCTCCGGGAGAAATTCAATGACGAACTTGATAATCACGCGACTGATCCCGATAAGCGTTTTCGCGAGCGCGGCGGCGTTTGCGGCAGCGCCCATTTTAATCCAAAACGCCACGGTACTGACGGTCACTAAAGGAACGTTCCAAGGGTCCGTCCTGATTCGCGATGGAAAAATCGCGGAGGTGGGCCCGAACATCGCCGTCCCCGCCGGCGCGACCATCGTCGATGCCGGCGGCAAATACTTAATGCCGGGCATTATCGATTGCCACTCCCACATCGCCGCCGATGCCATCAATGAAGGCAGCGTCTCGGTGTCGTCCATGGTCGGCATGACCGACGTCCTCAATCCCGAGGACATTTCTATTTACCGGGCGCTCGCCGGCGGCGTCACCACGGCGAATATTCTGCACGGCAGCGCCAATTCCATCGGCGGCAAGACAGTCGTCGTCAAAATGCGCTGGGGCAAGGACGCCCACGATCTGCTCTTTGAAGGCGCAGTGCCCGGCATCAAGTTCGCGCTCGGCGAAAATCCCAAGCGCTCCGGCAACGCTAACCCCGGCCGCGCAACAACGAATCTTCGCTACCCCGCCACGCGCATGGGCGTCGAAGACGTCATCCGCGAGGCCTTCAACGAAGCCAAGATATACCAGCAGTCCTGGAAAGATTACAACGACAAGGTCGCTCGCGGAGAGCCGGCCGTAGCGCCGCGCCGCGATCTGAAGCTCGAACCGCTGGTCGAAGTGCTCGAAGGCAAGCGCTTCGTTCACGTCCACTGTTATCGCCAGGATGAAATCCTGATGATCCTGCGCATCGCCGACGACTACGGATTTAAGATCCGCACTCTTCAGCACGTTCTAGAAGGCTACAAGGTCGCTAAGGAAATCGCCGCTCATGGCGCGGGCGCATCCACGTTCAGCGATTGGTGGTCTTATAAGCTCGAAGCGTTCGACGCCATTCCCTACAATGCCGCGCTCATGACGCGCAAGGGCGTTGTCGTCTCGTTAAATAGCGATTCGGAAGAGCTGATGCGGCACTTGAACGATGAAGCGGCCAAGACGCTGAAGTACGGCGGCCTGACCGACGACGAAGCTCTTGCGCTCATCACCATCAATCCCGCGAAACAATTGGCCATCGACAACCGCGTCGGCTCCATTGAGGTCGGCAAAGACGCCGACCTGGCGCTGTTCGACAAACATCCCTTGTCGAATTACGCGAAGGTCGAAAAGGTGTTCATCGACGGCCAGGAATATTTCGACCGCCAGCGCGATCTAGCCGAGCGGCCCAAGAAAGAAGCCGAAAAGAATGCCCTGATCGAAAAAGAAAAACAGATGGAGCAACAGCAACAGCGCCGCAACGGTCCCGGCGCGGCCAGGAGACCCGCGCAATGAAAATCCTAGTTTCTTTACTTGTTTCCACGCTGCCGCTGCTGGCGGCCGCGGACGATACCTTTCTGATTCGGAACGCTACCGTCCACCCCGTGACCGGCGCCGAAATTCAGAACGGCTCCGTGCTCGTCCGAGACGGCAAGATCATCGGCGTCGGCAAGAACCTGAGCGCGCCCAAAGGCGTCAAGGTCATCGATGCCAAGGGACTGCACGTCTACCCCGGCATGATCGATTCCGGTACCGAGCTCGGCCTCTCTGAAATCTCCGCGATTCGGGAAAGCGTCGACACCGGCGAGCTGGGCAATTTTAATCCCCAGCTTCGCGCTGAGATTGCGGTCAATCCCGCGAGCGAGCACATCCCCGTCACCCGCGTCAACGGCATTACCAGCGTGATCACCATGCCCATGGGGGCGGGCGGCGGTGGTGGTGGAGGGCGCGGGGCGCGGCAGGGGATCATCACCGGGCAGGCGGCTCTCATCCACCTCGACGGCTGGACTTGGGAGGAGATGGAGATTAAAAAGACCGCCGCCATGGCCCTGCGCTTCCCGACCATTCAGAGCGGCTTCGGACGCGGCGGCATGGGCGGTGGAATGGCCGGAATGTTTGGGCGCGGCCAGACCTTCTCGGACGAGAAGAAGACGTACGAAGCGCAGCTCAAGGAGTTAAAGGATTTCTTCGAGGAATCGCGCCGCTATCAAAAGGCGAAACAGGCTCACGAACCGGGATTCAAGATCGACCTTAAATTTGAAGCCATGATTCCGGTCCTTGAAGGCAAAGTGCCGCTGGTTGCCATGGCGCCGCGCGAGCGCGCCATTCGCGATGCGCTGCAGTTCGCGGGCGAAGAGAAGGTCAGGCTGATCATCGCCGATCCGCGGGAGCTTGGAAAGACCGGCCCCGATCTGAAAGCCAAAAACGTCCCGGCGATCCTCGGTCCGACGCTGGCGGACCCGCTTCACGAGGACGATCCCTACGATGCCGCCTACACACTGCCGGACCAGTTCTATAAAGCGGGCGTTAAGTTCGCGTTCGGAACGTTCAACAACGAGTTCTCACGCAATCTCCCCTATCAGGCCGCCACCGCGGTCGCCTTCGGCTTGCCCTATGAAGAAGCGCTCAAATCCGTGACTATCAACCCGGCGCAGATCTGGGGCGTCGCCGACCGTATCGGGTCGATCGAGGAGGGGAAGTGGGCCGACCTGGTCGTCACCGATGGCGACCCGCTCGAAGCCAGGACCAACATCAAACAACTGTTTATCAAGGGCAAGCAGGTAGATCTCGATAACAAGCAGAAGCGCCTCTACGAGCGTTATATGAATCGGCCGTAGCGCCGCCATTGGGCGGGTCAAAGAGGTTTCTGCAGATCGGAGATCTGAAAGAACTTTATCTCGCCTTCAAAGCGGCGCTCGCCCCCGATCCATGATTCCAGCGTAATAGGACCATCGGAATCGGCCACGGGCCTGGGAAGATGCATCTGCTCCTCGAATTCGCCATTGCGTCGAATGGTAATATCGTCGCCGTTGAACTCAACCCACAGAGATGCCGCCTCTCCTTGCTCGAAGCTTATCTCTTTCGAGAATGCCCAATTAGAGCCTAACCCGAACGCGAACCGGTACTCATCGCCGCCCACATGGAAGAACTGAAAACCGCGAAAGCTGCCGGGCATTCTCTCGTTGCTAAACAGAGTGGCGTTGGCGGATTCGGGCGCACTGGGCGTGAACCGGATTTCCAGCAGAGCATGGCCCGGCATCTGGATCGGCTTCAGTTGGCGAGGTTCCGTCGAAGCTTTGTCGAGGCACCGTAAAGCCCCCGGCTCGCATAGGGCCGGATCGCGTATGAACGGCAGCCGGCGCTTTCCCACAAGATCCCGGCGCAAGTAGTAACGCTGCTCGTACAAATCTACAAGATGAACGTAGTGCAGGTCGATGTATGCCTTAATTTCGGGACACTGCTCGAAATTAAATCTGCTGTCGGTGAAGGCCCACGATTTTGGCCCGACGGCGTCGATGAACAACTCGGCCGGATTGTCCATCAGGTCCCGTACAAACCGCTGGCGATAATATGTGCTGATTTCCGGCCAGAGCGTAGAAAAAAAGTTTGCCATATTGGTGTCCCTGGTTGCCGGAATGCGCCCCGAACCGAGGTAAGGACCCACGGTCCATCCCCACACAACAATCTGAGACCCAGGCGATGTCATGGCGCGGATCAAATTTCCTTCCAATGGGCGGAGAGCGTACGGAATCCTCGTCAGGGCTTGATTATCTTGCGAGCCCCATAGATAGCTGCCGTAAGCCACGGTGAGGACCACAAACAGCGATACGAACGAAAAACCTCGCCCGGCTTGCCGCATAACCATCCACGCCATTCCGGCGCATACCGGCACGATCAGCAACAACAAATAATGAGGAAATGGATGGTGCGGCTTGTATATCGAGAATAAGGCCGCCCCTAAGGCTGCCAGCGCGGTTATTCCGAACCACGAAAGGGAATCGTTCCCGAACAGTCTCTTTCTGTACGAGAGAACAAAGTAGGTAGGAATCGCGAGGATTGCGATCCATAAAACATATGCGTAATCGGCGCCGCTATTCCAGCCGCGTATAAATATCGCCGCGGCGAACGCGGTTGCGCCGATTCCCGCCATGCGCAGGAAAGCGGCCGCGTCGTTTAGTATCCCGCCGCGCGCCCTTTGATAGGAATAAGCCGCCGCAAGCGCGAAGAACGTGAACAGTAGATAACGTATCTCGATCGTATCCACGAGGTAGGCCACAAACCAGGGCAGATCGATAATTACAGATGCTTGTACGTCGGCGTAGCGCTGGTTGGCGATGATATAAGCCATTACGAAATCGGGCCATACGCCGGTTAGCAGACAGAATGCGGCATTTAACACGGCCAGAGGCGCGGCGCCCGCTAAAAACAGGAGAGTCGGCTTCCACCATTTGGCCCAGCCGCTGGCATGCACATAAGCCACCGCGACGGCCGACATTGCGACCACGATCGGAACGGACTGCATTTTGGCGAAGAACGCGGCGCACGCGGCGAGGCCCAGCAGGAACACTGGAACGCCATATGCTTCCGGGTTCCGTAGGACGCGAACGGTCCCGTACAGCGCGAGAGATATAAGCAGGAGCGGCACATGCTCCGAGCTGTAATCGACCAGATTAGGATGCCTGAAGTTAGCGAAGGCCATTACAGCCGGCAAGATCGCAATCCTAGCCAGATCGTCCGCCGCGATGAGCGCGAAGCGTTCGATACAGCAGATAGATGCTGAAAAATACGAGGATGAGACCCAACACCCTGCTCGATGCATAATCCGGAGAGAATCCGAAAATCGCAGGCAGCATCAATGGGTAGATATTGAGGGGACCACTGGTGCCGCAATCGACCGAACGAAAAAAATTCCCATCGTAGAAAAGCTTGTGCGCCGACGCTATGAACTGTCCCTCGTCGGGATTCAATTCAGGAGCGAGCAGAATGGGATAGCGGCAAAGGAAAAGACACACAGCGATGCTGCCTAGCAGTAAGGCCCGCGAGCACAGGATAGTCGCCAACAATCGCGGCAATCTCACGATTTCGCTGCAGCGGGAATAGTTCAGAACAGCGAGCGCCGGCGGAGTCATCAAAGCTAAAAAGCCGATCGTACTCCAGCTTGAGAACGCCTGCTCCGAATGCGCATGCAGCGTGATAAACCACAAAAACCATCGATAGAGGATAGGCCTTAATGTGCCCGGGGAGTCGAGCGGCTGAGGAGTAAAAGTAGCAAGGCGAAAAAGGCAGAACGCTGCGATCGCAGCGTAAAGAAGCCATTTCAGAATCCTCGTTCCAGCGCCGCGAGCGCGCTTCCCGGAGCTGTCCGGGCGCTTGGAAGCCATACTGGCGATCGCGCTCACAACACCAAATTGTGTCATACGTCGGGCGTTTCGGGAACAATCCCGCAGGCGGTGCCGCTCCAACGTCGGCAAACCTTTAGCGTTGCGATCGTTTGTAGCCGAGCGTGGCAGCCGGCCGGACCCGCGCTAGCCCGGTCCGCAGAGCGCCGAGGGACTCGTAAACGTCCCTAAGTAGGTGTAAAAACCATTAACCGAAAACGACGGCGCGGTATGCAGATACCAAGGCAGAAACACCTCGTCCTGAACATGGTAAATGACGCCGTTAACCGTCGCCGTAAAAACAGCGGGTGGCGCTTCGAGCGGGTCGCCTGTCTCGAAATTGATGATGCAAGCCCCTCCCTGGCCCGGCAAAACGGCTGGCGGAATGAAGTTTAAAAAGCCGAGCTGAAAGGCTCCGACGAACGGATCGTTCAGCCATTCGGCGGTCTCGTGACTCAGCGCCTGAACGTCTAAAATGGCGTTGCCCGTGAAAGTGCCCGGTTCCGTATAGGAAGCAAAAATCCAGGTTTGCGCGGTTGTGGCGGGCGGCCCGGAGGAGGAGTGAAATCCCAGAATGCAGCAGTTTTGAATAAGGCCGGCGGTTCCCAAATCAACGTTGTCGGTAAGAAACATAACGACCGTGTTGGCGGGGAACGATGGAAGCAGGGTCGCCAGAATCTGGTCGAAGTAAGTTGGATCGACAACTCCGATCAAACCGCCGCTCCTAAGCAGATAGACGTTCCCTTTCCCGGACGGAACGTTGACCACGACGGAAGGTGAAATCGCCGGCGGAGCGAGAAGAACATGATAGTCCTGCGAGAAGCCCGGGAGATTCCAGAATTCGGCGCGTTGGATTGCATCCCCATACTGCGTAAAGCCGATAAAGGAGCCGCCCGTCGCAAAATCGGCGCTCTGAAATATTGGCGAACCTACCGTCGCCGCCACTACGTTCGACCCGTCCAGCGCTGGATTTCCGGGATTTGGAAACACGAACTTCAGGGGCACAATAGCGGTGTTCACGAGGGTAGTAGCGGCTCCAAGCTCTGGATCCGAGCCAATGAAGTTGAACGGATTGGATTGACCGAAAGACGTAAAGCCGCGAGTAAAGAACGGTATTCCCTGAGTCGGCAGCGCTAGCAGGCTCTGCAGCTGCCGAGGGCCCGTCCCCATGGTGTTGGCGTATGTGGGTGCGCCAGACGGCCCTTCTGGCAAATCTACGGCTTGGCCGAACGCCAGTGCGCATCCCAAGATCTCAATCGCGGCAAAAGCCGCGAGATTTTTCATATATCCCATGATCTGCTCCTCAAAACCCCTGCCACCGCGCCGGGGATTCGCCGATTCTAGCACTATTCGGAGCAAAAACCATCTACAATGTGTTGTACGCCATGGGGCGTTGAAACAACATCGAACAGAAGGAGGAGAAAAGTGAAGTTCTTTTGGTCAACCATGTTTCTGGGAATGGTAATAACGATACCGGCGCAGCCGGTTTCCGCCGCGATGCTCTCGAGCTGCGCGTCGGATTTCTCCAGTTGCAATATCTATGAGAACGAATTGGTCCCGCTGCCCGGGCTGGGGATTGCCGGCGATGTAATTTTGCTCGATGCCGGCACTGCCCACATCAGCGACGTGTTCCGGATTTTCAACAACGTCATCAATACCGGCGGAGGAACGGGCCTTGGCAATGAGGCATTCCTGTTCAGCGATGACGAAAACAATATCCCATCGACGGTGAGCGTCAATGTCCGCACGATCACGGAGAGTCCAGGCGGCCCCAATGGCCTTTCGGAAACCGACTATAACGGAAACGGGACGATCTATCGTCTCTTCAGCGAGGTTCCCGAGCCGTCCTCCTGCGCTCTGGTCGCGATTGGGTTACTCGGCGCCGCGGCCCTCCGAAGGCGGCGGTCGCCACTCGATTGACCGTTACGACGCGAGCGTCCGGCAATCAGAATCGACCATCTCGTTCACTATCGCGGTGAAATCGATCGATGGTTTCCAGTGCAGTTCGGCATGGGCTTTTCGAGAGTCCCCCACTAGGGGAATGGGCGGTTCGGCGCGAACTAGACCGGGATCGATGCGCACGTAGCGGCTCCAGTCCAGACTGGCGCGCGAAAACGCCCGCTCGATGAACTCGCGAACGCTGTGCAGCTCGCCCGTGGCGATCACGAAATCGGACGGCTCCTCTTGCTGGAGCATGCGCCACATCGCATCCACGTAGTCGCGGGCGTGTCCCCAATCGCGGCGGGCGTCGATGTTGCCGAGCGGCAGTTCCGCGGCCGCGCCCGCGAGAATGCGCGCAATCCCCAAGGTAATTTTACGGGTAACGAAGTCGGCGCCGCGCCGCGGCGATTCGTGATTATATAAAATGGCGCTGGCTGCAAACAGACCGTGGCGCACGCGATAATACCGCGCTAACTCAAATGCCGCAAGTTTGCTGATGCCATAAACGGAGCGTGGATTCCGCCGCGAGCATTCATCCTGCGGCGCGGCTTCAGGGTTGCCGAAGATCTCGCTTGAGGCCGCCAGACAAACCCGGCATTTCGGAGCGCCGCCGCGGAGGGCCGATAGCAGGTTGAGCGTTCCCGCCGCGTTCGTGGCCAGCATCAGTCGCTCGCCCTCGCTGTCGTAGCGGACCTTCGAACGGGCGGCGAGATGATAACACTCCCGCGGCTGCATCTCGCGTACAATTCGATCGAGGCCGTTCGGGTCTTCCACGTCGCCGTGATGGATTGTTATGCGGCGCAGCAATCCGGCAATACCGGGACGAAGCGCCGCCTCCTGCGTCTCCCCGCGCAGCAAACCATGAACTTCGTATCCTTTTTCGAGCAGCAACTCCGCTAGATACGAGCCGTCCTGCCCGGCAACTCCCGTTATGAAGGCCCGCCGCGGGGAAGCGCGAGCGGTCACCGCGCGGCGAGAGCCCGTTCTGCTGCCCCCGCCGGACTCAGAGCGGCAATGTCGGCTTCCACCATCAGCTTGACCAGCTCGCGGAAGCGCGTCTTAGCTTCCCAGCCGAGCTGCTTGCGCGCCTTTTCGGGATTAGCTAATAGCACATCCACTTCGGCCGGACGCTCGTAGCGCGGGTCGAATGCCACGTAGTCGCGCCAATCGAGGCCGGCGAAAGCGAATGCCTCGGCTGCAAACTCGGCCACCGTATGGGTCTCGCCGGAACCGACAACATAATCCCGCGGCTGCTCTTCCTGAAGCATGCGCCACATCATTTCCACGTACTCTTTCGCATAACCCCAGTCGCGCCGGGCGTCCAGGTTGCCTAGGTGAACCTTGTCCGCCAGTCCCAGAGAAATCGCCGCCGCCGCTCTGGTGATCTTGCGCGTAACGAACGTTTCACCCCGCCGCGGCGATTCATGATTGAACAGAATGCCGGAACAGGCCGGCATGCCGTAACTCTCGCGATAATTTACCGTGATTGCGTGCGCGAAAAGCTTGGCGCAGGCGTAAGGACTGCGTGGGTGAAAAACGCTGTTCTCATCCTGCGGCGGTGGCGCGGAGCCGAACATCTCGCTCGAAGAAGCCTGATAGTAACGGCACTTAGTCAAGCCCAACTGGCGCATTGCCTCGAGCAGGCGAAGCGCCCCGAGGGCGGTCACGTCAGCGGTATATTCGGGTATGTCGAAGCTAACCCGGACATGACTCTGCGCCGCTAGGTTGTACACTTCGTCCGGTTGTATGCCGCGCAAAATTGTGAATACGCTGGCGGCATCGCTCAAGTCCGCGAAATGCATATAGAGCCGTTGTGCGCTTTCCTCGTGCTCGTCGCGATACAGATGGTCGATGCGTCCCGTGTTGAAACTGCTCGAGCGCCTCTTCACGCCATGCACTTCGTACCCCTTCTCGAGCAAAAACTCCGCGAGATAAGAGCCGTCCTGACCGGTTATGCCCGTGATTAAAGCGCGTTTCATGAGATCCAAATGTCGCGAACTTGGAGTGTAACAGGAATCTCGCGGGCGTTTCGATCAAGCCATGCCGATTGCTAGAATGGGAGCGAATGCGGTCGATTCTGTCGTGGTCCCTGCTCATCGGACTCTCTCTGATGGCGGCGGATCGCTACAACGGTCCGCGCCCCCCCAAGCCCGACATCCCATATATTTTGCATGCCAATCACCTGGTCGAAACCGAGGTGAGCGAAGCGCGCCAGGGCGGCAAAAAAGAATCTACTTTTATCATTCCGGGAGCCTCGTCCTCCGCCAGAACGCCGCTGTCCGAACCCATTTTTATAATGCAGGCGGACCAGCTCTCGCCCGAGCAGATCGAGCTCTATCGTCTCGAGGTCAAGAACGGCTCGCGTGAAGTCGTCATTTCGCAGCGCCGCCGCCATAGCGATGCCGGCCCATTCCACATGCTTGTGACGCCCCTCGGCGGACACCTCTATAGAATCGAGGTCGACGAGCCGCTCCCGAACGGACAATATTCGCTTTCGCCGAACGGCTCGAACCGCGCCTTCTGCTTCGAGATATACTAAGCCCGCCAGCGCCGCTTTGCGGTACAACTTTTGCGGTACAACTTTGCGGTACAACAAGGAAATGACGCGCATCGCTCTGGCTCTCACTCTTACCGCATCCTCGCTCCTGGCACAGGACTGGGCCCGCGCCACCCTCGAGAAATCTCCCCGGCATCGCGAATGGGCCACCGTCAAACACGACGGCCGCTCCGTCGAAACCTTCGTTGCTTACCCCGAGTCGAAAACGAACACGCCGGTAATCCTCGTTATTCATGAAATCTTTGGCATGACCGACTGGGTCCAGGACGTCGCAGACCAATTCGCCGCTGCCGGCTACATCGCCATTGCGCCGGATCTTCTCTCCGGCATGGGACCGAACGATGGCGGAACTTCATCCTTCGGACCGAACGCCGTCGGTCAGGCCATCAGCCATCTCGATCCCAATCAAATCACCGCCGATCTCAACGCCGCCGCCGATTACGGACTGAGGCTCCCGTCGGCGCAAAAGAAGCTATTCGTTACCGGCTTTTGCTGGGGTGGCGGACAGTGCTTCCGCTTCGCCACCAATCGCGCCGATCTATCCGCCGCGCTGGTCTTCTACGGCCCACCGCCGCCCAAAGACGCCATGGCGAATATCAAAGCTCCCGTATTCGGCTTCTATGGCGGCAACGACGCGCGCATCGACGCGACCATCCCGGCCACCAAGGAAGAGATGAAGGCCGCCGGGAAGGTTTACGAGCCTGTTGTGTATGAAGGCGCCGGCCACGGCTTCATGCGCGCCGGTGAGCAGCCCGATGTCTCCGAAGCGAACGCCAAGGCGCGCACCGAGGCCTGGGCCCGCATCAAACAGATCCTGAGCACGCATTGAGGCGCCGGCATCCGGCTCTCCGGAACGTTGGTGCGTGCGGCGCGGATGGCGCGGCGAGGGGCCGGGCGGTTCATTTCGATTGAAACTTCAGAATCGCGCGGCCGAGGTGGATCTCATCGCCCGCCTGCAACTTGGTCCCGCGGGCGGTGCGATGCACTTCCTGGCTAAGGCCGTCGCGGATGATCCAGAGGCCGCAACCGCCGTCCGTGGTTTTGCCGGTCTTGTACCAGCGGTCGTTGTAGATTCTGTATTCGCCGGTGCGTTTATGGAACAGGATGTGGGCATGCTCGCGCGAGACGCTGCGGCTGAACTCGTCGTCTTCCGTGAAGGCGAGATCGTTGCGACGTGAAGGCCCGTCGGCGCGATAAACGTCGAGGCCGCGGCCGATATTGATCCTGGTTTTGCCGAGCGCGAGTTCCTTCTCGTTGGCCTTACCTTTTACGACCACCAGGCGCGGCGGTTTTTTGGGGATGCGCGACGGTCGCCGGCGGCTTTTCGCGCGACTCGGTCTCGATCCATAACCAGTGCTCCTGAGGCGCGGGGAGCTGCGGTGTCGTGTGCACCTCCACTTGAAGGTCGGCGGGGAAACGGCAATTGGCGCGCGCGAGCGCAGCCTTCAACTCCTGCTCGAAGAATTGCGCGAAGAACGAACCTTTCAGCACGGCGGCCTGACTTTCCGGGACTCCTCGCACATTGATGCGGACGAAGTTGTAGGGGAAAACATCGCGGCCACCGATTCGATGGCTTTTGGCCTTCACCTCGTCGAGCACGGCCAGGCGGATCTCCGCCAGCTCAGGGGCATCCTTAGAGAGTTGAGCGGTTCCGAACGGCGTCTCAAAAATTGTACGGCCGAGTTTTTCGATCCATTCAGAAACAGCCATGGGTCACCTTTTCGTTTCGGACGTTGGCGCGGGGATGATTTTCAGATCGCGCGCCGCCTCTAGAAGTTGTCTGGCGATGGGGGCGGCGACCTGCGCGCCATAACCGCCGTGCTCTACGACGACCGCGAAGGCGATGCGCGCGGCCGGATCGCCGTCGTAGGGAGCGAAGCCGGCGAACCAGGAGTGAGGAAGACCTTCGTCCAGTTGCGCCGTCCCGGTCTTGCCGGCCACGCTTAAGTCGAGCCCGGACATGGCGCGGCGCGCGGTGCCGCCGGTGACGACCGCACGCATGGCGGCGGCAATTTTGAGCGCGGAATCGGGCGCGGCGATCGGCCGGGGATTCTGCGTGCGCGAGTTGCTTTCGTCCACGACCCAGCGGCCTTGCGGCATCGTTCCGCCGTCGGCGATGGTGGCGGCCACGCGCGCCATTTTAAAGGGCGTCACGAGCACGGGGCCTTGGCCGTAGGAGGCGAACGGCATCATCTTCTTGATTTCGCCCAGATCGCCGGCCGGGATCTCGAATAGAGCGGCCGTCTCTTGGAGGCGTTTGGCGCCGACATCGTAGGTCCCCAGCTGCGCGAAATAGGCGTTGCACGAGACTGCGATCGCTTGCGCCAGATCGAGCGTGCCATGGGCATGATCGCCGACGTCGTCGCGGATGGGACGATTCCAGCCGGGTATCCTCGTGCCCACGCGGCCGTCGCCGAGCGGACCGCAGTGGTATCTCCTGCGGTAGAGATTGGTATCCTTGCGAAGCGCGGCGATCGCGGTCACCAGCTTGAAGGTCGAGCCGGGTGGATATTGGCCGTATCGCGCGCGATCGAGCAATTCGTCGGGCGTGGCCGGCGCCGAGCCGGCGGGCGTGGGCGCGCTGACCATGGCGAGCAGGTCGCCCGTGGCGGCGTTCATGATTACGAGCGCGCCGTGATCTTTCCCGGCTTTGGCGAGCTGGTCGCGCAGGATTTCGGTAGCGCGCATCTGCAGACGGATGTCGATGGTGGAGTGCACGGCGCGATCGCGCGCTTTTAGGCGCGCTATCTCTGCGTTTCCGGGCTGATGGCGGTAGCGGATGTAAGCGGCAAGCTCGCGGGTATCGCGGAACCCTTGCAAGCGGGTATTCGAATCGCGCTCGATCAACGAAGAGTTGGAGGCGTGGAATTTCTCGCCGGTGCGGAGATCGCCCAGGAGGTGGAGGGTTGCGGGGCCGAAGGGATAATAGCGGTTATCCAGACGGGAGCAGCAGTGGTCGATGTCGACGCCGAGCTTTTGGTAATCGGCGCGGTGGCGTTCGAGCTCATCCCAGGAGCTTGTGGCTAATGGAATGCCGTTGCGGTCGTAGATCGTGCCGCGCGTGAGCTCGCGGGCGAGGGAGTTGAGGCGCGGATTGTGCTGCGGACGCTTGACGCGATCTTCCGCGAAAACCTTGCAGTCGCGGGCGAGAAAATCCTGATCGTGCAGGACTTGGTAATAGGCGGCCTGTGCTACGAGAACGAGCGCGCAGAAGGCCAGCGCGGCGGCTGCGATGCGGACGGGCGTTCTGAAAGGCCTGCTCAGTTCCTCATCGGGTTGGCGGCTCGAAATTCCGAGCAGCAGAGCGAAGATCAGAAAATTCGACAGCATGGCGGTATTGCCGAAGCTGAGGAAGGGAGACACGACGCCGGACAAAGGGATGGCCCCGAGCACGCCGCCCGAGATCAGCAACATCTCGAAAGCGATCAAACTGCCGAGGCCGAGGGCGAGGAACATGGCGTACTCGCTCGCGGCGTTCAGAGCGATACGAAACGCGCGATGAATCAGGAAAATGAACAGCACGGCGATGATACAGACGCCGATGAAGCCCCATTCCTCGCCGATGGCGGGCAACACGAGATCCGTGTGACCGGCCGGAATCATTCCGGGATCACCCCAGCCGGGGCCCGAGCCCCACAGGCCGCCGGTCGCGAGCGCCCAGATGGAATGCGCCAGTTGATCGCCGCCTTTGACGTCGTTGTCCCACGGCGAAAGCCACATGGAGACGCGATCGACGACGGTCGGCGGCTTGCCGATGTCGATAACCGATGGTGACGCCGGCGACCAGCAGGGCAACGCCCGCCAGCGCGAGACCCGCATCGTCCGCGCGCGATCGCGAACATGGTCAGGAATAGAAAACCGATGACAAGCGCGGGGCCGAGATCTTTCAGGGCGAAGAAAAACAGAAGCGCGACGGCGACGGCGACCATGACCGGCAGCGCGTGCGCGAATCTCGGAATTTCGATCCAGCGCAGGAAGGGAGGTACGAGCTTTTTTTCGCGAAGGTCGCGGAGCCACTCCCATTTGCGCGCGAAATAGCCCGCCATGAACAGGACCAGCAGGATTTTGATCAGCTCCACGGGTTGAAATGGCCCGAGGTTGACGCGCGCATCGCTGCCCGTGGGGCCGGACCCCAGCCGCAGCAGCAGCGCGAAAAGGACAAAGCTGAGCAGGAGCGGCGCGTAGGTCCAGCGCGAGAGATTGCGAGGATGGAAGGCGCGCAGCAAGGGCAACAGCAGGAGTCCGCATCCGGCGGCGACGCCCCAGGCGAATTTTTGGAATTCGAGCGTGTCGCGAAGCGGGTCGCGCAGGCTGACGGCGAGGGTCAGACCGATGCCGGTGAGCAATTGCAGGGCGGGCAGGATCGATCCATCGCCGCGGAAGCGCCGCCAGCGCCAGATGAAATGGACCAGGAAGAAGGCGGCGAAGTAGATCGCAACCCACTCGGCGTAGGTCGCGATAGAACTCTTGCGGCGAGCGTACGGTCAGCAGCGGTTTGAGCTTCAGTAACGGAATGCGCGGCCGAATATGCGCCAGTGCGCCGACGTTGGGGAGCGGCTTGTGAGTCTGAACATAGCTCCAGATGTTTTCGGCGGCATCGCGCCTTTCGTCCTCGTTCGAATAGATTTGCAGGAACGGAAGCAGTTGATCGCTAGCGGTGGCGGCGTTGAGGTTCAGAAGCTCGCCGCGATCGAGGCGGGATTGGAGATCGGCGAAATTCTGGGTTTTCGCGAAAAACACCATGGCGAGGCTCAACGCGACCAGCAACGAGCTACCGCAGAGCCACCAAAACTCGCGGCGGCGTTCGCGGGGAAGGGGCACGGTGAAGGCGCCCAGCTTCGCGGTCTCAACCTGTTCCCAGCTCTTTGTTACCGCCATTTTGTTAGCGCCATCGGCGGGTGGTCCTTGCGCGCCTGAAGCGAACGGTCCTGGCCTGCTGCTCGGCTTTTTCGCGCGCCGCCTGAAGTTCCTGTTCCGCGCTTTCGTCGCGATCGAGCCGGTCGAGATCCTGGCTCACCTTGGAGTAGCCGGTGATCGGCTCATAGAGAGCGCGGGCGCGATCGAAATCGCGATGCGCGAGCAGGATGAAATGCGCCTGCCGGGTTTTCGAACCCGCCGAGGCGAGCTGCGATTCGCGGAACTCCTGCTCGGCGCGATAGAGATACCCGTCGGCCTGCTGTTCGAACTCTCTGGGACCGAGAGTGGAAGCCGAGCCGCTCGCCTTCATGGAATTGCGCCAGGGCCAGGCCGACGTTGTGAAGCGCGTAGACGTAGATACGGGCGAGTCCCAGATGAGGTTCCGGCAAGCGCGCGTCGTATGACAGCGCGCGCTCGAAGGCGCCCTTTGCCGCGGTCCAATCGCGGCCGGCCGCAAGCTGCGCAAAGCCGGAAGCCAACGCCAATTTTCCGCGGCTCGCGTTATCATCCGGCGCGAGCTCGAGCGCGTGCGTGAGGCAGGTCCGCGCTTTGGCCCAGTCGAAATCGGCGATATTCGGATCGGAGCTGTCGCGATAGCTCTCGATAATCTCGCCGGCGGCGTTGAGCAAGTTGGCGTGCAGCGATTGCCGCGCGGCAATCGACCGGCGAGAAGCTCCCCAGGAATCCGCCCTTGTTCTGGACCGATTTAAAGACGCCCCAGTTGCGCTCGATTTCGGTGATGCCGCGGGCGGCATAATTGTGCACTCCGCGCAGGGGGGCTGTTTGCCTCGACAAACGGTAGGCGTAGCCCGCGGGGATGAACAGCACGAGACCCAAGGCCAAGCCGGCGATGCCCGCCCACAAGATGCGGTTAAATTCGGCGAGAGCCGACGCCACTTTTTGTTTGGGAACGCGGGGCGCGGGCGCGCTGCGCGGCCGCGGCGATCGATCGAGCGTGGCATTCGAATCCCAGGCGTGCCGTTTCTCGCTCTCGGCCAGCGGCGGACGGTTTTGCAGAAAGAGCTGCAGATCGTGTTCCAAGGCCGCGGCGGAAACATAGCGCTGGTCGATGTTCGGCGGCGAGAGCCTTGGAGACGATCGCTTTCAGCGATCTTGGAATGGCATCGGGCAGCGCGCGCGGCGGCCGGCGGGACTGGATCAGATTCTCCAGCTTGCGCGTGTTCTGCGCCTGATAGGGCGGCATGCCGGCGAGCATTTCATAGAGGCTGACGCCCAAGGCCCAGAGGTCGGCATGTTGATCCACCTGCGAGTTCTTGACGCGCTCGGGCGAGCAATAGGCCGGACTGCCGAGGTTGTGGTGCGTCAGGCTATGAGTCGAGGTGATCGACTTTGCAATCCCGAAATCGAGAAGCCGGACTTCATCGTGCGGTCCGATCTGGATATTGGCGGGCTTGATGTCGCCGTGTACTACGGCGCGCTTGTGGCCGTCGAGGTCGGCTTCGAACGAATGCAGAGTCTGCAGCTGGCTGCAAACTTCGATCGTGATGCGGGCGGCGCGAGTGGGGTCGAGCCGCTGCTCATTGCGCAACACCTCCGCCAGGCTGTGGCCCTCGACGTATTCCATGACGACGAAGAAGCAACCGTTCTGCTCGCCGAAATCGTAGATCTCGAGGATGCGCGGATCGAGCGCGTGAAGCTCCTTCTGAATAATGGCGCCGCGCTTTTCCGCTTCCATGACGAGCTGGGTGTAATCGTCGTGGGAGTGCTCCACGATTTTCAGCACGACGCGGCGATTGGCCTCCGGATCGAGGGCCAGGTAGACGTCGGTCATGCTGCGGCCGAGCTTGCGGATGATTTCGTATTTGCCGAACTGTTTGAAGTGAAGCGCCGGGGTCATTGCAGCAACTTCATGGGACGAGCCTGCGGTCTACGATCAAGGCCCACGAAATGGCCCCAAGGATCATGCCCGCGACCAGCCAGGCGACGCGCGCCAGCCATGCCCGCCAGGCGCTCGAGCCATTGCGCAGCCGCGTGATGGCATGGCGCGTCCGCGCCTCCGACATGGCCTGCGAGGCGCTGCCTAAAAACTGCGATCCGGCGACCAGAATGACGCTGACGTTGTCCTTGCCTCCAGCTTCGTTCGCCGCATCCACGAGCAGGCGCGCAATTTTCGCGGGATCGCCGTCATACTGCTCGACGATAGCGCTGATTTCGGCCGATGTAAGCGAATCGCTGAGGCCGTCGCTGCACAGCAACAGGGCGGCTTCGGGATGGAAGGGAAACGATTTGGTCTGGATGAAATCGTGGTCGTGAGGCTCATGCATGCGGGAGCCGACGTCACGGAAGACCTCGTTGCGGCGCGGATGGGACATGGCTTCGAGCTCGGTCAGCTCGCCCCTGTCTTCGCGCTCGCCCACGGGAGAATGGTCGGACGTGAGCTTCTTCACGGTACCGTTCCAGACCAGATAGAGGCGCGAATCGCCCACGTGCCCGACCGTGATTCGGTCCTCGCCGGCGACGGCGAGCGTGAGGACGCAGGCCATTCCGCGCCATTGTTCGTTTTGCTGCGCAACCTCGTAAATGGCGTTATTGGCGGAGGTAATGGCGCGCCGGACGCGCTCTTCGACGGGGCCGTCGAGCAGGTCGAGTTGACGTGGAATCGTATCGGCGGCGATCTCGGCCGCCTTTTCGCCGGCTGCCTGACCGCCCACGCCATCGATGACGATAAAGACGCCGCGCGCTTCGTCGACGTAAACGCGATCTTCATTATTGGCTCGCTGCAGTCCGACGTCGCTGGCCATGGCGGCTCGCCAACGCGGCGCCGCTTCCATTCTTGAAGCGCTCTCGAGGGCGGTCTTCACCGCAACCTCCGTCCGCGCCAGCCCCATGCGGCGAGCGCAATTGCAAACCCCAGGTAAGCAATGCCCAAATATACATGCGCAAACGGAGGAAGGGTCATCTCCTCACCTCGAACGCGAGCGTCAGCACTTCGGCGACGCCAATTTCGGCGCGCTCGGGGAGCGGCTCCTCGGCCCCTTTCTTGAGGCGCTTGCCATCAACCCAAGTACCGTTGGTGCTCTTGTCGATGACGTAGAACTGGCCCGTTGCCGCATCGCGCCGCAGCAACAGGTGCTCGCGCGATACTTCGTCGTTCGAATACAGGGCTAGGTCCATGGGCACGTCATCGCCGCCGCGTCCGACGCGTACCTGGTTCTGACTCACGAGAAAAAGCTGCGGTCCGGAATCGTCCTCGTAACGGATCTCGGCGTAGATGCGGTCGCTGGCGCGGGGAGCGGCGACGCCCCGAGGCCCGGTCGGCCTCGCGGACGTAACGGAGGGGTCGCGATCGAGCAGCGTGGTCTTGGTACCGCGAAATCCGGGCTGGGCGGTCTCGTTCAGCTCCGAATGGATCTCGACGTCGCCGAGAGGAATGGCGCCCTCTGTATCCGGGAAAAACTCAATAATCCAATCGTGGCAGGCGATCTTATGCTCCTTCGCCTGCTTGCCGCTGCGGCGGATGCCGAGGAGCGTGGGTGAGCTGTTGAGCTTGGCGACCCGCGCGGCGAGGGCGCGCTTGGCATCCTCGGCAATCAGATCGAAGACGCCGGCCAGCCTCGCATGGTCCTCGGGATGAAGATAAACATCGAAAATACATGGCAATAGCACGCTATATGCCATTTCGAAGCGTCCGATCTCCATGTTGCGGAGCAGTTGCTCGATGATCGTATGACCGCTGAGTCTGGCTTCCGTTAGGTTCTGGCCACCCTGCGCCACCTACACCACTCCTCCATCCCACTGACGTGTGGGACAAACGACGGTTTCTCGACTGCCCCGAAGATGTAGGAAATCTAATGGGGCGCGAGCGCGCGGGTTTTGATTATAGCTAGTTTCGAGGGGTGGCGTCATGGCGGGGTCGCGCGGATGGTCACGGCCTCAAGCTCATTGGCACCGCGAATGCTGACGGCCATACCTTTTCGGGCGTAAAGATACCGCGCTGTGGCCATCCAGGCCGCAGCGGCTGCGCGGAATTCGAGCGCGGCGCGGATCAGGAGAGCGGCTGAATCCGGACGCGAGGTAGGTTTGACCGGCCGATGGGCGTTCAGTTCAGCGAGGCAGACTTCCATGGCAAGGACGACGGCATCGCCGCGAAGCAAGACGACACCCAGCTTAGCTTCAAATGTGTATGCCAGAATTTGTGGGGTGTAATCGTGCTTGCGCGCGCAATCGCAAATCAAGTGGTCTCCGGTATAACCGGTCCAATGGAGGACCAATGGACCGCATCATAGGCCGCTGCGTTAAAGCGATCTCGCGTACCGCAAGGCGCGCCGCAGAACGCCAGGGTTTCGCGTACGTCCTACTCCTCGAGGTATGGGGAATCGGCCAGGAGTTCGTCGATAGTTCGGCCGGCGGCGATTGCCTTGGCGATTGTTCGACCATCACTCGCATACCCAGGATGCAGGGTGTTGCCGCCCATGACTCCGGATCGAATGTAATTCGCCGGAATTCCTGTCATGCCGTAACGGTCGCAAGGGGCTGCCGCCCAGGCCTGTGCGGAGGCCTCTCCTAATCAGTGACCCGCGATCGCGAGCCTGCGCGACGCTGGCCTAGCTTCCGGCGGACGCCGGGATTTAGAAACGATCCAGATCGTTAGCGAGGGCGTGCAGCCATGCAGACGCGCTTAATCGCAAATCAGCGAATTCCGGCGCCCAGACATCACACTCCGTACAAGACATGAGTCCAATGCTCATGTATACTGGAACATGAGAATGGCCTCGCATTTTCAGCCGAAGCTGAGGCGTATTCCGCAACAGGAGCGGGGCGAGCGGCGGGTAGCGGAGCTGCTCGAGGCGGCGGCCCGCGTTATCGCCGGAAGCGGCTACGAAGGCGCGACGATGAGCGCGATCGCGGAGCGCGCGGGCGCTCCGATCGGGTCTCTGTACCAGTTTTTCCCGAATAAGCAGTCGATCACGCAGGCCCTGCGGATCGAATACGGGAAACAATTTCAAGCCCTGCTGGTTCCGCTCGAGGCGCAGTCGAAAACGCTGCATCTCCAGGCCCTGGTGGATCGTCTCATAGACTTGACGATCGGATTCGTGGAGAGTCATCCCGCCTTTCTCTCGCTTCTCGACGCGCCTTCGAGCACCAGAACTCCGGCGGCGATCCGCACGGTGCTGCGGGAGCGCGTGGCGGCGCTGCTGGGAGCCATACGGCCGCGCTTATCGAAAGCCACGGCGTCGCGGCTGGCTACTGTAACTCTGCAGATCATGAAAACGTTGAATCAGCTCTACGCCGAAGCGCCGGCCCGGGAGAAGCGCGCCATCGTGCGGGAGTTCAAGGTATTGCTGCTGTCTTATCTGGATGCGCGCATCGGAACGCGCCGCTTGTGACTCGTTCAACTGTTATCGCAATCGCGCTGGCGGGTGTGTCCGCGCCGCTATTCTGGTCGTGCGGGACGAACGCGGCGTCCGCGCCCAAGGCTCCACCGCCGCCCGATGTCGGCGTTGCAACGGTGGTGCAGAAAGACGTTCCAATCTATGGAGATTGGGTGGCCACGCTCGACGGATACGTCAACGCGAACATACAGCCACAAGTCTCGGGCTATCTGATCGAGCAAACCTACCGTGAAGGCTCTTTCGTTCACAAGGGCGACATACTGTTCGAGATCGATCCGCGGCCGTTTCAAGCGGCGCTCGATCAGGCCAAAGCGCAAGTGGCGCAGGCGCGCGGGCAGCTTGCCCAGGGGCAGGCGCAGTTGGGCTTGGCGGAGATCAACGTGAAACGCGATACTCCGCTGGCGGCAGCGCGCGCGATTCCGCAAAGCCAATTGGATAACGACATCCAGGCCAGGGCGCAGGCGGGGGCGCTGGTGAAGACCAACGAGGCCGCGATTCAATCGGGCGAAGCGGCGGAGGAACAGGCGCAATTGAATCTGGGCTTCACGCACGTGCGGTCGCTGATCGATGGGATCGCGGGTCTCGCCACGACGCAGATCGGGAATCTGGTGAGCCCTACGACCGTGCTCACGACTGTTTCACAAGTGAATCCGATCAAGGTTTATTTTCCGATCAGCGAGCAGGAGTACATGGCCCTCTCGGGGCGTCTGGCGGCAGGCACGCCCGATCTGCTGCGGCGGAACAGCCAGGTTCCGCTCGAGATGACGCTCGCGAACGGCAATGTATATCCGCAGCGGGGTCGCATTGTATTCGCGGACCGGCAGGTGGATCCGCAGACCGGAACGATTCGCATGGTCGGCGCGTTTCCGAATCCGGGAAACGTTCTGCGCCCCGGACAGTTCGGACGCATCCGCGCCATGACGGGCTATAAGAGGGGCGCGCTGCTGGTGCCGCAACGGGCCGTCGCGGAGTTGCAGGGACGCTATCAGGTGGATGTTGTCGGACCTGGGAACAAGGTGAAGATTCAAAGCGTAGAGACGGGCGATCGGGTGGGCGAGATGTGGATTATCGGCAGCGGTCTCCAGCCCGGCGAGCGCGTCGTTACCGACGGCACGACGAAAGTGCGCGACGGGATGGTAGTGAATCCGAAGCCCGAGGCGCAGGTTAGCGCGGCCTTGCAGTAAATCATGTCCAAGTTCTTTATCGAGCGCCCGATTGTGGCCATGGTGATCGCCATTTTGATGGTGATCGTCGGCGCGGTCTCGGCGCTATCGCTGCCGGTGGCGCAATTCCCGAGCATCGTTCCGCCGGAGATACAGGTTACGGCATTGTATCCCGGAGCGGACGCACAGACGCTGGAGCAGGCGGTCGCCACTCCGCTCGAAGCGCAGATCAGCGGCGTCGACAACATGAACTACATGTATTCGGTCAACGCCAACAACGGGCAGACGCAAATCACGGTCGATTTCGACGTCAAGACGGATCCGAATATCGACCAGGTGCTGACGCAATTGCGGACCGCGCAAGCGCAAGCGCAATTGCCCGCGCTGGTGAACACGGCGGGGCTGCAGGTTCAGAAATCGCTGTCGGCGCCGCTGATGCTGGTGGCGCTCTATTCGCCGCACGGCACCTACGACAGCATCTTCCTGGCGAACTACGCATACATCAATTTAGTCGACGAGCTGACGCGCGTGCCGGGAATCGCGCGCGTGCAGGTTTTCGGCGCCGGCCAATACGCCATGCGCTGTTGGGTGAAGCCGGACCAGCTTGCGAAGCTGCAGGTTACGGTTCCGCAAATCATCCAGGCGCTGCAGAATCAGAACACGGTGAATCCCGCCGGCCAAGTGGGTGGAGAGCCCGTTCCCCAAGGACAACAATTTACGTACACGGTGCGCGCCCAGGGACGGCTGGTGACGCCGGAACAGTTTGGCGAGATCGTTTTGCGATCGAATCCCGACGGATCGACTCTGCGGCTGAAGGACGTCGCCCGCATCGAACTGGGCTCGCAGACGTATAACATGCGGGGCCGCTATAACGGCAAACCATCGGCGGTGCTGGCGTGCTATCAACTGCCGGGATCGAACGCGGTGGACGCGGCAAATGCTCTGCGTGCGCGTCTGGCACAGCTCGCCCAGCGGTTTCCGCAGGATCTTGCGACCACCGTCAGCCTGGACACCACGGCGGCTGTAACGGCGGGCATGAAGGAAATTTTGTACACGCTGCTTGAGGCGCTGGGGCTTGTGGTCCTGGTCGTGTACATTTTCCTGCAGGGCTGGCGCGCGACGCTAATTCCTTTGCTCGCCGTGCCGGTATCGCTGGTAGGAACGTTCGCGGTCTTTCCGATCCTCGGTTTTTCGATCAACACACTTTCGCTATTCGGGCTGGTGTTGGCGATTGGTCTCGTGGTTGACGACGCGATCGTGGTGGTCGAGGCGGTGGAACGCCACATCGAGGAAGGGATGAAGCCGAAGGACGCGGCGCTGCAGGCGATGCGGGAGGTCTCGGGACCTGTGATCGCGATCGCGTTGATCTTGACGGCAGTCTTCGTGCCCACGATTTTCATCCCCGGAATCACCGGGCGGCTGTACCAGCAATTCGCGGTGACAATTGCGATTTCGGTCATTCTGTCCGCGTTTAACGCCTTATCGCTGAGTCCGGCGCTGGCGGCGCTTCTTTTGAAGCCGAAGAAAAAATCGCGCGGTCCTTTGCGGCGTTTCTTCGATTGGTTTAATCGCGGGTTCGCGCGCGTCACCGAGGGTTACGTCGGTTTTTCGGCGATCTTGATCCGCAAGGCCGCGTTCGCGCTGCTTTTCCTGGCGGCTATCACGGCCGTCGCGGTGTTTATCGGTACAAAGCTGCCGAACTCGTTTCTCCCGGAAGAAGATTATGGCTACGTTTACGTCAGCATGCAACTGCCCGATGCCGCTTCGCTGCAACGCACCTCGGAAGCGGCACGGAAGGTGGAGAAAGTCGTGCTCAGCACGCCTGGCGTCCGCGGCTGTACATCGGTGATCGGATTCAGTCTGTTGAGCAGGGTTCAAAATACATACAGCGCATTTTTCTTTGTCACCGAAAAGCCATGGGACGAGCGCACGCACCCCAACGAGCAATACCAGGCGATTCGCAATCATATCACCTCGGAACTCTCGAAAATCGAGGACGGCGTCGCGTTCTCGTTCACTCCGCCGGCGATTCCCGGAGTCGGGACCTCGGGAGGCGTGACGTTCATGCTGGAGGACAGGTCCGGTGGCGATCTGAGTTTGCTGACGCGCAATGTCAATATTTTCACGCAAGCGGCGCGCAAGCGGCCCGAGCTGGTTGGTATCGCTACGTCGTATCTTCCGGACGTGCCGCAGGATTATATCGACGTGGACCGGGCCAAGGTGGAGCGCCAGGGTGTGAATATCGGAGACGTTTACCAGACCCTGCAGACGTTCATGGGCGGTTACCTGGTGAACTACTTCAACCGTTTCGGGCGGCAGTGGCAGGTTTACGTGGAGGCGGAGGGCGCATATCGCACGCGGGCGGAAAACATGGGCCAGTTCTATGTCGCGAATAATCGCGGAACCATGGTGCCCTTAGCCGCAGTCACGAACGTGAAAAGTATCAGCGGACCGGAATTCACGATCCGCTATAACGAGTATCACGCCGCGCAGATCAACGCCGCCGCCGCGCCGGGATACAGCTCCGGGCAGGCCATGAAGGCGCTTGAAGAGACCTTCGCTCAGACCATGCCGCGCGAGATGGGCTACGACTATCTGGGCATGTCGTTCCAGGAGCAGAAAGCGTCGCAAGGCGTCCCCGCCATGGCGATTTTTGGATTATCGTTCCTGTTCGTGTTTTTGATTTTGGCGGCGCAATACGAGAGCTGGTCGCTGCCCTTCAGCGTGCTGCTGGGGACGCCGGTCGCGGTGTTCGGGGCGTATTTGGCGCTTTGGGGGCGGCATTTCGACAACGATGTGTACGCGCAGATCGGGCTGGTGATGTTGATCGGCCTGTCGGCGAAGAACGCGATTCTGATCGTGGAGTTCGCAAAGTCTGAGTACGAGCGCGGGAAGAGCATTGAAGAAGCGGCGCTGATCGGCGCGCGGATTCGATTGCGCCCGATTCTAATGACGGCGTTCGCGTTCATTTTGGGTTGCGTTCCCTTGTGGATGGCATCGGGCTCGGGCGCGGTGTCGCGGCGCTTGTTGGGGACCGCGGTGATCGGAGGAATGCTGGCGGCATCGGTGATTGCCATTTTCCTGATCCCAGTGACGTTCGATGTGGTTGAGAAGCTTTCGCATCGGGTGCGTCGTTTGGCCGGGTCGTCGCCGGAGCCGGAGCATGGAGGCGGGGAGGAGCCGGCGTGAGGCGTGGAGTTGCCGCTCTCACGGCATTGATCGGCGTGGTCTTACTGGCGAGTTGCATGGTGGGACCGAAATACCATCGGCCCGCCGTGGACGTTCCCGCCGATTACCACAACCAGTTCCCAGATCGCCCGTCGAACCCGGGCGAGGCGTCGATCGCGAACGAGAAATGGTGGGAGGTTTTTCACGACGAGGAATTGCGGACGCTGATTCGCGCCGCTCTGCGGCAGAGTTATGACGTGCAGCTTGCGGCGAATCGCATCGTACAGGCGCAAGCACAAGTTGGAATCACGCGCGCCGAAGAGTTTCCGCAGATTGGCGCCGGGCCGGGCTTCACCGGCGAGCGCCTGGCGTCATTTCAGTTCACGCTATTGGAACTCACGGGTAGCTTCTCCTGGACGCCCGATTTCTGGGGACAATACCGCAGTGCGACAGCGGCGGCGCGCGCCAATATGCTGGCGGCCGAGCGGAATCGGGAAGAAGTGCTGGCGACGCTAGTAGCGAACGTCGCGACCGCCTATTTTCAATTGCGGGAGTTGGACCTGGAGCTTCAAATCGCGCAACGGACGCTCGCGTCGCGGCAGCAATCACTGGCGTTGACACAGACGCTGGCAAACGGCGGCGCGGCGGCTCTGCTTGACGTGCGCCAAGCCGAGCAGTTGGTGCAGACGGCGGCGGCGGCTATTCCGGACACGGAGCGCCAGATCGGAGTGCAACAGGATCTCATCAGCACTTTAATGGGCGAGAACCCTCACGATATCCCGCGCGGCTTGGAGTTGACTGAGCAGCCCGTGCCGCCAACGGTGCCGGCCGGTATCCCATCGCAATTGCTCGAGCGGCGTCCGGACATTCGCGCCGCCGAGGAGCAACTGGTGGCTGCGAACGCAAACATCGGAGTGGCGCGCGCGCAATTCTTTCCCAGCCTGCCGATAACGGCCAGCGGGGGAATTGCGGGCGGGTTTGTAAGTCTATTTACGTCGCCCTCCGGTATCTGGAGCGCATCGGCTGCCGCTGACGCAACCGATATTCAACGGCGGCCGGCTGCGTTCTAATTTGAAGTTGAGCGAGGCCCAGCAGCAGCAGACGCTGCTCATATATAAGCAGACCATCCAAACGGCTTTCCGGCAGGTGGCTGACGCGCTGATTTCTTATCGCAAGTATCGCGACTACAGCGACCATCAGGAGCTTTTGACGGCGGCCGCCGAGGATGCTTCGCGGTTGTCCGAGATCCGCTATCGGGGCGGAGCGGCGAGTTACCTCGAGGTGCTGACGAACGAGACGAATTATTTCTCGGCGGAGCTCAATCTGGCCCGCGCAAGATTGAACCAGCGCCTATCGCTGGTGCAGCTCTATATCGCGCTGGGCGGAGGCTGGGAGCAGTAGAGCGCGCGATTACATCAACCGCCAATTCACTTCGATTGTAGCCGAAACCCTGACCGGCTGGCCGTCCTTCTCGCCAGGCTGGAAGCGCCACTGCGAGATAGCATCGAGGCCGTTCTGGTCGAGTCCGAGTCCTAACGGCCGAATGACGGACATGTTGCGGGGCACCCCGTCGGCGCCGATTTCGACGCATACCATTTCGGTTCCCTGGAGATGGGCGGCGCGGGCCTCGTCGGTGTACTCGGGTTCGATTTTGGACAAGACTTTCGGCGCGGTTATGCCGTTTCCGATGCGGTAGGCACCGGGATTGGCGGCGTGGGCAGCGGCGGCCGCCTCCGACGCGGGCGCGCTCTGGGACTCCCCTGCGCGCCGATCGAGCGACTTCGCATCGTCGTCCCGGCCTTGCTTGCGCAGGAACTGGGCATAGACACGCATGGCGGTGGCGGAAGTGAACGCGGGGGATTCCGCGGGAGGCGGCGAAGATTGCTCGGAGGCATTGGCGAGAGCGATGGCCTGTTGAAAGGTCCAGTCGGCCTCTTGAACATTATTCTGGTTTTGGCGCACGACAGCCTGCCACATCACGGCTTCGCCAGCGGCTCCGGGATCGGCGATCTTGGCGCGCTGAAAATAGGCGTCGGCCTGATCGTAGTCCTTTTTCACAATTGCGGAGACGCCCAGATAAATGAGCGCGGGCGCTGCTTCCTTGCGATCTCCTAGAACGGAGAGGGCGCGCAGATAGAGTTCGCCGGCTTCGGCGGGCTGCTTGCGACGGCGTTCCAGAGCACCAAGGTTCACGAGCCCCGTCCCGTAAGCAACGCTGTCGGGGCCGGAGACGCGCTCGCGGATCGACAGTGATGCTTCGCGTAACTTTTGGGCCAGCACGTAGTCGCGCGATGCTTCGGCAGCCCGAGCCGCACGGTCGAGCATTTCGTAATTCTGCTGGGCGTTAGCGGCCGCCACAAGGGCGTCTATGTTGGCGGGCGCAGCCAACGTGGCGGCGTTCTGCGCCTTCAGCGCCGAAAGTGGCGCGGCCAGCGCTACAGCGAGCAGAGCGGCGGCGGCCAGCGAGGCGCGGTTGGCGGCTTTGCGGCATCTTGCTGGAATCGAGAATGGCCGATACGCGGCTCTCCAAGCGCGAGCGCCGCGCCATGGGCACTGCCGCCGCCGTGAGCGCCGAAGGCGCTTCGAACGTACGCGCGATATCGAGCAGAACACCGGCGTACTCGGAGGCGCGCACGCCGGAGCGGAGCACCATATCGTCGGCCGCGTTCTCACGCTCACGAAGGAACTCGTTCCAAGCGATCCATACGAGCGGATGCCACCAGTACAGCGCCAGCGCCGTGCGGGCGAGCAGATTCGTCGCAATATCGCCGCGCTCGATGTGAGCCAGTTCGTGCCGCACCACGAAATTGCGGCGTTGCGGACTCCATTCCGAGGCTTCGGCGGGCAGGAAGATGGCGGGGCGGAAAAGGCCGGAGGTCATGGGCATGACGCCGCGCTCGACGGCCAGCACCGCGATGTGAAGCGGCAGGCCCGCGTCCGCCCCGGCGGACGAGAACGGTCGCGCGCCGCCCCGGATGCGCCGCATGGCGAGGGCGGCCGCTAGCATGCGGGCGAAGCTGATTGCTGAACCTGCGGCGCATAGCAGGAGGATGAGCGTGCGCCACTGCGGGATGGGCGCACGAGACGCAGTTCTCGCGCGATCGAGCGGCGCGGCGCCCATGCTGGGCGACGCCGCCGTGGGCGTGGCGGTCGCGGTCTGCGACGCGATGATTGCAGGCGTTGCGAGGGATGGCGCGGGAACTCGCCACGCCGGCAGCGATAGCGACAGGAACGGGAGTGCCAGGAGTGCCGCGAATGCGGCGGTCCAGACCAGGTGCCGGGCCGCGGCCGAATTGCGACGCAACATCGCGGTCAGCAGCCATGCCGCGGCGGTAACGGCGGCGCTCTTCAGCGCCAGGCTCGCGAAAATATCGAACCATTGATCCCAAACGAACATTTATTTACCCTCTCTTCTTGCCTTCTCGATCATTGCAGCCATGCGATCCAGCTCCTCGCGCGTCAGGCGCTTTGAAGAGACGTCGAGGAGCGCGGCTACGATCTGCTCCGGCGAATCGTTAAAAAATGTGTTAAGCAGTTGTTTCATAGCGGAGCGCTTGGCCCGGTCCGGGGCTATGGTGGGGAAGTAGACGTACTTCAACCCTTCCTGTTTATGTTGTACGTGGCCCTTTTGCTCGAGCACGCGCAGCATGGCGCGGACGCCGGAATAACTGGGCGGGTCGGGGATGGATTCTCGCACGCCGGACGCGGAAGCCTTGCCTTGCCGGTAGAGGATCTCGAGGATCTGGCGTTCCCGGCGGCTGAGCCCCGTCAGGGCGCCCGTGAAGGCCGGGGCCGCTTTCTCATGCTGGTTTTTTAGCACCTGCTAAAAAATTAGCACCTTCCGGGAATGGCGTCAAGAGAAATTTTGCGCGATAATAGCTGCATTCGAGTGCGTAAGCGGGAGTAACTCAATGGTAGAGTCACAGCCTTCCAAGCTGTTGGTTGCGGGTTCGATTCCCGTCTCCCGCTCCAGGCACGAGCGGGCGCTGGCGTAGCTCAGTTGGTAGAGCATCTGATTTGTAATCAGAGGGTCGGGGGTTCAAATCCCTCCGCCAGCTCCATAAAACGAAATGTCCATTCCGGACACATAGGTAACAGTTCGTTCCTAAGACATAGGTAACACTTTCGGTCCAAACGGGGTTTCGAGCGGCTGGAGAGTTTTCTCCTCCAGGTCGACGTAGCGCAGGTCGTATTCCATAAAGCTGACCAGCCAGATACCGTTTTCTACTTCCTTGATGCCGACGGCCTGGCCAGCGAGAGAAGTGCTCAGATTGATCTTTTTGCGGTGCAGGCAGAGGCGGCCGCAACTGGTCACGACAACAGTCCTGTCGTGAAAGGGATAATGCGGTTCCGGAATGCCCTCATAGCGCCTCAGTGAGGCGGTGTAGATTTCGGCGGGGCACTTCCTATCGAGCGCCTCGTGGGGTCGTTCGTTGTTGAACTCCTCGATGAAGGCGTCGAACTTGCCCTGCTGTTGCAGGATGTTGGCGCCAGCCGGCCGCGTGGCTTCTTTCTTGAGAGTCAGGTGCATGAAAATTACGGCGCTGCTAAAGCCAGTTCAGCCGCTCCAGCACGCTTCGAAAGGACGGCGTATCGAGCGATACCGGCGGGAAATACGGCCGCACTAGCGCCCGTTTCCAGATCATCCCTGTCTTCCGGCGCTCCTCTGGCGTCGTGAAATGATACTCATAAAGTTGCGCGCGAACATACCGTGGCGGCTGGCCCGGAAACGGATTCGATCGCAGCAGTCCGAGCGTCGCGCGGTCCCCCTGTAGCAGCTTTGCCACGAAATGAACAAACCAGGGATGGTCGTAATAATCCGACATCGCGGCGAACCACATCAACCAGTCGAGACGCAAATGATAGGGCGCGATCTGCGGCGGACTGCGGCTGGGGTCGCCGGGCTTGCCTTTGAATTCGTAGGCGCGCCACTTCGTCGCGGATGTGAGCGCCACATCGTCCGTGCCCTCCACGATCACTTCATAGCGCGGGCGCGTGATGCTGCCGAACGCCCCATACGTCCCGACCAGATGAAACGGATTGTATTCCGTGTTCATGATCTGGCGCGGCGAGATCATGTTACGAATCGGATTAATGCTGAGATAAGCGACCAGCGCCGCCAGCGCATACACCGCGCCTTTATGAAAAATATTCGGCGTATGCAGAACCGGCTGCCGCAGCGGAACGATGAACGCAAGCAGCCGGTCGTCCAGCGTCGGAATCGCCAGTACAATCGTAAGAAAATTGAGCCACGACAAATTGCCGCTTGCCATGATCGTCGCCTGGAACACGATCGTTATGACGCCCGCGATGGACGCAATCGGCTGTGGAGCGAAATAGAAGAAGGGAACGATCAACTCGGAGAAGTGATTGAACCACACGCCCGCGCGCAGCGTCCACACCGGCCCGTTGTGGAAATACCAGCTCAGCGGGTTCGGCATGGGCTGCGTCTCGTAAAAGTAATCGAGACAGGTCATGTCACGCCAGCACGGATCGCCGCGCAGCTTGATCAGTCCGGCTCCGAACATTACGCGGAACAGCAGCCAGCGGACGATCCACATCCCGATCACGGGAGTCGCGACGTTGCGCGCGCCGAGAAAGATAGCGAAAAAGCCCGCTTCGAGCAGGATCGATTCCCAGCCGAAGGCATAAAATGTCTGGCCGATGTTAACGAACGAAAGATACAGCGCCCACAGAATAAACCACACCAGCGCCGAAACCCAACTCGCGTAGCGCTCAGAAAGACCGCTCAGCGCGAAGCAGGCGAACACAATGCCGAGCCACGCAAAAGTCGCGAAAGCTGCGTCTTTCGGCCACAAATAAAAAAGACTCGGTGATTGCCGAAACGCGACTTGCTTCATGAATGCCGGCGCAGGCAGCAGGCCGCGCTCGCCCAGTAAAGGCCGGAACTGGTTCAGCGCGCACAGAAACGCGATCAAATAGACCAGCGCCAGTCCACGTTTGAACACCAGGCGGGAGAGCCAATAGCCCGTTAGCTCCGGCATGCGGCGCGCCCCCGGCCGAAATGGGAGACTACATCTTGTCGCGCTGGATTTGGTTGTTTCCCGCCACCTACGCCGTTCACATCGCCGAGGAATGGGTGGGAGGCTTCGCGGCTTGGGCCACGGCGCACGGAACGCCGCTCAGCGCCGGCGAACTGCTGGGGTGGAATTGCCTCGGCTGCGCGCTCATGACTCTCGGCGTAGCGCTCGCACGCGCAAGACTGCGCTGGCGCTGGATCGTTACCGCGCTGGGCGTTATTGCCGCCGCGAACGGCCTTTACCATGCCGCTGCGAGCGTGGCCACCGCATCGTACTCTCCCGGACTGATATCGGGCGTGCTGCTGTGGCTCCCGCTTGGTTTGTTCGCCTTGCGCCATGAGTGGACCCGCGCCGCGCACTCCACCTTCTGGAAAGGAATCCTTGCCGCCGTCATAGTTCACGCGATCATTGCCGCTGGATTTATTGCGCTGCAACCGAGATCGTAACCGCGTTGCTCAATGCTCCATTCACGCCAATTGTGAGACTATACTGGCCCGCCGCCAGTTGCGGAATTTGAAAATTCACCTGATAGAGACCCACCGAACCGGGACTAAGCCCGGCAAATTGCACACTCGCCGCTTGCGATCCAACCTGCGCCGTCACGCCGCTTACCGTTTCGAGCGGGTTCAATGGCGCCACCGCTCCGGTCGCGAGCGCTGGTTGCACCGCGCCGAGCCCCGTCAGGTACGCCGTCACGATGCTGCCCGCCTCCGCCGCCTTCGGCTCCGGCGTGAACAGTTCCGGCGCCGTCGCTTGAATCGCCGCCGTTCCGCTGGCCACCACTGCACCTCCGGCGCTGACGACAATGGCGGCCTGTCCTAAGGCAACTTCAAAAGGAACCTGCGCGTTAATCTGCGTGGCGCTCACATAATAAAGCGGCGCCAAAATTCCCCCAATCGCAACCTGCACGCCCCCGAGCGTTGCCGGCAGCGCTCCGGACGATGCCGCCGCCGTGCCGACGCCGAAGTTTCCGAACAACGATACGATCGAACCCGGAGCGAGAGGACCAGTCGTGAATGTAGCCCCGTTCGTCGCGACCGCGGGGGCTGCAAGCGCCGGCGACAGACCATAAACAGCAAGCGTATTCTCCGTCCCGGCATAAACCTTGCCGTTCGCGATCGTTGGCGTGGAGTATTTCACGTACGATCCCAAACTGGATTTGTACAGCTCCTTCGAAACGTCGCTTGCATCGAAAGCGTGTATTGTCCCACCGGCCGTAGGCTCCAGCACCCACACGATCCCGTTCGAATTTCCGTTCGACGACACGCTGGGGACCGAACCGGGATAGCCGAACTCCGCCGCGCTCTTCGACGCCGGCGCGCTCGAAAGCTGCCCATTGCCGATCGAGAAGGCCTTCAGATTATCGCCCGCGGCCGAGAAATAAACGCTGTTGTTGAAATACGCAGGCAATCCGTAAAGCGCGCCGATCGCGCCCGGCAGCGATTGCGGAATCTGGCCGTCGTCGCTCGACCGATAATGTCCCATGTTGTCGCGGTCAATCAAATAAATGCGGCCTTCTTTCCCGCCCCCGATCATTAAATGCGGGTGCGCCGCGCTTCCCACCGCATCGGGCAGCAAGACCGTTCCCGCCGAGCCTGTATCGAGATCGGCATTGCTCAATGCCGCTTGGTTGTAGGGCGTGAAGTAGTCGGCAACGGAGAGGCCAGCTGCAGGCGAGAGCCTAATGAAGCTTTCACCCAGATCGGGATTTCCGTCGAAGCTGCCATTGCCCGAGACCACGAAGACGTTCCCGTTCGCGTCCACCGCCGGAGCGGCCCCACCGCCCCAAAACGAACCCTGGTTCCCGTTGGGCGTGTCGTTATATACGACCGTCTGCGCCAGTGTTTTCGCGTCGTACGCCATGATCCAGCCGTGATAGGCGCCGATATCGCAATGCGACGACCAGGAGGTATAAACGTTGCCATTCAGCAACAGCAGCCCGGGCCGCTGCTTATAATTTTTGGGCACAAATCCAGCGGCCTGCACTTCGACGGGGCTGTTGGCGCGTTCCGTTCCAGTGGTAATGTCGAGCGCGTGCAGACGATGATGATAGCTCCCGTTCTCGAGCGTCATCGCGACCAGATAGATCGTCCCGGCAGCGGGATCGATTACGGGAGTCCCGGTGATCCCGATCTCAGGCGAGATCTGACCGCAGCCAACGTTAGCAGCGGGAACCGTCGCTATCCCGGCCCCGGAATTGGCGAAACTCGTAGACCACAGCGGCTGCGCATTCGCGCCGGCGTTACTGTCGGCATCGAAAGCATAAACGCTGTCGTGCTCCGTCGCAACATAAACAACGTTGTGCGGACCCTTGCCCGAAATGTAGACGCCTGGCACGTACAGGGGTTGGCCATAGACTTCGCCGTCCACCGCATACGCGAATAGCCGCTCGAAGCTTCCGCCGCCCACGCTGGCGGGCGATAGAGCATATTCATTCGGGTTTTGACCTGTGCGGGCGAGGTCGTTGTGATAGGTGAGCACGCTCACCTGGGCGTCCGCCGCCGCGCAAACCAGCAACAGAGCGAGCCGCAACCGCACGGGACTCCGCCTCTACTTCTTCAGCATCTCCGTGAGCACGCGCCCCACCGACCCGCTCGGCTCCTCGATTTCGAGGATCTCCGACAGCGTCGGAGCGATGTCGTTCACGGCCACCGGGGCATCGTACTTGCCCGGCTTGATCATCGATCCCATAAAGATAACGGGCACGTGAGTGTCGTAGTTGAACGGCGTCCCATGCGATGTGCCGCGTCCATTCGCGCTCTCGTCGACAAAATAATAGGCGTCCGGAATGATAAAAAGATCTCCCGAGCGCTTCCAGAAGAACCCGTTGCGCAGGTCGCGGCTGACATAATCTTCGGGAACGCGGCCGGTCAGCAGCTCCGCGCGAGTATAGACGCGAAAAATATGAGGCAAATGGCGCAGCGTCTCGGCGGCCGCCTCTTCGACGACCGCTGGATCGAGCTTTTTTTCCGCCATTAGGTCGTAATTTAGGTAGGGCACCGGACCGGAGTGCCCCAGGATCCACTTGCCATCGCCGAACTCCGCAACCAGCGCCTGTTGTATGGCGCCGAGAAGGTCTTTCTCGACGATGCGTCCGCCGGGCATCTTGCGCGCGCGGTTTACCTCGGGTACGGGCGTAACGCCGTGATCCGCGGTCATGACGAACAGAACGTTATCGGCGCCGGTCTGGGCGTCCACATAGTCGAGCAGCTTGCCTAGAATGCGGTCGGTCAGCACCGATATATCGTGTACTTCAGGCGAGTCGGGACCGAGCGCGTGGCCGACGTAGTCGTTAGACGAGAAGCTCACGGTTAGAATATCGGTCCCCGGATGCTTGCCGAGATGTTCGGCGGCGATGGCGTGTTCGGCCATGTCTTCGATTAAGTCGTTGCCGAAAGGAGTCGCCTCGAGGGCACTGTAGAACCGCGGCCCGGGCTGCGACGCCATGGTCTTATAGGGCTCGGCGCTCCCGGGCTTGGCATCGAACGGCAGCCATGCCGCGCCGAGATATTTATCCGCAGGCCGGGAGGCGTTGTAGTCCTTCACCCACTGCGGCAGGTCCTTGAAATAATAAGTGCTGCTGACCCAGTTTCCGGTCGCGCCATCAAACCAGTAGGCGCCGTCGGCCATGTGTCCCGCGGGCAGAATGGCGCTGCGGTCCTTGATCGAAACGCCAATGACCTTCACCCCCTTGCCGTCCATTTTCAACTCGTCCCCAACAGTGCTTTGAATCAGACGATTCGGCGAGGAGCCGCTCTTGCCGGGCTCGCCGCCAAGTAGCTCCGTTGCGGAGTCGCTGACGCTGGTCACCTCTTTGCCGCTCTCGCGGTCGTACCAGGAGTTCCCCACGATGCCGCTGAGCGAAGGCGTCGCCCCGCTCAGAAATGTCGAATGTCCAATCGCGGTGACGGTCGGAAAATGCTCATGATGAGCATCCGTGAACACCGCGCCATGCTCCAGAATGCGCGCGAACCCGGCCTTGTAATCATTCCGAAAGCGCAGCAGGTAATCGTAGCGGAACTGGTCGACCACCACCGCCAGCACCAACTTCGGCTTCTTCGGCGCCGGCGATTGAGCGAACAGCAACGATGATGAGAAGATGGCGAAAACAATCGGGATGCGTTTCATCAACTCTCATTATGGCGTAGCCCGGCGCTGCCGGACTCGATCATTCCGTGCCTACGCGTGCGGCTTCGTGCTCGCGGCGGTTCACAGCCTTTTCTGCCTTCACCGAGGCCCGCCGTCAATGCGATTGCATACGCCACCGCGGATTTGGAGCGCGCCTGCAAATGCCGTGATAGATCTTGCGGCTGCATTGACCGAACGTTTCGTGTGCTGGATGCTGTCGCGCGGCCGATGAGGGCAAGTCCAAAGGCATCGTGCCGGCGGATGCCGGCCATCTCGATTCGCAAGTTCTGATAACCTCTGACTCATGACAGAGCGGCGTCTGGTGGACGTAGGCGGCACTCCCGGCGGCTTCGGACATTTTCTGATTGGCTTCGCGATGGCTTGTGCTGGGGGGTATCTCTTGACCAATCAAGTGACGGTGGCGGGGTCGTACTGGGGCTTTTATGGCGCAAGCACTTTTGGGATCACGCTGATTCCGATGCTGATCGGAATTGGAATGCTGTTCTGGAACGGGCGCAGCGTGATCGGTAAGCTGCTTACATTAGCGGGCGCGATCTTCATTCTGGCGGGCGTGATTGCAAACCTGCACATCTATTTTCAACCGACCAGCCTGTTCAATACGGTCGCTATGCTGGTTCTGCTGGCGGGTGGACTGGGGCTCATTGCGCGCGCTCTGCGGCCCCATTACGCGAGATTGGAGTAACGGCGAGGGCATGATTGGGGACCCGCCGGTCCATGGCCATGAGGCGAACGCCTATGCCACAGACCGCCGTGGACCGGTGTGCCGCGGCCGTCCGCGGTAGGGCGGCGGTCGCGATGCGCCGTGGTACATTTGTTGTTTCGCCGTCTGGCACATGTCCGTTCAAATCCTTTTGCAGGGCCGCATTTTGGGCGCGGAAGCGTTTCTGCTCGCGGGATCGGGAGACGCGCTCGACTTTCACGGCCGCTCGCAATGGTTGAGCCTTTTGAGCGAAGTGCTGCCGCGCGCGCTAATCGCGGAGTTGGGACTTTCGAAGATGCTGCTGGGGTCGAGCGGCGGCGACCAGTTCTTGATGGTGTTGCCGGAAGAGGTCCGCGGCCGGGCCGACGAATTTTTTTCCGCCGCGGGTGAGGGCATTGGGCGGCTGAGCGCCGGAACGTTGCGACTGGTGTGGGCGGTGACCGAGAATCTCGGGGATTGGACGGTGGTGCGGAAGCGTCTGAGCGATGCCATGCAGCGGCGGCAGGGCGCGCCGCTGGCCTCGGGTGCAGCCGGGATCGCAACGCAGGCCGAGGATCAAGGATATTTTGCGCAATTGGCGGAACAACTGCGAGGCGCGAAGTCAATTGCGTGGAACCCCGCCGGACCGGCGCTGTTAGCGACGGCCGCGGGCAAGCATTCCTGGCCTCTGGGGAACTCGGGCGATGGCATTCCTCTGGCGCGGCACACGGCGCTGACCGACGATGACAACTTCGTGGCGCCGCCGGCGGTGCTCGGTAACCGCGCGGCGGGTCGTCCGGTCTGGGGCGTGTTGCGGGGCGATGTGGATGATTTCGGTATCCGGCTGCGACGGCTCGATAGCATCGAAGAGCACGTGCAGGTCTCGGTGATGTACAAGCAGTTCTTCGCCGGAGAACTGGAAGTTCTGGCGTCGCTGCCGGAGTTCTGGCGGCGAGTGACGCTGCTGTACTCAGGGGGCGACGATTTTGCGGTTTACGGCGCATGGGATGCGTTGATCGGATTTGCGCGCGAGTTGAAGCGGCTATTACAGAGGTTCAGCGACGAGAATTTGAAGGATTTTCCGGGACAGGAGGGCAAGACCATTACGATGGCTCTCGCTCTGGCCCCGGAAGCGAATTCGCGGATTGATACGATTTTCGAACGCGCGGGCGAGAAGCTGAATGTGGCGAAGTCGACCGATAAGGATTGCTTTTACTTGTTAGGCCGGACGCTCGAATGGAAGCAGGTCTCCGACGCCGCGGAAGTGAAAGAAGAGTTGACGCGCATGGTGACGGAATTCGGGGCTTCGCCCGAATATATCCGCGAGCTCTGTGGTATCTATCGGGAATCGCGGAAAAGCGGCGGCGCACGCGGGACCCGCGTGGAGCGGCCGTGGCGTTTTCACCGGCGCCTCAATCGCATTCTAGGCACTTCGCGATCGCGCGAATATCAAAAGGCTCGCGCCAGCCTCGTGACGGACCTGGCGGGCAGAAATCCATCGAACTTGAAACTGCGGCCCTCCGGGAGGGTCGCTTTGGAGTGGGCCAGACTTGCGGTAGACACGGCGGACGCGTCGCAAGACGCACGACAATAAGCACGCCGCACAAAAGAGAGGGATAAATGGCGGAAGCGCAGGGAGAACAACGGAATCGCGAGGAGAGGCCCCGGGGCGACTCGGGACGCGGGCGGGAAGGTGGCCGCGGCGGAGGAGGGGAGCGGCGCGAGGGCGGCCCGCGCGGAGAAGGTCGCGACCGCGGAGATCGGGGCGGCCGCTTCGAAATGCAACCGGAGATCGACATCGAGAAGCTTATTGGCGATCCGCTGTACCTGGACAACCAGGCGCACGCCGTCGTCAGCCGCATGCGCGATATGGATTCGGGCACGAAAAGCCAGTTGCGGCGGCTCTACAACGCCGTTCGGAGGGCTGTGCGCGCGCCCGAAGGCGAGCGGCAGCAGCAGTTCGTAATGCTGCGGGCGCGCCTGGCGTACACGATCGCGCGGCATTCGCTGCGCAGTCTGGACACGCTCGAAAAGCTGCTTCTGCAAGTGACGCGGAAAAACGACGCGCGCGGTTACGAGCGTTTTCGCGACCTGTTCGAAGCGATCATCGCGTACAACGAATAAGGACCCGGAATAAGGAACGAATCGCGCCTCGAACGATACGGCGCGGAGATCAATCATGAGCTCGCATACAGCGCGAACGGAACTTGGATTTATCGGGAAACTGATTTTGGAAGGCAGCCTGGAGTGCCAGACGGGACTGCACATCGGCGCCGGTAAGGGGTCGCTCGAGATCGGAGGCGCCGACAACCCCGTGGTGAAGGACGCCTTCGGGCTGCCGTATGTGCCGGGAAGCTCGCTGCGCGGCAAACTGAGATCGTTACTGGAGCAGGCCTCGGGGCTGGCGACGCCGGCGGAGTTGGTATACGTATCGAAACGTAAGGGCCAGGAGGTGCGCATTCACCAGAGTGAGCGGCCCGACGACGAGATCTGCCTCTTGTTCGGACGCAATCCCGGCCGCATGGAGCGCGTCTCCGGAGACGCCACCGAATCGAGCGCCGCGAGCCCCGCGCGGCTGACGGTTTATGACGCGCCGTTGATTGCCGTGAGCATTACGCCGCAGATGCGGGAGAACCTCGACGATGAGCTGACGGAGGTGAAGAGCGAGAACGCCATCGACCGCATCACGTCGCAGGCGAACCCACGCACGCTGGAGCGCGTTCCGGCGGGAGCGCGGTTCCAATTCCGCATGATCCTGGACGTTTTGTGCAACGAAGACCGCGAGCTTGTGCCGCGCCTGATCGAGGGCTTGCGGCTGCTTGAAGACGACAGCCTAGGCGGCGGGGGATCGCGCGGCAGCGGGCGCGTGCGCTTCGCGGGATTAAAGATGACCTGGCGTGGACGCAGCTTCTATTCGTCAGGCGCGCCGGAGCGGGAGATCGTGTCGGACGCGGACCTCGCGGCCCTGCAATCGCAGGTTGCTGACGGCAATTTCGCCGAAAAGCTCGCCGGGTAGCAAATGGTCAGCTCCATTGTCCGCTTCCGGCCTACGGGCCCGTGGCGGTTCGGACCCGATTCCGGCGGCCGCGAGCGCGTGGACTTTATCTACCACAGCGATTCGCTGTACGCGGCGGTGACCAGCGCGATGCTAGGCCTTGGCTTCATGGAGGAGTGGCTGGATGCGACGGCCCGGGGCATCCAAGCCGATCCTGAGGTGCGCTTCAGCTCGCTGTTTCCGTTCCATCGCGACATCTTGTTCGTGACGCCTCCGCGCAGCTTGTGGCCTCCCCCGCCATCCACCAAAATCCGTTATAAAAGCGCGCGGTTCGTTCCCTTGGCGGTAGTGCGGGCGTTGGTCGAGGAGCAGAGGATCGACGAAAATCGTTGGACGATCGATGGCGAAAGCCAGTGCATGATTGCGCCCGGTGAAGCGCCTTTCCGCATTGGGCTGCGGACGGCGGCGGCGGTGGACCGGCTGAATGCCGCGTCGACGGCCCCGCACACGACCGCGTGCCTGGAATTTGCGCGCGACGCCGGATTGTGGACGCTAGCGGCATTTGCGACCGAGGAGGCGCGGGAGCGCTGGGAGCCGCGCGTGACGGCTGCTTTCCGTTTGCTGGCGGATTCGGGACTGGGCGGGGAGCGCTCGCGCGGGTGGGGGCGGTCGGCCGAGCCGGAGTGGCGAAACGCGCCGGAATTTTGGGCCGCGCCGGAAGGCGAGAAGGCCTACTGGCTGCTGTCGCTGTATGCGCCGGCGGAGCGGGACGGCGTGGACTGGAAGAGCGGCGATTATGCGACGGTGACGCGCACGGGGCGCGTGGAGAGCGCGGAAAATTGGGGGGCGCTGAAAAATCCGACGTTGATGATTATCGAAGGATCGGTGCTGGTGTGCGGGGATGCGCCTCGCGGCGCGATCCCGAATGTTGCGCCGGATGGTTTCCCGAACGCGGTGTACCGGGCGGGTTTTGCGGTGGCGATCGCGATTCCGTGGCGCGCGCCCGGGACGACGGCCGCGCAGAAACCGGCTGGCGCGGCGAAGGCCCCGCGCGAAGACGTTGGGGCTGGTCCGATCACGGCGCCTGAGCGCGCGTCCGAAACTCCCGTCGAGGCTGAAAGCCAGAGGGCAGAGCAGGGCGCAATGATCCCACCCGCGGCGGAATCCGCGCGGCCGAAAGAAGCGGATAGAAGCAGCGTGGAATCGAGTGCCGGGGAGCGCGCGGCGGCGATGCAGCAGCGCGAGGCTGTCGTGGTCGAGGCGGAATCCGGAACGCCAGGAGAAGCGGACGGAACCGGGGCTGTGTCGAGTGCCGAGGAGCACGCGGCGCCGGGGGAGCGCAAAGCTGTCACGACCGAACCGGAATCTGGGGCGCCGGCAGAAGCGGATCGAACCGGCCTGGAATCGAGCGCCCGGGAGCACGCCCCGGCGCCGCAGGAGCGTGAGGCCAAACCGGAACCCAGCGCGCCGGTCGAGCCGGTTGACGCCGCGGTAATGCCGGGCGGCCCTGAAGGCGCTTGCCGAGGAGGCGGATGTTTCCGCCGTGCAGCATGAGGCCGCTGAGGAGCCGCCGGTGGACGACGAAGGCGAGGAGGAGCGATGAAGTATCGCTTAACTTGTCTCACTCCGACCCTGGCGGGCGATGGCCGCAAGCTCTCGCCCATCGATTACATGGTCTGGCGCGACCAGGTGAACGTGCTCGATCAGAACCGCATCTTTCGTCTGCTCGCGAAGGGGCCGCGGCTCGAGGGATACCTGAGCCAGCTCAAGAAGGCCGAGAAGCTGGATTTTGCTTCGTGGGGCGGCTTCGCTCAAAACTATTCCGAGCGCCGCATCTCGTTCGAGCACGCCAGCGCGACGCAATACTGGCAAAAAACGAAGGGTCTGGACCTGTTCATTCCGACGTTCGCGGCGGGGCCGGCTGGAGCGTATCTGCCGGCTACCGCAATCAAGGGGGCGCTACGCACGGCGGCGCTGCACGGCAAAGCGAAGCCGGAGATGTTGAAGGAGGCCGCCGCGCGCGTATCGGGCGACGGAAGATCGATCCGCCATGCGACGCAGGCGATCGAGGACCGGGTTCTCGGTTCCGATGGTAGCGATGAAATGCGAGTGGTATCGGCGGGCGATTCCCAGCCCATCAAATCGGACGTTTTCAAGATTTATCTGCTCCGAACCGCCACACTCGAAGCGCGCGGGGCGGGAAAATACGAGATCGCCTGGAAGACCAGCCCTCGTGGCGCTACGGGGCGAGCGGACGACAGTACGCCGATTTTTGCCGAGATGGCCGCGCCCGGTACATCGTTCGAAGGCGCTTGGCGCGAAAACGAGTTGTCGCGGGGACGGAGGCGGGATCGAATGGACCGCGCGGAGCTGTTCCGACTGGCGAACTCGTATGCGGCGGACCTGATCGGGCTGCACCGCCAATACGCGCAGTGGACCGGTCTGGCGCAGCTTCACGCCGCGATGGACGATCTGGACCGCGCGCTCAACCAGGCGCGCGAGGACGGCGCGTCGTGCCTCTTGCCGCTGGGCTGGGGCGCCGGTTTTTTTTCGAAAACGGCATTTTCCAATACGCAGGAACAGGCCTATCGTGATATTCTGCGGCAGCTTCCGTTTTATGCGCGGGCAATCCAAAGCGGGTTGCCGTTTCCTAAGACGCGCAAAATAGTGTTTCTAAATAACCAGCCCGCGACCATTCCGGGCTTTGTGCAGCTACAGGTGTCGGAGTCATGAAATTCGCATTGTTTTGCGCTCTAATCCTTTGCGCTCTAGTGGTGGCGCCGCTCGCGTGCGCCGACGAAGCGAGCAAGAACGCCAAAGTCGAGCAGCTGCTGACGGTAATGAACGTGGATCAGCAGCAGAAACAGATGATGGATCAGATGTCCCAAATGGTGATTGGCCAGGTCAAGGAGCAGATGGCCAAAGAAGGGAACGTCTCTCCGGCCGAGGTGGCGAAGATGGAGAGCCGGCAGAAGCGCCTGTTCACGCTCATCGGCGAGCAGACCGGCTGGGCAAAGATGAAGCCGGTCTATGCGAAGGCGTACGCGGACACGTTCACGGAAGGGGAGATCGACGGCATGCTGGCATTTTTTAAAACTGCGGCCGGGAAAGCCATGATCGAGAAACAGCCGGCGCTGAACCAAAGGATCATGGCGTCGGTGCAATCGCAGTTGGCCGATCTGATGCCGCGGATTGAAGCCATCATCAAGGATTCGCAGTAGCGGAATTGCGGAGCTTACAAGCGGAATCCCCGCCCGAAGCGAGCCCGAAGAACCACGCGAAAGCTCAGAGGGCCGCAACCCGCTAATATAAGAATTGCGTTATCTGCCGAAGTCCGATTCCGAGCGCCGCGAGATGCTCGATGCCATCGGCGCGCGCTCTCTCGAAGACCTGTTCGCCTATCTTCCTCCCGAAGTTCGGCTCGACCGGCCGCTGAATATTGCGCCGGGAAAATCCGAGTACGAAATCGTCGACTACTTCCGCGAGCGCGGAGCCGAAAACGCCAATGCCTACGCGACATTCCTCGGCGCGGGCGTTTACAGCCATTACCGGCCCGTTCTGGTCGACACTGTCGTCTCGCGGGGCGAGTTCCTGACCTCCTACACCCCGTACCAGGCCGAAATCGCGCAAGGCACGCTGACGACAATTTTTGAGTTTCAGTCCATGATTTGCCAACTCACGGGGATGGAGGTCGCCAACGCCTCTATGTACGACGGCTCCACCGCTGTGCCCGAAGCCGCCATGATGGCAATGCGCATCACCGGCCGCGATCGCGCGCTGGCGGCCCGCACGGTGCACCCGGAATACCGCGAAGTGCTCGCGACATACGTGCATCATCAGGGTCTGCCCGTCGAGCAGTTGGCTTACGATCCCGATTCCGGCAAACTCGATTTGGCGGATCTCGAAAGCAAGCTCAATGCGCAAACCGCGGCGGTTATCATTCAATCTCCGAATTTCTTCGGCGTCCTCGAAGACACGCCCCGCATCGCGGCCGCCGCTCACAAACACGGCGCCCTTCTCGTATTTGTATTCACGGAAGCCGTCTCGCTCGGAATGCTGGAGCCCCCGCGCGACGCCGATATTGTCGCGGGCGAGCTGCAATCGTTCGCCATTCCGCCGAGCTACGGCGGCCCGTTTGCGGGCATCATGGCCACGAAGGAAAAATATATCCGCCAGATTCCCGGCCGCCTGGTCGGCGAAACCAAGGACAGCAACGGCAATCGAGCGTTCTGCCTGACGCTGTCCACGCGCGAGCAGCACATCCGGCGCGAGAAAGCGACGTCCAATATCTGCACCAACCAGGCGCTCATCGCGTTGATGGCGACCGTGTTCATGACCGTCTACGGCAAAGAAGGTCTGCGCGAATTGGCGGAGCAGAACCTTTCGAAAGCGCATTACTTGGCATCGAAACTGCCCGTCAAGTTTTCCGGCCCGTTCTTCAATGAGTTCGTCGTTCAGACCGGCGGCCTGGCGCCCGAGGCGATTAACGAGGCGCTGTTGAAGCACAAAATAATCGGCGGCCTTCCCCTGAAGCGCTTTTACCCGGAGCTCGATGGCGCCATGCTCGTGTGCGCCACGGAGATGTCGCGGCGCGAGTCTATGGACCGCGTGGCCGCGGCGTTTGGAAATGCTGGCGGAAACGGCCGCGTTCAATAATGATTAGGAAAGTCCGCCAACACGTTAACCAATCCGAGCATCTGATTTTCGAGCGCAGCTCGCCTGGTAAGCGCGCGTATCAACTTCCCGAGCTCGACGTGCCCCGCGTGTCGCCATCCGAGGCGCTGGGGGCCGAGAACGTGCGCTCTGAAATCGAAGATTTCCCTGAGGTCAGCGAAGTAGAGGCCATCCGCCACTTCACGCGCTTGTCGACCCAGAATTATGCCATCGATTACGGCTTGTACCCGCTCGGCTCCTGCACCATGAAGTACAACCCGCGCGTGAACGAAGTGGTGGCCCGTATCGATGGACTAGCTTGGACGCATCCCTATCAACCGGAGTCGCTTTCGCAAGGCGCGATGGAAATTGTAGCCGCGCTGGAGGCCGCGCTGGCGGAAATCACTGGCATGGACGACGTCACGCTGCAACCGGCGGCCGGAGCGCACGGCGAGTTCACCGGACTGCTGCTGGTGCGAGCTCTTCTTCAATCGCAAGGTAACGCGCGCAGGACCGTCTTGATTCCAGATTCAGCGCACGGAACCAACCCTGCAACAGTCGCCATGGCCGGCTATGTGGTCGAGAACATCCGGTCCAACAATCGCGGCATGATCGATCTCGACGTCCTCGCCGCCGCCACCACCGGCGATGTCGCCGCCCTCATGGTCACCAACCCGAACACAACCGGCGTGTTCGAACAGGATATCGTGAAAGCGGCTGGCATTCTGCACTCCAAGGGCGCGCTGGTCTACATGGATGGCGCCAACATGAACGCGCTGGCAGGGATTGCACGTCCGGGCGATTTCGGCGTGGACGTGATGCATCTCAATCTCCACAAGACGTTCTCGACGCCGCACGGCGGCGGCGGCCCCGGCTCCGGCGCCGTCGCCGTAAAAAAATGCCTGGAGCCATTCCTTCCCACGCCGCGCCTTGATCGCACGGCTAACCTCTACGCCTGGAATTACGACCGGCCTCAGTCGATCGGACGCGTGCGAGCGTATTACGGCAACTTCGGCGTTCTCGTCCGCGCCCTGGCCTACATCATGGCGCACGGCGGACCGGGCCTGCGTAACGCGACCATGGACGCCGTCCTAAACGCGACCTACATTCGCAAGCTGCTGGAGCCATATTACGAGCTGCCCTATAAAAGCCCGACCATGCACGAGTGCGTTTTCAGCGACGATCGCCAGGCCCGCCGCGGAGTGCGCACCGGCGATATCGCGAAGCGACTTATTGATTACGGGTTTCATCCTTATACCGTCAGCTTCCCGCTGATCGTCCGCGGAGCCATGATGATCGAGCCGACCGAAACCGAAAGCAAGCAGGAAATCGATCTCTTCATCGACGCGTTGATCTCGATCGCTCAAGAGGTGGAGCAGGACCCGCAACTCGTTTTGAAAGCGCCGCACCTGACCCGCGTATCGCGCGTCGATGAAGTCGGCGCCGCCCGCAAACCGGTGGTTCGTTGGAAAGCCGAGCCCAGAGTACGACGCGCCGCCGATTAGCGTCCCCCGCGCTCGTAATACTTTTCGTCCTGGCCTTGCGCCTGCCGTTTCTAAACCAAGCGATTCAAGGCGACGACGTTTACTACCTTTACGGCGCCGAGCACGCCCAAATCGATCCGCTGCATCCTTATGACGTTCGCTACGTCTTCCTGGGCGACAATGTCGCGATGCAGGGTCACTCGCATCCGCCGCTGAACGTCTGGTGGCTGGCGGCATTGCTGGCGCTGTTCCACGACGTTCGCGAAATCCCTTTTCACGCCGCCTACATTCTCTTCTCGCTCATTGCGGCGTTGAGCGCGCTATCTCTGGCGCGGCGATTCACTCCTCATCCCCTGCCGGCGACCATACTATTTCTGGTCACGCCTGCATTCGTGGTCAACGGCACTTCGCTTGAGGCCGACTTGCCTTTTGTAGCTTTCTGGCTCGCGTCCGTTGCATTGTTCGTACGCGCCGTGGATACCCGCTCGCCGTCCATGCTGGCGGTGTCTGCAATCACCATGGCATTGACCGCGCTCAGCGCGTACCAGGCGGTGGCGCTGATCCCAATCTTGTTTCTGTATGGCCGCCGCTGGAAACCGGCGTGGGCGGCGATCTTGACGCCCATTGTTGTGTTAGCGGCATGGCAGCTTTACGAGCGCCTCTCCTCCGGCGCACTCCCCGCGACAGTGCTGCTTGGCTACATGCGAACGTACGGTTTTGAGGCCGCGGCGCAAAAGCTCAAAAGTGCGGTCGCCCTCCTCGCCCACCTCGGTTGGATCGTCTTCCCGGCCCTCGCATTCGCCGCGTTTTCACGACGATTGCTGATCCTGCTCCCCATTGCGATCGGCGCCGCGATCTACGACCCCAATCCCCTGTTCTGGATCTCCATTGCCGCCGGAGCGGCCGTCCTGATTTGGTGCGCCGCAAACTGGCGTGACTTCCTGGCGCAATGGACGCTCCTCTTCTTCGCCGCCGCCGTGGTCCTGTTCTTCGCGGGTTCAGCGCGTTATCTGTTGCCCATCGCGCTCCCCGTCGCAATACTGGCCACGCGCCGCCTCTCGCGGACCTGGCTGTACGCCGGAATTGCGCTCGAGCTGGCCCTAAGCCTTTCTCTCGCGTTCGTGAATTACCAGCACTGGAACGGCTACCGCCAGTTCGCCGCCGGCTTATCGAGCGATGCCGCAACGAAGCGCGTCTGGATAGACGGCGAATGGGGGCTGCGCTATTATTTCGAAGCCGACGGGGCGCTGCCACTCGAGCGCAGCCAGCCCGTGCGGCCAGGCGAAATCGTTGTCTCGAGCCTTCTGGCGTACCCCATCAAGTTCACCACCGGCGGCGGCGTTGCCGCTCCCATCGCGAACCGGCTGATTACGTCGCGCATCCCGTTACGGATTGTTTCGTTGAATGGCCACTCGGCTTATTCAAGCGCCGGCCGAGGCCTGCGTCCGTTCGACGTCTCGACGCAGCCGATCGACCGCGTCGAAGCGGAAACCATCATTGAACGCGCCCCAGCACTTTCTTACGTCCCCATGAGCTCCTCAGCGGCTCCTCAACAAATTGTCAGCGGCATCTACGATCTGGAAGACAATCGCTACCGCTGGATGTCCTCGCACGCCGTCCTTCTCCTGAAAACTCCGCCGCGCCCCGCCGCGGTCAAAGTCGATCTGTTCATTCCCGATCAATCGCCCGCCCGCGCGATCGCGCTTTCAATCGACGGCCGTCCGCTGCGAAAGACAACGTTTCCGCGTCCCGGCTCTTACACCATCACGACCGATCCGGTATCCGCGAACGGCGCAACAACAACGCTGGCGATCTCGGTCGATAAGACGTTCTCCGTGCCGGGCGATCATCGCGAGCTCGGTATCATCCTCACTGGAGCGGGCTTCTTCGAATGATCATCGACTGGTCGCATGCCACGCTCGGACGCACTGGCCGCCAAGTCTGCCGTTTGGGAATTTCGCCCAGCTACGGCGTTCCGGCAAGGGGAGTCGAACTGGCCTTCGAGCGCGGCGTCAACTACATCTATTGGGGAACCTTCCGCCGCGCTTCATTCGCCCAGGCGCTGCGCAATCTGAGCTCGCAGCGGGATCGCATGTTCTTGGTCATCCAGTCCTATTCGCGCCTCGCCACCCTGATCGCTCCCAGCCTGGAGCGGGCGCTCGTTAAGATCGGTTATGACCACGCCGACGCGCTTCTGCTCGGAATGTGGAATCGCCCCGCCTACCCCCGTATCCTCGATTCCTGCCGCAAGCTCCGCGAGCGTGGCCTGATCCGGCATATCGCCCTTTCCACGCATCGCCGTCCCCTCCTTCCCGAGCTTTCGGCCACTGACATCGAAATATTCCATCTCCGCTACAACGCCGTCCACACCGGCGCCGAGCGCGAGGTTTTCCCGTTTCTTCCGCAAAACGGCTCGCGCCCCGGTATCGTGGCCTTTACGGCCACAAGCTGGCGGCAGCTCCTGAACGCCGGGAATCTCCTGCCCGGCGAACGGCCGCCCACCGCCGCCGATTGTTACCGCTTTGTCCTCTCGAATCCCGCAATCGACGTGTGCATGACCGGTCCGGCCTCGGAACAGCATGTTCGCGAATCCCTCACGGCTCTCGATCTCGGGCCGATAAGTGAAGAGGAGCTCGCCCGTATGCGCCGCATCGGCCAGGCGATCCACGCGAAATGAAAATACCAGTGCTGCTGATGGCTCGCGAGCTCCACATTGGAGGCAGCGAGCGACAGATGACGGAGACCGCCAAGTCGCTCGACCGCTCCGTTTTCGAGGCGCACGTTGGCTGTTTCCGTCCCGCAGGCCTGCGCGGCGATGAATTACGCGAAGCCGGTGTTCCCGTGGTGCAGTTTCCGGTGAACTCCTTCGGCTCGCCGGCCGCGATAGCGGAAGCGCGCGCGCTGGCGCGATATATCCGCGAGAAGAACATTCAAATCGTCCATGCCTGGGACTATCAGTTGAACGTTTATGCCATCCCCGTCACGCGCCTACTGACCAACGCCGTTGCGATCGGCAGCCAGCGCTCTCATCGCGAGCTGATTCCCGGCGTGTACCGCAGGCTGACGCGCCTCTCCGACCGGCTCGCGCACGCGGTCGTGGTGAATTGCGAATACTTGCGGCGTCACCTGATTGAGGAGGAGAACATCCCCGCTAAAAAGGTTCAGGTCTGCTATAACGGCATTGACCTGGATCGTTTTCGGCGCCAAATGGTCGCGCCCCATCCGCTGACCATCGGCACAATTTGCGGTCTCCGTCCGGAGAAGGATCTTTCCACGTTGCTCGCGGCCTTTGCGGCAATCGATTGTCCGCGGGCGCAGCTCGTTTTCGTTGGAAGCGGCGATGAGCTTCCGCGACTGCGGCGAGAGGCCGGCGAGCTGGGCATCGACGGACGCTGCCATTTTGAGCCCGCGACCGCGCAGGTTACCGAGTGGCTCAGCAAAATCGATATTTTCGTAATTCCATCGCGCAGCGAAGCTTTATCGAACTCTCTCATGGAAGCCATGGCTTGCGGCTGCTGCGTGGTGGCCTCCGAAGTTGGTGGGAACACCGAGTTGGTGCGCCACGATGAAACCGGACTGCTCTTCCGCAGCGGCGACCGCGAGGCTTTAACCGCAATCTTGCAGCGGCTCGCCGCCAGCCCGGAGGAGCGCCGCGGATTGGCGGCCAAAGGTGAAGCGTTCATCCGCGAGAAATTCTCTACCGCCGCCGCCGCGAAGCGAATGGGAACGATCTACGATACTCTGATTGCTGGAACCCAGCACATTGAGCGCCTCGCCCCTCAAAGAACGAATTAAGCACATCAGCGCCCGCGTGGCGAACTATGTCTTCGACTCCGAGGCGCACGACATCCAACGTCTGCTGCAGCGCCGCGCTCTGGAGCAAACGGCTGACTTCGTCGAAGCCGAGATGCCCATGGTGCCGCCGTATCCAAACCGCTTTGCCCTTTTCGACGACACCATCAAAACGGCGCCGAGCGAAGGACTATGGTGCGAGTTCGGGGTTTTTAAGGGCGAGAGCCTCAACTACATCGCGGACCGCATCGGCGATAAGCCTCTCTACGGCTTCGATTCCTTCGAGGGGCTCCCGGAAGACTGGCGCCCCGAGGTGAAGTCGGGGCATTTCAAAGTTAGCGGACTGCCCGCCGTGAGGCCGAACGTCAAGCTGATCCGGGGCTGGTTCAACGAAACGGTTCCGCCGTTTCTTCGGGAGCACCTCGAACCCGCCGCTTATCTCCATATCGACTCCGATCTTTATTCCTCCGCTAAAACCGTGCTCGACCTGTTCGCGGACCGCATTTGCCCCGGTACGGTCATCGTCTTCGACGAATATTTCAACTATCCCGGCTGGAAGCTGGGCGAATACAAGGCATTTCAGGAGTTCATTGAGGCCCATTCCGTCGAGTTCCGCTACACGGGCTACTCCTCGAAGGACGAGCAGGTCGCGGTCGTCATCGACAGAATCCGCTCTTAGACCATCCGTCCGTTCTCCACTTTGATGAATCGCAGCCCGCAATTCGCGGCCAACTGCTCATCGGAATCCGAATCTCCGATCAGCAGTGAGTCCGTCAGATCGATGTCCCATTTCTTTTGCGCCTCGATCACCATCCCCGGCAACGGTTTGCGGCAATTGCACGAGCCCTCTTCGTGCGGGCAATAGTAGATATCGTCGAGCGCGGCGCCCTGGCGCGCCAATTCGGCCGTCATATGGCGATGAATATCCTCGACATCTTCCGCCGTCATGGCTCCCCGGGCCACGCCGCGCTGATTGCTGACGACGATCGCTAAGTATCCGAGAGCCTTGAACGACCGGATCCAGTCGACGATGTTGGGCAGGAAGCGGAACTCACTCCAGTTGCGAACGTACTCGTGGGCCGCCGGTTTCTCGTTGATCACTCCGTCCCGATCGAAAAAAACGCATCGTCGCGCCATGAAATGAAAGTGTATCCCGAGTTGTTAACCTAGAGGCCCGAGTTGCTAACCTGAAAGAGAGTGCAGCAGCCCCGCATCGCCATCCTGATCGCGCAACACCCAGCCATCAATCACGCGGTCATTCTGCGGGAAGTCCGCTATTTACGGGCGATTTTCGATGTTAAAACTGCCTCGATCCGGCCCCCCGACAGGCCCTTGGAGCGCCTCTCGCCGGAGGAACGGGACGAAGCCTCGCGAACGTTCTATGTGAAGCCCAAGGGCTCGGGTGGCGCGGCCGCGGCGCTGCTCTCCGCGCTCATCTCGCGCCCCGCGCGCACGCTCTCGAGCGCCGCGTACGCCGCGCGTCTGAGCCGCTTCGCGCCGCGTCAACTTCTTCTGAATATGGCGTACTTCGCCCAAGCGGCGGTGGTCGGCTGGTGGATGCGTCGCGAGGGAATAACACATCTGCATACTCATTATTCATCCACCGTGGCGCTGTTCGTCCGCAAGCTCTTCGACGTCGAGCTGTCCATCTCCTTCCACGGTCCCGACGAGTTTAACGATCCGAAGGGCTTCCACATTCGCGAAAAGACCGCGGCATCCACGTTCGTGCGCGCCATCAGCCATTACGCGCGCAGCCAATTGATGAAATCCTCGGATACGTCTGACTGGGACAAGATTGAAGTTGCCTATATGGGCGTCGATCCGGAAACGTTTTCGCCGCGTCCCTTTCGCCGCAATCCCGCTCGCTTCGAGGTACTTTGCGTCGGCCGTCTCGCGCCGGTAAAGGCGCAGCACATCCTGATTGCAGCTATCGAAGTACTCGTTCGGAGCCACCGCAACGTCCTTTTGCACATTGTGGGCGGCGGTCCCGATCGCGCCAGCCTGGAGGAAGACTCGGCCCGGCGCGACCTGGACAAACATGTGATATTCCACGGCTTTACGCCCCAGCGCGATCTCGACAATTTGTATCGTCAAGCGGATATCTTCGCGCTGCCGAGCTTCGCGGAAGGCGTGCCGGGCGTTCTGATGGAAGCGATGGCCATGGAGATCCCGTGCGTATCGACCTGGATCACCGGAATTCCCGAGCTGATCCGCAATGGTATCGATGCGCTGCTGGTTGCCCCGTCGGATACCGAGGCGTTCGCCGGTGCACTTCGCTCTCTGATCGACGATCCGGACTTGCGTCTGCGAATCGGCCAGGCGGGCCGCCAACGCGTGCTCGAAAAGTTCGATCTCCGCAAGAATAGCGCCGGGTTGGCCGATGTGATGAAGAGGAGGATGGGCGAAGCCACCAGCGCCGCCGCTGTAGCCCGCAAATGAGCGAGACAATCGAAACGATCCTCGAACGCGCCGCCGCACGCCTGAGCGGCGCGCGATTCCAGCCGGACGAGGTGGACGCCGTGGCGTCCGAATTATCGCGGGCGGCCGAGCCGGCGGCGATTATCGAGTGGGCCGACGGTCTGCTGGAGACTCACAACAGCGCCTACCTGCGGGCGCGGCTGGCGTCTGAGAAAGGCCGTCCCGAGACGGCCTGCAAACATTGGGAGCGCTTCTTCGCTTTACAGCAGACGCGCGACCCGTTTCACCTGCTGGCGTACGCCCGCGCTCTATCGGAGAGCGAACGCTGGGACGATGCCGCGCTCGAGCTGCGCCGCGCCCTCGACCAGCGCCCGCGCTATGCCTTCTACTTGCGCGCCGAAAAGCTCCTCAAGAAAATCGCCGCCCGCAGCGGGACGCACCTGCGCCAGTGCCGCATCGCTCTTCTTGGCTCCAGCACGACAAGCCTGTTGATTCCCGTTCTGGAGGCCTGCTTGTTCCGCGACCGCATCCAGGCCGAACTCTACGAGGGCCTGTACGGGTCGGCGCAGCAGGAAGTCCTCGACCCCGCGAGCGGTCTGGCGCGATTTAAGCCCGACGTTGTCTTTCTGCCCTCCAGTTGGCGCGATCTGCGTCTGCCCGCCGTCGTCGAGAACGAGACGGAATTCATCAACAGCGTCATCGAGCGGCAGAAAGCGCTCTGGAAGCGCGCTTCAGACAGTTTCGGATGCCATGTCGTCCAGCACGCCTACGATTTCCCCGCCGAAGAGCCGTACGGATATCTGGGGAGATCGTTGCCGGGTGGCCGCACGCGCGCGATCGAGCTCCTGAACCTGCGCTTGGTCGAAGAGGCGCCGTCCTATGTATCCATCGTCGATGCGCCCGCGCTGCAGCGCCATACGGGAGCGCAGTGGCAAGACGAAATGCTGTGGAACAGCTTCCAGCAGCATCCCGCCTCCGAATGCCTTCCGGCCTTGGCAGACCTCATGGCCGCCCACGTCCGCGCCGTCCTTGGCCTGACCAGGAAAGTGCTCGTTACGGACCTCGATAATACACTGTGGAAAGGCGTGATCGGAGAAGACGGCCTGGAAGGCATCAAGATCGGACCCGGCTCGCCGGCCGGGGAGGCGCACAGCCGTCTGCAGCAATACATGCTCGACCTGAAAGCTCGCGGCATCCTGCTCGCCGTAGCGTCGAAGAACAACCACGATGACGCCTGCGTGCCATTCCAAAAGCACCAGCACATGCTGTTGCGCCTCGAAGACTTCGCCGCGTTTGAAGCGAACTGGAACGACAAGGCGACCAGCATCCGCGAGATTTCAAAAAAGCTGTCGCTTGGTCTCGATAGCTTTGTGTTCATCGACGACAATCCGCTGGAGCGCGAATGGGTGCGCTCGCAGTTACCCGATGTCGCGGTTGTGGAACTCGGACCTACCGTGTTTCATTACGTCCGCGATCTCGACCGCGCACGACCTTTTTTTGCCGTGTCGCTATCCGCCGAAGACCAGGCCCGCGCCGAACAGTACCGCGGCGAAGCAGTTCGCAAGCACCTTCAGGCGACCTCCGAATCACTCGACGATTTCCTCGCCCAACTGCAATTGCGCGCATCGGTCGAGCCTGTCACGGCGAAAAACCTTGCCCGCGTGACTCAACTGACGAACAAGACGAATCAGTTCAACGTCACGACGCGCCGTTACACCGAAGCTCAGGTGCAACAGCTTGCCGCCGACCCTGCGTGCTGGACCGGCGCGTTCCATCTCTCCGACCGCATGGGCGACTACGGCCTCATCGGCGTGATCTTCTGCCGCGCGAACCATCCCCGCGTGTGGGAAATCGATACGTGGCTGATGAGCTGCCGCGTCCTCGGCCGCCAGATGGAAAAGTTCATGTTCGATCGTCTGATCGAAGCCGCCCAGGAGCATGGCATTCGTGAACTTGCCGGCATCTTCCGCCCGACTGCAAAAAACAGCCTCGTTCGCGACCTGTACGATAAGTTCGGCTTTGCGCGGACCTCGGAATCGTCCGAAGAGGCGCATTACAAGCTGGCCGTTCCCGCGGAGGCGATCCGCATCGCCACCCACGTACGCAACGATTCCGTGCATGCCGCCAACGCCTCGTAGGGGCGGGTTAAGAGAAATGCTTCAGTTTCGCAAGAGGTTTCACCTCGAACGGCCTGCCGCTCGACCGTGCAAATCGACCAGAAAGCCGTTTTTGCGCAGGGGGCACGGGCGTGGGTCGAACTCGAGACTTGATGAGCGGTGGCAAGGGACATAATACTGGTAAGGAGGTTCCGGTGATCAACGAGTACATTGAGGAGCGAAACGGAGGTTACTACATTCTGGGTACCCGGATCTCTCTCGACTCGATAGTATATTCCTTTGAGCGCGGCAATTCGCCGGAGGCGATACGGCAGGAATTCCCGCTTCTGAAACTACCCCAGATCTATGGCGCCATCGCGTTTTACCTGGACCACCAAGCCTCCGTCCGCAGCTATCTCGAAGTGAAGGAACAAGTCATCGAAGCGTCATCGATTCCGCTTGCCGAAACGAATCCCGAACTCTGGGACAGATTGCAGCGGGCTCGACAAGCGATTAGCAAATCTGAGCCGTGAGCATCCGCTTTCTCGCGGATGCCGATCTGAATCGAGCCATCGTCGCCGGCGCAATAGGGCGAGAACCGACACTTGACTTCATCACCGCTACTGAAGCTGACCTCACATGTCAAGACGATTCAAGTGTGCTCGAATTCGCGGCGAATCAAAATCGCATTGTCGTTTCGCATGACACAAGTACCATGCCCGTGCACTTTTCCGATCGCTTGCGGTCTGGGCGTATGAGCCCCGGCGTGTTTCTAGTCCGTCAGCGCGCCTCCGTCAGGCAGGTTGTCGAGGTACTTCTATTGATTTGGTGCGCCTCCGCTCCCGAAGATTGGACGGGCCAGATCCACTACTTGCCATCGCTGGCGCGCCATGACTTCCGTCGGTGAGCGAAGCCCCAGGCGGTGTCGTAGTGATTAATCCTTCGAGTCTAAGCCTTCTTTCCGGATGCCCAATCTTTCGAGTGATATTAAATTAGCTCGACTGCGTTCGTATTCGCTGGCGGAATAATCCGTTCTCGAAACCAGTCGCAAGGAAAGGTGTTCCTGGAAGCGGCTGAACCTGCTCCCGGAATGAGCGGTGCTGATCAATCCTCGTGGCCCGTCACGTTTGTCCGTATGCGGAACAAAATCTTGGCGCGGGCAATCTGATAAGGAGGATCGCCTCCAGAGATGCTTTGGAGCAATTGGGAAATTGGCCGGAGAGCGGATTGGAGATCCGCTTGCACATCCAGGTGGTGTATCAGGCGGATCCCGCCCGGTCAAATCCCGCCTTCCGCTACCTCATTCCAATTCCGGATGCTGCTCCGCCCACGCCATCGCCGCCTTGCGCGGCCACATGGCTAACCCGAGCAGCGGCCGTAGCTCCCCGGCTTCGTACCGTTTCTGCCGCTCCGGGCTGCGCTCCAGAAAACCGGAGTCGGCAGCAGCCGGCCCGACCGTCGTCACAAAACCGCCGTGCTCCAGATATGGCTCATTAATCACTTTAAGCTGCGGGATTTCTTTCAACATCGCGGGATCGTGCAGCCACGATCCCGTCAGAATGCCGATCATGCGCGGCTGCCCCGCAAGCGACTTTGCCATGCGGTAATAAGCGCGCCGTACTTCTTTGTCGATGATCAGCGCGCGCTTGCGCGGCGGCGGCGCCACATGGGTATAAATCGCGGGTTTGAAGCCGCCCAGCTTGCTCGCGATGAACCACAGCGCTCGCGGCAGATCCCGCGGCGGAATCTTCGCCAGCCAGGAGCGTGGAATTCCGGAGATGGTCCAATCCATCGGCCCCGCCGGGAAGCGGCGAAAGGTAGCCATCTTTAGCGCCACGGCGAAGGGATAAGAGCCCGCTTCGAGCGCCGGGTCCGCTGGCCCTCGAGGCTTCAGATAGCTCTCAAGTTCCTTCCGAAGCAGGACCTTCACGCCATCGTGAACCGGATACGCATCGATGCGCGGCAGCGCATCCCCCGCCGCGTACCGCACGATCAGCCGTTCAATGGAATCGTCTTCAACCCCCAGCTTCGCCTTCCAATCGAGGATGGGCCGTTGCGTGCGAATGTCCTCTCCCATAGCGAACGCCAGACGAAGGCATTCGGCGCGGCTTAAGCCGTTGCTCTCCATCGGTCCTAAGCGGCTGCCCGAACGCTTCGGAACGGCAGCCTCTGGGCCACCAGCCCGCTCAAGCGCGAGCGGTGCTGCGGCGGCAGACACGCGAAATACGCCAGCCCGAAATATGCCGATGCCACGATGGCTCCGATCGCCAGAAGCTGCATCCAGGTATATCCTGGCAGGATCGTCATTCGCAGAAACCAGGCCAGCGCCGCAACCGGAATGGCCGTGAGGAACGGCCGCGTGTAGATGGATTGCATGAAATGGAAAAAGGAGAAGCCCATCTCGCGGCTCACTAGCCACGGCGCGAAGATGCCGCGGTTGAGAATCATGCAGCCCGCGACCACGCACGCGGCGCCGAAAATTCCATATCTTGGGATCACGAAAAGCAGTAGCGCGATGACGGCGACCGCCTCCACCAGCAGCCCGCGCGAGAAACGCTGGTGCCGGCCCAAACCCTGCAGCAGCATGCCGGAGCTGTACTGCGCGACGAAACCAATCATGTACCCGGTGACCAGCACGGGCAACAGCGGCGCCGCATACGCAGCCGCAGCCGGAATCCAGCGCTGGAAGATGCGATCGCTGAAAATCCAGAAGACCAGCGCCAGCGGCATGAACAACGTCAGAGAATAGCGGTTGGCATAGACCGCCAGATTCCGGATCGCGCGCGAATCGCCGCGAGCCTGAAACTCCGCGCTGCTGGCGTTCGTTATAATCCCGATGCGCCCCACCGCTTCGCTGGTGTACTGAATCAGGTTCATCGGCAACCTGTAAAAGCCGACGAAGGCCGCCGGCAGGAGATGTCCGACCAACACCAGCGGACTCTGGTTCAGCAAAATGTTCGACACGTTCACAACGAAAGTATGGATGCCGAATTTCCCCATCGTGCGCAGTGTCTTTATGCTGGCGTAGCGCGGCGAGACGCGGAACCACGGAGCGGTCCGGCGGAAAAAGAAATAGTACAGCGTGTACCCCAGACATTGCGTGAACACAACCAGAACGCCCAGCGCGATCAGCCCATAGCCCAGGTAGAGGAGCGCAAAAATGCCCACCGCTCGCGCGACGGTACTCGACACCCCCGCCTGGTTATAAAAATCGAAGCGCTGAATCGCCTCCAGACAGGCGCCGAATAGGCTGAATACGAAATTGCAGCACCAGCTCAGCGAAACAATAATGACCAGGAGTTGAAAGGAGTGCTGAAAAGCCGGTGAAACCTTAAAAAAGTACTTCAAATAACCCGAAACAATCACCATAACGGCGAAAATGGCCCCGGAGACCATGGCCGCATACATCAAGCCGGTATTGATAATGCGCTCCACGCCATCGTTGTCTTCGAGCGCCCAAAAATGAGCGACGTACTTCACCACGGCGGAGCGGAACCCGAGATCGAGAAACGTCCCGTATTCTACGAGCGCAAAGGAAAGGCCCCACAATCCGTATCCTTCCGCGCCCAGCTTGCGAAAAAGATACGGCGCTAGGCATAGCCCGGTGAACAGCCCGGCGCCGACGCCCAGCCAGTTCCATAGCAAGCTGAACACGAAACGCGCGCCCCGGTCTGGTCCCTTTTCGAGATCGGCGCCTTGCTGATTTGCTACGTCCATACGGGGTGAATTAACGGCGCCTCTCATGCCAGATTAGCGCACTGCCAATCTCATCGGCCAAAACGTTGTTATCGCGGCGGATTCTTCATCTGGCATTCCAGAATCGCCAGCCTCTGCACCAGCGCGATATTAGCGTCCTTCAGGCGCGAGATGATCAGCGAGAGGCGGTAGAGAACGACCAGGAAAACGAAGAACACGATCATCACAATCGCCACGGGTGGATCGCTAAGACCCAGGCTGCCCGCAATCCACATCAGCAACGTGCGCGACCTCGACAGGATCAGCAGAATGATCGAAGCCACCAGCCAGCTCACCGAATATTCCACGCGTATGTGCGAGCGCCGCACCGAATAGAGGACCATCAGCATCAGGCCGATGCTGACCACCGAGAGCGCGTTGAGCAAACGATCCATAAGATATTTCTACTATGGGACGCGCGGCAGGTAAGTAGTTCCCGGACGTTGTCCTGAGCCACAGCATTGAAATTACGCCAAAACAGTGACTTAGAGATGCACGAGCCGATGGCCGCAGAAATGCAATTGGAGCGGACTATGGAAACCCTGCTCACATCGGAGTTGATGCGCTTGCAAAAGGATGAAGCCGTTCTGGAGCGCCTGCATGCTAAACTACACCAGTCGGGACCAGGCTTGCGCATGCGCTTCCTGTGCCTCCTCGCGGAGACGCAAGAGCGCGCCAACTGGTTGGATCGCATGCTCGATACAATGCCGCGTGGCGATGCTCCGGCCATAGCCTAAGGAGTCCAGAAATGCCCAGAATTCTGCTGCTGATCATCGTTATAATTGTGCTTCTCGCGGTTCTGCCGGCTTGGCCGTACAGCACCGGTTGGGGCTATTATCCCAGTGGCGGCCTGGGGCTGCTTCTGATCATCCTGATCATCCTGCTGTTATTCCGGAGAGTGTGACGGGGGCGCCGTGACGTGAAAGCCGGACTGCAGTCCGCGCGCCGCATCCGGCGCGATCCAGACGTCGAACGCGCCCGGCTCAACCACGAATTCCCCGCGCGAATTATAGAACCGCAGGTCTGCGGCCCGCAACGTGAATTCGACCCTCCTGGTTTGACCTCCGCGCAAATGCACGCGCTGGAACCCTCTGAGTTCCCGGACCGGCCTCGTAATGCTGCCGACGAGTTGCCGCGTATAAAGCTGCACGATTTCATCTCCATCGCGACTTCCCGCATTGCGAACGTCCGCCGAAACGGTAATGGCGCCGTCAGGCGGCATCGCGCCGCTTGAGAGCCGTAAATTTGAATACTCGATGGGCGCATAAGACAAGCCGAATCCGAACGGATATTCGGGCGTGAAATCCACGTCGATATACTTTGAAGTAAATCCCTGCGGATTGACGGGATTTCCCGGCGGGATGCCCAGTTCCGACGGCGAAGGCGGGCGGCCCGTATTCATGTGCGCGTAATAAATCGGAATCTGACCCACAGTGCGCGGAAATGTGATCGGCAATCTGCCGCTTGGCGCCGTATCGCCGAAGAGCATGTCCGCGATGGCGGGGCCGCCCATCATGCCGGGATGAAAGACGTAAAGTACGGCGTTTACTCGCTCCGCGACATCGTGAAACGTGAGCGGCCGGCCGGCCATGATGACGGCAATCATCGGCTTTCCCGCCTTCGCCACTTCATCCACCAGCGCCTTCTGCGCGCCCGGCAGGTCTAGAAAGGCGCGCGATCTCGCCTCGCCCGATAGGTTCGCCTCTTCCCCCAAAAAAAGCATCACGGCATCCGCCCCGCGGGTAGCATTGAGCGCCGCCGCGAAGCCGGCCCGGCTCTGGTCGCGGCTGTTCTTCAATCCCTGCGCGTAAGCGATGCGCGATGCCCCGAAACGCTCGCGCAAGGCTGCTAACGGCGTGCGCACGTACTGCGGCAGACCGTCCATCACCCACGTACCCATCTGGTCCACCACGCTATCGGCAAGCGGCCCAACAACCGCGATCTTGCGAATGGATTTCGACAACGGCAGCGTCGCCGCGTCGTTTTTCAGCAATACAATGCTCTCGCCCGCAAGTCTGCGCGCCGCATCCAGCGCTTCCGCCGCCGGTTGCCGCGGCGTATCGTGGAACTCCGCAACCGGCTTATCGAACAGCCCCAGCCGAAACTTCACCCGCAAAATGTTGCGCACCGCCTCATCGATCAGCTTGATATCCACCTTGCCCGACTGCACCAGATCCTGAAGGTGGTCATAATAACTGCTGCTCACCATCTCCATGTCCACCCCCGCGCGCACGCCCTTGAACGCGGCATCGGCGGCATCGGCGGCGTATCCATGCGCGATCATTTCCGTAATGGAATTGTAGTCGCTAACCACAAGGCCATCGAACTTCCACTCCCGGCGCAGCACCTGGCGCAGCGTAAATTCATTGCCGCTCGCGGGAATGCCGTTCAGATCGTTGAACGCGCTCATCACCGTCGCCACGCCGGCCTCCAGCGCGGAATCGAACGGCCGCAAATAAACGTTGCGCAGCAGGACCTCAGGAATCCACGTCGTGTTGTAATCCCGCCCGCCTTCGACCGCCCCGTAACCCACGTAATGCTTGGCGCAGGCGGCGAGCGAACCCGGCGCATCGAGCGATTCGCCCTGAAAACCCCGCACCATGGCCGCTCCCAGTACGCCAGCAAGATACGGGTCTTCACCCAGCCCCTCCGCCACGCGACCCCAGCGCGGGTCGCGCGCGATGTCGAGCATGGGCGCAAAGGTCCAGTGAATGCCGGCCTCGGACGCCTCTCCCGCCGCCACTCGCGCCGCCTGTTCGATCAGCCCAGGGTCCCAGCTTGCCGCCTGCCCCAACGGGATTGGGAAGACCGTGTGATAGCCGTGGATCACGTCGCGGCCGAAAATCAGCGGTATGCCCAGGCGGCTTTCTTTAAGCGCGATGCGCTGCGCCTCGGCACGGTCCGCCGGACTGCCGGCGTTCAGAAACGAGCCCCACCGGCCGCGCCGGATCTCCTCTTTGATCTGCCCCGAAAGCGTATTCATGGCCGTCGATTGCGACATTTGCCCAAGCTTTTCCTGGAGCGTCATGCGCCCCAGCAGAGCGTCGATGCGCCGCTCCACTTCCGCGGGCGTGGCGCCGCGCAGGCACATCAAAAGGGAAAAACAGACCGCGAGCCTAAGGATGAACCCGGTTTTGAGCACGTTAATCCATTGACGCGCCCGCGCGCCCGCTATTTCGATCCTGCTGTATCCAAATGGCCGTCCGATTCGTCTAAAGAGGAGTTGAAAACACTGCTATTTGTGTTTGTGCTCCTGCCGGCGGCCTATTGTATGCAATACCCAGGCCAGTATCCGCCGGGCAGCTATCCCCCCGGACAGTATCCACCTGGACAGTATCCACCTGGAACCTATCCGCCTGGCCAAGGAACCGGTATTCCGTTTCCGCGCAAATCGAAATCGAAGAATACCAGTTCGGATCAGAACAAGACCGCCGATACGCAGACCATCTCGGGCATCGTGCGCGCCGTCGACCCCAAGAGCATCGACGTCGAGGCGCCCGACACGCGCGTCATCACCTTTAAGATCGCGGACACCACGAAAAAGCCCGACGGCTTGGTTCCCGGTGATAAGGTCGACGTCGAAGCCACCCAGGACGATAAGGGCCTCTTCCACGCCGTCAGCATCAAGAAAACCGGCTCCGCTCCCCCTCAAACGGCGGATGCGGCGCAGGCGGACGAGCCGCTAGATCCGCGCCCCACTACTCGACTGGCCACGCCCGTCCCGCTCGACCCCGACGACGAGGGTGGTCCGCCCAAATTGAAACGCGGCGTGCCGCAGGCCAGGAAATCGCCGTCAGCCCCCAGCGAAACGGCTGAAAATCGCCAGCTGTCTGCGCCCATCCCTCAACCGGCCGCGAGCCAAGCTCCGGCGGCTGCGTCTCCACCCGCAGCCCCGCCCCCACCCGCGCCCCCCGCCGCCACTGACCGGCTTGTCATGATCGCCAAGGCCCGCGAGGCCGCGGCGAGCTTCCTCTCGGGGCTGCCCAACTACGTTTGCCAGCAGTTCACAACGCGTTATGTCAGCGTCGGGCACGTGACCAACTGGCAGGCGCAGGACATTGTCTCCGCCGAAGTCGTTTATGAGGACGGCAAAGAGCGATATCAGAATCTCGCGATCAACGGAAAACCGGCGAAGCAGGCGATCGAAGAAACCGGCGCATGGTCGACCGGCGAATTTGGGACCGTTCTCGACGATCTGTTCTCTCCCGCGACCGCCGCGAAGTTCAAGTTCGTCGGAAATCGCACTATCGCGCGGCAAGCAGCCGTCCTTTTCGATTTCGACGTCGATCATCCGCATTCCCACTGGCGCATCACCGTTTCCGGCCAGTCTATTCAACCGGCCTATCACGGCTCCGTCTGGATCTCGAAAGAAACCGCGCGCGTGCTGCGCATCGAAATGCAGGCCGTGAAGATTCCGGAAGCCTTCCCCGACGACACTACTGAGATGGCCCTCGACTACGATTTCGTAACCCTCGGCGGCGCGGACAAGTTTTTATTGCCTACCAAAGCCGAAATCCTGAGTTGCCAGCGCGGCACGAACAGTTGCGGTCGCAACACCATCGAATTCCGGAATTATCACCGCTACACCGGCGAATCGACGATCGTCTTTCATTAGATCAATTCGAGGAACTTTACGGCCCACGGCCGCTTCGTCAAGTCCAGGCGCGCCACGGTCACGGGCAGCTTGAATCGCCGCGGACCGGCGCTCCCCGGATTGATGTACAGCACTCCCGCCCGTTCGCTTTGTCCTTGCCGGTGCGAATGTCCGGTAACCACGATATGGAAACCCGCCGCGGCTGGATCGAGGTCCAGATCGTGGATGTCGTGAAGCACGTAAATCCGCGCTGGCCCCGCCTCGACCACGGCTGTCGGCGGCAGGCTCCGCGCCCAAGCGCCTTTGTCGATATTTCCTCGCACCGCCTTGACCGGAGCAATCGCGTCCAAGCGTTCGAGAATTTCCGGCGAGCCAACGTCGCCCGCGTGAATGATGAGCTCGCATCCTTCCAGCGCCGCGACGGCTTCGGGCCGCAGCAGCCCGTGAGTATCTGAAATGAGTCCGACCATTCTACTGCTTGGGCCTGAACTGGGCGTATTTCGTCGCGGCGTCCTGCCATTTGTAGGGCAGGATGTCGGGGACAACCGACACTTCGGTGGTGAACTTCAGCGGATACTTGCCCGGGCCGGGATACGTCAATTCCACGAAGAATGCGGTGAAGCCCACGTCTGGTTTCGCGACTTTCGCCACGTACGTTTTATCTCGAGTGGGCTGCAGTATAGTCGATGCGTACGCCTTGCCGATCACGTCAAGCCGGAAATCGCGCGCCTTGGGATTGGTGGCTTGCCATAGGCGAACCTCCGTGGGACTGTCTACAACGTTCACTAGGAGCGATCCGTCTTTCTCCTTGCTCCAGGTAAAGCGTGGACGCTGAGTTCCTTTCAGGATGCACTGATAGAATGCGATGATGCTGTCCGTCGCGTCCGAACCGGCCAGATTGTGTTTCGCGTTCGGCACGTAGCGAATGTGCTTCTCTTCCGGCAAGCCGTGGTAATAGAACTGCGAGTTATCGGGCAGGAAAAACTGGTCGCCGGCGGCATCGATCATGAACTTAGGCATCCGTAGCCGCGGACGATTGCGGTAGGAATAAGGGTCCTCGATATCGAGAACGGCGCGGTATTCCGGCGTGCCGATCCGGTGCGGGAAGAGGCCTTGCTCGACGTAATCTTTAAGCGCGGGCGAGAAAAAACCGTAAGCCTCGAATTGATGTTTCGTAATGGCTTCGCTGTTTAGCGCATCGATGACGATCGGCACGATGGCGATGACGCGCCGGTCGACGGCTCCAACCAGCCACGTTGTCCAACCTCGCTTCGATCCTCCCGCCACTACGAACTGGTCGATCTTGATCCTGCCGCCCTCCGCCGTTGCCAGGAACTGCTGAACGGCGTCCATGGCGCGAACCGCGCTCTTCACCATGGCGAGGCGGACCAGCCAGGTATCGTCCTTGGTAGCGAAATGCTTCACGCGGCTGTAGGCGATGATGCCGTCTTCCGAACGCGCGATATCGGGCGAATCCGTGAAACGGAGCGGCTGGTTGGGAACCATGCCTAATTCCGCGACTACGGACCCGCTCTCTACCGCGATCAGCGCGGCGCGTTCGGATGGCTTGGCGGGAGGAGGATCTCCATTCCTGCCACCACCGATCACCAGGAACGCCCTATTCCCAACGGCGTGATCCGGGACGGTGATAGTGAGCCAGTGCTTCCAGACCGGGCGATCCACGTCCTTTGCGCTGCGCCAGGTTTGCGACGTCAACTCCAGGACGTGCATGTTGTACCCATTGCCCCGATTGCCTGCAACCTCGCGCCACGCATAGACCGGATCGGGTTGCGCCACATAGCGGTCGAGCGCCATGGTTTGCGCGATCGCGCCGGCGGAGGCGAGAAGCGCGGCTGCAACGAGGCCGCCAAGGTAAACTGTTTTGACAAATGCGGCGTCGGCACAATCGGAATTGTATCCCGCTGGGCGCCTTCCTCCGGTTTAGCCGGCGCCCCCCGCTGCCGGAGGCGACCCCGCCCGATGCTACACTTGGCTGTTAAAGCCGATCCTGATTTCTAACGATATCACCTATAGATGGTCCGGCTGTTCCGAGTCTTTGTCCCCGCCAGTGTCCTGGCACTGCTGATTTCGGAAACCATTCTCCTTATAAGCTGCTATATTTTAGCGGCTTTCCTGGTCCTGGACAGCGACCCATCGGTTTTTCTTCTATACGAAGGCGGCCTGGCAAGGATTGCGCTGGTCGTGGGCTGCGAGATGGTGGGCATCTACTTCCACGACCTTTATACGCATTTCCGCATCAAGTCCCGCGTGCTTTTGATCCAGCAGCTCTGCCTCGTGGTGGGGATCGCGTTTCTGACGCAGGCATTCCTGAGCTACCTGCGGCTGCAGGGCTGGATCCTTCCGGCGCGGCTTATGATTCTCGGAAGCGGCTTGGTGCTGCTGTTCCTGCCTGCATGGCGCATTCTCTACGCCAGCTTTGTCATGAAAGCGCTGGGATCGGAGCGTGTGCTCTTTCTCGGAGCCTCGGGCGTGGTGCAGGAGATCGGGGAGTATCTAGCGGAGCATCCCGAGCTCGGTCTGGCGGTAATAGGATACGTCGACAACTGCCAGGACCCATCTCCGGAGCCTTCCGGTATGCGCCGTATCGGCTGCGTTTCGGATCTGACCGAATTGGTAAAGCAGGTCAACCCGGACAGGATCGTGGTCGGGATGACCGAGCGGCGCGGACGGCTGCCGGTTATGGATCTTCTCGATTTGCGGTTTTCCGGGATTCGGATCGAAGATGCCTTGACCACTTTTGAAACCACCTTCGGACGGGTATGCGCACGCGCTTTGCGTCCATCGCAGTTGATTTTTTCGGCCGAGCTCGGGCCGCGGCCGAATCGGGTATTCTGGCAAGCGTTCTATTCCTTCGGCATTGCTTTGGCTGCGACCGTTATCTGTGCGCCAGTGATGCTTCTGGTCGCGGCGGTCGTCAGGGTGACGTCGCCCGGACCCGTGCTGTTCCGGCAGGAAAGAGTGGGACGTAACGGGAACCCGTTTACCCTCTATAAGTTTCGCTCCATGTATGTCGACGCCGAGGCGGGTACCGGGCCGGTATGGGCCAAAAAAGACGACCCCCGCATTACACGGGTCGGCAAATGGCTGCGTAAACTGCGCCTGGACGAGTTGCCGCAGTTGCTGAACGTCGTTCGCGGCGAGATGTCGATCGTAGGGCCGCGCCCGGAGCGGCCGGAATTCGTACAGACCCTGACGGAGAAGATTCCTTACTACCGGCAACGGCATTGCGTTAAACCAGGCATCACGGGCTGGGCGCAGATTAACCACAAGTACGGAGATACCCTCGAGGACACCATCATGAAGCTGGAGTTCGATCTGTTTTATATCAAGAATCTGGCGCCGAGTCTGGACGCCTATATCATTTTCCACACCTTGAAGGTGATGCTGCTTTCGCGCGGGGCGCAGTAGTGCGGCGAGGCATTCCATCGAGCAAGCCGCGCGCCGCCCCCATGCTAAATTGGACTTGGCTTTGCGCCGCTCCGCTTTATCTCAATGAGCCAGTTTAAGCCCTCCAGTTCCGCCTCCGGAACAGCGCTCCAAGCCCCGCCGTTTTCACGCGCGGCCGCGCCGGCGTTGGGGCCCCCGCCATCGCCTGCCGGCGCCGCCCCCGCCATCGCTCCCGAGCGTTCCCCCGATATGGTAGAGACGCTGGGATTCGTCATGTTATGCGTGTACCTGATAGCGGGATCCTTGAACGATCTGCTGCTGCGATATGCCGGAGTCCTTCATATCGGCGTAGTTCCGCTACTCTCCATGCCCATATTGTGGCTGGCATGCCGCAATCGCTTCCGCGCCTTCGAGGATCGCATGGGATGGTGGTGGGCGGGCTTCGCGATCTGCCTCTTGGTCGATCTTCCGTTTAGCATTTACAAGCGCGGCAGCGTCGACATGCTTACCTATTATCTTCCGCGGTTCTATATTTTGCTCTTCTATATCGCGTCTTTTGCGACCTCCTTGAAGCGTTGCCGCACTTTAATGCTCGTCGCCATTGCGGCCTCTTTTATTTCCCTGCTGATGGCCGCCAAGTTTGGAGGATATACGGACGGACGCTATCGCGTGGCAAGTAGCTTTTCTTTGTCGAATTCCAACGAGCTGGCTATGGGCATGCTCATCGGGATCGTCAACTTCGTGTTTCTGTTCTATATGAAAGGAGCGGTCAAGAAGAGCTTTGCCGCCGTCTGCATTGGCATTTCCGCAATTTATATGCTCAAGACGGGATCGCGCGGCTGTATGATCGCCGCCATTTGCTACGGCGCGCTGATGTTCCTGATTTCGCGCCAGAAAGTGGCGGCGCTGGCCCTGGCGCTCGTGGTCGGCGCGGTCGGGCTCGCGGTGCTCCCCCCGGCAACATTGAGCCGGCTGATGCTGGTATTCGGCGCCGCCCCGGCCGACAGCGCGGACCAGAGCGCTCTCGAATCGAAGGCCGAGCGAATGGAGCTGCTCAAGCGCAGCCTGATCGAAACGGCGAAGCATCCCATCT